>CAVWFK010000056.1:0-48065 GCA_963754235.1 uncultured Alphaproteobacteria bacterium | reverse complement strand
ATATCAGTCCGCGTTGAAGCCGACTCTCTTTGGGGGGTTCCCAAAGCGGCTGAGTTCCGATTCGATGCCCTGGTGCGACGATTCGCACCAGGAGGGGTTCGATGGGCGCGACGTTGAAGATCACCCGCACGGACCACACCGGCGCGACGCTGCGTGCCATGGCAAGCAAATGCGCTGAAGGGGCGCAGGTCCGTCGAATGCTCGCTGTGGCCCTGGTGCTGGACGGCCGCCGCCGCAGCGAGGCGGCTGCCCTCAATGGCATGGACCGGCAGACCTTGTGTGATTGGGTGCATCGCTACAACGCCGCCGGCATTGACGGCCTGAAGTCCCGCAAAAGCCCCGGCAAGCCGCCCTGTCTGAGCGATCAGCAGAAGGCCGAGCTGCGGGCGCTGGTGGTGCGCGGCCCCGATCCGGCGATCGCCCGGGTCGTGCGTTGGCGGTGCGTGGACCTGCAAGCCGAGGTGGCACGACGCTTTTCAATCGATGTCCATGAAAGCACGATCGGCAAATGGCTGCGCCAGCTTGGCCTGACCCGGCTGCAACCTCGCCCGGTGCATCCGAAGAAGGATGCCGAGGCCGAGGTGACCTTTAAAAAAAATTCCCCAGCCTGGTCGAGGCGGCGCTTCTCGGCACCACGTCAAGCACGCCAATAGAAATTTGGTTCCAGGACGAGGCCAGAGTCGGCCAAAAGGGAACCCACGCCTATATCTGGGCCCCGGTCGGCGCGCGACCTCTGATGGTGCGCGATAATCGCCATGACTCCGCCTACATCTTCGGTGCGATTTGCCCGAGCCGCGGCGTTGGAGCCGCGATGATTACACCCGCTGCAAACACCGAGATGATGAACCTCCACCTTGAGGAAATCAGCACGCAGGTGGCGCCAGGCGCTTGTGCAGTGATGCTGTGTGACGGCGCCGGCTGGCACCAGCAGGGCAAGGATCTGCGGTTGCCCGATAACATCAGGCTGCTGCCGCTGCCGCCGTATAGCCCGGAGCTGAACCCGATGGAGAATGTCTGGGACTACCTGCGCCAAAACAAGCTCTGTTCAACTGTCTGGGACAGCTACGACGAAATTGTCGACGCCTGCAAAACCGCCTGGAATTGGCTAATCGATGATCCAGAGCGTATCCGCTCAATCGGCTCCCGCACATGGGCGTGTGTCAGTGTTTAGGCGGACTGGTATCAGACGGTAACCGGGGCATAACCCCGGGCGGGCGTGGCGTCAGGCGGGCTAGTCGCGGCAGCGGATGAGTTCCGGGAGGGGCGGTATGGTGGGACCGCCGCAGACACCGAGCCTGGTGCCGAGGTAGTCCCAGAAAGCGATGCCGAGCTTTCTGCAGGTCTTGGCGAGACCGAGGAAAGCATCGCGGCAGTCGCGGCCGGTGTCGCTGTGGGTTCCGCCGCTGATCTTGCGTTTGATGACGTGGCAGCGGATGTCGCGCTCCAAGCCGTTTGTGTGCAGTGGGGTCTCAGGGTGATCGAGCACCATCAGCAGCTCGACCTTATTGGCGTACAGGCGCTGCAGCAGGCGGTCGAGGGTGGCGAAGCCGGTGCGCCGTTGAAAGATGCGATCGAAGCGCGCCCGCAATTCACGGCGTCGGCGCGGGGTCGGATCGAGCCGATAGGCCTTCAGGTCGGCATAAAACCACCAGATCAGCCCGCGGACATGCTGCTGGGCAGCACGCTGCTCGTCGGTGAACGTGTCCAGCTTGTGTACCAGACGTTCGGCGTGGATCCAGCACAGCGCGTGCTGACCGACGTTGAACTGCCCGGCGTCGTCGCTGACCACGACCGCCTCGCACAGGAACCCGTGTGCGGCCACGGCGCCCCATAGCGCGCCCTCGGTGGCGACGCGCACCGGATCGGGCGTCACCGGCAGACCGGCGATGCCGAGCTGCTCGAGATGCCGCTGCCAAGCGGTCTGGTCGGCGAACCGCCGCTCTCGATGGTTGGCCAGTTGCCGGATAACCGGTCCGGCCAGCGCGTGCTCGCGCATGTAGTCCAGGGCCTCGTCGTTGATCACATAGTCGGTGTGGCCAGCACCCAGCAGGTCGAGGAAGTTCAGCCAACTCTTGCTGCCCGTCGTGCCGAACCAGGCGAATGTGTCATTGCCGATCTGCGTGCACACGGCGTTGCCGCCGCGGTGGCGCGCGCCGGTGTCGTCCACGCTGACCCAATCCGCCGTCTCCAGCCCGGCGCGCAGCACCTCGCCGGTCTCTGCCAGGAAGTCGTCCTGCCCGTCGATCAGCAGGCGCATGACCTGGCGCTTGGAGATGCTGATGCCGGTCGCTTGCAACAGCGTGACCGGACGCTCGACCGTCACCTGACCCTGGTGATGCTGCATCAGCACGAAGCGGCGCAGCTCCGGACCAAAATGGCCGCGGATGCCGCAAGGCAGCGGCGCCACGATCGTCTCGCTCTGCGGCGTCAGCCAGCGCTCTCGGCGATAGCGCACCACCCGCGCGGTCAGCACCAGATCCTGCACCTGGTACGGCTCGTAGCCTTTGAACTGCGAACCCGCCGCCGCCGCCACCCGAAGCACCTTGGTCTCGGGCATCACCCGCGGTGTCACCTTGCCGCGGCCACGGCGTTTGGCCCGCTTGCCGCCCGGCTTCGGCTCGGTCGCGTTCTCCATCCCGATCGGCTTGATCGAAGGGCGGCCCTTCAGGCCCTTCAGCCACGCAATCTCATCACGCTGCGCCGCCACGATCCGCTTCAGCTCCGCCGGAACCTACCGCGATCCTCACGCGCTTCGTCTCCCGCTGGCGGATCGAGACGACCTTCCAAGAGGCCCGTGAACATCTGGGCGTCGAGACGCAACGGCAATGGTCGGACCTGGCCATCCTGCGCACCACACCGGCGCTGCTCGGACTCTACTCTCTGGTGACCGTCTGGGCGCATGGATTGATGCAGAAACCCAGCACCGCTGTCCGCCCCCATCCCGCCGCTTGGTACCACAAACACCAACCGACCTTCAGCGACGCGATTGCCGCCGTCCGCCGCGTCTTCTGGTCGCCACCGAGTTTTTCCATGTCCCGGTCGGGCTCCGAAAGCATAGAAATTCCAGTCATCTTGTTACATCAACTCGTGGAGACTCTATGTCTCGCCGCCTGAAATGCGGAAAGTCGAGCTAAGTCCTTCAGTCCAGGCGAAGCTCTCTTGTGGAGAGGAACAATGACCGACTTTACCCCGCGACGAGATGTTCAAGCCATCTCCCACGTCAACGTCGTCGTGGACGACATCGAGGTCGCCACCGAGTTCTACCGCACCGTGCTCGGCTTTGAGCAGGCAACCAACGCCGACGGTCCCATGAATTATCCGGGTGTGGATCTGGCCTCGTTCGCCCGCGATGCCGGATTTGACGATGGCCGGGTTAGCCTGGACGTTCGCTTTCTGAAGCATCCTGAGGTAGGTGTCTATTTGGAACTGTTCACCTATCATCACCCCAAGGGCGACCAAACCATCCACCGTAGGAAGGTGAACGATCTGGGCGGCATTCGCCATGTGGCGCTCGAAGTGCCGGACGCGGTGGCGGCCTACGCGTTCATCCGTTTTCAGCAACAGGCGTACGGCAGACGAGGCCTCCTCATCGAGATCGTGGGGCAGGACCACATTCCCGAGGAGATCACCCCGTTCCCTACAAGTTCTTCTCCTGGATCGATCCCTGGGGCGTGCAGTGGGAGATGGAGCAAGGCCGCCCGGTCGGCCGGGCGATGAAAGGGATTGTGGGCTGAGCCCGGATTCCCCCGGCGTTCACCAATCGCGAGCGACTAGTCGTTCCATGATCAGGCCGCCATTGACGTGCAGGGTCTGCCCCGTGATGTAGCCGCTGGCGTCCGAGGCGAGGAAGATCGCTGTGCCGGCGAGATCTTCCGCGAGCTGCATGCGGCCGAGCGGAATGTACTTTTCGTACTCGAAGAGTTTGGCGCGGTGATCGGCGTGCATCGGCGTGTCGACCGCGCCGGGGGGCCATGGCATTGACCCGCACCCCCTTTGCCGCCACATCCTGCGCGGCAGCGCGCGTAAGGCTTTGCAACGCTGCCTTCGAGGAACAATAGTCGACGCCGCCGCCATCCTGGTTGAAGACGGAAGCTCGCGACGACCATGAGCTGCCAATGTTGATAACACTGCCGCGTTCCGCCTTGACCATCTCCGCCAACACGGCGCGCATGATCCGCATTGGCGCGCGCACATTGACCGCATAGATATTGTCCCACACCTCGTCCTCGACGGTGAGCATGTCGGCGAAGGTCATGAAGCCTGCATTGTTGATCAGCACGTCGATGCGACCGCTCAGGTCCAGCGCCGCCTTGACCAGCCGGTCCGGCGTGTCGTCGGCCGCAACGTCGCAGGCAACCGCGGTGACCTTACGGCCGATGGCCCCGATCTTTCTGGCGCCAACCCCAAGGTGCTCGGCGTTGCGCTCGGTCAGGACCAAGTCGCTCCCGGCATAGGCGAGCGCCTCGGCCATGGCGCGGCCGATCCCCTGTCCGGCGCCGGTGACGATGCTGCAGTAGCCGCTCAGGTCGAAAAGGTTCCGGGATATGTCGGGGACCGGGAGAGGCATGTGATTTCGTTCCTCCATATCAGCCGGCACTTGCCGGCGTCGGTTTCAAGGAAAGCGCCGGCATTGCGCGGGCAACTCCCTACTGGCGTCTCCTGATCAGATCGGTGCTATCAAGAAGCACAATAAGGCGGGTCAAGCCGCCGCGTGGCAACGGCTTTTGAACGATCTCGATCAGGCGGGGCCAATCCCCCTTTGTCGTTGAGCGGTTTGTTGGATCATCCGCCAAGCGTCAACCCGGTAGTCTAGCAGCCTGTCGGACTCGCGTCTCGGTCTGAGCCGAGCGAGACGCGGTATCGTCCGGTGGGGGCCAAGATCGATGCCTGGGCCGCTGCACCCCGGCTGAGCCTTGGCGCCCCTGGGACGCCATGTGAGACCGTTGCTGGGGATCCGCGCCTCGCCGCTACGCGGCGAGGCCGAGCGCGAACATCCGCTTCAAATTCCATGCCATGGTCACAAGGCGCCATTCCCCGCGCGCGCCATCGAGCCCACGCAGCAGGAACTGCCGGAATCCCAGGACCGACTTGATGATGCCGAACACCGGTTCTGGCGTCTGCTTGCGCAGGGCGTAGAGGGCGCGGCCCTGCGGCGTGCGCAGCCGATACGCCATCGCCTCGACCGGCGTGGGGTTCTCCGGTGCCGGCGGCGCCGCGGCGAAGCGCTCCGCCAGGGTCGGGTGGTGTGCCTCGCGCCCGAGCGCGATCACCGGATCGATCCCGGCCGCCTGGCAGGCCTCCACATTCGCCGCGCTGAAATAGCCGTTGTCCGCCAGGAGCACCTCTGGCTCGCCGAGTTCGTCCGGCAGCTCAGCCAGTTTGTCCAGCATGGGCGAAAGCTGCTGTTTGTCGGTCGGCGCCTGCACCACGTCGGCAACCACCACCAGCAGGTTACCCGCGGCCACCACCGCCTGCGCGTTGTAGCATTGCTCAAAACCGCCGCCCGCCCCTGGCATGATCCTGCTTTCCTCGTCGGTCAGATTGACCTGATCGGTTGGCAGCGGGGTCGCCACCGGCGGCCTCGGCACCGGGCCACTGGGCTTCTTTCCGGTCGTTGCCGTCCTGGCCGCCCGCTCCGCCATTCTGGCCTCATGCTCGGCCTGCTCACCCAGATAACGTTCGCGCGCCCGCATCGCGATCGTCGCCCTCGCTGCCGCCAGCTTGCGCAACCGCTCCTCGCGACGCGCCAGTTCGTCGGGGATCGACATGCCGTCGGGGATGTCCGCCTGGTCCGCCGCTTCGGCCTTCGCCATCAACTCGGCCACTTCGGCCTTCAGCTGCGCCTCGATCTTGCCCGCGTGCTCATAAGACAGCGCGCTGTGCCGGCTGGCGTTGGCGTGGATCTTGGTGCCGTCCAGCGCCACCGTGCCAAGCTTCAGCACGCCCATCTCGCGGGCCAGCAGCAGCACCTGCACGAACAGCGCCTCGATCTGCGGCAGAAAGCGCCGCCGGAAGGCGGCGATGGTGTCATGGTCGGGATGCTCGTTCGACGCGATGAAGCGGAATGCCACGCTGTCATAAGTCGCACGCTCCAGCTTGCGGCTGGAGAACACGCCGGTGGCGTAGCCGTAGACCACGACACCCAGCAGCAGCGCCGGATCGTAGGATGCCGAGCCCAAACCGCGGTAGCCTTTGCGCATGGCCGACAGGTCAAGACCGTCGATCACCTCCACCACGAACCGCGCCAAGTGCTTCTCCGGCAGCCACTCGTCCACCGACGGGGGAAGCAGAAAGCCAACGTCGCGGTCGATCGGGCGGAAGTTGCTCATGCGGCGCGTGGTCCCGGGCCGGTGGGCGAATCGGTCAGCCGATTCTATGATAGCCAGCGACCCCGCGTTAAGTCCGACAGGCTGCTAGCCTGGCGGTTGGCCACATCCGGCCCAAAAGCAGCTTGCTGCCGCGACGGCCCACTGCTTACAATTGTGTGTGCCGGGGCCCGATCCCGGTTCTCCTTAGCGCCTGCCGATCCCGCAATCGGCAGGCGCATCTTTAAGCACAGACCGACCCGTCGGGTCCCATTGCCAGGGCGACCGGTATTACGGAAAGACAAACGGGGCACATACATGGCAAAGTCGGCCGCCAAGGCTGCTGGCGACCGGCCCGCGAATGGAAAGGCCTGCTCCTAGCGGAGGTCGGACCCGCTCTTTCGTCCCCTCGGGCCTCCCTCCCCTGGCGCGAGGGGCCCGACTCGGAGCGGCGCTGCTGGGCATGCTCGGGCGGCCCGGCGTGCGGGTTTGATATCCGGCACGTTGACTGCCGGTCCCCGCCCGCTGACGTACCTGTCCCGCCGTCGCCGATTCGGTCGCCTCCTGCCAGCCGGGGCGAATTGCGGCAGCCGGCGCTACTCCGCAGCCTCGACCGGCTCGATCAGGCTCGCGTCATTGTTCCGCACCGCGTTGACGTGCGGGCGGATCGGCCAAACTCGCAGCACGCCTTCGCCGGCCGGGCGCAGCAGGGCCGTCGCTCGCTCTCGCCTCGCCGAGCCATACCGGCGTTCAACCCGGGATGGAACCCCCCGGCAGTTCGCGTCCCCCGCAACTCCGTTGCACAGCCGGCGTTGAAGGCAAGGCCCGCGACAGGGAGGGCGTCATGCCAGTGGTGAAGGTTGCGGAAGCGTCTAAGACGGTGCGCGGAATCCGATCCGTCTATATCAGCGAGGTCCAGGCCACGGTTGAAAACGACCAGGTCAAGTCCAGTCGGGCCACTGTAAAAGTGTCGTTCGTGCTTGAATCGAAGTAGGCTGTTCGGTTCCTTTGGCGGTTTGTGCGGCATCGACGGCGGCTTGGCCCCAGGCGGGTCGGACATTGGCGAGATCAGGCCGACAAGAGGCACTTGGCCGCCATCACGTGGCCCATGACTGGCTGGAGTCGAGGGTCGACGCTGTGCCCGCTCAACACATCTGATGACCGCGAGCTCCGCCCTCGCTCAATTGCGGCTAGCGACCACCCAAAAGAGTTTCACACGTCGGCCAAATCCGACACTACTGGTGCCGCTGCTCTCTTTCCTAATCTTCGCAGCTATTGCTCTGCACCTGATAGTGATCACCCCCTTTCCGGCCCCTGATGAGCTCCAGCATGTCTCTTATGCCGCTTACCTTCAGCAGACGGGTCACCTGCTGCCGCACTTCGAGGAGCAGAAGACGCTCGCGGTCGGAGACTTTAGCCGCTGGGCGGAACGGTCGAATTACCTTGGGCACCCCTCGCCCTTCTATCTCCTGATTGGGCTTGTTCTCGATCGCACGTTGCCCCCGGCTGTGGCCGTGATGCTGCCACGGCTGGTCTCGGGCCTCGTGCTAGGGTTCGGCGTAGCCCTCGCGCTCTGGGCAGGATTTCGATCGTTCCAACGAGACTTCCCGGCGTTGCTGATCTTCTGCCTCGCGCTTGCGCTCTGCCCCGAACTCCCTGTCCATTTCGCGACAAGTCACGAACGACTCCCTCGCCGTGCTGGGCGGAGCGCTCGCTTATTGGGCCGTCAGCTCGCCCGGACGACGCTGCTCTGCACCCGTCGCCGCTTTGGGGCTTGTTCTGGCGTTCTGGGCCAAACTTAACGCGGGCCTCAGCGTCGCCGTGCTGCTCGCCGTTGTTTTCTTGCTGCAGAGGCAAATCAGACCGCGCTGGCTACTCTTTCACGCCCTGGGTGGCCTAGTCGGCGTCGTTCCTTATCTCCTCATGCTCCGCACCTATGGGGCCCTCGTTCCTGTCACGGCCGAGAGCGTCGGGAATGTTGCCCACATGAACAGCTTCGGCGGCTACGTGCCGGCCTTTCTGCTGAACCTCGGCTACACATGGGGATTTAGCCGAACGGGCCAGTGGCCCATTGCGAACGTAACCGACATACTGACAATCCTCGCGTTCTGGGCCATGATGGGCTGCACGATTGTGGGCGCCTGGTTTGCCCGAGAGCGCTTACCCAGCGCGCGACCGGTGCTGGCCATGGCGGCGCCGCTCGCGTTCGCCGCCGTCCTGCCCGTCCATTTCTGGTTTTCAGCCACCGATCTCAGCTACAGTCTTCCCGCCGCCTCATTCCGGTACGACTTGCCACTCTGGCCTGCGCTTGCACACACGATGGCTTACGCCGTCATGGCAGCGCCCAAGGTGGTATATCGGGCCGCGCTTATCGCGATCGGAGCTTTCGCCCTAGGGTTCGGCTGGGGGGCAGGGGCTTCTGACTTGTCGGCTGACAAATAATGAGACCTGTGCGCGAATGTGCTTGAGCCGACGCGGCGCGACCTGATTCGTATCCCTACCGTGACGACCGCCTTGTCTCTGTAATGGCGGGTCGGTCTGCTGCTGGGCATGGCAGGAAACAAGCATGAGGCTGCCACACTGGCAGCCACAGATGACGAGGCAAGACCGCGGATCGAGATCGTTGGGAAGCGGCGGCGCGCGCACGACGCGGCGTTTCGCGCGATGGTGGTGGCCGAGTCCGTCCAGCCTGGCGCTGGCATCCAGGAGGGGCCCGCCGACATGGGATCTGCCCGAGCCTGGTCTATCGCTGGCGCCGCGCCGCCGCAGCCGAGGCTGCCTGCAATTCCGGGCTGCATCTCTTCCCAGTCAGGATTGCGACGGTCCCCAGCGAGACGCCGGCGGTATCGGAGTCGCCTGCGTCCGTGGCGGCGGCGCCCCGACGCGCGGGGTTGATCGAGATTGAGCTGAACGGCGGCGTGCGCGTGAGCGTCGACGACGGTGTAAGCGTGGCGGCACTCCGCCGCGTGCTGTCGGTGTTGCGCGAATGATGATGGCACCCTCCGGCGTGCGCGTGTGGCTGGCTGCGGGCACGACCGATATGCGGCGTTATGCGGAGTATCTGGTTATGCGGAGCTCGGCGGCAGGAGCCAGCATTGCGCCGGTGTATCGGGCCGCTCCGCTCCGCATAATTTCAGCTCTGGCCGGCCCCTTTTCAGCATCATCATAAGCCGGTCGGGAACCTGGAACTTCCCTCGTTGCAGGCCGAGCGGCGCCATGGTGGCGAGAGCTTCCAGCTTCTCGGTCGGATCTGCCCGAACGTAGGTCTCCGTGCTCTGGAGGCTGGCCTGCCCGAGCCACAACGCGACCTTGCGGATGTCACGTGTTGCCTGGAGCGTGTGCATCGCGCAGCTGTGCCGCAACACATGCGGCGTCACCCGCTTGGCTGCGATCGAGGGCTGGCATTTGGCGGCGACCGCGACATGCTTAACCCGAGCTTCCTATTGTGAGATAACGCAACTCTCTGATCCGACTCGCTTTGTTGCAAAACGGCGGCTCAGCTACTGGGTACACCCAAAATGGCCCCAGATATTCAGCTACCAGTGATGGTATCAGGTTCATTGCTGCCGTCAATTGCGGGTGATTGACGCAATGCCTTTGCCGAATTGTGCCCAGTGAATGGCTACATTTTTGGGTCCGATATGGCAATTCCTCGTTACATATCAGATGGTTGAAGTAACGCCATAGAAGGAAGCTCGGCTTAGCGAGGATGTACTCAAATCCGGACCGCGTCATGGACCGCTTGGCCACGTTCAGGAACAGCTCGGGGTCACCATCCGGCGCTCGCGCCTTTAGCCAAGTTGCGATGGCGGATGCCGTTTCCTTCCACAACGGCAGGATGCGCTCGCGGCGCCCCTTTCCTATTGACGTGGATACAGGGAGCTGATCCCCGCTCAAACTGGTCCAGTCTGAGCCCGACCAGCTCGGAGACCCGCAACCCTGCGGCGAATGCCAGATGCAGCATCGCGCGATCGCGCAGGCCGATGCGGACCGTGCGTCTGGCGCGTCGAGCAAGGCGCGGATCTCATCGCGGTTGAGATGGCGGATGAGGACCTGGTCGGTCTTTTTCATCGGGATAGCGCCGACCTGCTGAGCCTGTTCAAGGCAGGACGGCACCCGATACTCCAAGAAGCGGAAGAACGAGTGGATGGCCGCGAGCCTCGCGTTGCGGGTTCGAGCCGAGCACCCCCGCGCAGCCTCGACGTGCTCGAGGAATGCGAGGACGAGCGGCACGTCCAGCTGCTCGACCGCGAGCTGGGATGGTCTGACGCGGAGGCGGCTGGCGGCGAAGCAGACCAGGAGCTGAACGGCATAGGCGTAGGCCTCGCAGGTGTGCGGGCTTGCCTTGCGCTCGCGCGGCAGGTGCTCGCGAAGAAAGGCGCTGAGCTGGGCGGCGAGCATCGTCATGCCTGTGCTCCCCGCAGCAGGATCTCGCCGGCGTCGGCCATCTCGCGCAGCAACACCGGTGTCGCCTCGAGATACCAGTAGGTGTCGGCAACCCTGGCGTGGCCGAGATAGGTCGAGAGCGCGACAAGGTGCTGGGCGATCGCGTGTCGCTCGGGGGCGCAGCGCTCCAACGACCGGACCGCGAAGGTATGCCGGAGATCGTGGATGCGGGCACCAGGCTGTCCAGCTTCACCCCTGAGGCCGAGAGAGCGGGTTTGTGGCGCGACACGACGGATGGCCGGTCGTGTTGCCTCATCCAGGAACGCTCCCGGGGTGGGCGCCCGTTGCCTCATCCAGATGCTCCCGGTGCATATGTTCTTTGTTCGGCTGAAAGCAAGCGCCTGTTCTTCGTCCCGGCCTGCCCTGCCATCATCGCCGCGCGCAAGCGGCAGGGATTTTGGCCGGGCGTGGCGGGGCGGCGAGGGAGCATGGCTTTCTTCAAGCCATGCGAGCGAGCGGCCCGGCCACGCTGTAGGCCGAAAGTCCCGCCGCGAGCACGGCGATACGCTTTTGGTAAGGCCAGGTGCGAAATCTGGTGTTTCACCGAGCCCCGTCCTCCAGGACCGGTTCGGCCGCCCCAAACACCAGCTTGTGGGCCATCTCCCGCCGCCAGATCTTCAAGCGACGCTGACAAGTGCGAAGCTGCCCAGCCGGGTAGACCCCGGGGTGTTGCGCCTGCAGCCGCTCAAACAATTCCCGGCCGGTCCGCTGCGGCTCGGCTTCGAACCATGCCCGCAATTGCAGAGAAACCGCCGCGAAAGGATCGGGACACCGTCGCAAGCGCTTGGCTCGCACCTTGGCCCGCGCGGTCGGGCGCACCTCGCCCTCTTTCCATGCCGTGCGCAGCCCGAAGAGAAACCGCTCAAGAGTTCAAGTCCAAGCTCGCCGCCAATTCGCTGCTGATCGGCTTGTCGGCGATCTCGATGAGGCGCTGCTGCGCAGCACGAATCTCGCACAGCAAACGCACTGGATCCAAGCGAGCCGCCATCGCGTTCACGCGGCACCGAACCGCCTCAAGCGTTCGTGGGTCCGCCAGCAGCCGCTGATACGGCGTCGCAGGCGGATGATACCGTTTCTTGACCCGTGCCCCGTCGCGTTCCTTTTCCGCCAGCTTGAACGAAGGTTGAAAGAAGTTCACGAACAGCCGCGCGCCCGCGTAGAGCCGAGCTAATTCCGCCGCCGCCGCCAGCCCTTCGAACCGCCGGTAGCCGACCATGCGCCGCACGACCGCGCCATTCTTCTGCTCCACCCAAGCCTGATCGTTCTTGCGGTACGGCCGGCAGCGCGTGAACGTCGCCCCGATCGCCTGGCAGTAGTCCCGCACGGTCTCGTTCATGAACACGCTATCATTGTCGGTATCGAACCCGAGCAGGGCGAACGGCAGCAGCTTGCGCAGCTCGTCCAACACCTCGGTCAGCAATTTCTGTTCGCGCACCAGCAACGGCGCACACTCCGTCCAGCCCGTGGCGATATCGGTCAATACAAGCGTCTGCACGAAACTCCCGCTCGCGATCGGACCGCTGTGCGCCACCAGATCCGCCTCGAAGAACCCGGGCGGGGGATCCTGCCAATCTGAGAAGGTACGCACCGGCACGCTGCGTCGGATCGCCGCCGACGGAGCCGCGCGACGGCGCGCCCGCCCTCCCGCATGCCCCCGCACCTCTCGTAAGGCCCGGTCCATCGTGGCGGCGCTCATCGCCAGCAGGCCGGTACGGACCTCTGGCGCGAGCTGCAAGTGGCCATGCCGCTCCATGGCCTGAACCAAGACCGGCAGCAGCGCTCGCAACCGCTTGCCGCAGACCCGGTCCGATGCCTCCCAAACCACGATCAGGGCCTCTCGGACCGCGTCGTCGTAGACCCGCCGGCCCAAACGAGGACCAGACCGGCAGTCGGGTTGGCCGCGACGAAGCAAACGCATCGCATGCTTGCGGTGAAAGCCGGTCACCGCGACGAACTCGTCGAGAATGCGGCTCTTCTCCGCGACCCTCGCTCGCCCATACCGCTCCCCAATGACCAGGACCAGTTCATCACGCGTCGCCATCTTCACTCGCCTCACCAATGCCTCCGCCGCCGAATTCCGGCGGGGAGCATTTCAGGTGAGGCAACGGGTCAACGCTCGGGAGCATTCCAGGCGAGGCAATGCGACGAGCCAGGCAGCGTGGCTCCGCCGGTCCGTGCCGCCGCGGCTGCGCCGTCCGCCAGGGCGCCCACCCATCTCGCCTCCGGCACCTCGACTGTTGCCCAGGCGCCGCCGGCGCCGGCCGCACCGGTCCCGCCTCCGCAGGCGATCGCTGGGCGCGACCAGTCCCAGCGTCTCGTGGCCGGCGCTGCCGGCCCGCCGCACGACGTGACGAGGGCGGTCTTGTCATCCCTGACGCCGCCAAGGACGGCTGGTGCGACAAAGTCCGCCTCAGCTTCGGTTCAGCCGCCCGTAACACAGGTTGCGGCGGCATCGGCCGCGGCGAAGTCCGCGGCCCGGCCGGTCGCCGATGCCGTCACGGTTGCGCACGACATGCGCCCGGCGCCGATGACGCCACACGACCAGATCCAGGTGCTCAACCTGGTGACGGAAATGGCGACGATGCTGCGTGACGTGCGGATACAAGACGCGCAACTGCGGGCCGATTTCAGCAAGAGCGCGGCCGACACCGCCGCCCGTTTGAGCGACTTCGAGCGCCGCCTCACGCTGGCCGAAGCCCGCAACGCAATGGCGAACGCCCGCACCGCGGCCGCTGCAGCCGCGTCCGGCGCCGCGGGAAACGGCGCCAACCCCTCTGGCCGATTCCTGGCGCCGGTTCGTCGTTGGCGAAGACCATCCCGGTGCGCCTGACCACCGCCGTCGCCGCCCTGCCCGGCGGCGGAGCGGAGGCGGTCAAGCGGTATCGCGTCCAGGCTGCCTCGCCTGGGCTGGCGTTGCTGGCCGAGATCGATCGGGGCGGCGGCGAGGGCGCGCAGCTGCAGGTCGTCGTCGGGGACAGCATCCCCGGCTATGGCCGCGTGAAATCCATCGCGCAGCGTGGGACCAGTTGGGTCGTGAGCACGGAGCACGGCGCGATCCAGTAGTCCGCTCACGACGGAGCCGACGATGCAGGGTCTCGTCAACTTCTCCACCGCGATCGCCGACGGTATCGCCGTCATGCTGCCGGCGTTCTGCTACATCGCAGGGTGCGCCTGCTTCCTGTTCGCCGCGTGGACCTTGCGCAGCTACGCCTATCCGCACCACCACCATCACCACTACTGGCGCAAGCCGTGGGTGCCCTTTCTCTCGCTCATCCTTGCCGGCGTGTTCGCGAGTTTTCCGCACTTCCTGACCATGGCCAATGTCAGCGCCGGCACCGATCTGACCGCCTCGCTCACCAGCTACGTCCCGACCATTCCGGGCAATGCGGCGAGCATCCTGGGCAGCACGCCGGAGAACACCGTTATCAATGTCGTGACGCTGTTCCAGCACTTCTTCCAGATGTTCGGCGCCGCTTGCGTGTTCTGGGCGATCTGGTCGTGGCGCGCGATCGTCAACGGCCATGTCCGCGGCTCCGCGCTCGCCTGCGGGGTGCAGTTCCTCTTTGGGGTGATGTGCATCAACATCCTGACCATCGCCAATGGCGTGGTCGGGTTCTTCCAGACCGGCGGTTGATGTGCCAGGGAACGGCCGCCGCCAAGCCCCGCAAACTTGGTATGCCGTTCGCAAGCATCTCGGTCAATCTGATCCGCGAGGGGCTGTTCCCTCGCAACCAGGAGTCAGACGCGTGAATCCTTCCATCAACAACCCGCGCCTCGGCCCGCGTTTGCGGCGCCTCGCGGTCAACCGGGGAAAACTGCTGGCCGCGGTTGCCGGCGGTCTCGCCCTCGGGTTCGGTTATGCCGGCCAGGCGCTCGCCCAGGCCACGTCGCCCGCCGGCGGTCTCGGCGCTCAGGTCAACACGATGTCGAGCGAGAGCATCAACGCCGGCGGCAATGCCTTCACGATGGCGTGCTACCTCGCCGCGGCAGTCTGCTTTTTCTTCGGCGTGTGGGCCGCGTGGCAGAGCCGGCAGCCGCAAAACCGCGAGACCGGCTATGTCGGCCGTGCGCTCGCCGGCCTCGCACTGTGCGGGCTGTTCGCGACCGCCGGGGTGTGGGTCAACAAGGCGGCGATCTCTGCCTCGGGTGCCAACGCCACCATCACTGGCACGCCCGGCATGGTCACTTTCGGCGCCGGCACCACCGGCGGCTGATGCTCTTCCTGCCGCTGCGGCTCAGCCGGTCGCTGCGGGCCGCCGGCGGCAGGTCTCCTTTGCACCGAGAGAATCTGTCCATGAATTCGATTGCGGCATCCGACACGGCGACACTGCGGGCGTGCTTGTCCAGTCGCCGCGTGCGGCTGGCCGGCGGGCTGCTCGCGGCGTCCGTTGCCTATGCGCTCGCGGCGACGGCGCTTTTGCCGCACAGGCTGGCGCTGACTGACGCGGCGGACGTGTTCATCGCCGGCGCGGTTCCGGGACTGCTGGTGACGCTGCTGCTGTGGATGGCACGACCACGCACGTTCGACCGCCGCCCGCGGCGCATCCTGGCGGGCCTGAGCGTCTCGGCGGCCGCCGCGGTCGCCCTGCTGTCGCTCATCGTGCCCGGGCTGTGAACGCGGGGCTTTGAGCGTGCATCTCCATTCCCTCACCTTCGCCGTGGCCACGCCCGCGTCGTCCGCCACCGAGCGGTCCAGCTCGGCGGTGCTGCAGGTGGGGCTGGCGGACACGCCCTGCACCTTTTGCGGCACCCGGTCCGGCGCATGGCAGCTTGCGTGTACGCCCGACGACGATGTTGATGTTGTGCGGGCCGGATGGACCGGCGCCGCCTGCCCGCTCTGCACGCTCGCCCGTCATCTCGAACGACCGCGGATCGATGAGGAGGCGGCGCGGGTCTGGCTGCCGGAGATGAGCCAGGCAGCGGTCAATACGACGATGCGCGAGATCCATATGCAGCTCCGAGCCCTCGGCGAAGGCCTGCATGCGGAGCACCGGCTCCGCCTCGATTTGCCCGAACGACGGATTCTGCATCACGCGCGCGCGGCGCTCGCGGCCCGCAGCGCCGCTGCCGCAGCCTGCCTCGGCACGACGGCGCCAAGCGAACTCGGCGGCGCGCTGTTCCGCGTGTCATCGGCTTCCTACGCCCGCCGCGCGGCGTTGCTGGGCGGCCTGCGCCTGCTGCCGCTCGGCCTGTTCTACGAGGGCGGGACGGACGTCTATCCGGCCATCGTCGATACCTGGCTCGCCCTGGCGAAGCCAGCATCGCAACGAAGCCGGTCCGTCGCTCCCAACTGGCCCTTCCGGAGGCGGTAGGACCATGTTTTCCTTCCTCGCCCGCGGCCTCGCGAGCCTGTCGCTGGCGCTGAAGCAGCCGCTGCCGGCGTTCTGCGAGCTCGAGACGGCGTATGGCGACGCGCTGATCACCAAGGCCGGGCATTATCTGTCCTGGATCCGCGTCGATGGCATCCAGCGCATGGCCGAGCGCAAGGACTTCGCCCGCATCACCGAGGCGATGCGCATGGACCTCTCCGGCGCGCTGGAAACCCGCGGGCATGCCATCGTCGGCTGGTACATCTCCGATCCCGACGCGGCGCTGGTCGAGATCGCGCACCTGAACCTCAACGCCTGCCGCGCCGTCGCGCGCGAGGCCGGCCTCAACCTCGATGACATTCTCGCCGAGCGCGCCCGGCTCTGGCCCACGCTGATGCGCTGGGAGGCATCCTACTTCATCGTCTGGACCCGTCCCGACGCGCTGACCAAGGAGGAGCGCAAGCAGCTCAAGGCCGAGTATGCCGCCAACGCCGCGGCTGCCGGGGCGATCGGCGACACCCAGCGTTTCACCCTGCACAGCGAAATCATGGCCACGCGCCATGCCGCCTTCACGTCGCGCGTGCTCTCGGCGCTGCGCGCGCACGACGTCGCCGCCTCGGTGCTGGAGCCGCACGAGGCGCTGCGGGTCGCGCGCGCGGCGATGTATCGCGAGATGGCGGGGTCGGAGTGGCGGCCGGCGCTGCCGGGCGACCGGGTGATGGCACGCTGCCCTGAGGACGTCATGAAGCAGCCGAAGGCGGAGTGCCTGCTGTGGCCGCCGATCCGCGAGCAGATCTTCTACACCGACGCGGTGACGCAGGGCGGCCAGCGCGTCGAGTTCGGCGACAACGCCTATGGCTGCGTCGATATGGTTCTCGGCCCGGAGGATCCCCGCCCCTTCGTCGAGCTGTCGTCCACGCTCGGGCAGGACCGCATCCCCTGGCGGGCCTCTATCGTCCTCGAGGGCGGCGGCAAGGCGTCGATGCAGCTGAAGGACATCGGCGCCAGCTTTCTCTCCATGTTTCCCGGCAACGCCGATTTGCGGCGCGGCTTCGCCTTCCTCAAGGAGACCCGCGAGCAGGAGAACCATATCAGCGTCAAGCTGCGGGCGAGCTTCGCCACCTGGGCGCCGGTCGAGCAGCCGGCCAAGCTGCGCCGGCGCATCTCCACCCTGTCGCAGCGCATCGAGGGCTGGGGCAACGCCAAGGCGACGACCGGCGTCGGCGATCCGCTGGAAGGCGTCATGAGCAGCGCGCCCGGCCTCGCGCTGGCCTCCACCGCCAACCCGTCGCTGGCCCTGCTGGGTGACGCGCTCACCATGCTGCCGTGGAACCGCACCGCCTCGCCCTGGGAGAGCGGCAGTGTGCTGTTCCGCCGCCCCGACGGCGGCATCTGGCCGTACGATCCGGCCGGCGGCCGGCAGCGCCCCCTGGTGTGCGACATCTTCGTGGCCCCTCCCGGCAGCGGCAAGTCGGTGCTGGCCAACACCATCAACATCGGCCTCTGCCTCAGCTCGGCGGTCATGGGACCGCAAGGCGCGCGGCTGCCGTTGATCGGCAAGACGGATATCGGCAAGAGCGCCGAGGGCTTCGTGCGGCTGATCCAGGAGGCGCTCGGTCCCGCACGGCGCGAGGAGGCGATCTTCGTGTCGCTGCAATTCGCCCCCGGCTTCGAGTTCAACATCTTCGATCTGCAGGTGGGCTGCGAGTATCCGCTGCCGCTGGAGCGCGCCTTCCTGCAGAATTTTCTCCTGCTCGCGACCCTGCCGCCGGATACGACGACGCCGTTCGAGGGCATGCCGCAGATGATCGCCCTGGTGATCGACGAGGCCTATCGGCTTTGCACCGAGGCCGGCGAGGGTGCCAAGCACTACCGGAGCGGAGTCGAGCCGGAGGTCGATCGGGCGATCGAGCGCTACGGCATCGAACTGCACCACGAGGCGCCGTACTGGCGCGATGTAGTCAACGAACTGTGCGACGTGGGCGAGCATCGGCTGGCCGAGCGGGCGCAGCGCCATGCCGTCCCGATCCTCCAGGATCTGATCGGCGCGGTGCGCACCGACCAGGTGCGCGACCTGTTCGACACTCTCAAGATCACCGAGACCGATGAGAAGGCGTCGCAGACCTTCGAGCGTTACATCGACGACCTGATCCGCCGCTTCCCGACGCTGAACCAGCCGACGCAGCTGGATTTCGGGCCGGCGCGCATCATCGTGCTCGACCTGCAATCCGTCGCACCCGCCGGATCGGCCGCCGCCAACCGCCAGACCGAGATGATGTATCTGCTGGCGCGGCACATCCTGGCCCGCAACTTCTTCCTGCACCCGGACTACCTGGAGTTCGTTCCCGACCGGGTGCGCGAATACCATCGCCAACGCTTCACCGAGGTCTACGAGACGGTCAAGCGGATCGACTACGACGAATGGCACCGCACCCAGGGCAGCCCGCTGGTGCGCGCGCAGGCCGAGCTGGATGTGCGCGAGGGCCGCAAGCACAACGTGCAGCTTGGCTTTGCCAGCCAGCGCCTGTCCGACATCGGCGAGGGCGTCATCGCGCAATCGACCGGCCGCTTCGTGCTACGCGCCGGCGATCAGCGCGAGCTCGAGGAGATCGTCAAGCGCTTCGACCTGTCCGAGGCCAGCGCCAAGATCGTCCGCTACCGGCTGACCGGCCCGAAGCAGAACGGCGCCCCGTTCCTGGCCATCCTGCAGGCGGGCGATGCGCTCTACGAGCAGTTGCTGGTCAACAGCCTCGGGCCGGTGGAATTGTGGGCGCTCTCGACCACGCCCGGCGACACCAGTCTGCGCAATCGCCTCTACACCCGCGTCGGTTTCAGCGAGGGACTGCGGCGCTTGTCGAAAGTGTTCCCGGCGGGATCGGCGCTAGGCGAGATTGAGCGCCGCACCAAGGCTCGCCTTAAGAAGGGTGATGCAGCGGATCGAGTCGAAGCCGGCGTGGTCGATGAACTGGCCGATGAGCTGATCCGTGGCCACGGGCTGGGGCTGGTGCTGCGGCCGCATGAGCAACCGGTTCATGACCATCTGCCGATGGCGGCGGAATAATCGGGGATGTCGCGCAATCGCAGCCATCAGCCAATCCGCGAGACGATCGCAAGCCGGCTTCGGAGCCGATGCCGAGCCCGCTTGGGCCGCCTCCATCCGAGGCCGGCTGAATGTCACTGCGTACTGGTGATCCCCTGCGCCGTTCGCAGACTTCATCGGTAGCCTCCCCGCGCGATGGAGGTCATCGACATGGCGCATCTCACCTTGCAGCTCGGCACCGCCCTGGTGGTTCCGTTCCCCGGCTCACGGCGTGGCAATCCGCGCAGCGCCAACTGGCGGGGGCGGGCGCTCCGGGAAGCTGTCTTCGCCAGCCCGGAGCCGACATCCGGCGACTCGGTCTGGTGCGATCGTCGGCTGCTGCCGGTTGCCATCCTCGCCGCCGCCGCGCGCGGTCGCGCGCGCGTGCATTCGCTCGGTGGCAGCCGATGACGCGTGCCCCGCTTCTTCCGGTGTTCGCCGCCGGCCTTCTGCTCGCCGGCTGCGCCAGCACGATCCCGGTGCCGACGACCGTCGCCACTCCCGGGATGCCCAACCCGGAGCTGGCGCTGCAGCGAAGCATGCAGCACGTCGATGCCGAGATGGCCGAACTCGGCCAGCTCTCGCCGTCGGCAGAGCGCTTCTCGCAGCCGGTTCTCCCGGCGCCCCTGCAGGGTATCGTGTCCTTCGCCTGGAAGGGGCCGCTCGACAACGGGGTGGCCAAGCTCGCCGCCAGCATCGGCTACACCTTCTACACCACCGGGCCGACGAATGAGCAGCCGCTCGACGTCGCGATCCAGATCGCCTCGGTGCCTGTCTACCAGGTGTTCCAGGTGCTCGGCGAAGAGGCCGGCACCCGCGCCACCGTGCGGCTCGACCCGCAACACCACCAGGTCGAGGTGATCCATCATGTCTAGCGCGCGGACGTTGCTCATGGCTGCCACCGTGTCGGCTGGACTTGCCTGCGCGACGGCCGGCCATGCCGGTAGCCTGACGTCGCCGCGCGTGCCGCCCGATCCGACGCCGGATCAGGTCGAGCGGAACGTGCCGGCGCTCGGCAATTCCCTCAACAACCCGATCACCGGCAGCCAGGAAGCCCCGCTCGTCGTCGGCACCGCGCCGCCGCCATCGCTGGAAGCGCTGCAGGCCACGCGGCCGGGCGATGAGAAAGGCAACGGGCTGGAGCCGGGTCGTGTCGACATGGTGCGCACCGCCGCCCTCACCTACGGCGCGCAGGGTGGGCTTGCCGCACGGTCCTTCGCGATCAACGACATGCTCCGCCGCTACCAGGCACAGCTCGACAGCGCCTATGACTTCCGCTCGCTGGTGCTGCCGGTCAGCAGCGGCCAGACTTTGATGCGCCCGCCGATCGTCTCGGCGGCGCAGATGGCGTTCGCGCTCGGCGATAACGGCCAGGTCGCGCGCGAGACCGCGTGCATCTACCAGATCACCCGCGAAGCGCAGCTGTCGTCCACGCCGCCGAACTGGCGCGCCTATCTCGTGCGCGTCTGGGTGCGGATTCCGATGATGGCGGACGGCGATTCCGATTGAAGCCGTCCAGTGATTCCGATCCAAGGCGGGCAGGGATTCCAACGGATCCCGGCCAGGGTCGTCATCGGCGTGGCTATGAGGTCAGGCGACGGCTTCGGCGTCAAGCATGAGCGCCTTGGCCGCCCGCTTTCGCAGTGACTCTCCCTTCAGCACCAAGCGGTGTGCATTGTGGACAAGCCGGTCCAGCACGGCGTCCGCGATCGTCGGATCGCCGATCACCTCGTGCCAGTGGTCGACCGGCACCTGGCTGGTGACGATGGTTGAGCTGCGGTCATGGCGGTCGTCCATGATCTCCAGCAGGTCACGGCGTTGCTCGCTGGTGAGCGGCGCCAGACCCCAGTCGTCCAGAATCAGCAGTTGCACCCGGCCGAGCGCCTTCAACAGCCGTCCGTAGCGCCCATCGCCGCGAGCCAACGCCAGCGTCTCAAGCAGCCTGGGGACACGGTGATAGACGACCGAGCGGTTGTCCCGGCACGCCTTATGGCCGAGCGCACAGGCGATCCAGGACTTGCCGACGCCGGTCGGGCCGATGACCAGCAGGTTCTGCTTGCGATCGATCCAGTCGCCAGCCGCCAGCTTCTGGAACAGCGTGCGGTCGAGACCACGGACCGCCCGCAGGTCGACGTCCTCCACGACGGCTTCCTGGCGCAGGGCGGCAAACCGCAGCCGCGCGACCAGCCGCTTGTTCTCTCGCTCCATCGCCTCGCGGTCGAGCAGCAGCGCGAGCCGTTCCTCGAAGCTCAAGGCGGCGATGTCGGGCTGTCGCCGCTGATCATCGAGCGCGCGAGCCATGCCGGTCAGGCCGAGGGCGAGCAGGCGTTCTTGCGTGGGGTGGGCGAGCATCGGGGTCCTCCTTCAGTGGTAGTAGCCGCGGCCGCGGATGTTCGCGTGCAGCAGGGGAGCGGGCTCAGGCGCCGGATCCTCGTGGAAAGCCCGGTCCAGGCCGGTGCGCAGGATCGAGGCGATCGACCCGTAGGTTCGCGCGCCGATCGTCAGCCCGCGCTGGCAGGCCGCTTCAAGCCTGGGCTCGCCGTAGGTCTTGGCCAGCTGCAGGATGCCCAGGCATGCCCGGAAGCCCTGCTCGGGGTGCGGCTTGGTGCGCATGATCGTCTCGACCAGGGCCGCCGTGCCTGGCCCGACCTGGGCGGCAAAGGACAGCAGTCGCGCCGGCGTCCAGCTGGCGTAGCGCCGATGTGCGCTTGGCATGTGCTCGGCTGTCGTCGTGTGCCGCCGCCGCAGCGTCGATCGCAGATGGGCCGCAACACGCGTGCCGGCGTGGAACACCTCGATCGTGGTGTCGGTGATGCGCGCCTCGACCACCTCGCGGATCAGCCGCGACGGCACCGAGTAGAAATGTCCGTGCACCTCGACGTGGTAGTCCGGGGCCACTCGGCAGCGCCGCCACTCGGCATAGGCGTACGGCTCGGGCGGCAGCGGCAGCAGCGCCGGCCGATCGATCGTCTCGAAGAACTCGCGGCGACTGGCACCGAGCCTGCGCATCAGCCGGGCGTTCAGATCTCCCAGCACCTCGCGGATCGCCTCGTTCAGCTCACCCAGCGACAGGCACCGGCGGTTGCGCAGCCGCGCCAGGATGAACCGCTCGACGATCAGCACCGCGACTTCGACCTTGGCTTTGTCGCGTGGGCGGCGGACCCGGGTCGGCAGCACTGCCGTGCTATAGTGGCCCGCCATCTCCTGGTAGGTGCGGTTGATACCGGGTTCGTAGCGGCAAGTCGTCGTCACCCCGGCGCGCAGGTTGTCGCATACCAGCAGCTTCGGCACGCCGCCGAGGAACGCCAGCGCATTGACGTGCGCCCCGATCCAGTCGGCCAGCCCCTCGCTCCAGCGAGCCTCCGCGTAGGTGTAGTTCGACGCACCCAGCACGGCGACGAACACGTGCGCCCGCCGCTCCTCTCCGGTCGCCCCGTCAAACACCGGCACCGTGTCGCCGGCGTAGTCGACGAACAGCTTCTCGCCGGCGACGTGGGTCTGGCGCATCGTCGCGCTGACGCCCCGCCGCCAATCGATGTAAAGGTCACAGAACCGGCTGTAGCCGTAGCCGTCCGCGTGCTCGGCCCTGTATTCCTCCCACAGCAGAACCAGGGTCACGCCCCGGCGCCGCAGCTCCGCATGGACGTGGTTCCAGTCGGGCATGACCCGCGTCGGCGCCTTGTAGAAGCCCGCGGGCGTGAACAGCCGCCGCTCCAGCTCGGCGTCGTCGATCTCCGCCGGCACCGGCCAGGTAATCCCGATCACCGACGTCCGCCGCAGGTATTCGGCGACCGTCGTGTGCCCGACCCCGACCGACCGCGCGATCGTCCGAACGCTCGCGCCGCACGCGTGCCGCAGCCGCAAAACCTCTCGTACTTTCCGCATCGACAATCTCTCGGCTGGCATCGTGTCCCCCTTGGTCGGAGGACCACGCTACCGGTCATGGGATCGCCGACTTCGGCCCCGGATGCCCCTCCTCAGGGCCGTCCGGGATCGATCGGAATCACTGTCCGGCTTCCGTCGGAATCAGTGTCCGCCTTGCGTCGGAATGACTGTCCGCCTTGGCTCGGATTCCGCATCTGGGCCACGCCGCGGCGGCCGAGCGACGGCGCCCTGCCGCGCACCCGACAGGAGATTGCCTACTGGAACAAGTGGGTGGCCGAAGGGTGGGCGCAGGGCGAGAAGCAGGCGGTCGAGATCTTCCTCTCCGACCTCGGCCGCCTCGAGCGCGACATGATCGGCATGGCGCGCTACCGCGTGCTGCTGCGCGCGCGGCTGGTCGAGCAGCCCAGGGTCGCCTTCAACAACGTGCGCGTCGATGGCGGCCGCGACAGCCTGCACGTCGACGATCGCACCATCCGCATCACCGACCAACCGGGCCTGCAAGGCAATGCCCGCCGCTGGGCGCCCGGCGCGGGATGTCCGCAATGACTCTCGACCAGCCTGACCCGCTCCCCCGGTCCACTGCGAGCGGCGAGGCGCTTATGCGACAGCTGCGGAAGCGCCTGTACGCACGACGGGCCTCCCGGCGCAAAACCGCCGCTCTCGTCAGCGAGTTGGAGAAGGCGGTCATCCGCAACGAGCAGGCGGTCGAGGCCCTCGCGGCGGCTGTTGAAAAGCTGCACCGCGAATTGCTGCCGGCGCTGATCGCCGCGCGCAAGGAGAAGTCCGACCGTGCTTGACAGCCTCACCCATGTCCCGCCCGCCGCCTCGGCGATCGAGGTGGTCTGGCCGGATGAGGGCCGGCGCTGGGTGCAGGAGCCGCGCAAGAGCGCGCCCGGCCTCGAACTCGCTGCTGACCTGGGCGTTCCAATCCGGCGCCTCGCGCGTGGCCTTTCAGAGCGGGCATCCGGTGTGGATCATGATCCACGGGCGCAATTACCGCGCGACGCGGGGCGCGATCGATGACGGCGCGTTCTCGCAGATCGTCAACCATCTCTACGGCGCTGACGGCATGGCGCGCCTGCAGGGCGGCAACGATTTCGACACCGCGTACGCCATCTCGCTCGATCGCTCGACTCGCCTGCGGTTCCGGCTCAACGCCACACCGACCCGCACCTCGCGCCGGGATGGCGGCAATATCGTGCTGCGGCCGATCGCCGACCTGCCGCCCTCGCTCGAGGACCAGCTTTGCGAGCAGGGCATCCTCGACGCCTACCGGCCACGCGAGGGCATGGTGATCGTCGCCGGCGCCACCGGCTCGGGGAAGTCCACGCTGATCGCCGGCATGACCGTCGCCAAGCTGCTCGACCCCGACGGCCACCACAACATTGTCGAGGGCGCGGCACCGGTCGAATACCTGCTGGAGCGCGTGCGCGGCATCTCGTCGACCATGAACCAGACCGAGATCCCGCGCGACATGCAGTCGTTCCCCGCCTTCATCCGGGGCTGCATGCGGCGCGAGCCGACCGACATCATCGTTGGCGAGTGCCGCGACAGCGAGACCATGGGTGCCGCCATCCAGGCCGCGATCTCCGGCCATGTCCTGACCACGACGGTGCATGCCAACGACGTAGCACTCACCATGCAACGCATCGCCAGCCTCTGCCCGGCCAACGAGCGCGACAACCTGATCTCAGCGGTCGCGCAGTCGCTGCGGCTGGTGGTCAACCAACGCCTTGCGCGCTCGGTGGACGGCCGGCGGACGGCCCTGCGCGAGTTTCTCGCGTTCGATGGCGCGCTGCGGACCAGGTTCCTGCGCAGCGATCCCGCCGAATGGCCGGCGCTGACGCGCCGCGCGGTCGAGGAGCAGGGGCAATCCTACGCCGTTGCCATCGACCTGGCGCTCGTGCAGGGGCGGATCTCCGAGCAAGTGGCGATGCACGAGCGGCGGAGCCTCGGATGAGTCCAAGTCCGCGCACTCGCCGCGCTTCAATCCGAACCGGAGGGCACTGATCATGTGGCGCAACACCGGCCAGCCCGTGCGCGTGCTGATGCTCGACGCCCGCGCCTGCCTGCCGATCCTGTGCTTCCTGGTCTACTGGAGCTGGTTCACCTTCTACATCGCCGTCATCGGCACGCTGTTCTTCTCGGCGATCTCGTTCTTCGGGCTGACCCTGCCGGCCATCCTGCGGCTGACCCGGCGTTGCCTGGTCGGCCCGATCCGCCCGGCCGTTCCAGCGTGGCAGCGCCGGAGGCTCGCGTGAGCACGGTGAATGTCGAGGCGGTCAGCCGCGCCATGGGCGAGATCCTGACGCGCGAGGCGAGGACCGTCATCTACCGCGACATGGCCGCGGGCGCCGGCGCGGCCGGCGGCCCGGATGCGGGTTGCGAGCTCTCCGTTACCCCGGCCACCGCCGCCTCCCCCAAAGGTCTGCTGCCTGCACTGGTCGCCGCCGGCGAAGTCGTCTGGCGCGAGGCGACCGGCAAGGGGCTCGCGCTCGACATCGTGCGCGATCGCAGCGCCCTGCTCGGCTACCGCCTGCAGGGAATCGGCGATGGAACTTTCACCACCGTGATGCTGGCGACGATGGAGGCGACGGCCCAGGTCGCCGGGCCCGACGCCATCGTCGTGAACGACCTCAACGCGCTGTGGGCGGCCGCGACCGACCGCATCGAGCGCGCCGCGCGCGACATGCCCGAGGCGGGCGGCGTACGTGGTTCGGGGAGTGCCCGTGGTGAGGGCAATGTTTCCCCGACGCCGCGCAGTGCGACGGGAGCCGCGCCATGAAGCGCGTCCTGCTCGCGTCCGTCGCCTGCTTGGCGCTTGCAATCACCTACGCGCACGCCGCCGCGTCCGATGACAACCAGCGCATGATCCGCGGCTGCATTACCGCGGCGGCTGATGTCTATCGGCTGCCGCCGGTGATCCTGGTCATCCTGCTCAACGTCGAGGGCGGTTCGCTCGGGCGGGTCAGCGAGAACACCAACGACACCGTCGATATCGGGCCGATGCAGGTCAACCAGATCTGGCTGCCGCAGGTGGCCGCGCACTGGCATGCGACCATCGCCGCGACCTACAAGGCCCTGCGCGACGATTTCTGCGCCAATGTCGAAGCCGGCGCCTGGATCCTGCGCCAGGGCCTCGATGATGCGCACGGCGATTTCTGGTAGGGCGTTGGCTACTACCACTCCCACGACCCCGGGTACAAGCGCGCCTATCTGCGGGCGGTGCTGGCGCGGGTGCAGCAGCTCCAATCGTCGGTGCGGCATGATGACACCGCACGGGCGCCGGTGGCCGGGCCGCGCGCGGCGCCAGGTGCCCTGCTGGCGGCGAGGAACTGACCATGCCGCCACACCCGAACGTGCGCGCGAGCTGGCCGTCGCGCGACGACAACACTGGCTTCTATCTGATCATCACGCTGGCCTGCTGCTGCGTGTTCGCGATCCTGCTGTGGAACAGCTACCGCGCAGCGATCAGCGCCGCGGTGATGGTGCTGCACCATCACGAGATCGGCTTCATCCGGCACTTCACCAGCCGCTACGACCTGGCCGACCGGCAGATGGCGCTGGCCGCTCCGAACGGCGTCACCCTGCACGACCTGTATGGCATCGCCCGCCACGTGGGCGGTTTCTTCCGCGTCCCGGCGGCTATCCTCATGCTCGTCCTCGCGGTGGCTTGCACGCTCCGGGCGGCGCCGTCCCGCTATCGCCGGGCGTTCGATCTCGACGGGCTGATCCGCGAGCAGGCGGTTTCGTTTCGGACCACGGCAGCCTTCGTTGGGCGGCATCTGCGGCTGGTGCCGCCGTTGCCCGGTGCGTCGCTGCCGCTCGGCGTGCCGCCCTCGCCGGGTGCGTTGCCCTCGCCGGGCGCGCCGTCCTCGGCCGGGCCGCGCCCGGCCGATTACGCGCTGACGCCCGACGAGTGGATTGCCCGCTTCGCTACAGGATGCGACGGCGGTTTTGATGAGGCCGCTGCGCGCCAAAACCTCATCCTCCAGCTTGGCCCGCCCTGGCGTGGAATCGCGCAGGCGAGCCCGCAGATCCGCTGCCTGCTGGCGGTGTTCGCGCTGCAGCTTGCGGCGCAACGCGCGGGCGCGCTGCGCCTGCTCGGCGACCTGTCGGCCGGGCTGGGCAACCGGGATGAGGATAAGCCTGAAGGCCCCGAGACGCCCTTGAGCCTGCCGGACTCGGTAGTGGGACAGGCCGATGCGATCCTGCGCGACCGTGCGTTGCTGACGCCAGCCTTGGCGGTGATGCAGCGCCACGCCTACACGCACACCGCGCTGATGGCAGTGCTTAACGCAGCCCGCCTGCAGGCGGGCGTGCTGGCGCCAGGCGAGTTCGCCTGGCTGAAACTGGTGGATCGCCGCCTCTGGTATGCCCTGCACTCGCTCGGCTTCGAAACCGACGGCTTCGGCCGCTACCTGCATCCGAACCCGCGCGTTGAGGCGCTCGGCGCGCGCGACCACTGGGCCGCCGAGCGGATCGCCGGCGTGCCGATCGTCGAGCCGGACATCGCCCGCGCCATGGATGCCCTGCGCAAAGCTGCCGAGCCGCACACCAAACGGCCGACACGACGGTCGTGAGCGATGGGCAGCGCGCAGCCTCCGATCCCCTACCCCTCCCGCGAGCTTGCCGGAAACGCCGGCCCGCTCCGGCGCGCCGCCGCCGTGTTATTCCGGCGTGCTGTCCTCCGGCATCGGGTCGATGCCGAGTTCCTGGCGGACGTGGGCGAATTTCTCGGGGTTGGCCAGGCGGGCGTCCATCATCATCGTTCGCAGGGCGCCGAGACCAGCGTCCGTGAAGAGCAGTCGCGGCAGGCGTTGTTCGGCGTCGAGCCGCATCAGCCCGCGCTCGATCAGATTTTTGGCGGCCGGTGGCAGCTTGGGGTGGCCGGCCTGCGGGCCACCCCGCCAGGTCCGGAGCATGAACCCCTCGGCCACGCTCGGCAGCGTCGAGAAAAACTGGTCGAGCTCGCGACGGATGTACTCGCGCTCGCCCGACGTGAACCCCGCGATCATCCCGTGCTGCATCTTGCTCATGGTCCCGAGTCTAGCACCGCCGCCACCCGGCGCGTGCGTTCGCGACGCGCCGTCGCGTCGGCCCGGCGGAAATCCGCGCCCGTTCGCAAGACAAGGCGGCACGATGCGCGCGAGGCATTCGATGAGGGAGGAGAGGCGCATGGAGTTCGTGATCCCGGAGGGAGCGCAAGTCCACATCACGGTCCGCGGCGCCCCCTTGCTGGCACTGCCGAACGAACCGGTCCCCGCCGGCGTGGCGACGGCTGAGGTGCCGCCCGTCCGGCGGGGCCATACGCTGCTGAAAGCTGCTGTCGCCGTGGTGCTGCTGCTGGGCGCTTTCGAGACTGGCCGGTATGTCTCCACCCGGACCGGACCGGTCGAACCGGCGCAAGCGGCGTTGGCCGCGCCCCGGCCGGCGCCCGCCGCCAGCGCGGAGCCCGCCTTCCCCGACCACCCGCTCCCGCGCCCGACCGCAGCCTCTGCCTCGCCCGCTGGGATCCAGCCCGCCTTTCGCCAGCAGCTCGCCCAGCCGCCACGGATCACGCCGCCGCCAGGCCGATCGTCGGCGCGTGCAGGCGGCGTGGCAGCCAACCCGTTCGGCCTGCACGAGTAGCCCCGTCATGGCCCTCGCCACCACGCTGCGACCGAGTCACGCCGCATGATCCCGCGTCAGATCATCGGGCCGCAGGAGCAGTACGAGCGCACCGGCGCGCAGAGCCTGCGCGACATCCGCCCCTTCACGGTCCGGCTGTCGGAGGCGCTGCGCAGCTCCGCCTCGGGCTTGGTCCTCGGCATGGTGGCGCTCGGCACGTTCCTCGAGCCGGCGATTGTCGATCTTACCGTCCCTGCCTCGCTGCTCTACGCGCTCTGGGTGCTGACGCGGCGGGTCAAGCTGCCGATGCGCCTGCCGCGCTCGGCCGGCCTGCCCGACTACAGCAACCCGACGCCCGGCAGCCGCAAAGCCAGGATGGCGGCGGGCAGCCTGTTCATCGGCTGGTCCATCAACGGCCAGGAGCTCTGGGTGACACCGGAGGACGCGCGCCAGCACATGACAATCCCCGGCACCACCGGCGCCGGCAAGACCACCGCGATCCTCAGCCTGCTGGTCAGCGCGCTCGCGCAAGGCTCGGGTTTCGTGCTGGTCGATGGCAAGGCCGATCGCGACCTGTTCGGCAAGGTGCTCGCACTCGCCCGGCGCTTCGGCCGCGAGGACGACGTGCGCGTGCTGAATTTCATGGTCGCGTCGGGCCTCAAGGACAGCCACACCTTCAACGCCTTCGCGACGGGCAACGCCGACGCCATCCGCGAGCTGCTGGCGAGCCAGCTTGGCGAGCAGACGCAGAACGACGCCAACGGCGTGTTCCGCGAGCGTGCCGTGGCGCTGGTCGGCACCATCGCGCCGGTGCTGGTCTGGCTGCGCGACCACAAGGGCGTGGCGCTGAACATCGAGGTCCTCCGCTTCTCGATCGAGCTGCGCTGGATCTGGAGGCTGGCGATGCGCAAGATCTATTTCGTGCGCGATCCGGAGACCGGCGCCGAGACGGAGATCGACGTCAACGGCGAGATCCCCGAGGAGATCGTCTGGCCGCTCAAGGCCTATCTCGGCGAGCTGCCCGGCTACGATCCGTCGATGCCGCTCGACAAGCAGAAGGGCGAGGAGCCGTCGAAGCAGCACGGCTTCGCGCAGTTCTACTTCACCGCCACCTTCACCCAGCTCGCCGTCTCGCTCGGCCACATCTTCCGGGTCGAGAACGGTGACATCGACATGCGCGACATCGTGCTCAACCGCCGCATCCTGGTGGTCAACCTGCCCGCACTGGAGAACTCCGACGCGACCCTCGCCGCGCTCGGCAAGCTCGTCGTCGCGTCGCTGCGCGGCATGATGGCGCAGCTGCTCGGCGCATCCCTGGAGGGCGACTACACCGAGGCTGACAAGCCCGGCATGGGCCCCTCCCCCTTCCCCGTCGGTACTCGACGAGCTGGCCTACTACGCGACCAGCGGCCTCGATCGCATGCTGGCCATGGGGCGCGGGCTCAACATCAGCTTCATGCTGGGCTTCCAGGAGGTCTCGGGCATCTGGGCGCGGCTCGGCGAGAAGACCGCCTCACTGCTCGGCAACGCCAACCTCACCATCGCCATGCGCCAGCAGGACGCGGGGCGCACGCGCGAGTGGATCGAGAAGACCGCCGGGCAGACCTACGTTACCCAGGCGACCGCTTATCACGGCGCCAGCGACGGCGCCTATCGCGAGGCGCGGCAGGCCGAGGTGCGGCCGGTCTCGCGGGTGGACTGGAACGACCTGACGACGCTGATTGAAGGCGAGGCGATCGTGCTGTTCGGTGGGCGGCGCATCTACGCGCGACTGTTCCATGCCCAGATCGACGGTGCCGGCCCCAAGCGCCTTGGCCGCGGCCTGATGCTCCGCCCGCCCAGTCCCGAAGAGGTGCGCGGGCGTCTTGATCGCATCGGCCAGATCGCCGCCGGCATCGAGGGCGGCAGTCTCGCCGCCGGGGTCCAGGAAGACGTCTCGCCGGGGCTGGCGGCCCTGCTGCGCGGCTTCGCGAGGGCCGCGCGGAGCGGCGGCAACGCCCGCGCCTGCGTGCGTGGCGCCCTGGCCGAGATCGCCCTTGTTCCCGAGGAACTCATGGCGGATCGCCCGCTACCGCCCGCGGACGGCTCGCCCGTCACCAGCGTGACCCCGATGCTGGCCGCCGCCAGCCAGGTCACCTTTGTCGGGCCGCCCGCTGTCGGCCTGCCGAACGAGCCGGTCGATGCGGGCCTGTTGCGCGGCATCGCGGCGATCGAGCGGGCCTCGGGTGTGCCGGAGCCTTCCGCCCGAAGTGCCGCGCTGTCGATCCTAGGCGACCGCGACGCCGCGCTGGAGGCGATCACTGTCATCGACCCGCCGCTCATGCCGGTGGGCGTGCTCCGCCGGCACCTGGACGCGGTCATCCGGGAACTCGCTTCCGTCCGGGATGCCGCCGGCCTCGAGCAGGCCGCCTGATGGCGCGCCAACCAGCCCGCACCAGGGAGCAACGCGCCGCGGCGAACGCCCGCTACAACGGCCGCCAAGCCGCGGCGGGCATCGTCAAGAGCATCGTCTTCGTGCCGGCCGACCGGATTCCCGAGCTGCGCGCCATCACCCTGGCATGGCGCCAGGAGGCGAAGCTGCTGCTCGAAGCCGACCGTCCCTCGGCCGATCAGATCCTGCAGATCCACGGCGTCAGCCAGATCCACGGCGTCAGCCGGACGCTCGGCCTGAAGCTGCCGGTCGAGGCCTTCGAGACCCGCGCCTTCGCCGCGCGATGGCTGCTGGCCCAGGAGCCGGCGCTCGGCGCGATCCGCCCACACATCCCCCGGCTGCGGTCAACCTTACGAGCGCCCGGCGGCAACCCTCCAGCAGAAAGGTCGAACGATGCGCCCGCTCGTGATGCCCGCAGTCCTCGCCGCCAGCGCCAGCCTGGCCGCAGCCGCCGGCGCGCCGGCGCGCGCACAGCCGATTTCCCTTTTGCCGCCCGCCGTCGCCCCGCCCGCCCGGCTGCCATCCGTGCCCGAGTACGAGGTTCCCCCCGCCCCGCTGCAGGCGCAGCCGCGGGCCGGCACCGTCATCATCGTGCCGCCGTCCGCGCCGACCGTGACCTACGCGCTGCTGCCAGGACATTGGGCCTTGGACGGCGCGCGATGGCTCTGGGTACCGCCGGAAACGGTGCCGCGGCGCGTCGTGCCAGCGGACCTGGTTCAGGGCCGCTACGTCTGGCGCGGCGGCCGCTATGTCTGGGTGCCGACGCATTACGATTACCCGTGAGGCAACACACACTGACCGCCACGAGCAGCATGCCGATCTACCCGACATCTCGTCATCGCCGCGCCGCGATCCCCCCGGCCGCTCTCGCCGGCGCGCTGGCGCCGCTCGTCCTCAGCGGATGCAGCGATCCCAAGGCGGCGAGCAAGGAGAACTTCCAGAACGCGCTGGCCGCATTCTCCGACAAGAACTGCGCCATGCTGACGCCCGCGTCCGGTGATATTCTGGTTGGGTCGGGTCCAATGTCGTTCCCGGTCGATGTCACGATCGCCCTGGTCGCGGAGGTTGCCGCGCCGTGCTATGCCGCGTTTGCGGCGGCCGGCCTGCTCAAGCGCGGAACAGAGAAGACGACACAAGGCCTGTTCGGTCAGGCGACGAAAGCGGTGTCCGACGACCTGACCGACAAAGGCCGCCCGCTCTGGAAGGCCCCGAACAGCCTCGGGCCGGGTTCTCCCGGCGGTTTCTGCGCCGGGCATATTCGGGTGGTGGCGGTCGATCGCTTCATCGATCCCGGGGTGGCCAACAATGCGAAGGTCTCCCGGGTGACGTTCACCGCCCGCGCCGAGTACGACGCCTGGACCAAGACGCCAGCAGTGCAGGCGGCGTTCCGCGCCAAATTGAGGCATACGCAGCCGGTCTCGCAGACCCTACCACTCGTGATGATGAACGATGGCTGGGCCGCTGCGACCAGCATGCCGACGCAATGAGGCAGCCAGCCGCGCCCGGAGAGAAGTCGATGGCAAACGCAACTCGCACGAAAGTCACCACCGATACGATGCCGAAGTGGCTTCGGCCGCTGCCCCCGATGGTCGGGGAGATTCTTGGCGTCAAGATCGATCCCGCACTCAGGGTCGATCCAGAGACTGCTTATCTGCTTGAACAGGACTCGCAGCCCCTCACGGCGGAAACCACGGTCTTCATGACCAGCAATTTCGAGACGGTGCTGGCCGCGGAAGTGATCGTCGAAGGGAGCAGGGATCCGTTCATCCTGATCCGCGCTGCAACCGGGGATGAAGCCGCGTATCTCCTCGACACCGACGACGAGGAGGAGGAGGAGGCACAGCCGGAGGACGGCGATGGCGATGAAAGCGTCTCCAGCACCGTCGGACAACTCGGCGCCATGCCAGCCCGCACCGACGCAGCGGCGGGTGCTGATCGGCCAGGCCGCGTTGATCGCGAAATCGATTGGCGCGCGGAGCAGGACTCCCCAGAGATCACCGAGTCAGGCGTTGTCCTCTGGGCCGGTGAGGTCCTGTTGAACACCGGCCGCGGCATGGCCGGTCCGTTCTACACGCACGAGACGGCGGCCAAGGCCTGGGCGTTCTCGACCGCGCTTTCCCTGCCGGAGGCCGAGTTGTTCGGGGCGCAGGTGGTTGGCTACCGATGCGCTCGGAGCCAGGCGGCTGGGCTGCTTGCGGACGGTGACGCGGAGTTCAGGCGGCTGAATCGCTTCTGGTCGTCTCCCGTGCGTCAGTCGTCGGTCCTGCCGATCGCGTTGCCGGGCCGGCATCTCGATGCGGATGATGAGGCGATTTGAGGTGCAGCGTCGTTCTTGGACAACACTCCTCGTTGCAACTACTCGCTCGCTGTGCTCGCAGCATCGACGTGCCTCACTTCGCAGCGGGCGAGCTCATGCAAATATGAGTGTGCCGCTGGCGCAGGTCCGGCATGAAGCCGAGCGCTCTCCAGAATGCCGGCGCGTCCAGCGTACCCGCGTTGACCGTCACGCCTCGGCCGACCCGTCGGGGATATTCGAGCAAGGTTGCCGCTAGCTTGCGCCCGACACCGTGCCGGCGGAATGGCGGCCGCACGTAAAAGCGCCGCATGCGAGAGGCGCCTGCCACGGCGGGTTCAAGCGTGAGGCCTCCAATGCCCACTAGCACGCCATCCACATATGCGGCCAGCAGCATTTCTCCTTTGCGATCAAACTGCGTTGCACCTTAGTCCCAGTCCGCGGCAAACCGTTCCAACAGGCGGTAGCCCTCGGTGTGCGCCTCAGCCCTCATGACGTCGAACCCTGGCGGTAATTTCTTGATCACAGGCTCAAGCTGCAGTGCCGACGTCATCCGCTGTTCGGCTGTGGTTCGGTCGCGCTTGACCATAACGGCGACGGTGTTCTTGCTCAACACTCCGGTCCGTGGCCGATCATGCGATGGCGACGCCTCTTGTCAGCCGGTCAATTGACCATCATATGATGGGTCAGTTGATCGAAGGTCAACCATGTATCCGCTTGAGGTCAGCAAGGTGACCGCGGCGATGGGCGGCTCGCGCGCCGTCGGTGGAACGCCCCGCACCGTGGTCGAACTCGCGGCCGCCGTCTCGCGTGGGCTGCCCGCCGCCGTGGTTGCGCCGCTGGTCGCCAACGCCGCACCAAACGAGGCCGCAGCCCGCCGCCGCGTGGCCGCGCTCATCACCTCGCCCGCCACCCTCAAGCGTCGAACCCGCCTCTCGCCGGCGGCGAGCGAGCGGGCCGAGCGTCTCGCGCGGATCGTAGCACTCGCCGGGCAAGCCCTGGGCAGCGCCGATGAAGCGCGCGACTGGCTCAACGCTCCGCATCCCCTGCTGGGTTCGGCCCGGCCGATCGAAGTCGCGGCCAGCGATCTGGGCGCGCGGCAGGTCGAGCGCATCCTGCACAATATCGAGCACAACCTGCCGGTCTGACGCCGAGCGCCGGGAGAGTGAGGCTCTACCGCCTCGGCACGGCGGCGTTCCCGATCTGGGACGGTGCCGGCGCCGCCGCCCAGGGCGGCCGCTGGAACCCGTTCGGCGTCCCGGTGATCTACGCCGCCGGCACGCTCTCGCTGGCCATGCTGGAACGTCTGGTGCAGCGGCGGAATCTTGGCCGCACGCTGCTGGTCGAGGCCGAGGTCCAGCCGGCCGTCGCGGTCGAGGACCTGATGGAGAACCCGCCGCTCAACTGGCGCGCCCTCGGCAGTCCGGAAGCGGCGGCCGCCGGCGGTGAATGGATCGCTTCGGGCCGCACCGCCATCCTGCGCGTGCCGTCAGCGCTGGTGCCGCGAGAGGCCAACTACGTCGTCAATCCGAGGCACCGTGACGCGCGCCGGATCGCCGTCGCGCCGCCCGAGCCGCTGGAATGGGATGCGCGGCTGTTCGGCGTCCCGCCGCCGGATTGAGTGCCTGTCCGGTCAGAAGTGCGTGGCAAGAGGGATCCCGACCGGATGATGCACGATGATCGGCGCGGCGTTGAGCTGCGTCAGGTCAAATTGCACGAGGTCGCTGGTGTCTTTCAGGTATTTCGCGCGCTGAGTTGGCGTCGCGAAGCCGTCGAGTAAAGCGTATGTCTCCACGCGCGTGATGAAAACCTGGTTCTCAAAGAATGGCCGGGACTGGTGGTACAGACGACGCCCGATCGTGGCGTCCGTATGATACCCGGTGTAGTCGAGCACGAGGCAGTCGCGCAGCGCATAAACCTTGATGACGGGCTTGCTCGCCGAGGCATAGCACTGCTCGATGTCGGCGATCACACTGCTCATGCCGCCCTGCTGGCGGTCCGCATCGAAGCGGCGGGCGATCGCGTACATGCGCGGTCCCGTGTCGGCGTGGGGGTCCATCACCGCGATCGGGCCGGCGCAGCCGGAGAGAGCCAACGCGCCGAGCAGGAGGCCTTTCAAGCTTCGGGCGCTCACGGCAACTCTATGCTGTTCATGGGGCGGGCAAGAAGGGGCAGTCGGGAAGGAGACGATCATGGGCCGGGTCCACACGACAGCGCTGCCGGCCTTGGCTGGCTCTCCGCCGCCTCGTCGAGCCCCCGCTTAGTCGCCGCAGCCTCGGCCCGCAGCGCCTGCAGGTGTTCCGCCGCTTCCCTCGCCTGCATCGTCGCCCGCAACTCGGCGCCGTTCTGCTCGATGGCGCTATCCAGCGCGACCAGATGACGCGACAAGCTTTCGTTGATGGCCTGCGCCCGGAACCGCTTCGCCGCCTGGCGTGCGAAGTCCGGGTTGTCGAGCGCGGCCGTCTCCAGGGCGTGGTTGCAGGCGATGAAGGTGTCCACCGCCCACGTCCGGTCGCGGCGCGCCGCCGCCAGCAGGTCCGTGCCGAGTGACTTGTAGGGTTTCCGTGACATGTCTTCGGCCACCCGCGTCCAGAGGTCCTCCTTGGTGATCGGCGTGATGTCGCCGAGCGCCTGCCGGTGCCGCTCGGCCTCATAGACCGCCGCCTCGGAGATTACCGTCCAGGTGGCGCCACGGCTGCGGCTCTCCGCCACGTACGTGGTGAAGGCCGTGACGCCTGACGTGCCGCGAGGCAGCGCGTTGATGTGCTCGTCCGAGGTGATCCCCTGGGCGGCGTCGATGGTCAGCGCGTGCCCGAAGCCGAGCAGCAGCCGACCGGTTGCGTCATCGGCGAGCCGTCGCCATTCCACCTCGGCCACGCGGCCATCCTTGGTGCGGAGCCGGATTCCATCGACGGTCCGCCCGAGCACCTCCACGACGTCGCCGTTGTTGCCGATCTCGCGGCGCTGTCCGTCGATCGTGCCCCAGGTGCGCCGGAATAGCCGCAGCTTGTCGCCAGTGGCGATCGCCAGCTCGTAGGTCTGACCGCGCTGGTCGAGGGCCCGATAGACCGCCTCGCTGGCGCCGATCTCGCCACGTTCCTTCAACCGTTTCCGGATCGCCTGGCTGATCTCCGCCGCGTCGTCGTTGGTGGGTGCGGTGACGCTGATGCCGCGCTTCGAGCCGCTGCCCAGCAGCGCGTCCCGCCGCTCGATGTAGAGGTCGGCGACGCGGGCCGCCACCTGCTCGCGATCGCCGCCGACCAGCAGGGCGTGGCCGTCCTGCGCTTCATCGCCAAGGCCACATCCGCCTCCCTTCCGGAACAGCCCGGCGATCTCGCGGCCGCGCTTCGTCGCCTGGCGCATCGTCGCCGAGCAGCTCCGGCAGGAGCTTCCGGCGGCAGGGCGCGGCGGAGGATCTCGATCGCGTCGCCGGCCTCGATCGCCTGCGCCGCCCCGGTCGCCCAGCATCTTGATCTCATGCCGGTACGAGCCTGCAGCTCCAGCAGCTTGAGCATCGGCCGCGGCCCGATCTGGCTCACCTCGTCGAGCACCAGGACGGTGTTGCGGGTGGGCTTGAACTCGCCGGTCTCGATCATCTTCAGCAGCGGCGACAGCGGCGTATGTGCGCCGGATGTCGCGCATCCCGAAGGGCATCCGCCTGGCGCCAGGCCATCGCAGCGCGATCACCTCGCGGCCGCGCGCGCGAAGCGCCGATCGGCACGCCACGCCGCGACCAGGGCCTAAGCGTCGTCTTGCCGGCGCCGGCGACGCCGGTCAGCAGGCGTGAGCGCGCCGCCTTCGCCGACGCATGAATGGCGGCTCGCTGGCCTTCGGCGAACCGGTGCCGGTGCCGGCGATCGCATCGCCGGCAGCGCCTGCGACGGACAACACACCGCCGGTCCCGGGCGCTCGCCCGCGCGGTCGCGGCCACTTGTCCTCGATGCGGATCTGCGCGATGTTGGTGACCCGCACCTGGTCGTCGACATGCCGACCACCAGGGCGACTGCTCACCATTCACCGATGCCGCGTTCCTCAGCAGTTCGACCACCAGCTTGATGTCGTCCACCCCGCCGGCGATGCCGGTGCCGATCAGCCCGCGCGCCGCATACATGCCGAGCTTCTGTGGGTATGACGATCGCCGTGTGCAATTCCTGCCAGTGCCGGCCGCGAAGGCCTAGGCGCGGTCGAATCGCTCGGCGTCGGTCAGCTTCGGGTGCGCGGCGCCCTTCCATCACGCTGCGATGCCGCCAGCCCGGCCTCGGCCTGCTCGCGCCAGATCGACGCTCGTCGTCTTCATCTTGCCGAGCCGGCCCTCGCCTGGCCTCCTCGACGATGTCCAGCTTCCGCTCAGCGCGCGAGGTCGTCCCATTCGATCCCTGGCTCTGCGGCGAACCTTGGCCTTGCGCCAGGATCTCGTTGTCCCCTTGCTGAATTCCGACTGACCGTCTCGGGGATCGCCTACGCCGCGGCCGCCGCTGCCGCAGATGTCGTAGTCGATCCGGACACCGAGCCGGCGCAGCTCGTCGGCAAGGACGGCCTGGAAGAAGGCGCCGAACTCCTTCACCCGCGCATCCGTGAGCGCCCTGGAGTCCAGCGACCCGATCCGCCCGTCGTCGGTGACGACCAGGTTCATCAGGAAGTTGTGGATGTGCGCGTGCGGGTCGCCGGCGACCGGCGCATCGAACAGGTAGGTCTGTCCCCCCGGCCCGTCCTGCACATGCAGCGTCGGCCGCGCCGCATGGTGCCTGAAGCTGATCCAGCCGACCGCCCCCGGGTCCGCCCCGTCTTCCCCGCCCGCCCCCTTGCGCGCCCAGCCGAGGACCTGGGCCACGTAGCGCATGGCCGCATCGTTGGCGCGGTCGATCGCGCTCCAGATCGCCGCGCTCTCCGACGGAGTGGCGGCGAACTCGGCCGCCAGGGTGACGGATTTGTGCGGGGAGAATACCAGGTCGAAGCCGCTCAGCTTGCGCTTGTGCTTCGACCACGCCTCGCCGGTGTCAGCTCGCCTGCCCTCGAACAGGCGCGACATCTCAGCGTCGCGCGGCATCAGGTGGGGATTGATCCCCGCTGCGCGGGCCAGGGCCGCCGGCATGTCGGGGCGCCAGGTCGCGCGGCTGTCCCGCCCCGTGTAGTAGGCGGTGAGCCGGCCACCCTCGTCGAGTTGCCGCCCATTCGCGTCCAAGGCCGGGGGATGGATCGGTTCCGGTGTGTTCTCGGTGAAGTAGCGCAGCAGCAGCCGACCTTTGGACGCAGCGGCGATCTTGCGGAAGTTCATCATGACCGGAAGACCCGCGTCACGTCCGCGCGGGTCCCGACTGCCTCCGCGACGGCCGCCGGCAGGGTCTCGCGGAACCGGCGCAGATCGGCCTGGGTGATCTTGCCGATCGTGATCGCCTCGCGTTGCTGAGCCACCAGCTTGGCCAGCAGTTCCTCCAACGACAGCCCCTCCCGGGCGCCCTCCTTCGGCAGCAGCATCCCGATCAGCGCCTTGAGCAGTTCGAGGGTCTGCCGGCCCTGCGACTCGATCGCGCCCAGCTTCTCCTCGATGCTCCCCTGGAGCTCGCCAATGTCGCTGGCAGCCGCATTATGGTTCGGTTGCATTCCCGCCTCCGTGTCTGGCGGAAGCGTCGCGCGTCGGCCTGCGAACGGCGAATTGCAAGTGGTGACCAAGTGAACCAAGTGGTGGGACGGACTGGATGTTGCTGGCGTTTTGTCTCTGAGCGACCGTCATCCACTTGGCTTGGTCTGGGTTATCAACTCCCGCCAGATCCGCCGCGGTCTGTTTGCTGGTGCAGTCGGCCGGCAGCGGGCCTATCCTGCCGCTCGGAGGTTTCATGGGCGTCGTGCAAGTTCAGCTACCGGATCACCTCAAGGCCATCATCGACCGCCAGGTGGCCGAAGGCCGGCTCGAGAGCGAGTCGGCGTACCTGGAGGAGGCGGTGCGTCGTTACGCCGACGAGCTGGACGTCGAGGACGAGGTCGTCGCCATCGCGAATCAGGGCATCGCGGATATCGAAGCCGGATGCTACGTCCTCATCTCGACGCCCGAAGACAGCGAGGCGCTCCACCAGCGCGCGATGAACCGCTTGCGCGCGGGTCGGGTTAACGACACGCCGTAGGTGTCGTACCGGCTCGTCGGGTCAGCGGAGGACCAAATCGACCACATTCTCCTCGACAGCGCTCGGCGGTGGGGCTTCGAGGCCGCCAGCCGCTATCACCGGCTGATGCTGGCCGTCTTCGCGGGATGGGCGCCTCCCCTGCCCTGCCCGGCTCCAGGAATGTGCCGCGGGTGAACGGCTTGCAGGTGTACCCGCTGCGGCTGGGGCGCCGCTGGGTCGAGCGGCACGAGCGGGTGGGTCAGGCGCGACACTTCGTTATCTATAGGGTGGCGCCTGGGCGTGGTCGAGGTTCTGGGCTTGGCCCACGACCGGATGCTGCTGGCCAGGGCCGCGCGCCGGATGCGGCGCGAGGCTGGCGCCGGTATGGACGAACCTTGATCCGGCGAAACCCGTAAGGGGGCGATGTCCGGGTAAGGTCGCGGGTGGGTGAACCAGGAGCTCGGACCGCAGGCGATCTGCGCGACCGCCTTCGTGTAGGCCGTTACCAGCTTACGGGCGCCATCCGTGATCCGGGGAGAGGCCGTCCCGGTGTTCCGCGCCGCCTTCGCGGAAGATGCCCCTGGCCGGCCCCCGCTCACACTCGATGATCGTACCGGGCTTCGGCCTGGACGCTCATTGGATCGCGGACACTGCCCAGAGGCGAGATCGCCCACACTGGCATCGCGACTCTCGATGACATGCGGCGGTACGGGAGGCGCAGTCTGATCGGGCCGCCGTGCCCATTCGTGTGGGCCTCGTGTTTCTGTTTGAGTCTCGCCTCCATGCGTGGAGCGAGAGATCGAGAAGAACCTTGCGAACGGAGAATTCGTGGTCACTTCACGAACTCGCGATTTTTCGGTTGCCGATCGGGACCGCGGCAAAAAGCACCGCCGGTGCATTGGTCCATATGGACAGCTTTGACGTCTCCAGCACGGCGCCCCGACGTCTCCGCGACGGCGCCAGCACGGCGCCCGGACTTCGTCGGGCGGGCCTCGTGGGCAAGAAAAACGCGACGGCACACGCCGTTCGCAAGAAACCCCTGCCAGCATCCGCTGCATGGCAGAAATCAACAACACCAGGCTGTTCCCGAAGAAGCGGATCAGGCCCTACCGCGGCCGCGGTGATGTCTATGCTTGGCTCCGGGCCCACCACCGCCGCGTGAGCGAGTTGTCGGCCACTTTAGTTTGGGCAGACCTCGTTCGGGAAATGCTTCATGACGGTATGCAGGGCCGCGGTGGTGTGACGCCGACGCCCAAGGCGGTCAGCAAAGTCTGGCACCGGGTATGCCGGGACATCGAGGCTGAGACCCGCGCTGCCCCGCCACCGCGCTCAGGGGTGAAGCCCCCCTCCCGCATCTCGCCGAGCTGGCGGCCGCAGTTGGTGTCGCCGACGGAGCGGGGTGGAGGTGCTGGTACGCCGCCGCGCCTGGCGCTGCCGCCGCCATCGCAATCTCATTCGACAGCCGTTGGCGTGGTGGGGCCGCGTTCGGCGCCGATCGACATCGAGGCTCCGTTCGAGTTTCCGACGGTCGATCCCGACGGCAATCCCATCGCGGCCGGCCGGGTCTTCTACCAGGGCAGGGTCATGACCCGGCATGCGGCCGAAGAGCTCGAAAGGCTGACCCGTGCTCTTCGGGCAAAGGACCGTGGGGTGTGACGGAGCCGGCAGACATAGGGGTCGCCATCCCGGTGGCGCCATGAACAGGAGACTGACGATGGACGACATCTCAAGGCCGGATGGACCCGATCCCGAAGGTAGCATGGGATCGCGTCCGTCCGGGATCGACGACCGAATGCCGGTGACTGCGATCGTCTGCGGGCGCGGGCGAGTCGGAAAGACGATGATCGCGATCACGATTGTTCAGGTCTGCCGGCAGCGGGGTGCCCGGCTGGAAGCATGGAACAGCGATCAGCAGAACCAGACGCACAGTCTCAGTCTGTTCCATGCGGACGCCTTGCGCCCGGCGACGGACGATCCGGAGGAGAAGCGCCTCTGGTTCGAGCGGAACCTCGCCCGGCAGATCAGGGAGCGGTTCGATGTGGTGTTCGACATGGCGGGCGGGGACCCGATGATCCGCCAGTTGGCCCGCGATGTCCGGCTGGTGAAGGCGATGGAGCGGCGGGGGACCCGCGCGGTCGCCTGGCATGTGCTCGGGCCGGAGCCGGCAGACCTGGACTATCTCAAACTGTCGATGGAGGGCGGCTTGTTCATGCCCGCGGCAACGCTGTTGGTGGTCAACACCGGCCTCGTCACCAGTGGGCGCTCCGTCGAGGCCGCGTTCGCCGAGGTGTGCGGCCACGAAGTGGTAGTCGACGCACTGGAAAAAGGCGCGAAGCTGGTCTGGTTCCCGCGGCTGATCTGTATGGGTGCCGTGGTCGATCAGGGGTTGACCTTTGAGGAGGCCAGCCGGGGCGTCACGAAGCCGGGCCACAAGCCGTTGTCCTTCACCGACGAAACGCGTGTGGAGATCTTCTGGGAGGATGAGGTGCCGAAATTCTTTGCCGCGATCCCGGCGCACTGGTTGCCCGCGATGCCGGGCGGGAGGAGCTGATATGTCAGACTTGACCGAAATGGCAGGCGTCACGGTGTCCGGCGCCGTTTGGTCTGACCAGGTCGTTGGGAACCTGGAAAGAGAGTTGGAAGAATTGGTCGCCGGAGTCGAGGCGGCTGGTCGAGAGTGGGGTGTTAGACCCGACAGCAGGGAGGGGAGGTTTGTCTCGGCCCTGCTGGGAGCGATGGGATGGCTGGGTCGGCTCGGCGCGGCATCGCGGACCAGCTTCGAAGCGCTCGCCCGCGAAAACCGGGCGGCGGCCGAGATGGAGCTGACGCGTGCGCGGGAGATCACGAAGGCGGCCAGCATCGGGCTCACCCAGGCGCGCAACGCGCAGATTTTCCTGCAGATCGAGCAGGAGAACGTGGTGGCTCGGATGATCCACGAGACGCTGCCGTTGTTCGTCGAGAAGCTACAGGGGGCGCTGTTGCTGCGGGAGCGCCGCTGGAATGATGCCTTGCAGCGGCGCCGCTATGCGGTGGTCGGCCTGGTGACGCTCGGCCTGTTCCTGGGCGGTTACGTCTTGCGCGCGTGGGAAGATGGCGGGCCGGCGGCCGCTCTCAGCCAATGTCTGGAGCATCCTCTGGCCGCGCAGGGACATCCCTACTGCGACGTCACGAGCTTCGCGCGACCGGTCCAGTGAGGGGAATGAAAATAGAAGGCCCGTTCGCAAGTGGGTCGGCGAGTGTGGGTGGCGCAGATCGTAGGAGATGGTATGCGAACTCTACTCGCGCAGGCGCACCCCCTGCCGCTCAGGCGGCTGGGACCGGCCCACCGGGTTACTCGGCGCCGCCCCGAGGCGGCATTCGCGGTAGTGGCCGCAATATCCGCACTGGTGGCCGGGCCTGGCGCGTTCGGGCAGGTCCCGGTGACTCTGAACGGGCCGCCGGTGCAGGTTCAGCCCTACGTCTCGGAGCCGGGGGTTCCGATGATCACGATAAACCCCGGAACGCCGAACCCGTTTCCGGGTGGCGACGGTTCGGGGAGCGGCACCGGAACTGGCGACACTGGAGGCGGCACCGGAGACGGAACTGGCGGTGGCAGTGTCGGCGGGAGCGAACCGCTCTACACGATGATGGGTACGACCTGGGGTATTCAGGCGATCACCGCCGTTCAATCGCTTGGGGTTAATCCATCTGCGATCGCCGCAACGTGTGTCCTGGAGAGTGGGTGCCAGAACGTCGGTGGGTCGGGAGCGGCGCAGGGCGCGTTCCAGATGTTCCCCGCCGCGTTCAATGAGGGACTTCGGACGGCCCTCGCGGCAAATCCGGCCTTGGCGTTGCAGATCGTTCCAGGCGATGCCGGACGAATGGACCCCGTGACTGAAGCCATCGCCGCCGCGGGTTACCAGATGCAGGCGGTTCAAAGCCTCCAAAGCGCCAACATCGGGGATCCAACGGTTCTTGACACTCGCAGCTACTATGAGTTCGGGCCTCAATTTGCTGCTCCCGTGGCAACGGCCGCGGATAGTCAATCTTTGGCCGCGCTGGTTCCTGCAAGCTTCCTCACCAAGAATAATATTCCCATGGGCACAACGGTCGGACAATGGCGCGCTTCTGTGGCCACTAAGATTGGCAATGCGGCCGGACAGTCGGTGCTGAGCTGAAGGAGGTAACTATGCGTATCGTCGCGCTTGTCGGCGCTCTCGTGCTGTTTGGTTATGTAGCCTCGGCGTCAAGCTTCGCCCAGGGCCTCACAGCGGTTCGGCCGATTCCGGGCTACGGGTGCATGGCGCTAAAAATGACCCCGCAGCAGATGATGGACCCAACGTATGTAGTGCCGCTTTACAGTCAACCATCAGCCAACTCGGCGGTGCTGGGCCGGGCTTCGGCGATTGTTATCGTAGCGTCGCCTACTCGCGAAGCGAACGGATACATTGCCGCGCTCCTCCTCGATGGTAAGACTGGCTGGATTTCTGCCAGTTTTCTAAAGCCCTGGCAAAGTTTCGGATCCGTAAGGCAGAAGTGTATTCCATCGGTCATGTCAAACGGCAGGATCGGGTTTGACTTCAAAAATCAGTCCGGCGGCGGGTAAGGATTTCGCCGACCGGGTGCGAGCATGGGTCATTGGGCGGCATAGCGCGCATTGGCGAGATGTGTGGTGACCAGGGCGCTTTCTCGCCTTCTGCGCCGCCTCCGGCCTCCTCCTTGGGTCGCGTTGCTGCTGCTGAGTGCGGTGTTGTTTCTGGCCGGTTCCGCCGGCTTTGATGCGGGTGGTTCGCACCATCTCGCGCGAGAGTCCCGAGGCGGTGCCGATCGGCGAGCTCGATGCGGACGGGCGCGCCGTGCGGTTGGCGGATGGCCGGCGTGTCCTGCTCAGGCGGGCGCGCTGGCGTCGTGATCGATGGGCGTCCCCGACGATCCGCTGGGCGCGGCTGTACGCGCGGCATGGTCGGCGGCGGAACTGCGCGAGCGTGAGGAGCGCCGGGAGCTGGGACGGGCTGGCATTGATCCAGCGAGGCTCGGGGCCGCGGAGGCGGTGCGCGCGGTGCTGGCGCTGCTGCGATCTCTCGCGGCGGGGCGGTTTCCGGGCGATCCTGAGCGGCGCGCTTTCTACCTGGCGCTCAGCGCCGGACAAGACCGGGGGTTGGCGCGGATCGGGGCCCCGGTGCTTGCCGAGTTCCGCTCGCGCCATGTGGTAGCGAACACGCCCGTTCCCGACGATCTGTATTGACAGCTGGCGCGGTTTCTGCGGACCGCCGGCCGGTTTCGGGAGGCGGTCGCCGTATCGGACGTGCTGCATGAAGGATCGTTGAGAGACCCCGGGGCGCGGAAGGTGCTGGCGACGACGCGGGCGGGGACTCTGCTCGATCTGTTCGAGGCGACGCCCGAGGGGAAGTGGCGGGCGTTGGCTAAGCGGGCTGCGAAGGTCGCTTATGCGCTCGGCCCGCAGGATGATGAGGTTAAGGGGGTCTATCGGCGCTTCGATGCACTTCGTGAGCGGGCTGGCCGGCGCGCATAGCGCCTCGGTGAGGCTGTCCCGCATAGGAGGCTGGGCGCCTCTTCTGGGTGCTCGGAGTCTGCCGCTACGCTATTCGGGCGTGGCGCTGTCGGCGGGAGTGCTGTCCCGATGGTCGGCGCCTGGCAGGTCGATGTTCTTGTAGAGTTCAGCTACGGGGATTTCGATGCCGATCTCGGGCATGCGGAGGAGTGTCGCCGCCGGTCAGGGTGGTGACTGTCCACGGCTGGTCCCCGGCTGATCGCTCGAGGACGGTGAGGCCAACGCTGGTGTATTCCAGGATGACGTAGCGGCGGATCGAGGGGACGGCAGCGTATTCGCGGACTTTGACGATCCGGTCGATGCGCCCGGCGGTCGGACTGATGACCTCGAATACGACCACCACGCCTTCGACGACGTGAGCGGGACCCGGCGTTTTGGTGCAGGTGACGAGGGCGTCCGGGTAGCGGACGGCGGCCCCGATAGTGGCGACCCCGGCATCCGGTCCGAGAGGCTCGCAGCCGCTTCCGCTCAACCTCGTGTCGAGGGCGCGATGCAGAATGCGGGTAAGGCGACTGTGATTGACGGTCCCGCCGGTCATGGCGACGGGCTCGAAGCCGTCGAATTCGTAGCGCACGTCCTGGGTCTGGGCCCAGTCGAAGAACGCCTCGCGGGTCATGCGCGGCTTGCGGAGGGCGATGTTCATGGCGGGGAGTGTAGCAGAACTCCGGCATGGGTTGTCCTCCTGCTGGGTACAGCCGTGCCGCCGGGCCCTTGCGGACCCGGCGTGGCGGTGTCGTCAGAAGGGCAGTTCGTCCTCGGTGATGGGCTGCTCTTCCCTCGCCCAGAGGATTTCGCTTTCGATGTGGCCGTCGGGCCAGCGGTAGTCCTCGATCGCGATGATTTCGAAGCCGTCGTCGGCCATCTGGGCGTTGTCGAAGTCGCAGTTGGTGCAGCGGATGATGGTCATGGCGTGCTCCCTTTCTTCACTGCCAGCCGATTGCTGACGGGAGCGGCGCACGCCGGCCTTCGGGACGGTTCAACCTCTGAGGCATGCAACCGGGCGGGGTCGGGCGGCGGCGGGCGCGGACCTCTTGGGGTCTGCGACCGGCGCGGCCTGGCCCCGCTGTAGGTTGCGTGCCGAAGCCGCGCGGCTTCGCGCGGCGCCGCAGGCGGGGTTGAACCGGCCCGACCTTGGCCGGCGTGACAATGGGACGTCAGTGTGGAGGCGCTTTCCCCCCGACGGTGCCCCAGCGTTCTTCCTTTCAGAGCGCCGTTCGCAGGCGGTTGGGGCACGGTCCCCGAGCCTTGCAGGGACCGGTGCTGATGATGCCGACACGTGTGGAGTTGCTGTCCGTGCTGGGACCGCTGGTGGCCATCCTGCCGCGCGTGGTCGTGGTGATGGCCGCGGCGGTGATGGCGCTGGTGTCGGCCGGTCTGTGTGGCCGCGCGGTTCGCGGCCGGCGGCCCGTCCTGTTTCTCGCGGCGTGGCTGGCCGGGTTGATCGGTGCGCTGGTCGTTTGGCTCGGGTTTGCGAGTCTTGTGGCTTATGGGCTGGAGGCGGTACCGTTCGGCGCTGCCGTGGTGGAGCCGCTGAGCAGCGCCGGCGTCGTCGGTCTGCTGCCGCAACTGCCGTTCGTCGTCAGCGCGATCGGCGCCGCCGCGGTGATCGCGGCGGTGCTGGCGTGGTCGCGCCCACGCACCGTCGCGAATGCTGACGCGCCATTCGCGCCATCACAGGAGGCACGTGCGGCGGCGGTTGGCGAAGTCGGCGAGCGCCTGGTTGCCTGCGAGTTGGCGGTGTTGGGGTGGCCGGCGCTGCACAATGTCATCCTCGCCGGGGCACGCGGCCGCACGGTCGAACTCGATCATGTTGTGCGTGCGCCGGACGGCATCGTGGTGCTGGAGACGAAGACCGATTCCGGTTTCATCGCCGGCGGCGCGGATGCGCCGCGCTGGACGCAGCACCGCGCGGGCGGGCAGCAGATCTCGTTCCTCAATCCGGCGATCCAGAACCTGAATCATGTGCGCGCCCTCGAACGGTTCATCGCCGATCCCGCGGTGCGGGTTCGTGGCTTCGTGGTATCGGCCGGGCACGCGCGCTTTGATGATGCGCTCGCGCACATTCCGGTGCCCTTGCACGCATTGCGCACGGTTCTGCGGGAGGATGCGCCGCTGGTGTTCGTCGGTCGGGACAGGATCGACGCGGCGTGGCGGCGGCTGGAGCGCGAGGCGGCGCGCAGCGCCGGTCGCCGCCCGGCGCACGTCGCCTATGCGCGTCGCCAGCGGCGCGCTTCCGCGCCGGTGGCGTAGGCTGGCGAGTCGGCACACGATCCGACCATCATGCGTACGAGAAAGGAGCCGACTTCGCATTCTTGACCGCACCGGCCGCCGTTTTGCGTCGGCCGGGCAGTGATTACCTTCGCAAGGAATTGATCTGTCTTCCGTGTGGTGTCAGCCCCCCGCCGTCGCGTTCTCCCCTGCGTCCATCTCAATCAGGCTATCACTGGTCGCGGGGGACATGAGCACGCCGTCGTGGACCATCAGGCGGCGGATGTGCGTGGGGAGGGCTCCTTCACCGGCAACGCCTCCCGTGGGAAGATTGTAGGCGATGGCCGGCATGATCCAGGTGAAGTCGTTGTCGGAAACCATCTCGTCCGGCACTTCTTCACCGCCGAGCAAGGCGCGCCCGGTCATCCGATCTCCCGACGGGGCGATCTCGCATTCGGACGGCGCTGCACGCCCGAAGGTCTGCTGGATCGCGACAACGCGCACCAGCAAGCTGGCGACGCCTTGCGTGAATGCCTCGCCGAGTTCCGGATGCGCGGTCAAAGGCGGCCTGCGTTCTTGATCCTGATGCGTGGAATTTGCTGGACAAATTCATCGAGTGTGATCAGCGCGTCGAGGTATTGACCCGCGGCCCGATGGAGCCTTGCGTCAATCGTGACGTCGTGGACTGTGTTGCTCATTTCGATTTCCTTTCCTTGCGGCGGGGTCGCCGAGGCCCAGGGGAAGGAGGGGCAATGCGGACGGGCGGGCGCGACGTGCGCAAAGCGCTTGGGCTCCGCGCGACGGGCGGTCCTTGCCTGCTGTAGTCCGCGTTCGCGGCCGACATGAAGAG
>CAVWFK010000055.1:0-23401 GCA_963754235.1 uncultured Alphaproteobacteria bacterium | reverse complement strand
CGTCCTCGGTGATGGGCTGCTCTTCCCTCGCCCAGAGGATTTCGCTTTCGATGTGGCCGTCGGGCCAGCGGTAGTCCTCGATCGCGATGATTTCGAAGCCGTCGTCGGCCATCTGGGCGTTGTCGAAGTCGCAGTTGGTGCAGCGGATGATGGTCATGGCGTGCTCCCTTTCTTCACTGCCAGCCGATTGCTGACGGGAGCGGCGCACGCCGGCCTTCGGGACGGTTCAACCTCTGAGGCATGCAACCGGGCGGGGTCGGGCGGCGGCGGGCGCGGACCTCTTGGGGTCTGCGACCGGCGCGGCCTGGCCCGCTGTAGGTTGCGTGCCGAAGCCGCGCGGCTTCGCGCGGCGCCGCAGGCGGGGTTGAACCGGCCCGACCTTGGCCGGCGTGACAATGGGAAGTCAGTGTGGAGGCGCTTTCCCCCCGACGGTGCCCCAGCGTTCTTCCTTTCAGAGCGCCGTTCGCAGGCGGTTGGGGCACGGTCCCCGAGCCTTGCAGGGACCGGTGCTGATGATGCCGACACGTGTGGAGTTGCTGTCCGTGCTGGGACCGCTGGTGGCCATCCTGCCGCGCGTGGTCGTGGTGATGGCCGCGGCGGTGATGGCGCTGGTGTCGGCCGGTCTGTGTGGCCGCGCGGTTCGCGGCCGGCGGCCCGTCCTGTTTCTCGCGGCGTGGCTGGCCGGGTTGATCGGTGCGCTGGTCGTTTGGCTCGGGTTTGCGAGTCTTGTGGCTTATGGGCTGGAGGCGGCACCGTTCGGCGCTGCCGTGGTGGAGCCGCTGAGCAGCGCCGGCGTCGTCGGTCTGCTGCCGCAACTGCCGTTCGTCGTCAGCGCGATCGGCGCCGGCGCGGTGATCGCGGCGGTGCTGGCGTGGTCGCGCCCACGCACCGTCGCGAATGCTGACGCGCCATTCGCGCCATCACAGGAGGCACGTGCGGCGGGGATTGGCGAAGTCGGCGAGCGCCTGGTTGCCTGCGAGTTGGCGGTGTTGGGGTGGCCGGCGCTGCACAATGTCATCCTCGCCGGGGCACGCGGCCGCACGGTCGAGCTCGATCATGTCGTGCGTGCGCCGGACGGCATCGTGGTGCTGGAGACGAAGACCTATTCCGGTTTCATCGCCGGCGGCGCGGATGCGCCGCGCTGGACGCAGCACCGCGCGGGCGGGCAGCAGATCTCGTTCCTCAATCCGGCGATCCAGAACCTGAATCATGTGCGCGCCCTCGAACGGTTCATCGCCGATCCCGCGGTGCGGGTTCGTGGCTTCGTGGTATCGGCCGGGCACGCGCGCTTTGATGATGCGCTCGCGCACATTCCGGTGCCCTTGCACGCATTGCGCACGGTTCTGCGGGAGGATGCGCCGCTGGTGTTCGTCGGTCGGGACAGGATCGACGCGGCGTGGCGGCGGCTGGAGCGCGAGGCGGCGCGCAGCGCCGGTCGCCGCCCGGCGCACGTCGCCTATGCGCGTCGCCAGCGGCGCGCTTCCGCGCCGGTGGCGTAGGCTGGCGAGTTGGCACACGATCCGACCATCATGCGTACGAGAAAGGAGCCGACTTCGCATTCTTGACCGCACCGGCCGCCGTTTTGCGTCGGCCGGGCAGTGATTACCTTCGCAAGGAATTGATCTGTCTTCCGTGTGGTGTCAGCCCCCCGCCGTCGCGTTCTCCCCTGCGTCCATCTCAATCAGGCTATCACTGGTCGCGGGGGACATGAGCACGCCGTCGTGGACCATCAGGCGGCGGATGTGCGTGGGGAGGGCTCCTTCACCGGCAACGCCTCCCGTGGGAAGATTGTAGGCGATGGCCGGCATGATCCAGGTGAAGTCGTTGTCGGAAACCATCTCGTCCGGCACTTCTTCACCGCCGAGCAAGGCGCGCCCGGTCATCCGATCTCCCGACGGGGCGATCTCGCATTCGGACGGCGCTGCACGCCCGAAGGTCTGCTGGATCGCGACAACGCGCACCAGCAAGCTGGCGACGCCTTGCGTGAATGCCTCGCCGAGTTCCGGATGCGCGGTCAAAGGCGGCCTGCGTTCTTGATCCTGATGCGTGGAATTTGCTGCACAAATTCATCGAGTGTGATCAGCGCGTCGAGGTATTGACCCGCGGCCCGATGGAGCCTTGCGTCAATCGTGACGTCGTGGACTGTGTTGCTCATTTCGATTTCCTTTCCTTGCGGCGGGGTCGCCGAGGCCCAGGGGAAGGAGGGGCAATGCGGACGGGCGGGCGCGACGTGCGCAAAGCGCTTGGGCTCCGCGCGACGGGCGGTCCTTGCCTGCTGTAGTCCGCGTTCGCGGCCGACATGAAGAGGCCTTTTCGGGAACCGACGCGCGGAGCGTGTCAGGACGGACGGCGTTGCGTGCGCATCGCTGTTTTTCCTTGGCACCGATAAGCCCGCGCGCCGTGGCGCGCGGGCGAATTCGTTGTGTTCGTCTTCACGGTGGTCACGCGCAGCGGAGCAAGGCTGGGTTTGCCAGCCGCAGCAGGATGTCGCAGTGGCAGGCGCAAGGCGCGCACCAGCAAATGAGGTCGCGCCCTTTCAGGCGGTCCAGCCGGGCGAGCAGGTGCGGCTGCCGCATGATCCATATTTCATATTTCGCAATGACCTCGGTGCGGGTGCCGTCGCGACCGATGACGAATGGGTTTCCCCACGGCGAGGGTCGGCCGCAGTAGACAGCGCCTGGCGGGATGCGGTCGGTTTTCTTGTTGAGGACGCGCGGCGTTCGTGGTTGGCTGGTCATGACTGGTGTTCCAGCACTCGAAGGTCGATGCCGCGGCAAGGACAGCGGTCGATCAGTTCCGGCGTGTTGCTGCCGCAGCAGCTGCATCCGGGGATGAAGTCGAGGCCGGACGTGCGGGCTTCGGCCCAGGCGCGTTCCTCGGCCGCGTGCGCCTCGTCCATGCGGCGAAGTTCGTCGGCCGAAACATCCGACTCGGCGGCGGGTCTGCGATCCGGTTTCCGTCGGGATCGACCTGGATGGGTCCGCAGCCTTCGCAGAGGGCGAGGGCGTAGCGGCCGTGGGCGGCATTCTCGGGAATGGTCAGTCCGGCGAGGTCGCGAAAGTCTGTTCCCCAGACCTCGATCGAGCAGGCGCGGCAGAAGTCGGCCATGGTGGTGTCTCCGGGGAGAGTGGGGCGACTGCTGCCAGTCGCCCCGGTGGAATGGATCAGGCGGCGAGCGGGATGACGTGTGCGGTGCGGTTGGCGGCCGCGATGCGATCGCTGGCGCGGGCGTAGCCTTTGAGGTCGAGGTATCGCTCGCGTGTGTTGAGGTCCTGCCATTCGAGGATGTCGAGGGCGGTCCAGGGGGCGCGTTCGGGGAGAGTGGTGCGGCCTTCGGCGGTCCACTCGGCGTCGAGGGCGGCGTAGATGGCGTCGATCTCGGCGTGTTGAGATTTGGTGAGGCGTGCGCGGGCGAGGCGGCGGGCGAAGCTCTCTTCGGACTCGCCGTGGCGGTTGCTGCGGGGGGTGGTGGTTGTTTCGGTGGTGCTCATTTTTCTTCTCCTTTTAGCTGCGAAGCAGCGGTGCGCCGCTGCTTCCCGGGGCCGCGGGAGCGGTGGAGAAGGAGGGGGCGAATGCGAACGGGCGGGCGTGGGTTGCGCGGGGCGCGGGGCGCTTGGGCCCTGCGCCGTGGGCGACCCATGGCTGCGGTAGTTCGCGTTCGGAGGGGAACCATTGAGGCAAGGCCTCGTGGTTCCCCTGGGTCACGCGCGTCTGCGCGGGATGGGTGCTTGCGTCAGCGATCGAAACCGAAGGCCGAAACCCGCAGGGGTTCGGTCGCGCCGCTTGGCGCGATGAGAGCGCGGCCGCTGCTGTGCGGCGGCGACGCCGTATCTTTTCGTTTCATATACCCGATGTTCAGCGAGTTGCTACAAACAGTCTAATCGCTGCACGCTCGCGCATGAACGCGACGCTGTTCTTGCTGCTCAACCTCGCGCTTGCGTTCTATCACGTTGGCCAGTTGGGCACATGAGGAGGACATTTTCCGAATGTGGAAGCTGCTTGACTTGGACACGTTCCACAGAGTGCAGCGCGCGCATTTGCATAAGCTTCCGTATTGGATATTCGCCCCCGTTGGTCTCGCACGCGGAGGCGGCCTGGCGCTGATCCGATACCACCCGGCCCGTTTGCCGTTTTGGGCTATCCTGGGCGAGGTTCCGTCGGCGATAGCCGATGGAAAACCAGCGGAGGGGCGCAGAGCGCGGAGTGTTGCCGTCGTCGCGATCGTGTGCTGTGCGGCCTTTGCGTGTGTAGGTCTTGCTGCTGCGGACGATCTTCTTGCTGAACCGCGGGCCGCGGAGGGCGCGGGCGACCGGGTTGCGGGGCTTCGGCGGCTTCATGTGCGGTTCCTTCTAGGTGCGGCGGGGAAGAGCGGCGGGGGCCTTGCGGCCCCCACCGTGGTGCCTCAGTCGGCGAGGGCGGACATCATCGCGGCGGTCGTCTTCTGCTCGACGGTGCCGGGGGGTTGGTCGCGCTCGTAGGGCTTCCACTCGTCCCCGGTCATGTGGGCGAAGGCGGAGACGGCGCCTTCGGCCGCGGCGTAGAGGGCTGATGCCTGGAGGCCCATCTCGGCGGCGAAACTGGCGGCGCGGGCTGCCCTGCTCTCGAAGCCGGAGGGGCCGTCGCGGTCCTCGTCGCGGGCGTCGTTGAGGAGCTTGGCGTGGAGGGCGAGGGCGTCGGACTTCTTGGCGCCATAGAAGATCGCGGCGCCGTGGGCTGCGTTGACGAAGCTGCCGACGATTCTCTGCAGGAAGATTGACATCGCCTTGTCGTTCAGGTTGTCCCGCAGCTCGTTGGCAATGCGGACGATGTGCTCCTCGGTGGTTTCGCGGATGCTGGGATGGGCGACGGGCTCGAGTCCGAAAGTGGCGCTCATCTGCTCGGCCTTGACTTCGGAAGGCGTGAGGACGTGGACCAGTTCGAGGGTGACCGCCTGGCGCACCGGCTGGCGCCGGGCGGCCTTCAGAGCGGGCTTCGGAGTGGGCTTGCTTGCCATGATCTTGATCTCTCTTGCGCCCGGGGGTCGCGGGCCCAGTGCCTGCGTCTACCCCTCGGGTGCGGTTGCCTTGGCCGGGCATAGGCGGTTGGAGAGAAAGGCGCGGAGCGGACCGGACCCGGCGCTGGCGGAGCCGAGCCGGGGAGGACCCACCCGGCGGAGCGGGACCGGAGGCACGCGCAGGCGCGTTCTTCACGCGCCGAGCATGGCGAGGACCCACCCTTTCGCGGAGACCGCCGCCCGGCCCAAACCGCACGCATCCGAGGGGGGTCGCGGGCACGGCGCCCGACACCCTGGGCACAACCGAGATGGGTCACCATGGTGGGCAGGCCCCCTCCTGGAGCCGCTGCCCGCTCCGGTGCCGGCCTGCGCCGAGGCTGCAATACGTTTGGACTTGCTGCCCTGACGAAGCCGAGGTCGTGCAGACCGCCGCCGCCGGAGCCTGCCCTCGCCGATGCCGGCATTCTCAAACCCGCACTGATGTCCGCCTCGCCGGCGACCGCGGCACACCCACGACAAGCGGGTGATTGTTTCTGCACTCGTCGGTTCCTTCAAAGCGCGCCCGGTGCGGGGGTTCCGGCGCCGGTCCGTCGCGTGCCTCCGTGCTTCCGACCGACGCCCGCGACGGGGGAGCGGCACGGACCCGGCCCTCGAGGCTGGCACCCGGCGCCGCGCGCCGAGAGGGGGCTTCTGCACGGCCTCCGCCGTGGACGGTGCTTCCGGCTGTGACACACCGGGACGGGAAGACTACGGAGCGGCATCCCGCGGCTTCGAGCATGTCGGCGTCCGCGAATGGCTTCCATTGTCCACTTGGCACCGCGGCGGGGGCCGCAAGGCTTCCGCGACCCCCTTCCCTCTCACTCGTGTCTCGCGCCGTTAGCTTTACTTGGTTGAAGTCCGTGCATGGCCAAGGAGATCATTGAGACCTCTGCTGGAAAGCTGTGGGTCGAGGACTCGCCGGAGAGCGGGGATACGAGGGTCTGGTGGCCCTGCGGCGCCCAGGTTGGCGAGGTCGCGGTTGACGTGCTGCGTGGCCGTGCTCGCCTGTCGTCCCGCATCGCACGGTTGGTATGTGCTCGCCTGCTATCGCGGTGAGTTCTACGAGGCGTTGCAAGAGCTGCAGCAACCGGTTTTCCTTCCGGTGTTCCACTGGCTATCATTTCGGCCGAATCGAGGAGGCCGATCATGCCCATCGAGCTGCTGCCCGGATTGGAGAACGTGCTGCTGTTTCCGATCGAGCGGCGGGCGCGTCCGACGTTGGAGCTGCTGCGCGAGATCGCGCCGGATGTGCGTGAGGTGCTGGCGATTGCCGCCGGGCTCGGGCTGGCGGCGCCAGAGCTGGGATTGCGCGAACGGGTGGATGCCGAGACCGCGGAATACATCCTTGAGCAGTTCGGCGGCGCGGCCGCTGCATCGCCTGGAATGCTCGATGAGTTGCTCAAGCCGGTGGTCACGAAGGCGGTCGCGGCGTGCCGGGCGGCGCATGATCTGTCGGTTGATGCGGCGGCGGCGCGGCAGGCGCTGCTGCGGGCGCGGACGGAGGGTCATGTTGGGCTCGCGTCGCTGCGCGAGCGGGCCGATGCGCTGACGCAGCGCACCGCCGAGTTGCTGATCGAGGCGCATATCCGTGCCGAGGAGGCGGAGGGTGTGGCGCGCGCGGTGGGCCTGGCGCGCCGCGGCGAGCCCTGGACGGCGCGCGATCATCACGCCGAGGATGAGGCGCTACTTGGCCTGGCGACCCGCAGGTCGGGATAGCGCCGCCAGACGGCCGGCGCCGTTCGCAAGCGATGGCGGCAGGCTGGTGGTTGACCGACGTCAACCATCGTCCGGAGCCATCCCATGTCGATGTCAATTCCTGCGACGATTCCGCCGGAGGCGCTGGGCGCGCGGTTCCAGACTCGCCGATTCGAGCGGATGCGTCAGGTGCGCGGCCTTTTGTCGGATCAGCCGCGATCGCTCGCTTCCATCGCGGTCGCGCTCGGGCTGAGGCGTGATGCCGTCCGGCGCGCGCTTCGCCTGCTGGTCGACGCCGGGCTGGCGCTCAGGATCGGTGAAGGCCGGTACGTTGCCCGCGTCCCGCGCGGCCGGTGCTGGCCGAGGCACAGGTTCCGCCGGACGTCGGGCGGCAGATCCTGGCCTGTCTGACGGAGCCCCGTCGTCCGCGCGAGATCGCGCGGCAGATCGGGCGGTCGGGATGCTGCACGACGGGCTATCTGCGGCATCTGATGCGGCGCGGCCTCGTGGTGTGGCTGAAGCGGGGGTCCATGCGCTTGCGCCGCTCGGGCCGGCCCAGGGGTAGCGGCACCGTGCGGCAACCAGCCGGCCGGAGGCTGACGCCGTGCTCCGGGTTGCCCCAAAGGGCGAGGTTGTGGGCGCGGTGTTCGTGACGCCGGAGGAGGATCGCATCTTGCGGGACGCCTTCGGGCGCCATGGCGGCGGGCGGTCCGCGCGTGAGGCCGCGGTCGCGGTGGTGCGGCATTACCAGCAGCTGGGAGTGGGGCAGTGGATTTTGTGCGATTGCCGTTATGACGCGGAGCGGCCCCCTGCCCTGGTGCCGGTGGCGCAGACGCACATCCGTCGCCATCAGGACGCGCGGTGGCCGGTGCATTGCGATGCCTGCGACTTCCGTCGCGATCTGGAAAAGCAATGGCTGATCACCGCGAGCCATTCCGCCGCCGCGGCGGCGCGGCCGATGCGCCTGGTGCGGCCGTTCCGCGATGGGACGGCGCCGTTGGAAGAGCGCGTTTCGAGGATCTCGCAGGACGTCAAGCGTCCCGGGCTGGCGCGCTTGCTGATGCGGCTGGTGACGGAAGCTGGCTTGCAACGCATCGAGCCGGGATGGCGCCCGCCGCCACTGGTTGATCAGATCAAGGCGATGTGGGCGGCCGCCAAGGCGGTGGAGATCGACGCCGGGCTGCGCCTGTCCAAATTCTTCTGCACGCGCTTGGTGCGGTTGGGCGAGCTCGCTGAGCGGATCGCCGGCGCGGAGCCGCAATGGTTTCCACACACCCGGCCGCACGGGGTTCTGATCGTGCGTGTCGCGGCGATCGGCGACGGCGTGCTTGAGCCGGTGTCCGGGGAACCGATCCCGGTGAGCGGCCGTCTCGGGGTGTTCGGGGAGCGCGCGGAGGCGGGCTACGACACGCGGGTGGAACGCGCCGCACGTGCGCCGTATCTGGCGGCCTGTCTGGTTGGCAGGGCGTCAGCGGCGGGTCCGATCGAGGTGCTGTCGGCGTATGCGCATCCGTGCGCCGCCGCGGCGCATCTGATGCTGGTCGATAGTGCGATGGAACGGCGAACCCTGGCGCAGCTGCGCAGCTTGCAGGCGTGGCTGGGCAGCCGGAAGGGTGTGCTGGTTTCGATCGGGAAGCCGCTGCTCGATGTTGGGCCGGATGCCGAGGCTGATCCTGAGCGGGCGCCGGCGCCTCCCTGCCTGCCCGACTTCGTGGTCCGGGCCTGCCGCGCCGGCGATGAGCGGGAAGCGACGGTCATCGTCGAGACGATGGGCTTCGGGGATGAGAAGTATCGCATGCGCAAGGACAGGACGCATGCGGTGATGCACGCGGTGCTCAATGGTGCGCCGATCGTGGTTCATGACTTTCACCAGCCACCCGGGCGTTCGCAAGGGTGGCGGGATGACCGGTTCTGGCGTGATCTGCGCTGGGCGCTGACCGGCCCGGAGTCGCGCCGCGACGTGCGGCGCGGCGCCGTCGTCTCGTCGACTGGCGAGATTACGGCAACGGCCCGGGTTGCTTGGCGGTCGGAACCGCAGCGCGCGTCCGGCGCGCCCGCCAGATCCAGCGCACCAGCAGCAGGCCGATGACGCCGATCGGCAACCACGGCAACGCGACGATGGCGAACCGCAAGGCTTCGCCGGCGCTGTCGCCGAGGATGACGGTGCCCTGGTTCCAGGTCTCGCGGAGCGGCGCCAGCGCGCCGCCGGTGGCGGCGTCCGAGCGAACGGCGACCGACACGAGCTCGGTGTCCACTCACTGCGCCAATGTCCGCTGCTCGGCGTCGGCCGCCTCGATCCGCGATTGCATCTCGGCGAGCTGGCCCGCGAGCTTGATCAGGTCGTCCACATGGATGTCGGGGCGGGCGGCGAGCGCCGTCAGGCGCGCGCGGTAGCCGGTGAACTGTGCCAGCCGCCGCGCGCCGTCGGCGATCGGCCGGCGCAGGTCTTCGGCCTGGGTTGCGCGCGAGCGCACGACCACATCACCGGGGCGTTCTCCCGGCAGCGGGGCGGTCAGGGCTTGGGTGAATGGCGCGACCGCCTCATGCGGCAGCCGCACGGTCGGATGGGCGCTCGGGGACAGGGTGCCGCGCGCCTCTTGTTCGATCGAGGCTTCGATCAGCATGCAGTGCAGGGCGGCGGCGTCGAGGCAGCGGTCGCGGGCGGCGACGAAGTGCGGCTCGACCTGCCTGGCCGGTAGGCCGATGGTGATCTCGTGGGTGTAGGCGAGATGCAGGTCAGTTGCCTGCTGGTTGCCGCTGCGAAGACCGTGCCCGGGGCATCGTTCCCGGCCGCCCGGTCACTCCTGCGGCAGCTCGGTAGTGTCAGCAGCAGGGCGGCGCAGAGGGGGATGGCGCTTCGCAAGACCGCTGCGTGGACGCGGACGAACATCGGCAAGGTTCCTGATCGCTGGCGGTTCTCGCTAGGCCGATCCTGGCGGTGGTGGCTGCGAAGAGGGCTGCCGTTCCAGCGCGGCGGCGCCGTTACGCCGCCTGGCGGCGATGCGGGCGGGTTGCTCGCCAGAGCCGCTTGTCGGGCAGCGTGGTACGATGCCCACCAGGCCGTGGTCTTCGTGCAGGATGAGCGTGCGCACTGCGACGCGGCTCCGGCGGCCGTCGCGCAGCGACCGGAGGACGGCAGTATCCGAGCGGCGGGCGAGGTAGGCGTCTTCCCACAGGCCGGTGTCGCGGTTGCGCCGCGCGGCGCCCATCGTGCCGTTCAGGAAGGCTTCGACGATGTGCGGGTCGCGGCGTGTGGGCGTGCCGCGATAGCGGTCGCGCCACCACCACTCCGGTTGGAGATAGAAGATCGTGCCGGCGGCGATGACGCCGACGCCAAGTGGATTGTCACCGCCGCGGCGGCGCTGCGCATAGTATTGGCGGATCACGGCTGCCTCGCATCATTGGCATCGGCTGTGTGGTTTCCGCGAGCCGTTTCGTGGAAGCTGCGCAGGCAAGCCTGCCGGGCGGCGCTCCAACCCACCTCGGGCTCGTTGGCGAATGCGCTGAGCAGCGTGCTCAGAAGGTTCGAGGCGTTGCGTGTCAGGACGATGGTGGCGGCGCGATCCGCGGACAGCGTCGGGCGGATGGCAACGAGCTGCGTGCCATCATCGAGGACGGCGTGCGTGAACCAGTCATAGTGGATCATGACAATGTCTCCTTGTTGCTGACTCGCGCCGCCGGATCACGTGCGCCGGCCGAGGCGTGCGAGCATCGCGCGCTGGAGCGGAGAGGGCGCGCGATCGGCGTCGGCGGCGCGGTCCGCCCGCAGCTTCGCGAGGTGCGCGTCGGTCAGCTCGGCGTAGGGCGCGAGCGGCTGCACGAGAGCTTCCGCGCGCAGGATCTCGCCGGGTGCGCACCCGACCCAGAGCAGGGTGGGATCGCGCGGATCGTCGTCGTCTTGCTGGCGATCGACCTGCGCGAAGAAGGTGCGCAGCGGGTTGTCCCAGCCCACGACGACGGTGAGGCCGGACTGGCGTGGTGGGATGGTATTTCGGCTGCTCATCGTCGGTCCTCCGCGAAGGTTCGGGGGTGCTGGTGGTGGGGTGGTGGATGGCGGCCAAGGGGATCAGCTCCAGCCGATATGCGTGGCGCCGGCGACGCGACTGTGCTGGATCAGGCGGGCGAGATCGCCGAGGCGTTCCTCGATGTAGCCTTCGCGTCGCCCGAGGAAGACGATGGGCATCTTCCCCTCCCCGGCCTGCGTGCCCGGTGCCAGCTCAGGGGAGCGTCGGCCGGAGTGCCGCCGTCACCACGCCCGCGAAGCTGTCGATCGGGGTGGGTCCGCCGGCAGGCTCGGGCGCGAGCCCGAGCGCCAGCAGAATGTCAACGCCGTTGGCGTTGACCAGCCACAGTTCGAAGTCGTCCGGCCGGTCGCGGACGGTTGCGGGCGCCATCCAGACGCCGCGCGCGGCGTCATGGATATACGGTGTGAAGCGGATGCTCATGGCGCGGTCTCCGGGGCCGGCGCGGATGGAAGGGCTGGACACCGGGGTTCCGGCGTCCAGCAACTCGCGGCGGTGGTGCAATCGCTCAGACCCAGAGGCGGGTGGTTGCGTGCATCGGCGCGAATGGTTTGCTGAGCGGGATCGGGCCCATCGGCGCGAAGCGCGTGACGCTCTCGCGTAGGCCGTGCGGACCTGGCGTCGCGGCAAGGCGGTCGGGTACTGGCAGACGCTGCCGCGTCGCGACGGCAGGCGGCAGCCCGCAGGAGGCGAGGCAGAGCAGCACCCACAAGGCAAACAGCGATGTCGCGGTGAGCAGGGTGTTGCGAAGGCGGATCACGGGATGGTGGTTCGGAGGAATGCGCATGGGGGCGCCTCCGGTGCTGGCCGGGTCAAGAGGCCGGGCGTGTTGTGGGAAAGGTGACCGGAGGGAGCCGCTAGCTCCCTCCGGAAACGGCGCACTCAAAACGGGATTTCGTCGTCCGGATCGCCGCTGGCCGCTGCCGGCTCGCGCGCTACGCCGTTGCTGCTGGCCGACCGATCATCGCCCTTCTTGCTGTCGAGGAATTTCAGCGTGCCGTTGTAGGGCGTCAGCTGGATCTCGGTGCTGTAGCGGTCAGCGCCCGACTGGTCCTGCCACTTGCGCGTGCGCAGCGCGCCGCGGACCAGCACCTTGGAGCCCTTCGCGAGGTATTTCTCGGCGATGTTGGCGAGGCCTTCGTTGAAGATGACGACCTTGTGCCACTCGGTGCGCTCCCGGCGCTCGCCGCTCTGGGAGTCGGTCCAGCTTTCGCTGGTGGCCACGTTGAGGGTGACGACCTTGCCGCCGTTCTGCATCGTGCGGGCTTCGGGATCGCGACCCAGATTGCCGATCAGGGTGGCTTCGTTCAGGTAACCGGACATGATCTCGTTCCTTCATTCACCCCGTCTCGGGAAGGTCGCCGGCTCCGCGCCGGCGTCGTTCCCTCGGGTGCGGTCTGAAGAAACCGGGATCGGGGCCGCCCGCCCCCGAGCGCCGCGGTCTTGGTGCGGGAGCGGAGCGCAGCGCAGCGACACGGCAGCGGCGCGAGCCGGAGGCGTTTGGCGTAGCCAAACGGGGATGCGGAAGCGGGCGCGGGACCGGTTTAGACCGCGTATCAACCCGAGGGAACGAGGCTGGTTCGGAGCAAGTGCGTGCTTCAACACGCTTCACCCATTCCCCGGTTTGTGCTGTCTAACGCCGCGCCAAGGCTTGAGTCCGCTTCGCGCCCACTCCGGCCGAAACACCGAGATCAGCAGGTTCCCGAAAGCGGACGTTAAAACAAGTAGCTAAGCGTTCCTACTCACCTGAATCTTTGTCTGGGTCGGCGTCGAGCACGTCCCCAAGCGGATCGTCAAAGGTGAAATTAATCTGTGCGACGAGCAGCTTATCTCTGATAGCGCTCCAGTCGTCCGATGCGGAGCGTTGCAGCCGCTCGGCGACGTTGACGAAGGCCTGGTGGATTTCGACTCGCGAAGCCGATGGCAAATCCCGGCTCAAGGCGAAGTGGTACGGGGTGGCGTATCCCCTCCGGACGAGTTGCGGCAGGAACTGCAGAATTGGCGGAGGCATCTTACCCTCGTCCGCTTCGCGCTTGGCTGCGACCTGGGCGACAACTCCGCAGAGAAAACCCAGGTCCGGCGCCAGCCTTAGTGCCAAGCGCCGGGCGTGCTTGGCTTTAGCGTCTGCCCGGCTCGGTTGTTTAACCCCGATCTCGTAGGCGATGATAAGGCCGGCGAGCCGCGCCTCGAGCTGCAACAAGGGCTCCCCTGCAAACCAGGGCTTCAGCATCGCCCGCACGCCCAGCAGGGCTAGGCGACGCTTCGCTGTGTCGTCTGGCTGAGTGGTGTACGCTCGGCCGAACACCCGAGCCATGGTGTCGGGTCGAAGGAAGGCATCGACATCGTCGTGCGCTGGGTCGAACTGATCGAGGAGCCAGTCGATCCAAGGTTCCGCGTCAACAGCATCTCGGGGCGCTGTGACGTAGGCCTTAGCCAGAGCGGCGATGAAACGCCGAGTAGCGCCTGTCTTCGCCGCCAGCTCCTCTTCCCAAGGCAGCGCCGACGGTTCCGCGGTGGCCTGGATTGCGGTCGTCAAAGTGGCCCGGCGCTGCGCCAACCATGCGTCGGCTGCTGCTGCGCTGTCTGCAAACCTCTGAAAGAAGCCAAAGGTGCGGCGCGCCAGTCCGTTGAAGGCGGCCGCATCCGCATTCGGTCCCAGTGACACCGCAAGCCTGCGCAGAAGGTACTGCGCTTCTGGAGCAATCACGCCCTTAACTTCGATTTGGTCAAACAAAGTCGTAAGTGGATCCGCAAGCGGCAAGCACTGATCGTCTTCAGAGAACACGATCGGAAGATTGTCACTCTGAGCGATTTGCTTGCTGGCGGGATCGCACGCAATCGGTTGCCCAGGGACCACCACGGCCAAGCCTGTCGCTGATTGCCCGGCCCGCCCGGCGCGACCTAACGCATTCAGGATTTCGTGCGCAGCTAATGGCGATCGCGTCGTCTCGGCGGGATCGCTGTCATCCACGCGGTCGGTGCCGGCGAGAATTACGACCTCGCAAGGCAAATTGAGGCCCTGCGCCAGAGTGGACGTTGCCGCAAGCACGTTCACGCCGCTCTGCCGACTACGGAATAGAGTCTCCACCAGACGGCGCTCAGCGGGCAACAGTTCGCCGTGGTGGACCGCAGCGCGTTGTTCACCGGCGTCGTATGCGCCCTTGACCCCGCCAAGCTCCGAGATGGCTGCGGCTCTCCAAGCTTCCTGTTCATGGTCGCGCGCTGGTGCGTGCGCGTCTCGGCCCTGGTTAAGGCCGTTGGCCGTGCTCATGCAGCGAGGGATGCTATCGCAGAAGATGATCACCTTGAGGCCTGCTCGTTCGAACCGGTCCGCGACAGATGCGGCGACCTCGAAACGGTTGGCCGTAATATATCGCCTTCCTACGCGATGATTGCTCGAGCCGAGTGCGATCGGCCCAGGCGCTAGCGGGCGGAGCAGGAGTTTGTCGGGCGCCCCTGGGTTCCAGCCAGAGATCAGGGAGAACAACCCGAGCGGGACCGCCGCCACGCGCGCCGATTCCCCCCTCGTGTTCGCCGCCGTGTGCGCCGACTGAAGCTCACGAAAGCCGTAGGTGACGCAGCAGCGGAGCTGACGAGTTGGCTTCCAGCTGTCGTCGAAAGCGTGAACGGGACGGCCCGTAAGCGAATTCAGCCATGAGGCGACCTCTGGCCCGTTACTTACCATCGCCGACAGAAGCAGCAGATCGGCGTCGGGAGCGGTCGCGAGAAACGTCAGCAGGCAGAGCATGGCGTCCACGCCCCGCCGATCCACTCGTCTCACAATTGTGCCACCTTCACGACCGCCGACCCCGAGCAGATGGCACTCGTCGAAAACCAGCAGCCCCACGTTGGCGAAAAGCTCGGGCGCGAACGTCAGCAAAGCGAAGCAGCGTTCCGGCGTGACAACAGCAAGGGTCGGCAAGGCTGGAAGGATGTCCTCGACGGTAGTGTCATCGACACTCTCCGCCGTCGCCAGGTCTCCGATCCGTTCGTTCAGATCACGTTCGACCTGGCCCACGAGAGCGTGCGTAGGCGCGAGATAAAGAACGGTTTTCCCCGAGGTAATCGTCGCAGCAATCTTCAGAGCGGCGAGCGTGGTTTTCCCCGAACCGGTCGGCGACGTCATTATCATCGACTGGCCGCAATTCAGATAGCCTGTCGCAATCGCGCGCCGGTGGTTCTCCCATGCGTAGGGCCAACGGCGCGCCTCGCCACGTAGCCACTTGCTCTAGCGCTCCAGGTCGACCCCGCCGGGCGCAGGCGTTCGCACCAGAGCGCTGTCCCTGAAGGTGCCTGCGGCCCTCAGCAGAAGGCCAGCCAGATGGTGCGGGCCGGCAAAGGCGGAGACGGCTCGCAGGCGCGCGGGAATCGTGGCGTCAGTGACGACGTCAGCGTCCACGGATAGGCGTCGCACGCGCTCGAAGCGGTCGACAGCTGCGGTGACCCCGTCTCCCTCAGCCAGCCCCAAGCCGTCTTGAGCAAGCAGGATGACGCCCGATAGTAATTCGCGGAACAGAAGATCAGCGGCGTAGCCGAATGGATCGCGCGCGGCGAGACGCTCGGCCGGAAGATGCATTTCTCCGATCTCTTGCAGACGTCCGCGCGCTAGGCGACTGGGGGCAAGGATCAGGGCGCGGCGGATGGGGTCCGGCTCGCCGGCGGCCTGGATGTCTCTTGCGGCCTCGAAGGCGTCAGACGAACGCTCCGCAATCAGGAATAGCAAGGCCGCCGCGATCTCCGCACCGATGGCATCCTCGTCCAATCGGGTCGTGACCCCCTCCGGGAGCCGGAGCCGCGAAGCAAGCGTAATGAATTGGCGCGCCGACCCCGCCACGAAGGCGATGGAGCGGCGTCGGTCGCTGTCTAAGTCGAGCACGATGCGGGCTTCGTAGGCGTCCGCTAGGCGCCCCATCCGTCCCACTAGACCCGGGTCGCCCTCGGTGGAATTGCGATTGGGGCTTCCGAATCGGGGTGGTGGTATGATTTCGGGGACTCCGGCAGAGACCGGAGGGTTCGATGGGCTGGCGGCGGGGGCAGGCTTACGCGCAGGACTTGCGGGATCGGGTATTGGCCGCGGTGGGCGAGCCGATTCGGGCGGTGGCGGCGCGGTTTGGCGTCAGCCCGTCCTATGTGTCGAAGGTGCATTCGCGACGTCGCAAGACCGGCGAGACCACGCCGGGGCGGCAGCACAACCATGTGGCGCCGCGTTTGGCGCCGCTCTACGACGCGCTGCGGGCGCGGGTGGCCGAGCAGGCGGACGCGACGATTGCGGAGTTGCGGGGCTGGGTGAAGCGCGAGCATGGCATCGTGGTCAGCCATCCGGTGATGCGGTCGGCCCTGGCCCGACTGGGCCTGACGCTAAAAAAACGGCTGCGGGCGGCCGAACAGGACCGCGCCGATGTCGCCGAAGCACGCGCCGCATGGGCCGAGCTGATGCCAGAACTCGACACGACCAAGCTGGTTTTTATCGATGAGACTTGGGCCACCACCAACATGGCGCGCACGCACGGCCGTGCGCCGCGCGGCCAGCGGCTGATCGCCGCGGTGCCGCACGGGCATTGGCATACCACGACCTTTCTGTGCGGCCTGCGCCACGACGGGCTGGTGGCCCCGCTGGTGCTGGACGGCGCCATCGACGGCCCGTCGTTCCTGGCCTGGGTCGAGCAATTCCTGACGCCGACGCTGACGCCGGGCGACATCGTCATGGCCGACAACCTCAGCAGCCACAAAATCGCCGGCGTGCGCGAGGCGATCGAGACGCGGGGCGCCAGCCTATGGTTCTTGCCGTCCTACAGCCCTGATCTGAATCCGATCGAACATGTGTTCAGCAAGCTCAAACGGCTGCTGCGCTCAACCGCTGCCCGAACCGTCGATGCGCTCTGGCAGGCGATCGGCCAACTGCTCAACCAGTTCGATCCCACCGAGTGCGCCCGCTATCTCCGTCACTGCGGCTATGCACACCCAGGCCGATAATGGTCTAGTCGCGTAAGCTCCGGCGAGAACGCGTCGTCCACTTGGCCCAGCGACAGGCGTGCCGCCGCGATCTCAACATAAGCGGCGGTGAGCTCCCCGCGAAGATTGCCCGGCTCTAATCCATCCAGAGCCGGCGCTCCGGCGATCAGGGCGCTGGTGACGGCGTCATACATTGGCGCGCCTGCCTCGTAACACTTCGATAACCCGATCAGCCAAGTCTGCCAGATACGCGCTTCAATCGTGCCTCCAGCCGCGCTGTCGAACCCCGCCAAAATGTGCTGATATCCGCCGTCCTTGCTCTGGTCACCGCCTGCAGTGAGCGCGACTTCGAAACTGGCGCGCGCCCCGCCATTCGGTAGCGTCGATCACTGCTTCCTGGTCGACCCCGGGCATGGTATCGAGGATCGCAGTCAAGGCCGCGAGTATCTCCCGATCCTTCTTGTCGGCCTGAATCAGCTTGATCTCCGGCCAGATGCTCTGGGTGACGAGCGCACGGGGTTTAATGGACGCCTTGTCCTCGCAGAGAACGATCCGCGATAGACCGGCCTGCGACGGGTCCACTTCGAGCAGCACTCCGTCGAAGCCCTTATCGGCCTGCCGAACGTGCGGCGGCGTGGCTTTCGCATTGGGGAGACGCATATGGGCGGCGATCCAGGATACGTGCTGGAAGAGCAGACCGTCGCGGTGCTCGACGCGCGTATCACGGATATCTCCTGCGCGTTTGCGAACCTCAACGTCCGAGGACGTCAGCGCATCGGCTATGTCGTCGACGCGGACCGACAGCGTGTCAATGGCATTCTCGACGACTTGACCCGGGAGCGATGCACGTCCTGGCTCGAGCGCCTGGATAACACGCTCGGCGTGACGATCCTTGCGCAAGTATAGCCACGCCAGAGCCTCCGCGAGGGCCTCGGGGCCCTCGACCGTCCAGGTGGTCAGAATGCAAATCGGGGGGTGCGATTGCTGACTGAAACTCAGGGGCAAGCGTGTGCTCTTTGGATTGCGGACAAAAAGCCGTTCCTAGTTGATCCGGTAACCTTGGGAACGTAGTTCAAGCCGATTATCGCGACTTTGAAAACCCCCGCGCGGCTCCGCCGCCGCGTCTTGATGGGTCGGAACCGGCTCAGAGGATTGAGAACGGAGGCAGGCAGCCGCATGCCGCCTTCCAGGCTCAACCGTCCGCTCTCGCCCGGTGTCTCCGGAAAGCCGCCAGTCCGCTCTCGGCCACCAGCTGCCATCGCTTGAGACGAGATGTTTCACGTTCGGATAACCATCTTGCGGTGCGAACCAGCGCCACGATGCGGCGGCGCACAGATTGAGGTGGTCGTCCACGCTCCAGGGAAAGCCGTTGTAGCGGGCCGCCGCGACGAAGCCCGCCGAGTTCAAGGCAGACCGGCTGTTGCTGGGCGAGGCGAAGGTGATGGCCATCGAAGCCGCCCAGCAGCGCAGGCCCAGCGTGTCGGTCGTCCAGCGCGATAGCGCGTTGGCGCTGATCAATACAGGCGCCGCGAGACGCCGTGCTATGCGCCACAGCGCGTTGTCGGCGAGCTTCGGCAGGCCGAGCAGGAATGTCAGCCGGTGTGCGCCGTCCGGCCTGTCAGGCGTCGCCGTCGGCGAGACAGTATTCGCAGTAGCAGCGGTTGTTCTCCTCGGAGATGCCCAGGAGTGGCCGCCTGGGTTGCTGCAAGGCGGTGGGTAACTGTCGTCCTCATCACCAGGCTCCTGCGGCGCGGGTTCGCCGATGTGATGACTTACGGCGCATCGATCCCGAATTCGGCGGCGGTCTCGTCGATCGCCACGTCGGCTGCCTCGCCTGGCGGTACGCGGTGGTCGTATTCGTCGCGCCACAACCGGTCAGGCAGGTCCATCAGGCTGAGCGTGATGGCGCGCTCGATCCGGCGATTGACGACCCGCAACGTGTATCGAGCTGGAACGGCTGGTCCGGAGCGCCCCGATCGGCGACGTCGAGTACAGCCGTCATGACCGCGCCTCCCGCCGGCGTCGCCATATCTCGGGATCGGCTCCGGGCGTGTCCCAGCCGATCAGGGAGCCGTGGCGCATCGCGCTGATCTCGTCTTCAGTCGGAGGACGGGCCAACCGGCTGTTCAGGCAGTCGGGAGAGCAGAGCGTGCCGACCGGATGGTAGCCGGCCTCACCGCGATGGATTTCGACCGCCTCGCCGGTCGTCGGGTGACGGACGTAGCAAAGCGGCGGCAGCTTGGCTGCCGCCGGCGTCGGGTCTGGCATGAGGTATTCCTCTTCGAGCGAGGCGTGGCGTCGTCGCGTGTTGCGGGCGGGTGCTTGCAGGCCCGGCAGTTGCGGCCGTGCGCGAGCGCCGTTATGGGGCGAGCGGCTAGCGTGAGCAGCCGCTCTAGCTGGTCGATCTCCAGGTACAGTCGGCGCATGGCGGGGCCGCAGGCCGACTCGAGTCGGGCTGCCGCGTCCAGGTAGCGCTGCCACATTGCGCGATCCCAGGTGGCGCGGTCATCCAGCCGCACGGTGCGGGCGGCGCCGCGTGCAGCGGCGTTCTCGCAAGCGGCGACCATCCTTGTCTCGAGGTCAGCGAGGGTCTGGCGGCGGCGGACGATGCCGGCGCGCAACTGCTCCCGATCGAGATGTTTGCCGCGTCGTGGGCACCAGTTGGGCGCCGGGAGTGGGGCCGAGCATCGTTGTGGGTGCGCCGGTCGTGACGCCGGCGGGGTTCAGGTGAGTCATGGGAACGTCCTCTGACTGGAGGGAGCAGCCCGTTCCGGCTGCATCCGGAACGGGCCGCGGGCTGTCACTCGGCGGCGATGGCCACCGCGGGATCGGCGGGTTCGCCATCGGTCATGGGGTCGCCATCAACGGTGTCGTCTCCTTCGGAACCGGCCGGCTCGTCGGCATTGGCCGTCTCGCCGATGCCATCTTCAGGGTTCGTGTCGGCGCCGTCCCACCCGCGTGGGCCGGAATGGCGTGCCTCGGCCATGTCGGAAACCTCCTCCGGGGTCAGCTTGAAGAGGGCGGCCGGGTAGACGTAGACGCTGTCCTTGAAGCGTTCGATCAGGCGCGTGCGGGTGTCCTTGCCGCGGACCTCGACGCGCACGCCTTCGGCTGTCGCCGCTTTCCCGATCGCGGTCTTGGAGAGGCAGGAGAGGAATTCCTCCGTTGCCATGTTCGGCAGGTGGCGCGCGGCGCCGATCGTGTCGCCGGCGATCCGCGCCACCACGCCGCTGTTGGACATGTTGTCGCGGCACGAGAGTGCGATCGTCAGCATCGAGCGGACCGCGCCGCGGATCGTGTCCTGGTCGGCGGTCAGCACCCCGCCGTCGGTGAGGGTGTGGGAGATCTCCTCGCGATCCCAGGCGCCCACGTCGGCGGCGCCGCTGTGGACGGAGACGTTCCTGCCGCCGAAGGCAAGCACCAGCAGCGCCAGCAGCGTGCTGTCGTCGATCGTTGCCTCCTTCAGCCCCTCGTGCAGCGCGTCGGTGCGCAGGTCGCCGATCATGGCGGTGCCCTTCTGCGTCACCTCCGGCCGCGTCCTGGCTGGCGTGCCGCCGGCATCCGGCGTTCCCGCGGGTTCACCCGTCTTCGGCTTCTTCGGCTCTGGGATGCGGTAGGCGATCGTTCTCACGTCGCCGGAGTGCGGGTCGAGGTAATGACCGACCCAGTCGTGCTTGCCCGGCTTGCCGTAGACGTGCTCGGCCTTCTTCGGCAGCTGGGCGCGGCCGTAATCGTCGCTCGGCAGCAGCCTGCCGCGCCACGCTGGTCATCGAGGCGCGGATCAGGTTCTCCGACACCGAGCGCATGGCGTCGGCGGCTTCGTCGGCGTCGCACACCAGCACGTCGATCACATCGAGGCCGGCGGCGATGGCGGCCTGGGCACGGCGGATGCCGACGATGATCACCAGTTGGCCGTCGGCCTCCTTGACGCGTGGCGGTTGGATGAGGCCGACCGCCTTGATGGAGGCAATCAGCTGCTCGTCCATCGCCTGTGGAACGCCGGTGCGGCGCGGGTTGTCGGGGTTGGGGATGAGGCGCTTCGGATCGACGCGGCGAAGTTCGGCCATCATGGGCTCCTGTGGGATCGTGGTTAGGTGGCGGAAGGAACGGGCCGGCCGTCGGCGATCATGGCCGCGACCTCCAGGTGCGCTTACGCCCGCGAGCAATGGGTGCGGCGCATGACGATGGCGACCCAGATGTCTTCGGTGGTTCCGGCAAGTTTTCCCGGTTTGCGGAAGAACATCTGATGCTTCCTTTCTGCTGCTGCGATCTTCCTCTTCTCCGGGAAGACCCGGCCCGTCGGCTGCATCCCGGCGGTCGGGGCAAGGGCGCAGCCGGCGGAGCCGGGCCGCCGCGTGCGGCGGGCCCTTGCGGCGGCCGCCGGTGATGCGGCACGCGCTTTTGCGCGGTCTCTCTCTCAGAGAAGGCCGGGCTGATCCGCCGTCGAGGCGGCCCGTGGCAGGCGCGGCGGTGCGATGGGGCGCAAGAGCGGCGGGTCTATCGGCGGAGCGGCGGGAACTCCGTCGTACTTGGCGCGGAGCCGCGCGAGCACGGCACGCTCGCCGGTCTCGATCTCGGCCGCGCGTCGCGCGCGATAGGTCGCGAGCAGATCGCATGCGCAGTCGTGCCTGGGTGGCACGCTCGACGTCGCAATAGGTGTAGTCAGGCTGGCCGTGGCAGTGCCAGGCAAGCGTCTGTTCGAGGAAGGCGACCTTGCCGTGCAGGTCGTCGAAGAACGTGTCGCGGAAGCCCAGCTGGTTCGTGTGAGCTACGTGCCCGAAGCACATCGACAGGCGGGAATACAGCCGCCGCGTGAACAGTGTGGGCCTGAAGTCGGTCTCGATAAACCGCAGCAGCGTGTTGGCGAAACCCGCCTTCTCGGCGGCGCTGCTGAACTTCGTAGCGGTGAAGTCCTGATCGGTGAACAGCGGGCGCGTGAGCGCGGACGCGTTCCAGCGGTGCATGATCGTTCTCCTTGCGCGTTGGGAGAGTTGCGACGGTGCCGCTCCGGGCAGCGCGGCAGCGGGCCGCCAACGAGGCCCGGTCAGGCGGCTTCCGCCGTGGCGGCCGGCAGTTCGGGCTGATCCTCGGCGATGATGCTTTCCGTCTTCGCCAGATCGGCCTCGAGTTCGGCCATGCGCGTCAGCTTCTCGTCCAGCTCGCCTTGCAGCGGAAAGGTCTCGCCAAGACGCGGTTCGTAGCCGGCCAGCCGGGCGACAGCATCGGCCTGTCGGCGCGTCTGGTCTTCCAGATCGGCTTCGAAGTGGTCGAGCACGTATTCGAGGCGCGCGATCAGGCCGAGGGCGGTCAGGTCGTCCCCGACGTCGATTGCCTGGGCGTAGCCGGTGCGTTCCAGCACCAGCTCGGCCGAGCATCCCTGACCAGCCAGGTGGCGGCGGATGCTGCAGGTCAGATCGAAGCCGCCGATCCGGCCGATGCTCCAGGCGCGCGGGTCGCGTTCCAGCACCGCGATCCGGACCTTGGACAGCAGCGAGGCGCCGGCCAGCTTGCGTGCGGTGAACGTGCGGCCCGTCACCTCCATCGCGAAGGCATCGCCACGCGTGGGCACCCGGCGGAGGAGGCCTTGCTGGATCGCCGCGATCCGGGCTTCGGCGTGCTGCTGGTCGTAGTGCGCGGCGTGGATGCGCCGGCGAATGTCGAGCTGGTCGTCGAAATGCGCGGCGCGCTGGCGGTCCAGGCGGGCGATCTCGTTCTCCAGTCCGGCCTTCTGCATCAGCCGGCTGTCGCCGGAGGCGATCGCCTTGGCCATGGCGAACTGGTTGGCCTGGCTGCCGATGTCCTCGACCCGGCGGATGCTGCGATCGCCGGACAGGGCGGCGGCGATGAAGCGCGCCTTGCGCTCATTGTTCTGCCACATCGTCGCGTCCATCGAGCCGAGCGTGGCGTAGGCATAGATCTCGATCTCTTCGTGCTGGTTGCCCTGCCGCTCGATCCTTCCTTCCCGCTGCTCGATCTGCGACGGCAGCCAGGGCACGTCCAGGTGATGCTCGGCCTTCAGCCGCTGCTGCACGTTGAGCCCGGTGCCCATGGTCTCCGAGGAGCCGATCAGCACTCGGATGCGGCCGGCATTGAATTCGTTGTAGAGCCGCTGCTTGTCGGTGGACTTCTTGAAGTTCTGCATGAAGGCGATCTCGGACGCCGGCACGCCAAGGCGAACGAGTTCCTGCTTGATCCAGCGATAGGCGGAGAAGCCACGCCTGGCCTCGACGCTGATGGTGCCGAGGTCTGAGAAGATCAGTTGTCCGGCGCCCGGAATGGGATAGGGCGTGCCGTCCGGCCGCTGGTAGTGGTTGGCCGCGGTTTCCTCCCAGATGCGATGCACGTTGGCGATCAGCCGGTTGAGCTTGTTGTCCGGCTCGTCGTCGTTGGCGGGCCACACCAGCCGCATGTCGATCGCGGCGTGGCGGCCGTCGGTGATCACCGCCAGCAGGATGTCGTCGCCGGGCTGGACCCGACCTGTGCGCTGCTGGATCGCCTCGATCCGCCGCGCCAGATGCTTCTGGTAGGCCCGGAAGGCGTCGCTGGCCGGCGCGGTGATCAGCTGTCGCTGGCCACCGCGGATGCGCGGCAGCTTCAGATAGCCGCGCAGATCGTCCTTCAGGACCACGTCGGCGACCGAGCGGAACATGTCGATCAGTTCGGGGACGTTGATGAAGTCGGAGAACCGCTCGACCGGCTT
>CAVWFK010000054.1:0-25808 GCA_963754235.1 uncultured Alphaproteobacteria bacterium | reverse complement strand
CCTCCGCCACTGGGCTGATCCGCCTCCCCTTGGCGGTGTCTCAGAGCCAGCCGAGCCACCAGGCGACGGCGAGCAGGACCGCGATCCCGACGGTGAAGTTCCAGATGCTGGCGCGGGGGCGCCCTCCGGCGCCGGGGCGCTGGTGTCCGGTGCTACTCGTCGTGGTGTAGGACACGCCGGAGCCGGGAATGCCGACCGTCGTGCGGGACTTGCCGTGGCCGACGGTGACGTGGGCGCCGCGCCGGCCAGCCGAGACGGACAGGCCGCTTTGCTAGGTTCAGCCGCAAGCCGGGCAGGATGCGAAAGGTGCGGCGGAAACGGAAGGGCATTCGGCTATCCCGTAATTGCCGGCGGCATTTTGGGCGCCGATCGCCGCGTGACCCATGCCTTGCGGGCCGCCTCATGGAGCCGGCGTCCCTGAATTGCCTTCGGGCCGTTCTTCACGACGGCACGGGCGATCATGAGCATGTCATTGTCGCTGCCGCTGCCGCGCAGCCGTTCACGCCGAGCAGAACGACCCGGACGGCGTCTGGGAACGCCATGTTGGACTATAGTCGATCAACCGTTGCGCGGGCCAGAAGGGAGGCCCGGCAAAGCCTGCCACGACAGGACGCAGGGGCCGCCCACCGGGCAGGGCGCGGTTCCCCGGCGGGTGCGCTCTATCCGTTGCCTTCCGACACCATGACCGGATCGGTGCGAAACTCCTCCACCAGGAAATCGATGACCGCGCGCGTGCGCGGCGCCAGGAAGCGCCGGGATGGGTAGACGATGTAGATGGGCCGCGCCTTCGGGTGCCACTCTGTCAAGACCTGGCGGACCTGGCCGCTGTCGATCTCGTTCTGGACCATCCAGACCGGCACGCGGGAAATCCCCAATCCGCTCAGCACCGCCGCCAGCACCGCCTCGATGCCGTTGCTGCGGAAACGACCCTTCACGGCAACCGAATCTCACCCTCCGGTCCTTCGAAAATCCACTCGGTGGGCGTCTGTGCGCGGCTGAACAGGACGCATTCGTGCGCCGCGAGGTCGCGCGGGTGGCGCGGTTCGCCCATGCGCTCCAGATACACGGTCGAGGCGACCGTCTGCGCACTCGTCATGCCGATGCGCCGCGCCACCAGAGAGGGATCGGCGATCTCTCCCACCCGCACCGAGAGATCGAGGCCGTGCTGGACCATGTCCACGACATCGTCCTCGACCAGCAGCTCGATCGCGAGATCCGGATAGCGCTCCATCAGGAGCCCGATGCGCGGGGCGATTTGCAGGCGGCCGAAGACCGACGGGCAGCCGACCCGAACCAGCCCCGCGGGGGAACCGCGGCGGCGACCGATGAACGCCTCTGTCTCGGCCACGGTGTCCAGTACGACATGGGCATGGGTCAGCAACTCGCGGCCATCCTCGGTCAAGGTCAGGCTGCGCGTGCTGCGCTGGAGCAGGCGCACGCCGAGATGCTGCTCCAACTGCGCCACCTGCCGCGAAATGGCGGGCTGGGTCGCGCCGACCTCGCGGGCAACGGCGGAGAAACTTCCGGTTTCAGTGATTTGGACGAAGGTGCGCAGTGCCGCCAGCAGATCCACGGCCTGTTCCTAGCCCGCGCATGCCGTGGCGGGCAATGCAGGCGGCTGTCGCGTTCAGTAGCGGCGCAGCAGGCCCACCAACCTGCCTTGCACCTTCACCTTGTCGGCGGGCAGGATCTGCGCCTCGTAGCGGGCGTTCGCGGGTTCCAGCGCCACCGAATTGCCACGCCGCCTCAGCCGCTTCAGCGTCACTTCGCTCTCGTCGATCATCGCCACGACGATCTGTCCGTTTTCCGCCGTCTCGCCTTTGCGGACGATGACGGTATCGCCATCCAGGATCCCCGCATCGACCATCGAGTTGCCCGACACTTCGAGCGCGTAGTGTTCCCCGCCAGCGACCAGGGCCACCGGCACCTCGATATGGCTGCCGGCGTCGCGCAGCGCCTCGATCGGCAGGCCGGCGGCGATCCGGCCATAGAGCGGCAACTCGACCGCGCCCACCTCCTTGGCGGTGCGCACGCCCTGCAGCCTGCCGCGAAAGTCGCCGCGGATGACATTGGGCACGAACCCCCCGGAGGGTGCGGCCGGCTCCGCCGCTTCCTCGGCCTGAAGCGCTGCTCCCGGCAGCCGGACAACCTCCAGCGCTCGCGCCCGGTGGCGCCTGCGCGCCAGAAAGCCGCGCTCCTCCAGCGCGGAAATCAGGCGATGGATGCCGGATTTCGACTTCAGATCGAGGGCAGCCTTCATCTCCTCGAAACTCGGGGAGAATCCCGTCGTCTTCAGGTGCTGATCGATGAACATCAGCAACTCGTGCTGCTTGCGCGTCAACATGGAGACGGTCTCCCCGGACCGGAGCGCCGGAACAAACCGGCAACGAGCGTCATGTTCTACGGATGCTCTCGCGTGTCGGTCAAGCGCGCTGTGGCATGGAAGGGCGTCAGAGGCCCCGCAGGTCCAACCGGATCACCGACACCGGGCCGCCCGCAGGCACCGGAGGCGCGTGCGGCTCGCGCAGCACCAGCGCGTCGGCACCGGCCAGCACGCGCAGCATGCCCGAGTCCTGGCGGCTGGATGGGCTGACGCGCAGCGATCCGCCCTCCAGGATCTCCAGGGTGGCCCGAAGATGATCGGCGCGACCGTCGTTCGCGGCGAGCGGCGTGGCGCAGACGGCGCAGTGCGTGACCGGGGGCGCACCCGGCAAGCCGCACAGCCGCTCGATAGCCGGGCACACGAAATGCAGCGCGGTGACCATTGCCGAGACAGGATTGCCGGGCAGCCCGATCACCGGCCGCCCATGCAGCCGGCCATGCAGGAGCGGCTTGCCGGGCCGCATCGCGACCTTCCAAAAATCCAGCTCCATGCCGCCCGCCAGCAGCGCCTCGCGGACGAGATCGTGTTCGCCCACGCTGGCCCCGCCGCTGGTCACGAGCAGGTCGAACTGCGCCGCCGCATCCAGGGCGTTCGCCAGGGAGGTCCGGTCATCCCGAGCGACCGGCAGCAGGCAGGGGTGACCACCCGAGGCGCGCACCATCGCCGAGATCATGTGAGTGTTCGAACTGACGATGCCGCCGGGCGGGATCGGCTCGCCGGGCAGGGCGATCTCATCGCCGGTCGCCAGGATGCCCACGCGCGGCCGTCGATGCACCGCCAGCCAGGGATGGTTCGCCGCCGCCGCCAGGCCGACATCCCGCGCGGAAAGCCGTCGGCCTGGACGGAGCAGCACCTCGTCCGTCGTGAAGTCCTGGCCGGTCCGGCGGACGTGACGCCCGGGCGCGGACGCCTCCCTGGCGACAAGGCTGGCTCCGTCGCGCCCGGCATCCTCCTGCAGCAGCACGCTGTCGGCGCCCGCCGGCATCACGGCGCCAGTGAAGATGCGCACCGCCTCGCCGGGGCCGAGCCGGCCCTCCCACGGATGGCCGGCGGCGGCGGTTCCGACCACGTCCAGCCTCGCCCCCGTGCCGGCTTCGGCCGCCCGCACGGCGTAGCCGTCCATCGCCGAGACGTCATGCGGCGGCTGGGTCAGGCGGGCCAGGACCGGAGCAGCCGTGACGCGACCCCAGGCGTCGGGCAACGCCACCATCTCCGCCGAGGTTGCGCGCAGGCCGGCGAGGATGCGCCGGCGGGCCTCCTCGATATCGATCACCCCGTCAGGCCTGGACGAAATCGCCGGATGCGCCACCCGATTTCGCGGTCACGCGGATGGCCTCCACCCGCATCGAGCGATCGACCGCCTTGCACATGTCATAGATGGTGAGTGCCGCCACCGAGACCGCCGTCAGCGCCTCCATCTCGACGCCGGTCCGCCCGGTGGTGCGTACGGTGGCCGAGATCGCGACGCAATCCTCGCCTTCGGCGGCGAGTTCCACCGCGACGGACGATAAGGGCAGGGGGTGACACAGCGGAATCAGATCCGCGGTGCGCTTGGCCGCCATGATCCCGGCCAGGCGTGCCACGCCGAACACGTCGCCCTTGCGCGCGCCGCCCGTGGCAATGAGCCGAAGGGTCGCTGGCTGCATGACCACACGGCCGGCGGCCGTGGCTATCCGCTGCGTGATCGGCTTGTCGCCTACATCGACCATCGTGGCTCGGCCAGCCGCGTCGATATGCGTGAGTTCGCTCACGAGACGTTGCCGAGCAGCCGGCGGGTGGCCAGTCCCACATCCTCCTGACGCAGCAAGCTCTCGCCGACCAGGAAGCAGCGCACCGATAGATCCGCGAGCGCCAGCACATCGGCATGGCTGCGGATGCCGCTCTCGGCAATCACGAATTGGTCCGGCGGCACCAAGGGGCTCAATTCATGTGTCGTGCGCAAGTCGGTCTGCAAGGTACTAAGATTTCGATTGTTGATCCCGATCAGCTTGCTCTGCAACCCGAGCGCCCGCTGGAGTTCCCGTTCGTCGTGAACCTCGACCAGGACATCCATGTCGAGCATCCGTGCGACACTCTCCAGTTCGACCGCCTGATCGTCCTGGAGGGCGGCCATGATGAGCAGGATGCAATCGGCGCCCATCGCACGGCTCTCATAGACCTGCCACGGATCGAGGATGAAATCCTTGCGCAGCACCGGCAGATCGACCGCCGCCCTGGCGGCCCGCAAATCCTCGGGGCCGCCCTTGAAATGGGGTGCATCCGTCAGCACGGAGAGGCATGTCGCACCCGCATCGGCGTAGATGCGGGCCAAGGCAGCGGGATCGAAATCCGGCCGGATGTCGCCGCCGGACGGCGAGGCGCGCTTCAGTTCGGCGATCAGCGCGTAGCCCGGCACGCAGGCACGCATCAGGCGCTGGCCGAAGCCACGCGGTTCGCCGCCCGCGATGGCGCGGGCGCGCATCTGCTCCAGGGTGACCCGCTCGCGTCGCCGCGCCGTCTCGGCACGGGTATCGTCACAGATCCGGGCCAGCGCGTTGCTGTCCAGCGTTGCTGCCTGCCCGCTCATGCGGTCTCCCTCCGCAATGCGTCCAGCGCGGCCAGCGCCGCGCCGCCATCGAGCGCCCGAGCCGCCGAGGCTACGCCCTCGCGCAACTCGCCCGCGCGTCCGGCCACGATCAGGGCGGCGGCGGCGTTCAGCAGCACGGTGTCGCGGTAGGCGCCGGCCGCACCCCGCAACAACGCCGCCAGCGCCGCCGCGTTCAGGGCCGCATCGCCGCCCTGGATGGCTTCGACGGGTGCCTCGGCCAGCCCGGCATGGGCCGCTGTCACCGTGAAGCTGCGCACCGCGCCGTCGGCCAGGGCAACGACCTGATTCTCGCCCGCCACGGTCAGCTCGTCGAGCCCCGCCCCATGCACGATCCAGCACGCGGTCGTGCCGAGCCGTTGCAGGCTCTCGGCCATCGGCCGTGCCCATGCCGGATCGAACACGCCCGTCAATTGCCGCCTGACCCCTGCCGGATTGGCCATCGGCCCGAGCAGGTTGAAGATCGTGCGAGTGCCCAGTTCGACGCGCGGTCCGGTCGCGTGGCGCCACGCTGCGTGGTGGCGCGGCGCGAACAGGAAGGCACAGCCGGCCGTCCGCAGCACCTGGGGCAGGCGTTCCAGCGGCACGTCCACGTTGACGCCGAGGGCGGTCAGCACATCGGCCCCGCCGGTGCGCGAGGAGAGGGCGCGGTTGCCGTGCTTGGCGACGGGCACTCCACACCCGGCCAGCACGAACGTCACGGCGGTCGAGACATTGAGCGTGCCCGCCCCGTCGCCGCCGGTGCCGCAGACGTCGATGGCACCGTCGGGCGCCTCGACCGCCAGCATGCGTCCACGCACGGCGCGCGTGGCCCCGGTCAGTTCCGCCACGGTCTCGCCGCGCACCCGCATCGCCATCAGCAATCCGGCGATCTGCGCCGGCGTGGCCTCTCCGGCCATGATGATGTCGAAGGCCTGCTCGGCCGCGTCCTCATCGAGGGTTTCGCCCTGCGCCAGGCGTGCCAGCACGGGCTTGAGATTGGCCGTCATCGCACGGTGGCGGATTCAGGCGGCCTTGCCGGGGGCGTTGCGGCCTCTGGCGATCGCCAGGAAATTGCCCAGCAGGGCGTGACCGTGTTCGCTGGCGATGCTCTCGGGATGAAACTGCACGCCGAAGATAGGGAAATGGCGATGGCGAAATCCCATGATCACGCCATCCTGGGTCCGCGCCGTGGGCAGCAGCACGGGCGGGAGCGATTCCGCCTCCACGACCAGGCTGTGATAGCGCGTCGCCTGGAACGGGCTGGGCAGCCCCTCGAACAGATCGGTGCCCTCGTGCGCGATGAGGCTGGTCTTGCCATGCATCGGCCCGGAAGCGCGTACCACCCGGCCGCCGAATGCCTGACCAATCGCCTGATGGCCGAGACAGACCCCCAGCACCGGCACGCGACCGGCGGCGGCCGTGATCAGGTCGAGACAGATGCCGGCCTCGTTGGGCGTGCAGGGACCGGGCGACAGCACGATCGCCTCCGGCCGCAGGGCAAGCGCCTGCTGGACAGTCAGGCGGTCGTTGCGGTGGACCTCGCACACGGCGCCAAGCTCGCCCAGGAAATGCACGAGGTTGAAGGTGAAGCTGTCGTAGTTGTCGATCAGCAGGATCATGGCGGCAGATTGGTCCGCCAGCCCCGGCGCGTCAATTTCCCTCTGGCCGGACCGCCCTGGCCGGACCGCCCTTCCGACCCCCTGGCCGGACCGCCCTGGCCGGACCGCCCTGGCCACCGCCCTGGCCGGACCGCCCTGGCCGGACCGCCCTGGCCAGACCGCCCTGGAAAACTGTCAGATCGCCCCTTGGCTAGACAGGCTGATAGCGGCCCGCGCGCGGGGTACGGACCAGCAGCACCTCCGTCACCTTGACCCCGGCCGAGACGATGAACGTCACAAGACAATAGAGAACCAGCACCGTCAGATACACCTCGAACGGCCGGAAAGTCGTGGAGGAGACGGTGTTCGCGTTGCCCATCAGATCGTTGACGGTGATCGTGGACAGGATCGAGGTGGTCAGCACCATGTTGACGAACACGCTGCCAAGCGGGCGCCACGCCACGCGCAGCGCGATCGGCAGGATCACGTAGCGGTAGGTCTGCATCGGCGAGAGTGCCGAGGACTGTGCGGCCTCGACGATGCCCCGATCCACCGTCTCGATGCCGGCGCGGATCACCTCGGCATTGCTCGCCGCCGTAGCGAGGCTGAGCGCCAAAATGCCGGTCTCGATCGGCCCGATCATGATGCCGATCTCCGGCAGCCCGAAATAGAAGAAGAAAAGCTGGACGATGAAGGGCGTGTTGCGGAACACGTCGATGTAGAGGCTGCCGAGCCACTGCAACGCGCGCCGCTTCGAGACGCGCAGCACGGCAAGCCCGATCGCGAGGATGAAGCTCAGCAGCAGCGTGGCGAGGCTGACCAGCGCCGTCACCAGCAGCCCTTGCAGCAGATAGGGCAGGTTGGCGGCGATCACATGGAACTGGAGCGGCATACTCGTGCCCTCGCTGCGCATTCAGGCCGGACGGCGGGCCACCATCGCACGGCGCGGCGCCAGCAGGAATGGCGGCAGATAGGCCGGGATATTGCTGAAGGGCAGCACCTCCGGGCGCAGCCGGATGCCCAGCGTGTCGATCATGAAGGCACGCCGGCGTTCAATGCGCCCCCAGGCCTCGGGATAGCGGCGCGCGAACTCGGTGCGGAGGGTCGCGTCGGCAAGGCAGATCCCGTCCTCGATGTTGGTCGTGAACCAGGGCGAGTTGGTGGCCGGGATCACGTCGATCTGGAGTGCCATGCCGGATCGCAGGCGCATCTGGCTGTCGGCGGTGATGGGCGAGTGCATCCACTCGTCGAGATGGATCAGGTGGCCCGGGTTGAGGCCGATGCCGAAGAACGGGTCGCCGAGCCGGTCGTGGATCGCGGCATGCAGCGTCCGGCCCTCCACGCCGATGCCGATTGCTTCGTACCAGGCGACGACCGCAGCGAAATACGGGGTGACCAGCTTGTCCACGTAGTCCTGGATGCCGGATGGCAGCTCGCTCGCATCGGCCACCACGAATCCGGCACGTGCGGTCAGCGCGCCCCAGGTGCAATACGCCATCGTGAACGGATCGCCGCGCTCGATCACGCGGCTGGAGGGGCTGGGCAGGCCGTAGCGCGCTCGCTCGCCGCTCGACAGCATCAGATGCGCCCCGAGCGGCATTCCAGTGAGGCCCATCAGCCGCACCGCGTCGTACTCGCGCATCCCGGGCTTCATGCCGAACAGCACGCGGCGCAGCGCTTGCGAGGTGCAGGTGGCGGCGAATTCGAAGGCCGCGAGCTGGTCCACGTCGTTGATGGCGCGCAAGCCATCATCAGGCGCCATGAAGATTTCGGTCGCGTTCACCACCTGGCCGTCCGGCCCGGTGAGCTGGCGCAATGCGTCGGCGATATAGGACGGCACCTCCAGCGTCATCTCGCCCAGCCCCTTGTCGCCCGCGCCGAAATATTTCCAGCCGGCGACACCAATGCGTTGGGCGGCCGCGATGCCGAGCGAGGCCAGAATATCGGCGAGGGATGGGCTGCGGTCGCGTGGCTGGCCCATCAGGCTGAAGGTCTGGAACAGCACGCGGTCGAACTGCCCGGCCGCCAGTTCGGCATAGCCCCAGCCCTCGTTGCCGACCAGGAGCGCCGGCGTGGCGCCGTGGCGCAGGACGAGCAGGGTCTCCTCGAAACGCGGATCATAGCCGGTCAGATAGGCGACATTGGCCATGTGCTCGCGATCGCCGAACACCACCAGAGCATCCAGGCCATGCTGCCGGGCGCGGTCCAGCGCCGCGGCAACCCTCTCCGCGTAGATGGCGGACGGAACGGACGGTTCCACGGTCGGTTCGCCGAAATCGGGAAGGTCGATCTCCGCGAGCTCGATTCGCGGTTCGCGGACGGGCATGCAAGGCTCCTGTGTCGCCGCGGCTTCGCGCGGCGCGCGCCCGCTGTCACATCATCGCAGTTGACGTGAGAGAGTAAACCGGTTTAGTTCCGGTGTAAACCGCGAAGTCGGGAGCATCTGGGCGGTGAGAGCGACAATCCGCGACGTGGCACGGGAGGCTGGACTGTCCGTCGGCGCGGTCTCGCGCTATCTGAACGGACGCATCGAGTTGCCCGAGCACACACGCAAGCGGATCGACGACGCGGTCGGCCATCTCGATTATACGCCCAACGCCATTGCCCGGCGGCTGAGCGCGGGGTCGAGCGAGACGCTCGGGCTGGTGACGACCGATATCAGCTATCCGTTTTTTGCCGAGATCGCGAGCTTCGCGGAGGCGGAGGCGACGGCGTTGGGCTACAGCCTGTCGGTGTTCAACTCGCGCAACGACGAGAGCCGGGAGCTTCAGTTCCTGTCGAAGCTGGGGGACCGCCAGCTTGACGGCATCCTGTTGCTGACCAACCATCCGGGCAGCACCGAACTGGTGCGCCGCATCAACGCGCTGAAGAAGGTCGTGCTGCTGGACGAGGACGTGCCCGGCGTTCAGGTTCCGCGCCTGTTTGCCGACAATGAGCGCGGCGGCCGCCTTGCCGCGCGGCTGCTGATCGAGCAGGGGCACCGACGCGTGGCATTCGTCGGCGGCCTGTCCGGGATGGTCAGCGTGGACGAACGGTTGGCCGGATTCCGCCACGAATTCGCGGACGCCGGGCTGGCGGTTGATCCAGCCATGATCCTCACGGGCCGATATGACGAGGATTTCGGACGGCAGGCTTTCGATCGTCTGTGGCGCCAGGCTGTGCGCCCGACCGCGATCTTTGCCGCCGCCGACATGCTGGCCTTCGGCGTGCTGCGCGCGGCCCGTGCGGCGGGCGTGCGGGTTCCCCAGGACGTGTCGCTGGTGAGCTTCGACGACATGAGCTTTCTCGATCTGCTGCAGCCGCCGTTGACGACGATCCGGCAGTCGGCGGAGCAATTCGGCCGCCAGGGAGTGCGCGTTCTGGTCGACCTGATTGCCGGCAAGCCTGTCGCCCCCACGCTCGCGCGGGTGCCCGTCGAATTGATGCTGCGGGGATCGGTGAGCCCTGCATCGGCTGGCGGAGCAGTCCGTGAAGGATGGCGGCGACATGAGCCGGTCGCTCTAGGCAACGGACCCATGCAGCGGTTCCAGTACACGACACTCGTGCCGCACGACGCGGTTCTTCTGTTGCAGGGATTGGGTGTCACGCTAGGTGTCTGGGGCGCCTCGACTCTGATCGGCATCGCGCTCGGCTTTCTGCTGGCGCTGATCCGCCATCAGCGTGTGCCCGTGCTCTCCGTCCTGGCGGCGGTCTATGTCGAGCTGTTCCGCAACTCGCCGCTGCTGGTGCAGCTCTTTCTGGTGTTCTTCGGCCTGCCGATGGTGCTGGGCTTCGGTCTCGATCCCGTCACGGCTTCCGTCGCCACGCTGTCCGTGAACACCAGCGCTTTCATCACCGTCATCGTGGTCGCGGCATTCGACGCGGTGCCGCGCGGCCAGTGGGAAGCGGCATCGGCCTATGGGCTGGGATACTGGAACCGCCTGCGCGACGTGATCATGCCGCAGGCGGTGCGAACCATGATCCCGCCCACGATCGTGCTGCTGGTTGGCCAGCTCCAGGTCTCGTCGCTGGTGGCGCTGATCAATGTCATGGATCTCACCAAGGTCGGCTCGATCCTCAACATCCGCACGCTTCAGCCATTTATCGTCTGGCCCATCGTGGGCGCGCTCTACTTTGCAGTTTCCAAACCGCTATCCATGCTCGCGGGCTATGCGGAACGCCGTATGCAGCTCAAATCCGCATGGACCTCGCACCGGGCATAGGCCAATGATCGAGATTCAGGATCTCACCAAGGCGTTTGGCCGGACCGAGGTGCTGAAACGGGTCTCGCTCGATTTCTCGGACGGCGAGGTGGTCTCCGTGCTCGGGCCGAGCGGCTCCGGCAAGAGCACGCTGATCCGCTGCATCAACGGCCTGGAGACGATCTTTTCGGGCGACATCCGCGTCGATGGGCTGTCGGTGCGCGAGAAGCGCAACGCCACCGAAATTCGCAAGCACTGCGCGATGGTGTTCCAGCAATTCAATCTGTATCCGCATCTGACGGCGCTCGACAACATTACCCTGGCGCCGCGGCGGGTGCTGAAGCTGCCGAAGACCGAGGCGGATGCGCGCGGGATGACCCTGCTTGAGCGCGTGGCGCTCGCCGACAAGGCGCGCAGCTACCCGGCCGAACTGTCGGGCGGTCAGCAGCAGCGGATCGGCATTTGCCGCGCCCTCGCCATGCAGCCGCGCCACCTGCTGCTCGACGAGGTGACGTCCGCACTCGATCCGGAGATGACTTCCGAGGTTCTGGCCGTCATCGAGGGCCTGGCCCGAACCGGCACCACCATGATCCTCGTCACGCACGAGATCGAGTTCGCGCGCCGTGTATCGAACAGGATCGCCTTTCTCGATCAGGGGCAGGTCGTGGCCGACGAGCCTGTGGACGCGTTCTTCGCTGGCGGGCAGGGCGAGCGCATCGAGCGTTTTCTCAAGAAGATGCAGTTCTGAGGTCCGCGATGCTTCTGCTTGCCAATTCCGAAGGTGCGGCCGGCATCGCCGCCAGCGTCGAAGCACTCCGCGCGGGCGCATACGGGCTGGATGCGGTCGAGCGTGGCATCCGGCTGGTCGAGGCTGATCCCGCCGTGCGCAGCGTGGGCCGCGGCGGCTGGCCGAACATACTGGGCCAGGTCGAACTCGACGCCGCCGTGATGGACGGCACGACCCTGCGCACGGGTGCCGTCGGCGCGCTGCGTGGCTACCGTCATCCTGTGAGCGTGGCACGGCAGGTGTTGCAGTGTCTTCCGCACGAATTGCTGGTGGGCGAGGGGGCTGCCCGCTTCGCCCGCGAGATCGGCGCCGATCCTGATGATAATCTGATCGAGGATTCGCGCCGGGCCTGGCGCGAGCTGATCGCGCGCGTGGCGGGTGCGGATGCGATCGACCGTCTGGACGACATGGCACTCGCCGAAATCTGCCGCGCGGCCGCCGATCCGGAGCGGGTGCGCGATACCACCGTCTATCTGGCGGCCGACGCGGCGGGCAATCTCGTCTCGGCCACCAGCACATCCGGCTGGGCCTGGAAGTATCCCGGCCGGCTGGGCGACAGCCCGATCATTGGTGCCGGGTCGTACGCCGACACATCATACGGCGCCGCTGCCTGCACGCATACCGGGGAGATGACCATCCGCGCCGGCACCGCGCGCGCGGTGGTGCTGTATCTGAAAATGGGGATGACCCTGGACGAAGCGGTTGACGAGGCGGTGGCCGACCTTCGCCGCCTCAAAGGCGGGCAGCTCGCCGGCGTGGTTATTCATGCGGCGGATGCGCGCGGCGCCCATCGCGTCGTGGCTCTCAATTGCCCGGGCGAGATCGCCTATTGGCTCTGGACGGACGCGATGGCCAAACCTGAGCTAAGGCCGGCAGAATACCGCTCGATGTGAGCGGACGACCGGGGAGAAGGAGGAAAAGAGTGCGCATTCTTCGAATCATGGCGGCCGCGGCGATAGTGCTGGCCGTATCCGTGGGCGCGGGCCGCGCGGACGAGTTGCAGAACATCATCGGCGCCGGGAAGATACGGGTCGGCATCGCCCTGACCGGCGAGCCGATCGGCTTTCGCGACGCGCAGAACAATCCCGTCGGCTACGATGTCGACGTGGCGAAGCGGCTCGCCGACACGCTCGGGGTGAAGCTGGAGATCACCGAGGTGAACGGCGCCAACCGCATCCCGATGCTGGAGTCCAAGCAGATCGATCTGATCATCGCCAACATAACGGCCACCCTGGAGCGGGCGAAGTCGATCGACTTCACGATCCCGTACCTGCGCTCGGGCATCAAGCTGCTGGTGCATGATGGCTCGCCGATCACATCGATCAAGGATCTCGACGGCCGCAAGGTGGTGGTCGGACGCGGCACAACGGGCGAGCAGCTCATCAAGCGCTTGGCCCCCAAGGCCGTGCTGGTCTACGTCGATGTGTTCGCCCCTGACGGCATCCTGCTGATGCGCCAGAACCGCGTCGATGCGGCGATCGAGGACAGCTCGCTGATCGATTACGCGGCGAAGCAGTATCCCGGCCTGAAATCGCTGCCGCAGATGTACACGTCCGACCCGATCTCGTTCGGCGTGCGCAAGGGCGAACCCGAGTTCCTCCGCTGGCTCGACATGTTCGTGTCGCAGTACATCAGCTCCGGCGCCTACAAGACGAATTACGAGAAGTGGTGGGGAACCCAGCCGGTGGATCTGGTAGCTCCCTGGTAGGACGAACGCCCGAAGCTTCACCCGATATTCAGCGGGCGCCGGCCGAGGGGCTGGCGCCCATTCAGGCTTGGGAACGCGCGCCCGGGAAAAGGCCGGAACACGCGTGATCTGCCGCAGAAGGGATATTATGGAAATTTTGGCCAAGACGGCGGTGCTAGAGCTTCACCTGGCGCCCGACCTCGACGAAACGCGCGGCCGGGAGTTGGAAACGGTCGACCGTGCGCACGCCATTGCGGTACATGAATCCGAACAGCATGCGCCGCCACCCGGACAGCAGACGCTGGTCACGCGGCGCCGGCACGACTTCGTCATGTGCGCCGAAATAGATCGCCTGATCCAGATCCAGATCGCACCCCTGTTCACGCCCCGGCCACCAGCACGGCGCGCAAATCCGGCACCTCGACAAAGCCGAAATGCGCGGTCATGTGCCAGAAACCGTCGGCCACATGCTCGACCTCGACCCGCCGCTCCGCAGCGACCCGCGGCACCTCCTCGAAACGCAGCGTCAGCGAGGCGAGTCGCGCGTGCAGCGCGCCCATGTCGCGGACGTGGCGCACCATGATGGCCGGCACCGGACGGCTGGCGCGGGTCAGGAAGACAGCGGTGCCGGACACCCGCGGAATCCGGCCGTCCACCAGCCGTTGCAGGAACCGCGCCGGCTCTTCCCGTCCTTCGCCCAGGCGCTTGCGGACCGCCTCGCTGCCGCGCCGCCAATTGGTCATCAACGTGAACAGGACCGCGCCCAGCAGCAGCGGAATCCAGCCGCCATCGACGATCTTCAGCAGGTTGGCGGCGAAGAACACGAGATCGACCACCAGGAACACGCCGCTTACACAGGCGGCCAGCAGCGCCGGCCAGCGCCACTGCTCGGTCATCGCATGATACAGCAGTGCCGTGGTCAGCAACATCGTGGTCGCGACCGCCGTGCCATAGGCGCCAGCCAGTCGGTCGGAATTGCGAAAACCGATCGCCAGTGCCACCGTCAGCACCAACAGCGCCCAGTTCACGAACGGCACGTAGATCTGGCCGTATTCGCGATCGGAGGTCTGGCGGATGCGCAGGCCCGGCAGCCAGTTGAGCTGCATCGCCTGCCGCGTCAGCGAAAATGCGCCGGTGATGATCGCCTGGCTCGCAATGATCGTGGCCAAGGTCGCCAGCACCACCATCGGCAGCACCGCCCAGGGCGGAACAGCGAGCCAGAACGGGTTGGCGCCGTCCGCCAGCCCACCCTGCATCACCAGTGTCGTCTGGCCGGCATAGCTCAGCAGCAATGCCGGAAGAACAAGACCATACCAGGCGGCGCGGATCGGGTTGCGGCCGATATGGCCCATATCGGCATACAGCGCCTCGGCCCCGGTCAGAGCCAGGAAGACGCCGCCCAGCACCATGAGGCTGCCCCAGCCATGCCGCACCAGAAAACCTATGGCATGGGCCGGGTCGATCGCGGCCAGCACGCCCGGATGATGGATGATCCCCGCCACACCGATCGCCGCGATGGACGCGAACCAGACCAGCATGACCGGACCGAACACCCTGCCGATGCGCGCGGTGCCCAGCGCCTGTGCCGCGAACAGCGCCACCAGCACGGCGACGGCCGCCGGCATGACATAGGGTTTCAGCGCTGCGGTCACGACATTGACGCCCTCCAGCGCCGAAAGCACCGAGATTGCGGGCGTGATCGCGCCGTCGCCGTACAGCAGCGCCGCGCCGAACAGGCCCAGAGCCACCAGCAGCCAGCGCCGGTGCGGATCGTTGCCCGTCACCAGCGACATCAGCGCCAATATACCGCCCTCGCCGTGGTTGTCGGCGCGCATCACGAACAGGCAGTATTTCACGGATACAGTGATCAGCAGCGCCCAGACGATCAGCGACAGCAGTCCCAGCGCCGCCTGCGCATCGATCTTGCCGGCCGTCCCCACCACCGTCTGCATGGTGTAAAGCGGGCTCGTCCCGAGATCGCCATAGACGATGCCGAGCGCCGTCAGCATGAGCGCGGGGCTGACGGGGCGGTCGGCCGACTCGGTCATTCCACCTCCAGGACCAGCCCGTCATAGCCCGGTTCGACGCCGCGCGGCAGGTTCTCGCATAGCCATGCCCAATCCAGATCGGTGCCCATATGCGTGAGAACCGCGCGGCGCGGCCGCAGCCGCTCGATCCAGCCCAGCACGCGCGACAGCCAGGCGTGGGTGCGGTGCGCCTCGCGCTGGAAGCAGCCGACGACCCAGGTGTCGATTCCGGCCAATGTCGCGAATGCGGCGTCGTCCAGCATCACCACGTCGGTCGAATAGCCGAATCCGCCGATGCGCAGGCCCAGCGTCGGCATGAAGCCGTGATCCTGCTCGAACAGGCGGACCGCGATCCCTGCGGCGCTGACCGTCTCGCCCGCGGCGACAACGCGCGGCGCCAGCACCGGGCGAAAGAAGTTCGGCTTCTCCCATTCGCGGAAAGCGTAGTCGAACCGCCGCGTCAGCTCGTCCAGCGTGGCGCGGGTGGCAAAGGCATCGAGCGGCCCGTCCACCAGCCGGTTCAGCATCCGCACATCGTCCAGCCCGGTGATGTGGTCGGCATGGGCATGCGTGAACAGCAGCGCATCGACCCGAGTCACCGCGGCCGCCAGCAACTGCGCGCGCATGTCCGGCGAGGTGTCGATCAGCAGCGTTCCGGCCCCGTTTTCGATCAGGATGGAGCTGCGGCTACGCCGGTTGCGCGGCTCGCGGGAATCGCAAGCTCCCCATTCCCCACGCCCGTCGGCACCGCCGATCATCGGCACCCCGGCCGAGCCGCCGGTGCCCAGCAGGGTTACCCGCACGCTCACGCGGCCTTCTGGAACAGCCTGCGGAAATTGGCGACCGTCAATACGGCCAGCGCCTCCGGCTGCATCCCTCGCACCTGCGCCAGCGTGCCGGCGGTATGGGCCACCCAGGCCGGCTCGTTGCGCTTGCCCCGGTGTGGCACCGGTGCGAGGTACGGCGCGTCGGTCTCGACCAGCAGCCGATCTGCCGGAATGTCGCGCGCGATCTCACGGATCGCCTGGGATTTCGGGAAGGTCAGGATGCCCGAGAAACTGACATAGCCGCCCAGCCGCACCGCCGCTTCGGCCAGCGCCCGGCCGGAGCTGAAACAGTGCAGCAGGAAGTCGAAATCCCCGCCGCGATCCCGCTCATCCACAAGGATTCGCGCGATGTCGTCGTCCGCATCGCGGGCATGGATGACCAGCGGCAAGCCGGCCAGCCGAGCCGCCCGGATATGCGCTCGAAAGCTCGCCTGCTGCGCCTCGCGCGGCGCTTTGTCGTAGAAATAGTCCAGACCCGACTCGCCGATGCCGACGACCTTCGGATGGTCCGCCTCGGCAGCGATCATTTCCGGCTCTGCGACCGCGTGATCGCCGGCATTGTGCGGATGCACCCCCACGGTACACCAGACGTTTCCGTGTGCCTCGGCGATCCGCCGCACCGTCGCGGACTCCGCGAGGCGGGTGCCGATCGTGACCATCTCGGCGACCCCGGCCACCGCCGCGCGATCCAGCACGGAGGCGAGGTCGTCGCCCGCGAAATAGTCCAGATGGCAATGCGAATCGATCAGCATCAGCGCCTTACGCCGCTTATTCGACGAACCGGGGAAAACCCCGACCGGCGGCGGAAGCTCCGTGCCGGCCGGCAGGGCTGTCTCCAGGCCAGCCAGCGCCCGTGCCTCCTCCGGCACGCCGAGCTGATCGAGCATCCGCGCCATCGACCCCGGCATGAAGGGTTGCAGCACCGTCGCCACCATCCGCAGCAGATCGGCCAGGACGCGCAGCACGTCCGCCATTCGCTGCGGATCGGTGCGGCGCAATGCCCAGGGTGCCTGATGGTCGATATAGGCGTTGCCCGCGCGGATCACGCGCCAGACTTCCTCCAGCGCCTCGCCGAACGCCTGCCGGTCGATGTGCTGCGCCACAGCCTGCGGCAAGGCCGCGATCGACAGACGCAGCGCCGAATCATCCTCCGTGTCCTTCCCCCTGCCCGGCAGCTTGCCCTCGCAGTTCCGCGCGATGAGGCTCAGCGAGCGCTGCGCCAGATTGCCCAGATCATTGGCCAGCTCGACGTTCAGTCGCGAGATCAGCGCCTTGCGCGAGAAATTGCCGTCATTGCCGAACGGCAGCTCGCGCAGCAGGAAGAAGCGCAGCGGATCCAGGCCGAACTCGCGCGCCAGCGCGCGCGGCTCGACCACGTTGCCGATGGACTTGCTCATCTTCTCGCCCTCGACCGTCCACCAGCCGTTCGAGCAGACCCGTTCCGGGACCGGCAGCCCGGCCGCCATCAGGAAGGCCGGCCAGTACACGGCATGAAAGCGAATGATATCCTTGCCGACCAGATGCAACTGCGCCGGCCAGTATTGCCAGCGCGGCGCCTGCTGGTCCGGGAAACCCATTGCGGTGATATAGTTGGCCAGCGCATCGAGCCAGACATACATCACGTGACCCGGATCGCCCGGCACCGGAATGCCCCAGGAAAAGCTCGTGCGGCTGATCGACAGGTCGCGCAGGCCACTCCGCACGAAGCTCGTCACCTCGCGGCGGCGCGATTCCGGCGCGATGAATTCGGGATGCGCCTCGTAATGCGCCAGCAGCCGGTCCTGCCACGCGGACAGACGGAAGAACCAGCTCGGCTCGCGCACCCATTCGACCGGCGCGCCGCTGGGTGCGACACGGATGCCGTCGGGTCGCGTGGTCAGCTCCTCCTCGTCGTAGAAGGCCTCGTCGCGGACCGCGTACCAGCCATCATAGCTGCCCAGGTAGATCTCGCCCGCATCCGCGAGACGTTGCCACAGCGCCTGACAGCCGCGCTTGTGGCGCTCCTCGGTGGTGCGGATGAAGTCGTCATAGGTGATGCCGAGCTGGTCGGCCATGTCGCGGAAATCGGCGGCCACGCGGTCGGCGAAATCCTGCGGCGACAAACCGGCCTCGGCGGCGGCGGCCTGTACCTTTTGCCCGTGCTCGTCGGTGCCGGTCAGGAAGAACACGTCGTAGCCGTCCAGCCGCTTCCAGCGCGCCATCACATCGGCGGCGATCGATGTATAGGCGTGGCCGATATGCGGCGCGCCGTTCACGTAATAGATCGGCGTCGTCAGATAGAAGCGCCTTGCTGTGTCGCTCATGCCGCCGCCAATGCGACGGTGCCGCGCGCGAGCAGGCGAAATCCCTGCACCAGCGCCTCGCGCTTCTCCAAATGCAGGCCCTCCGTCTCGTTCTTCAGCGTGCCCAGGGCCTGCCACACGGCGACCCACTCGGCAAGTGACCGATCTCCGACCATCCGCGCTTGCGCCGCGTCCGCTTCGCCCCGGGCCGCGGCACGCACGCAGGCGGCGACGCCCGCCCGCGTCAGATCCATGAAGGCCGCGAAGGCGTCGTCGTCTCGGCCCAGCGCATCGGCCGCCGCCAGCGCGTCGCGCAGCGACAGGTGCAACGGCTCAGCCAGGGTCCGCGATACCAGATCGGCCACTTCGAGCCCGTTCTCGGCGGCCAGTTCGAGCGCGCGGCCGACCGACCCCTCGGCCAGTGTCGCAAGCCGGAGGCGCTCCGCGTCGCTCCGCTCCGGCAGCGCGCGGGCCAGCAGGCTTGCCACCTCCGTCTCGCGCAGCGCGTCCAGGCGCAGACGGCGGCAGCGGCTGCGCACCGTCGGCGGCAGCCAGCCGGCGGCAGCGCAAACCACCAGCAGCAATGCCCGCGGCGGCGGCTCCTCCAACACCTTCAGCAGCGCGTTCGCGGCATTGCGGTTCAGATCCTCCGCGCCATCCAGCACCACGATCCGCCAGCCGCCCTCGGCTGGCGTGCGGCGCAGGAAGCCGGCGATCCGGCGGACGTCGTCCACCACGATCTCGCCGCGCAGCTTCTTGCGCTTCTCGTCCCAGGAGCGCTCGACGGTCAGCAGATCGGCGTGCGACCCGGCCGCCACGCGGCGGAACACGGGGTGCTGGGCCGGCACATCCAGCCCCTGACCGTCCGCCGGAATGCCCGCCAGCAGCCGGCGTGCGAAGCGGAACGCAAGCGTCGCCTTGCCGATGCCCGGCTGCCCCAGCAGCAGCCAGGCATGGTGCAGCCGCCCCGAGCGCATTGCCTCCAGCAGCACGCCCTCCGCCGCCGCGTGGCCGATCAGGTCAGGATTGGCGCGCGGCTCTGGCAGGCCCGTCATGCGTGTGCTGCCACGGGCAGCCGGGCCGAGACCGAAGCCCAGATCGCAGTCTCCGTCGCGTCCTCTGGACCGCTGGCGTCGATCAGCACGCAGCGCGCCGGCTCGGCGCGCGCCACCTCGCGAAAGCCGTTGCGTACTCGCTCAAAGAACGCCGTCCCCAGGCGCTCGTAACGATCGGCTGCCTCGGCGCGACGCGCCAGCCGCGCCAGCGAGATCTCCACCGGCACGTCCAGCACGATCGTCAGATCGGGTGACAGATCCAGCTGTGCCGACAGGTTGGCGATCCGACCGCGATCCGCACCCTGGCCATAGCCCTGATAGACCATTGTTAAGTCGTAGAAGCGGTCGCACACCACCCATGCGCCGCGATGCAGCGCCGGGCGGATCACCTGCTCGACATGATCCGCGCGTGCCGCGAAATGCAGCAGCGTCTCCGCCGGCAGCGACCAGGCGATGTCGCCCGACAGCAGCATCCGGCGCAGCGCCTCGGCACCCGGCGTGCCCCCGGGCTCGCGCGTCAGCAGCGTCTCGTGACCGAGGCCGGTCAGCGCCGCGTGCAACCGGCGTGCCTGGGTCGATTTGCCGGCCCCCTCGCCGCCCTCGATCGAGACGAAGCAGCCGCGCCGGTCCTCAGGCACCCGTCACCATATGCGTCAGCACCGCCATCGCCCGTCCGGGAAGGCCGAGGCGCGGCACGTCGGCGCCGGCCAGCAGCGGCAACTGCAAATCTCCCATGCCGCTGCCGGTCACTGACAGAGTGCCCACAGCAGTCCCGCGCCGCAGCGGGGCGCGCAGCGGACTCTGATAGCTGATGGTCACGCGAGTCTTGCTGCGCCAGTCGCGCGGCAGTGTCACGACCAGATCGCGCCCTCCCACCAGCGGCACGGTGGGGGTCGCGCCCATATACACGCGGGCCTGCTCGACCACGTCGCCCGCCGCGAACAGCGTCACGTTCTCGAACGAGCGAAACGCCCAGTCGAGCAGCTTCTCGCCTTCCTCGCCGCGCAGGTGACTGGTCGGCAATCCGTTGACCACGAGGACGATCCGCTGGTTGCCGCGCAGGGCGCTCGCGACGAGACCGAAGCCGCCCGCGTCGGTGTGGCCGGTCTTGAGGCCGTCCGCCGTGCCCTTCTGCACCAACGCGTTGCGGTTCTGTTGCTCGATGTTGTTGTACTTGAACGTTCGTTCCGAGTCGTAATGATAATATTGCGGAAAGTCGGTGATCAGCCGGGCCGCGAGCGTGGCGATGTCGCGCACGCTCATGTGGTGATCCGGGTCCGGCAGGCCGGTGCAGTTGCGGAAGTTCGTCTGCGTGAGGCCCATCCGCTTGGCCTCGGCATTCATCAGAGCGACGAACTGCTCCTCGGACCCGGCGATGCCCTCGGCGAGCACGATGCAGGCGTCGTTGCCGGAATCGACGATCAGGCCGCGCAGCAGATCCTCCACTGCAACCGAGGTACCGACCTGCACGAACATCCTCGATCCGCCGGTCCGCCACGCTTTCTCGCTGACCGGCAATTGCTGGTCCAGCTTCAGCTTGCCGGAGGCCAGGTTCTGCTCGACGATATATTCCGTCATCAGCTTGGTCATCGACGACGGCGGCATCGGCACGTCGGCGTCCTTGTCGAGCAGCGTGGCGCCGGTGCTGAAATCGGTCACGATCGCCCAGCGCGCCGCGGTGTCGATCGGCCCGATCGGCGTGTGCGCCGGGCTGGTCGGTGCCGCCGCCTCGGCCGTCTTCGCCGCGTCCTTCTTCGTGGCCACGCGCGGCCTGGCGCGGGCACCACCGAGCAGGATCGCGGCGCCGGAGGTCAGCAGCAGACGGCGGGTGGGCAGGAGCACGGCGATTTCATCCTTGATCGATGATGATCCTGGCATCGACTACTCCCGCGCGCAGCGCCCGGTCCAGCGCCGCGTCTGCCTGCGCCACCGTCGCCAGAGGCCCGATCCGCGCGCGGAACGCCCGGTCGCGCGGCGCCGTGTAGCTGGTGGAGGCCACCGCCCCGAATCCGGCGAGGCGAGCCGCGAGTTGCTCGGCGTACCGCGCCTCGCCGAATGCGCCCAGATCGACGAACAACCGCCCCGGCCGTGGCGTCACCTGCGTCACCCTCTCCGGCAGGCGCAACGGCACGGTGATCCGGGCTGCGGCGACGGCCGCCGGCGGCGGCGCAGGGCCGATGGCCGCCCCGCCCGGACGCGCAGCGATCCCAGGGGGCGGCGGCAGCGACTCGCTCCGTACCGCCCCGGTCGGAGCCGCCGCGACGTTCAGCAGCGCCTCCGTGCCTCCCGAGAGCGTGGCAGCAAGCGCCCGGCTTTCCGCTTCCTGCACCTGCACGCGGACCTGGAGCACTCCCGGCGTGCTGCCGGCCCCCAGCAGCGTCATGGCCCGCGGCGTCAGCGCCAGCAGACGCGCGGGCGAGGCCGGTCCGCGCTGATCCACCCGTACTGCCACCTGCCGGCCGGTTTCCAGGTTGGTCACGCTCACGACGGAGGGGAGCTGCAGCGTCCGGTGCGCCGCGATCAGCGCCGTCGGATCGTAGGGAGCGCCATCGGTGCAGAACGGACCCTGCGGCCCGAATGCCTCCGCGAGCCCGGTTTCGTCATAGTCGAACTGCGCTTGTGGATAGCGCCAGACGCCGCCGATCTGGTACGGCGCGCCCACGATGTAGTGCATCGCGACCGCCGGAGCCGGAGGGGGCCGGCGGAACAGGCTGCATCCCGACGCGGCGAACGGCAGCCCCAGGAACAGCCGGCGCCTCACGCCGTCACCTGATCCCCGATCAGCCCCACGCAGATGCAGTAGAAATCCGACGGGTTGTAGCGGCGGATCGCCAGGAAGCTCGGGTAGTAGGCGAAGAAGGCATCCTCGCTCCCCTCGCCGCCTGGCCGCAGCAGGGCGGCCGACGCGGCCCGATAGGGCGGCACCGACCCGTCCGGCCGCCGCACGCCCAGCCGCGCCCATTCGGCAATCGGGATCCGGTGGTCGCGGCCGAGCTGGTACGGGCTGAGACCCGGTGGCGCCAGCACCCGCTCGCCCCACGGCAGTCCGCGCTGCCAGCCCTCCCGCGCCAAATAGTTGGCGGTCGAGGCGAAGACGCAGCCGAGATCTCCCCAGATGTCGCGCCGCCCGGTGCCCGACCAGTCCACCGCGTATTTCAGGAAACTGTCCGGCATGAACTGGGTCTGCCCCATTGCGCCCGCGTAGCTGCCGGTCATGCGGGCCGGGGTGATGTCGCCGGCTTCCAGGATGCGCAGCGCATCCATCAACTCGGAGCGGAAGAAGCCGGCGCGCCGGCCCTCCCAGGACAGGGTGGCCAAAGCCTCGATCACGTTGAAGCCGCCGGTCGCGGTACCGTAATTCGATTCCAGCCCCCAGATGCCCATGAGGATCCCGGGCGGCACGCCATAACGGGCGGAGACCTGTTCCAGGAGGCGGCGGTTCTGCGCATAGAGCGCGCGCCCGCGCGCGATCCGCGTCGGCGATACGATGCGATCGCGATACTGCTCCCAGGTCAGGGTGAATTCCGGCTGGTGGCGATCCAGCTCGATCACCTTGGGATTGGCCCGCACCCCGGCAAAGGCGCGGTTGAGCGTCACCTGCCGGATGCCGGCGCGACGCGCCTGCGCCTGCACGCCCGCCACGAACACGGCGAAACTGCCCTGGGCAGCTGCGAGCGCCGGTGCTGCGGCGGCGGCGGTGGCGGGCAAGGCAGCGAGCAGGGTGCGGCGAGCGAGCATGTTCAGAACCTTATCGACAGCGCCAGCGAGCCGAACTGATGCAGCCCGCCCTTCTGGTGATGGAATTCCTGTGTCTGGAAGACCTGCGTATAGGTCAGCCGCGCCCCGAACGCCATGACGGCCAGGCCGGCCTGCAATTCGCCCACGAACGGGTTGAGGGTCACCGAGGGGCTGCTCTGCCAGGTATTGCCGTTCAGCGTGACATCATGCGCCACCGCCTGCCCGTCGCCGCCCACGAAGACGTACCAGGCCACCGGCCGGGTCGCGCGGAAGGCATCTCCCCCCGATATGCCGGGACGCAGCCGGGGCACGCCGAAATCGGAGTCGAGACCCCGCCCGATGCGCAATTGGCCGCCACCCTCGGCGTAGATGCGCACCGTGCCGAGCCCGGCCGAGGCCTCCAGCAGCGCGTCCGACTCCAGCCCGAACAGGCTGCCTGTGGGCTCCCGCCAAATGCGGCCGGCAAACAAATTCACCGCCGGCTCATTGTGCAGTTGCGCGTCCCAGCCGCTGTCGCGCTTTTGGCCGATCAGGTCGTGGATGCCGTTCTGCACCTCCTCGCCGCGTGCCCACGGCCCGACCACGCCGAGACTGAGTGCCAACATGCTGCGCGTCCTCGGCGTGTCCTGCAGCAGTCCCAATGTGCCCAGCAGGACGCCGGCATAGGGCCGATCTCCTGGCGGCGGAATGTCCGATTTCGTGTCCGCGGGGGTGTAGATCTGCTGCGACAGGTCGAAGCTGAGGCGCTGCTGTCCGTCATTGCCGAATACGAGCCGGCCGAGACTGTCCAGCGGCGACGGCACCTGTCCGGTGCCGGACGTGAAGCCCAGGCGCAGGCCGTTCGTGTAGTAGCGATCGGTCAGTCGGGCCGTGCTGATGGATGCGTTCTCGTTCTGAAATGTCCAGATCGCTGCGGGATCGGCCGGCGGCCCAATCGGCGGTGCCGTCTGCGCACGGGCCAGCGGCGCTGCCGCGATCATGCCGATCAACAAAAATGCTCCGGCAGACGCGGTGGCACTTTGCAGCGTCATGTGACCGCGCGTCTCCGGCCGTTTCGTACGACCTCACGCATAGAGATTGTTCAGCCGTTTCGGAAGCCCCGGTGCGGACGCGCTCGCGATCACAATTGAGGCGGGGAGTAACGGAATAATCGGTCTGTCCGCTCGGTCACTGCCAAACGCGGGGCCCACGTGGCCCGCGCGATCAGGCAGCAGCAACAAGAGGCAACAATGACCGGGGATTCACCGAGCGACCGCCGTGCGTTCCTCAAGACCAGCGCCATGGCCGGCGCGGCTCTGGCCGCAAGTTCCGTGAGCGCCATTGCCCAGCAGGCCGGAACGAGTACGGCGCTGACCCGCGGAGATGTGGCGGTCTTGAGATTCCTTGCGGCAACCGAAATCATCGAAGCCGATCTGTGGCTGCAATACGCCGAACTCGGAGGCACGCAGGACCACCAGCTTCCCGGCCTGCCGACGGGTGGCAGCCCCGCCTACACGGCCGCGCTGAACAATCTTGATCCCGACATGTCGCAGTACATCCACGACAACACCGACGACGAGCTGAGCCACTGGTTCTTTCTCGACGCGTATCTCGCATCGAAAGGTGCGGACAAGGTCGATCTGGATCAGTTCCGCACGCTGCCGAGCAGCAAGGCGACAGGCGCCAATCAGAATGTTGGCCGGTTGACCAACCTCATGCAGCTCACCGTGGATACCAGTTGGTGGGGGCGGTATCGTAGCAGCATTGCCAACCCCGACCTCGACCCGGGATTCAAATTCCCCCAGGCCGTTCCGAGCCTGAGCAGCGGGCAGTTTCCCGCGATCCCGCGCAGCGATGCCGATCTTTCGCCGCAAGGACACATCCAGTGCATCGCCAATACCGCCGCCTTCCACTTCGGCTTCATCGAGCAGGGTGGCAGCAGCCTGTACCATATCCTGGCGCAGCAGGTGACCAATGCCGAGGTGCTGCGCGTGCTGCTCAGCATCGGCCCTACCGAGACAGCGCACTTCCAGACCTGGCATGACAAGGCGGGCAACGCAGTCCAGCCGAAACTGGCGCCGTTGACCGATCCGACCAACCCCGCGCTGGTGTTCCCCAACGTCAACGCGCCGCCAGTCAACCAGGACATCCAGGCGAACCTCATCATGCCGGAGCCCTGCCCGTTCCTGAGCCGGCATTTGCCGCGCGTCTCGATCATCCGGCCAACCTTGACCGCCAATGGCGGTGCCGTGGCGACAGTCAACGCATTCACCGCCGACGGGCTGTTCCGTGGCCAGACGTCCGCGTTCTTCGAGTTCTACCTCGAGCTCGCCCACGCCGCCGACGCAGCGAGGCGCAATCAGATTAGCTGAGCGCCGTGCGAATCGTGCCGCCCAACGCTCCCGATCGGCTCTGAACCGATCGGGCGCGGTGGGCGGTTCCGGGATGTGACGCGCGCGAGCGGGCGACACGCACCGGCGCAGGTTACAATTCCGGCCCATGATTCAGATCGGCAGTACGATTTGCCTCTTGTCCCGCCGTGTGGCGATACCGTTGCATGTTCTGGATCTCATGCCGCTCGGCCGCGCCCGTCGCTTGACGCACTGTCCGCGCTGCGAGGCACGGCTCGAATTCGAGGCAGCATACCCGGCGGATATGCCATGCCGCGAAGCGTGAGATTGTTGCGGAAAGCGGCTGG
>CAVWFK010000053.1:0-17925 GCA_963754235.1 uncultured Alphaproteobacteria bacterium | reverse complement strand
GTTCGCTGCTGACTTCGGCTCGCCCGCTATCATCCCAGCCACTTCGCCACCAGCTTCTGCCGCGCGCCGGTCTGCCGCATCTGCCGCAGCCACTCATCGACGAAGAACTTCAGCGCCACGTCGCGCGGCATCATGTAGCCTAGTTCCGAGCGGTTGAACGGATGGTCCGGATGGATCGCGCAGAGCTGCGGGTGCAGCTTGTGCTGCAACCGCGTCTCCACCCCGTCGGTGATCATCACGTCCGCCTTGCCGTCCACGAGCTGCTGGAAGATCGTGGCGTTGTCGGGATACATCACGATCTGCGCCTGGTGCAGATGCGCGCGGTCATAGCTCTCGTTGGTGCCGCCGGGATTGGCGATCACCCGCACGCCGGGCCGGTCGATCTCGGCGAGCGTCTGGTATTTCGCCTGATCGGCGCAGCGCGCGATCGCGGTCTTGCCGCTGCCCATCACCGGGATCGAGAAGAACGCGGTCTTGGCCCGCGCCAGCGTGATCGTGACACCGCCCATCGCGATGTCGTATTTGCCCGACAGCAGGCCGGCCATCAGCGTGGGCCAGGTGGTGTGCACGATCTCCAGCTTCACGCCCATCGCCTTCGCGAGTGCCGCGGCCATATCGACGTCCAGCCCCGTGAAGCTGCCATTCGCCGTGTCGAGGAACGAGAACGGCTTGTAATCGCCGGTCAGCCCGACGCGCAGCACGCCGCGCGAGATGATCGCATCGAGCCGCGTCGGCGCCGGCGCCGCCGGCGCGGTCTGCGCCGAAGCGCCCGCTGCCGCCAAAAGCTGCGCGCCGGCGATAAAGGCGGCGAGTGCCGCACAACGCACGATCCGCATGAGCATTTCCCCCCACCTTGCCCCGATGCTGCCAAGCCCGCGCGTCCGGCGGCAACTCAAAGCCGCCCCAGCAACCGCAGCCAAACCCCGATCGCCAGATCGTACGGCAGCGCCAGCGCCTCGCGCAGCCGCCAGAACCAGCGCACCGAGAAGCGGTGCGAGGCCGGCCCCGCAAACGGGCGGCAGCCGCGCGCGTCGAACCCCGCCAGCCGCAGCAACGCGATGCAGCGCGGCAGGTGGTAGGTGCTGGTCGCGACCAGCACGCGCCCCCGATGCCCGCGCGCCCGCAGCAGCCGCGCGCACGCCCGCGCCGAACTCAGCGTGTCGGTCGCATTCTCCTCCGGCACGATCCGCGCCGGTTCCACCCCCGCCTGCCGCAGCAGCCGCGCCATCACCGCCGCCTCCGACGGCCGATGCCGCCCGACGCCGCCGGTGGGCAGGAACCAGGCGCCCGGGTTGCGCGCGGCACAGCGCAGCGCCGCCCGCACCCGCTGCTCCAGCGCCGGCGAGGGCACGCCGCCGCGCCTGACCGCCGCGCCGAAGATCACGATCGGCGGCCCCGTCGCTCACCGGGGCGGCGCGAGCAGCACCCGGTTGACCGCGACCAGCGCGGCATACGTTGCGGCCCAGGCGCGCGCGAAGGCCGCGCGGTCGATGCCGCGCTCCGCCAGTGCGGCGCCGATCGCGGCGACGCTGCGCCGCCCGTCGATCAGCGGCAGGATCGCCGCCGCCTGCGCCGGCAGCGGCAGCGGCACGCGCAGCCCGTCGAAGTTGAAGACGATCGTGCCGTCGCGCTGGATCAGCTTCGCCAGTTCCGCGCCCGGCATCTCGCGCGCGATCGGCACAGCGTCGGGCGCGCTGCCGTCCGGCACCGGCGGCATCTCGCCCTCGCGCACGCAATAGAGCACGTGGGTGCTCATGTTGCCGGTGAGCGCCTCGGCCAGCGCCGCGCGGGCCACGCCATCGAGGCCTGCCGATCCGCGCCCGCAGCCGCGGGTCGGGCAGCCAGGTCGCGGGATCGTAGCGCATCGGCTCCATCAGGCAGGTCACCGCCAGCCCGGCGGCCCCGAGCAGCGCGAACAAATCCGGGATCGCGAACGGCCGGTCGCGCGGATTGAGCAGCAGATCATAGAGGCCGGCATCGCCGCCGCTGATGTGATCGGCGAAATAGCCGTTGGCGCGCAGCCAGGCGCTGGCCGGCAGATGCCGCATCACCCGCCGCGCCACATCCAGGCGCGCCGGCGGCGCCTCCGTCTCCGGCGCCAGCAGCCGCAGCGCGTCCTGCAGCATATAGACGCCGGTGCGCCCGTGCGGCGCATAGAGCATCAGCCCCATGCCGCCGCCCGGCGCCAGCACCGCGAGCAGCGCGCGCAGACCCGCGGCCGGATCGGGCAGATGGTGCAGCACGCCGCAGCAATCGATGTAGTCGAACGGCCCCAGCCCCGAGCGGGGCAGGTCGAGCAGCGAGCCCTGCCGCCAGACGAGGTTGTCCAGCCCGCGCGCCTCCGCCCGCGCGCGCGCGATCGCCATCGCCGGCGCCGAGCGGTCGAGATAGGTCACGCTGCCCGGCCGCCCGTCGCGGGCCATCTGCTGGGCCAGCATGATCGCCGCATCGCCGGTGCCGCCGCCGGCGATCAGCGCGTGCAGCGGCCGCGACGCGGGGCGGGCGGCGCCGAACACCCAATGGTCGATCTCGCGCAGATGGCTCGGGCTGCCGACGATCAGCCGTTTTTTTTCCTCGCGCGGGTCGCGCTCGGGATAGGGATGGGCCTCGTATTGCGCGGCGAGGCGCGCGTCGGTTGCATCGGTATGGAGGGCGGACATGGCGGGCAGGCATATCCCGCCGCCGCTTGCCCTGCCAGCCGGCTTGCCCTGCCAGCCGGGGGACCGTATCTCTGCCGCCATGCGCGCCATGTCCCTGATCCTGTTTGCCCTTGCCACTGCTGCCGCGACCCCGGCCGGGGCGCAGACGCATCCGCCGGCGAAGAATCCCGCCCCCGCCCACCCGGCCGCGAAGCCCGCCGCCAGCACCGCGCCCTCGGCGATCGGCAATTTCGGCGACTGGACGGCCGCCAAGATGGAGCAGTCCGGCGCGCCCGCCTGCTACGCCTTCGTGCGCGCCAACCCCGCCGGCAAGCTCGCCGGCCGCGGCGATGTGGTCCTGAGCGTGACCGAGCGGCCGTCGGGGCGCGATTCGGTCGCGATCAGCGCCGGCTATGCCTATCCCGCCGGGGCCACGGTCGAGATGAAGGTGGACAAGACCACGTCGCTCGATTTCTACACCGCGCAGCGCTCGGCCTTCGCCCGCGACGGCCACGCCGCCGTCACCGCCTTCAAGCGCGGCAGCGAGGCGGTCGCGACCGGCCCCGGCCCGCTGCACGGCGGCAGCGTCTCCGACAGTTTCAGCCTGCACGGCTTCACCGCCGCCTACGACGCGATCGTGAAGGCCTGCCCGGCCAAATGAACGCCGACCCCGGCGTGACTGGCATTGAGCGAGGCCGAGCGCAGCCGCATCCTCGCCAAGTCGGCGCGCTTCGCCCCGCCCGCCAGCGATGCTGCCCGACGGGCGGCGCGACCTGGTGGGGCTGTCGCGCGAGGAGCTGGCCGCTGAGCTTGCCGCGATCGGCGAGAAGCCGTTCCGCGCGCGCCAGCTCTGGCACTGGATCTATCACCAGGGTGTCACCGATTTTTCGGCGATGTCCACGATCGCGCGGCCGTTGCAGGCGCGGCTGGCGGAGCGGTTCGCGATCGGCCGGCCCGCGCTCGCGACGCGGCAGATCAGCGAGGACGGCACGGAAAAATTCCTGTTCCGCTTCCGCGACGCGCAGGAGGTGGAGAGCGTCTATATCCCGGCACTCGAGGAAATCCGCGGTGCGGCCTGCCTCTCCTCGCAGGTCGGCTGCACGCTCTCCTGCCGGTTCTGCCACACCGGCACCCAGCCGCTCGCGCGCAACCTCTCGGCGGCCGAGATCGTCGGCCAGTTCATGGCGCTGCGCGACGCGTACGGCGAATGGCCGAGCCCGACCGGCGAGGCATCGCGGCGGCTCTCCAACATCGTGCTGATGGGCATGGGCGAGCCGCTGTACAATTACGAGAACGTGGCGGCCGCGATGCGGATCGCGTCGGACGGGGAGGGGATCGCGCTGTCGCGGCGGCGGATCACGCTCTCGACCTCGGGCGTGGTGCCGATGATGGACCGCTGCGGCACGGAGCTCGGCGTCAATCTCGCGGTCTCGCTGCACGCGGTGCGTGACGAGCTGCGCGACGAGCTGGTGCCGCTCAACCGCAAATACCCGATCGCCGAGCTGATCGCGGCGTGCCGGCGCTATCCGGGGGCGAGCAATGCGCGGCGGATCACGTTCGAATACGTGATGCTGCGCGGCGTCAACGACAGCGAGGCGGATGCGCGCGCGCTGGTGCGGCTGATCGCCGGCATTCCCGGCGAAGGTGAACCTGATCCCGTTCAATCCCTGGCCCGGCAGCGCCTATGCGCCGAGCAGCCGCGCGGCGCTCGACCGGTTCGCGCGGATCGTGATGGCGGCGGGCTTCGCGGCACCGGTGCGCAGCCCGCGCGGGCGCGACATCCTGGCCGCGTGCGGACAGTTGCGCACCGAGAGCCGGCGCGAGCGGCCGGCGGCGTGATGGCGCAGACGCGGCGCCGCGTCTATCACGGCGTTTCCATCGGCATTCTGATGCTGCGCACCGGCTTTCGCCGCTTCCCCGGCGATGTCGGCAACGCCGAAACGTTTCCCTTTCCGGTGCAGTATCGCGTGGTGCGCGACGCCACACCCGAGGACGTAGCGCAATTCCACGACGGCCGCCTGCTGCCGGCGTTCCGCGACGCGGCGTTGGCACTGGTCGAGGAGGGCGTGGACGCGATCGCGACCTCCTGCGGCTTTCTCGCCTGCTATCAGCGCGAGCTTGCGGCGGCGTTGCCGGTGCCGGTCGCCACCAGCGCTCTGCTGCAAATCCCGATGGTCGCGCGCACCCTGCCGGCCGGCCGGCACGTGGGCGTGCTGACCTATGACGCGGCGGCGCTCGGTCGCGCGCATCTCGACGCGGTCGGTGCGGACGAGGATGTGCCGATCGTGGGCCTGCCCCCGGACGGCGCCTTCGTGCGCGCGATCCGCGCCGGCGATCCGGCGCCCGATTTCGACGCGCTGGAAGCCGAGGCGCTGGATGCGGCGGCGCGGCTGGCGGCGATGCCGGATGTGGGCGCGATCGTCTGCGAATGCACCAATCTCGGCCCGTTCTCGGCCGCGATCGCGGCGCGCACCGGCCTGCCGGTCTTCGACGTGGTGAGCCTGCTGCATTGGCTGCACCAGGGTCTGCGGCCGCGCGGGTTCGGGCGGAGATGAGCGCCGATTTCCTCGAACATCTGCGCGACTCCCTCGGCGCCGGCGGCCTGCTCGCCGGCGATGCGATCGAGCCGCGATACCTGCGCGACTGGGGAATGGCCGCTCCGGACGGCGCGCTTCCGCTTGCGGTCGCGCGGCCGCGCAGCACCGAGGAGGTCGCCGCCGTGCTGCGCGCCTGCTCCGCCGCGCGTGTGCCCGTGGTGCCGCAGGGCGGGATGACCGGGCTGGCCGGCGGCGCCACGCCCGTTGCCGGCTGCGTTGCCCTCTCGCTCGAGCGGATGCGCGCGATCGAGGAAGTCGATGCCGCCGCCGGCACCATCACCGTGCAGGCCGGCGTGCCGCTGCAAGCGGTGCAGGACGCGGCGGAGGCGGCGGGCCTGTTTTTCCCGCTCGACATCGGCGGGCGCGGAACCTGCCTGATCGGCGGCAACGTCTCCACCAATGCCGGCGGCAACCGCGTGCTGCGCTACGGCATGGCGCGCGCGCTGGTGCTGGGGCTGGAGGTGGTGCTGGCCGACGGCACCATCGTCTCGGCACTCAACAAGATGCTCAAGAACAACGCCGGATACGACCTCAAGCAGATTTTCATCGGCGCCGAGGGCACGCTCGGCGTCATCACCCGCATCGTGCTGCGCCTCCATCCCCGCCCGCGCAGCGTCTGCACGGCGCTGTGCGCGCTGGCCGGCTACGAGCAGGTGCTGCAACTGCTGGCCAGCGCGCAGGCGCATCTCGGCGGCGACTTGCGGCGTTCGAGGTGATGTGGCCGGATTTCTACCGCCTCGGCACCGACGCGCTCGGCCGCCGCGCGCCGCTGCCGCATGGCTGCGCCCATTACGTGCTGGTCGAGTCGATGGGCACCGAGCAGGCGCGCGACGAGCCGCATTTCTTCGTCTCTTATCGAGGGTGCGGTCGGCGACGGCATCATCGAGAACGCGGTCGTCGCGCGCTCCTTGCAGCAAGGTCGCGAGATCTGGGCGATCCGCGACAGTTCGGGCGAGTTCCCGCGCACCTTCTGGCCGCTGCTCAACTTCGATGTCAGCATCCCGATCGGCGACATCGGCGGTTTTGTCGATGACTGCGCCGCCCGCGTGCGCACCTCCTGGCCCGCGATGCGCACCGCCTTCTTCGGCCATATTGCCGACAGCAACGTGCATGTCGTGCTGAACATGGGCGACGAGCCGCTGCCCGATCACGAGGTCGAGCCGGTGGTCTATGCCTGCGTGCGCGACTGGCGCGGTTCGATCTCGGCCGAGCACGGCATCGGCGTGCTCAAGCGCGACTATCTCGGCCACTCGCGCAGCGCAGAGGAGATCGCGGTGATGCGGCGGATCAAGGCGGCGCTCGATCCGCTCGGGATCCTTAATCCGGGGAAGGTGCTGTGAGGGCGAGTGGCGCTTGCGCAATATCGTCATGCTCGGCGGAGGCCGAGCATCCACGACTGTGCCGCCCGCGCGAAAGACGTGGATGGTCGGCCTTCGCCGACCATGACGGTTGGCTGTTCCTCTCGTCTAACGAATGGGTTCCAAGGGCGAACGCCCTTGGCGGGGCTTGGGGCGGAGCCCCAATCTACAAATGCGGCAGCCACACATCCAGAACCGCGCAGCGGCGCTCCTCGCGCACCGCACGCAGCGCATCTCCGATCGCCGCGTCGAGTTCGCCCGCCCGCTCCACCCGACGCGCGAACGCGCCGCCCGCGGCGGCTGCGATACCGGCGTAGTCGGGCGGCGGATCGAAGGTGACACCGATCTCATTGGCGCGGCTCGCGTATCCATCCGGATGCACCGCGAGCGCCGAGAGCTTCGGCGACTTCCAGCCGCGATTGTTGTAGATCACGGTCAGGAACGGCGTGCCGCACTGGCGCGCGATCCAATGCACCGTCGATGGCACCGAGAACATGTAGGAGCCGTCGCCGCAGCAGCGCGATCACCGTCGCCTCCGGCCGGGCGAGCTTCATCCCGATCGCGGCCCCGCCATGCCAGCCAAGCGAGCCGGCGCCGCTGCCGAACATGCTGCCCGGCCGCGTCATCCGCAGATGGTCGATCGAGGCGGTGTAGTTCGAGATCGTCTCGTTCAGGACGATCGCGCTGGCGTCGAGATGCGCGCGGATGTGCGCGCTCAGCACCTCGCCGGTGATGATGTCGCCACGCGGTGCTTCGCGCTCGCGCAGACGTGCCGCGCGGGCCGCGTGGCATGCGGACCAGTGAATGCGCCGTGACTCGGCGGCACGGGCGCTGATCACAATTCCGTCCAGATACGTGTTGAGCTGACGCAACGCGATCGTCGCGTCGGCGCGCCACACCTGGCGCGCGCCGATATACCAGAGCGGCATCGCCTGCTTCAGCGGATCGATATCGATATGGAAGATAGCGGCATCCTCGCGCGGGCGGCTGACGACCGGGATCCACGGCACGTCGCTGTCGATTACCAGCACCACATCCGCCTCGGCCAGCGCGTCGTTCTGCCGCGGCTCGTTCCACTGGTTGCCCTGATAGAGCGGATCATCGGCCGGGAAGTTCATCGCGTTCGGCACCGACTCCAGCGCGCCGACGCCGAGCCGCCCGCACAGCCGCACCAGTTCTGCAACTGCCTCCGGCACGCGCCCAAGATAGGACGTGACCACCAGCGGCCGCCGCGCGGTCATCAGCGCCTCCGCGAGCGGCGCCACCGCATCGGGCGGCAGGCCCGCGGGTGCCACCGGCTGCCAGGCGGCGGGATCGATCGCGACCGGCGGCACTTCCTCTTCCAGAACTTCCCGTGCGGCCATCAGATAGACCGGGCCCTTCGGATCGCTGTTGGCGAACTGAAGCGCGCGGAACGTCATCTGCTTGATGTTGCGCCCGGTGCGCAGCTCGGTGTCGTAGCGCATGTAGCCGCGCACGATGCCGCGCTGGTCATGCACGTCCTGGATCCATTGGATGAACTCGTTGCGGCTGCCCCGCAGCTCGCCTTCCTGCGTATAGGGCGACGCACCGGCCAGGATCACCACCGGCACGCGCCCCTTGGACGCATTGTGCACGGCGCCCGCCAGCGCCTGCGTGCCGCACTCCACATGCACCAGCACCGCCTGCGCGCGGCCCGATACCTGCGCGTAGCCGTGCGCGGCAGAGAGAGCCACCATCTCGTTCGGGCAGGTGACGATCGCGGGCACGCGCCGCCCGGTCGCGCGCGCTTCCGCTATTGCCTCGACCAGCGGCGGATGGTCGCTGCCGAGATTGGCGAAAATGTAGGCGACGCCGGCCTGATCGAGCGCCTCCAGCAGCGCCATGCAAGCGGTTTGCATCGCTCAGAACCCTCCTTCGCGCAGCACCGCCGCGACCATGCCGGCAAGCCGTTCGTAGTCCGCGGCCTCGTTGTACGCGGCGGCCGAGAGACGCAACCACGCAGCGCCGTCGATCACGTGCACCGGCGCATCGGTGCCGGCATCGAGCAGCGCCGCCCGCACCGCGAGCGCGCGCTCGGGCGTGGCCGCACCTGCGAGCGGCAGCCGCACCGCACCCATCGCGCCGGCGAACGCGCTGCCCGGCCCGCGATCGGTATTGAGTTGCCGCGCCAGCAGCGCCGTCGCCTGCTCGGCCAATTTCGCGTTGCGCGCCATCAGCGCATCTCCGCCGAGGCTCGCGTGAAAGTCGAGTGCGGCACCCACGGCGAGCCAGGCCGACGGATCGCGCGTGCCGGTCCAGTCGAACTCCTCGATGAAGCCGCGGCCGAGGCCGTGCGAGATGATTGTTGGATGCAGCCCGGCCTGACTCCCGGCGCGCGCCCACAGGAAACCGCATCCCTTTGGCGCCATCAGCCATTTGTGGCAGTTGCCCGCGTACCAGTCAGCCCCGGTCGCCGGAATGTCGAGCGGCACCTGGCCCGGTCCGTGGGCGCCGTCGATCAGCACCGGCACGCCGGCCGTGCGGCAGGCCTGCGACATCGCGACGACCGGCAGCACCAGCGCGCTCGCCGAGGTGATGTGATCCAGCACCGCGATCCGCGTTCGGGGAGAGAGCGCCGCGCGCAGCGACCCGAGCAGGGCGGTTTCGTTCATCGCAGGGAACGGAACCGGCACCTCGACCACCCGTGCATCCGCCTGCGCCGCGGCATGGCGCGCCGTGTTCAGCACCGCACCGTAGCCGTGTGCGAGCACCACAATCTCGTCGCCCGGCGTCAGTTTCAGCGAGCGCAGCACGGCATTGCAGGCCGCGGTTGCGTTCTCGACGAAGGCCAGATCATCGCCGCGTGCGCCAAGGAATGCGGCGAGCCGCGACGCTGCCTCGCGCAGCGCCCGCGGCATTTCGCGTGCGAAGAAGCGCGTCGGCTGCGCTTCCATTCGCTGCCGCCATTCGTCCTGCGCGGCCAGCACCGCAACCGGTATGGCGCCGAAACTGCCGTGGTTGACGGTGCAGAAATCCGGCGCCAGCCGCCAGCAATGACGGATCGCGGCGCCGAGCGGTTGCATCAGCCGGCGGCGAGCGCCGCGGCGACGCGCCGCACGAAGCCTGCCGGATCGGACGGCGCCTCGCCATCCTGCACGCGCGCCAGATCGAGCAGCAGGGCGGCGTCGGCTGCCAGATCGTCACCGGTCTCGGCGCGCGCCGAGAGTGCTGCGATCCACGCATGGCGCGGATTGATCTCCAGCACCGGCTTGCCCGCGAAGGCGCGGCCGGAGCGGCGCATCAGACGCTGCATGTGCAGGTCCGGCCCGTGCTCGCCGGCCGCCAGTGCCACCGCGCTCTCGACCAGCCGCCTCGAGGCCCGCACATCGGCGACCTGCTCCTTGAGCGCCTCTTTTACTTTGACCACGAGACGCGAGATGTCGGGCGCGGCCTCCTGCGGCCCGCCCTCCAGCGGCAGCTTGTCGAGCTCGTCGCCCGCCTGCGTCACGCTGCGCAGCTTGTGGCCCGTGAACGCATCCAGCCGCTCTGGCCAGAACGCATCGACGGGATCGGTCAGCAGCAGCACCTCGACGCCGCGCGCGCGAAACCCTTCGAGTTGCGGCGAGGCGGCGAGCGCGGTCGCGTCATCGCCGAGCAGCACGAAGATCGACTCTTGCCCGGGCTTCATCCGCGCGACGTACTCGGGGAGCGACGTCCAGCCCTCGACGGCGGAGGAACGGAAGCGCAGCAACTCGGCGATCTCGCGCCGGTGCTCGTTGTCGTCCCAGGCGCCCTCCTTCAGCACCGGGCCGAAGAGTTCCCAGAATGTCGAGTAATCAGCGGCGTCCTTGGCGCGCAACTTCAGCTCGCCCAGAACGCGCCCGACCAGCGCGCGGCGTATGCGCGCCAGCACCGGCGTCGCTTGCAGCATCTCGCGCGACACGTTCAGCGGCAAGTCCTCGGTATCGACGACACCCTGCACGAAGCGCAGCCAGGGCGGCAGCAGCTCGGCCTCGTTGGTGATGAACATGCGCCGCACATGCAGCCGCACACGCGATTCGCGCACCTGTTCCAGCGGCTCGAACGGCTTCGAGCCGGGGATGAACAGCAGCGCCGCGAACTCGAGCGCCCCCTCTGCCCGCCAGTGCAGCGTTGCCCAAGGGTCGTCGAACAGATGCCCGAGATGGCGGTAGAACTCCTTGTACGACTGCTCCGACACCTCCGCCTTGGGCTTGCGCCACAGCGCCGTGCCCTCGTTGGCGGCGATATCCTTGCCGTCACGGGGAATCGTGATCGGCACCGTGATGTGGTCGGCCCATTTGCGCACGATGCTCTCGAGCCGGATCGGATCGAGGAACTCCTCCGCGTCCGGCTTGAGGTGCAGGATCACGTCCGTCCCCGCCTCCTCGCGGGCGGCCGGGGCGATGGTGAAGCTGCCGCCGCCATCCGCCGCCCAGGCCCAGGCGGCATCGGTGCCGGCGCGGCGGGAGATCACCTCCACCCGCTCCGCAACCATGAAGGCGGAATAGAAGCCGACGCCGAACTGCCCGATCAGGCTCGGCCGTTCCTCGGGCTTGGCATCGGCGAGCGAGGCGCCGAAGCGGCTGGTGCCGGAGCGGGCGATGGTGCCGAGATTCTCGGCCAGCTCCGCGCGGGTCATGCCGATGCCGGCGTCGCTGATCGTGATCTGGCGGCCCGGCTTGTCGGGTACGATCCGCACCTTGGCCTCGGCGGGTGCGGCGAGGGCGGGGTCGGTCAGCGCCTCGAAACGGCGGCGGTCGGTCGCATCGGCGGCGTTCGCCACCAGCTCGCGCAGAAAGATTTCGCGCTCGGTATAGAGAGCATGCACCACGAGATCGAGCAGCCGCCCGACCTCGGCGCTGAACTCGTGCCGCTCGGCGGCTGTATCCGCCTCTGTCGTCTGATCCATTGCCGGTGCGTATCCCTGATCCGGTTGCGCGCGGCGCGCGATATGCGGCGGCGATCCTCCGCTTTCAACCGTATCAGGCGGTTACTGTCGCCGCCTGCTCGGCCTGCTGCGCGCGCCGGCTCTGCCAAAGCTGCACAAAGTCGATCGGCTGCAGCAGCACCGGGGCGAACCCGCCGTCGCGCGTCACGTCGGCCAGGATGCCGCGCGCGAAGGGGAACAGCAGGCGGGGGCACTCGACCAGCAGCACCGGCTCGACCGCGTTCTCGGGCAGGCCGGTCAGCGTGAAGATTCCGGCATAGGCAAGCTCGGCGATGAACACCCGCCGCGCGTCCGGCGCCGGTGTGAGGCCCTGGCCATTGGTCGGCGCCTCCGTCGCCTCGGCGCGGATAGAGAGCGTCACCTCGAACACGCTCTGCCCCTCCTGGATGCGGCGGGCCTGGACGTCGAGGTTGATCTGCACCGCCGGCTGGCTGCGCAAGGTGCCGAACACCTGCGGCGCGCCCGGCACTTCGAATGACAAATCCTTCACATACTGGACGTTGACGACCAGCGGTGGCATCGGATTCGGAGTGGGCTGTGGGGCGGGCTGCGGAGCGGGGGTGGTCTCGGACATCACATTCTTCCTCGGCTGGGCGCGGCGCGGCGGTAGCACGCCAACCGCAGCCGCGCCATCACTGCCGCCAGGGCAGCTCCTGCGGCGCCGGTGCGGTCGGATCGCAGCGCAGCCACTCGCCATTGCCAAGCCGGGTGCCGGTCATCGCCAGGATGAAGCCCCAATGGGTCACGACCAGCGTGTCCGACCAGTCGGGCAGGGCGGCCATCTCGGCACGGAACAGGGCGGCCCGGCCGATCACCGACTCCGCCGGCTCCTCGATCGCCGGCCACCACACCTCCTCGATCACCGAAAAATCGTGCTCGGGCCAGGCGTGCGCGAGTTCGGTGCGCGGCGTGCCGATGTCGCAGGCGAAGGCGAAGCGCTCGCGCACGGTCGGGTTCACCAGCACCGGCACGCCGAGCGCCGGCGCGATCGCCGCCGCGGTCTCCAAGGCACGGGTGAAAGGCGAGACGATGATGCGCGCGATCCGCTCGCCCTGGAGTGCCTGCGCCGCCGCCCGCGCCTGCTCGTGGCCGAGGGCGGTCAGGTGGGGGTCGCGGATGCCGGGATCCTTGCGGGTGACGGAGAAGGCGGCGTTGAATTCGCTTTGCCCGTGGCGCAGCAGGATCATGCCGGACGCATACAGGCCGCCAAGGGAGGCGGCAACCTGGCGGCGGAACCGTGGGCGCGCCGATTGTGCGGCACCCGGGCGGGGCCTATCTGTAACCGCACAAGGAGAGCGTGATGGGCGGGTCCGGGAGCTTCCCGATCGATCTGGTGCTGTTCGGCATGATTGCGGCGTTCCTGGTGCTGCGGCTGCGCAGCATTCTCGGCCGCCGGACCGGCTATGAGCGGCCGCCGCAGCCGGTCGCCCCTTTGCGCGACGGCGCCCGGGCACCGGTGATCGAGGGCCACGCCGAGCCGCCGCCCGAGGCGGCAGCGGCGCGGCCGCTGCCCGACCCGGCGAGCCCCGCCGGCCGAGCGCTGGCGCGGATGCACGATCTGGATCGCGGCTTCGAGCCGTCGCGTTTCCTGGACGGCGCGGAGGCCGCGTTCCGCCTGATCGTGGACGCCTTTGCCGCCGGCAACCGCGACCAGCTCCGCCCGTTGCTGACACCCGACACGTTTGCCGGCTTCGAGACCGCGATCGCTGGCCGTGAGGCTGCGGGTGAGACCCACCGCACCGAAATCCGGGCGATCCGCTCGGCGACCATCGAGGAGGCCACGCTGCTGAACACGCTCGCCGATATCACCGTGCGGTTCGTGACCGACCAGGTGAACGTGGCGCTCGACAAGACAGGCCACCCGGTCACGGGCACCGACGCGGTGGCCGAGATTTCCGACCTCTGGACCTTCGAGCGCGATCTGGCGGCACCTTCGAGCGGGCCGGCCTGGCGGCTGGCGGGCGCGCGCAGCGCCTGATGCGACGCCGTCTCGCGGCTCTCGCCGCGCTGCTGGCGGCGGCGGCCTTGGCTGCCTGCGCCGTGCCTCCGGGTGGTGTGCAGTCCGGCGCGTCGGGTGCGCCGCTCACCCCGATCGCTTTCAGCCAGCTCCCCGGATGGCCGGAAAGCAATCCCGCGGCCGTGCTGCGCGCCTTCGTGCAGGGCTGTGCCGCGCTCGCCCAGTTGCCGCCGCAGCAGAGCGTGGGCGGATCGGGCGAGGCCGCGAGGCTGGGCGGCGAGGCCGGGCAGTGGAGTCGCGTCTGCTCGGACGCGAATGCGCTGAAAGTAGGCGACGAGATGGCGGCCCGTGCCTTCTTCGAGCGTGATTTCCAGCCCTATGCGCTCGGCTCGGGCCTGGTCACCGGGTATTACGAGCCGGAGGTGCAGGGCAGCCGCACGCCGACCGACGAGTACCAGGTGCCGTTGCTGCGGCTGCCGGCGGATTTGGTGCGCGCCCGATTGGGCGAGTTCGACCCCGACCTCAAGGGCCAGAGCATCACCGGGCGCGTCGCCGGCTCGATGCTGGTGCCCTATTTCGACCGCCAGGAAATCGATCAGGGCGCGCTTGACGGGCAAAATCTGGCGTTGCTCTGGCTGCGCAGCCCGGTCGACGCATTTTTCTTGCAAATCCAGGGTTCTGGACGGGTGATCTTGCCGAGCGGCGAGGTGGTGCGCGTCACCTATGCCGGCCAGAACGGGCGCAAATACGTGGCGATCGGCAAGCTCTTGCAGGAGCGTGGCGCAATCCCGCCCGGCCAGGTGACGATGCAGTCGATCCGCACCTGGCTGGCGGCACACCCCGAGCAGGGGCGGGCGGTGATGGAGGAGGACCCGTCCTACGTGTTCTTCAAGGAGGTGTACGGGCTTCAGCCGGATGCCGGACCGCCGGGCACGCTCGGCGCCTCGTTGACGCCGGGCCGCTCGGTCGCGGTTGATCCGCGCGTCGTGCCGCTGGGGGCGCCGCTGTGGCTCGACAGCACCGATCCGATCACCGGCAAGCCGTGGCATGGCATGGTGGTGGCGCAGGATACCGGGGGCGCGGTGACGGGGCAGGGCCGGATCGACCTGTTTTTCGGCTGGGGCGCGCAGGCGGCAGAAGCGGCAGGGCGGATGCAGGCGCAGGGGCGGAGCTACGTGCTGCTGCCCCGAGCCCAGCCCGCGCCGCAGCCGGCGACGCGGACGACGACGTGAATGCCACGGCAGCCGCTATCGGACGGCATACGCTCCATTGCGGCGAATGCATCGAGGTGCTGGCGGAGTTTCCGCCCGCATCGGTCGATGTCATCGTCACGTCCCCGCCCTACAACCTCGATCTGGCCTATCGCCAGTACCGAGGACCGGCGGCCGGAGGCGGAGTACCTGGACTGGCTGGTCGCGGTCGCGGCGGCACTCAAGCGCGTGCTGAAGCCGGACGGCTCGTTCTTCCTCAATATCGGCGCATCCTCCGCCCAGCCCTGGCTGCCGTTCGAGCTGATCGTGCGGCTCCGGCCGCTGTTCGCGTTGCAGAACCACATCGTCTGGGTGAAGGCGATCAGCACCGGGGACGACAGCGTGGGCCACTACAAGCCGCTGGCCGGCGCGCGCTTCCTCCATCCCATGCACGAGCACGTCTTTCACTTGACCCACGAGGGCGACGTGGGCCTGGACCGGCTGGCGATCGGCGTGCCGTTCAAGGACAAGTCCAACATCGCCCGTCGCGGCCACGCCGCCGATCGTCGCTGCCGCGGCAATACCTGGTTCATCCCCTATCCGACCGTGCAGCGCCGTGCCGAGAAGTTCGACCATCCGGGAACGTTCCCGCTCGACTTGCCGCGCTGGTGCATCCGCCTGCATGGGGTCGCGGATGCGGTGGTGCTGGACCCGTTCGCCGGCACCGGCACCACGCTGCTCGCGGCCGAGCTGGAAGGGGTGCGCGGCATCGGCATCGAGATCGACCCGAGCTACGCCGCCGTCGCCCGCGAGCGGCTGGCCGGCGGGCCGCTGTTTGCGCCCCCGCTTTCCAATCAAGGTTGACGCATGAGTCAGACCCGCCCTCGCGTCGCCCTGTTCGTCACTTGCCTTGTGGATTTGCATCGGCCGACGGTGGGCTTCGCCGCGATCCGTCTGCTTGAACAGGCCGGCTGCCAGGTGGAGGTGCCGCGCGCGCAGACCTGCTGCGGCCAGCCCGCCTACAATTCCGGTGACCGCGCGACCGCGACCGATCTCGCGCGCGGCCTGCTCGATGCGTTCGGCGGCTATGATTACGTGGTGGCGCCCTCGGGCTCGTGTGCGGGAATGCTGCGTCATCACCTGCCCGGCCTGTTCGACGACGATCCCAATCTGCGCGCCCGCGCCGAGGGGCTGGCCGCCAAGTGCTACGAACTCATTTCGTTCCTGACCGATGTGCGCGGGATGGAGGGGGTTGAGGCGGCCTATCCCGGCACCGTGACCTATCACGACAGTTGCGCGGGTCTGCGCGAGATGGGGGTGAAGGCGCAGCCGCGCGCCCTGCTCGGCACGGTCGCGGGCCTGACGATCGCCGAGATGGCCGAGCCGGAAGTCTGCTGCGGCTTCGGCGGCACGTTCTGCGTGAAGTACCCCGAGATCTCGACCCGGATGGCGTCCGACAAGGCGCGCGACGTGGCGGCGAGCGGCGCCGACACGCTGCTCGCGGGCGATCTTGGCTGCCTGCTGAACATGGCCGGCCGCCTGTCGCGCGAAGGCAGCCCGGTCCGGGTCCGGCATGTGGCCGAGGTGCTGGCCGGACTGACGGGCGACGTTCCCCCGATTGGCCAGGGTCGGGGAGGGGAGGGGAGGAAGTGAGGGGGCTTCTGTTGCCCGGTGCCCCCTCGAACCGCGCTTATCGCTTATGCAGCGACAGCGAGCGCCTCATGATTGTCATTGGCACTTGTGGTTTGGCCCGATAACGGCGGAACCATGCCGGGCAAAAGGCCAGTCTTTACCGCGCGCGTCGAGCCTGTTTCGCCCCCCTATGGTGGAGGCGCCGGGTACCGCCCCCGGGTCCGCAACGCTTATTCCACGAGCCGTTTATCGCCATAGCCGGGCAAGCCGGCACGGCCTATATAGGCGATCCCGCGTCCCGGTGCCAGGGCCTATCGTCAATTGAACCAAATGGAGGCGGTGGCGACCGCGGTCTCGCCGGCTGCCGCCAGCGGCTCGATCACCCGCTGATCGGCGTCGAACGCCTTGTCGGCGCGATGACCGGACGCGCCTCAGCTCATACCGCCGTTTCACGTCCATCGGATCGGCGCCGCCCGTCGCGAATCAAGACCGGCCTCAGAACAGGGACGGATCAGGACTGCTCACCCCCTCGGACCGGCCTCAGAACAAGTCGGATCAGGACTGCTCGCCTGCGGACCGGCCTCAGAACAGGGTCGGATCAGGGCCGCTCACCCGCGGACCGACCTCAGAACAGGGTCGCATCAGGACTGCTCACCCTCGCCGGCCGACTGTAGCCGCGATCGAGCAGCACCCCGGCTCGGTATCCCGCGTCGCGGCGCTGTCGAGCACGTCCGGGCAGTCGGCGTCCGGGCAGTTGGCCGTGACCGCGCCTGCGGTGCGTTGTTTTTGGTGCGTTGTTTTTACCCAGCTTTTCTAACATGGGCCCGGCTTATTGTCAACAATTATGACTGTGCCGGCCGCCCCGCGTCCCTGCATCGGCCACCTATCACCCGAGCGAGAACCGCTGGCCGGCCCCTATTTGACGACGCGCCAGGGGCCTAATTACGGATGTCGCGCCGTCGGTCAGCTCGGCGAATCGGGCTAAATCCTTGCAAACGATGCCGGAATAGAATATACATCGAATGGGGCCGCGCGGACGTGAGTGGGGACACTCACCATCCAGACGGTTTCACAAATCGTTGGGCCTGATCTCGGTAGGAGGGGTTTCGGCTGTCGTCCGGCCGTAGTGGCGGATGCCGCAGGGCGCGGAGTGCTTCACCCGAGAGCGGCGGGGCCGCAGATGACGCTTTTGACGGGCTACCTCCACCCGCAAACTGAGTAGGGAATCCACCCGACGCCCCGTGATGCCGACGGCCAAGGCTGACCGGGGGGCGATAAATCCTTCTAACGGCGCTCGAACCGTTCGCAGGGGCCAACACCGCAATCCTCATTGGGTCGCGGCGCGTCGCTGCCCGGAGACATAGACCCATGCGGTCGAATCCCCGGCTTACCGTCGCGGTCAAGGTTGATGTTGCCGCGATCCTTCGGTGGATCGTTGTCCTCATCATTGCATTGCATTCGTGACGGGGTAGGGGCTGCTTCGGCAGCCCCTACTTGCTTTGGTTCGCCCGAGATATGCGATAATCCTTTGGATGACCGTTACGCCCGAGCAGGAACACGCCGTCGCCGATGAGCCGGCTGCCCGCCACGAGACGCACCGCCCCACCGTGCCGGCGCTGGAG
>CAVWFK010000052.1:0-25485 GCA_963754235.1 uncultured Alphaproteobacteria bacterium | reverse complement strand
GTGTGGAGCTGCTACGCCGCCGTGCCTCGCGGGGCGCGTCATGAGCGCACGCGATGCGGGTCATGGCTGGAGAGAGGGGAGGTCGAGGCCCCGCTCGGCGGCGCAGGCGAGGGCCGTCTCGTAGCCGGCATCGGCGTGCCGCATCACGCCGCTGGCCGGGTCGTTCCAGAGCACGCGCGCGAGGCGGCGCGCGGCTTCGTCCGTGCCGTCGGCCACGATCACCATACCCGCGTGCTGCGAAAACCCCATACCGACGCCGCCGCCGTGGTGCAACGAAACCCAGGTGGCGCCGGAGGCAGTGTTGAGCAGCGCATTGAGCAGCGGCCAGTCGGAGACGGCATCCGAGCCGTCGCGCATGGCCTCCGTCTCGCGGTTGGGGCTCGCGACCGAGCCGCTGTCGAGGTGGTCGCGGCCAATCACGACGGGCGCACGCAACTCGCCGCTCGCGACCATTGCATTGAAGGCGAGGCCGAGGCGGTGGCGCTGGCCGAGGCCGACCCAGCAGATGCGGGCGGGCAGGCCTTGGAAGCGGATGCGCGCGCGCGCCATGTCGAGCCAGCGATGGAGGTTCGCGTCATCGGGGATGAGGCGTTTGACGCATTCATCGGTGCGATAGATGTCCTCGGGGTCGCCGGAGAGGGCGACCCAGCGGAACGGGCCGATCCCGCGGCAGAAGAGCGGGCGGATGTAGGCGGGCACAAAGCCCGGAAAGTCGAACGCGTCGGCGACACCGGCCTCCTGCGCCATCTGGCGGATGTTGTTGCCGTAATCGACCGTGGGGATGCCCATGCGATGGAAGGCGAGCATCGCGCGCACCTGGGCGGCCATGGACGTGCGGGCGGCGATCTCGACGGCGCTTGGGTCGGCGAGGCGGGCGCGCTCGGCCTGGCCGCGCGTCCAGCCGGCCGGAAGATAGCCGTTCAGCGGGTCGTGGGCCGAGGTCTGGTCGGTGACAAGGTCCGGGCGCGCCGCGGCATCGCCCGCCTGGACCCGGCCGACAATCTCCGGGAAAAGTTCAGCCGCGTTGCCGAGGAGGCCGATCGAGATCGGGCCGGTGGCGCGGCCTAGCAGTGCTAGGGCTTCGTTCAGCGTCTCGGCGCTGCGGTCGAGGTAGCCCGTTGCGAGCCGCTTCTCGATGCGGGTCGGGTCGCACTCGACCGCGAGGCAGGAGGCGCCCGCCATCGTCGCGGCGAGCGGTTGCGCGCCGCCCATGCCGCCGAGGCCGCCGGTCAGGATCCAGCGCCCGGCAAGGCTGCCGCCGTAGTGCTGCCGGGCGGCCTCGGCAAAGGTCTCGTAAGTGCCCTGCACGATGCCCTGGCTGCCGATATAGATCCAGGACCCGGCAGTCATCTGGCCGTACATCATCAGGCCACGGCGATCGAGCTCGTTGAAATGCTCCCAGGTCGCCCAGTGCGGGACCAGGTTCGAGTTGGCAATGAGCACGCGGGGAGCGTCGGCGTGCGTGCGAAAGATGCCGACGGGCTTGCCCGATTGGACGAGCAGCGTCTCCTCCGGGCCGAGACGGCGCAGTGAGGCAACGATGCGGTCGAAGCTCGTCCAATCGCGCGCGGCACGGCCGATGCCGCCATAGACGACCAGCTCCTCCGGGCGCTCGGCGACCTCGGGATCGAGATTGTTCATGAGCATGCGAAGGGCGGCTTCGGCGCCCCAGGTGGGGCAGCTTCGCTCGGAGCCACGCGGGGCGCGGACGATGCGGGCATTGCGGCGGGGGTCGGGCATCGAAGCGCGATTAGAGCGAGGTTCGCGGAGCGCGACAAGCTGAGCGGCGGCGAGGCAGTTACGTCCGCATTCTGTCGGACACCGCTTGGAGCTAGACTGGGCGCTTCGATCGAGCCGGAGTGCGTGATGCAGGTCAGCCGATGAGCTCAGTCGTGCTTCACCCCGGTCGGGTGACGCTGGCCGAGTGGCGCGCGATCTACGACGGCGCAGCGGCAGCGCTCGACCCTAGCTGCGGCGCAGCGATCGAGGCCGGCGCGCGGGCTGTCCAAGTCATCCTCGACCGCGGCGAGCCGGTCTATGGCGTCAATACGGGATTCGGCAAGCTGGCCAGCATCCGGATCGACAGCGCGGATCTTGAGGCGCTCCAACGCAACCTCGTGCTTTCGCACGCGGCGGGCGTGGGCGAAGCGATGGCCGCCCCGGTCGTGCGGCTGATGATGGCGCTGAAGCTCGCGAGCCTGGCACAGGGCGCATCCGGCGTGCAGCCCGGCACGGTCGCGCTGCTGGAGGCGATGCTGCGCGCCGACATCATTCCGATGATCCCCGTGCAGGGCTCGGTGGGCGCGAGCGGCGACCTGGCGCCACTCGCGCACATGTCGGCGGCGATGATCGGCGTGGGCGAGGTATTTTTCGATCGCGGGCGCCTGCCAGCCGGGCTCGCTCTGTCGCGAGCTGGGCTGGAGCCGGTGAGGCTTGGGCCGAAGGAAGGGCTGGCGCTGCTGAATGGCACGCAGTTCTCGACTTCCTATGCGCTGGCCGCGCTGTTTGCGGCTGAGCGCCTGCTGCACGCGGCGCTGATTACGGGTGCGCTCTCCACCGATGCCGCGCGCGGCTCCGATACACCATTCGACCCGCGCATCCACGCCTTGCGCGGGCATCGCGGCCAAAGCGATGTCGCCGCCGCCCTCCGGGCGCTGATGGCGGGAAGCGAGATCCGGGCGTCCCACCTGACCGGAGATGACCGGATTCAGGACCCGTATTGCCTGCGGTGCCAACCGCAAGTCATGGGCGCGTGCCTCGACTTGCTGCGCCAGGCAGCAGCCACGCTTCGGATCGAAGCCAATGGAGTAACCGACAACCCGCTGATCGTGGCGAGCGAGGCGATTGCGCTGTCGGGGGGGAACTTCCATGCCGAGCCGGTGGCCTTCGCGGCGGACATGATCGCGCTCGCCTTGTGCGAGATCGGCTCGATCGCCGAGCGTCGGGTCGCCCTGCTAATCGATCCCGCTCTGTCGGGGCTGCCCGCCTTCCTCACGGCACGGCCGGGACTCCACTCGGGCTTCATGATCGCACAAGTCACGGCCGCCGCACTGGTCGCCGAGAACAAGCAGCGGGCAATGCCGGCTAGCGTCGATTCCATTCCGACCTCGGCCAACCAGGAAGATCACGTGTCGATGGCGGCGCATGGTGCCCGGCGGCTGCTGCCGATGGCGGAGAACGCCGCCGCCGTCCTGGGCATCGAATTGCTTGCGGCCGCGCAGGGTTGCGACTTCCGCACGCCGTTGCGGTCAAGCCCAAGGCTCGAACAGGCCCGATCCGTCCTGCGTGGCGCGGTGCCGGCGCTCGACGGTGATCGCTATATGGCGCCCGACCTCGCTACCGCCGCAACACTGGTCGCCTCGGGCAAGATCGCCGCGGCGGTGGGCACGGACTTGCCAATCGTACTGGAATAGCGCTGCGGCCGGCGATGTGGAACGACCGCAAAGCTGTGCTACACTGTAGGCATGACCGAACCGGCCCGCGCGCGGATGACATCCGACGAGTTTATCGCCTGGGCTATGGAACGACCCAAGGGTGAACGCTACGAACTTGTCGCCGGCGAGGTCGTCGCCATGGCCCCGGAGCGGTCGTCACATGCCTTGACCAAAGGACAGGTTTTTCGCCGGCTGGCGGAGGCGCTCGAAGCGGCAAAGTTGCCTTGCACTGCGTATCCGGACGGAATGGCGGTCGAGGTTGATGCCGCGACGATCTACGAACCCGATGCATTGGTGCGGTGCGGCGCGCCGTTGCCGGACGATGCCGTGAAGGTCATTGACCCGGTCATCATCGTCGAAGTGCTTTCACCATCGACCCGAGCGCGCGATGCCGGCGCCAAGCTGGAGGATTATTTTCGGCTCCAGTCGGTGCGACATTACCTCATTCTCAAGACCGAAAATCGGACCGTGATCCATCACGCACGGGATGCGGCCGGCAGCATCGCGACCCGGATCATCCGCGACGGCTCGATTGTGCTCGACCCACCTGGAATTGCGCTGCGCGACCTGTTCGCAAGCGGCGTGTGACCCTTCGGCATCACGGCTTATCGATATTCCAGTAGATGATCACGGGAGAGGTCAGGAAGCCTCTTCAGGGCGGCTCGCATGGCAACCGGCTGGTCGTACTCGCCGAGCACCCGATAGGGCTGCACTTGCGCGAGGCGCTGCTGGAGCTTGGCCGCCGCGGCCTTCTGGTCTGACAGCCCATTCGCTTGCAGGAATGCCTGCCGCAGCGTCTCGGCCGTCGGGTCACACGGCCAGCCGATCCAGTTCTGTTGATCACAGGTCATCGCAGTGCCGATGTTGGTCAGGGGGCTGAACATCGTCGGGCCGGACGCCCCGGTCAGGAACAGGTTCCACCCGCCCTGATCCGGTGCGCCCTTGTCACGGAGCCGGCCGGCGACGTTCACCCAGGCGAGGTAGCGCAGGTCCACGTTGACGCCGGCTTGCTTCAGCTCCTGTGCGACCACCTCCGACATCTGGCCGATCCACTGGTAATCGTGGGTCGTGATGAAGACGAGTTTCTCGCCGTGATAACCCGCTTCTGCCAAAAGCTGCTTCGCCGTGGCGATGTCGGGCTTCGCGAAGCCGGCCGTGCCGGCGTCGGACGCATAGGGCCCGTTGCACACGAAATAGGCGTTGCATGTGTGCCACCATTTCGGATCGCCGAAACCTGCCGCGAGGATGTCATTCTGGTTTGTCAGATAGGCAAGTGCCAGACGCGCGCGCGGATCGTTGAACGGCGGCTGCAAGGCGTTGGGCCGCAGCAGAACCTGGTTCGCCATACCGATCAGTTTCTGGACACGGACGGCAGGGTTCTTTCGCAAGCTGGGGCACCAGATCAAGGGAAGGCTGCTCGATGAGATCAACCTCGCCTTGCTGAAGTGCATTTATCGCGGTCGAAGCGTCGGGGATGACGTGCCACTCCACGCGGTCCACCTTCACCACGCGGCCGCCGGCAAGCCCGTCCGGCGGTTCGCTCCGTGGCACGTAGTCCGTGTTCTTGTCGAATACGACGCGGTCGCCGCTGACCGACGCAGCGGCGTTGTAGCGGAACGGGACCGGAGCCGATTGCCGTCGTCAGCGGCTTACCGGGATCGAGACCCTGCAGATCCTTCGCCCGCATTATGAACGGAACCTGCCCGATTGCAGACCCCAGGGCGAAGAGCACATAGCTGACCGGCTGCTTGAGCTTCAGCTCGAAAGTCCGATCGTCCACGGCATCGAGACTGGTGGTCGCCGCACCGAGCTTCTGGCCGACGATGTCCTTTGTCATCCAGCGCCGAAGCGATGCGACCACGTCGGCACTGGTGACGGGCGAGCCGTCGTGGAACTTGAGGCCGCCGCGCAGCGTGAAGCGCCAGGTGAGCTGGTCGGGCGAGGTGGACCAATTGTCCACCATCTCCGGCCTGGGTTGGAGGTTCTTGTCCCAGGCGAACAGCTCCTCGTACACCATCATGCCGAAGATGCGCGTGATCACGACGGACGCGAACACGGGATCAAGGCTAGGAAGATCGGCGCTGGGCACGATCTTGAGCACTTTGGTCTGCGCGCGCGCCGATGCGCCCGCAGCAACCAGCGCCAGTGTCGCCAACCCCGCGACGAGGGCCGAACGGAATCGATGCCGTGCCATGGCTTGCGATCTCGATATGTTGCAGCTTAGTGGAGCACGAGCAAAGATGGGCGACAAGGCCGCGAATTCCCGGAGCAAAGATGCCAGAAACCGACCACGCCGACCCGTCGCTCGCCACTCTCGGTCGCACGCTGGTCGACCATTTGCTGGACGTGCAGCGCGAGCACCGGCTCACCGAGCACGACGTCGCGATCAGTTGGTCGGTCCACGAGCGGCCGCTCGGTTCGGGCGGGGCGGCGGCGCCCGCGGCACGATTCGGCTGGCGGGAGGCGGCGGCGTTCTACCCTTGCAGCGTCGTCAAGCTGTTCTGGCTGCTCGCCGGTCAGGCGCGGCTGCACGCCGGGGAGATTGCCGCGCATCAGGAGCTCGACCGCGCGATGACCGACATGATTCGCTGGTCGAGCAACACCGCGACCAACTACGTCGTCGATCGTCGTGACACGCACGACCGGCGACACGCTGCTGGAAGGAGCGGAGTACGATGCCTGGGCGGCGCGGCGCGGTTGGGCAAACGAATTTCTGCGCGGTCTTGGCTGGGCGGAGATCGATGCCGGTGTGAATGTCTGCCAGAAGGCGATGGACGACGACCGCTACGGCCGCGAGCGGCAGTTCATCGGCGCCGCCCGCGACAACCACAACCGGCTGACCAGCCGCGCCGCGGCACGGCTGATCACGGAGGTAATGGCGGGCACGGTGCTGTGCGCGGAACGCTGCAGCGCCATGGCCGACGCTGATGGCGCGGCCGACGGACGCGGACTGGGCGGCGGCGCACCCGAACGGCCAAGTCCGCGGCTATTTCGGCGCCGGCCTGCCTGCGGGCAGCCGACTGTGGTCGAAGGCCGGCTGGACGAGCTGGACCGGCGATGCGGCCGCGAGCTATCGCCGCCACGACGCCGCGTATATCGAAGCGCCGGGCTGTCCGCCTTTCGTACTGGTGGTGTTCACTCAGGGTCGCGCGGCGAGTGCGGACGAGACGATGCTGCCCGGCGTCGCCCGCGACGCCTGCACGCTCCTGCGCCGGCTGTAGCGCGCCAGCCCCAGGCTCACGCGCGTGCCCACCCGGTTGCGCATCGGACCGCTTTGCGGAACTGCGCGTGTGTCGCCTCCGCGAGCGGCGTCCGCGGCGCGACGGTGCGGGTGCGCGGCGGCGCGTCGGCGGCCTGTACACCGCAGAGTGCCGCGAGCCCGCGCGCCGTGATGTCGGTTTCCGTGCAGACCTCGATCGATCGGCCGAGCGCGTCGGCCAGGAAGGCCGTGAACGCCGCACTGCGCGAGAGCCCGCCATCGACCGAGAGGCGACGCACGCCGCCGAGCGCCAGCGCGAAGGTCGCGACCAGCTCGGCCGTGCGCAGCGCGATCCCCTCCAGCACCGCGCGGCACAGCGTCTCGCGCGTGGTATCCAGCCCGATGCCGACCCAAAGCGCGCGCGCCGTGCGATCGTGGTGCGGGCAGCCGAGCCCCGCCTGGGCCGGGACGAAGAATACGCCCTGCGACGCGGCACTCGGCCCGGCATCGGCGTCGAGCGCGTCAAGCCGATCCAGCAGCCCGACCCGTTGCAGCCATTCGATCGCCGCACCGGCCGTCGTGATGCCGCCGTCGAGCGCATACGCGGCGCGGCCATGCGCCGACCACGCGCAGGTCGGCAGCAATCCGGCGGCGTCGCGCCGCAATCCGCCGGTCAGCGCCAGCGCAAACCCGCCGGTGCCGAAGGTGATTTTCAGATCGCCCGGCTCGCGGCAACCATGCCCACGCAGCGCTGCCTGCTGATCGACGACGCTGGCGGTGACCGGAACACCGTTTGGCAGCGTACCGAACGCGCCCATCGTGTCGCGGATCGGTGGCAGGCACGCGAGCGGCACACCGAACAGTGCGCACAGATCCGGATCCCATCGCAGCGTTGCAATGTCGAGCAGGCTGGTGCGCGAAGCGGTGGAGGGATCGGTGGCCCAGGCGCCGGTGAGCGCATCGAGAAAGAACGCGTCGGTGGTACCCAGCCGTAGCCTGCCCGTCGCCAACAGGGTTCGTGCATACGGCAGGTGGTCGAGCAGCCAACGCAGCTTGGCGGCCGAGAAATACGGATCGAGCGGCAGGCCGGCGCGAGCGGTGACGAACGCCTCGTGCCCCTCGACGCGCAGCCGCTCGATCGCACCCAGCGTGCGCGTGTCCTGCCATACGATCGCGCGGCCGAGCGGCTGCTTGGTCTCGGCGTGCCAGGCGACCACGGTCTCGCCCTGGTTGGCGAGCCCGATGCGATCGACGGGGCCGGCCGCCGCGAGCAGCGACCGGATCGCGTCCAACAGTTCCGCCGCGTCGTGCTCGAGCCAGCCTGGACGCGGCAGGAAATTGCGGTGGCGGTGCTGGCCGACCAGCCGCATCGTGCCATCGTCCTCGACGCGGAACGCCCGCGTGGAGGTCGTGCCCTGGTCGATCGCGAGCACCGCCATGGCCGCTATTCAAGCACGAGGGCGAGCGCGCGGGCGCCGCGGAGCCGGGCCGCCGGGGCGCGGATCGAAAGGCGTGCGCCCGGCCGCCCGCCAACCCGCTGCGCGGCGATCGTCACGCCATCGGCGAGCAGCCGCAGCACGCCGCGGCCGGGCGTTGCGGCGCGGGCATGGAGTGTCACCACCGCATCCTCCGCAATCACGCGCTGCGGCGTGACATAGCGCAGCCGCCCCTCGGCGCGCACCTCCACGGCTGCCTCCACCGGCGGCAGCGTGCCTGCGAGCGCGCGGATCATGGCGGCCGCGGCGGCGCGTCCCTCGGCGGCAGACCAGCCGGCGCTCTCAACGGCGCGCAGCACGTTGCCGGCGGCGAAATAGGCCGGATCGGAGCAGCGCCAGAGCTGGTCAATCGCGGGACCGGCGCTGCCGGGGTCGATGCGCAGACCGGCGGCGCGCGCCAGGCTCGCCTCGGGAATGAAGGCGCCCGAGAAGATCACGCCATCGCAGGCCAGCACGCGCTCGCCATCTGGTCCGCGCAACAGCACGGCCTCGACGCGCTCGGCGCCGCGGATCTCCACCAGCGCGGTGCGCAGCAGCAGCGGCACCCCGCCGAGCAGGCGGGCGAGGGCCGGGATCGGCCACGGCACGGAGGGTGCGTCCGACGCCTCGATCATCGCGAGCGGTCGCACGCCGGCATGACGGGCGGCGAGCAGGTTGGAGAACGACACCCATTCGGCGCCGACGATCACCGGCCGGCGGAACGGCGCGCGCCCGGTCGCTCGCACGATCTCCTGGAACGCGCCGGTGGTGGTGACGCCCCAGGGGCGGGTGCCGGAGACCAGGCGGACACCGCGCGGGCTCTCGAAGACGCCGCTGGCCAGCAGCACCGTACGCGCCGCGATGGTCTGTAACCCCGCTTGCGTGCTGAGCAGCAGCCGCCCCCCCGGCTCCAGCGCCAGCACGGTCGTGTTCAGCCGCAGATCGACGCCGCGCGCGCGCCTCGCGAGCGCGGCGGCGTAGCCTGGGCCAGTCATTGGCCGGTGGCAGTCGCGCACGCCGAAGCCGGAATGGGCGCACCAGCGCGGCACGCCGCCCGGCGCGCCATCGCGCTCCAGCACAATGATGTCGGCCACCCCGCGCTGCCGCAGCACCGCCGCTGCCGCGAGGCCGGCCGGCCCGGCGCCGACGATCGCCGCGTCGTGCGTCACGCGGCGAGCAGGCCCGGGATGCGGCCCTGAGCCAGCTCGATCACGCGGCGCGCGCAATGAAAGCCCTGGCAGCGTCCCATCATGCAGCGGGTGCGACGCCGCAGGCCGCCCAGCGTCGTCGCAGCGAGCGGTCCTTGCAGGGCGGCGGCGATCTCGGCCTCGGTCACAAGCTCGCAATGACAGACGATCGGTGAGCGATCCGCTTCCTGATAAGGGCGCCGTCCCGCCTCGGCGAGGTTCGGCACCCGCGGCCAGATCGGATCCGGCAGGTCGCGAAGCGCGCCAAAATGGGCCTCGTACAACCCGCGCACATGGCGCGCGATCCCGAGCGCACCGCTTAGCCCGGTCGAGCGGATGCCGCTCGCGGTGATCCAGCGCCGCTCCGGCACCGCCTCGATCTGGTAGTCTTTGAACTCGGTCGCCGGCCGCAGTCCGGCGAAGGCGGCGGTTACGGGATGATCGGCCAATGCGGGGAGGATTCGACGGCCCTGGGCGATCAGCCGCTCCAGCGCCGCCTGCTCGGTGGCCGCAATGCCGCGCTCCTCCTGATCCTCGGCGGTGGGACCGACCAGGAGGTTGCCGTAGGCGGTGCCGGCGAGCACGACGCCCTTGGTGCGTGCGGTCGGCACCGGCAGCACGATCGCGCCTAGGAGCGGGGACGCCGTCTTGTCGAACACCACGAACTGCCCTTTTCGCGGGTGAATGCGAAACGGACTCGGCCGCGCAATCGCCTCCACGATGTCGCCGTAATTGCCGGCGCAGTTGACAACCACGCGCGCCGCCACCTGACCCGCCTCTGTGTCGAGCGACCAGAGCGCGTCGCGCAGCGTGCCGCCGCGCACGTGGGCGCCGCGGCGGATTTCGCCGCCGTTTTCGATCGCCTGGAGCGCGTAGGCGAGCGGCGCGGACCAGGGGTCGATGATCGCCTCGCCCGGCACCAGAAGGCCGCCCCGCAGGTCGGGCGCAAGCTGCGGCTCGCGCTCCAGGACCGCCTCGCCCGGCAGCAGGGCCGTGTCGGTGACGCCGTTGCGATGCGCCTGCTCGAGGATGGCCGGAAGTGCCGCCAGTTGCGCTTCGGTCCAGGCGACGACGATCGCGCCCGCCTCCAGCAGCGGCAGGTTGAGCCGCGCCCGGATCGCACGATAGGCGCGATGCCCCTCGCGCACGCAGGCGGCCTCCAGGCTGCCCGGATCGGCGTCGAAGCCGGTGTGCAAAAGGCCGCTGTTGCCCTTGCTGGCGCCGGCCAGCAGGTCGGCGTCACGCTCCAACAGCACCGTGCGGGCACCGGCGAGAGCGAACGCGCGCAGCACGGCGCAGCCCACGACGCCGCCGCCGATCACCGCGAGGTCGAACGCCGCGGGCGTCATGGGACGAGATGCCTCTTGCTGACTGTACGGGCATCCGCATACCACGGCGATGATCCGTTGCGGTCCGTCCTTTTGTGCCGCTAGTCTCGCGCGCGCTGAACGCAAGGGGCCACAAACAATGAAATCCTGGCAGGGAAGGGGCGCCGCGGCGCTCGCGTTGGGCGCCGGACTGGCCACGATGGCGATGGCCGCCCCCGCACAAGCCCGGACGGTGTTCCAACTCGGTGTCGCGACCGACGCGCTCACCCTCGATCCGATCGCCACCAGCGACAATCCCTCGATCTGGGCGCAGTTGCAGCTCTACGACACCCTGGTTCGCCCGACCGCCGACGGCACCAAGCTCGAGCCCGACATGGCGCTGAGCTGGCAGGCGAGTGCCGACGGGAAAAGCTACACTTTCCACCTGCGTCCCGACGCGAAGTTCTCCGACGGCTCGCCGCTCACTGCGACCGATGTGGTGGCGTCGCTTAAGCGCGCGGCCTCGCCCAAGTCGCAATGGGCGCGTTTCTTCCAACCGATCGCCGGGTCCGAGGTGATCGATCCCCACACGGTCACGCTGACGCTGAAGGAGCCGTTCACGCCGCTGATCAACAACCTCGGCCTGTTCAGCGCGGCGATCCTGCCAGCGGCGCAAGCGAACGCCGCGAAACTGCCCGAGGAGCCACTCGGCTCCGGCCCGTTCACGGTCAAACAGTGGAAGCATGGCGAGCGCATGGTGCTGGTGCGCAACCCGAACTACTGGGACAAGGGCAAGCCGTACGTCGATGAGGCCGACCTGGTCGTGATCGGCGAAGACAACAGCCGCGTGCTGCAGCTCGAGTTGGGCACGATCGACGCCATGATCAATGTCCCGTACAACCAGATGACGCAGCTCAAGGCCAATCCGGCGTTGCGAGTGGGATCGGCGCAGGTCTTCCGCGCCGATTTCGTGATGCTGAACACGAAAGTAAAACCGTTCGGCGATCAGCAGGTGCGGCAGGCGCTCAACTATGCTGTTGACAAGCAGGGCCTCGTGCAGGGCGTGCTGTTCGGCAACGGCCAGGTCGCGGCGGACGCGATGCCGGTGATGGCGTGGCACGACGCGAATCTCAAACCATATCCGTTCGATCCCGCGAAGGCGAAGGCGTTGCTCAAGCAGGCCAGCCTGAGCGACGGGTTCTCGGCCAAGATGCTGGTCCCGGCGGGCGATGCGGCGGCCCAGCAGGTCGCCGCTGCGTTGCAGAGCAGTCTCGGCTCCGTCGGCGTCAAGGTGGCCTTGCAGCAGATCGATGTCGGCACGCAATGGGACGTCACCAAGAAGGGCGACTACCAGATGTCGATCAGCTACGCGACCAGCGACACGATCGACCCCGACCAGCTATTCGGCTTCCTCGCCGTCAATCCGGAACGTGCCGATGCCTATCACACGTTCTGGCAGAGCAAGCCGCTCAACGACCTCTATGCCGAGGAGCGACGGACGCCCGAGGGGCCGGCGCGCGGGCAAATGTTTGGCAAGATGGAGACGCTGCTGCACGACGGCGCGCCGTACATCTTCCTCTATCGGCCGACCGCGACCTATGCCTATCGCAAGGGCGTCAGCGGATTCGCCGTGCTGCCGACGTCCAACTGGCGCTTGCAGGACGTGCGCATGGGACAGTGACGGGGCTGCCCGTCGGCGGGATCGTCTGAAGGCGATGCATGCAGTTTCTGCGCTACACGCTCTCGCGTGTCCTCCAGATGATCCCGGTCCTTGTCGGCATCACGCTGGTCGCCTTTCTTCTGCTGCGCGTGCTGCCCGGCGATCCCGCGTCGCTGATGATCGGCGCGCGCGGATCGGAGGCCGACGTACTGCGGCTGCGCCATCAGCTTGGGCTTGATCGGCCGCTCTGGGAACAATACGCGATCTTTCTGCGCGAGATGGCAAGCGGCAGCTTCGGCGAGTCGCTCGCCTATCGTCGTTCTGTGATGGCGGTGATCGGCGAGCGGCTCGCGCCGACCTTGTGGCTGGTGGCGTTGAGCACCGTGCTCACGGTCGCGATCACCTTCCCGCTTGCTGTGCTCTCGGCGCTGCGGCGCAACCGCTGGCCCGACCTGCTGATCAAGACCGCCTTCACCGCGGCGCTGTCGATGCCGCAGTTCTGGCTCGGCATCCTGCTGATCCTGCTGCTCTCGCTTCGGCTGCATCTGTTCCCGGTGGCCGGCTACGGCAGCGACCCGATCGGGCATCTGTGGCACCTGTTTCTGCCGGCGCTGGTCATCGCACTCGGCACGTCGGCGCTCACGATCCGCAGCCTGCGCAGCAGCATCATCGCGGTGCAGACCGCCGAGTTCATCGACACCGCCTATGGCAAGGGGCTGACGCCGAGCATGGTGATGCGGCGCCACATCCTGCGCAACGCGCTGATCAGCACGATTTCCGTGCTCGGCGTGCATACCGGCTGGGTCATCGGCGGCACCGTGGTGATCGAGAGCGTGTTCGCGATCCCCGGTCTCGGCCAGTTGCTGGTCGCCTCGATCGCGGCCCGTGACTACGCCGCCGTCCAGGGGCTCACCGTCGTCTTCGCGCTGATGGTGACGGTGATCAGCCTTGTAACCGACCTCGGCTACGCGATCGCCGATCCGCGGGTGGAGCTGGAATGAGGCGCCGCCCCGGCGCGTCGCTGCTGGCGGGCATCGCCATGCTGCTGCTGATGGCGCTCGGCTTCGCGATCGGGCCGTCGCTCACCCACGCCAGCGGCACCGCCGTCGATTTCGGCCAGGCGCTGCGGCCGCCCTCGTGGCAGCACTGGATGGGCACCGACAATCTCGGGCGTGACGTGCTGACGCGGGTGCTGCTCGGCGGTCGCGTCGATCTCCAGATCGTCGCAATCTGCGTGGCACTGCCGTTCCTGCTCGGCTCGGTGATCGGCGCCGTCTCGGGCTACGCCGGCGGCTGGCTCGATCGGATCGTGATGCGCGTAGTCGATGTGCTGTGGGCGTTTCCGTTCTACGTGCTGGTGATCGCGATCGTCGGCACGCTTGGCCCCTCCATGACCAACATGTACGTGGCGTTCACGCTGGTGGTATGGATTTCGTTCGCCCGTATCGTCCGCGGCGAGGTGCTGGTGGCCAGGCGCGCCGAATACATGGTGGCGGCGCGATTGCTCGGCTTCTCGCACGGGCGGGTCGTGCTGCGCCATCTGCTGCCCAACACGATCACTCCGGCGATCGTCTATGCGTTCGGTGACGCGGTATTGACCATTCTCGCCGTGACCGCCCTCAGCTTCCTCGGCCTCGGCGTGCAGCCGCCGACGCCGGAATGGGGTGTCATGATCGCAGACGGGCGCAACTTCATCTTCGATGCCTGGTGGATCTCGACCTTCCCCGGACTCGCGATCATCTACGCCGGCCTCGGGCTGACGCTGATCGGCGAAGGGCTCGACGATCTGCTGCGGCCGAAGGGCTGAGCGATGCTCGAACTGCGCGACTTGCGCACGACCTTCCACGCCGGCGCGCCTGTTGTCGCCGTCGATGGGATCAGCCTGCGCGTGGCCGCGGGCGAGATGTTCGGCCTCGTCGGCGAGAGCGGCTGCGGCAAGAGCGCTGCCTGCCGCTCGGTCCTGCGGCTGTTCGCGGGCACGCGCGCGACGATCACGGGCGAGATCGTCTTCGAAGGGCGCGATCTCGCCCGTCTGCCGGCGAGCGCACTCGCCGCGGTGCGCGGGCGCGAGATAGCAATGATCTTCCAGGACCCGATGACGGCGCTCAACCCGACCATGCGCATTGGCACGCAGATCGCCGAAGGGCTGCGGCGGCATCGCGGATTGCGTGGAGCGGCGGCGCGGCGCGAGGCGATCGCGATGCTGCGCAGCGTCGGCGTGCCCGGGGCCGAGCGGCGCGTCGGGAACTATCCGCACGAGTTCTCGGGCGGGATGCGTCAGCGCGTACTGATCGCGATCGCGCTGGCCTGCCGGCCGAAGCTGCTGATCGCCGACGAGCCGACCACGGCGCTCGATGTCACGATCCAGGATCAGATCCTCAAGCTCATCCTGCGGCTGCGCCGGGAGCTGGCGATGGGCGTGCTGCTGGTTACGCATGATCTCGGCGTCGTCGCGCAAACATGCGATCGGGTCGCGGTGATGTATGCCGGTCACGTGGTCGAGGAGGCGCCGGTCGAAGCCCTGTTCCGCCGGCCCCGTCACCCCTACACCGCTTTCCTACTTGCCGCCCTGCCGGCGCGCAACCGCGATGGCACATTGCGGGCGATCCAGGGCGGCCCGCCTGATCTCGCCCACCCGCCGCCCGGCTGCCGCTTCCATCCGCGCTGCCCGTACGTCATCGATGCGTGCCGGCGGGACCGACCCCCGCTGGCCGAGAGCGGCGACGGCAGCCGCACCGCCTGCCTGCGCTGGCGCGATGTGACATGACGCCGATCCTGCAGGCGTGCCACGTCAGCAAGGCCTTCACACGTCGGCGCGGCCTGCGGCGCGAGATCGTCCATGCCGTGCGCGACGTCTCGTTCGCGGTGGCGCGCGGCGAGACGCTCGGCATCGTCGGCGAGAGCGGCTGCGGCAAGTCCACGCTTGCCCGCACGCTGGTGGCCGCGCATCCGGCGAGTTCCGGTGCGGTGCTCGTGGAGGGTCGGCCGGTCGCCGGACCGGGCAGCTGGCGGCGCCGCGCGCTCGCGCGCCGCATTCAGATCGTGTTCCAGGACCCCTACGCCTCGCTGAACCCGCGGCTTGCGGTGGGCGACGCGATCGCCGAGGTGATCCGCGTGCATCGGCTGCGGGCCGGCGCCGCCGCAATCGATGCGCGGGTGGATGAGCTGCTCAACATGGTCGGGCTGTCGCCGACGATGCGCAGCCGGCTGCCGCATGCGTTCAGCGGCGGCCAGCGCCAACGCCTGAGCATCGCGCGCGCTCTCGCCGCGGAGCCCGCGATCATCGTCGCCGACGAGCCGGTCTCAGCCCTCGACGTATCGATCCAGGCCCAGATCCTCAATCTGCTCGTGGAACTTCGCGGGGCGCTCGGCCTCACCCTTGCCTTCGTCTCGCACGATTTGCACGTGGTACGCTTCCTGAGCGACCGCGTCGCCGTCCTCTATCTCGGGCAGGTGGTAGAACTGGCGCCGTCCCCAATCCTGTTCGCGAGCCCGCAGCACCCGTACACGCGCGCATTGCTAGCGGCAATCCCGGAGCCCGATCCGGCCCAGCGGCGCAGCGCCGCGGCGCTGGAAGGCGAGCCGGCCGACCCGGCGCATCCGCCCCGCGGGTGCAGCTTCCATACACGATGCCCCATGGCGATCGCGCGATGCCGGCACGAGCCGCCGGAGCTGCGCGCGATGGCCGGCGACAGATCCGTCCGCTGCCATCTCGTGCCGGCTTTCTGAATGCCGCTGTCACGCGTCCATGTCGCGTCTGCTCGACACCTGCGACCACTTGGGATAGTCCGTACGCATACGGAGGAGCTGGCGAGCATGGCGATCTCGTCTGCCGGACCCATCGTTCCGATTGCCGTGACGCGGCGTGGGCTGCTCGGCGGCCTGGCCGCCTTGGCCCCACAGGTCGCCGCGGGCCGAGCATCGGCGGCGGCGAATGCGCCCCGCTCGATCCGCATTGGCACCGATGTGGACGCTCAATCGCTGGATCCAAGAACGCAGCGCGACACAACGGCATTTCGCATCAACAATCTGGTCTACAGCGGCCTCGTGCAACTCGACGCATCCTTGAAGCCGGTGCCGGACTTAGCGCTTCGCTGGGAGCAGAAGGACCCACGCACCTGGGTGTTTACGCTGCGACGCGACGCGTCGTTCCACGACGGCAAGCCGGTCACACCGGCAGATGTCGTCTACACTTACACGACGATCCTCGATCCGAAACTGAATGCCCGCTTTCGCTCGCTCTACGAGCCGATCGCGACGGTGCAGGCGATCAGCCCCGATGCGGTGAAATTTGCCCTCAAGACCCCATATGCGCCGCTGCTGAGCTATCTGGATCTCGGCATCGTGCCGAAGCATCTCGCCGCGGGCGGACACGATCTCAGCATCGCTCCGGTCGGCAGCGGGCCGTTCCGTTTCGTCCGCTGGGATCGTGGCAGCAAGATCATGCTGGCTGCGTTCGACGGGTATTTCGGCGGCAGGGCGAAGATCGATGCGGTCGAGATCGTCGTGGTGCCGGACAACACGGCACGGGCGCAGGCGCTGGAGGCGGGCGACCTCGATCTGATCAACTCGCCGCTCTCGCCGCAGGACATCCAGCGGCTACGCAAGGACAAAGGGTTCAACTATCTCGGCATGCCGGGGATCTCGATCAACTATCTCAATTTCAATTGCCGTAACCACGTGCTGGCGGACGCTGGCGTGCGCCGCGCCGTGGCGATGCTGGTCGATCAGGATACGATCGTGAACCAGATCTACGGCGGCATCGATACGCCGGCCACCTCGCTGCTGATCCCGAGCCTGTCCTGGAGCTACACGGCCGCCATCCGTCAGCCGGCCTACGACCCGCCGAAGGCGAAGCAGTCGCTCGCCGCCCTTGGGTGGAAGCCCGGACCGGATGGCGTGATGACCAAGGCGGGCCAGCGCCTCGGCATCACGCTCAGCACGCATAGCGAGGATCCAAGCCGGGTGCAGACAGTCGAGTTCCTGCAGAACGTGTTCCGCCAGTCCGGGATCGACGCCAAGGTGAAGATCGCCGACTGGCCGGCGTTCATCGGCAACACATCTAACGGGAATTACGACCTCGCCTTCTTCGGCTGGACCATGCTCGTCGATCCGGATCGCGCGATGTTTAGCCAACTCTCATCTGGCGGCAGCCTGAACTTCGGGCACTACAGCAGTCCCGAGCTGGATAAATCGCTTGCGGCGGGCCGTGCCGAATCCGATCTCGCCAAACGGGCTTCGGCGTACCAGGCGGCGGCGCGCATTCTGGTGCGCGACATGCCCTACGACGTCGTCGCCTATGCCGGATTCCATGTTTTCTTCAGCCAACGGCTGACCGGCTTTTCCACCGATGCGCGGGGATTCCTGCGCGGGCTTGCCGCAGCATAGCGACTGCCGGTGCTGTCGCTCGCGGTTCGCCGCATCGCGCTGTTCCTGCCGATGCTGGCGGGCGTGGTGGTGCTGGTATTCCTGCTGGTGCATCTGATCCCCGGCGATCCCGCGCACGTCCTGCTGGGACCGGAAGCCAGTCCACAGGCGATCGCATCACTGCGCCATAGCCTCGGGCTGGACCGGCCGTGGCCGGATCAGCTCGCGCGCTATGTGCACCATCTGCTGCGAGGCGATCTGGGCCGGTCAATCGCGCAGGACGCGAGTGTGGCCAGCCTGATCGCAGCCCGCCTGCCGGCCACGTTGGAGCTGACCGCCTGCGCAATGTTGATCGCGATTGCGGTCGGCGTCGGGCTCGGGGTGCTTGCCGCAATGCGGCAGGGATCATGGACCGACCTCGCCTGCCTCATCTTCGCGCAGCTCGGCGTATCGGTGACGGTGTTCTGGCTCGGTATCCTGCTGATGTACGTGTTCTCGGTGACGCTGCACTGGCTGCCGGCGATCGGGCGGGGCACCCCGTTGCCGAGCGCAATTCTGGCGCTGGCGCAGGGCCGACCGGGTGTGCTGGCAAATTCGCTCGCACACCTCGCGATGCCGGCGCTCGCGCTGGGACTGCAGGGGGCCGCGCTGATCTGCCGCCTGGTCCGTGCCGCGATGGTCGAAGCCCTGAGCGCCGACTATATCCGCACGGCGCGCGCCAAGGGCGTGCGCAACCGTCGGGTCGTCGGGCGTCACGCGCTTCGCAATGCATTGCTGCCGGCGATCACATTGATTGGATGGCAGTTCGGCAATCTGCTGGGCGGCGCGGTGCTGACCGAGGGAATCTTCGGCTGGCCGGGTATGGGGCAACTCGCGGTCGGCGCCATCTCACAGCGCGACATCCCGCTCGTGCAAGGTATAGCGCTGACTTTCGCGTTGCTGTTCGGTCTGGTGAATCTCGCCGTCGACCTGCTGTATGGTGCGCTCGATCCGCGCATCCGGCTCGACTGAACCGTGCGCGACCTGCCCGGCAACCCACCGCTCTGCATCGGCGCCGTTATGGTCAGCCTGCTGCTGTTCGTGGCGATCTGCCATGCCTGGCTCTCGCCGTATGCGGTCGAGCGCATGGACATGGCGCACCGGCTCGCGACGCCCTCGGCCGCGCACTGGCTGGGCACCGACGATTTCGGTCGCGACTTGGCGACGAGGCTGGCCTATGGGGCGGCCGTTTCCCTGTCGATCGCGCTGGGCACGGTTGCCGCTTCGGCGGTGTTCGGCACCCTCTTCGGGTTGGTGGCGGGCTATGCCGGCGGCTGGCCCGATCTGCTGCTGATGCGAGGGGTGGATATCTTCCTCGGCTTTCCAACGCTGATCCTGGCGATGGCCCTGATCGCGGTGCTCGGGCCTGGCCCGATCAATGTCGCGATCGCGCTGGCGACGGTGTTTTGGACGCAATATGCGCGCCTTGCCCGGGCGATGGCACTGTCGGAGCGCGAGCGTGACTACGTTGCCGCCGCGCGTGCGGTTGGAGCGGGGGTGCCACGCGTCCTGTTCCGTCACATGCTGCCGAACATGTTGGGACCGCTGATCGTCGTGGCGACTCTTGGAATCGGAATTGCCATTGTCGCCGAGAGCGGCCTCAGCTTTCTTGGCCTTGGGGTGCAGCCGCCGACCCCGACATGGGGCTGGACGCTGGCGTACGGGCTTCGCTATCTGCGCTCGGACCCGTGGATGTCGAGCGTGGCCGGCCTGACGATCATGTATGCCGTGCTCGGCTTCAACCTGCTTGGCGACGGGCTGCGCGACCTGCTCGATCCGAGAGCGTTGTCGCGCCGCGGTCCGGGTGCCCGTGCGCGACCGCCGTCCTGAACCCAAAGAGGAGAGCCCGATGCGCAGCCTGCGAATTGTGCCGATGGCAGTGATGGCGAGCGGCGCCGAGGCCGCGCTTCATCTGCACGAAATCCGCGGCGGCCGCGGGTCGGGTCCGACCATTGGCGTCTCCGGCGCGATTCATGGCGACGAGGGCGTGGGGACACAGATGATCATGGAGCTGGCCCGCACCCTCGATCCCGCCGAGCTTGCCGGCCGGTTGCTGCTGCTGCCGGTGGCCAATCCGTTTTCCTTTGAGGCGGGAGGCCGGCAGAACCCGGTGGACGACCTCAACATGAATTGGGTGTTCCCGGGTGTCGTCGGGGGTTGGTTCTCCGAACAGCTTGCCGCCCTCATCGTGCGCGAGTTCCTGGACAAGATCGACGTGCTCATCGACATCCATGCCGGTGGCCGCATGCCGACGGTCGATTACGTGTACATTTTCAACCATGAGGAGCTGTCGCGCGCCTTCGGCTCGAAGCTGCTCTACCGCCCGCAGGGAGGCGTGAGCCTCGGCACCATCTATGGCGGCACGCTGAGCTCGGTTTCACTCGATCGCGGCATCCCGACGGTAACGTTGGAGCTTGGTGGGGGCATGATCGACCAGTCACCGTTCGTCGCGCGTGGAGTGAATGGGCTTAACAACATGCTCCGTGTCCTGGGCGCGCTGCCTGGAGCGGCAAGCGCGCGCGCGGACCAGGTCACGTTGTCGGGCATCCGCATCATTCGGCCGAGCCAGGGTGGGTTCCTGCATACCGAGGCGCCGCCGCTGGGTGAGCGGATCGCCGAAGGCGAGGTGCTCGGCCGCGTGGTCAGTCCGTACAGCTTCGAGGAGCTTGAGGTGATCCGCAATCCCGTGTCCGATGGCTGGATGGTTCTCGCGCATCTCAGCCGCAATCTCGTGCAGCCCGGCGACTACGGCTACATGGTTGGGCAGGTGTAATCGCTCGCGGCCCGTCTGGCGAACGAAAGCACTAATCGGACGGTCCGGCACTGGTTTTCCACACCACCACGACCTAATCTGTGCCGTCCACCCCATGACGGAGGTCGGAGACATGCTTCGCCTTTCCGGGCTTTCGAGGACTGCCATCGCGCTCGCAGGCGGCGGCGCGCTGGCGCTGACCCTGCTGGCCACCCTGCCCGGGCCATCCGCCAGCGCGGCCGACAACGCGGCGCGGCTGCTGCCGGCGCCGTCCATGCCGGCGCCCCGCGCCACCTCCGCCACGCCGCAGACCGCGGTGCTGGCGGGCGGGTGCTTCTGGGGCGTGCAAGGCGTATTCGAGCACGTGCGAGGCGTGGAAAAGGTGCTGGCGGGCTATTCCGGCGGCAGCAAGGCCACGGCCGATTACGAGACCGTGAGCGCCGGCACCACCGGGCACGCCGAGTTGGTGAAGATCACCTACGACCCGCAGCAAATCTCCTACGGCCAGATCTTGCGCATCTTCTTCTCCGTCGCGCTGAACCCGACCGAACGCAATCGGCAGGGGCCAGATGTCGGCACGCAGTACCGTTCCGAGATCTTCTATGCCGATCCGGAACAGGAGCACGTGGCGACAGCCTATATTGCGCAATTGAACCAGGCGCACGTCTTCGCCCAGCCGATCGCGACCCAGGTGGACAGGCTGACGGGATTTTATCCAGCAGAACCGTGGCATCAGGATTTCATGGTCCGTAATCCCGGGAACCCGTACATCGCCTATAACGACATGCCAAAAGTCGAGGCCCTGAAGCGACTGTTCCCCGAGGAATACCACGCGACGCCCACTCTGGCGCGGCCGGCCCGCGCGGCGTCTTGAGGGTGCGATTTGGCTGACGATCCGCGCCGGCACTCCGGCGCGGTGATCAAGGTATTGTGGCGGGTGGCCATCGGCGTCATTGGCCTTCACGAACCCCTGCTCCCGGTGCACGATGCGCCCGCGCACGTCCGCATCAGCGGCCGGGCATAAGATGAACCAACGGGGAGAAGGGGCAAATGACCATGTGGCGCCGCCTTTACGGCCTTGTCGCTGTCGCCTTGACCATTCTTGCGCTAACCAGGGCAGCCGAGGCGAAGAGCTCGACCATCGCTCTGATCCCCGGCCTCACGACCGATCCATTCTACATCACGATGCACCAAGGCGCCGTGGCGGCCGCGAAGGCGCTCGGGGTGAATCTCATGTTTCAGGGGGCGCCCGAATTCAATCCGGTCCAGCAGGTGCCGGTCCTAGACGCGGTGATCGCGCGCCATCCGGACGCGATCCTCATCGCTCCCACGGACAAGACCGAGCTGATCGAGCCCTTGCGCAAGGCCGCGAAAGCCGGAATCAAGGTGATCACCGTCGATACCTACATCGGCACCGGCGACTATCAGACAGGCGCCGGCCCCGCGGCTTATCCGCTCTCCTATATCGCCTCGGACAACATACTTGGCGGCGAGATCGCGGCCCGCGCTTTGGCCAAGGCGATCGGAGAGAAGGGCAAGGTCTATGTTTCTAACGTAAAGCCCGGGATCTCCACCACCGATCAACGCGAGGAAGGCTTCAAGAATGAGATGAAGCACGACTTCCCCGGCATCACCGTGCTGACCACCCAGTTCAACAACGACGACGCGAACACCGCAGCCTCGCAACTGCAGGCGGTGCTCGCGCGCAACGCCGATCTCAAGGGCGTCTTCGGCGCCAATCTCTTCTCGGCACTCGGCGCCGCCACAGGTGTGAAGGCCGCGGCCAAGACCGGCAAGGTTCAGGTCGTGGCCTTCGACGCTCCGCCCGCGATCGTCGATGACCTCAAGTCCGGTCTCGTCAACATCGCGATCGCCCAGCATCCGGCGGAAATCGGCTGGTTCGGCGTCGCCGCCGCCTTCGCGGCACTCACCGGCCGGAGCGTCCCGGTCCGGATCGGCACTGGGTTCACGGTCATCACCAAGACGAATGTTGACGATCCCGCGATCAAGAAGTTCATCTATCACGACTGACCGCTACCCTCTCCGGAGCGAGACCACGCGCGCCGGCGCCGGCCCGCATGATCGTGCGCGATAGCGCAGGCGCTGCTGCGGCGGCAGCCGAGGAAGCAGCGCGCCCCGGCCAGCGGCTGGCCGCGCTGCTTGCCCGTGCCTGGTCCTGGCTTTTCCTGATCCTGCTTCTGGCATTCTTTGAAGCCTGGGCGCGCGCCGCGTTCGACGCGACGTTCGTGCTGAATGCGGATAACCTCAGGAGCATTGCGGTCTTCACGGTCACGCCGCTGCTGCTTGGGCTTGGCCAGACCTTCGTCATCATCGCCGCCGGCATCGATCTCTCGGTCGGTTTCATCATGGGCTTCGCGGCCGTCGTAATGGCCGAGGCGACCCGCTTTCTTGAGCCCGCGCTTGGACCTTGGGCGGCCTTCCTCATCGGGGCGCTGGCGGCGCTGGTCGCCGCGGCCATCCCGGGAACGATCAACGGGGTCCTCATCTCCAGGCTCAAGGTGCCGCCATTCATTGGCACGCTCGGGATGTACGGCGTCGCCCGCGGCGCGGGCTATCTGGCCGCTGGCGGCACCACGGTGCCGGTCTCCAATCGAATCCTCTTCTTCCTCGGTAACGGATCGGTCCTCGGCGTGCCCGCGCCGGTGATCGTGGCGCTCGTCGTGGTGCTGGTCTTGCACTACGTGCTCGCCAAGACGCGCTTCGGCCAGTACACCTATGCGATCGGGGGGAACCGCCAGGCCGCCGTGCGCGCGGGCATCGATGTCGGCCGCCACACCCTGTGGCTCTACGTGCTCGCGGCCCTTACCGCGGGCGTGGGCGGGTGGATCTATACCGCGCGCTTCTCGGCCGGCGCGGCGCAGGCGGGCGAGCCGCTGCTGCTCGATTCCATCGCCGCAGTCGTCATCGGTGGCGCGAGCCTGTTCGGGGGCTCGGGCACGATCGTCGGCACGGTAATCGGCGCGCTGATCATCGCCGTGATCCAATACGGCCTCGTCTTCATCAATGTGGCGCCGTTCTGGCAATTCATCGCGGTCGGTGTCGTGATTATCCTCTCCGTTCTCGTCGATCAGAGTCAGGCCCGGCTGATTTCGGGAGCCCGCGAAGATGGGTGAGCCGATCCTCTCGGTGCGCCACCTCTCCAAGCGCTTCGGGGGCGTGCATGCGCTCGAGGACGTGAGCTTCGACCTCTATCGCGGCGAGGTGCTGGCGATTGCGGGCGACAACGGTGCGGGCAAGTCGACGCTGATCAAGACGATCTCGGGCGTGCACGCGTCGAGCGGAGGGGAGATCATCTTGCGCGGCGGGCCGGTGAGCTTCCCCAACCCGCGCGCGGCGCGCGAGGCGGGAATTGAGACGATCTACCAGGACCTTGCGCTGGCTGACAATCTTGACGTCGGCGCCAACGTGTTTCTCGGGCGCGAGCCGATGCGAAAGCTCTTCGCCCTGCTGCCCGCGATCGATCGCGCGCGCATGCTCACTGAAGCGCGCGGCGTGATCGAGTCGCTGGATATCGCGATTCCCGACCTCCGCGTGCCGGTGCGCGCCCTCTCCGGCGGGCAGCGCCAGGCGGTTGCGATCGGGCGCGCGATCTTCTGGAACGCGGAAGTGCTGATCATGGACGAGCCCACGGCGGCCCTTGGGGTCCCCGAGCAGCGCAAGGTGGTCGCACTGGTCAAGAGCCTGAAGGCAGCGGGCAAGGCCGTGATGTTCATCTCCCACAACTTCGGCGACATCTTCGCCGTCGCCGATCGCATCCTGGTGCTGCGCCGGGGCCAGAAGGCGGGCGAACGCCTCGCCGGAGAAACGGACGGCGACGAGATTGTGCGGCTGATGGTCGGGGCAGCGTAGGCCAAGCGGTGCGGCCGGCCGATGCTGCCGCACATCGCGCACACGCAATAGTGGTTGTGTTTCGCGACCGGATCGTGAAAGATGCGGTGGGGTGCAAGGCGATACGTCCGAATCGTAACGCTCAGCAGATCGCCGTGTCCGGAACGGAGAACGCGATGGTCTCCAAGGTAACCCGGTGCCGAGGAGGGAGCAGCAGTTGAGCAGAACCGCATCGCGTCGCGGCTGGCTCATGAGCCTGCTCGCCGGCGGCGCGATGCTCGCGGCCTGCAGCGTTCAGCTCGTATCGCCGTACGAGGCGCAGCTCGCCACCGATGCCGGTGCCTTCCAAGAGCAGTTCCTGACCTTCGTGGCGGATATGGCCGGCAAGGCCGGCACACCGGCGGGAACAGTGGAGGCGAACGAGGCGACGTACAACGCGCTCATGGCCAAGCTGACGGCGATGCAATCGCTCTCTGAGCTGACGCAGGCGCCCATCGATTGCAGCAAGATTGCCGAGCGCGTCGGCAATAGCGTGAGGACGTCTTTTCCGCAGATCGCGACTGTGCTCGCGACCGGCGAGGCCGCCGCGGCCAATTCGGCCTCGTGCCAGACGCGCCTGATCGTTCTGATCGAGCGCCAGCTCCTGTTGCTGCACCAGATCCAGACGAGTGACTGCGCGCCCGGCAGTGCCGTGCGGTTCTGCCGGTCGATCTGGGGGCCGTCCTACACCTTTCAAATCCTGTCGCTCGATCCAGAGAGCCGCGACCCGGCGCGACGCAGCGGCCGGCCGGTGTTCTTTGTGCTCTCGGCGGTACGGGCGCTGATATATGTGCTGGACGTCAAGAAGTCCGACAAGAGCTGACCTGAGAGGGAGGATCGGAGAATGTCGCCGTTCCAGGAGGTCATGGGTGCGTTGGAGGGCAACGCGGCGGCGGCATTCGGGGGAATCTCCGCCGACCTGGAGAAGCAGGTTTTCCCGGCGCTCGCCGCGATTGCCAAAGCAATCGTCGCGATCGGCGAGGATTTGGCTGCCGGCGAGATCTCGCAAAGCCGGGCCGGCATTGAGCTTCAGATGGCGCAGAATGCCGCCGAGGCCTGGATCGTCGGGTTCGTCGAAGCAACGCTGGAACGCGTGCAGCAGGCCGTCAATGCCGTGCTGACCGCGGCGGCTGCGGTGATCAACCGAGTGATCGGCTTCGCGGTTATCTGAACCCTC
>CAVWFK010000051.1:0-44555 GCA_963754235.1 uncultured Alphaproteobacteria bacterium | reverse complement strand
CCCGCCACGGCAGGAATCGCGCCGGCAGGCGCTCGCCCTCCCGCTGCACCAGCAGCATCCCGCCGGAGCCGCCCGGCGGCGCCAAGGGGAACAGCAGCCGGCCGCCGTCGCGCAGCGCGTCGAGCCAGACGCGCGCCGGGGCCGCGGCGGCGGCGCTGACATAGATGATGTCGGAAGCGGGCAGCGCGCCCTCGGTGCCGTTGCGCGCCGCGACGGACACCCACGGCAGGCCGGCGAGGCACGCCGCCGCCCGTGCGGCCAGCGCGGTGTCGATCTCGATCGCCTCGACATGGCCGCCGGCGCCCACCAGCCGCGCCAGGATCGCGGTGTAGTAGCCGGTGCCGCAGCCGACATGCACGGCGTCCTCGCCGGGCTGGGCCGCCAGCGCATGGAGCGCCAGCGCGTGCAGGCTCGGCTGGCCGTTGTTGATGCCGCGCGCGGGATCGAGTGCGACCAGCACGTCGTGATAGAGCGCCGCCGGATCCTCGGTCGCCGACATAGCCGCCCGGCTCGCGGCCCACCATCCAGGGCGTGGGTCCCAGGAATGCCTCGCGCGGCGTCTCCGCGAACGCCGCCTCCAGTCGGTCGTCATGGACGCCGGCGGCGGCCAGGATCGCGCGGGCGTAGTGCCGGCGCAGGCGGCTCAGCCGGTCCATGCCTCCGGTGCCGGCAACACGCGGCCGCGGCATTCGCCGAAGCCGATCGGGACAAATCCCTCGCGTTCGGCGCGGGCGCGCAGGATGACCTCGTCGCCGTCCTCCAGGAAGCGGCGCGTCTCGCCGGACGGCAGCGTGATCGGCGCCCGCCCGCCATTGGTGATCTCGAGCAGGCTGCCGAACCCGTCCGGCGTCGGCGCCGAGATCGTGCCGGAGCCGAACAGGTCGCCGGGCCGGAGATCGCAGCCGCCGCAACTGTGGTGGGCGACCATCTGTGCCACCGTCCAGTAGAGATGGCGGGCATTGCTGCGGCTGAGCCGCAACGGCGGCTCGCCGGCGGCGCGCATCGCCGCCGGTCAGCAGCAGCACGTCGAGCGCCACGTCGAGGCCGCCCGATTGCGTGTCGGCGGGATCGTCCAGATACGGCAGCGGCGGCGGGTCGCCGGGCGCGCGCGGATCAAGCGGCCAGGCGAAACGGCGCCAGGGCTTCCGGCGTCACGATCCACGGCGAGACCGTGGTGCAGAAATTCTTGGCCAGGAACGGCCCGAGCGGCTGGTACTCCCAGGCCTGGATGTCGCGCGCCGACCAGTCATTGAGCAGGCAGAAGCCGGCGACGTGCTCGGCCGCGTGCGCGATCGGGATCGGCTCGCCCGGCGCGTTGCCCGGCCCGATCCAGACGCCGAGTTCGAGTTCGAAATCGAGATTGCGGCTCGGGCCGAAGCTGGGCGCGGGGTCGGACGCCGGCTTGCGCTGCCCGTTCGGCCGGCGCACCGCGGCACCCGAGACCCGCACCGAGGAAGCGCGCCCGTGATAGGCGACGGGTACGTATTTGTAGTTGGGCAGCAGCGGGTTGTCCGGCCGGAACTGGCGGCCGGTATTGGTTGCGTGATGGATGCCGGCGAAAAAATCGGTGTAGTCGCCGATCGAGGCGGGCAGATGCAGCGTGCAGGCGGCGGCGTCGTGCAGCAGGTCGGGGCGGGAGGGTGCAGCCGGCGTCCAGTAGCGCCGAGAGCTGCGCCCGCAGCGCGGCGCGCGGCCCCGCTCCGAGGGCCAGCAGCGCGTTCAGCGTCGGTCCGGCGGCGGCCTTGGCGGCATGGGCGGCCTCGCCGGTAAACCGGCTTACCGCCGATGCTGAGGTCGAAGATCGCAGTCCCCGATCGCGACGCCGCCGCGTGGGCCACCGCCCGATGGTGAGAACACGCCGAGCGGCAGGTTCTGGATCGGGAACTCGGGATGCCCGTTCGCCGATGCGACCCAGCTCCGTCGCGCCGGACCGTGTGTCGTCCAGCGTCACCGGCGGCCGAACCGGCGCGGCAGTCCGCCCCAGCAGGCATCATAATCCGCCTGCAGCGACGGCCACGCCATCGCGGCCACGGTCGGGCGGATCACCTGGCTGGTTTCGAACATGAAGGCGAGCGTGCCATCGACCTTTTGCGGGGCCAGCTCGGTGGTCATCGCACGCTCGGTCGTCTCCGCGTCCGGACCGTGCGCGCTCATGCACGGATGGAGCGAGACGCCGCCGGCCAGGAAACCCTCCGCCTTCGCCTCGTAGACGCCGCGCACCAAGCCCATGCACTCGTTCATCACATTGCGATGGAACCAGGGCGGGCGGAATGTGTCCTCGGCGACCAGCCAGCGCGGCGGGAACACGACAAAATCCATATTGGGGAGACCCGGTGCAGGCGTCAGTGAGGTCAGCACGGTGTAGATCGACGGATCAGGATGGTCGAAGCTGACCGAGCCGATCGTGTTGAAATGCGCGAGGTCGTATGTGTACGGTGTCGCCGTCCCGTGCCAAGCAACGACGTCGAACGGCGAGTGGTCGAGCGTCGTCGCCCATAGCGTGCCCTGGAATTTCTGCACCAGCTCGGTGGGTTCATCGCGATCCTCGAACCAGGCGAGCGGTGCCAGGAAGTCGCGCGGGTTGGCCAGGCCGTTGGCTCCGATCGGGCCGAGGTAGGGCAGCCGCAGGGCAGTGCCGAAGTTCTCGCAGACATAGCCGCGCGCCGAGCCCTCGGGCAGGGCGACCGAGAACTTCATTCCGCGCGGGATGAGCGCGATCGAGCCGGGCGGCACATCGAGCCGGCCACATTCGGTCGTGATGGCGAGTGCGCCCTGCTGCGGCACGACCAGCAGCTCACCGTCGGCGTCGTAGAAGGCGCGCTGCATCGAACGATTGGCCGCGTAGAGATGCACCGCGACCCCGGAGGGCGTCTCGGCCGGACTGTTGGCGCCGAGCGTCGCCAGGCCCTCGAGCCAGTCGGTCGGCGCCTCGGGCATCGGTATCGGGTCCCAGCGCAGCCGGTTCGGGGTCGGCGGCGCCAGTTCCCGGCCAGCGCCGCCTGCTCGATGCGCCGGAACGCGCTGTGCACGGCGGAGGGGCGGATGCGGTATAGCCAGCTCCGCCGCGCTTCAGGCCGCGGCACGGTGAAGGCGGTGGCCGAGAACTGCTCGGCGTAAAGGCCGAGCGGCGGACGCTGCGGCGAGTTGCGCCCGAGCGGCAGCGCGCCGGCCACCGCCTCGGTCGCGAACTCGTTGCCGAAGCCGCTTTGCCCGAAGCCGCTTTGCGTGGTGGTCATGGCATTCCTCCCCGATCTGCCTACGCGGGGACGGCCGGCACCCCCTGCGGGTCGAGGCGGTAGCCGCCGCCTTCGGTCACCAGCAGCCGCGCATTGGCCGGATCCGGCTCGATCTTCTGGCGCAGGCGATAGATGTGGGTCTCTAGCGTATGCGTGGTCACCGCGGCGTTGTAGCCCCACACCTCGTTCAGCAACACCTGCCGTGCCACCGGCCTGGTGCCGGCGCGATAGAGGAATTTCAGGATCGCCGCTTCCTTCTCGGTCAGCCGGATGCGGCGGTTCTTCGCCGGCTCCTGCAGCAACTTCGCCGAGGGGCGGAACGTGTAGGGGCCAATGGTGAAGACCGCGTCCTCGCTGTTTTCGAAAATGCGGAGCTGCGCCCGCAGCCGCGCCAGCAGCTCGGCCAGGCGGAAGGGCTTGGCGATGTAGTCATTGGCGCCGGCATCGAGGCCGCGCACGACGTCGCTCTCGTCGTCCGAGCCGGTCAGCATGATGATCGGCACCCGCATGCCCTGGCGGCGCAGCCGGGCACACATATCGCGCCCGTCGCCGTCCGGCAGCGTCACGTCCAGGATCACCGCGTCGAACCGTGCCTCGGCGGCGGACAGCTTCGCCTCCGCCTCGGCGAGCGTCGCCGCTTCGCTGGCGGTGAACTCGCCATCGACCTCAAGCTGCTCGGCCAGCGTTTCGCGGAGCGTGCCGTCGTCGTCCACAATCAGGATGGGCCGCTCGCCCGCCATCGTTCTCTCCCCGCCTGCTGGACGCGCCAACACGTGCGCGTGGGCCAAGCGCTTGTGATCGCCATTCCCGCACGCCCAACGCAACAGCGATGCTGCCAAATCGTACCGCCTAGGCGCAAGCCGCGCACAATCTCGTGAGCCACCCTGGCTCGTGAGGCGGCTGGCTCGTGACTCGGGCCGGGCGGGAAGGGGTCGGGCAGGGGCGGCCGGGGCCGGCGCCGAGTGGAGTGGCGCGGCCGGCCTTGCGACCCCATTCTCTGTCCGAACGCAATGCATCGCCGAGGCCGCCCGACTTGAGCATCCCCCCGCCCCGGCGGTTCGTCCGGCATCCGACCCCGGCCCAACGCCGCCCAGACCGGCTGCGGATGGTGCTGCGCGCTGCCGACGATTTGCGGCGCGGCGTGCCGGTGCTGCTGCTCGGCACCGCGCCGCTGCTGGTGCTGGCCGCGGAGGCGGCGACTGCGGCGGCGCTGGAGGAGTTTGCCGCGATCGCGGGCGAGCCAGGGGAGACGGTGCTGCTGGCACCGGCGCGCGCCGCCGCGGTGCTGCGCCGCCCGGTGCCGGCCGTGTTGGCCGTGCGGCTCGGCGCCGCCCCGACCCCGGAGGGGCTGCGGGCCCTGGCTGACCCGGTCGCCGGACTTGCCCTGCCCGAAAGGCTGGAGCCGATTCCCGCTCCCGCGCTCGCCGAAGCGGCGCTGACACTGGGAAAACTCGCCCGGCTGCTGCCGGCGCTGCTGGCCGCACGAGCCGGCGCCGAAGCCCAGGCGCGGGCCGCCGATCGTTGCGTGCTGGCGGTCGCGGAACAAGACGTGCTGGCCGGCTCGGTGGCGGCGGCGCCGCTGGTGCAGGTCGCCGAGGCCCAGTTGCCCATGGAACAGGCCGAGGATGCGCGCGTGCTCGCATTCCGCGCCCCCGAGACCGGGGTCGAGCACCTCGCGATCCTGGTCGGCCGGCCGGAGACGTCGTCGGCGCCGCTGGTGCGCATCCACAGCCGGTGCTTCACCGGCGACCTGCTGGGCAGCCTGCGTTGCGATTGCGGCCCGCAACTGCGCGGCGCCATCGCGCGGATGGCGCAGGAGGGTGCAGGCGCCGTGCTCTATCTGGCGCAGGAGGGGCGGGGGATCGGGCTCGTGAACAAGCTGCGCGCGTATGCCTTGCAGGATCGCGGGCTCGATACGCTGGACGCCAACCGCGCACTGGGCTGGGGCGTCGATGAGCGCAGCTTCGCGCCGGCGGCGGCGATGCTGCGTTTGCTGGGCATCGGGCGAGTGCGGCTATTGACCAACAACCCCGAAAAGCTCGCGGCACTGGCCGCCAACGGCATCGAGATTGCCGGTCGCGAGCCGCACGCCTTTGCCGCCAACGGCATCAACGACCACTATCTGGCGACCAAGGTGGCGCGGCTCGGGCATCTGCCGCCGTAGTCGGGTGAGCGGCTCAAAGCCCTCTCCGCCCCCGGGGGCGGAGAGGGAGTTGAGCGTCGCCGCCTGCAGTGTCGTAGCCAACGGGGTGCGGTCAGGCGGCGGCGCGCATCCGCCGCTGTGGCGGGCGGCCCTGGCGGTGGTTGCTCGCTGGGTGCGGAGTGTCGCGGGGCTCGGCCGGCCGTTCGCCCACGGATGGCAGCTTCCTGCCCGCGAGCCGCTCGATCGCGCGCAGCGCCGGGCGCTCGGCGCCGCTGCAGAACGAGATCGCGATGCCGCGTGCGCCCGCCCGCGCCGTGCGGCCGGTGCGATGCACGTAGCTATCCGGCTCCACCGGCAGATCGAAATTGACCACGTGCGAGATACCGCTCACGTCGATGCCGCGCGAGGCGATGTCGGTCGCGACCAGCACGCGCGCCCGGCCGGAGCGGAAGCGGTCGAGCGATTTTTCGCGCGCCCCCTGGCTCTTGTTGCCGTGCAGCACCTCGGCATTGACGCGGGTGGCGACGAGGTGCTCGGCGACGCGGTCGGCGCCGTGCTTGGTGCGGGTGAACACGATCACCCGATCCATCGCCGGATCGTCGAGCAGCCGCGTCAGCAGCGCCCGCTTGGCCGCCGCCTCCACGAAATGCACCTGATGTTCGATCAGCAGCGGCGCCGCGATCTCGGGCTTGATCTCCACGCGCGCCGGATCGCGCAGGAAGTTTTTTGCGAGTTGCTCGATCTCGATCGGCATGGTGGCCGAGAACAGCATTGACTGGCGCTGTGCCGGCAGGGCGGCCGCGACCCGCCTTATGTCGCGGATGAAGCCGAGGTCGAGCATCCGGTCGGCCTCGTCGAGCACGAAGTGGCTCACCTCGTCGAGCCGCAGATGGCGCGTGTTCATCAGGTCGCAAATGCGTCCCGGCGTGCCCACCACGATGTCCGGGCCGCGGCGCATCCGCTCCTCCTGCGGGCGGCGGCCGACACCGCCCACCACGACCGCGGTTGCGAGCCGCAGGCCGGCGCCGAAACCGCGGATCGCGGCCTCGATCTGCTGCGCAAGCTCGCGCGTCGGCGCCAGAATCAGCGCGCGGGTTCCGAACGGGCGGGCGCGGCGGGGGGACGCGGCAAGGTGTTGCAGGATCGGCAGCGCGAAGGCGGCGGTCTTGCCGGTGCCGGTCTGCGCGATGCCGAGCAGGTCGCGGCCGGCCAGTAGCGGCGGAATGGCACCCGCCTGGATTGGGGTGGGCGTGGCGAAGCCGCCTGCGTCGAGTGCGCGCAGCAGCGGCCCGGCCAGGCCGAGCGAGGCGAAATCGGATGAAGTCATGTCGAGATGGTCCTCGGCGCGGCCATGCGGGATCGATGCCCGATGGCGGTGCCCTGTCGTCCGCCAACCCCACGTAACGACGGGCGGACCAATTGCGGATGAGATGTCCCGGGGAGGGGCGACCCGCCGATGCGACGGGGGCCAATTACGCGCCCTGGGCTTCAGGACGGCTACATCGGCGTTTCGGAGCGAAAACGCAAGCCCGGTCGCGGGCGGGAAGGGCCTCTGCTTGAAACCCCGCTCGGCCCATAGCGGCCCCATGCTGGGGCACGTCTTTCCCCGAACCGCTTGGGGCAATATGCTATGGTCTGGTCAGGAGAGCGACGATGGACAGCCCCCACGACCACCAGCCCGATGACGACGCGCAGGACGAGGCGCCGCAGCGGAGCGAGGCTGCGCTGCGGGCAGTGCTGGAGCAGAGCCGCCGCGACATCGCGGAGGGTCGGACAGTGCCCTTATCGGCAGTGCTCGACCGTATGCGGACGGTCGCCGAGAGGATACGACACGGGCGGCCTAGGAAAACCGGGAGCGATCGCGCCTCCACGTGATCCCACTCTCCGCGGCCGCAGAAGCCGAGCTAAACGCCCTCACCCTCTACTATGCCGCGCTCGGCCGAGATCGAGCAATCGAGCGCCTGATCGCAAGCGTCGAGACAGCCTGCGCTCGCTATGAAGGCGGACGCGGGCTGTTCTATGATGCGCCACGCCCCTACCCCGGCCTTGCCGATCTTGGCTTCCGCTGGACGAAGGAAGGATCGGTACTGGATCGCCTTCGAACAGACGGACACAGGGCCGGTTGTTGCAGGCGTCTTTCATCAGGCGGCCGACATACCAAACCGGCTCTAATTGCGGTCAAACCCCGATCAGCTTGCGCCGCAATCGACCCGTTGCAGACATACCATGACCTACTGTCCCGCGCACTTCCGCGGGCTAGTCAGAGCCGGCTGATCACCGTGTAGGCGAGATAGACGAACAGGGCCGCGCCGAGCAGCACCAGCAGGCCGACCAGCACGGTGTCCATCCGCGTGCCGGTGCCGGGGCGCATCTCCGGGCTTTCGATGGCACGCGCGGTGCGGCGGAAGCGGATCGCCGCCAGCACGATCATGGCACCGCCGAGCACGATCAGCGCCAGCCCCGTAATGTCGCCGATCAGCCGTCCGGCAAGCCGGTGTCGTTCGGGCGAGCTGCCGGCGATCGCGAGGAACAGGTCGAACTTCTCGACCACGAAGCCGAACGCCATCACCGCGATCGCGCTGCGCACCCAGGCGAGGAAGGTGCGCTCGTTCGCCGCGTGGTCGCTGTAGCGCTCGATCATCGCATCCACGCCCAGTCCGCGACAACGTCCTGCGCGCGCGCACCGATCGCGCCCCCGAGCGAAGCCGCAGTCGCGTTCACCGCCGAGAGCACACCGTCTTCCAAGGTCGAGCGCGCCTCGCCGATGCGCGCGCTGGCGGCGGCGACCGTGGCCGCCGCGATGCCGCGCGCATCGAGCGCCCCGAGCCGGCCGATCCCCGCCTGCTCGATGCCGATGCCCGCGTCGTTGAACAGCGCCGCGAAGGCGTCCGTGCGCAGCGCCATCGCCGGATCGCCACCGACCAGCCCGCCATGCGAGGCGGTGACGACCACTGCGCCGGCATCCTCCGCGCGCACCAGCGAGGCGGAATCGACCAGCACCACGCGACGCGCCGCACCCGGCAGCGCGCGTTCGGTGCGCGCCTCGACCGCTGCGGGGATGGCGGCGAGCGCCAGCCTTGGCGCGCGCAAAAGGCAGGCAAGCGCGGCCTCGCAGGTCTGGCCTTCCGTCACGCCGAGCGCGCGGGCCGGCGCGTTCGCGGCACTGATCCGGCCGCGCGTCCGCATGTCCTCGGCATCGCCGATGCGCGCGGAGCGATGCGAGATCGCGGCGGCCGGCACGCCCAATCCGTCGAACATCCGCAGCGAGGCGATGCCCGCCTGATCGCGTCCGATGCCCGCGTCGTGAAACACCGCGGCACGCACGCCCCCCAGCAGCGCGCAGCGTCCGGCATAGCGCCCGCCATGCGAGCCGGTCAGCAGCACGGCGCCGCGCGCCTGCACGGGCAGCTTGGTCACGGTCGGCGCAAGCACCACGCCTTCGGGCATTGCGGCCATAAGGGGAGCGTGGCACGCAAGCGCCGGGAAAAGAACCGACCGGGAAGCTGCTTTGCGCAATCTCGATCTCGACCGCCTGCGCGCGCACCACCGCCTGATGCTGCGCATCCGCGCGCTGGAGGAGACAGCGCTGCGCGGCATGGCGGAGCGCGTCGTGCTCGGCGCCATCCATCCCTCGATCGGGCAGGAGGCGGTGGCCGCGGGTGTGGTGGGGGCGCTTGCGCGCGAGGACATCCTGCTCTCCACCCATCGCGGCCACGGGCATACGCTGGCGAAGGGGGCGGCGGCCGAGGCGATGATCCGCGAACTGCTCGGGCGGGTGGGCGGCACCTGCGGCGGCAAGGGCGGCTCGATGCACATCGCCGATTTCTCGGTGGGGATGCTCGGCGCCAACGGCGTGGTCGGCGCGAATATCGTCATCGCCGCGGGGGCGGCGCACGCGATCCGGCTGCGCGGCGAGCGGCGCGTCGTGTGCTGCATTTTTGGCGACGGCGCGATCAACCGTGGGCCGTTTCTCGAAGGCTTGAACTGGGCGGCGGTGTTTGCGCTGCCGGTGCTGTTCGTGTGCGAGGATAACGGTTTTGCCGCGACCACCCGCACCGCCGCCATGACCGCGGGCGACGGGCCGGCGGCGCGCGCCCGCGCGTTCGGGATCGTCACGGCGGAAGTCGACGGCAATGACGTGCTCGCGGTCGAGGATGCGGCGCGCGACGCGATCGCCGCGATCCGCGACGGCGGCGGACCGCGCTTCCTGCTCGCGCGCACCTACCGCCTCACTGGCCACACCGCTTCCGATGCCGCCGCCTATCGCCCGGCGGCGGAGCTGGAGGCGCGGCGCGAGGGCGACCCGATCGCCCGCGCCGCCGCCTGGCTCGCAGAGGCCGGCGTTGCCGAAGCCGAGCTGGACGCCGACCGGCGCGCTGCGGCGGCGGAGATGGAAGCGGCGTATGCGGCGGCACTTGCGGCACCCTTACCCGATGCCGCCGAGGCGTTTCGCGACGTGCAGGATGCGGGCGCGCCGGCATGACCCGCATGAGCTATCTCGACGCCGCGCGGCAGGCGCTCATCGAGGAGATGCGGCGCGACGGCTCGGTGTGGGCGCTCGGCGAGGATCTTGGCCGCGGCGGCGTGTTCGGCACCTATCGCGGGCTTGCCGACGAGTTCGGGCCGGCCCGCATCTCCGACGCGCCGATCTCGGAAGCGGCGATCATGGGGGTCGCCGTGGGTGCGGCGATGCTGGGCACGCGGCCGGTCGCCGAGATGCGCTTCTCCGACTTCGCGCTGTGCGCCACCGACGAGCTGGTGAACCAGGCGGCGAAGGCGCGCTTCATGTTCGGCGGCCAGGCGCGCGTGCCGCTGGTGGCGCGGATGCCTATCGGCATGTGGCGATCCTCGGCGGCCCAGCATTCGCAATCGCTGGAAGCGTGGTACGCGCATATCCCCGGACTGGTGGTGGTTTGTCCGGCGACCCCCGCCGACAACAAGGGGCTGCTGAAATCAGCGATCCGCAGCGACGATCCGGTGGTGTACATGGAGCACAAGAATCTCTGGGGCCTGGAAGGCGAGGTGCCCGACGACCCCGAATTGTGCATCCCGCTCGGGCGTGCGCGCACGGTGCGCGCGGGCGGCGACATCACCATCGTCTCGTGGTCGGCGCAGGTGCATGCGGCGGCGGAAGCGGCGGCGGCGCTGGCCGACGGGGGCATCGCCGCGGACTTGCTTGATCTGCGCACGATTTTTCCGTGGGACCGTCACGCGGTGCTGGCGAGTGCGGCGCGCACCGGGCGGCTTCTGGTGGTGCACGAGGCGGTGCGCACGGGCGGCTTCGGCGCCGAGATCGCGGCGACAGTCGCGGAGGAGACCGGTGCGCGGGTGCGGCGGCTCGGCGCGCCGCGGGCGCTGATCGGCTACGCGCCGCCGGTGGAGGACGCGGTGCGCGTGACCGCCGCGCACATCGTGCAGGCGGCGCGGGAGATGCTCGGGTGACGAACGAGATGACCGGCGGCGAGGCCTTGGCGCGGATGATCGCGGCGCACGAGGGCGGCCCGATGTTCGGCATGGGCGGCTTCCAACTGCTGCCGTTCTATGATGCCGCGCGCCGTCTTGGCCTGCCGCACCATCTGATCAATGACGAGCGCGCCGGGGCCTTTGCCGCCGATGCCTATGCCAAGGTCTCGGGCCGTGTCGGGCTGGTGGATGCGACCCTCGGGCCGGGGGCGACCAATCTGGCGACCGGGCTGGTCGAGGCGTTGAACGCCGGCACGCCGATGGTGGCACTGATGGGCGACGCGCACCGCCTGCATGCCGGGCGCAACATGACGCAGGAGGCGCGGCAGCTCGAGATATTGCGGCCGGCGGTGAAGGAGGCGCTGCGCGTCGAAGACATCTCGCGTATTCCCGAGCTGGTGCGCCGCGCGTTCGCGATCGCGACTTCCGGGCGTCCGGGTCCGGTGCTGATCGATGTGCCGGAGGATGTGTGCCACGGCACGCACGGTTTTGCGCCTGATGCGTTCGCGGCCGATCCGCGCTATTGCGCCGCGCCCGCGCTGCGCACGCGCCCGGATGCGGAGTCGCTGGAGCGCGCGGCGCGGATGATCGCGGAGGCGCGGCGGCCGCTATTGCTCGCCGGCGGCGGCGTGCATCTGAGCGATGCTGTCGGGACTCTGGGCGCGTTCGTGCGCGCGCTCAACCTGCCGGTTGCGCACACCATGACCGGCAAGGGCGCGATCGCCTGCACCGATGCGCTGAGCGCCGGACTGTTCGGCCGCTACGACCGCATCGCCAACGCGGTGATTGCTGAATCCGATCTTCTTCTTGTCGTCGGCTGCAAGCTCGGCGAGATTGCGACCAAGCGCTACACCGTGCCGCCGTCGGGCGCGCGCATCATCCACATCGACATCGTGGCCGAGGAGATCGGCCGCACGGCCGCGCCCGAGCTGCCGCTGTGGGGTGACGCGCGCGAGACGCTCGCGGCCCTCGCGGCGGCGCTGGCCGATGAGGCGCCCGCGATCCGGGCGCGGCAGGCGGGGCACGCGGCCGAGATTGCGCGGCGCATGGCCGCGTGGCGCGAGGCGGCGGCGGCGCGTTATGCGTCGGACGAAGTGCCGGTCGCGATGGGCCGGCTGATGGGGGAACTCAATCGCGCGCTGCCGGAAGACGGCATCCTGGTCGCCGATGGCGGTTTCGCCGCGCACTGGGGCGGGCTGCTGTTTGACACCAAGCGCGCGGGGCGCGGCTTCGTGCCGGATCGCGGTTTTGCGTCCATCGGCTACGGTATCCCCGGCGCGATCGGCGCGGCGCTTGCGGCACCCGGCCGCGCGATCGTGTCGCTGACTGGCGACGGCGGCTGCAACATGATGCTGGGCGAGCTGGAGACGGCGCGGCGGCTGGGTGTCGCGTTCACGCTGGTCGTGGTGAACAACGCCGCGTCGGGCTACGTGAAGGCGTTGCAGCATTTGATGTACGGCGCCGGCGCCTATCACGCGAGCGATCTGGCGGAGACGCATTATGCGCGCGCCGCCGGGGCCCTCGGCGTGCGCGGCATCCGCGTCGAGCAGCCGGGGGCGCTGGCGGGCGCGCTGGATGCGGGGCTGCGCGGCGAGGGCGTGACGGTGATCGACCTCGTGGTGACGCGCGATCCGGCCAAGATGCTGCCGGCTGCGGACAATCGCGCGGTGCAGGTGCGGGCGGGCGATCGGGTGGCGTAGGGCGAGGAGCCGGTGGACGGGGGGGTGATCGACCAGGGTTCTCTTGAGTAATCGCACGGGCAATGTCAGGTGAAGGCGGAGGCGTTCAGGCCGGTGACACCCACGAACGTCACTTGCGTGTGGTCCGACAGCGTCAGCGTGGTGTTGCCGCCGGCGACGGTCGCGTTTGCGAGATCGTTCTGCGCCTCATTCGGCCCGTAGCCTTGCAGGGCGATCTGGTCGCCCTTGGCAGTGTTGAAGCCGAACACCGTCTCGGTCCCGCCCGCGAGGCCGTTGACGAAGGCATAGAGGTCGGCGCCGCTGCCGCCGATCACGGTCGCGTTGCCGTGGCCGGCGAAGAAAATCTCGTTGCCCGCGCCGCCGCCGAGCAGATCGTTGCCCGACCCGGCATACATCGCGTTGGCACCCGTCGAAGCGCCCCCCGTCAGGGTTTCGTTGCCGCTGCCGGCAATTAGCAGATTGGCTCCTGCGCCGCCGGCCGCGAGCAGGTCCGACCCGCTGCTGCCGAACATGGTGCATGCGCCCGAGCCGCCCACGATCACATTGGTGCCGCCGGTGCCGCCCGCATACAGGCCGCCGCCGACGCCGCCATTGATGATCGCGTTGCCGCCGCCGCCGCCGATCACGGTGGACGGGCTGTTGCCGTTGACGAAATACATCGTCCCTGATCCCATCGCGGCGAGCACGGGACCGAACGCGAAGATCGTCTCGTTGCCACCGGTATCGGGGAGGATCACGTCGGGGCTGCCGTTGGCGACGATCAGGTCGTTGCCGCCGGCGGGCACGACCGGATTGTTGCCGGTGCCGGCGGGGGTAACAGTGAACGTATTGTTGCCGAATATAAAGTTCGCATTTCCGGGGGCGGCGGCGATCGCAGCACCGGAGTTGGGCAGCAACGGCAGCCCGAGCCGATTGTAGCCGATCGAATTGTTGAGAATGCTGTTGAGGCTGGTTCCGGCCCCCAGCGTGATCCCGTTGCCATTATTCCCGCTCACCAGATCGGCAACCGGCTGCCCCCCCGACGTGATTGTTGCCCCACCAATGATGTTGTTGGTGGCGCTGCCGCCAATCAGAATGCCTCCCTGTTGATTGCCGAGTGCGGTTGTGCCGGAAACACCCGTGCCGACAAAGGTGTTGAACACGGTGTTATTGTTGGCCTGCCCTTCGATTTCTATCCCGTAACCGCCGTTGCCGGAGAACGTGTTCTGCGGGATGACCGACGCCTGATAGCCACCGACGACGTTATTGTTGGCGGTTCCGTCGATCAGCAGCCCATCGCCGCCGTTCGCCAGAACTGCGTCGCCTCTCGTATTCAGTCCGGAAATATTCGGATCGACAGTCACGCCAGAGGCGTTGCCGCCGATCTCGATGCCGTTGTTCGCGTTGCCGGAGAAGACGTTGGTCTGGACTGTCTGGTTGCCGCCGGTCGCCGTGAGCAGCAGGCCGTCATTGCCATTGGGCGCGGCCCCTCCGAACGCAAACAGGCCACCGAACGTGTTGAAGGTCGTAAACCCGCCGACTGTATCGGTCACTTCTATTCCATTTTGACCATTGCCTGCTGAGACGTTCCCCAGCGGAATGATGCCCCCAACCTGCACGTTCTGCGATGATCCATCGACGAGGATGCCGTTCAGTGCATTGCCGATGACCGTGCTGTTGTTAGCGCCAACTCCAAAGAAGTTTGCGTGCACGACTATATTGTTTGAATCGGTGACTTCGAGTTCGTTGGCACCGTTTCCGCTCGCGACATTGTAATATATGAATGGATTGTCCTGGACCTGGCATCCGATCAGGGCATTGTTGTCCGATCCATTTATGTCCACCCCATCGAGCGCGTTGCCCAATGCCGCATCGCCGTTAGCGGTCGTGCCGACGAAATTGCCATTCAATACGTTGCCTTGCGAATTGCCCTCAATTAAGACGCCATTCCCGCTGTTGCCCGAGATCAGGTTTCCGAGCGGCGGCACGACAAAGACCGGTGCTACCTGCCCCTTATCGCCGGTGGGATCGTTTGCGGCGCCGGTGCTCGTGTCAACCGATGCGGTGCCGCCGATTTCATTGGCACTGGCCCCATCGGTCAGCAGGATCCCGTCGCCGCCGTTGGCAATCGCGGCAGTGCCCGAAGGGTCTGTGCCGATGTAATTGTCAACCAGCGTGTCCTGCGACGAACCGTTGAGGCTTATCCCATTCCCACCATTGCCCGAGATGACGTTCGAGACGACACCGGATGCCGCCGTCGGGTTGGACCCGATGAGGTCATTCGACGAGCCCGAGGCGACATAGACGCCGTCTTCGGAGTTGCCGAGAGCTTGGCCGCTGAGGGTCAGCCCAACATAATCACCGGCGAGGGTTATCGATCCGGCATCAAGGGTGACGCCATTGCCGCTTGCGCCGCAGATCGACAGCCCGAGAAGCTGCGCCCCCTCCGAGCCCGGCGCGAAGGCCAGCCCTGCGTTGTTGTTGAAGTTCACCTCCACGACCGGCGGGCCGCCTGCCACGTAGTTGGGGGCGGACGTGCCGTCGATGGTGACGTCTGCGCCTATCGCCGGCAGCGCTCCTTGAAGGGTGATCACCCCGTCAACAGCGAAGGCGATGGTCGACGGGGAACCGGCAGCGTTTGCCGCCTGGATGGCAGCGCGCAGGGAGCCCACGCCGGAATCATTGAGGTTGCTGACAATAAATGTGTCCACGTTCGCGTCCTATTCTGTTCGTCTCGAAGGCAGCCGCTCGATGATGGTCGCCGCAAGGAGACAGTCTGGCTGAGGTTCGCCCGATGAACGTGATAGGGGCGTTCAATTGGGGTGATACCGATCGAATACGGGGAGAGCCTCGCCGATTCGCCCACGATCGTGGTGCGAGGACGATACGGGCATCGGCGTCGCCGACGTGACCCGTTCCGCGGCGCTTACGATGCGGCTCTGGACGCGCTCGGCCTTCGGCGGGTCATACAGCTTCCCGAGAACAGCGGGACCGATGGGTCGTTCCGCCGTCAGCGCGCGCAGCGTGTCATCCGCCTTGGTCCCGCCGACATTGATGGCAGCGACCATCGCGAAACCATGCGTCGGCTGCATCGCGACCGTCGCGAGGTTCAATCGCGTTCGCTCCCGCGTGGGTCACGAACGGCTCGGTCGAATACGGCACCGCGCGCGGCCGAGGCGCTCGGCGCCCGCGGCATCCGCGTCGAGCAGCCGGGAGGGCTGGCGGGGGCGCTGGATGCTGGGCTGCGCGGCGAGGGCGTGACCGTGATCGACCTCGTGGTGGCGTGCGATCCGGCCAAGATGCTGCCGGCGGCTGACAACCGCGCAGTGCGGCTGCAAGCAGGGGATCGGGTGGCGTAGGGGGAGAGGGAAGGCCGATTTGCCGCCAGGCTCACAATGCCGCGCGCTGCCTTGTCAAGCCGTGGCCTTGTGAAGGATGAGATCATTGAGGGCGTCGAAAATTTGATCCTGCAGGGCCTCGTCGGTTGTGCGATCCGCAATCATACTGCGAAGTCGCCTCGTTCGGTGCTCAACGAATGTCTCGTAGCGTTTCCTGAGAGTCGCGCATTCCCCGGGATCGAGCGGAACCCTCGTCAGTCCACGAACCCCATGGGCGGCAACAAAAGCGAGAAGGGTGGCCTGCTCCCGTGTTTTTGTTGACAGTATGGATATTTGCTTGCGGCCTTTCATAAAGCGGACGCTCCCCTGAGGGGCAAACATGTCCTCATGCACCTCCGGCGTGCCGGCAGCAGGCAGGTCAAACGTATTGAATGGGCGGCCCATATCTACAAAGTCACTGTACGACCGGAGGAGTTGGCCATGATTATCTTTGACTTCTGAAAACACTTGTAACGCAAGCTCGGCAGGCGAGAGAGAGCCTCTGCGTTTTGTCTTATTCTTGTTGTTTATTGCCTTCTCTTCCTTCCGGCGAGCGCCTTCGAAGAATTCCCTGAGGTAGGCATAAAGCCCATGTATCAGATCGTCTCGCTCGCGTTTGTCCATTACCCCGAGCATTTCAAGCACGGCATCGTCCAAGCCCCGGCGGTCGTCCATGTCAAGTTCGCAAACGTCCGAAATTGCTTCGAGCTGCGACACTCGACCTTTTCTCGTGAAGGCCATGCGGCGCATACGTCGCTCGGATAGGAACTGCATGGCTGGGCGCTTTTTGAGCACCCGGAAAGCCTCTAATATTTTAGCAGACGCAGTAGGCGCTCGTCCACGCGGATCGGGAATAGGCATCATCTCCACATCGATGACTTCGGTTTTCAAATTGCCTTCATTGCCTACCGGCCGGCCGTACTGGAACTTCGACAAAACGGCAAGGCTACTGTTGAGAATTCCAGCCAGGGCTTCTGCGTCCACATTCTGCCGAGGTGTAACATCGTATAGTGAGCTGGACCCCGAAAACTGGACAGGTAGCTAAGAGAGAGTTCCGCCCCTAAGTGGCCGTGAGGCCAGGGGTGAACGATGGCGAATATCCGGAAGCAGCACAGCGCGGCGTTCAAGGCGAAGGTGGCGCTGGCGGCGGTGCGGGAGGAAGGCAGTGTGGCGGAGCTGTCGAGCCGGTTCGGGGTTCACGCCAGCCAGATCCACGCGTGGAAGAAGACACTGCTCGAAGGGGTTGCCTCACTGTTTGCCCGCGGGCATGGCGGCGCGTCTGGCGCGGTGTTGGCGGATGAGACGCAGCTTGCCGGGCTGTATGCGAAGATCGGCGAGCTGACCGTCGAGCGCGATTTTTTTTGCAAAAGGTCTGGTCCATGAGCCTGGCTACCCGGCTATCGCTGATCGACCGGACGGACCCGCGGCTGTCGATCGTGGCGCAATGCGGGTTGCTGAAGGTCGCGCGCTCGACGCTGTATTACCGGCCGGCGCCGGTGAGCCCGGAAGATTTGCAAGTGATGCGGCGGATCGACGAGCAGTACCTGGCGAGGCCGTTCTATGGGTCGCGCCGGATGGCGGCGGTGCTGCGGCGCGATGGCCATGCGGTGAACCGCAAGCGGGTGCGGCGGCTGATGCGGCTGATGGGGATGGAAGCGATCTACCAGAAGCCGAACACCAGCCGGCGCCATCCGGAACACAAGGTGTATCCTTACCTTTTGCGAGGTCTGGTGATCGATCGTGCCAACCAGGTCTGGTGCGCGGACATCACTTACATCCCGATGGCCAAGGGGTTCGTCTACCTGGTGGCGGTGATGGACTGGTTCGGCCGCCGGGTGCTCGCGTGGCAGTTGTCGATCGGGATGGACACGGATTTCTGCGTCGAAGCGTTGCAGGAGGCGATGGATCGCTACGGCAAGCCGGAGCTATTCAACACCGATCAGGGCGTACAGTTCACCAGCGCGGGGTTCCTCGATGAGCTGGAAGCCGGCGGCGTGCGCATCAGTATGGATGGCAAGGGGCGGTTCCTGGACAACCTCTTCATCGAGCGGCTGTGGCGGAGCCTGAAATACGAGGAGGTGTTCATCAAGGCCTATGCCTCGGTTGCCGAAGCACGCAGTGGTATCGGTGCATGGCTTGCGTTCTACAATGACGAGCGGCCGCACCAGGCGTTGGGCTATCGCACGCCACGCGAAGTTTTCGCGCTCGCGCGGGCCTGTGGATATCTGGACAACGCTGCCGCGTTGACCACATACCCACAGGCACCACAACAGCAGGAAACAGCTTCAATCGATCAGGAGAAAGTGCTACGTGGCTTTGCTGCCCCCCTCGCACGGGAAGGGGAATGTGCAACCGGCGGGAGTCTCTCTTAACTCAGCCCGTTTCCTGTCCAACGAATGGGGGCCACCTCATAGGTTGCAATTCGCTTGTAGGTGGTGGTCATTGAGCGGAACAGAATGCTTGTACTGCTGTGATTTTGGCCAAAACATCGCGCCGCGTTTGTGCCCCGTCAGGTCGTACCAATCGCGAGTATCGGTGACGCGGGCGGCGCAGGTGGCTCCCTTGTGCCAGCCTTTGGATTCGCCCCACTCGATATATCTTAGGACATGGGTGCTCCTTAGCTTTGCCTTCGGCTCACCGACAAGGAGGATCATCCGCGCACAGTCCTCAGGGCCTACAGTATAGCCCGTCACCTCCATAAGGCTATGGACCTCAGGTTCGAGATACTTTGACTCAATAGGACGGATTTCACCATAATCCTCGCCACAGCGAACGAGCTTGATGGCGCCAGAACTCTACCACCTCCCGGTCGATGCCGAATTCCTGCTGAAATTTATGAAGCGTGGTAAACTTCTGCAGGCACTCTTGGCTTACGTCGCGAGGAAAAAAGAATTCATCTTTCCCAGACTTGACACCAAAGCGAACCGCGGCCAATTCGCCAAGCAACGTAAACTTGTCGCCGAAGCGGTCCATGAGTTCAAACCAGAGATCGGGTGCGCGGAGGTGAATGCCCCATTTGCCGCCATAGTACGTTTCACTGGCGGAAGTCGAGTCGCTGTCGTTGCTATTTTCCTCTTCGTGCGTATCGCCAAATTTGCTCACGAGCCGTGCAAGACGGATACCGTCGTCGAGCAGCTCCCGCTGCGGCTCGGGCCGGATTCGATAGCGGTTTGTGAAGGTGTTTTTAGTCACAGACAGAATTTCGTCGCGCAAGTCATCGGCGGCTCGCATTGCGCCCGCTGTCGTCCCATCATGGGTCAAAATATCGGCAATGGGCTGGCGGAGAAGAACAAACCGGACGATGTTGCCCGCCCTCTCCTCGGCGTCTGCGCAGAGCTGAAGGACAGTCGCAGTCGTTACCACACGCGCACCGACGAACCACGGCTCATTAATACTCTCCAGGATGGCGACGATCTTGAAGCGGGACAGAATCCAGTTTTGAAGCTTGAAGCCGTATTCGACATCAAGCCATTGACTCGACGTCAAGAAGCAAAGCCAGCCCGCCGGCTTCAGGAAGGTGCAAGCATGCAGCCAGAAATAGCAGTGAAGGTCGCTTCGACCTGAGAGTGGCGCTTCTGCCTCTCTCTTCACAAGAGCGCGATAGTATTCTTTCGATCCTCGCTTAGGGTGGCCCTTGCCCTTCACCTTATCGGCCATTATGTCCTCCTGGCGGACATAGGGTGGATTGCCGATCACGGCGTCTAGAGGTGGAATTTCAATGTCCCGATGCTGAATTCGACCAAGACCTTTTGACCGGCGTGGCCCGGAAGACTTAAGGAAACGGTGCTTCGCGCTTATGTCAAAGAAGTCGGCGCGGGCAATGCGCGGATAATTCTCGGCCTGAATGAGGTCGCGAGTTGCAAGGTTGATGGTCGTGAGATGACAGGCAAAAGGTGAAATGTCCACCCCATATAGCTCGGCGAGTCTCTGCTCGTGGGACTTTCGTGGCGCCATTTCACGTTTGCGGGCGTAAGCCCGGACGAGGAAGGTTCCCCCTCCGCAAGCTGGATCAATAACGGCTTCTTCTCCACTGCGAATACAAAAGCTATTGATGAGATCCACGACCTCGACGCGGGTGTAAAATTGTCCGTATTTGTGGCGCTCACCGGGGCTGATGAGACGCTCGAAAATGCTGCCGATGACGTCATAGTCGAGTTTTGAAAAGTCGAATTTGTGGATTTGATTAATCAGGTCGCGCCAGTACCGGGTCGAGTGATCGGAGTAGAAAGGAATTCGGTTACCGACGTCGGAATGGTCGTCGCCGAAGACCGTTTCGTAATCGCCGGTGACATCCTTGGCGTCGGCAAAAAAGCCTTCGAGATGCAACCGCAGTTCGCCGCCACTATCAAGGTGCTCTGGAACATTCAGCTTGTTGAGCTGCGCCCCGTATCGCTTCATCAGAGCTTCGTAGAAGACGAGCCTGTGAGGTGGCCCCCATTCGTTGGACAGGAAACGGGCTGAGTTAAGAGAGACTCCCGCCGGTTGCACATTCCCCTTCCCGTGCGAGGGGGGCAGCAAAGCCACGTAGCACTTTCTCCTGATCGATTGAAGCTGTTTCCTGCTGTTGTGGTGCCTGTGGGTATGTGGTCAACGCGGCAGCGTTGTCCAGATATCCACAGGCCCGCGCGAGCGCGAAAACTTCGCGTGGCGTGCGATAGCCCAACGCCTGGTGCGGCCGCTCGTCATTGTAGAACGCAAGCCATGCACCGATACCACTGCGTGCTTCGGCAACCGAGGCATAGGCCTTGATGAACACCTCCTCGTATTTCAGGCTCCGCCACAGCCGCTCGATGAAGAGGTTGTCCAGGAACCGCCCCTTGCCATCCATACTGATGCGCACGCCGCCGGCTTCCAGCTCATCGAGGAACCCCGCGCTGGTGAACTGTACGCCCTGATCGGTGTTGAATAGCTCCGGCTTGCCGTAGCGATCCATCGCCTCCTGCAACGCTTCGACGCAGAAATCCGTGTCCATCCCGATCGACAACTGCCACGCGAGCACCCGGCGGCCGAACCAGTCCATCACCGCCACCAGGTAGACGAACCCCTTGGCCATCGGGATGTAAGTGATGTCCGCGCACCAGACCTGGTTGGCACGATCGATCACCAGACCTCGCAAAAGGTAAGGATACACCTTGTGTTCCGGATGGCGCCGGCTGGTGTTCGGCTTCTGGTAGATCGCTTCCATCCCCATCAGCCGCATCAGCCGCCGCACCCGCTTGCGGTTCACCGCATGGCCATCGCGCCGCAGCACCGCCGCCATCCGGCGCGACCCATAGAACGGCCTCGCCAGGTACTGCTCGTCGATCCGCCGCATCACTTGCAAATCTTCCGGGCTCACCGGCGCCGGCCGGTAATACAGCGTCGAGCGCGCGACCTTCAGCAACCCGCATTGCGCCACGATCGACAGCCGCGGGTCCGTCCGGTCGATCAGCGATAGCCGGGTAGCCAGGCTCATGGACCAGACCTTTTGCAAAAAAAATCGCGCTCGACGGTCAGCTCGCCGATCTTCGCATACAGCCCGGCAAGCTGCGTCTCATCCGCCAACACCGCGCCAGACGCGCCGCCATGCCCGCGGGCAAACAGTGAGGCAACCCCTTCGAGCAGTGTCTTCTTCCACGCGTGGATCTGGCTGGCGTGAACCCCGAACCGGCTCGACAGCTCCGCCACACTGCCTTCCTCCCGCACCGCCGCCAGCGCCACCTTCGCCTTGAACGCCGCGCTGTGCTGCTTCCGGATATTCGCCATCGTTCACCCCTGGCCTCACGGCCACTTAGGGGCGGAACTCTCTCTTAGCTACCTGTCCAGTTTTCGGGGTCCAGCTCACTGTTGACGAGAGCGTAGCAAGCAAATTTTGCGGCGCGATCAAGATTGTCGCGGGTGTCCTCGACATCGGTGGCAAGAGTTCCAGCCCTGCTCGTCGCGCATCCAGCGGTCAAGATCGGCCTTACCGCGCCCGGTGGCGTAGCGCCGGTCCAGCTCCTCGAAGGTCAGTCGGATGGGAAGGCTGAGGGCGGATTCAAGAGCATCAACAAATCGTTCGTCGGGCGCTTTGAACCCAACTTTGGCTCGGCCCTGAATGATCTTTCCGAGTTCGTGTAGAAACTTACCGAGCCAGCTCTTGATAGCATCTTCGGTGGTCGGAAGTGCAAGGTGGGATTCCTTGACCACCGAAACCACTTTCCACGATTTGTAGTGCTGCCCGGCGGCAGGGTCGTCGGTCGGTGTCCGGGTTTCCCAAAGAACGCACTCGTTTACATTCCAGGTGAAGAAATAGGCTGCACCTGCACGGGTCGCCTTTATGCGCGCGTCGGAGATAACGGTAGCGTTATGGGGCGTCGCCCCATCCTTTTGGTAAGGGAGCTTTACCTCTCCCGTAACAAGGACCTTGCCGTCCTTTCCAAGTAGTGAGAGGTCACGGCGCCTTTGAGAACCCTTTGTCCGACCTTCACACATTACCTCGGAAAAAGGGAGCGTGTTGTCCTTTTCAATAATGAGGTTCATCCACGACGCGGCGCTAGCCGTGAACTTAAGTTCGTGGGGGAAATCCTCTTCGCTTGTGAGTGGATCGGGCATCGATATTTTTCTCAGTTCCCTAATCGCGCGGCGTGCTAAGGGTCTGACTCGAATCGCCGTCGGAACGCGAGTATATTGATTTAATGGGAAAATTTGGCCCACCACGGCGGCTCAAGCGGCTGCCAGCCGTCGCATCATGAGCTTGACACTGGTGATGTAAAGCCAAGTCACCGCGCTTTGGGTTGTCGCCTCGAAGTCTTTGGCCAGGCGACGGTTGCGGTTGAGCCATGCAAAGGTGCGTTCGACGACCCATCGCCGGGGCAGCAGGACGAAGCCCTTGGCGGCGTCTGACCGCTTGACGATCTCGATGGTCCAGTCGCCGAGGTTTTCGAGGGCCCCCTTCAGCTTGTCACCGGCATAGCCCGCGTCGGCGAAGACATGGCGCAACCAAGGAAAGGCGCCACGAACGCTCGCCAGCAGGTCTGGCGCCCCATCGCGATCTTGAACGTCGGCGGGGTGAACGATCATCCCGACCGGCAGGCCGATCGTATCGGTGAGTATATGGCGCTTTCGGCCTTTGATCATCTTCTCGGCCGCATAGCCGCGCGGACCGCCAGCCTCCGTGGTCTTGACCGACTGGCTGTCGATCACGCCCGCGCTCGGACTTGCCTCGCGGCCGGCGGCCTCGCGCACCAACATCAGCAGTGCATGATTGATGGTCTGCCACGTTCCGTTATCCCGCCAAGCATAGAAATACCGCTGCACCGTCGTGAACGGAGGGAACTCCTTCGGCAGCAGCCGCCACTGGCAGCCCGACTGTGCGATATAGAAGATCGCATCGACGACATCTCGCAAGTCGGTCTCGCGCGTCCGCCCGCAGCTTGCCGCCGCGGGGAGGTGCGATTCGATCACGCCCCACTCCTCGTTGGTGGTATCGCTTGCATAGCGCAGCCCATCGCGCCGATACTTGGCGCGCGTGATTTCAGTCCAGGCCATCGGGTCATTCCTTCGTGTCTTCGCAACCACGAGAGAACCGAAGCCGCTGAAATCAAGCAACCCCGTACGATTCCTGCAGACCGCAAGGTGACCCACCCATCGCCCATTTCCTTGAAATAACTCGCTAAACTATTCCGGAACCATTCCGGGTCAGCCTCTAAGAGTTCGCACCCAAAATAGCCAATCTGAACCTCTTTCGGCCACCGGCCGAGCCGCCCTTCACCGCGCCGGGCCGAACCGCTCGTAGAGCGCTTGCGTCAGCGCGCGCAGCGCGTCATCCGCCTTGGTCCCGCCGACATTGGTCGCGATCACCATCGCGAAATCATGCGCCGGCTGCATCGCGACCGTCGCGAGGTTCATCCCGTTCGATCCCGCATGGGTCACGAACGGTTCGGTCGAATACGGCAGGCGCGCGATGCCCCAGCCGAGCGCGTAGCCGCCGCCTCCCGACGGCGTGCCCGGCGCGGCACTGGGAAGCGGCGGGATCGCGATCACCTGGGTGTGCAGAAGCCGCACGCTCTCTGGGCGCACCAGCGCCGGCGCGCGCTGCCCTTCGCCCGCGTTCCACCCGGCCCAGGCGGCAAACTCCAGGATCGAGAGATGCACCGTCCCGGCCGGCCCGAGTATCACCGGATTGTCGCCGTCGGGGCCGGCCAGCATCGGCATCAGCGTGCCGTCGGGACGGATCAGGTGGCCGAGCGGCGCATCCACGCGGCCAAGGCTCGCCTGCGGGCCGAAACCGGCGGTGCGGAAGCCGAACGGCGCAAAAATGCGGGCGACGACCATCTCCTCCCAGGTCGATCGCGCAGTGCGCTCCAGCATGGCACCCGCGAGCACGTAGCCCATGTTGGCGTAGGCGAAGCGCGCGCCCGGTTCGGCGGCGAGCGGCTGCGTGCTCCATTGCCGGACCAGCCAATAGCGCAGCCCGTCGAGATTGAGGCCCTCCTGCACGAAGGATCGTCCGATCAGGTCGGAGAAAGCCTGGTTGTCGCTGGGGATGCCGCTGCTGTGCGACAACAATTGCTTCAGCGTCACGCGGCGCAGGCCCGCATCCATCGTGCCGGCGAGCTCGGGAAACACCGCGGCCACGGTGCTGTCCCAGTGCAGCGCGCCCGCCTCGACCAGCATGGCGGCGAGCAGCGCCGTCATCGCCTTGGTGTCCGAGCCGATATGGAACCGGTCATCGAGCGTCACCGGCGTCTCGGTGCCGGCGCGGCGCGTGCCTACCGCACCCGCGGCGATGACGTGGCCACTCTGGACCACGGCAGCGGCGAGTGCCGGAAGGCCGTAGCGGCCGAGATACGGGATCAGGGTCGCATCGAGTGTCGCTTCCGGCGGGACCGCCTGCGCCGCCACCGCCCGCGCGGCCGGGACAAGTGCCGCCGTGGTCAACAGCGTCCTGCGCTTCATTGCATTCCCCCCGTTCGCGAATCATTCAGCGGGGCCGCGCGCCCCGAGCGCTCCTAATCCTCACCCGCAACGGTAGCAAGACGAGTCGGAAAAATCCCTCAGGGCGAGATTTCGTCCAGCCGCCGGCCGCGCGCGCGCACGCCGAACTGCGCGATAATCGCGCCCAGCACCAGGAAGGCGCTGATGAGCAGCAGCGCACCGAGCACGCCGAGCTGCGGCGCGAGCGGTGCGATGAACAGCAATCCCACACCGCCGCCGAGATGGCCGATGCCGTCCACCAGCGCAAAGCCGGTGGTGCGCGCGCGTGTCGGATAGTTCTCCGCCGACCACGCGTAGGCGATCGGCACCCAGAGATTGAACCCGAAGAACACCACCGCGGCGCCGAACACACTCAATCCCATTACGTTGCCGGCCAAGGCCACGATCAGGCTGCCGATCACGGTCAGCGCGGCGGCTGCCGGCAGCCATGCGCGGCGCTCCATGCGCTCGCCATGGGTGTAGGCGAACAGCGCGCACAGGATGAAGCCGAACGCGCCGATCGCGACGATCAGCCCGGCCTCGGGCGGCGGGTAATGCAGCGCCGCCAGCACCGAGGTGAAGCCGGCGGCGAAGGCATAGACGGTGATGTAGCTGGAAAACCACATCGCAAGCAGGATCAGCGTGCGGCGGCGGTATTCTGCGTGGCCCAGAATGGCGCCGTAGCCGAGCACGTCCGGCGTGGTCGCGACCGCCGCCGGCGCGCCCACCGCCGGCAGCGAACCGTGCCGGAGCGCGTGCCGCTCCATCGCCTCGACCACAATTTCGGCCTCGGCGATGCGGCCGTGCGCGATCAGCCAGCGCGGCGATTCGGGGAGCTTGAAGCGCATCAGCAGGCCGATGCCCGCGAGCGCGCCGCCGATGACGTACATCAGCCGCCAGCCCCACGCGAAGCCGGGTCCCGCGACGGCGAAGGGCAGCCCGAGCGGGAACGGCGTGGGCGGCGTCGTCAGGATCAGTCCGAGCCAGATGCCGGCAACCGCGCCGACCGCCGAGAATACGAAGATCAGCGAGGTGTATTTCGCGCGCCCCTCGCGCGGCGCCATCTCGCCGATATAGGTGTTGACGATCGCAAGGTCGGCGCCGATGCCGATGCCGGTGAGCGTGCGCGCCGCCACGAACCAGCCGTAGCTGCCGACGAACGCGGTCGCGAGCGAGCCGATGCCGGTAATCAGCATCGTCACCAGCAGCAGATCGCGCCGACCGGCGCGGTCGGCGAGCGGGCTTAGCACCAGCGTGCCGATCACGTAGCCGACCAGGTTCAGCAGCACCGGAATGCCGAGATGCTCGGCCGAGCTTTCCGGCGTGCAGCCGGGCACGATCGCGATGCAGGTCTGGATGAAGGAAACGTTGATGTCGAAGATGTCGTAGAACGTGAACAGGAAGCCCACGCCGATGATGCCGACGAACAGCCCCGGCAGCGACCAGACCGGGATGCGGTCAAGCCGCGCGATCAGCATCCCGCCGGTGGTGCGCTCGGTGGGCATCCGGTTCACCCGGGAGAAACGTCGGCAAGCACTTGCCCGCCAAGATCGCGAAAGGCCCTCTCCGCCCCCGGGGGCGGAGAGGGAGTTGAGCGAGGTGCGTGACTACCGTCGCCCGCAACGGCAGGGCGCTTTCGGTTCAGGCGGCGGCGAAGGGGTGCTTCACCTCGCCGCGGCGGCGGACCACCTCGGATGCCGACGGCTCGCCGCGGACGGCGCGCGCGATCGCCTCCTTGACGGCGCGATAGTTGAAATCCTGGATCTTCTTGTCGTCGGCGGCTTCCCAATGGATGAATACGCCGACGCAGATGAACAAATCGTCGGCCTCGCTCTGCGGGATGACGCCCTCGGCGACGCTGTCGGCGACCGCCTTGCCGACCGCGTGCTGGGCCGGGCCGAACATCTGCACCGCCTGCTTCGCACCCTTGATGGTGACCTTGTTGTAGAGGATCGTGTTCGGCTTGCACGCCAGGTTGGGCGCGACCAGCGCCAGCAGCGCGGTGAACCCTTCCTTGTTGTTCGTCAGCGCGTTGCAGAACGCGGCCTCGGCGGCGCTGCCGCGCGGACCCATGATCAGATCAATATGCGCGACCTCGTTGCCGTCTCCGACCAGGGACTCGCCCACGCAGACCTTATTGATCGTCGCCATCACGTTTCCTCTCTCGGCTGAGCGTTTCCAGAACAACATTTGCTGCATTCCCTGCCGTCGGGGTCACGGGAACCAGCCGGCGGCTCGCGGTTGGCCGGCCCCCGCAATGAACCATCATCGGCAGCCCCCTGCAAGGACGTTCGTTCCAGGACGTTCATCCCAGTCGGGCGGCGAACAGGGTCGCGACCGTCAGATCGGCGCTAGTGCCCGGATTATATCGCCGCCGCTTCAGCGACGCGTCCCAGGCGAGCAGGTCCGGCAGCAAGGCCCGCGGGTCGGCGGCGGCGTCGAGCCGTGCCGCGAACCCGGCGGCGCGGGCGCGCAAGGCGGCGGCGGCGCGCCCACCGCGGCGGCGCGCGACATGAGTATCGGGGAAGGCGGCGAGGAAGCCGAGATAGACCGCGAGCGTCGCCCAGCGCGGGTCCAGCCATCTTGCGCGCCCCGCCGCGTACACTGGCAGGCCGACATCGAAGACATCGGCAAACCCACCCGCCCACTGCGCCGCGATCCGGTCGCGTACGGCAGCCTCCGCCATCGCGACCGGCAGCGTCACGCGGGCGGGCGCGCGCACGTCGTAACGCGGTGCCGCGCCCAGCCCGCCGGGGGCGGCGAGCGCGATCGCGCGGAACGTGGCGGCGGCATCGGCGCGGGTGGACGCCGCTATCACGTGCCGCACCGCCGCCCGCCACGGGCCGTCCGCCTCCGCCGCCATCGCCAGCGGCGCGCAGAGCAGCACGATGCCGAGATTGGTGTTCTGCCCGACCGCCAGCCGCGTCGCCCTGACCGCGTCCTGGATGCGCGCTCCGAGCGGCGCACCCGGCCGGCACAGCGCGGGGGCGGCTGCGGCGGCACTGCGGCGGAAATCGGCCGCGCGCATCCCGTGGCCGCCGGCGTGGATATGAACGTTGCCCGGCTTCGGCGCCGCCAGCTCGTCGGCGCAGGCGGCGAGGAAGGCGTGCGCGACGGCCGCGGGGGCAATCACCGCAGGCGGGCGAGCAGCGCCTCGGCGAGGCGGTGCGCGATCGGCGTGTCGGTCACCTTCTGCAAGCCGCGCCATCCCGGCATCGAGTTCACCTCGATCACCTGCGCGCCCCCATCGGCGCCGCGCAGCAGATCGACGCCCGCATAGTCCGCCCCCACCGCCTCGGCCGCGGCCGAAGCGAGGCGCACCAGCGCGGCATCCGGTTCCAGCCGTTCGGGCGCCGCGCCCTGGCGGAGATTGGTGATCCAGGAGCGATGGCGGCGGGTCATCGCCGCGAGCCCGTGCCCGGCGGCAACGAACAGGCGATGGTCGGCGTAGCCGGCTCCGGCGGGCGGGACGAACCGTTGCAGGTAATAGACGCCGGCCACCGCTTCGGGCGGCGGCAGATCGTCGATGCGCGAAACGAGGCGCAGGCCGCGCCCCTGCGAGCCGAACAGCGGCTTGCACACCAGCGGACCGGCGGGCAGTTCGCGCGCTGCGATGGCGCGCGCCGGCTCGGCCCCTTCCACCGTCCAGGTCGGCGGAGTGGGCAGGCCGGCGCGGGCGAGAAGAAAACTGGTCATCGACTTGTCCACGCACCGCTCGATCGCGCGCGCGTCGTTCCATACCGGGATGCCGCGCTCGCGCAGCGCGTGCAGCACCCCGAGCCGGCGCGTCACCTCCTCGAAGCTGCCGGCCGCGATGGCGCGGACGAAGACCGCGTCGGGCAGCGCGGCGTCGAAACCGGGCAGTGCGAGGCCGTGCGGTGCGGTGGTGTCGAAGCCGCAGGCGGCAAGGCGGAGCGGCACCGCCTCGGCTCTGGCCTCGGCGAAGGCGGCGCGCAGCACGCGCGTGTGCCAGTCTGAGATATCGACCGCGGGGCCATCCACCGCTAAGGCGACGCGGATCACCCGAACGAGGCGTCGAGCAGCGCGGGATCGAGCCGTCCGCCGCGAAAGCTCTCGCCGGTCTCGACGGCGGTGACGATCACCTCGGCCGGGCTGAACAGCATCGGGTCGATCGCGTAGAAATCGCCGCGCACGGCGCGAAACGTCTCGGCAAAGGGGCGGCCGTAGTCGCGCGAGGCGGAGGCGGGCAACGCCTCGGCGAGCTGGCGCGCTTCGGCGGCCGGGCCGGTCACAAAAAGCTGCACGCGCCCGCCGAAGATGATCGCGTCGTTGGTGCGGCCCATCGCGGTGACGAAATCGGGGTGCGGCGGCGGCAGTGGTGCCGCGCCCAGCCCGTCAAGTACGCGATCCAACGGGAAATGCAGCGCGTGGAGCTTGTGCAACGCCACTTCCAGCACACGCGCGACCACCTGCACGCCGCCGGCCAGGCTCTGCGTCGGCGCATAGATGATGCCGAGGCGCGATAACGCGACGCCGCATTCGGCGGCGACGCGCACGATCAGGGGAGCGGGCGGCGGGCGGGCGCTTTCCAACACCAGCACGGCGGCATCGGCAGCGTCGGCATAGTTGAGTTCCTCGAACAGCTTCTCGCGGCGGGCGCGCGCGCGGGCGGGACCGGAGCCGAGTGCCGAAAACGCATCGGGCTTCTCGCCATGCGAGAGGCTCCAGCCGGCATACTGGCTGGCGAGGCAGGCAATCACCGGCTGCGAGGAGGCGACCGCGATCGTCCACGGCCAGCGCGGCAGGGCGGGGTCGGTGGCCAGTCCGATGCGACCGAGGCCGCCCATACAGATGCGCGCGATCGCGATCCCGGCGGCAATCCCGCCCGGCCGTTTCGCCCCGGCATCGACGAGGCGCGCGCCGCTGGCAACCGTCACACCGATGCGCAGCGCATCGGCATCGGCGCACAGCGCCTCGAACAGCGGCCACGCGCGGCCATTGACGCTGATCGCTTGCGGCTCAGCCATGCGGTTGCTCCATCATGCCGAGGATCGCGGTCGTCCGCGTGTGGGCGAGGGCACGGGCCGCGCCCGCACTGGGGGCGGAAGCGAGCACGGTGCAGAGCGGTGCCTCCGCGGCGACCGTGCGCCCGGGCGGCTCGCGATCGGCGGTCCAGTCGGGCCAGTGGAAATCGGGGGGGACCGCGAGCGAGCGCGGCGCATAAGCGATCGCCGCGGCTTCGGCGCCGGCGAAGGCGAGCGGCGCGTCGGGCAGCACGCCGTCGCAAGCTGCGAGGTGGGCCGCGAACAGCTCGCGGTGGGGGAACACGTCTAGCGTCGCACCAGGGCGCGGGTTGACCTCGATCAGATCGACCCCGTCGCGCCGCACCATGAAATCGAGCGCGTTCAGTCCCACGAGTCCGGTGCCGGCGACCAGCCGTACCGCCGCCTCGCGCAGCGCGTATGCGATCGGCGCGGGCAGGGTCGCTGGCCGGACCGCGCCGCCGTAGCGGAACGGCCGGCCGGGGGCGGGCGCGCACCATTGCTCGGAGAAACCGAGCACCAGCGCGCGCTTCGCATCGGCGAGGACGAGGGCCGAAACTGGACGCCCGGCGATGCGGGCCTGTGCATAGCGTCCGGGGCGCGGGCGGGAACCGGCTTCGAGCGGCCGGACATGCACGCCGCCTGAGCCGCCCACGCGCTTCTCCAGCCAACGCCGGCTCGGCCCCGGCCGGTCCCCCAGTCGTTCCTGGGTCCGCGGATGCGACACGTCGGCGCGGGCGCAGAGGGCGGCCAGCCGGTCGGGCTGCTTGACCGCCCGCACTGTCGCGGGCGGGTTGCCGAGCAGGCGGTGGCGGCGGCCGATTGCGGCGAGCAGCGCGGTCCGGTCCTCGAACCCGGCGCCGCACACCACGCCGGCCGGCGAGCGCCCGACAGCGAGGCGGTCGAGGGCGGCGAGCAGGGCCGAGCCGCGGAAGCCGCGAGCGAGGCTGCCGGGAACGCGCTCGGTAGCAGCGGCGAGTTCGGCCGTGTCGAGATCGGCGAACAAATCGGCGACCAGCGGCCGGTAGCCCGAGCGGACAGCGGCGGCGGCGAGGGCACGGCCGGACAGGGCGGCGATCAGGACGAAGCCCCGCTCAGGCGGCGAGCTCACGGGCCAGCGCGAATGCGTCCCGGAAGTCGAGGCGGACCGGCTTCTCCGCTTCGATCATCCGGCGGAACAAGCCGAACTCGGTGCGATACTTGGTCTGGCCGATGGCGAGCGCACCGAGGCCAAGAGCGCCGCCGGGTCCGATCTTGGCGCCATCGGCGTTCACCTCCAGCCCGGCGACGCCAAGCGGCGGCACGGCGTTGACGTCGGCAACCGCCAGCAGCCGCCGCCCGCGCGATAGCAGGGCCGCATCGATGATCTGCACGCCCGCACGACCGGCGCAGAACGCCGCCTCGGCCTGTTCCAGGATCGCGCCCTTGCGGTCCTCGGTGCTGCCGTCCGCGGGCTTCACCTGCACGCCGAAGCGGCGCCCGATCTCCTCGGCCGAGCGCGTGACGCGGTCGGGACCGTCGTAGCCAACCAGAGTGACGTTCGCGCCTTCGAGGGCCGCGATCACGCCGGAGGCGAAGCCGACCACGCCCGTGGCACCGAACACCGCAACCGCTAGGCCCTTGAGGTCGCGCTGCCGCTCGCGCTTCAGCAGCCGCTCGACGCGGGCCACCATCGCGGCGGCGGTGGTGAACGAGCCGGCGGGATCGGCGAACAGCGAGACCGCGAAGGGCGGCACCATCGCCGCCTTCGCCGCCTCCAGCATGTCCAGCGCCCCGATCGCGTCGCGGCCGCCGATGAAGATGCCGGTACGGACGCCGAGCTTCGGCGGGCGGGAGAACATCGCGTCCTGCACCAGCCCGGTCACATCGTCGTGCTTCACCGAGATATAGGGCAGCACCGCATCGAAGCCGGCATCGAGCGCCATGTTTGCGTCGAAGGGGCTCGCGTGCGGCAGCGGGGTGAGCATGTGAAGGATGTGCTTGTCCGCCATGCGGCCCCCGTTTTGCTTGCCCCGTTTTGTTTGGCCAACGCTATTCGGCGGCGCGGCGCAGGCGCACTCGATGCCCTCCCGACAGCGTCACCGCCGCGCCTCGATTGAGCGCGCGGCAGATGCGGATGTCCAGACCCGCGGCCCGGGATTGCACGGCTTCCCGCCACGCGCGGGCCGCCGCCTCGTCGGGCGCGAAAGCGAATCCCGTCGGTCCCCAGGAGCTCTGGCCGGCGCCGTGCGCACCCGCCGCCGTCAGCGCTGCCAGGGCCGCCGCGACGCGAGGGCTGGCGAAGCGGCTGCCTTGCGCGGGGGCGAAATGGTCGCCGACGATCGCCTGAATTTCCGTGAGCGCCGCGCCGAAGTTCTCCAGATCGGCCTCGGCCAGCGACGGCAGCAGCCGCATCAGCGCGAGCCGGCAAAGGTGTGCGGCGGTCGTGTCCGGCATCGGCGCCAGCGCGCGGAACGCCTCGACCTCGCGGGCGCCGGAGAGACCCGCCTGCGCAGGGTCGAGCAGCAGCAGCACCCGCCACGCGGGCGGCACGGGCAGGCGGGCGAGGGCCGGCGGCGGTGCCGCCGAGGCGCCGCGGCCGCCGTCGAGCACGAAGCCGCCGGCGGTGAAGAGGGCCACGCCAATGCCCGACCGCGTGCCACGGCCGAGGCGCGCCGCATCGCCCGCCGGGTCCGGCGCCAGCCCGTGCAGCCGCCGCAGCGCGGCCGCCAGCGCCAGCGCGAGCTGAGTGCCCGAGCCGAGGCCGGAATGCGCCGGGATTGCCTCTCGCACGTCGATGCTATGGCCGGCGGGGAGGCCGAGGGCGGGGATCAGAGCGGCAAGGTGGCGGGCAATGCGCGCCTGCTCCCCGCCGGTGATCGCATCGTGATCGCTGCGGGCGGCGGTGAGCACGGTCGCTGGCGCATCGAGTGCTAGGCCGATGCTGCCGAACCGTCGCCCAAGCGATCCGTTCAGGTCGAGGAAGCCCATATGCAGCCGCGCGGTCGCGCGCACGCTCACCTGCTCGTTGTGCTGCGCTACGGTCATGCCGCATGTTCCATCGTGCGAGCGGGCGCGGCAACCGCGCCGGCCGGGGAGGGGAGCGAGACACCATGGCCGAGCCGACTGAGCACGCCATTCCCGAGGCCGACGTGGAGGCGCGCCTCCGCGCCGAGCTGCCGCACTGGAAGCTCGAGCGCGGCTGGATTCGCCGCACCTTCCGCACGCATTCGTGGAAGGCGACGCTGATGGTCGCCAACGCCGTGGGCCACCTCGCCGAGGCGGCGTGGCACCACCCGGACATGAGCCTCTCCTACGCCTGGGTCGAGGTGCGGCTGATGACGCACACGGCGAAGGGCATCACCGAGAAGGATTTCGCGCTGGCCCGCAAGATCGAGGAGGTGATCGGCTGGCAGCCGGGGACGGAGGGCGGGCCGCTGGAAGGCACGCCCAGCACCGACCAGCGCTTCGCCTATATCAAGTACGATCGGTGAGCGGCGCCTCGATCGGGGGACGCGCGGCCCCGCTTGAGGCCGCGGTGGCGGAGGCCGCCCGCATTCTGGGCGCCAGTCGCTGTGCGGTGGTGAGCGGCATGGCGACCGACGCGGCTGGTGCGGCGGCAGCGGTGGCGCTGGCGCGGCGGATCGGCGGCGTGATCGACCACGCCCATTCGGGGCCGCTGCTGCGCGATCTGGAGGTGATGCGCAGCGCTGGTTGGATGGTGGCGACCCCGCCGGAGGCGCGGGCGCGGGCCGATCTGGCGCTGTTGGTCGGAGCGGGGGCGGCGTGGCCGGGTGTTGCAGCGGCGCCCGTGCTGCCGCGGGGCGCGGGATCGGCGCGGCGCGTGATCCGGCTCGGGCCGGGGCGGGATGCGGCGATCGCGGGGGCCGAGATCATTGCGGCGAGTGTGGCGGAATTGCCCGGTCTGCTCGGCGCGCTGCGGGCGATCGTGGCCGGCCGGCCGGTGCGGCTGGCGGCGGCGCGGCTGCGGGCGTTGTCCGGCCTCGCCGAGGCGCTCAAGTCCGCGCGGTACGGCGTGGTGTCGTGGTCGACGGGCACCCTCGACGCGCTCGCGATCGAGATGCTGTGCGGGCTGATCGACGACCTCAACGCGCACACCCGGTTTGCCGGTCTGCCGGTCGCAGCCCCCGGCAACGCGGCCGGCGTTGCGCAGACCTGCGGGTCGCTGACCGGCTTTCCGGTCCGGGTCGGCTTCGGGCGCGGTGAGGCGGAGCACGACCCCTGGCGATTCGACGCGGCGCGCATGATCGCGGCGAGCGAGGCAGACGCGGCACTGTGGATCGACGCGATCGCGGGATCGGCGCCCTCTTGGAACGTTCCAATCGTGGCGCTCACGACTCCGGGGACGCGTTTTGCCGCACCCCCCGCGGTCGCGATCACCGTGGGCCGCCCCGGCGTCGATCACGACGCGGTGCTGTTCGATCCCGCACTGGGAACGCTGGTCGCGCGTGAGGCAGCGGGAGCGGGTGACGCGCCCTCGGCGGCCGACGCGCTCGGCCGCATCCTGGCGGCGCTGCCATGCTGACGCTGCTCGCGGGGGGGCGGGTGATCGATCCCGCGCACGGGCGCGACGAGACCGCCGATCTGTGGTTCGAGGACGGGCGGATCGTGGCACCCCAGGATCGCGCGCCGGATGCGCGCCACGATGCCGCCGGTGCCATCGTGATGGCGGGCGGGATCGACATCCACAGCCACATCGCCGGCTTCAACGTCAACTCCGCGCGCCTGCTGCTGCCCGAACAGCGCACAGGCGGACATTTCGACGCGGCACCCGTCTCGCACGAGATCGGCCGGCTCTATGCCCGGATGGGCTTCACGACCGTCGTCGAACCGGCGATCTCGCCGCATGTCGCGGTGCAGGCGCAGCTCGAACTGGCGGCGATCCCCTATATCGACAAGGCGATCCTGGTGGTGCTCGGCAACGAGGATTTTTTGTTCGAGCTGCTGCGCGGCGATGCGGGGGACGCAGCCGTTGCAGATTACGCCGGACGGATGCTCGGGGGGGCGCGGGCGCTGGGCGTGAAAGTGATCAATCCGGGCGGGGCTGCCGCGTTCAAGCAGAACGCACGGCGCTTCGGACTCGATGACGCGGTGCCGGAATGGGGCGTCTCGTCGCGCGCGATCATCCACGCGATGCAGAACGCGGTGGCAGCACTCGGCGTGCCGCATCCGGTGCATCTGCACTGCTCCAATCTCGGCCTGCCGGGCAATGTCGAGACCGCACTCGCGACGATCGCCGCGGCCGACGGGCGGCCGCTGCATCTGGCACATCTGCAATTCTACGCGTACGGCACCGAGGGGCCGCGCGGGTTTTCTTCTGCCGCGCCCGCGCTCGCCGAAGCGATCGGGGCAAACCCGAAGATAACTGCCGATGTCGGGCAGGTGATGTTCGGGCAGACGGTCACGGTGTCGTCCGACGTGCTGCGCCAGTTCGGCGCGCGCGGCCAGGCGCATCCGCGCAAGTCGGTGATCTGGGAGGGCGACGGCAACGGCGGCGGCATCGTGCCGTACCGGTATCGGCGCACGAACTTCCACAACGCGGTGCAATGGGCGGCGGGGCTGGAGTTATTTTTGCTCGTGCGCGATCCCATGCGGCTGTTTTTCACCACGGATCATCCGAACGGGGCGCCGTTCACCACCTATCCCGATCTCTTTGCGCTGCTGATGAGCCGCGAGACGCGGGCGCGCTGGATCGCCGAGGTGCCGGCCGAGGCAATGGCCGTCACGACGTTGCCCTCGATCGCGCGCGAGTATTCGTGGACCGAGATCGCGATGATGACGCGCGCGGCACCCGCGCGGCTGCTGGGGCTTGCCGATCGCGGGCATTTGGCACCGGGTGCGCGCGCCGACGTCGCTGCGTATCGCCCGCAGGCTGATCTTTCCAAAACGTTTCGGGAAGCGGCACTGGTGTTCAAGGACGGCGCGCTGATCTTCCGCGACGGCGAGGCGGTGGCGCACACGGAGGGCCGCGTGCTCGCGGTGGCACCCGATTTCGACCGCGCGATCGAGCGGCGGCTCGACGATTTCGCCGAGCGCGCTTGGGGCGTTGCGCAATCGGCATTCGACGTGCCGGCCTGGATGGTGCCCGCGGAAATCGTGCCGTGCCCGGCCTGATACGCAACGGCGTGCGCATCGACGACAGCTTTGCCGAAGCCTTCGACATGCGCGCGACCGCGCTTGTGATCACGGCGCCGACCCGCCGCTGGGCGCGGCAGGCAGCGGTGACAATGACCGGCTTCGCAACCTCGATCATCGCCTGCGGCGCCGAGGCCGGGATCGACGCCGAATTGGGCCCCGAGGCGACGCCGGACCGACGGCCGGGCGTGCGCGTGCTGGTGTTCGCCGGCTCGACGGCGGAATTGCAGAAGCAGGTGACGAACCGCGTCGGGCAGTGCGTGCTGACCAGCCCCGGCTCGGCCTGCTATGCCGGCCTCGATGGCGCCGAGACGCTGAAGCTCGGCGACGGGCTGCGCTATTTCGGCGACGGCTGGCAGATCTCGAAGAAGTTCGCGGGCAAGCACTATTGGCGCATCCCGGTGATGGACGGTGAGTTCGTCATCGAGGGCACCACCGGGCTGACCAAGGGCGCGGTCGGCGGCGGCAATTTGCTGCTGATGGCTCGGAGTGGTGCCGCGACGCTGCGCGCGGCCGAGGCGGCGGCGGCGGCGATGGCGGAAGTGTCCGGTGCAATCATGCCGTTCCCCGGCGGCATCACGCGATCCGGCTCGAAGGTCGGCTCCAAATACAAGGCGCTGCCGGCCTCCACCAACAATGCCTACTGCCCGACGCTGCGCGGCGCCGGCGGCACGGCACTCGATCCCGATATCGCCGCGGTGCTCGAGATCGTGATCGACGGGCTGACGCCCGCCTCCGTCGCCGATGCGATGCGCGCGGGGCTGAAGGCGGCGGTGGCGCTCGGGCCGGAGCAGGGTGCGGCACGGATCGGCGCCGGCAATTACGGCGGCAAGCTCGGCCGCCACCATTTTCATCTGCGCGAGCTGATTTGATGGTGATGGTCCAACGGAGCGACCAAGCAGCCCTCCTCTCGAGACGGGGCATTCCGCAAGCGGCGACGCTCAACTCCCTCTCCGCCCTCGGGGGCGGAGAGGGTCGGGGTGAGGTGGGGGATTCGGCGGAACTTCCATGGCAAGCCCCTCTCACGCAACACACGCCAGCGGCGCCGTTCCCTATCCGTGCGGCCACGCCGCAGCGCGTGTGTGAGCATGTTTTGCGCCCGCAATGCCCCGGCGGCTGGCCCCCACCTCACCCAACCCTCTCCGCCCCCGAGGGCGGAGAGGGCTTGAGCGCTGACCGCTCCGGGTCATTGCGGAAACAATGTGTGAATCCTGGAGATGGGAGAGGGTTGAGGGAGGGCTGCTACGGCACCGAGATGGGCCGGCACGAAGAGCTTCTGATCTGATGGCGGCGCTGCGCTTCACGCTGCGCGAGCCGCCGCCGCAGCGGGTCGATCTCTCGGCTCTGGTGCCGGCGCGGCTCGCGGAGCTGGACCGCGCCGCGATCGAACGCCTGCCGATCCAGACGACGCGCGCCCCGCTCGCGGTCGGCGATCTGTTCCGGGTGCGCGGCGACGATCCCGGCAATATCGTGATCGAGGGTGGCTCGCCGCGATTCGACCGCGTGGCCGAGGCGATGGAGGAGGGCACGCTGCTGGTCGACGGCGCGGCGGGAGCCTGCGCCGGGCGCAGAATGCAGAGTGGCCGGCTCGACATCCGGGGCGATACCGGGCCGTTCGCGGGCAGCTCGATGCGTGGCGGGGAGATCGTGATCGCGGGCGATGCGGGCGACTGTCTGGGCGGGCCGCTCGCCGGCGAGCCGGCGGGGATGGCGGGCGGGGTGCTGCTGGTGCGCGGCCGGGCCGGGGCGCGGGCGGGCGACCGGCTGCGGCGCGGGCTGATCGTCATCGAGGGCAGCGCCGGCGAGGCACCCGGCTGCCGAATGATCGCGGGCACGCTGATCGTCTGCGGCTCCTGCGGCCCGTCGCCGGGCATCCTGATGCGGCGCGGCACGCTGGTGCTGGGTGAGGCGGCGGCCCTGATGCCGAGCTTCGCAGCGTCCGGGAGGCCCGATCCGGTATTCGTCCGGCTGCTCGCGCGGGCGGCCGCGGAAACCAGCCGGCCGGCCGCACGGCTGCTCGGCCGGCCGCTCGCGCGCTTCACCGGCGACAATGCGACGCTCGGCCGCGGGGAAATATTACTCCCGGTTGCGGCCCCGTGACGCATCCATGCGTTCCCCAGCGGACGATTGTGCGTATATCCGCCTCGCAGCCGGAGACCGCCCATGAACATGGTTGACCTGATCGTGCTGGCCTGCTCGATCGTGAGCCCCGGCGTCTGCCAGACGCATCATCTGCTGTTCCAGTCCAACGGCTCGTTGCGCGCCTGCATGGAACAGGCGCAGCCCTATCTCGCGCAATGGGTCGGCCAGCATCCGAACCTGCGCATCGCCCGCTATAGCTGCGCCTGGCCGGACAGCGAAAGCGAGAAGAGCTGAACGTGCCCTTCCCCCGCAGTCGCAAGCCGCTTCTATCGACGCGCTCGCTGGACTAATTTGCCGCTCCAAGGATCGAATGTCCCGCCCAACCTGAGAAGTGTCGGATGAAGTTCCCGGATATCGAAGCCATCATCCTCGACGGCAGCGTTAAAGGCATGCCTGGCGACGTCGCGGGGTTTCCGCTCGGCGAGATTGGGGCCAAGGGCTGGAATGTGCTGCGCGAAGATCTGCCGCTGCCGCTTGCGGTGCTGCGCCAATCGGCGTTGCGTCAGAACGGGCAGTGGATGCGCGAGTTCCTGGCGTTGTCAGGTGCGGTCATCGCCCCGCACGGCAAAACGACAATGAGCCCGCAGCTGTTCCGCGATCAACTGGCCGACGGCGCCTGGGCGATGACCATCGCAACGGCTCAGCAGCTGCGAATCTGCCGCGATTTCGGTATCGACCGAGTGGTGCTGGCGAACCAGCTCGTCGGCCGCCAGGCGATCTCCTATGTGTTTGGCGAGCTCAAGCGTGATGCCACCTTCGACTTCTATTGCCTCGTCGATTCAGTAGCCAATGTCGAGCAGCTTGCGGCGGCGGCGCGCGCTGCGGTGCCGGGCCGGCCGCTGCAGGTGCTGCTCGAAGGCGGGATGGCAGGCGGTCGCACCGGTTGCCGCGATATCACGGCGGCGCTTGCCGTGGCGCGCGCGGTGAAGGCCGCGGGCCCGCACCTCACACTGCGCGGCGTCGAGGGATTCGAAGGGCTGGTCCATACCGGCTCGCCCGCGGACGATGCCGCGACAGTGTCGCGCTTCCTTGATTTTCTCGTTGAGATCGCCATCGCTTGCGAGGATGCGGAGCTTTTCGCACCGGGGCAGATCGTCATCAGCGCCGGTGGCTCGGCGTTCTACGACCTCGTTATCGACCGCTTCGGCAAGGCCGGGATCGCTCACGGGTTCCTGGTGGTGACGCGCAGCGGCTGCTATCTCACGCACGATTCGAAGATGTATCGCGAGGCCTTCGCGGAGATTTCGCAAGCGCGCCCCCCAACTCGACAATCTCGGCCCCGGTTTGATCCCGGCCTTGGAGGTCTGGGCCTATGTTCAGTCGAGGCCCGAGCGTACGAAGGCGATTCTCACAATCGGCAAGCGCGATGTTTCATATGACATCGATCTTCCCGTGCCGCTCAAATGGGTGCGCCCGCAGGCCGGGGTCGACGCGCGCGCCATCGCCGAGCTCGGAGCCGGTCATGTCGTTACCGGGCTCAACGACCAGCATTGCCACCTGACGGTGCCGGTGGACAGTCCACTTGCGGTCGGCGACATGGTGGCGTTAGGCGTCTCGCACCCCTGCACGACTTTCGACAAGTGGCAGGTCATCCCGCTGGTCGACGACGATTATACCGTGGTCTCGGCGATTAAGACGTTCTTCTGATCTCTCCGGTGGCGTGCTGCGGCGGCCAGCCGGGCCAACCCGAAGCGCCCGCAACCGAAGGCGGGCGCAACGGAATAGCACGGCCGCAAGCGCAGGACTTATTCCGGTAATCCTGCCTCGCGCAGTGCGTGACTGCGGGCGCGGACAAACCCGGCATCGACAAACAGCCGGCGTTCGCGCTCGGCAAAGACCCGGGCCGACGCCGGGGCAATCTCTCGATATCGGAGCGCCGCTACCGCTGCTTCTTCACGCCTGCCCAGGAAGGAGAGCGCAGTTACTGTTGCGCGATGCGCTGTGACCCAAGTGGGCCGCTGCTGAAGCACTTTCAGGCTTGCGTCAAGTGCCATCTGATGCTTACCGGCAATGAGATAGGCGACTGCAAGACCGCTCAAGGCATGTGGCACGTCTGGGCCAAGTGGGCTGAGACGGAACGCATGCTCTAGATGCGTGACCGCGATCCCCGGACGGCATAGCCAGACGTTGATCCAGCCAACAGCGAGCTGCGCCTCCGCCGAGTTGGGGTTCAGCGTGACTGCTCTTTCGGCTGCAGCGAGTGCGGACCCATGATCCCAACCAGGGTATGCGAGAACGGCCGCTGCCCACGCCAGCGTAGCTGGGTCGTCAGGACCAGATGCTATTGCCTCCTGCGCAAGTCGAACTCCTTCCTCGCCGTCGCCAGGGCTGTCCTGCCCTTGAACGACCCGCATCGCTTGGCAGAATGCCGCGCGAGCCTTGGCCAGTGCAAAGTCGGGGTCCAGCGCAATCGCGCTTCGAAATAGCGTGAGCGCTTCATCTGCACTTTCAGCCGTAAGAGCATAGAACTGCGGCAGAGCACGCAGGTAATAATCGTAGGCATCCAGGCTTTCGGTGGGCTTACGCCGCACGCGCTCAATTTCAGCTTCACGAAGGCTGGGCTCGATCGCACCAGCTACTGCCCCGGCCACCCGGTCTTGAAGAGCGAAGATATCGGCTAACTCATCGTCGAACCGGTGGGCCCAGATATGGTTTCTTGTCTCGGCCTCGACTAGCTGACCAGTAATGCGCACGCGATTGCCGGACTTTGTACGCTGCCCTCAAGCACGTAGCGCACGCCCAACTCCCGCCCGACCTGGCGCACATCTACGGCGCGGCCCTTGTAGGTGAAGGCCGTGTTGCGGGCGATGATGAAATACCACCGCACGCGCGACAGAGCTGTGGTCAGTTCCTCGGTGATGCCGTCGGCGAGGTACCTCCTGCTCCGGATCGCCGGACATGTTCTGGAAGGGCAGCACGACAAGGAAGGGCTTCTGCGGTAATGGGAGTGGCGGCCGAGGCGGCTCGGCGGTGCCCGGGCTCGCACCCAAGCGAAGGCGGAACAGGCGCACGGGCTGCGGAATGTTCTTCAGCACGCACTCGCCCGAGTCCTCAGTCTCGAGCGCAAGCTTGCCGACCACGTCCTCGCGCACCCGTGCCGAAATCACAATGCCGTCCGGCTCGGCCAACCGCTCGAGCCGGGCAGCGATATTCACCCCGTCGCCGAGCACGTCGCCATCCTCGGCCATCACCACGTCGCCCTGATGCAGGCCGAGACGGAAAGAGAGACGCTCCGTTTTGGGAAAGGCGGCGTTGCGCTCACCGATGCAGCCTTGGAAGGCCAGGGCGCAGCGCAGTGCTTCGACCGCGCTCGGGAACTCGACCAGGAACCCGTCGCCCATGGCCTTGAAGACGCGCCCGCCGTGTGCAGCTACAAGCGGATCAAGCACCTCAATGCGGGCGTTTCGCAGCCGAGCCAGCGCGCCCGCTTCGTCAAGTGCGATCTGGCGCGAATAGCCCGCGACGTCGGCTGCCAAGATGGCTGCCAGTCGCCGTTGCCCCCCGCCGTGTCCGCGCTTGTCCACGTAAGGCCCCTCTCTCGTCACAGGGCGCCTGCTCCGAGAGTCGCCCTTCGTTGTCAGGATAGCGGGAGGCGCCCGCCACAGCGACGGTTCTCATAGGCCTTGGCATGCAGGTACGCTGCTTCATGCAACTCGTCAGGCGCGCCCGCGCGGCGAACAGAATTGAGCATGAAGCCGAGAATGTGGTCGGCTTCGACGCGCTCCCCAGCCTCCAGGTCACGCAGCATCGAGGCAACGAGGAGCGAGCTCGCGTCTCGGAGCAGCGGGCGAAAGAAGCCTTCCAAGACAGCCGGCCGCACAGGGTGGCCGTGGGCCTTTGCAGCTGCCACGCTGCGTTCCAGCAGCCGCTCCATCAGCGCCACGCCGCCCGGCACGCGAGCGATCTCTCCGATATTCGCACGCATCAATACCGTCGCCGCCGCGAGAGGACCCGAGGCCAACGAGCTTTTCCCACATCTGGCCCCGGACATCACTGACGGCCTCTGCCTCGACCGGGGCGCCACCAAAACTGGCCTTGAGCGCCAGCACACGTTCGCTCATGCGCCCGTCTAGTTCGCCGAAGATGAACTTGTTGTGGGGCGTCAGATGGCGCACCACCCCTGTGGGCGTCAGCGTGGCGGAGACTTGGGCGAGCCCGCCGAGGACGTGGCCGGCCCCGAACGCCTCCTCAAGTCGCTCAATATGGGACACGCCGTTGAGCACCGGCAGCACCGCTGTTCGCCTGTCCACTGCGGGGTGAACGGCCGCGATCGCGTCCTGAAGATGGACGCTTTGCAGGTCATCAGCACCACGTCCCAGCCAGGGTGCGCGTCCTCTTGGAGCAATGTTTGCACCGGTTTCACCCGGAGGTCGCCGCCGCTGGGCTCTCGATTATGAGCCCGTCATGGTCGAGCTGGGCCTTGCGGCCGGGTCGCGCCAGGAATGCAACCTGCTCCGCCATGCCTCCCTCGATTAGCCGCCCTCCGAAGTAGCCGCCGAGGGCGCCTGCGCCCAAAATCAGGATGCGCATCGAGAAGCCGCTTCCTTATGCCTGCTGATTTGCACGGACTTCTGCGTGCGCTTGCCCCCGGGGCGCCAGCCTTCCCATGCGGCACCATCGGCCACGTCGCGCGTTGACACGGTGCGGGGCGGGCGGGAAAGTTCCGCCGAGTCACACGACAACAAGCCCGCAGCGGGCGAGGGGGGTTTCGTGATCCGTTCCGTCCTGCTCGGTTCCGCCCTTGCGGCGGCATCGTGGCCTCGGCGTTGACCCAGGCCCGGGCCGCGGCGACGCCGCTGCTGGCGAGAAGACGGCGGTGACTCGCCGCGCCTGCCATCAGATCGGGCCGGGGCAAAGACGCGGTCGGCCCGGTGCTGAACGGCGTGGTCGGGCGCAAGGCGGGAACCTATTCCGGCTTTGACTACTCAGCGCTAACAGAGCTCCGGCATCACCTGGACCCCGGAGGAACTGGGTAAGGACCTGGCCAACCCGCAAAAAGTGGTGCCCGGCACGAAGATGATCTTCCCCGGACTGCCGAACGAACAGGACCGGCAGAACGTGATCGCCTACCTGGAGCAGTTCAACGCCGACGGCTCGAAGAAATAGCGCCGTTCGGCATCCTTCGCCGCAGCGGCCGGAGCGCGCATCGCGGGGTCTCGGGAGCACATGGGGGTTGCTATTGCGAATTACTCGCACGAGCAACCCCCGGCCAACCACCCTGACGGAATCCCGCCGATGTCGTCGAGACCACCGCTTCGCCGCCTGCTCGCCGCCCTGCCGCTGCTGGCGCTGGCGGCGGTTCCGGCCGCCGCGGCCGATCCGGTCCATCTCACGATCAAGGACCATCATTTCCAGCCGGAGCATGTCACGGTGCCGGCCGGCCGGCGGGTGCCGATCGAGGTGACGAACATCGACCCGACCCCGGAGGAGTTTGAGAGTGGCGACCTGCGGGTCGAGAAGATCGTCGTGCCGGGTAGCACGATCCGGGTATTCGTCGGGCCGTTGCAGCCGGGCACCTACAAGTTCTCGGCGACTATCATCCGGACCAAGCCAAGGGCATTTTGACCGCCGAAGGGGGAAAGTAATGCCGATGCTGGCAAGCGCTCTGATCGTCTTTCGCGAGGTGCTGGAGGCCGGCCTGATCGTCGGCGTCGTGCTGGCCGCGACCAAGGGGCTGCCGGGCCGGATGCGGTGGATCATCGGCGGGCTGGCCGGTGGTCTCGCCGGCGCGGGGCTGCTCGCGGCGTTCGCAGGGGCGCTGACGCAGGCGATGGAGGGTAGTGGGCAGGAGGTGTTCGACGCCGCGGTGTTGATCGTCGCGGTCGGAATGCTCGCCTGGCACAATCTGTGGATGGCGGTCCACGGCCGGCAGATCGCCAAGCAGATTGCCTCCGTGGGCCAAGCCGTCGCGACCGGAGAGCGATCGCTTGCCGCGCTCGGTGATCGTGGTCGGCGTCGCGGTGCTGCGCGAGGGCAGTGCGTTCTGCTCCTGTTCCTGACCGGCATCGCTGCCGGCTCCGCGCGCCGGCTGCGGCGGCGCTGCTCGGCGGCGTCATGCTCGGCATCCTTGGCGGGGCTGCGGTTTCGTGGGCGCTCTATCTCGGCCTGCTCGCGATCCCGCTGCGCCATCTGTTTGCGCGTCACCACGACGCTGATCGCGCTGCTCGCCGCCGGCATGGCGGGGCAGGCGGCGGCGCTGCTGGCCGGCGCGAACCTGATCCCGGCCTTCGGCTGGCAGCTCTGGAACACCTCATGGCTGCTCTGCCGTCGAGCAGCCTTGCCGGCCGCGCCTTGCAGGCGCTGGTCGGCTACTCCGACCGGCCGATGGGGGTGCAGCTCACGGCCTGGGCGGTCGTGCTGGCCGGCCTGCTGCTTGCCGACCGCGTGCTGCGCGGCCGCCAGGCGTCCGGTGCGGGCGCCTCTGCGCCGCGTACCACCTA
>CAVWFK010000050.1:0-23892 GCA_963754235.1 uncultured Alphaproteobacteria bacterium | reverse complement strand
CCATGATGTTGATCACCCGCTCCTTGGCCGCCGGGGCGTCGGGACCGCCCTTTGCGTACATGGCGAGATTGGTCGCGACCTGCTTCTGAGCGTCTTGCGGGCTCATGGTCGCGAGATCGGGGTTGGCCGGCTGCAGATAGGTCTGCGCCTCCTGGCGGAGCGTGTCCGGCGTCACGCCGGCCGCCTGGGCAATGGGCTGCGCTGCCGTCTTCAAGCCGCTTCCGGCTGCCGACACCACGTTGCCGAGGAGAGAGAAGCCGCCGCCGACGATGCTGCTGAACGCCGACGTCAGCAGATAGAAGACCACCAGGGTGGCAATTCCCCAGATGATCAGGCCGTGCAGGGCGCCGTCCCACCGGCTCGCGAGGCCAGCGAGCCGGGCGGCGACGTACCCGCCAAAGGCGAGTGCGATCATGCTGCTGACCACCCACCACACGCCGGCGCTCATGCGAAGGCTGCTTACGTCAGGGGTCGTGCCGCCGTTCGTGTTGACGGTGCCAAGACCGACGCCGGCACCGAGCGTGGTGAACAACAACTGAAGGGCTATCGCCACGATGATGCCGCCGAAGATTGCGCCCCATGAGATGCGGCGGCGCGTGCCCGGGCCGTCGTCGACAACGGTGGTCATCTCGATCGGATCTGCGCGCCGATGGGGCGGATCAGTCTCGGTGGTGACGGACATGACTACCTCGGCGATCAATCTTTCAGCGTGTCGCGCACCTTGTCCTTGGCGCGGCCGGCGGTCTCCTGCGCTTTGCCGGAGCCCTTCTCCGCGGCACCTTCGGCCTGGGTCTTCCTGTTGCCGGCGAACTTGCCGAACGCCTGCTTTATCGAACCTGACACCTGCTTGCCGATGCCTTTGACACGGTCCTTGTCCATTGTCGTTTTCTCCCCGCCCATGATCGCCGCCTCGCGCGCGCGATCCGACGCTGCCATATCGTCGAAAAGGGTTGATCGTTCCGCGCGAAAGCGGTTGAGCCGTTGATCGCGCGCATGTGATCGGGCCGCCGCCGACGCGCGGCGAGATACTGGCGCGGGCAGCCGGGGCGGTGGACAATGGATTTCTCGGAACGTCGGGTGGTGGTGGCGGGCGGCAGCCGTGGCATCGGGCGCTCGATCGCGCTCGGCTTAGCGCGGGCCGGTGCGTCGGTGTCGATCTGCGCCCGTGGCGCTGAGGCGCTGGAGGCGACCCGGCGTGAGATCGCAGCACTCGGCCGTCGCGTCCATGCCGCGACCTGCGATCTTGCCGACGCAGCGGCGATCGCGCGCTATATCCCCGAAGCCGCGTCGGCGCTGGGCGGTATCGACGTGCTGGTCAACAACGCCTCCGGCTTCGGCTCGACCGACGACGAGGCCGGCTGGGCTGCAAGTTTTGCCGTCGATATCATGGCGATCGTGCGCGCGAGCCAAGCGGCGCTGCCGTTCCTGGAGCGCGCGGCGGGTGCCGCGATCGTCAACATCTCCTCGATCTCGGCAATGCGCGCCTCGACGCGCACAGCCCCTTATGGCGCGGCCAAGGCGGCAGTGATCCACTATACGACGAGCCAGGCGGCGACGCTGGCGCCCAAGGGCATCAGGGTGAACTGCGTCGCTCCCGGATCGATCGAGTTCCCGGGCGGCACGTGGGAGAAGCGGCGTCTCTCGAACGATCCGCTTTACGCTCGCGTCCTCGGCCAGATTCCCTTCGACCGGCTCGACACGCCGGAGGAAGTCGCCAACGTGGTGCTGTTCCTCGCCTCTCCGCTTGCCGGCTGGGTCACGGCGCAGACGATCGCCGTCGATGGCGGCCAGTTGCTGGCAAGCTGAGATGACGCGGCGGACGCAGGAAGCGCTGGTCGGCGCGCAATTCGGTGCCCAGGCCGGCGCCTATCTGACCAGCGTCGTTCATGCCGAGGGCGAGGATCTACGCGCGCTCGCGGGCCTCGCAGCCGTGCAACCCGAGGCCCGCGCGCTCGATCTCGGTTGCGGCGGCGGCCATGTCAGCTTCACACTCGCCCCCCTGGTCGCACACGTGACGGCCTGCGATCTCTCCGCCGAAATGCTGGGCGTGGTCGCGGCCGAAGCGGAGCGGCGCGGGTTGGCCAACATCGCGACAAGGCAGGCGGTGGCGGAGCGCTTGCCGTTCGCCGATGCAAGCTTCGATTTGGTGTTTAGCCGGTTCAGCGCCCATCACTGGCGCGACCTGCCGGCCGGGTTGCGCGAGGCGATGCGGGTGCTGCGGCCGGGCGGGAATGCGGTGTTCATCGACGCGGTCTCGCCCGGGGTCGCGGTGCTGGACACGTTCCTGCAAGCGGTCGAGCTGCTGCGCGACACCTCGCACGTGCGCGACCACAGCAGGGCGGAGTGGGAGGCGATGCTGGCCGCCGCGGGGCTTGTGCCCGGTGCCGTGCAGGCGTTCCGGGTGCGGCTCGAATTCGCCTCGTGGGTGGCGCGGATGCGCACGCCGCCGGCCCATGTCGCGGCGATCCGCGCGTTGCAGGACGCCGTCGCCGAGGACGTGCGCCGGCGCTTCGCGATCGAGGCGGACGGCAGCTTTTTGCTCGACGTCGCGATGATGGCCGCCGGCAAGCCGGCCTGATCGCCGATGGCTCCTGCGCGCGGCCCGCATCCCCCCCTGCCGCCGAGCGAGCCCGGCCAGTGGGTGCGCCACCCGCAGTGCCCGGATTGGGGACTGGGGCAGGTGCAGTCAGTCGCGGGGGAGCGCGTGACGGTCAATTTCGAGCACGCCGGCAAGCGGCTGGTGAATGTCGCGGTGGTGACGCTGGAACAGGTCGAGGCGCCCGAATAGGCGGCCGGGCTTGAACCCGTCGCCCGCACGCGCGACTTTCGGGACGATGGAATACACCCGGTCCGCTTATGCCCCGCCCGTGATCGACCCGTTTGGCCGCGGCATCACCTATCTCCGGGTATCGGTGACCGACCGCTGCGACCTCCGCTGCGTCTATTGCATGGCGGAGGACATGACCTTTCTGCCCAAGGCCGACATTCTCTCGCTCGAGGAGCTCGACCGGGTGTGCGGCGCCTTCGTCAGCCTCGGCGTGCGCAAGCTGCGGCTGACCGGCGGTGAGCCGCTGGTGCGGCGCGACGTGCTTTCCCTGTTCCGCAGCCTCGGCGCCCGCCTCGGCCACGGCCTCGACGAACTGACCTTGACCACCAACGGCACCCAGCTCGCCCGCCATGCCGAGGCGCTGGCGGCGGCCGGCGTGCGGCGGGTCAATGTCAGCCTCGACACGCTCGATCCGGCGACCTTCGCCGGTATCACCCGCTGGGGCCGCATCGACCGCACGCTGGAGGGCATTTTTGCGGCCAAGGCGGCCGGGCTCGCGGTGAAGATAAACGCGGTGGCGCTCCAGGGCGTGAACGAGCACGAGTTCGACGCCATGCTCGCCTGGTGCGGCGAGCATGGTTTTGATCTCTGCCTGATCGAGACCATGCCGATGGGCGAGATCGAGCCGGATCGCGTGGAACAATACCTGCCGCTGTCATTGGTGCGTGCGCGGCTGCGCGAGCGCTGGACGCTCGCGCCCACGGACTACCAGACCGGTGGCCCGGCGCGGTATTTCGACGTCGCCGAGACCGGACGCCGGATCGGCTTCATCACGCCGATGACCCACAATTTCTGCGAGAGCTGCAACCGCGTGCGGCTGACCTGCACCGGCACGCTCTATATGTGCCTCGGCCAGGACGACGCGGCCGATCTGAGGCGGGTAGTCCGCGCCGGGGCCGACGACGCGGGCCTGGCGCAGGCGATCCGGGACGCGATCGCGCGCAAGCCGAAGGGCCACGATTTCGTGATCGACCGCCGCGAGCGCCGCGCCTCGGTAGCGCGGCACATGAGCGTCACCGGCGGCTGACCCAAATCGGGCAGGCGAGCCGCAGGACTTGCGGCTGCCCGCCCACGGTGTGGGTCTCAGTAAGCCGGCGGGGCGGGGCTCGGCGACGGGGTGACGGCGCTCGGGGTCGGAGGCGGGATGACCTGGTTCCCCGGCTGGGCGTAGGCGGGCGGCGACGGCCCCACCGCCGCTGGCTGCTGCGAGGCGACCGGCGCGTTGCTCGGGGTCTCATTCGTCGTGGTGCAGGCCGCGAGCGTGCCGAGCGCGAGCGCGGCAACGAACGCCGCGCGGACGGTGGTGTGAAGCATTTGGCGTCTCCGTGGGGTGGATGAACCGACCGGCGGTTCGAGTCGCCTTACGCAAGCCCTCACGCATAGTTCCTAGCGCGTGGACGCGAACGGGACCTGGCAGGGACCTAAACGGAAGCGGCCGGCTGCGGCCGGCCGCTGTCGAACTCGGGAATGTGGGTCGCGTCGTCTCAGTATGGCCGTGGCTGCACCACCACGGCGCCCGGGGCAGGCGCGGTCGGCTGCACAACCACAGGCGCCGGTGCCGGCGCCGCCGCGACCGGCGCGGGGTTGTTGACCTCGCAGCCCGCGAGCGTGGCAAGCGCGAGCGCGGCAGCAGCGGCCGCACGCACGGTGGTCTGAAGCATCTGGCATCCTCCGCTTGTGGGTGAACCGGCAGCGGTTCAAACCGCTTTAAGCACAATCGTCCGGCAAAGTTCCATATCCGATTATCGCTCGGGCGGCGCCGAGGGGGCCGCCAGCGCGTCCGCGAGCGAGATCGCGCCGCTGCCGCGCGCAAGCGGCTTCGGCTGGCTCGATGCCGGCGCCCAGCCGGTCATCACCGCGAGCCGGAGCGTCGCCGGCACGCGGCCCCCCTCGCGCGGCAGGGCCGCGAGTGCGGCCGGAAACAGGGCGCGCGGTGGCGGGCGGCGGTCGCGCAGCGCGATCGCGTTGGCCTCGCCCGCCGCTTGCAGGTCGCGCAGCAGCGCGAGCGGGTCGGCGTAGGAGAGGTGCAGCGTCTCCAGATCCGCGACCGGCAGCGCGAAGCCGGCGCGCTGCAACAGGAAGGCGCAATCGATCAGGGCGGGAAAGGGGGAGACGCGCGGGCTGGCGCCGCCGGTCAGCGCCGCCTCGGCTTCGGTCAGGGCCGCCCGCAGCTCCGCCCCGGTGCCGAGCGCGGGCAGGCTCGCCAGCAGCAGCCCGTCCGGCCGCAGCGCCTGGCGAAGCTGGATCAGGGCGCCGGGCAAGTCGTTGACCCAATGCAGCGACAGGCTCGCCACCACCAGATCGAAGGCGCCCGGCGCGAAGGGCAGCATTTCCTCGTCGGCGGCCACACCGCGCGGGGCATGCAGCGCCGCCATAAGCGGCGAAAGATCGCAGCTCACCATATCGATGCCGCGCGCGCGCAATAGCGGCGCCACCACGCCGCGCCCGCCGACATCGAGCGCCTGGGTGAAGCGGTGGGTGGTGTCGTCCAGCCGGTCCAGTAGCCGCTCTGCCGCCTCACATAGCAGCGGCGCCACGCGGTCCACGCGGGCAGCGGCGCGGTCGCGATGTCGGCGCACGGCGAGGCGGTCGAACGGGGCGGCCGATTTGCTCATGGCTCCGATGTGCGCGCGGGGCGCGGTAGTGCCAAGTCTGGTTGCTCCACGCAAAAAGCCACCGCAGCGTTTCCCCTGACGTTTCGAGTTTGCTCGAATTGTCGTTGACAGCATCGGTCCCATGGGATAATTCGACTTTCCTCGGAACATCGAGGTCCATGGGATGGACAGTAGCCAAGCCGTGCAAGCCCTCGCGGCCCTCGCGCACGACACGCGCCTGGCGCTGTTTCGGATGCTTGTCGAGCGTGGGCCGGATGGGCTTTCGGCCGGCATCATCGCGGAGCATCTCGGGGTGCCGCCGTCATCGCTGACCTTCCATGTGCAGCATCTTCACCGGGCGGGGCTCGTCACGCAGCGGCGCTTGAGCCGTCGGCTCATCTATGCCGCCGACTTCTCCGCGATGAATGGTCTGGTCGGCTTTCTCACCGAGAACTGCTGCGGCCGGGGTGCGGCCGTCTGCGCACCTGCCTGCCGCCCCGAGGCGGACACAACGGCAGCACGACCCACAAAAAGGAGAGCCTGAGCGATGCCGTCCATTTCGGCCGACAGAAGAAAGGACAAATCCATGGACATAACCGAGGTCAAGGAAATGGTCCGCGCCCGCTATGGCGGCATCGCAGCCGGCACGCTACCGGACGGCTGCGGGCCGTCTTGCTGCGACGCATCGGCTGTCCCCGTCGCGGATAACAAGTCATTGCGGATGGGTTATTCCGCGGGCGAACTCGCCGTCGTTCCCGAGGGGGCGAACCTCGGGCTCGGCTGCGGCAACCCGCAGGCCATTGCGGCGATGAAGCCGGGCGAGACCGTCGTCGATCTGGGCAGCGGTGCAGGGTTCGATTGTCTGCTTGCCGCGAAGCAGGTCGGCACGACAGGACGCGTGCTCGGCGTCGACATGACGCACGAGATGCTCAAGAAGGCACGCGAGAACGCGGCCAAGGTCGGCGCCAGCAACGTGGAATTCCGCCTCGGCGAAATCGAGCACCTGCCCGTCGCCGACAACACGGCCGACGTGATCCTGTCGAACTGCGTCATCAACCTGGTCCCGGACAAGGCGCAGGTGTTTCGCGAAGCGTTTCGCGTCCTCAAGCCGGGTGGCCGGCTCGCCATCGCCGACGTGGTGAACACGGCGCCGCTGTCGCCTGACCTCGCCTCCGATCGCGCGCTCATTTGCGGGTGTGTGGTCGGCGCTGCACCGGCACACCAGATCGAGGCGTGGCTTTCAGAGGCGGGCTTCACCAGCATCCGTGTGACCGTCAAGCCCGAGAGCCGGGAATTGATCGCGAGCTGGGCACCGGGCCGCGGTGTCGAGAACTACGTTGCCTCGGCCATCATCGAAGGGCGGAAGCCCCCGGCGTGACCCTAACCGCGCGCGCGGCGCGGCTCAGCGATGCGGAAGCAATTGCCGGAATTTACAACGAGGGCATCGCCGACCGCATCGCTACCTTCGAGACCGAACCGCGAGCGGCCGAGGAAATCGCCCGCTGGTTCGACGGCCGTCACCCGATTGTCGCGGTCGAGGATGACGGCGGGGTGGTGGTGGCCTTCGCGTCCAGCTCGTCCTACCGCAGCCGGGAGTGCTACGCCGGCATCGCCGAGTTCTCGGTCTATGTCGCCCGGCGGCATCGCGGCACCGGTGCGGGGCGTATCGCTATGGGCGCAATTATCGAGGCGGCAACGGCGGCCGGATTCTGGAAGCTGGTCTCGCGCGTGTTCCCCGAGAACGTCGCCAGCCTCGCGCTGATGGCGCGTGTGGGATTTCGGGAAGTCGGCACGTATCAACGACACGGCAAACTCGACGGACAATGGCGCGACTGCATCATCGTCGAGCGACTGCTTGGAGCCGCAGCAGCGGGCATTCCATGAATGTAGATGGAACATCCTGGCCCTTGTTTTCGCCGCAATCGCCCGCCATTGACCCCGCTCGCCGAGTGCCTACCCTGCCGGCCAAAGCTCCGTCCGGAGGTCCGCCATGAACGCCGCCGACATCGAAGCCGCCCGCACCGCCGCCGTCGCCGCCACCGTCGAGCGCATCCGTGGGATCGAGCGCACGCAGGGCGTCACGCGCCCCGCGCTCGACGCGATCAAGGCCGAGATGCTGAGGCTCGCCGCCCAGGAGCACCTGTTTCCGACCGCCACTTTCCCGCCCCCGCCCTCTGGCGAGAAGGGCGCCCGCCGCTACAAGCTGCGCGAGGACGCGGACGGACGGTTCGCGATGTACATGAACGCCCTCAACCCCGGCAACGAGACCCGGCCGCACGACCACACCACCTGGGCCGTGGTGGTCGCGGTCGAGGGGCAGGAACTCAACAAGGTCTATCGCCGAACCGATGACGGCTCGCGCGAAGGTGTGGCCGAGATCGTGCACGACCACGAGATCACGGTCGAGCCGGGGCGCGGCATCGCGCTGATGCCCGAGGACATCCACTCGATCCACACCACCGGCGCGATGCCGACGCGGCATCTGCACATGTACGGGCTCGCCATCGAGAAGCTCGACGACCGCCAAGCCTACGATCCCGAGACCGGCACGGTGAAGCCGTACAACGCCAACTTCATGCGCCCGAGCGCCGCGCCACCCGCCGGGGGCTGACGGCATTGCGCCGGATCGACGCCGCCACGCTCCGCGCCTGGATCGGCGACGGCGGCGAACTCGCGATCCTGGACGCGCGCGAGGAAGGCGAGTTCGGCACCGGCCACCTGTTCTGGGCGGTGCCCTGCCCGCTATCGCGCCGCGAGCTGCGGGCCCGCGCGCTGCTGCCACGGCTGGCCGCGCGGATCGCCTGCGTGGATGACGGACGCGGACTGGCGGAGCGCTTGGGCGAATACCTGGGGGGCATCGGCGCGAGCGACGTTGCAGTGCTCGAGGGCGGGATCGCGGTGTGGGAGGCGGCCGGCGGCGTGCTGTTCAGCGGCGTCAACGTGCCGAGCAAGGCGTTCGGCGAGTGGGTGGAGCACCATTACGGCACGCCCAGCGTCGATGCCGCCGAGCTGAACGCCTGGCTGCACGCGGGACGCGACATGGTGGTGCTCGACAGCCGCACCGAGGCGGAGTTCCGTCGCATGTCGATCCCGTCGGGCGTCAACGTGCCCGGAGGGGAGCTCGCCTACCGCATCGGCGACCTGGCCCCCGATCCGGCGACGCTGGTGGTGGTGAACTGCGCCGGCCGCACCCGCAGCATCCTCGGCGCCGAAAGCCTGCGCCGCGCCGGCATTCCCAATCCGGTGGTGGCGCTGCGCAACGGCACGATGGGCTGGGAGCTGGCCGGCCTGGAATGCGCCCGCGGACAGCGCGAGCGCTTCCCGCCTGGCCCGCCCCGGACCGCCGCGACTGCCCTGGAACGCGCCCGCCGCTTCGCCGAGCAGTGCGGCGTCGGCGTGATCGGCCCGCTCGATCTCGCGCGTTTCGAGGAGGACCCCGACCGCACGCTCTATGTGCTCGACGTGCGCGAGCCGACGGAGTTCGCCGCCGGCGCCCGGCCGGGCAGCCGCAGCGCGCCGGGCGGGCAGCTCGTGCAAGCGACCGACGAATGGATCGCGGTTCGCAACGCCCGCATCGCCTTGCTCGACGACGACGGCGTGCGCGCCCGCATGACGGCGTCCTGGCTGCGGCAGATGGGGCACCGCGACGTGTTCGCGGTCGAGGGCGGGCTGGAGGAGGTGCGGCCGGCCTGTCCCGCCGCAGCGCCGCCCGCCTCCGGTCCCACGATCGATGCCGACGCGCTGGCGGCGGCTCTCGATGCCGGCGGGGTGGCGGTGATCGACCTCGCCCGCAGCATCGAGTTCCGCGCCGGCCATATCCCCGGTGCGGTGTGGGCGATCCGCTCGCGGCTGGATCGCGTGGCGCCGGTGCTGCGCGCCGCCCGGCGCATGGTGCTGACCTCGCCCGACGGCACGCTGGCACGGCTCGCGATCGAGGAGGCGCGCGGTCTCGGCGCTGCGGACGTCGCGGCGCTGGCCGGCGGCACCGGCGCGTGGTCCGCCTCCGGCCGGGCGCTGCTCGCCGACCGCACCGACCCGCCCGACGAGGCGTGCGTCGATTTCAATTTGCGTCCCTACGACCGCAACAGCGGCATCGAGGCGGCGATGCGCGCCTATCTCGACTGGGAGATCGATCTTCCCCGCGCGATCGCGCGCGACGGCTCTGTGCGGTTCGGCGTGCCCGATGCCTGATCTGACGGCCGGTGTCCGTTGGGCGGCTCGCGGCGCGCTCGATCTCGTGCTGCCGCTGGCGTGCCTGACCTGCGATGCGCCGGTCGCCGGGCCCGGGCAGCTCTGCCCCGACTGCTTTCGGCAGACGGCCTTCATCACCGAGCCGTGCTGCGTCCGCTGCGGCGTGCCGTTCCAGCACGCGAGCCAGTCCGATTTCGAGGGCCTGTGTCCGGGCTGCCTCGCCCGGCCGCCGGAGTTCGGCCGCGCCCGCGCGGCGCTGCGCTACGATACGCAATCACGGCGGATCATCTTGCCGTTCAAGCACGCCGATCGCATCGAGTTCGCGCGCGCGCTGGCGCCGCACATGGTCCGCGCCGGGGTGGCGCTGCTGGCGGGGGCCGAGCTTCTGGTGCCGGTGCCGCTGCACCGGGGCCGGCTGTTCACCCGTCGCTACAACCAGGCGGCACTGCTGGCGAAGGCGGTGGCGCGTCTCTCTGGCGTGCCGGCCGCGGTTGACGTGCTGTGCCGCACCCGCCCGACCCTGCCGCTTGGTGCGAAGTCGGCCCGCGAGCGGGCGGCCGAGGTGGCCGGCGCCTTCGCAGTCCGACCCGGCCGCGAGGCGCGCATCGCCGGCTGCTGCGTGCTGCTGATCGACGACGTGATGACGAGCGGGGCGACGGTGAATGCGTGCGCCCACGCGCTGCGGGCCGGCGGGGCCGCCTCGGTCGATGTGCTCGCCGGCGCCCGCGCCGCCGATCCCCGCCTGGCCGCCTGACCGCCTGATGCCGGCCTCCTCGGCAGGGCGCCGCCTTGCGCGCCCGCGGGGGCGACGCAATGTTCGTGCGGTTTGGAGAGCCGCCCGATGTCCGAGATCGAGATCTACACCCAGCCCTGGTGCCCCTACTGCGCCCGGGCGGTGAAGCTGCTGCGGGCCAAGGGCGTTGACCTTCCGCGAAATCGAGGCCCGGCACGGCACGCCAGAGCGGGCGGAGGCAACACGCCGCTCCGGCGGGCGCACCACCGTCCCGCAGGTATTCATCGACGGGCGGCCCATCGGCGGCTCGGACGAGCTTGTGGCGCTCGATCGGGCCGGCAAGCTCGACCCGCTGCTCGCAGCCTGATCGGGCACCGCATCGTCATCATTGCCTGGCACTCTCTTGCCGGCGCTGCCAAACTCTCCCATCTCGCCCCATCTGACTTGGGGAATATCGCGGGACCCGGACCGGCCTGATGATCCACTACGACCTGCAATGCGCTGACGGGCATCGCTTCGACGGCTGGTTTGCCGGTAGCGTGGCGTTCGACCGGCAGGCCGCCTCCGGCCTGGTTGAGTGCCCGGAATGCGGCAGCCGCGATATCGCGCGTGCGCTGATGGCGCCCGCCGTGCCGAAGCACGGCCAAACCCCGACCGCTGCCCCGATCACGGCCTCGGCGCCCTCGGCGGCCCCCGCTCCTGCGGCCGCCGCGACGCCCGCGAAAAAGGTGACCGGGGGCGAGATGCCGGCTCAGCTTCGCGCCATGCTGCAGCGAATGCGCGCCGAGGTGGAACGGAACTGCGACTATGTGGGTCCGGGCTTCGCCCAGGAGGCCCGCCGGATGCACCAGGGCGAGAGCGACCGTCGCGGCATATACGGTGAAACCACGCCCGAGGAGGCGCAGGCCCTGGCCGAGGACGGGATCGAGGTCACCCGCATTCCGTGGGTTCCCCGCGCCGACGGTTGAACCTCCAATCCATACCGGCAGGTATAAATCTTGTGCCGCCGGGCGCTATTTATAACAGGCTAACGCGGGATAGATCTTGCGTTCAGGCGGGATTGCCCGCAACGGCCAAGCGGGATCGCCCGCAACGGAGTGACTTCGATGAGACATTGGACTTTGACCCTGATCGCGGCGGCGGGGCTGTCCGCGACGTCCGCCATCGCAGCCAGCTCGCTCGCAAGCTCTTTCGAGCCTGGGACACGCGGCCCGGTGGTGCAGACCGACGCCCCCGCTCCGACCCCGACCCGCGCACCTCTTCTAATGAGCGTCTGATCGACGCGCCTGCCGCGACCAGATATCGAAACGCGCGATACCCAAGCGTCCGAAATCGCTCTACACCGGCCGCACGTGCGCGAATTGGCGCGGCGTGTGGTGGCAATGGTGGAACTCACCAGACTTCCGCTCTGGGCCTCGGTCCTGCTCATTGTGGTTCTGCCAACCCTGATCGCGATGGCGGGGCCGGCCTATGTGCGCCGGCACTACTCGCTTGAGCGGCTGGTCACCAATAATGAGGTTGCCGGGTTCAAGTTCGCGACCGTGGGCGTGATCTACGCGGTGCTGCTCGGCTTCGCCGTGATCGTGGTGTGGGAGAAGTTCCACGACGCGGAGGCGGCGGTGATGCAGGAGGCCGGGGCCGCGGTCACACTCTACCGCTTGTCGGACGGTCTCGCCGCCGACACCGCGCCGAAGCTGCGCGACGGACTGACCCACTACCTGCACGCCGCCATCGTTCAGGACTGGCCGGCAATGGCGCGCGGCCGGGCCAGCCCGGCGGTCACTGATATCCTGACAGCGCTCTATGACGACGTGCTGCGGGAGAAGCGGGGCGATAGCCCTGCGCCGGTCCTGAGCGAGGTGTTGGCCCAACTCGACGCTCTGACCGTGGCCCGCCGCTCACGGCTCCAACTTGCCGCCGGCGCCGTGCCCAGCGTGATCTGGGCCGTGCTGTTCGTGGGCGCAACAGTCACGATCGGCTTCACCTTCTTCCTCGCGTCGCGCAACCTTCGTGCCCAGGTTCTGATGGTTGCGATGCTGTCGGTCCTGATCTTCATGGCCCTGGAAGTCATCATCTCGATCGACTACCCGTTCATCGGCTCGGTGAGCGTGCAGCCCGAGCCGCTGGCCCAGGTACTCGACGAGTTCACCGGGCAACGCTGACGACCGGTCGCGGGCTCTTTTTGCCTGGCCCTATTTCTGCCTGGGCGGAGTGCCCGGAAGCACTGCCGCCGTCCCGTCCGGGTTGATGTTGAATGCCAGGAACGTCAACGGCGTGGCGCCAGGATTGCCCCATTGGTGGACCAGCCCGAACGGCTCGTAGATCACGGCACCAGGCGGCCGCTCGTAGGTCTTGCCGGCGATCGTGTTGGCGCCGGTTCCCGACAGGATGTCATAGAGGGCGGCGCCCGACCGGTAATGCGGTGGGTTGGATGGCATGTGCGGCGGGAACGTGATCCGCGTCAGATTGAAGTTGTAGGCGCCGGCCTTCAAATCCGGGATCGGCGACGCCGTCCGATACAATTGCCTGACGCCGGCCGGCGCTGCCGTGGCCGAAGCACCCTGCCCGGTCGCAGGGGCGAGCAGGAAATGGAGAAGAGTGGAGGGCTTGCCGCCGGTTGTGCGCAGCGTCGCCTTCGTCCCCTCGGCGATAAAGAGTCCGGCGCCGGGGTCAAGCGTCTTGGTCTTTCCACCGACCGAAATCCCGGTCGATCCGGAGACCTGATAGATGATCCCGCTGGCGCCCTTAAAGCTGCTCGACTGCCCTGGTTGAAGCGTCACGCTCATCAGCTCGAAGCGGAGCGGTTCGGCCACGACGGTCGGGAGCCCGGCGCTTGCGATCACGGTTCGCGTGATGGCGGCAGTCTGGCTCTTGGCCTGTTGCGCCGCCGCACGATCGGCCAGTGTCATGGTCGCGCCGAGGAATGCGAGAGCCGCAAACGATACCGCGACACCGTGCATCGTGGCCTCCGCCGGATACCCTGATCCGGTCACACTACCACTGCCGCCGCCCGTCGTCACGTGATCGCAAGTGTTTCGTCGTGTGTTGTATCTCGCAAGGAGTTCGGGCGACAGCACTCACATCGATGCAAGTTTCGTTTCGTCGGAAGCTACAGGCAACGCGAAAGCCGCGGTGATGAACCGAAAGGGAGATGGCGGGATGTCCGAAACCATACGCATCGGTGGCCTCGAACTGCGGTTTCTGCAGAGCAAAGAAGACACCGGGGGCAGCCTCGACATGTTCGAGATGACCGTGCAGCCGAACGCGCGGATGCCGGTGCCCCACTACCACGAAAGCTGGGATGAGACCGTGTACGGCCTGGTCGGGACGACGACTTGGCGGATTGATCGCCAGAAGGTCACGGTGGGACCCGGCCAAACCGTCTTCATCAAGCGGGGCGTCATCCATGGTTTCGACAACAGCGCGCAAGAACCGGGGACATGCCTCTGTGTCCTCTGCCCCGGTGTGCTCGGTCCCGCCTATTTCCGGGAAATGGCGGCGCTGCTTGCCGAAGGCGCCGCCGATCTTGCGAAGATGAAGGCGACGATGCTGCGTTATGGGCTGGTGCCTGTTGCAACGGCTTAGGAGAACGCCGCGATCAGGCGAGACGATTGGCTACCGCTCGACCTGCTTCGCCAGTCGCCGCGCCATCAGCCAGCCGATCAAGGCCGATGCGGGCGCGCCCGGCGCCACCAGCAGAATCCCGAACGGCTGGCCGTTCACCAGCAAATCCATCCCGATCCCCAGCATCATGCCCCCGATCAGCCCGCCGGTGACGCCCGAGGCAATGCCGAGCCACAGGATGTCGCCGCGCGTGACCATCCGCCCGCTCAGCCGGCCTCCGGCGCGATCACGACGGCGGTGCCGTAGGCGACGATCTCGCTCATCGTCTGGCCGATCTCCGAGCTGTCGAAGCGCATCGCGATCACCGCATTGGCGCCCAGCGCCGCCGCACTCTGCTCCAGCCGCTCGACCGCGTGGACGCGCGCTTCGCTCAACATCTGGGTGTATTCGGTGATCTCGCCGCCGACCAGCGAACGCAGTCCGGCGACGACGTTGCCGCCGAGGCCGCGGCTGCGCACCACCACGCCGAAGCAGGCGCCCTTGGTCTCCGTTACGCGATGGCCGGCGATGGTCTGGCTGGTGGCGACAAGCACGGCGCAATCCTCCCGCGGCCGGAACCGTCTATCGGCGCGGGCTCCGGTTTGACAAGGGCAAGGGCGGACCCTATACGCCGCGCCACTGCCGGGAACGTGGACGGAGCCCCGGACTCCGCGCCCGCCGCGACTTTGCGGCCTACCGGTGCAACAAAGCGCCCGAACACGGTGCACGAATAAAGGAGCCGCGCGCATGTCCAAGCGCGTCGAGAGCAAGTACAAGATCAACCGCCGCCTCGGCGTCAATCTCTGGGGACGCGCGAAGTCGCCGCTCGCCAAGCGCGACTACGGCCCCGGCCAGCACGGGCAGCGCCGCAAGGGCAAGCCCAGCGACTTCAAGGTGCAGCTCATCGCCAAGCAGAAGCTGCGTGGCTATTACGGCAATATCGGCGAGAAGCAGTTCCGCAAATACTACGAGGAAGCGGTGCGCCGGAAGGGCGACACCTCGGAGAACATGATCGAGCTGCTGGAGCGGCGGCTCGACGCGGTGGTGTACCGCATGAAGTTCGCCGTCACCCCGTTCGCCGCGCGCCAGTTCGTCAATCATGGCCACATCGCGATCAACGGCCGGCGAGTCAACATCCCGTCCTATCTGGTGCGCGACGGCGATACGGTGGAGGTGCGGGAGAAGTCGAAGCAGCTCGCCGTGGTGCTGGACGCCGCACAGAGTCCGGAGCGCGATGTCCCCGAGTACCTCGAAGTCGATCACCGCGCGATGAAGGGCCGCTTTGCCCGCCCGCCCAAGCTCACCGACGTGCCGTATCCGGTGCAGATGGAGCCGAACCTGGTGGTCGAGTACCTACTCGCGCTGAGGCCACGCGGAGCGGGCGGCGATGATGGCGGCCGGTGCCGAGCCGTTCGTGCTCGGCCTCGGCATGGTCAAGAACGAGCAGGACGTCATCGAGCCGTGGGTGCGTCACAATCTGGCGTTCCTCGACGCGCTGGTGGTGGTCGACAACGGCTCCATCGATGACGCGCGGCACATCCTGGGCCAGCTCGTGGCCGAGTGCCCGGGCCTGGCGGTCGCCGATAGCGGCGGCTTCGGCTATCACCAGTCCGAGCGGATGACCCGCCTGCTGCACGGCGCACAGTCCGCCTACTTTGCCGACTACGCCGTGCCGCTCGATGCCGACGAGTTCATCCTGGCGCCCGGCCGCGCCGCCTTCCGCGCGGCCCTCACGCAGTGTCCGCCGGGCGGCTTCGGCCTGGTCCCGTGGCGCACCCACGTGCTGACGCCGGAAAACCTCGCCGACCCTGCGCCCGATCCGCCGCGCAGCCTCGGCTGGCGCCGCGCCGAGGAGCGGCCGCAATTCCACAAGGCCATCCTTCGCCTCGACGGCCGGCTCGACACGGATCTGATACTGGATCAGGGCAGCCACGCGGTCTCGTCGCGCTCCGGCCGCGCGGTGCTGGCGCAGCTTCTGCCGGAGGTGGCGCTGGCGCATTTCCCGATCCGCAGCCGCGAGCAGATGGTGGCGAAGGCGGTGGTCGGTTGGATGGCCTATCTGGCGCGCGATGCCGACGCGGCCGGCGACGGCCTCGGCTATCACTGGCGCGACATGTTCGAGCGTATCGCGCGTGGCGGCGGGCTCGACGATGCGACGCTGTGCGCGATCTCGCAGCGCTATGGCGAGAAACGAGGCGAAGCGGCCGCGGCGCCGCCCGCGCTGGTCCGGGCTGATCCGCCCGCCGGCACGGCGCGCACGCTCTCGACCGGCCGCCCGCTCGATGCCCTGGTCGCGATCGCGCGCTCGTGGGAGCAGTCGCTCGCACCATCGGCGCCGCTGCTGCGGCTCGACCGGCCCGCTTGCACTCGGACGCTCGGCCGACGCGGCCGGCGGGTTCGACGCCGCGTGGCACTGGGATAATCTATTCTTCGACACGCCCCCCTTCCGCTTCATCGCCGAGCGGCTTCGGCCGGCGAGCGTGCTCGACATCGGCTGCGGCATCGGCGCCTATCTGCGCCTGTTCGAGCGGCTCGGCGCCGGCACGGTGTTCGGGTTGGACGCGCTGCCGCCGGAGGCGACGGTGCTCGGCGCCGGCGATTACGCGACCGGCGATCTCGGAACGCCGATCGATCTTGGCCGGCGCTTCGATCTCGTGATCTGCGTGGAAGTGGCCGAGCATCTCGATCCCGCGCGTGAGGCGGCGTTGATCGAGACGATCGCGCGCCATGCCGATCGGGCGATCGTCTTCTCCGCCGCCGAGCCGGGGCAGCCCGGCCATGGCCACGTCAACTGCCGCCCGCTCGCCTACTGGCTCGACCTCTGGCGCGTCCGCGGCTGGCTGCCGGACGCGCGCGAGAGCATGGCGATGCGCGCGCTCGCAAGCCTGAGCTGGTTCCGCCGCAATCTCGTGGTGCTCCACCGCGCGGAGGCGACGGCCGATCGCTGCGGTGCGGCTGCGCTGCTGGACGTCGCCCGGCGGCGCTACGCCTGGTACGGGCAGGCGCCCGGCATTCGGGACACGGCATTCGAGGAGGCGCCGCCGCCCGAAGGCGGCTATGCGGACGGGTGATCGAACCCTCTCCGCCCCTCGGGTCGGAGAGGGTTGGGTGAGGTGGGGGCAAGCGCGATGACGTTACGGACCCGAAGTATCCTCGCCCGAAGCTGCGGAGTGACAGCGCCGGCATTTGGGTCCGTAGGCGCATCCCCCACCTCACCCCGGCCCTCTCCGCCCCCCGGGGCGGAGAGGGCGTTGAGCGTCGCTGCGGGGGGCCTCACGCCAGATCGATCGCGCCCCGCTTCAGGTCATCCAGCCGGCAATATTCGAGCGCCCCCTCGTGCGTCGCCCGCAGCACCACGCGCGGCGCGCGGCCCGGCTTCCAGCGCCTCCGCCCAGCGCGGCGCGCACAGGCACCAGCGGTCGCCCGGCTTGAGGCCGGAAAACCCGAACTCCGGGTGCGGCGTCGAGAGATCGTTGCCCGCTGCCTTGGAGAACGTCAGGAACTCGGCCGTCATCACCGCGCAGACGGTATGGCTGCCGACATCCTCGGCGGAGGTGTTGCAGCAGCCGTCGCGGAAGAACCCGGTCAGCGGCCGCGTCGAGCACGCTTCAAGCACGCCGCCAAGCACGTTGCGCGCCGGCCGGCGCCCGCCCCCGCCGCCCGCATCGTCGAACGGCATCGCCGCTCAGGCGGCGGCCTGGTGCGGGATGCCCTTCTCGGTCAGCAGCGTCTCAAGCTCGCCCGACTGGAACATCTCGGTCACGATGTCGCAGCCGCCGACGAACTCGCCCTTCACGTAGAGCTGCGGGATCGTCGGCCAGTTGGAGAACTGCTTGATGCCGTCGCGCAGCTCCGGCTCCTCCAGCACGTTCGCGGTGGCGAACGGCACGCCCATATGCGTGAGTATCTGCACCACGCGGGCGGAGAAGCCGCATTGCGGGAACATCGCCGTCCCCTTCATGTAGAGCATCACCTGGTTCTGGGTGATCTCGTCGCGGATGCGGCTGGTCGTGGTGGTGTCGCTCATCGGTTCGGCTCCTATCAGGGGGCGGAGGTCTGCAGCGCAAGAGCGTGAAGCGCGCCGCCCATCCGGCCGCGCAGCGCGGCATAGACGAGCTGGTGCTGCTGCACGCGCGAGCGTCCGCGGAAGCTCTCGCTGATCACGGTCGCGGCGTAGTGGTCGCCGTCGCCGGCCAGATCCTCGACGCGCACCTCGGCGTCGGGCAGGCCCGCCTTGATCAGCGCCTCGATCTCGCCCGCCGACATCGCCATCAGCCCGGTCCTCGCTCTGCCATCCATGCGGGGAAGAACCGCTCGTGGCTCTCGCGCAACTCAGCGAGCGATATGGTCACGCCGTCGGGGAGTGTCAAACGCGCGCCGCCGCTGCGGCCGAGCGCGCGTGCCGGCACGCCCTGCACGCGCGCGCCGCCGCCAGCAACGCCGCCCCGTCCGCGACCGCGAGCACGTAGCGCGCCTGGTCCTCGCCGAACCAGAAACCGTGCGCCGGCAGCGCGCCGGGTGCGGCGAGCAGCGTCGCCCCGGTCTCGCCCGCCAGCGCCATCTCGGCGACCGCCACCAGCAGGCCGCCGTCCGACGCATCGTGGCAGGCGCGCACCGTGCCTTCCAGGATGCGGGCGCGCACGAAGTCGCCGCAACTGCGCTCGGCCGCCAGATCGACCGGCGGCGGCGCGCCCTCCTCCCGCCCGGTAACTTCGCGCAGCCAGAGCGACTGCCCGAGATGCCCGCGCGTCTCGCCGATCAGCACCAGATCGAGGCCGGGCGGCAGGGCGATGCCCACCGCCTGCGCCGCATCCTCCAGCACGCCGAGGCCGCCGATCGCGGGCGTCGGCAGCACGTCGCGGCCCTCGGTCTCGTTGTAGAGGCTGACATTGCCGCTCACCACCGGGAAGTCGAGTGCCGCACACGCCGCCGCCATGCCGCGGATCGCCGCGGCGAACTGACCCATGATCGCGGGCCGCTCCGGGTTGCCGAAATTGAGGTTGTCGGTGATCGCGAGCGGCCGCGCCCCGGTCGCGGTCAGGTTGCGCCACGCCTCGGCCACCGCCTGCGCGCCGCCCCGCTCAGGGTCCGCCGCACAGTAGCGGGGGGTGCAGTCTGTGGTCAGCGCCAGCGCCCGGCGGCTGCCCTCGATCCGCACCACGGCGGCATCGGCGGCGCCGGGACGCTGGACGGTCTGGCCGCCGATCGTGCTGTCGTACTGATCCCACACCCAGGCGCGCGAGCAGAGGTCCGGGCAGCCCACCAGCCGCAGCAATCCAGCGGCGATCCCCATTGGATCGGCAACCTCGCCGAGCGGTGCGGGCGATTGCGGCTCGGCGATCGGGCGGCGGTAGAGCGGCGCCTGCTCGGCCAGTGGTGCCAACGGGATGTCGGCCTCCACCCGGCCGCGATGGGTGACAACAATTCGGTTTTCCGCCGAAATCTGTCCCACGATAGCGAAATCCAGCTCCCATTTCTCGAAGATCGCCCGCGCCACCTCCTGCCGATCCGGGCGGAGCACCATCAGCATCCGCTCCTGGCTCTCCGACAGCATCATCTCGTAGGCGGTCATCCCCGGCTCGCGCTGCGGCACCGCGTCGAGGTTGAGCGTGATGCCGACGCCGCCCTTGCCCGCCATCTCGACCGAGGAGGAGGTGAGTCCGGCCGCCCCCATGTCCTGGATCGCGACGATCGCGTCGGTCTCCATCAGTTCGAGGCACGCCTCGATCAGCAGCTTTTCGGTGAACGGGTCGCCGACCTGCACCGTCGGGCGCTTCGCCTCGGCATCGGCGCCGAACGCGGCGGACGCCATCGTGGCGCCGTGAATGCCGTCGCGGCCGGTCTTGGAGCCGACATAGACGACGGGGTTGCCCACCCCGGCGGCGGCGCTAAGAAAAATGCGGTCGGCGCGGGCGATGCCGACGGTCATCGCATTGACCAGCGGGTTGCCGTTGAAGGCGGGATGAAAATTGATCTCGCCGCCGACGGTTGCCACGCCCACGCAATTGCCGTAGCCGCCGATGCCGCGCACCACGCCATCGACGATGCGCCGCGTCGCGGGGTGGTCCGGGCTGCCGAAGCGCAGCGCGTTCAGATTGGCGACCGGCCGCGCGCCCATCGTGAACACGTCGCGCAGAATGCCGCCGACGCCGGTTGCCGCACCCTGGTACGGCTCGATGAAGCTCGGGTGGTTGTGGCTCTCCATCTTGAAGATTGCGGCCAGACCCTCGCCGATATCCACGACGCCGGCGTTCTCGCCCGGGCCGTGGATCACCCAGGGCGCGCTCGTGGGCAGCTCGCGCAGCCAGACGCGGGAGGATTTGTAGGAGCAGTGCTCCGACCACATGACGCTGAACACGCCGAGCTCGGTCAGGGTCGGCGTGCGGCCCAGGATCGCGAGCACGCGCGCATACTCGTCGGCGCTGAGCCCGAACTCGCGGGCGAGTGCCTGGCTGATCGGGGGCTCGGTCACGTGCCCGCATCTACGGGCGGCGCGGCACGGCCGCAAGCAGGGCGGGCGGCGATCCTCGGCGCTGCCACCCTTGCCGCCGTCGCGCGTTCTCTGGCACCAAGGCCCCTCCGGCCGCCGCACAGGCCGGGGCCCGAGGGAGGACACGACGCTGCCCAAGCCGCTCCGCAAAGCCGTGCTGCCCGTGGCCGGGCTCGGCACGCGGTTCCTGCCGGCCACCAAGGCGACCGCCAAGGAGATGCTGCCGGTGGTCGACAAACCCCTGATCCAGTACGCGATCGAGGAGGCGCGGGCGGCCGGCATCGAGCAGTTCTGCATGATCACCGGCCGCGGCAAGGCGGCCCTCGTCGAGCATTTCGACATCGCCTTCGAGCTCGAGGCAACGCTGCGCGAGCGCGGCAAGCTTGACGTGCTCGCCGAGCTGGAGGCGATGGCCGTCCAGCCCGGCTCGATCGTGACCGTCCGCCAGCAGGTGCCGCTCGGTCTCGGCCACGCGATCTGGTGCGCCCGCGCCTTCATCGGCAACGACCCGTTCGCGATCCTGCTGCCCGACGACCTGGTACTGGCCGACACGCCCTGCCTCAAGCAGCTCGCCCAGGTGTACCAGCAGACCGGCGGCAATGTGGTCGCTGTGACCGAGGTGCCGCGCGAGCAGACCGCCCGCTACGGCATCCTCAAGATCGGCCGCGACGACGGACGGCTGGTGGAAGTGACCGGACTGGTCGAGAAGCCGCCGCCGGCCGAGGCGCCGTCCAATCTTTCGATCATCGGCCGCTACGTGCTGCTGCCCGAGGTGATCGAACGTCTGGCGGCAATGGAGCGCGGCGCGGGCGGCGAAGTGCAGCTCACCGATGGCATGGCGCGGATGATCGGGCATGCCCCGTTCCACGGCCTGCGCTACGAGGGACGCCGGTTCGACTGCGGCGACAAGGTGGGCTTCCTGGAGGCGAACGTCGCGTTCGCGCTAAAGCGTCCCGACATCGCGCCGGCTGTGCGCGCATTCCTGAAGACGTATTGCGAGGATCTGTGATGGCGTTCTCCCACCGCTTCGACCCGACGGTGCTGCGCGAGTACGACATCCGCGGCATCATCGGCAGCACGCTGCATCCGGCCGATGCGTTCGCGATCGGCCGCTGCTTCGGCAGCATCGTCGCCCGCGCCGGCGGCCGCACCGTGGCGACGGGGTACGACGGCCGGCTCTCCTCGCCCGAGCTGGAACGCGCAACTGTCGACGGGCTGAAGGCGTGCGGACTGGAGGTGCTGCGCGTCGGCCGCGGGCCGACGCCGCTGCTCTACTACGCGGCGACGACGCAGCACACCGACGGCGCGGTGATGGTGACGGGCAGCCACAACCCCCCCGACTACAACGGCTTCAAGATGATGCTCGGGAAAAAGCCGTTCTTCGGCGCCGATATTGCGGCCCTTGGCGAGCAGGCGGCGCGCGGCGATGTCGTGGCGGAGGCGGACGGCAGCGAGCGCACGATCGATCTGGTTGCCGACTACGTGGGCCGGCTGATCTCGGACTGGGACGGCGGCGATCGGGCGCTGGATGTGGTGTGGGACAACGGCAACGGCGCTGCCGGCGAGGTGCTGGCGCGCCTGATCACCGTGCTTCCCGGCAACCATCACGTGCTTAATGGGACGATCGACGGCCGCTTCCCGGCGCACCACCCGGACCCCACGGTGCCCGCCAACCTGCAGCAGCTCGTCGCGGCCGTGCGCGCGCACAAGGCCAATATCGGCATTGCATTCGATGGCGATGCGGACCGCATCGGCGCGGTGGACGACAGCGGAGAAATCCTGTTCGGGGACCAGTTGATGGTGGTGCTGGCGCGCGACGTGCTGCGCGAGCGGCCGGGGGCGACGATCATCTCCGACGTCAAGGCGAGCCAGGTGCTGTTCGACGAGATCGCGCGCGCCGGCGGCAAGCCGCTGATGTTCAAGACCGGCCACAGCTTGATCAAGGCGAAGATGGCCGACATCGGCGCGCCGCTCGCGGGCGAGATGTCGGGGCACATCTTCTTCGCCGACAAATGGTACGGTTTTGACGACGCGCTCTATACCGCCGTCCGATTGCTCGGGATCGTCGCCCGCATGGATCAGCCGCTCTCGGCGGTGCGGCAGGCGCTGCCGCAGGTGCTGACCACGCCGGAAGTGCGCTTCGACTGCGACGATACCCGCAAGTTCGCGGTGATGGAGGAGGTGGCGGGCCGGCTGCGCGCGGCGGGGGCGGAGATGTCCGATATCGACGGCGTGCGCGTCCGCACGGCGGACGGCTGGTGGCTGCTGCGCGCCTCCAACACGCAGGCGGTGCTGGTCGCCCGCGCCGAGGCGGCCACACCAGAGGGTTTGGAGCGGCTCAAGGCGGCGGTGGTCGAGCAGCTCGCGGCGGCGGGGCTGGAGGCGCCGGATTTCTCCGGGGCGCATTCGGGGCACTGAGGCGGATCAGAGGCCGAGCGCCACCGCGAGAGTGGCCGCGAGCAGTCCGAAGCCGAACGTCCCGACCCCGAGCACCGCCAGCACCCGTACCGGCACTGCGCGGCCGAGCATCGCGAGCGACGGCAGGCTCACTGCCGGCAACGTGAGCAGCAGCGCCGCCGCTCCCGCCGTGCCGAGCCCGACGTGTTGCAGGACCTGCACGATCGGCACCTCGCCCGCAGTCGGGATCACGAACACCGTGCCGACCGCCGCGAGCAGCGGCGGCAGCCAGCCGGCATGGCCGATCGCCGGCGTCATCGCCGGGAACAGCCACGCTCGCGCCGCGCCGAGCGCGAACACCAGCACCAGATATTCCGGCACCAGCCGCACCGCGAGCCGCCAGAACGCCGCGAGCCAAGCGCGCAGGTATCCGGCTCGCGTGGCATCCTCGGCCGCAACGGCGGGCGGGGCCGGCACGCGCCCGCCCGCCGGCAGCAGCCGCGCCGCGAGATGGCTGAGCGCAAACACCAGTGCTGCCCCCAGCACCAGCCGCAGCGCCGCCCAACCCCAGCCGAGCACGAACCCGATGAAGACGAGCGTCGCCGGGTTCAACACCGGGTTGGCGAGCCAGTAGGCGAGGGCGGCGGCGCCGTCTGCCTCGCTCTGGATCAGCCCGACCGCAACCGGAGCGGCGCAGCAGGTGCACATCATCGACGGCAGCGCGACCCCCGTCGCCCGCGCCGAGGCGCCGCGCCCAGCGAACAGGCGCACGACCACCTGCCGCGGCAGCAGCACCTGCACGCCGGCGCCAAGGGCCAGGCCCAGCACCAGCGCCTGCCAGATCGCCTTGATATAGGCGATTGAATACGTAATGCCCGCCTGCCACCCAGCCGTTGGCGGCGCTGCCGCCGTACCGCTGACGATCGAGGCGCCCAGGCTGTGATGCGCGGCGGCGACGAACGAGCGGCCGTAATAGGGATGCCACTTGACGTAGTAGAGCCCGCCGATCGCGATCACGGCGAAGGCAAGCACGGGCAGCATGGCAAGCGCGCGCGCC
>CAVWFK010000049.1:0-34333 GCA_963754235.1 uncultured Alphaproteobacteria bacterium | reverse complement strand
GTGACTGGCCGCAAGGCGCTGGTGGGCGGAGACAAGAAGGGCGGCAGGTCTCCCATCGTTCATGCCGTGTCAGGTAGCACGAACGGAGATCGGCTTCGCGGCCCGGATCATAAGCTTTGAAAGAAAGGCGGGCTGCGCCTCCAGCGCCGCACCGATGGCGCCGAGATCGGCCATGTCGAAAACGGGCGGCTCGGCGCTGCCTCCCTCGGCGCGGATTTCGGCCGCTACCGCGGCAATCTCGCTCTCGGTGCGCGCCGCCAGCACGCCATGTGCGCCGGCCCCGGAAGCGCCGCCGCAGACGCCAAGCCGATACCGCGCCCGGCCCCTGTCACCAGCGCGCGCCGTCCATCAAGCCGGAATCAAGGGGTTCGCGGCAGGCTCACGCCGCCCTCCACCGGCAGCTATCAAGTAGGCTATCCGCGCGGACGGTCCGAAGGCTAGAGCGGCCCATGCGCAGTCGCGACGATGTCGCTTTGTTAATTGCTTGTTTCATGGCGGGTATGCCAAGTCTGGCATGCCTGCAAGCACGTGCCGAGAAGCCCGCTGGTTCGGGTTACGGCGGCTGTGCTTGACAAAATCGGGAGCAGAGGGATGGGCAGGCTGGACGGTAAGGTCGCGGTGGTGACGGGCGGCTGCTCGGGGATCGGGCTGGCAACGACGGAGCGGTTCGTGCAGGAAGGCGCCCGCGTGCTGGTGGCCGATCTGCAGGAGGAGGCGGGCCGGCAGGTCGTGGCCGGGCTGGGCGATGCCGCGCGTTTCCGCCGCTGCGACGTGACCCGGGAGGCCGATCTTGCGGCGACGATGGACGAAGCGGCGCAAGCATGGGGCGGGCTGGACATCGTCTTCAACAATGCCGGTGCGGGCGGCACCCGCGCGCCGATCGACGAGATCACCGGGGACGAGTGGGACGCCACCCAGGCGCTGCTGCTGCGCTCGGTGGCGCTCGGCATCCGCCACGCCGCGACCCACATGAAGGCGCGCGGCGGCGGGGCGATCGTCAATACCGCCTCCATCGCCGGACTGCAGGCCGGGTTCTCGCCCATCGCCTACGCCGTCGCCAAGGCCGGCGTGATCCATCTGACGAAGGTCGCGGCCGGCGAGCTGGCTCGTCACCGGATCCGCGTCAACGCGATCTGTCCCGGCTTCATCATGACCAACATCTTCACCGCCAGCACCGGCATGGCCGGGGACGCTGCCGAGCGGGTGAAGGCGGCGCTCCTCGGCGTGTCGCCGCGCATCCAGCCGGTGAGCACGCCGGGCAGTCCCGGCCACATCGCCGATGCCTGCGTGTTCCTCGCCAGCGACGAGGCGGCGTTCGTGACCGGCACGCACCTGGTGGTGGACGGCGGCCTGACCATCGGCCCACGCAACGCCTGGGACCCCGACATGCCCGTCGCCCATCCGCGATGTGATCGTGGCGGCGGCGCGCGGCGACGCCGCCAACCAGTGAAACGGGAATGCGCGCGTGAAGTTCGGCATCTTCTACGAGCACCAGTTGCCTCGCCCCTGGGCCGAGGGCGGCGAGCTGCGCCTGTTTCAGGAGGCGCTGGATCAGGTCGAGCTGGCGGACCGGCTCGGCTTCGACTGCGCCTGGGAGGTGGAGCACCATTTCCTTGAGGAATACTCGCATTCCTCTGCCCCGGAGGTGTTCCTCGGCGCCTGCTCGCAGCGCACGAAAAACATCCGGCTGGGTCACGGCATCACGCTGATGCCGCCCAACTACAACCACCCGGCGCGGGTCGCCGAGCGCATCGCCACGCTCGATCTCGTGTCGCGCGGACGGGTGGAGTGGGGCACCGGCGAAAGCTCGGCGGCGCTGGAGCTGGACGGGTTCGGCGTGCCCGCGGAGCAAAAGCGCGAACAGTGGCGCGAAGCGGTCGAGCAATGCGCCAACATGCTGGCGCTGGACCCGTATCCGGGGTTCCAGGGCCGGTATTTCTCCATGCCCTGCCGCAATATCGTGCCCAAGCCGGTGCAGCGTCCGCACCCGCCCTTGTGGGTCGCGTGCTCCAACCGCGAGACGATCAAGCTCGCGGCGCGGCTCGGCATCGGGGCGCTGACCTTCGCCTTCGTCGATCCGGCGGAGGCGAAGCAGTGGGTCGATGACTACTGGCGTATCCTGGAGACCGAATGCGTGCCCATCGGCCACGCGGTGAACGCCAATGTGGCGATGGTGACGGGCTTCTCGATCCATCCGGACGCGAAGGAAGCGCGGCGGCGTGCCATGGGGTTCCGCTTCTTCGGCTACGCCCTGGCGCACCACTACCAGTTCGGCCTCCACAAGCCGGGCCGGACCGATATCTGGGCCAATTTCGAGCAGGCTTTGCCGCGTCTCAGGGCCCCGGGCCTGGCGGGCATCGGCACGCCCGACGATCTGCGCCGGCACCTGCAAGGCTTCGCCGATGCCGGCGTGGATCAGGTCGTCTTCCTTCAGCAGGGCGGGCGCAACCGCCACGAGCATATCTGCGAGGCCATGCAGCTTTTCGCCGAGCAGGTGATGCCCAGTTTCAAGGAAGGCGCAGGAGCGCGCGAGCGCCGCAAGCAGGAAAGGCTGGCCCCGATCATCGCCGCGGCGATGGCGCGCAAGCCGGCGGTGCTGCCCTTGCCCGACGCGGAGATCCCCGTAGTCGAGGCACTGGGCCGATCGATAGCGGAGGAAGCAGAGCCGTCCGGCGCGCGCCCGGCGAGCTTGGGAGAGTCCGTGCGCGCCGAACTGGGAGTTGCGGAGTAGGAACATGAGCGACCAGGGCAAGGAACTTCCAACCGGCCTCGCGCTGACGCCGCTCGATCCGGTGTTCCGCGAGCGGCCGCACGAATACCTGGACCGGCTGCGCGCCGAGGCGCCGGTGCTGCGCGACACGGCGATGAACCGGCTGTTCCTGACGCGCTTCGAGGACGTGAAATCCGTCCTAGGCAATCGCGCGCTGGCCGTCGATCCGCGCAAGGCGCCGCCCAATTCTTATCACCGGCGCGTGGTGATCGGCGAGCAAGACCCCGCCCTGTTCGAGCCGTCGATGCTGCACATGGACGATCCCGACCATAAGCGCATCCGCGGCCTGGTGTCGCAGGCGTTCAACCAGCGCGCCGTGGAGGCGTTCCGGCCGCGCATCCAGGAGGTGGCCGACCAGCTCCTGGACGCAGTGGCGGATCGCGACGGCTTCGACGTGATCGCTGATTACGCCGCGCCGCTGCCCACCATCGTCATCGCCGAGATGCTCGGCGTCGACCCGCGCGACCAGGGGCGTTTCAAGCGCTGGTCGGACGCGCTGGCCCATACCTTCAATCCTCGCCGCACGCCCGAGCAGGATGCCGAGTTGGCGGAAGCCGATACGGGCCTGGTCGAGTACTTCCAGCAGATTGTTGATGCGCGGCGCAGGCAGCGCGGCACCGACCTGGTCAGCGCGCTCGTCTCGGCCGAGGAATCGGGCGACCGGCTGAGCGAGCGCGAGATCATCGGCATCTGCTTCCTGCTGCTGGTGGCCGGCAATGTCACGACGACGGACCTGATCGGCAACGCCGTGCTGGCGCTGCTGCGCCACCCGGACGAGCTTGCCAAGCTGCGCGCGCAGCCGGAGCTGATCCGCAACGCGGTGGAGGAGATGCTGCGCTACGATCCTCCCGTCACACAGGGTGGCAGGCTCGCGTTGGCGCCGATGGAGGTCGGCGGCGTGAAGGTAGCGGCGGGACAGTCGCTGAGCGTGTCGCTGCTCGCGGCCGGGCACGATCCTGCCGTGCATCGCGATCCGCACCGCTTCGATATCGAGCGGGCGGACACGAGCCATCTCGCCTTCGGCGGCGGCGCGCATTTCTGCCTGGGCGCACCGTTGGCCCGCGCCGAGGCGCAGATCGCAATTCCTACGCTGCTGCGGCGGTTCCCCGACCTGTCGCTCGACCCGGCGGCGAGCGTGGAACACAAGCGGGCGCCGGTGTTCAACGGGGTGGCGGAACTGCGGGTGAGGACGCGCTGACCCCTCCCCCATCCCCCTCCCGCAAGGGGAGGGGGAAAAATAGCCCCTCCCCTTGTGGGATGGGTTGGGGGAGGGGATCGGTACGAAGAGAAGCGAAAACTACGCCGCGATCTGCTCCACTGTAGGCGCATCGCCGGCGACCGTGGTGCGGCGCATGTCGCGCGGCTCGGTCTCGTTGAAGCGGCGGACGCGGTGCATCGTCTGTCGGTTGTCCCACATAACGATGTCCCATTGCCGCCACTGATGGGCGTAGACGAACCGCGGCTGCGTCGCGTGCTCGGTCAGGTCGCGGATCAGCGACAGCGATTCCGGGCGCAGCCAGCCGATGATCGTGCCGATATGCGAGCTAAGATAGAGCGACTTGCGCCCCGTCACCGGATGGGTGCGTACCAGGCGCTGGCGGACCGGGCGGAACGCCGCGCGCTCCTCGTCCGTCAATTCGGTGAAGCCGAGCGTGCCGCGCGAGTAGATCAGCGAGTGCTCGCAGACGAGATCCTCGATCTCCGTCTTGGTGCGCGCGTCCAGCGCGTCGTAGGCGGCGCGCATGTCGGCAAACTCCGTGTTGCCGCCGACCGAGCACGGCAGCCGGCAGGACAGGATCGAGTATTTCGCCGGCACCGCGCGGAACGAGCTGTCGGAGTGCCAGAGCTGGTTCGCCAGGTTGAACAGCCGCCGGCGGTCGTCGCGGGCCAGCGGCTGGTTGTCCTGACCGAGATTGGAGACGTCGTTCATCCCCGGCGGCAGGCGCTGCTGGTCGGGGCGGGTGATGTTGCCGCCGCGCGCGGGCTCGATGTCACCGAAGTTCCGGGTGAACGCCATCTGCTGGTCGTTGTCGATACGCTGGCCGTGGAACACCAGAACGGCGTACTGGTCCATGCCCGCCTCCAGCGCCACGACCTCCTCGCGCGTAAGCGGCCGGGTCAGGTCAATGCCTGAGACCTCCCCCACGAACACCGGATGGATCGGACAGATGCTGACTGGCATAAGTGCCTCCCTGTCGATTTCTTCAAGGCCCCACTATACCCCTCCTGCCGGCCGAGCGGAGGGGGGAAGCCATGAGCGACAGTCTGACCACGGTTGAAATCGGCGAGGACTATCCGGAGCTGCGCCACTCGGTCCGCCGCATCTGCGAAGGCTACCCCGGCGCCTACTGGCAGAAGCTGGAGGATGCGCAGGCCTATCCGACGGAGTTCGTCGCTGAGCTGACCGCGGCCGGCTTCCTCGGCGCGTTAATCCCCGAGGCGTATGGCGGCAGCGGCCTGCCGGTGCGCGCGGCGGCGGTGATCCTGGAGGAAATCAACGCCTCGGGCTGCGTGGCCAGCCAGGGGCATGCGCAAATGTACATCATGGGCACGCTGCTCCGGCATGGCAGCGAGGCGCAGAAACGCAAATACCTGCCGGACATTGCGGCGGGCCGGCTGCGGCTCCAAGCTTTCGGCGTGACCGAGCCGACCACCGGATCGGACACCACCAAGCTCAGGACCCGCGCCGTCCGCGACGGAGACCATTACCTGGTCAGCGGGCAGAAGGTCTGGACCTCGCGGGCCATGCATTCGGACATGATGCTGCTGCTGGCGCGCACCACCCCGGCCGATCAGGTCGCGCGGCGCACCGACGGGCTGTCGGTGTTCCTCGTCGATCTGCGCGAGAGCCGCGGGCATGGCCTGGAGATCCGGCCGATCCAGGCGATGATCAATCACAACACGACCGAGGTGTTCTTCGACAACCTGCGTGTTCCGGCCGAGAACCTGATCGGCGAGGAGGGCAAGGGGTTCCGCTACATCCTGGACGGGATGAACGCCGAGCGCATCCTGGTCGCCAGCGAGGCGGTGGGCGACGGGCGCTGGTTCATCAACAAGGCGACGCAGTATGCGAAGGATCGCGTGGTGTTCGGCCGCCCGATCGGCGCCAACCAGGGTGTGCAGTTCCCGATCTCGCGCGCCTGGGCGGAGCTGGAAGCGGCCGACATGATCTGCCGACGCGCCGCCGCCCTGTTCGATGCCGGCAAGGAGTGCGGGGCCGACGCCAACATCGCCAAGCTGCTGGCCTCCGAGGCGACCTGGAAGGCGGCGGAGGCGACGATGCAGACCTTCGGCGGGTTCTCGTACGCGCGGGAGTACGAGATCGAGCGGAAATGGCGCGAGTGCCGGCTTTACCAGATCGCACCGATCAGCACGAACCTCGTGCTGGCCTATGTGGGCCAGCACGTGCTCGGGCTGCCGCGGTCCTATTGAGCGGGCGGGCCTCTCTCAAAAACCACGCTGCAGTGCTATGCTTGCTCGATGATCCGACCGGGCGACGTCGGATCGAGCTTGAACGTCCTAGGCCGGCGCTTGCTGCGCGGCCCTTCCAGCAGCCCCGCCTTCTTCACGGCGCCGTACATGGCAGTCTTGGTCCAGTAGCCGAGCCCGGCGAGATTGCGGTTGGCTTCGATGCCGAGCTTCTCGCGCATGATGCCGTTGGCGCTGTTGACCATCCCCCGCCGGCGAATCTCCTTGGTCTGATACTCGACCGTCATCGAGATGCTGAGCTGGTTCCAGTTCTCGATCCGGTGCGGGCAATTCAGCGGCCAGGTGAGCATCTCGCCGGGGGCCAGCTCCAGGACGGTCGCGTATTCGTCGTACCACTTCTCGTATTTGATGTTCACCTCGTTATGATACAGCGTCACCTCTTCAAGGGCCGGCTGGGTCAGGAAGGGCGGCACCGGCGGATAGACGTAGACCCGCTTGCCGCCGGCGATCTGCCACAGGCTCTGGCCCGAGGTATCGAAATGATAATAGACCTGCGCTCCCGGCGAGGAGATCAGGATTCCGTTGATGCGGCGGAAGGTGGCGTAGCCCGGCACGTGCTGCTCGATCTCATTGAAGATGTCGTCGAGCAGCGCGCCGTAGCGCCGGTCGATCTCGTTGACGCGGATCAGGTTGAGCCACATCCGGCCGGCGGCAATGGCGTCGATCACCTGCTCTCCGGACAGCGAGCCGATCTCGCCTTCCCGCCACAGCTTCTCCTCGCCTTGCGCGCCCATGGCGACCAGCATGTAGGCCTTGGACGGATAGCTCTCGATCAGGCGGGCCAGCGCCTCGCGGCTGAACAACGGGTGCTCGTGCAGCCTGTGCTCCAGGCGGATCGGCTGGTTGCCCCACAACTCGGTGTGCTTGGGTTCCCAGGAGGTGAAGATCGACGTCATCGAGATTGTCTCCACATCAGCGCCGCCACGAGGCTGGTTCCCCCAACATACATCGTAAGAATAGCATAAATCGCGCCAGGCTGCCCAAAGAGTGGGATCAAAATCAGCCCAGCGGTAACCCCGATCACGGCGCTGCTGACCTGTGATATGTAGCCTTCCCGGAGCAGGCCGCGAGCCTTGAATGCGCTGCTTATCATGTGATCCACACCGAGGCACCCAAGTCCAAAATAGTACCACGGGTACTTCCCAAGCATACTCGGTGTATCTACCGCCATAGAGCAGTGAAACAAGGGGAGTCGCGAACACCCACAGCACCGCCACTGCCGCGCCGACCGCTCCTCCGTAGGCGAGTATCATCCCAAGCACACGCTGCGTCCGCCCTTCACTGTGCGCGGCGCTGAACAGCACCAGCCACGAGGCGTGCATGGCATTCAGGACCTGCACCAGCGGATTGCCAAGATTGAGGATCGCGCGGGTCTGCGCCACGGCCTCGAGCCCGACCAACCGGGCAAGGACCATCAGGATGCTTTCGAATCTGAACCAGATGCACACTGAGGAGACGATCGACCAGCCCGCGTAGCGGCGCTGAAATCGGTAGAGGTCGGCTAAACTATACGGTTCTGTTCCTGATGTGTTTCGATAGAGGAGGCCGAAGATGATGATCGAGCACAGGAGGCTCCAGCCGCCCATGATCACCCACAGATCTCCCCAGAAGATGTCGTGATTGCGGTGCAGCAGGAATGCCGTCGCAAGCACACCGACGAAGTAGAGCGTGCCGATCACCGCAGAAGTGAATGCGGATAGAAACACCAGACAGAGCCGGCGTGCGGTAAGCAATATCAGCACCGCAGTGCCGCCAATTCCGGCACCGAGAATCGCCCAGGCGACATCGGAGGCGTGCAAGTACTTCGCGATAACGAAGCCGATGCCGCTGATCACCGAGACCGCGGCGAACATGCCCGTATGCACCCGACCCATAGCAACGACATAAGATCTGCGATGGCGCTGATCGACCTGCGCCGACTGGATCAACAGCGGCTCCAGAAACGCACCGTAATGCAACACGGTCAGGAACAAGAAGCCGCTGAACGAGAGGGAGTAAAGGCCGTAATCCGTCGCACTCAGCCACCGAGCGAAGATGACATTCGTGATAAAATTGCTTCCTGCATAGATCGCTTGATCGATTACTAGCCAGAATACACGGACGGCACTATGTCTTCGCAGGGCACGAACACTCTCCAGGGTCGTCATATATCAGTTCCGGCATTTTCTCGCGGCCAAGCGCGGCCGCCCGGGGCCCTGTTTCTGCGCATCGTCGATTTCCTTCCGAGGGTGCATCAGATAGGGAGCCCGGGCGGCATGTCGAGAGGCTGATAGCGCAAGCTGGGTTGGCGCGGCGATCTGGTCGCGGCAAATTGCCCGCTCCGATCGAGCGAGGGTGCGATGTCCCAGCCGCTTCCGGCCGTCAGCCTGGCCGCCGTGCCTGGCCGGCGGCTGCGCACCGTGGAGATGGCGCGCGAGATCGAGCGGCGCGGTTTTGCCGGCATCTTCGCGCCCAGCCTGTTCGCCCATATGTCGCTCTGCGAGGCGCTGGCCTGGACCACCGGGCGCGTCGCCTTCGGGCCAATGATCGCGCCGATCTATGCCCGCACGGTCGCCGACTACGCGCAGAGCTGCGCCTTCCTTTACGAGGTCTCCGGCGGGCGGTTCCGGTTCGGCATCGGGGTCGCTCACGCGCCGAGCCATGCGCGGATGGGCGTAACGCCGGGCCGGCCGTTGGCGGACACCCGGGCCTTCGTCGAGCGGCTGCGCGCCCAGGAAGGGATCGGCAGTCTGCCGCCGGTGATCCTGGCCGCGCTGCGGCGCCGGATGGTGGCGCTCGCCGGCGAGATCGGCGACGGCGTCGTGTTCGCCAATGCCGCCCGGTCGCACATGCCAGCCTCCCTCGCAGCGCTGCCGGCGGCGAAGCGCGCGGATAGCGGCTTTTTCATCGGGGCGATGATCCCGACCTGCATCGCCGACGATATCGAGGCGGCAAGGGCGGTCAACCGCCGCACGCTGACCGGCTACGCGCACCTGCCCAACTACCGCAATTATTGGAAGGAAGCAGGATATCACGACGAGATGGCGGCGATCGAGGGCGCGCTTGCGGCCGGGCGGCCGGACGAGGTGCCCCGCTTCCTGACGGATCGCTGGCTCGACGATGTGAGCATGTTCGGGCCGGCATCGCGGGTGCATGAGCGGTTGGAGGCGTGGCGCGAAGCCGGGGTGCGCACGCCGATCATCGTGCCGTCCTCGGCGGCGGGCAACCAGATGCGGGCGATCGAGGAGATGATCGCGGCGTTCGCCTGAGGAAGCCCCGCGGGCCTTGCCGGCCGGAATGGCCGTTCGTATGGTTCCGCCGTCAAGGAGGTGCGGTGAGCATTCCCCCGCCCGGCGCGATCGACTGCGACGTGCATCCGGCGCTGCCCGGCACCCATGTCCTGCTTCCGTATCTGGACGAGTATTGGCGCGAGCATGTGCGGATGCGCGGGCTGGAAAGGGACAACTACGACCTCGGCGCCTATCCCCCGAATGCGGCGCTTTCTGGGCGACCCGATTGGCGAGTGCGGGGCCAGCGGCCGGGCAGCGATCCCAGCCTGCTGCGGGCGCAGGCGCTGGACGCCTTCGGCAGCCGCTTCGCGATCTGCAACGTGCTGCACGGCGCCCAGGCGGTGTTCAGCGAGGATCTGTCGGCCGCGTTCTGCCGCGCCATCAATCGGTGGATCGCGGCGGAATGGCTGGATGCCGACCCGCGCCTACGCGCCTCCATCGTGGTACCGGTCCACAGCCCCGAACTGGCGGTCCAGGAGATCGAGCGCTGCGCCGAGGACCATCGCTTCGTGCAGGTTTTGCTGCTGGCAATGCAGGAGCTGCCGCTGGGTCGGCGGCAGAACTGGCCGATCTACCGCGCCGCCGAGCTTCTGGGGCTGCCGGTCGGCGTTCACGCCGGATCGACCATGCGCCATCCCCCGACCTCGATCGGCTGGCCAAGCTACCTGCTCGAGGACTACGTGGTGCAGTCCCAGGGCTGCGCCGCGGCGCTGAACAGCCTGATCGTCGAGGGCGTGTTCGTGGAATTTCCCCGCCTCCGGGTGGTGCTGATCGAGTCCGGCGTGACCTGGCTGCCGGCTTGGATCTGGCGGGCCAACAAGACCTGGCGCGGCGTGCGGGCCGAGGTGCCCTGGCTGAAGCGCTCGCCGGCCGAGTTTCTGCGCGAGCATGTGCGCCTGACCATCCAGCCCTTCGACGCTCCGCCGGAGCCGGCGCAGCTGCACCGGGTGCTAGAGGAGATCGGGTCGGAGGAGATGCTGCTGTTCGCGACCGACTATCCGCACTGGCACTTCGACGGTCGGGACGCGCTGCCCGACGGGTTGCCGGAAAGGCTGGCGCGGAAGATCCTGGTCGACAACCCGATGAGCACCTATCCGCGCCTTGCGGAGGGCTCGTAGAAGGAGCGCGTGCGATGACCGTGACGGTCCTGGAGCGCAACGCCGATCTCGGCAGTCAGAGCCTGCTCGGCTACGTCGATTGCGACGTGCATCTCTACCCGAGCAACGGCGGGGCGGATTTCGACCCGTTCCTCTCCGAACGCTGGCGCCAGCACCGCCGCACCATCGGCGGCCGCTCGCGCCAGGCGCTCGGCGGAACCGCCAATTACCCGCGCATGTCGCCTGAAGTCGGGATGCGGGTCGATGCCTGGCCGCCAGGAGGCGGGATTCCCGGCTCGGACCTCGATTTCGTGCGCGAGCAGCTTCTGGACGCGTTCGGGGCGGCGTATGGGGTGATCCTGCCGCTGGTCGGGCGCTGCTCGGATGAGCGGAACCTGGAGTTCGGCGCGGCGATGTCCGCCGCGGTGAACGAGTGGCAGGCAGCCACCTGGTGCGACCGCGAGCCGCGCCTGAAGGCCTCGGTGCAGATCCCGGTCGAGTACCAAGAGGCGGCGGTCGCCGAAATCGAGCGCCGCGCCGGCGACCGGCGTTTCGTGCAGGTGCAGATCCCGCCGCGCGGGCTGGAGCCGCTCGGCCGGCGCCGCTACTGGCCGATCCTGGAGGCGTGCGCCGCCAACGGTTTCCCCATCGCCCTGCACCTGGGCGGCACCAGCGGGCACCCGTCCACGGGCGGCGGCTGGCCGTCCTTCTACCACGAGGAGCATCATAGCTACGTGCAGAGCATGGAGGCGCTGATCACCAGCCTGGTGGTGGAGGGGGCGTTCGAGCGCATCCCCAAGTTGCGGGTGGTGCTGGTGGAGGGCGGCTTCGCTTGGCTGCCGTCGCTGAGTTGGCGCCTCGACAAGCATTTCCGCCGGCTGCGCGAGGAGATGCCGCACCTGAAGCGCCTGCCGTCCGAGTACATCCGCGACCATGTCTGGGTGACGACGCAGCCGATCGAGGAGCCGGAGCGGCCGGACGATCTGCTGGCGACGATCGAGTGGATCGGCTGGGAGCGGGTGATGTTCTCGACCGACTACCCGCATTGGGACCAGGACGATCCTCGCCACGCCTTCAAGGTGCAACTGCCCGAGCAGGGGCGGCGGCGCATCTTCCGCGACAATGCGGTGGCGTTCTACGGGCTGGAATGAGCCGCCACGTCGTCGCGGCCGTCGGGGAGATCGCGCCGGGCACCTGCAAGATCGTCGCCGTGAAAGGCCGCGAGATCGGCGTCTTCTTCGTCAACGGCGAATATTTCGCGCTGTTCAATCGCTGCCCTCACGAGGGCGCGCCACTCTGCCGCGGGCGGCTGTTCGCGGCCATGGAGGCCGACCGACCGGGCCAGTATCGGCTGGCGCGGCAGGGCGAGATGCTGCGCTGCCCATGGCATGGTTGGGAGTTCGACATCCGCACCGGCCAGTCCTGGTGCGACCCGGACGGGGTGAAGGCGCGCACCTACGATGTCAGCGTGGAGCCGGGCGAGGCGCTCGCCAGAGGGCCGTTCATGGCCGAGACCGTCCCGGTCTCGGTCGAGCGCGACTACGTTGTCGTGGACGTGTGACGGGTCCCGAGTTGCGCCCCGGCTGCCGGCCCGGTACGATCCCCGGAACGAGGCATGAGGGAGGATGGCAATGGCGAACTCGTATACTGGCGCCTGTTTCTGCGGCGCCGTCACAATCGAGGTTCGAGGCGAGCCGGAGGTCATGGGCTATTGCCATTGCACCTCCTGCCGCTCCTGGTCGGCCTCGCCGGTAAATGCGTTCTCGTTGTGGAAGCCCGAGAACGTGACCGTGACCAAAGGGGAAGACCAGATCGGCACCTATGCCAAGACCGAGGTGAGCCACCGGCAATTCTGCCGCCAGTGCGGCGGGCATGTCATGGCGAGGCACCCGACCTTCGGCATGGTGGACGTGTTTGCCGCCACGATCCCGGATTTCCCCTTCAAACCGTCATTGCACGTCAACTACGGCGAGAAGGTGCTGGCGATTCCGGACGGGCTGCCGAAGTTCCGCGACTTCCCCGAGCCGTTCGGCGGCTCCGGCGAGATGGCACCGGAGCAATGAGATGAGTGGAACCAGTCGCACGGAACAAGGCCGTGCGATGCGCCGTCGCCTGATGGGGGAGGCGTATGCCGACCGCATCGACAAGGCGGTGTACGACGACCCGATCATGAGAAAGTTCGGGGAGATCGCCGTCGAGAACGTGTTCGGCGGCTTGTGGACTCGCCCCGGCCTGGACGTGAAGACCCGGACGCTGATCTGCGTCATCTCCGACACGGTGATGGGCCGCGAGGCGGAACTGGCAATCCATCTTCGCATGGCCCGGCGGGAAGGTTGGACCGAGGAGGAGTTGGTCGAAGGCCTGCTGCACCTCTCCGGCTATTGCGGCCTGCCGCTGGTGCGCGAGGCGCTGATCGTGGCGCGCCAGGTATTCGGGGAGATGCGGACGGAAACCTCGGGCCGGTGAATCGCACGACGCATGGCGATCCCTAAGGGCCGATGGCTCGCCCCGGTCGCCGCTGCGATCCTGGGCCTGTCGGCGCCGGCAGCCGGGGCCGCGCAACTCGCCGGGGTGACACTGCCGGACACGGCGACGCTGGGCGGCAGGGAGCTTCGTCTGAACGGCATCGCCCTGCGCACCTACTCGTTGCTTCGCATCCACATCTATGTGGCTGGGCTGTATGTTGAACATCCGAGCCACGACGCCGCGACCATCGTCGATACACCCGAGGACAAGCTGCTCGTGTTTCGCTTTGTCCACGACGTGGATGCCGACCGTGCCCGCAATGCCTGGCGCGATGGCTTCGAGCGGAACTGCCTGCCGCCTTGTCGGCTCGCGCCAGCCGACGTGCGGCGCTTCCTCGCCGCCGTTCCGCCGATACGCGCGGGCGATCTCGAGCATGCTGGCCTTCGCGCCAGGAGGCCTGACGATAACGCTGAATGGGCTGACGCTAGGCACCATCACCGACCCCGCCTTCAGCCGCGCCGTCCTCCTGACGCTCCTCGGTCCCAATCCGCCTTCGGCGCTGCTCAAGCGGGAGCTGCTCGGCGGCTGAGGGCCGCCGCCTGGGCCATCACCTCTACCGCCTCGGGCTGACGGGAACGCACGGTCAGCGCCGTGGCTCCTGACTCCTCCCACGCGCGATAGCGCGCGCGGATGCGTTCGGGGGGACCGACCAGGGAACGCAAATCCACGAAATCGTCAGGGACGGTCGCCGCCGCCTCGTCCTTGCGGCCGGCGAGGTAGAGTTCCTGGATGCGCTCAGCTTCGGCGGCGAAGCCGCGGCGGACCATCATCTCTTTGTGGAAGTTGACGCTGCGCGCGCCCATGCCGCCGACATAGAGCGCGACCTCCGGCTTTAGCCTGGCCAGCGCCGCCTTTACGTCGGTGTCGACGGCGACATGGACCGAGGCGTGGACCTCCAGGTCGCGCAGCGACTTGCCGCCGCCCGCGCGGCGGAAGCCTTCTTCCAGCCACGGCAGGTATTCGGGCAGCGAGCCGGGGACGAAACCCATCGGCAGCCAGCCATCGGCGATCTCGGCGGTGAGCTTCACCATCGCCTCGGTCCCGGTGCCGAGGAAGATCGGGATGTTCGGGTTCATGTGCAGGATCGATTTCAGCGGCTTGCCGAGGCCGGCCGCCCCGGGGCCGGTGTAAGGGAGGCTGATCTCGCGCCCCTGATATGTCACCGGCGCCTCGCGCCTAAGCACCTTGCGCATGATCTGCACGTAGTCCCGGACGCGATAGTACGGCCGGCCCCAGGGCTGGCCGTACCAACCCTCCACGATCTGCGGGCCGGATACGCCGAGCCCGGCGATGAAGCGGTTGCCGCCGGCCAGCGCATCGACGGTCGCGGCACACATCGCAGCATTGGCCGGCGTGCGGGCGGCGAGCTGCATGATGCCGGTGCCGAGGCGGATGCGCCTGGTGTGCGCGGCGAGGAAGGCGAGCGGGGTCACGGCATCGGAACCGTACGCCTCCGCGGTCCAGACCGCGTCGTATCCCAGCGCCTCCGCGCGCTGCACCAGCGCTACCGGAACCTCCAAGGTGCCGCCCGAATAGCCGATGGCGAGGCCAAGCTTCATCGGTCAGTCCTTCAGGTTGCGCAGAGCGCCATGATGGCGCCGACGTCGCGGAGCTTGTCCAGCTGTGCGACCTGGGCCGCGAGGTCGCGGGCGCGCGGCCCGATGACCGGCTCGCCCAGGGCGATGAATTTCGCTTCGATGCGGCGGCCCTGCTCGGCGACATCGGCCGCGGGCTTGCCGGAATCGTGCGTGCTTCGAGCAGGCTGCCGTCGGTGAGGGTGATCCGCACCTCGGCTAGGGTGTGCGTGCCGCGCGGGACGAAGTCGATTTCCACCTTGTCGCGCAAGGCGACCAGGCGCGGATTGGCGGCCGTCGCCTCCGAATAGCTGGCGAGCGCGCCGGTTTCGACCCCGGCGAGCGCCATCGCGGTGGTCAGGCGGAGGCTGAACTTGGCTTCCAGCCCGGTGCGCGGGGCGAGGATGTTGCACACGCGATCGCAGGCTTCGTTCAGCATGAGATGAACGCGGGCGATGCGGTCGGGGTTGAGGCGATGCTGTTCGCGCAGTCGGCGCGCGGCCTCGATCGGGGCGTGTGTCAGGTAGCAAGCGGCGTGGTACTTGAACAGGTTGTCGCGGATATGGAACCCGTCCGGCGGCTCGGCGAGCGCACGTGCGGGATGGAAATCGGCGCTGTGGGTACGGGCAAATCCCTGTGCGCACTCTATGGCATCGGCGCGGCTGGTGAAGCCGCGCGCGGCCAGGCGGGCGGCAAGCAGGCCATTGCTGGAGGCGCGGCCGGCGTGCAGCGGCTTGCACATCGTGCCGAACATCGATTTCAGCCCGGCCGCTTGCGTTGCGGCAATGCCGATCGCGGTCGCGAACCGCTCGGAATCCAGCTTGGTCAGGTGAGCGCAGGCGGCAGCGGCGCCGAGACAGCCGATCGTCGCGGTCGCGAGGAACCCGAGCCCGTCATAGTGGCCGGGCGCGATCATACGACCGACCCGGCAGGCAAGCTCGTAGCCCGCGACGAACGCGGCGATCACGTCAGCACCCGAAGCGCCGCGCGCTTCGGCGAGCGCGAGCAGCCCGGGCAAGATGGCGACCGAGGGGTGGCCGGGCATCGCCATGTTCACGTCGTCGAAGTCGAGCGCGTGGCCGCCGGCGCCGTTGACCAAGGCCGCTGCCGGCGCGGGCAGGCGCGCGGTATGGCCGATGACGGTGGCGGAAGGGGTACCGCCATCCTCGGCCAGGTCCGCGAGCAACAGGCGGGTCAGCTGTTCTCGAGCACCGGCCAGAGCGCAGCCGAGCGTGTCGAGAACGCATTGCCGGGCGAGGGCGCGAATCTCTTCAGGCAGCGCTTCGTGGCGGATGTCGCGCGCTTGGGCAACCAGGGTCGAGGTGAGGGACTCGCTTTGCAGGTCGGACATAATGTTCATGCGCATCCTCTCGTTGCGTTTCGGCTCTTTCCGATAGTGGAAGAGCCATCAGCCGCCCTTGGCCGATCACGTCTAGGACTTCGGCAAGAACGGTGCCGGGACGAAGAACCGACCGCCTACCGTCCTTAGCGCGTTGTTGTCGCTGGTCATCGCCGAGGCGCGGAGCGCGAACAGGACATGCGCCGCCAACGTCTCGGTCCAGAACCAGCGATCGATCTGCCGGCTTGCCGGGGGCTCGCCGACCGACTGCGCCGCCTCGGATTAGAAGGCCTTCAGGTCCTTGGTAATGAACCGCAACGTGAGAGCCGGCATCTGGTGCGCGGCGACGCTCGGCAGACCGCCTTCCAGGAATCCCACCGCGAACTCGGGCCAATTCGCCGGGGACAGGCCAAAGAGGCCGACCTCGTGCGGCCGAAACGAGCGCGAGCGGCATCCCAGAACGGCCTGACGACCGCCATTTCCGCCGCAAGACGCTCCGCCCAAGCGGCGCCGGACTGCGGGAGGGGCATCGGGCGTGGAAGGTTGAAGGGGGCCCGCCAGCCCGGCCGATCCAGCCAGCCAGGCGGATCGTCCGGGAAATCCTCGATGACGCATGGCCCATTGTTGGACTCGAGCAGGCGAAGCGCCTGGAGCAGCACACGGCGCTGGAATGCCGGATCACCCGGCTCCCCTAGGGGCCGACCGAGTTCGAAGGGAACCCACAGGCCGCGCGGAGGCCGCACCTTCTCCATCTGTGCGCGGACAAGCCCGATTGCCACAGTCGGGAGTCCGCGTTTCCTCAAGCCTGTGTGCCAGCGCGCTCACGGCGCGCGTGCAGACGGGTCAGACGGGACTGAGCAACACCGCGTCGATGCGCTCCTGACGAAGCTGGCCGGCGATCTGCTCCGCCATGTCCTCCATGCCGACCGGCTCGGTGGAGCCGAGGATCGAGTAGTGCGTCTCGGCCACGCCGCCGATCACGCCCTCCCCGGCGAGCTCGCGCAGGCGGTCGATCGGGTACACCACATTGATGTCACGCTGGAAGCCGCTGCGGTCGAAGTTGATGGAAACGTGGCTCAACAGAATGTCCTTGGCGGGCAGGTCCGCCGACAGATGACGCAATTCCGTGCTGCCGAAGCGGAACGGCGCCTCGCCTTTGCGAAACAGCGCCGCGGAGCTGACGACCGCCACGCGCCGTTGCGCGAGGGGAGGGCCTTCGACCCGCGGCCTGGTTTCAAAGCTCGGGCACGGCGCCGTTTGGACGGCGGTACGGGTCGGCTCGGGGATGTCTTCGATCCGCGCCATGAGAATTGCTCCGTTCCTGTCAGTCGTGCGGCCGCTCGGCGTGGGCAAGCAATAGAGGTCGATCTCGATCAGCTCTCCTCTCGCTGCCGGAGGACATCATAACGCCCCTGCCCACAGCAGCCCGGCATACACCGCCATGGCCAGGCCAAGGGCCGCACCTCCCCACGCGAGGGCGCGGACGCGGGTAACGACAGCGACCGAGGCGAGCACGATCGAGATCTGCAGTCCCCCAACCGAAATTTCGAGCTGATGGGCGAGGTGTGCGGCATGGTCGCGCACCTCCTTGTCCTGCACCGCCTGTTCCTGGAGCTGCTTCATTCCCTGACTGGTCTGCGGGCTGTCCTGCAGCCGCGCCTGCTCCTGGCGCGATGCCTTGATCCGATCCTGGATCGCTGGGCTGGCGGCATCGGGCAGGCTCAGCAGCAGCGTCTCCTCGGCCTGCATGGTGGTCAGGCGAACATGCTTCTCCTGGTAGTAGGCATAGTCATCGGAGAGCGCGATATGCCGGGCGAGGAAGCCCGTCATCGACGATTTCTCACCCAGTTCGCAGATCGCCAGCGCCGCTGCGAGAATTGCGACCAGCACGGCGATCCAGCGCGCGCTTGCGTCGCCCTCTTCATGTGCATGGTGCGCGTGCTCGATTCCTTCCCTGGCGTGCTCGATCGTCTCGCTCATCCAGCCCTCCGCTGCGGCGTACCACGTCTTGCACACCAGCGGCCCCGGTTCCACCCTGCCGCCGCAGGCCGGAGGGGTGCATGGTCAAGATCGCGGTGCTGGACGACTGGCAGGGCGTGGCGCGCGGGTCGGCCGATTGGTCCCGGCTTCAGGCGCGGGCCGAGGTGACGTTCTTCGCCGACGCCTTCGCGAACGAGGACGAGGCGGCTTCCGGTCTCGCCGAGTTCGAGATCCTGCTTGCCATGCGCGAGCGCACCCATTTCACCGGCTCGCTGCTGCGCCGGCTCCCCAAGCTGCGGATGCTGGGCACCACCGGCGGGCGCACGCTCTCGCTCGACATGAAGACCGCGACCGAGCGCGGCATCGTGGTCTGCAACACCGGCAGCGGTCCGGGCTCGGCGGCCACCGCCGAGCTGGCGCTCGGCCTGCTGATTGCAGGCGTCCGGTCGATCCCCGCAGGTGACGCGGCGATCCGCGCCGGCGGGTTCCAGCACGGCGTGCCGGTCGGCGCGGCGCTGGAGGGCAAGACGCTGGGCGTGCTCGGCCTCGGCCGGCTCGGCGCGCGCATGGCCCGCTACGGACGCGCGCTGGAGATGGAGGTGCTGGCCTGGAGCCAGAATCTCACCGCCGAGAAGGCCCAGGCAGAGGGCGCGGTGCTGGTGGGCAAGGACGAGCTACTGGCGCGCGCCGATGCGATCAGCATCCATCTCGTGCTGTCCGATCGCACGCGCGGCCTGATCGGCCGGGCCGAGATCGCGCGCATGAAGCCGGGCGCGGTGCTGGTGAACACCTCGCGCGGCCCGATCGTCGAGGAGGCGGCGCTGATCGAGGCGGTCCGCGCCGGACGCATCGTCGCCGCGCTCGACGTGTACGACCAGGAGCCGCTGCCCGCCGGCCATCCCCTGCGGGGCGCCCCCAATACGGTGCTGACCCCGCATCTCGGCTACGGGGTGCGCGAGACCTGGGCGCAGTTCTACCCCCAGAGTGTCGAGAACGCGCTGGCGTTCCTCGACGGTCGCCCCATCCGGGTAGCGAATCCCGAGGTGCTCGGCGCGCAGGGCAGCGCGGCTTGACGCTGCCGGGCCGGGCGTTCAAAGCGGTCCCAGACGAATATCGCAGGAGGGGACGGATGCGCGCCTGGGCCGTGGTCGAGAACGGGAAGCCACTGCAGGAGATCGAGCTGCCCACCCCGGAACCCAAGGGGACCGAGGTGCTGCTGGAAACCACGCATTGCGGCGTGTGTCACTCCGATCTGCATATCTGGGAGGGGTACTACGACATCGGCGGCGGGCAGACGATGTCGATGAAGGACCGCGGCCTGGTGCTGCCGCTCGCCATGGGCCACGAGATCGTCGGCCGCGTGGTCAAGCTCGGGCCGGAGGCGAGCGGCGTGAAGGAGGGCGATCTGCGCATCGTCTATCCTTGGGTCGGGTGCGGGCACTGTGCCGCCTGCCTGAACGACGAGGACAATATGTGCCTCACCCCGCTCAGCCTTGGCGTCTACCAGAATGGCGGCTACGGCACTCATGTGGTCGCGCCGCATCCGCGCCACCTGATCGATCCCGGCACGCTCGACCCGGCAGTGGCCGCGACCTACGCCTGTTCGGGCATCACCGTGTTTTCGGCCATCCGCAAGGTGATGCCGATCGCGCCCGAGGAGGCAATCGTGCTGGTCGGCGCCGGCGGGCTTGGGTTGAACGCCGTCGCAATCCTCAAGGCGATGAACCACCGCAACATCGTCGTGGTGGACGTCAGCGAGGAGAAGCGCAACGCCGCGGTGAAGGCCGGCGCAACCAAGGCGGTAGACGGCAACGGCGAGGGCGTCGCCAAGCGCATCATCCAGGCTGCCGGCGGACCGGTGCTGGCGGTGATCGATCTGGTGAACGGCACCGCCACGGCGCGCTTCTCCTTCGGCGCGCTGCGCAAGGGGGGCAAGCTGGTGCAGGTCGGCCTGTTCGGCGGCGAGCTGATGCTGCCGCTGCCGATCATGGCGATGCGGGCGCTGACCGTGCAAGGCAGCTATGTCGGCACCGTGAAAGACCTTCGCGAGCTAGTCGCGCTGGCGCAGGCCGGCGACGTGCAGCCGCTGCCGGTCTCCCTCATCCCGCAATCGCGCGCCGACGAGGCGCTGATGCGCTTGCGCGACGGCAAGGTGACGGGTCGGATCGTGCTGCGCGCCGAGGCGGCCTGAAATGGCGCCTGCAAACCAAGGGCAGGGCGTGCGGCGCGCGATCCTGCTCAAGCGCCGGCCCAACGGCGCGCCACGCCGGGCGGATTTCGAGCTGCGCGAGGAACCAGTTCCCTCGCCCGGCCCAGGCGAAGTGCTCACGCGCACCATCTGGCTGTCGATCGATCCCTATATGCGCGGGCGGCTGTCCGATCGGAAATCCTATGCGCCGCCCGTCCAGCTTGGCGAGGTGATGACCGGGGAAACGGTGGGCGAGGTGATCGCTTCCGAGGCACCGGAGTTCGCACCGGGCGACATCGTCGTGGGCGCGCGCGGCTGGCAGACCCACGCCGTCACGCGCGCGGAGCAGTTGGCGAAGGTGGACCGGCACGGGCCGCCGCTCTCGACCTATCTCGGCGTGCTCGGGATGCCGGGAACGACCGCCTATTCCGGGATGACCGATATCGGCCGGCCGAAGGCGGGCGAAACCGTGGTGATCTCGGCGGCTTCCGGCGCGGTCGGTTCGGTCGCCGGCCAACTCGCCAAGCGCGCCGGCGCGCGCGTGGTCGGCATCGCCGGGGGGCCGGACAAATGCATCTTCGTGCAGGAAGAGCTGGGCTTCGATGCTTGCGTCGATCACCGCTGCGCCGACCTCCGCAGCGAGCTTGAGTTCGCCTGCCCCAACGGGATTGACGTCTATTTCGAGAATGTCGGCGGCCGGGTGCAGGCGGCAGCTTTCGACCTGCTGAACCCGTTCTCCAGGGTGGTGATGTGCGGGATGGTGTCGCAGTACAACGACACCGAGCCGGCGCCCGGCCCCAACCTTATGTTCGTGGTCGGCAAGCGCGTCCTGATCCAGGGTCTGATCGTCTCCGACAAGCCGGAGCGATTCGCGGAATGGCGCGCCCTGGCCAAGCCCTGGGTCGAGGAGGGCAGTCTGCGCTACCGGGAAGACACGATCGACGGGCTGGAGTCCGCGCCGGATGCCCTGGCGGGGATTCTCGGAGGCAAGAACTTCGGCAAGGTTCTGGTCCGGGTAGGCCACGATCCAGCCTGATTCGGCTGGGGTTGTTTGTTAAGATGCGCTGCTCAAATCAAGAGGTGGTAGTCGCGAGGGCAGGCGTGTCCGACGAAGTAGGCGGGAGCAGGATCGAGGCCAGGTTGGCTCGCCTGGAAGGCGCCATCGACGGATTGAAGCTGGCGATGGAGGGCGTGCGGCACTCGATGAGCATCACCTTGGCGGCGGTGGCTGCGATCGGTGCGATCCTGATTGGCCTTGATGCGTACATGCTGCAACGCATCGACGCGATCCCGTCCGCGCTCCAGCAGACCGTCAGCACGCTCTCCGCCGCGATCACCGCCGCTAAGCAGCAGCCGGCCTTCGTGGTGACGGTGCCGATGCCGCAAGTCCCGCCGGCAGCGAAGTAGCGGCGAATGGACCGCCGCCTCGCCGACACGCTGACCGCTTGGCGCCGACATCTTCACGCCAACCCGGAGCTGTCGAACCAGGAGAGCGAAACCGCCGCCTTCGTGCGCGCGCGGCTGGCCGAGCTCGGCGTGTCTTTCACCGCCGGGGTGGGCGGGCATGGCGTGGTCGCCACGATCCGCCGGGGCGACTCCAACCGCAGCGTCGGCCTGCGCGCCGACATGGACGCGCTGCCGATCACCGAGGCGACCGGCCTGCCCTATGCGTCGCGCAACCCGGGCGTGATGCATGCCTGCGGCCATGACGGGCACACCACCTCCCTGCTCGGCGCCGCCGCGCTGCTCGCGAACGACCCCGACTGGACCGGCACCGTGCATCTCGTGTTCCAGCCGGCCGAGGAGGGCGGCGGCGGCGCGAAGGCAATGATCGCCGACGGGTTGTTCGCGCGGTTCCCGATGGAGCGCATCTTCGGCTACCACAACTGGCCGGGGCTGGAACCGGGCACCGTCCAGATCCATGACGGACCGGTGATGGCCGCGGGCGGACGGCTGGAGTTCCGGGTGCGCGGCCGGTCCGGGCACGCCGCCATCCCGCATCAGGCACGCGACCCGATGATCGCGGCGGCACACCTGCTGATCGCGCTGCAATCGGTGGTCTCGCGCGAAACCAGTCCGCTGGATGCAGCGGTCATCTCGATCTGCACTATGCAGGCGGGCAGCGCCGCCAACCAGATCCCCGACGAGGCGGTGATGCGCGGCACGATGCGCAGCCTACGGGCCGAGGTGCGCGAGGCGACCGACACCGCGATGCGCCGGATCGCGGCCGGCGTGGCCCAGACGTTCGGGGTGGAGATCGACCTGGCCATCAGGCACGGCAACCTCGTCACCGCGAACACCAGGCAAGAGGCCGACCTGGCCGCCGAGGCCAGCGCCGCGGCGGGCCTGACCGTGCGCCGCGACATGGCGCCGGCCATGACCGGGGAGGATTTCAGCTGGTACTTGGCGGAGAAGCCCGGCGCATTCGCGTGGATCGGCAACGGACCAAGCCCGGAGCTGCACAATGCCGGGTACGACTACAACGACGCGATCCTGCCGGTCGCGGCCACGTATCTGGCGAGCGTTGCAAAGCGGGCGCTGGCGGGGTGAGACCTGGTGGCACCGTGTAGTCTGCCGTGAACGCGCTGCCGCTGATCGCGCTGTTCCTGATCCGGCTGACGCCCGGCTTCGCGTTCCAGGCGGCCGCTGTCGCCACGCCGGGCCTCATCGCGGATCTTGGGCTCGATCATGCCCAGGCGGGGCTTGTGCTCGGCGCTTTCACCTTGCCGGGCATCGTGGTCACTGTGCCAGCCGGTCTCCTCGCCCGACGGATTGGCGACCGCGCAGTGCTATGCGGCGGCCTTGCGCTGGTCGCATTGGGGGCGGTGCTGGCGAGCCGCGCAAACAGTTTCGCCACTCTTCTGCTGGCCCGCGTCGTGGCGGGTACTGGCGGCGTGTCGATTCTGATGCTCATCATCAAGATGACTGCGGACCGCTATGCGGGGCCATGGCTTTCGACCGCCTCTGCCATCACCATCACAAGCTGGCCGGCCGGGCTCGGGCTGGCGCTCGTCGCCCTCGGACCCGTGCCGGCGGCGCTCGGCTGGCGATTTACGCTCGGCCTTGCGGGCTCCCCGGCTCTGCTCGCGATCGTTCGCTGATCCCGTTTGTCGGACAAGCTTCATGCTCCTGCACCCGGCGTATCGAGCATGGAGGGCCCGCCTTCCGGACCGTCCATCGGCTTCGTGACCGCAGCCGTTCTGAGCTGGTCGCTGATGAATGCCGTGCTGGCGGTACTCGTGGGCTTCCTGCCGGGCTATTTCGTCTCCGGCGGGAAATCCATCGACACCGCCGCTGCGACCACCAGCCTCGCCGTGTGGACATCCGCGGTGGCGATCCCCTTCGGCGGGTTGTTGGCGGACCGTCTGATCGGCCGGCAGGCGGCAGTCATCCTCGGTACGATAGGCACGGCGGCTCTGATGATCGCGGTGCCGCTGACCGGGGGCGCCGTTCCGATCCTTCTGGCGCTGGGGCTCGCCTTCTCCGTGGCGCCGGGACCGCTCACTGCGCAAGTAGGGCAGGCGACGCCGGCGGCGGCGCGTGCGGTGGTCTTCGGCTGGTACAGCGCGGGCTCCTATGCGGCCATGACCGTCTCTCCCTGGATTGCGGGACTCCTGCGCGATGCTTCAGGCGACGCGCGTACGCCGCTCTTCTTCGCCGCCGGGCTTAGCATCGCGGTACCGATTCCGTATGCAGCCGTCCTGCGCAGCCTTTCCCGAACCGCCGCCGTACCTGCCGCCTAGACAGCTTTCCACTGCACCAGCGTGAACTCCTTGTGGTGCTCGAATACTGCCTCGACAGGCGCACCGATCCGCAGTTCTTGGTTGGAATCGCCCAGCAGATTGCCGACCATGCGGACGTTGCCGTGCTCGGGCAATTCCACCAGCACCACGATATACGGCCCGTGCCCGGCCAGCGCCGGATGCACCGCATGGTGCGGGCGCTGATAGGAGTAGATGCGCCCGCGCCCGCTGATCTCCTCCCAGCCGAGATCGAAGCTGTGGCAGCGATGGCAGACCCATTCCGGTCCCCATTGCCAGGCGCCGCAGCCGCGGCATTTCTGGATGCGAAGTTTCTCCTCGCGCGTGCCGTCCCAATAGGGCTGCGACAGTCCATCGGGTGCGGCGGAGGGGGCGGGCAGTCCTTCGGGCAGGTAGAAATCGCTCACAGTGCCGCCTCCGAGCCCAGGATCAGGGAACTGACGGGCGTGACCATCGGCCCGCCGATCACGATGGCGGTGTCGTTGCGCTTGATCTGATTGATCGCATCGCCGCGAATTTGATGCACCGCCTCGATCACCAGTTCCAGCCCGTGCATGTAGCATTCGGCGAGATTGCCGCCGCTGGTATTGAGTGGCATCCGTCCGTCGGGCACGATGAGGTTGTCCTTGACCAGCACCTCGTTCGCCGCCTCGGGCTTGACCAGGCCGTGCTCCACCAGGCTCATCAGCACGCCGCCGGTGAAGTTCTCGTAGCACTGCACGACGCCGATATCGGACGGGCCAAGCTTCGCCATGCGATAGAGATGCGGGGCCAGGCTGCGGAAATGCGAGCTGGGATAGCCCGGCATGTTGTGCACCGGCGCGGCGCTGCGGTGGTCGCACCCTTGCACCGCGCCCAGCAGATAGGCCGGCTTGCGCGGAAAATCCTTGACGCGATCGGCGGAGACGACGATCACCGCCGCCGCGCCGTCATTCTCCAGGCAGCAATCGTACAGGTGGAAGAACGGCTCGATGATCCAGCGCGAGGCATCGTACTTCGCCTCGTCCAACGGCTTGCCGCGCATCACCGCGCGCGGATTGCTCTGCGCGTGATGATAGCAGGCGAGCGAGATCGCGCGCAGCGCCTCCTGCTTTATGCCGTGCTCGTGCATGAAGCGCGTGATCTTCATCGCGAACCGCTGCGCGGGCGACATCACGCCATAGGGGAACAGGAAGGCGTCGTCGCCGCCGACGCTGGTGAGGGGGGCGCCGCGCCCGTAGCGCGCGTACTGGCCCTGCGCCAGCGAGCGGAACGCCACCACGCAGTCCGCCATCCCGGTCGCCACCGCCGCCGCCGCATTGGCGACCGCGCCGCACACACCGCCCCCGCCGCCGCCCCAGAACATGTTGGAGAAGCGGAACTCCTTGCAGCCGAGCGCGGCGGCGAGCCGGCCCGCGTCGCTCCGGTCGTTGCCGTAGGAGGCGAAGCCGTCCACGTCATGCGGGCTGATGCCGGCGTCCTTGCAGGCGGCAACCACGGCCATGAGCGCCAGCTTGAACTCGGGATCGGGTGATTGCCCGTGCTTGTAGTACGGCGTCTCGCCGATCCCGACGATCGCGGCCTTGCCGCGCAGCGTGCGCTCGCTCATCGCCCGCCTGCCTGCGCGTTGAACGGCTGATCCTTGTCCACCCGTACGTCGCCAGGCAGGCCCAGCACGCGCTCGGCGATGATGTTGCGCAGGATCTCGTCGGTGCCGCCGGCGATGCGCATCCCCGGCGACGACAGCAGCGCGTCCTGGAACAGGGCGTGCATCGGCGCCAGCTCCGGGTCCATCACACCGCCGGCCATGCCGAGCAGGTCCATGCCGAATGAGGCGATGCTTTGCTGCGTGGCGGCGTTCACCACCTTGGCGATGGAGTTCTCCGGCCCCGGCGTCTCTCCGCGCGAGAGCGCGGTCATGATGCGCAGCCGGGTATTTTTTAGGCCGGCGCCCTGGGCGTGCCACTCGGCGATGCGCTCGCGCACCGCACGGTCCTGGGCGGCCGGCCGGCCGTCCTCCAGGGTCACGCCGCGCGCCAGTTCCAGGAGGTCGAGCGCATCCGGCCGGCGCGTCTCGCCTACCGCCAAGCGTTCGTTCATCAAGGTGGTGATCGCAACCTTCCAGCCCTGGCCCACGGCGCCGAGGCGCTGCGCATCGGGCACGCGGAGATCGGTGAAGAACACCTCGTTGAAATTCGACGCACCCGACATCTGGTGGATCGGGCGTATCTCGATTCCCGGCGCCTTCATGTCGATGAAGAACGCGGTGAGGCCCGCATGCTTCGGCACACTCGGGTCGGTGCGGGTCAGCAGCAGTCCGTAATCGGAGTAGTGCGCGCCCGAGGTCCAGATCTTCTGGCCGTTGATGACCCATTCCTCACCCTGCTTCTCGGCGCGGGTGCGCAGCCCGCGACATCGGAGCCGGCGGCGGGTTCGGAGAACAACTGGCACCAGATCTCCTCGCCGCGGACGGCGGGCCGCACGTAGCGCTCCAACTGCTCGGGCTTGGCGTAGGCGATCATGGTGGGCACGCACATGCCAAGGCCGATCAGGAAGACGTTCTGCGGGACGTCGTACTTCGCTTCCTCCTGGCTCCAGATGATCTGCTGCATCTGGGTGCCGCCGCGCCCGCCCCATTGCGTGGGCCAGGTGATGCAGGCGAAGCCGGAATCGGCCTTCTTGGCCTGCCATGCCTTGGCCGCCGCGATGTCGGAATTGGTGGTGTCGCCGTAGCGGCTGACCCGCGCGCGCGTGTCCTTGCGGCGCGCGTTGGCCTCCAAGAAGGCGCGTGCCTCGGCGCGGAACGCGGCTTCCTCGGGCGTGTCGTCGAAGTCCATGTACGTTTCCTCCGTTGCCCTCACCCCGCCCCCTCTCCCTCTGGGAGAGGGTCGGGGTGAGGGTGCGGGCTACGCCGCGTTGCGCATCTCCAGCTCGCTCACCACCCGATCCTTCCAGTACCGCGCGCTGCCGAGCGAGAGGCCGAGCAGCTTGGCGCGGCGGTAGAACAGGTGACAGTCCATCTCCCAGGTGAAGCCGATCCCGCCATGCACCTGGATGTTTTCCTTGGCGGCAAGGAAGCACGCCTCGGTCGCCGAGACGCGCGCGACGGCTGCCGCCAGCTTCAGCTCGGCGGCGCCGGCCGACAGCGCCCAAGCGCCGTAATAGGCGTTCGAGCGGGCCAGCTCGGTTGCCACATACACATCCGCCAGCTTGTGCTTGATCGCCTGGAAGGAGCCGATCGGGCGGCCGAAGGCGTGGCGCTCCTTGGCGTAGGCGGTCGCCATCTCCAGGCAGGCGGAGGCGCCGCCCACCTGCTCGAACGCGACCAGCACGGCGGCGCGGTCGAGCACGTCGCGCATGATCGCCTCGCCCTGTCCGGGAGGGCCGAGCGGGGTTGCCGGCGCCTGGTCCAGCGTGAGGCGGGCGTGGTCGCGCGTCGGGTCGAGCGTCTCGATGGGCGCGCGCGTCACGCCGGGTCCGGTCAGGTCAAGCAGGAACAGCGACATCCCTGAGCCGTCGCCCGCGGCGATGACGGCAAGCTCGGCGATGTTGCCATCCGGCACCGGCCAGGCCGTGCCGCTAATCCGCCCGTTCTGCGCGCGCGCCTGCACGCGGGCCGGTCCAGGCTCGCCGGGGCCGGCGCCGAGTGCCGCGGTCGCGATCAGCTCGCCGCGGGCGATGCGGGGCAGGAGGTCGCGTTTCTGCGCCTCCGACCCGGCCGCCTGGATCGCCTCGGCGGCGAGGCACACGGTCGAGGTGAACGGCACCGGCGCCAGCGCCCGGCCCAGCTCCTCGGCCAGCACGCAGAGCGCTTCATGGCCGAGCCCGGCGCCTTCGTACTTCTCGGCGATTGCGGCGCCGAGCCAGCCCATGCCGGCCATCTCCTGCCACAGCTCGCGCAGGAACGGCGCCTTGCCCTCCAGCACCTGGCGGACCTGCTTGCTTGTGCAACGCTCGCCCAGGAACCGCCGCGCCTGGTCGCGCAGCAATCGGCTGTCCTCGCTGAATTCGAAGTTCATCCGTGCCTCCCGCTTGGCGCGATCCTAAGGGGGACCGATACTGGCGGGCAAATCGGGAGGGCGGTCATGTATATTGGGGATTTCGCGCGCACGCGGCCCGACCATCCGGCGGTGATCCATACGGGCACCGGCGAGACGCTGAGCTATCGCGAACTCGACGACCGCTCGACCCGGCTGGCGCGGCTGCTGCGCGACGCGGGGCTGCAGCGCGGCGACACGGTCGCGCTGTTCATGGAGAACAATGTCCGTTTCCTTGAGATCGCCTGGGCGGCCTTGCGCTCCGGTCTCTATCTGACGGCGGTCAACCGATATCTGACCGCTGAGGAGGCGGCCTATATCATCGACGACTGCGATGCCCGCGCGCTGGTCTCGTCCAGGGGGATGGCCGATGTCGCCGCCGCGCTTCCCGCGCTTCTGCCGCGCTGTCAGCGGTTCCTGATGGCCGACGGCGCGGTCGCCGGCTGGGAGCCGTACGAGCAGGCGGTTGCCGCGCTCATCCCGGCGCCGCTGGCCGAAGAATCCCTTGGCGAGGTGATGCTGTACAGCTCCGGCACGACGGGGCGGCCGAAAGGGGTGAAGCGCGTGCTGCGCGACGTCCCGCCGGGCGACGATGCGCAGACCGCCGCGCTGATCGGCAATTACGGCTTCGGAGAGGACACGATCTATCTGTCGCCGGCGCCGATGTACCACGCGGCGCCGCTGGTCTTCTCGCTGGCGGTGCAGCGTTCCGGCGGAACGGTGCTGATGATGCCGCGCTTCGATCCTGTCGAGGCATTGGCGCTGGTCGAGCGGTATCGCGTCACGCACGCCCAGTTCGTGCCGACGATGTTCGTGCGGATGCTGAAGCTCGATCCGGCGGAGCGGACGCGCTTCGATCTTTCCAGCCTGCGCTGCGCGATCCACGCCGCCGCGCCCTGCCCGGTGGAGGTGAAGCGCGCGATGATCGACTGGTGGGGACCGATCATCCACGAATATTACGGCGGCACGGAGGGGAACGGGCGAACCTCGATCACCAGCACCGAATGGCTGGAGCGCCCCGGCTCGGTCGGCCGCGCCGGCCTCGGCATCCTCCATATCTGTGACGAGACCGGCGCCGAGATGCCGGCCGGCAGAGCGGGGCTGGTCTATTTCGAGCGTGACGTGATGCCTTTCGCCTATCACAAGGACGAGGGGCGTACCCGGGCCGCGCAGCATCCCGCGCACCCGAATTGGAGCACGCTCGGCGATATCGGCTACGTGGACGAGGACGGCTATCTGTTCCTGACCGACCGCAAGGCGTTCATGATCATCTCCGGCGGCGTGAACATCTACCCGCAGGAGATCGAGGACGTGTTCATCGCCCATCCGAAGGTGCGCGACGTCGCGGTGTTCGGATTGCCGGACGCGGAGATGGGTGAGCGCGTAGTGGCGGTGATCGAGCCGATGCAGGGCGCCGAGCCGGGCGCGGCGCTGGCGGACGAACTGCTGGACCACGCGGCGCGGCATCTGGCGCGCTACAAGCTGCCGAAGGCGATCGACTTCACGGCCGAGTTGCCGCGTCTGCCTACAGGGAAGCTGTACAAGAAGGCGCTCAGGGACGAGTACCCTGGCGCGTTTGGACCCCTCCCCCCGGCCCCCTCCCGCAAGGGGAGGGGGAGAAGATTGAGCCCCCTCCCCTTGGGGCCCTTGGGGAGGGGTTCACCAGGGAGCCATCGGAATCATCGGGCATCATGACTGCCACTACCCTCCTCGCGCCAAGCCTCGAACGGCTGGATGGCTATATCGCCGCCCTCCGGTCAGGCTGGTCGCCGAACACGACCCGCGACGTGACGGGGGAGGAGCTTGCCGCCATCGCCGAGGACGCGCCCGCCCATCTGGCTCGGCTGCGTGGCGAGATCGGCGGCGTAATCCGCCTGCCCGACGGCGAGGAGCTGCCGCGCCTGCCCGGCCTGGTGATGTGGATCTGGGACGGCGCGTTCTGCGGGGCAATCAATCTGCGCTACCAGCCGGGCACCGAAGAATTGCCGCCGCACGTCTCCGGCCATGTCGGGTATGCGGTGGTGCCGTGGAAGCAGCGGCAAGGCCACGCGACACGGGCGCTTGGGCTGTTGCTGCCCATCGCGCGCACGCGCGGGCTATCGCGCCTGCTCATCACCTGCGATGAGGACAATCTGGGCTCCCGCCGCGTGATCGAGCGGAATGGCGGCGTGCCGGCCGGCACCGAACAGTACCCCGAGCAGCCAGGGAAGCTGCTGTTCTGGCTCGATACGGCGTGTCATCCTCTCGGAGACAAGGAGGCGTCATGAACGCACACAGCCGCAGCGCGCGCGAGACCGCGCTGATCGAGACCGCACGGCGCGTGCTGCCGGCCGGCAGCTTCGGCAACGTTCCCTTCGACATGGTGATCGCCGAGGGCCGCGCCGGGCGCGTATGGGATGCCAGCGGCAACGAGTATGTCGATCTGCTGCTTGGCTCGGGGCCGATGTTCCTGGGCCACGCGCATCCCGAAGTGACCGAGGCCGTGCGCGAGCAGCTCGGGCGGGGCACCACCTTCTTCGCCAATAGCGAGCCGGGGATTCGCCTCGCCGCGGCGATCGTGGACGCCGTGCCGTGCGCCGAGATGGTGCGGTTCGTCAGCTCTGGCACCGAGGCCGACGCCTACGCCATGCGGCTCGCCCGCGCCTTCCGGGGCCGCGACAAGATCCTGAAGTTCGAGGGCGGCTACCACGGCATGAGCGATCACAGCCTGATGTCGCTCGCCCCGAGGCGTCCCGGCAATTTCCCGCGCGCGGTGCCGGACAGCCCAGGCATCCCGCGCAGCGTCGTTGACGACATGCTGATCGCGCCGTTCAACGACGCCGAGGCGGCGGTGGCGCTGATCGAGGCGCACAAGGACGAGCTGGGGGGCGTGATCCTGGAGCCGTTCCAGCGGCTGATCGCGCCGAAGCCGGGCTTTCTGCAGGCGCTGCGGCGGGCGACCGCGGCGCACGGCATCCCGCTGATCTTCGACGAGGTGGTGACGGGGTTCCGCTTCGCCTATGGCGGAGCGCAGGAGTACTACGGCGTGACACCGGACATCTGCAGCTTGGGCAAGATCATCGGCGGCGGCTTCCCGCTCGCCGCCGTCGCCGGCCGCGCCGACATCATGCGCCTGTTCGACAAGGGGGCGGTCGGCGAGGACCGGTTCCTGTTCCAGGTGGGCACGCTGTCGGGCAATCCGGTCGCCGCCGCCGCCGGGCTGAAATGCCTGGAGATCCTGCGCCGCCCCGGTGCCTATGAGCAGGTGTTCGCCACCGGCCGCGCCATGATGGAGGGCATCACGGCACTGCTGGCCGAGGCTGCCCTGCCGGGACAGGTGATCGGCTGCCCGGTGATGTTCGACGTGATCTTCGCCGACGGCGAGGTGTCGGATTATCGCGCGACCTTGCGCGGCGACGCGGCCAGGATGCGCCGGTTCAACGAGGCGGTGCGCGCCAACGGCGTGCTGAAGAGCGACAGCAAGTGCTACGCCGGACTCTGCCACACCGAAGCCGATACGCGCGACGCGCTGGCGGCGTTCCGCGCGGGAGTGGCGGCGGCTTGTAGCGGCTGATCCGGCACGAGCGCCCCATTTTGGGGCATTCGCAAATCAGGCGGCGGTGGAAGCGGCCGGGCGACGCAGGCCGGTCATGCCAAGGGCAAGCAGTCCAGCCACGAGCAGCGCGAGTGATGCGGGCTCGGGGACCGGCTCCTCGACCAGGGTGAAGTTGGCGGAGACGACGCCAGCGTCGCTGGTGCCGTTGCCGTTAGCGAAGAAGGATGGTCCCAGATCGATGTCCAGGGCGGAACCATCAGAGAACCCGACATCGAGGTCGTTGTTGTTCCAGGTGAGAATGCCGGCGGAAGAGAAATGGCCCCAGACGTCAGCCGTCACCTCCGTCACGTCGCCATTGACGGAGTAGACGTTGCTGACCGGCTTGGTGAACGTGAACGTGCCTTTGATCTCATCGGAGGCGATGCTGCCCCAAGGCGAGTAGTTCGGATCGCTGGTCTTGTAGTTCGCCAGGGTTATGTCCTTGACCTCCTTGTTCAGGCTCAATGGGACCGAAAAGCCTCCTGGGATTGAGGTTACGTTCAACAGATTGTTGTTTGGGGCGGAGACATCCGTGATCGAAAAGTTGCCCGCGTACGTGATTGGGTCCGCCAGCGCGGCGCCACTTCCTACGACCAGCGCCACGGCCGCAACCGCCGCGAAGATCCGAAACGACATATGAGTGTGCTCCTGTCCACACGGCCGCGCCGTGCGGTCCGTGTCTTAAAATTAGGACAATTCTTAAAATTTGGCAAGAGATTGCTGAAACCTAAACGGGCTATCAATATTCACGAATTGTTCGGTTACAGGAATGGCCCGTCCGGTTCAATGCCCATCATGATCCGGCCGACCGCCTCGAAGTTGGCCATGCGGGCCTGGATCTGCTGGGAGACGGTGTGGATGTCGCGGAACCGGCGCTCGAAGGCGCTCCCGGCGAAGATCGCGTCGGTCCCGGCGGCGCGGTAGGTCCAATCCGCAGCCTCGATCGCGCTCTGGATGGCGTGGGTAGCGGCTAGGCGCAGACGGGCGCGATCGCGCACCGTGATCGGCGCGCGCTGCTCCGGGTCCGACCAGATCTCGTCCAGCATCGCCAGCAGATAGGCGCGCGCGGCGCCGAGCCGTGCCTCCACTTGGGCGTATTCCATCTGCACGGCGGGGCTGCGGGCGAGCGGTCCGGCGAGGGCGCGCGGTGTCTTGTGCGTCGCCAGGGCGAGAAAGGCATCCATCATCCCGCGCGCGATCCCGAGCGCGGTGCCGGCCGCCCCTACCGTATAGAGGCCCTGTTGGGGAAAGGCGTAGAGCCGCCCGCGCTCGCGCGTCAGCGCCGGGTCTTCCCGCGTCGAGCTATAGGCCTCGGCAACGAACAGGTCGTTCACCGCATACGATCCGCTGGACGTGCCGCGCAGGCCGATGACGTTCCAATCGTCGATCAGCCTGGCCTGCTCGGCGGGAAACAGCAGCGTGCGGATGGTGGGCCGTCCCGAACCGTTCAGCCGCAGCGAGCCGTCCGGCTCCTGCACCATGCAATGCGCGCCCATCCAGGTCGCGTGCCGACAGCCGCTGGCGTAGCTCCAGCGTCCGCTGACCCGGTAGCCGCCCGGAACGCCGCGCGCGCGATCGGGCCCGGGCGGCCCCCAGGCAATGGCAGCGCGCGGATCGGCGAAGATCGCCCGGGCGGCGGCCGGTTCGAGATAGGCGGCGATCAGGGCGGAGCTGTTGGCGACGAACATGCACCATGCGACCGACCCGTCGTGGCGGCCGATCTCCTCCACCGCGCGCAAGTAGGGGCCGGGCTCGGTCTCCTCCCCGCCGGCCGAGCGCGGCAGCAACAGGCGGAACAGCCGCGCCTCATGCAGCGCCGCGAGCAGGTCGGGCGGGAATCGCTGCTCGCGTTCGATCGCGTCCGACGCTTCGGCCACGGCAGGGCCGAGGGCACGGGCACGGGCCAAGGGGATGGGCAAGGGAGGCGCCAAGGGGGACGGCAAGGGGGACGGCAAGGGACGATCATCCCTCTTCGGGTCCAGGTCCAACGTCGGCATCGCGTTTGCTCCGCCTGTGCCAGCAATGCTTGGCCGGCGCGACAAGCTTGGCGCCGAACTCGGGACGGTGGTATGGCCGCCTGGTTCCCGTCAATGCCGTGCAGCCTGCAAGTCGGCGGTGGCGGCTGGCTGAAGAGGCGACGACGGAATGTTTCAGCATCGATTGCGAGGCCACGCGCGCGGTCTGGCGCTGACCTCCGGGGGCCTCGCGCTCGCGCTCGGACTCTATGTCGCCATCACGACCTGCGTCGGGGTGGCGCTGGACTACTCGCCCGTCCCTGTATCCGATCAGTGGGACGGCTACATCGCCAACTACATGGCGTTCCAGAAGGTGCCCTGGATGGCGCTATGGCTGCCGCACAACGAGCACCGCCACATCCTGGCCCGATTGATCTTCTTTCCCGACGTCGCTTGGTTCGGCGGCCTTGACCTCCTTTCACTCGCGGTCGACCTGCTGCTTTGCCTCCTGTTCGTGGCGCTCAATCTGCGCATCCTCCAGCGTGGCGCAGAGGGGGCGAGCGTCGCGACGCGTCTGTTCCTGAGTGGCGTCATCCTGGCTTGCGGCTTCTCTTGGGTGCAGTGCGATAACTTCACGCGCGGGTTCCAGCTCCCGTTCTTCGCGGTGTGCCTGTTCGGCCTGGGAAGTTTCCATGCGCTGGCGGTGTGCCGTCAGCGCGGCGGGTCGGCCGCCTGGCTGGCGATGTCCATCGCCTCGGGCGTCGCCGCAGCGTTTTCGATGGCAAACGGGCTTCT
>CAVWFK010000048.1:0-68455 GCA_963754235.1 uncultured Alphaproteobacteria bacterium | reverse complement strand
GGAACATCTTCTTTCGTTGTTCGTTGCTGTCTCTGTCGCGGAAAACGGCGGCAGCCACCTCGCGTTCGCGTGCAGCGCAACAGTCTGGGGGAGTAGTTCGTGCAGGAGACGATCCTGATTACCGGCGGGGCGGGCTTCATCGGCTGCCACCTCGCCGCAGCACTGCTTGCGGCGGGCCGCTCAGTGCGCGTCCTCGACAGCCTGGTCCCGCAGGTGCACGGCGACGCGCCGCTCGATCCGCTTCTCGATGACGCGGAAGTGATGGTGGGTGACGTGCGTGATCCCGAAGCGGCCGCGCCGAGCCGTGCGCGGGGTCGATGCGGTGGTGCATCTTGCGGCCGAGGTCGGCGTCGGCCAGAGCATGTACGAAATCCAACGCTACGTCGGCGCCAACGATCAGGGCACGGCGGTGCTGCTGGAGGCGCTGCTCGCGCAGCCAGTGCGCCGCCTGGTCGTCGCCTCCTCGATGAGCATCTACGGCGAGGGCCTGTATCGCGATGCCGATGGTGCGCGGGTGGACGATGCAACGCGCGGCCGCAGGATTGGCGAGGCCGGGTGGGACCCCGTTGATGCGCAGGGCCGCCCGCTCACTCCTCTGCCGACCCCGGAGACGAAGCGCCCGGCACTGGCCTCGGTCTACGCAATCACGAAATATGTCCAGGAACGCCTCGCGCTCACGGTGGCGCCCGCCTACGGAATGCAGGCCGTGGCGCTGCGACTGTTCAACGCCTACGGACCGGGCCAGGCGCTCTCCAATCCCTATACCGGCGTGCTGGCAATCTTCGCGTCGCGGTTGATGAACAAGCAGGCGCCGCTGGTGTTCGAGGACGGAGCGCAGCGGCGCGACTTCGTGCACGTCGATGACGTCGCGAACGCCTTCGTGCTGGCGCTCAACTCGCCGGCGGCTCCGGGGCAGGTGTTCAACATCGGCTCGGGTGCGAGCATCACGGTACGTGAGGTGGCGCATCGCCTCGCCGCCGCGATGGGGCGCGACGGGCTCACGCCTCACCTCCTCGGCAAGGCGCGCAGCGGCGACATCCGGCATTGCTTCGCCGACATCGCGCAGGCGCGGCAGACGCTCGGCTTCGCCCCACGGCGCTGCCTCGACGACGGCCTCGCGGAGCTGGCGGAGTGGCTGCAGCATCAGCGCGCGACGGACCGCGTGGCGGACGCGCGCCGCGAGCTGGAGTCGCGGGGGCTGGTGGCATGAACGGGCACGTTCTGATCACCGGCGGTGCCGGCTTCATCGGCAGCAACCTCGCCGATCGGCTGGCGAGCGAGGGACAGCCCGTACTTGTGTTCGACAGCCTGGCGCGCCGCGGCGTGGAACGCAATCTCGACTGGTTGCGGCAGCATCATCCCGCGCGTATCACGGCGCGGATCGGCGACGTGCGCGACGTGCAGACGGTCACTGACGCCGTGCGAGGCGCGGCCGTGGTGTTCCACTTCGCCGCACAGGTCGCCGTGACCAGCAGCCTCGACGATCCATGGGCCGATTTGCAGGTGAACCTTCTTGGCACTGCGACGCTGCTCGAGGCGCTGCGTCGCCACGCGCCGGCGACGCCGCTTATCTTCGCCAGCACCAACAAGGTCTATGGCGGAATGAACGCGGTCCGGCTGCGCGAGACGGATGAGCGATACGTGCCGGAGGATGCCCATCTCGCGGCCAACGGCTTCGCCGAGACCTGCGGGCTCGAGTTTCATACGCCCTATGGCTGCTCCAAGGGAGCCGCCGATCAGTACGTGCTGGACTACGCCCGCAGCTTCGGCCTGCGCACCGCGGTGATGCGGATGAGCTGCATCTACGGCCCGCGCCAGCTCGGCACCGAGGATCAGGGATGGGTCGCGCATTTCCTGCGGCGCGCGCTGGCACGCCGGCCGATCACCATCTACGGCGACGGGCGGCAGGTACGCGACGTGCTGCATGTGGGCGATGCCATTGGCGCCTATATCGCCGCGTGGCAGCAGATCGATGCGATCGGCGGGCGCGCGTTCAATCTCGGCGGCGGACCGGCGAACGCGGTGAGCCTGCTGCAGCTCGTGCGCCATGTCGGACGGGCGATCGGGCGGGCGGTGGAGCTGCGCTTCGCGCCCTGGCGGCCGAATGACCAGCGCTACTACGTCTCCGACACGCGCGCGGTGCGCGAGACGCTGGCACTCCCCGAGCCGCGGGACTGGCGCGACGGGATTTCGGCGCTACTGCGCCATTTCGGCGAGACCGAGCAGGCTGCTCCATCGCGCCGCACCGCGACGGCGCTTTCCGCATGAAAGTTGCCCTCATCAATCCGCCCTGGAGGTTCGAGAACAGCATCTATTTCGGCTGTCGCGAGCCGCATTTGCCGCTTGAGCTCGGCTATGCCGCCGCCAGACTAAAAGCGCATGGGCATCAGCCACTTTTGCTGGATGCGCCGCTGCAAGCGATGGATGACACGGCACTCGCATCCGCTGTCGCCGCGTTTCGTCCCGACATGACCGTCGTGACGACGGCGCCCACGTACCTGTTCTGGCGCTGCGCGCCGCCGGAACTGCGCGTTCCCCGCGCCACGATGCAGGCGCTTTCGAAAATCGGCGGCCTGATGGTGGCCGTGGGTCCGCACGGCTCCTCAACACCGCGCACCGCGTTGGCAAAGCTTGGCGCCGACGTGGTGATCCGGGGCGAATGCGAGGACATGATCACGGCCCTTGCCGATGCCGGCCGCCCGAACGCGATCCCGGGCCTGGCCTGGCGCGACGGGCTCGGGAACGTCGTCGTGCACGACGCGCCACAGGAGGCAGCGTTCGTCGATGCGTCGCCGCTGCGCTGGCCGGATGCCTGGATCGCACGGCATCGGCATCACCACCATCGGTTCGATGCGCCACCACACGGCCCGGGCGCCGAGGTGGAGGCGTCGCGCGGCTGCCCGTATGCCTGCACGTTCTGCGCCAAAATCGACTTCCGCGACCGCTATCGCCGCCGCCGGCTCGACCTGCTGCTCGACGAGATCGACGGCCTGATCGCCCAGGGTGTACGATACCTCTACTTCATCGACGAGATTTTTCTCCCGCAGCGTCCGCTTCTGGAAGTGCTCGCTGGGCGCGACGTGCAGTTCGGGGTACAGACCCGGATCGATCTCTGGAAACCGGAGATGCTCGACCTGCTCGGGCGCGCGGGCTGCGTCTCGGTCGAGGCCGGCGTCGAAAGCCTGACCGCGGAGGGGCGGGATGCGCTGGCGAAGAAGTGCCGGCTCGACACCGATGCGCTGGCCGCGCTGCTGATCCGCGCGCGCCGCACGATCCCATTCGTGCAGGCGAATTTGATCGAGGCCGACGCCGACGATCCCGACGCGATCGCTGCCTGGCGCGAGCGGCTGCACCATCAGGGCGTATGGGCCAATGATCCCGTGCCGCTGTTCCCTTATCCCAGCTCGCCCGATTATCGCCGACTCTGGGGCGAGCCGGACGACGATGCGTGGGAACGGGCGCACGAATACTACCTCTCCCGTTTCGCCCGGTTCAGCGACATCCAGGAGCAGGCGCCGCTGCCGTTGCCGGCGCTCGAGCAAGACGCTTGACCGCGGCCACCTCCCGCCACCTGCTGCTCACCGCGGATGCCGTGGGTGGTATCTGGTCTTACGTCGTCGAGCTCGCCCAGGGGCTGCAGCGACGCGACGTTGCGGTGACGATTGCAACCCTCGGCCCACGTCCTTCATCGAGGCAATGTGAGGCGGTGGGGGCCGCCCTGGTCCACACGGACCGTCCGCTCGACTGGACAGCCGAAACCGTGACGGCACTGAGGGATGCAGCACGGGAACTCGCCGCGATCGCGCGGAGCATCCAGGCGGACAGCATTCACCTGCACGCGCCTGCTTACGCGGGGTTCGCGGATTGGCCGGCGCCAGTCGTGGCCGTCGTGCATTCCTGCGTTGCCACCTGGTGGAATGCCGTTCGCGGCGGGGCCTTGCCCGCGGACCTCGCGTGGCGGGCGGAGGCCGTCGCGCGGGGCCTTGCGTCTGCGCACGCGGTGATCGCCCCCAGCCATGCTTTTGCCGCGATGCTCCGCAACATCTATGGCGACCGGTGGCCACTGCGCGTCGTTCACAACGGACGATCTCTGCCGCGATCCCGCCCGCAACTGCCGCGCGGTCAGCATGTGTTCACGGCGGGTCGCCTGTGGGACGAGGGCAAGGCCGCGCGCACCCTCGATGCGGCGGCCGGGATCGGGGGACTTGCCATCCGAGCGGCGGGGCCGGTGGTCGGCCCGAACGGCACGGCATTGCGGAGCCGGAACCTGCATTTGCTCGGCATCCTCGATGCGGCCGCGATGGCGCACGAACTCGCCGGCGCTGCCGTGTTCGCAAGCGCCGCGCGTTACGAGCCTTTCGGCCTCGCCGTGCTCGAAGCGGCGCATGCGGGCCTGCCGCTCGTGCTGTCCGACATCCCCACTTTCCGCGAATTGTGGAACGGCGTCGCGCAATTCGTCCCCTGTGGCGATGCCAGCGGGGTTCGCCGAGGCGCTAAGCGCCGTGCTGCGAGACCGGACGATGGCCGCGGCGCTGGGCCGTGCCGCCCGCCAGCGGGCCGCGTCGTACGGCAGAGAGGCAATGGTGGAGGCCACGCTTGCGACGCACGAGGCCGTCGCGCGCGAACGGTCCCCGGTTGCGGCATGAACATCACATACTTCACCCATTCGCTTGCCTCGTGCTGGAATCACGGCAATGCGCATTTCGTTCGTGGCGTGCTGGGCGCCCTTATCGCGCAAGGCCATCGGGTGCGCAGCTTCGAGCCGATCGACGGCTGGAGCCGCACCAACCTGCTGGCCGACCAGGGCGAGCGAAGCCTTGCCGCGTTCGCGAGCGCCTATCCCGAGCTTGCACCGCACGCGCAGCTCGTCGGGCCTGACCTGGACGAGATGCTCGATGGCTCAGACATCGTTATCGTACATGAGTGGACCGAGCCGTCGCTGATTGCAGCGATCGGGGCGCGGCGCCGCCGCGGCGCGAGGTTTACGCTGCTGTTTCATGACACGCACCATCGCACGGTCAGCAACCCCGAGGCGATGCGTCGCCTCGACCTCGATGGTTACGACGGCGTGCTCGCATTCGGATCGGCACTCGCCGAAATCTATCGCGATGCAGGCTGGGGTGAACGCGCGTTCGTCTGGCACGAGGCCGCTGACGACCGCCTGTTCCAGCCGCCGGCGGTCGAGGCTGATCGTGCGGGCGTCGTCTGGATCGGCAACTGGGGTGACGAGGAACGCAGCGAGGAGCTGCATCGCTATCTGCTGCGCCCCGTGGCATCGCTCGGCCTTGGGCTGGACGTTTACGGCGTGCGCTATCCGCAGGTTGGAATCAATGCAATCAAGGCCGCCGGGGGACGATATCACGGCTGGATCGCCAATGCCGACGTGCCAGCCATTTTCGCGCAGCACCGGATGACAGTACATGTACCGCGACGCTTCTACGTGGGTCGCCTCCCCGGGATCCCGACGATCCGCGTGTTCGAAGCGCTCGCCTGCGGCATTCCGCTGGTTTGCGCGCCGTGGCACGATTGGGAAGGCCTGTTTCGGCCGGGCACCGATTTCCTGCTCGCGGCCGATCCGGCGCAGATGGCGGCTCATCTTCGCGCCCTCGATGCCGATCAGGAACTGCGCGCGAACCTCGCCGCGCACGGACGGGAGACGATCATGGCGCGACACACCTGCGCGCACCGCGCGCGCGAGCTGCTCGACATCGCGGCACGGATCGGTCAATCGACCCGCGTGGAGATCGCCTGATGCGGCTCGCCTTCTACGGCTCCAGCCTGCTTTCGAGCTACTGGAACGGCGCCGCCACATATTACCGGGGATTGCTGAAGAACCTTGCCGAGCGAGGCTGGGAGATCACGTTTCATGAGCCGGATGCGTTCGGTCGCCAGCAGCGGCGCGACATGGCCTCCCCAGCTTGGGCGCGCGTGAATATCTATCCGGCTGAGCCGGACGCGATGCGGGCGGCACTCGCGGAAGCGGCGTCGGCCGATGTCGTCGTCAAGGCGAGCGGCGTCGGGGTCTTCGATACCGAGCTGCTGGCCGGGATCACGTCCCATCGCGAGGGGGCATTGCGCGTGTTCTGGGACGTCGATGCGCCGGCCACGCTCGCCGAGATGCGCGGCGATGCGGCGCATCCGGTGCGACGGGCGCTCGCGGCGCTCGACCTGGTGCTGACCTATGGCGGCGGCGAACCCGTGATCCGCAGCTATCGCGAATTTGGCGCGGCGGGGTGCGTGCCGATCTACAACGCGCTTGACCCGGACACCCACTTCCCGGTCTCGCCCGATCCCGCCCTTGCCGGCGACCTTGCCTTTCTCGCCAACCGAATGCCGGATCGCGAGGCGCGCTGCGAAGAATTCTTCTTCCGACCTGCGGCGGCACTCCCACAACGGCGGTTCGTGCTTGGCGGCGCGGGCTGGGAAGGCAGGAAATTGAGTGAAAATGTGCAGCTCCTGGGCCATGTCGGCACCGAGCGGCACAATGCGTTCAACGCGTCCTCGCTGGCGGTGCTCAATGTCGCGCGCGACAGCATGGCGAGCATGGGCTTCTGCCCGGCGACCCGGGTGTTCGAGGCGGCAGGGGCCAGTGCGTGCCTGATCACCGATGCGTGGGAGGGGATCGAGATGTTCCTGGAGCCGGAGGAGGAAGTGCTGGTGGCACGGGACGGGCAAGACGTGGTTGCGCATCTCGCGGCGCTTACGCCCGATGCGGCGCGTCGCATCGGCGCGCGGGCGCGCGGGCGAATCATGCGCGAGCACACCTATGCCCGCCGCGCGGCGCAGGTTGATCGGCTGTTCCGCGAGGCGCTGGCGCGCAAGCGGCAGATGCGGGCGGCGTGATGCGCATCGTCGTCCTGGGACTTTCCCTCAGCTCGTCCTGGGGCAATGGCCACGCGACGACCTGGCGGGCGCTGCTGCGCGCGATGGCCGCCCGGGGGCACGAGATCCTGTTCCTGGAACGCGACCAGCCCTGGTATGCGTCGAACCGCGATCTTACCGATCCCGATTTCTGCGAGCTCGCGCTGTACGATCAGCTCGCCGATCTCGACCGATTTGCTGTTCGCATTGGCGATGCCGACGCGGTGATCGTCGGCTCGTTCGTGCCGGAAGGCGCGGACGCGATCCGCGCCATCGCGCCCAGAGCGCGTGGACTGCTCGCCTTCTACGACATCGACACGCCGGTCACGATGCGCAAGCTCGACAGCGGCGATCACGCCTATGTTTCGCCCGAACTCATGCCGCTGTTCGACCTCTACCTTTCCTTCACCGGCGGCCCGACCTTGCGGCGGCTGGAGCGACAATACGGCGCGCGCATGGCTCGCGCGCTCTATTGCGCGGTCGATCCGCAAACATACCACGCCACCGGCGCCCCAGTGCGCTGGGCGCTGGGCTATCTCGGGACCTACAGCGACGACCGCCAGCCGCTGGTGCAGCGGCTGCTGATCGACGCCGCCCGGATGCTGCCCGGCGAGCGCTTCGTCGTCGCCGGTCCGCTCTATCCCGACAGCATCGAATGGCCTGCGAACGTCGATCGGATCGAGCATCTGCCGCCCGCCGAGCACGCGCAGTTCTACTCCAGCCTGCGCTGGGCGCTCAACGTCACCCGCGCCGACATGAGTTCGCGCCGGCTGGAGTCCGAGCGTTCGCATCTTCGAAGCCGCCGCCTGCGGCGCTCCCATCATCTCGGACGCATGGGACGGGATCGAGATGTTCCTCCGGCCGGGTTCGGAGATGCTGCGCGTGCACGATACCGCCGACGTGCTTGCGGCCTTGGATGCGCCCGCCGCGCGACGCGATGCGATCGCGAGGGCCGCGCGCGCCCGTACACTGCGAAGCCACACCGCCGAGGCGCGTGCGGGCGAACTCGAACGCCACCTGCTGGAGGCCGCCGCCCGCCGTCGCCTCGACGTGGCCGCCGCTGACTGAGCGGCGCGGTCACGCCTGCTCGCGCTCCAACCGATCGAGCGCCGCAAGGCCCGCGAGAGCCAGGCCGGTGAAGCTCGGTGGCGCGGGCAGGGGTGGCCCATTCTGGACGTTTTGCGTCCAATTGCGCCAGCCGCCCATGTTGCGCGCCACGCCGAACGCGTGGAAGCCGACGCCGGCAAAGCCGAGTGCCGCTGTCAGCCGCAGCCACCAGCGCGCGAGGCGATGGCGTCGCCGCCGCCCGCCGTCCATCGCGGCCCGGGCCATCAGTCCGGCGGCCACTGGCGGCAGCGTCACTGGCAGCAGCATCGCCGGATCGTGGTAGGCGCCGCGAAAGTGCAACAATGCTGCCTCAGCCGCCGTTCCCAGCAACCCAAACGCGGTGGTCGCCGCCAGCAGGCGGCCGGTCGGGAATCCGAACAATTTTCGCCGCCCGTCGCGCACGTGCTCGGCGGCCGTGCCCATCGTGCCCGCCAGCACCAGCGCGAACGGTGCTCCTACCGGCGCGCCAAAGAACAGATTTTGCCAGATGAAGCCGCCCGGGCGCTTGCCGACGTTGTAGACGTGAATCCCCATGCCGACGAGGCCGGTGACGGCGGCGGTCGCCTGCACCGCATGGCGCACCGGATGGCGGGATCGGCGGCGGTAATCCATCAGTCCGTGCAGGCTCGTGGCGAGCGTGAGAGTGGAGACCGCCAGCGGCGTGTACATTACGCGGTTGTAGAAGCCGCCCCGGTAGTGCTCGATCGCGCTGTCGGCGAGCACCGCCAGCGACAGCACCGCCGCGCCGCGGCTGAGCCGCTGTCCGTCCTGTGCCGCCAGCGTGCCAGTCTTGGCGTGGCGCAGCAGCGCCTTCTCGCGCGCGGTCAGTCGCATTCCGTCCCCCCTTTCTACGGCTTCAGGTCGTCGCGTATCGCTCGGCATCCTGCCGCTTCAGCTCGATGCCCAGGCCGGGACGCACCGGATCGGGGCGGATCGCGCCGTCACGCGGCACCGGTGCGCCGTCGAACAGCATGTGCTCGATCCGCACGTGGTCGTGGAACCATTCGAGATGACGCAGACCGGGTACCGCGCAGGCCACGTGGAGATGGATCGCCGGCGCGCAATGCGCGGAGAGATCGCGGTGATGCGCCGCACACAGCACTCCTGCCGCCATGAAGCCCGTGATGCCGCCGCACCGTGTGGCGTCCGCCTGCTGCACATCCACGGCATGGGCCTCGAGCATCCGCCGCACATCGTCGAGCGTGTAGGAATACTCGCCCGCCACGATCTCCATGATGGCGGGCGCGCGCTCGCGCATCAGCCGCAGGCCTGCAAGGTCATCGCTCGAGACTGGCTCCTCGAACCAGCGCACGTCGTGCTCAGCAAACCGCTCCGCGAGGGCCAGCGCGCGCTTCAGCGCATAGGCCCCGTTCGCATCGACGAACAGCGCCGCCGTCCCGATGGCGCCGCGTGCGGTGCGCACGCGCGCCGGATCACGGTCTGGATCGCTGCCAACCTTCATCTTCACCCATCGGCAGCCGTCTCGCTCCACCCAGCCGGCGAGCTGCGCGCACAGTGTCGCGTCGTCATAGCTGGTGAAGCCGCCGCTGCCGTAGATCGGCACCTCGTCCCGCACCGCGCCGAGCAATGCGACGAGCGGCAACCCGAGCAGCTTCGCCTTGGCGTCCCACAGCGCGGCATCCACCGCTGCGATCGCGTTCTGCGCGAGACCGGAGCGCCCGAGATTGCGCACCTGACGCTGCATCGCCGCGAAGCAGCCGGGCACGTCCATAGCGTCGCGTCCGCGCACGGCGCTCTTCAGGGCGCCGCCGATCACGCCCACCACCGCCGTGTCGGCATAGGTGTAGCCGATGCCGCGCACGCCGCCCGCCGAGACATGCACGACTGCGATCGTCGTCTTGCCCCACGCGAGCGTGCCATCAGCCTCGGGCATGTCGGTCGGCACCGTGTAGGCCCGCGCCTCGACGCTTTCGATCCTCGCCTGGGGCGGCATTGCTCGGCTCCTTGTGATGTTGCGGGGGTCCGGATTGCGAACGCGCGCCCCGCAGCGGCGTTCGCGACAATTCCGCGCCGCACGCAAACCGGGTGCCTCCTGCGCCGTTCAGCGGGCGAGCGAACAGGAGCCTGCGATGCCCGATCCGCGGAAGACGACGCCTCCCGATCGCGCGGCCAATCAGCGGCATGACGAGGCGGTCGAGGACAGTTTCCCCGCCAGCGACCCGCCCGCCAATACCGGCACGACCGGGCCCGGCCGCCCCGACAGGCCCGCGCCGAAGCCGCCCGGCAAGCCGCCCGAGAAGTAGTTCGCTCTTCTCAGCGCCGCCGTCGCGCTCTATGGCGTAATGACCGGGGCATGAGGACCCGGCTGTGAGGGCGGCCGTGGCCGGATACGACCTGCTGGTGATCGGCGGCGGGCTGGTGGGAAGCGCGATCGCCTGGGGCGCGGCGCGCGTCGGCGCGCGCGTGGCGCTGCTCGACGAGGGCGATGTCGCGCACCGCGCCGCACGTGGCAATTTCGGGCTGGTCTGGGTGCAGGGCAAGGGCGACGGGATGGCCGCCTATGCGCAGTGGACGCGCCGCTCTGCGGAGCTCTGGCCGGCGCTGCAAGCCGCCCTGATCGATGCCACCGGCATCGATGTGGCGCTGCGCCAGCCCGGTGGCCTGATCTTTTGCCTGAGCGACGCCGAACTGGAAGGCCGCGCCAGCCAGATCCACCGGATGCACAACGAGAGCGGCGACATCGGCACGCGACTGCTCTCGCGCGAGGAGGTGCGGCGCATGGTGCCGGGTCTCGGCGACGCGGTGCTGGGCGCCTCGTTCTGCCCGCTCGATGGGCTCGCGAATCCACTCGCCACCTTGCGCGCGCTGCACGCCGCTCTCGCGCACGAAAGCGGCCGCTACTTCCCGGGCCGCGGCGTCGATCGCATCACGCCGGAGGATGGCGGGTTCGTGGCCGATAGCGCCGCCGAGCGCTTCGCCGCCGGGCGCGTGGTGATCGCGGCCGGCCTGGGCAGCCGGCGCCTGGCACCGATGGTCGGGCTGGCGATGCCGGTGGAGCCGCTGCGCGGGCAGATCATCGTCACCGAGCGCCTGCGCCCGTTCCTGCACCACGCGACCCAGACGCTGCGCCAGACCGCGGAGGGTTCCGTGATGGCCGGCGACAGCCACGAGGCGGTGGGTTTCGACGACCGCGCCACAGTCCCGGTGCTGCACGACATCGCCGCCCGCGCGGTGCGCATCTACCCGGCGTTGCGGCAGGCGCGCATGGTGCGTGCCTGGGGGGCGCTGCGGGTGATGACGCCGGACGGGTTCCCGATCTACGAGCAGTCGGAACGCCATCCCGGCGCCTTCGCGGCGGCCTGCCACAGCGGCGTCACCTTGGCCGGCGCCCATGCGCTGGCACTCGCCCCGGCGATCCTGGAAGGCGGGCTGGCCGGCGAGTTCGACGGCTTCTCCAGCAGGCGGTTCGATGTTCGAGCGCCTTGAGCCGGGCGATACCCTGTGCCTCGATTTTGACGGCCGTCCGATCGCGGCGCGGGCGAGCGAGAGCGTGGCGGCGGCGCTGCTGGCTGCCGGCGTGCTCGATTTCCACGCCAGCGCCGTCTCGGGCGCGGCGCGCGCGCCGTATTGCATGATGGGCGTCTGCTTCGACTGCGTGCTTGAGATCGACGGCATAGGCGGCCGGCAGGCCTGCCTCACGCCGGCGGTGGATGGGATGCGCGTCCGTCGGGAGGCCGCGGCGCCGGACGCTCGCGTGACCGAGGCGCGCGAGGCGGTCGTGATCGGCGCCGGGCCCGCCGGGATGGCCGCCGCCACACTTTTCGCACAGCACGGTGCGGCCGTCACTCTGCTCGACGAGCAGCCGGGGCCGGGCGGGCAGATCTATCGCGGCATCGAGCACGCGAGCGACCGGCTGCGCGCTCTGCTCGGTCCGGACTATGCGCACGGCGCCCAATTGGCGCGGCGCCTGCGCGAGAGCGGCGCCGACTACCGGCCCGGCAGTATTGTCTGGCAGGTGACGCCCGAGCGCGAGATCTGGTTCACCCGCGCAGGTGCTTCCCACCGGATCAACGCCAATGCGGTGATCGTCGCGGTGGGCGCGATGGAGCGGCCGGTCCCGGTGCCAGGCTGGACGCTGCCGGGCGTGATGACCGCCGGCGCCGTTCAGGCGCTGCTCAAGACGGCTTCGCTGCGGCCAGGCGCCGGGCTGGTGCTGGCCGGGGCCGGCCCGCTGCTGTGGCTGGTGGCGCGGCAATGTCTGGCGGCAGGCACCCGGCCGGCGGCGGTCCTCGACACCAACACCGGTGCGGCCCAGCTCGCGGCACTGCGGCACCTGCCGCGCGGCTTGCGCGGCGTTGGCTGGCGCTATCTGGCAAAGGGCTTGTCGGCGATGGCGGCGGCGCAGCGCGCAGGCGTCCCGATCTTTCGCGCCGTGAGCGACCTGCGTATCGAGGCGTCAGAGGGTGCCGCCTGCGCGGTCAGCTTCGCGACCGCAGGAACGAGGCATCGGATCGCGACGCGGCTGGTGGCACTCCACGAGGGCGTGATCCCGGCCCAGCAGATGACGCGCTCGATCGGCTGCGCACATCACTGGGATGCCGCCGCGCGCTGCTTCCGCCCGCAAGCGGATTGCTGGGGCGTGAGCAGCGTGCCGGGCGTTCTGGTTGCGGGCGATGCGGCCGGCATCGGCGGCGCGCGCGCGGCCGAACACGCCGGCCGGCTCGCCGGCGCTGGAGGCGCTGCGCCAGCTCGGCCGGATCGACGCCGCCGCGCGCGATCGGCTGGCCGCGCCGGAGCGGCGGGCAATGGCGGCGCACCTGGCGTTCCGCCCGTTCCTTGATGCGCTTTATGCGCCGCCGCGGGCAGTGCTGGCGCCGGCGGACGCGGTGATCGTGTGCCGCTGCGAGGAGGTGAGTGCCGGCGCGATCCGCGCCGCCGTGCGGGAGGGTTGCCTCGGTCCGAACCAGGCCAAGGCCTTCCTGCGGGCCGGGATGGGGCCATGCCAAGGACGGATGTGCGGCCCCGTGGTGGCCGAGATCATCGCCGCCGAGCGGCACGCAACGCCCGACGAGGTCGGCTATTTCCGCGTCCGCCCGCCGCTCAAGCCGATCACGCTGGGTGAGCTCGCCGCCCTCGATCCGGCGAGCTGAGCTCCGCCCCGAAACGTTTGGGATCGATCGCCGGCAGGATGCGCGCGGCCTCGCCGGGGTCGCGGCCCAGGATCAGGTCGGCAACCAGCCGGCCGGCGGCGGGCGCGGTCTGGATGCCGTAGCCGCCCTGTCCCACGCACCAGAAGAATTTCTCTTCCTCGGCACTCCAGCCGAACGCGAGGCTGCCGTCCGCGGTGAAGGTGCGCAGGCCCGCCCATGAATGCTCGACCCGGCGGACCTCGATCGCGAGGGCCTGCTGCATCCGGTCGATCGCGATCGCGACGTCGATCTCGTCGGGCCGCACGTCGTGCGGGGGCATGTCGGTCTCGTCGGCGGGCGAGACCATCAGCCGCGTGCGCGCCTCCGGCCGGGCGTACCAGGCGGAGCCGACGTCGATCAGCAGCGGCCAGTCGCGCACGTCGAACGGTGCCGGGTCGATGATGACGCCGGTGCGACGCTTCGGCTGTAGCCCGAGCGGGCCGATGCCGGCCTGCCGCGCCACCTCGTCGCCCCACGCACCGGCGGCATTCACCAGCACTGGGGCGGCGAAACGTTCGCCGCCGGTCGTCTCGACGTGCCACGCCCCGCCTCGCCGCTCGATCCGCGCGGTGCGGCTGTGCAGCGCGAGCATCCCGCCGGCGGCGCGGAGCTGGCGCAGGAATCCCTGCTGCAAGGCGGCCACGTCCATGTCGAACGCGTCCTCCTCGATCGCCGCGGCGACCGCGTAGCCGGGCTTCAGCGCCGGAACGCGCTCGTGCAGCGCGGGCAGCGCGATTTCGCGCAACCCGATGCCCTCGGCCAGCATCGCCGCGAACTGCGCGCGCTGCGGCTCGGGTGCGAGGAACACCACCGGACGGCGGTTGAGCAGCGGCACGTCCGAGAATTTCGCCGGCGGATGCTCGAAGAATGCGCGCGAGAGGCCGGTGAGCGCGCGCACGTCGGGCGGCCCGTAGTTCTGGATCCAGACCGCGGCCGAGCGGCCCGTCGTGTGATAGCCGGCGCTCTCCTCCGCCTCGATCAGCGCCACCCGTCCGGCAGCGGCGAGGGACGCGGCGGCGCTGCTGCCGGCCATGCCCGCGCCGATCACGAGGAAATCGAAGCGCATCGTGTCCATGCGCGCAGCATCGCGGCCGCGGCCGGTGCGGACAACGCACGGCGCGGCATTGCCGGTCTGCGGCTGTTCCTTGTCTTCGTGAAAGCCCGGCTAAGCAGCGCGCTTGCTCAGCAGTGCAGTGCGACACCGGCGTTGAAATGGATGGGCCGTGACAGTTAGGCCGTTCTGGGCGCCCGCCGCGAGTTGTTGCTTGAACTCGGCCTCGGTCACGTGACCTGCGGGTTCGACGAGCAGGAGGGTGGCGCCCGACTTCAAGACGCGGGCCGCTTCCGCGAAGAAAGCAGCCGAGGACGGCAGCTCGTGCACCACCGCAAACGCGAATATGAAATCGATTGCATCATCCAGGCCGATGAGCCCCATCGAAGCGGGCTGAGCCAAGCAAGCATCGATGCGCTCTAGCAGTCCTGCTTTGCGGGCGCGGCGCTTCAGCCCCGCTATCATTTTCGGCTGAACGTCCACCGCGATGACGCGTCCGGAAGGACCAACGAGGCGAGCCAGCTCGAACGTAAAGAAGCCCATGCCCGGCCCAGGTTCCAGCACAACCATCCCGGCGCGGACATAGGGCGTGAGAAGGCGGACCGGGTCTTGCAGGAGTCGCCGAAGGGGACTCGCGAGGATGTAGCCGACCCACCAGGGACAGACGCCATGATCCATTCCAAGGAACCGTCAAGAGATTACAGCCAGGATTACTCGAACGCATTATGATAGGCGTTGAGCGCCGGAGCACCGCCGAGGTGGACGTAGAGCACGCGAGCGCCTGATGCGATCTCGCCGGCACGCGCCATCGCGATCAGTGCGGCCATGCTCTTGCCCTCATACACCGGGTCGGTCAGCATCCCCTCCAACCGCGCGGCCATGCGGATGGCGGCGATCGTCGGCGCGTCCGGCAGCCCGTAATCCGGTCCGCAGAAGCGCGGGTCGACGATCACGTCCTCGTGGCAAGGCTCGGTGTTCAGCCCGACCAGCTGCGCGGTCGCGCGAGCGATCTTGGTCACCGCCGCCTGGGTCATCGCGGCATTCGCGGCCGTGTCGATGCCGATCAGCCGTCGCGGCCGGTCCTGCGCCAGAAAGCCCACGACCATGCCGGCCTGGGTCGAGCCGGTGCAGCTCGCCGTCACTACTGTGTCAAAGAACACACCAAGCTGCTCCTCCTGGCGGGCCAGCTCGTCGGCGAAATGTGCGTAGCCGAGGCCGCCGAGCGGGTGATCGGAAGCGCCGGCGGGGATGGCGTAGGGCCTGCCGCCGCCACGCCGCACCTGCTCCAGCGCCCGCTCCCAGGTCTCCTTGATCTCGGTGGAATACCCCTCTCCCTCCAGCATCGTCTCGGCACCCATGATGCGCGAGAGCAGGATGTTGCCGACCTGGCCGTAAGCGGGATCATCCCACTTGGTCCATTCCTCCTGCACCAGGCGGCACTTCAGGCCGAGCACGGCGGCAACGGCCGCGACCTGGCGGGTGTGGTTGCTCTGGATATTTCCGATGCTGACCAACGTGTCGCACCCCTGTGCGAGCGCATCGGCGGCGAGCCATTCCAGCTTGCGGATTTTGTTGCCGCCGAAGGCGAGGCCGGAGGAGACGTCATCGCGCTTGGCCCAGACCTCGATGCCCAGCTCGCGCGACAGGCGGTTCAGCTTGTGAATCGGGGACGGAAAGAAGCCCAGCGTGGTGCGGGCGAACCGCTCTTCCAGGTTCAGCGGCATGGACGGCGCTCCTGTTCGACGACGCCGACAAGGTTAGCCGAACCACGCCATCGCCCGCACCTCCGCCGGGCTGCGGCCAGCCTCGCGCAGCGCGCGCAAGGTCAGCGCCGTATCACGCTTGGCCAGCCGTCGTCCGTCGGCGTCGGTCAGCAGGGCGTGGTGGGCATAGCGCGGCGCCGGCCAGCCGAGCAGCGCCTGCAGCAGCCGGTGGATATCGGTGCAGGGCAGCAGGTCGATCCCGCGCGTGACCAGCGTCACGCCCTGCGCCGCGTCGTCATGCGCCACACAGAGGTGATAGCTTGCCGGCACATCCTTGCGCGCCAGCACAACGTCGCCGAATCGCGCGGGGTCGCAGATGATCCGGCAGCGTCCCTCCTCCTCGAAGTCGAGCGGTGTCGCGATCGCGGCGAGCGCCCGCGGCATGTCGAGGCGAAGCGCATAGGGCGTGCCGGCCGCAATCCGCCGCTCGCGCTCGCTCCCGGACAGTGACCGGCAGATGCCGGGATAGCGGGCCGCACCGTCGGGTGCGTGCGGCGCGCCGTCTGCCGCGGCCACTTCACGCGCAATCTCGGCGCGGGTGCAGAAGCACGGATAGAGCAGCCCGCGCGCGGCGAGCCGGTCCAGCGTGGCCTGGTACTCACCGAAATGCTCGGACTGCATCCGTGCCGTGCCGTCCCAGTCGAGTCCGAGCCACCCAAGGTCGTCGCGGATCGCACGACTGAAAGCGGGCCTGCAGCGCGCGGCGTCGATATCCTCGATCCGCAGCAGGAATCGTCCGCCCGCCTCACGCGCGCGCCGCCATGCGATCAAGGCGGCATAGGCGCTGCCGAGATGCAGCTCCCCGGTCGGACTGGGTGCGAATTGAGTGACGAGCACAACGGAGCCCGGTAGCGCGAATTCGACAGCCGCCCGCCACTCGCGCTGCTTGCGGTTGCCAGCCCGCTTTGTCATAAGAGATCAGATTCTTGGCGGCGCACAATATCTGGTGGTTCCGCGGGCGGATCACCGCCAGCCCTGGGCGCGATGCCTGACAGGGAGCAGGGCGTGCCTGACGGCGGTCAACATTTCCCGGCGCTGGTGCTGAACGCGGATTTCCGCCCGCTCGCCTATTTCCCGCTTTCCGTGTGGGCGTGGCAGGACGCGATCAAGGCGGTGTTCCTCGATCGGGTCTCGGTGCTGAGCGAATACGAGGTCGAGGTGCGCTCGCCCAGCGTGCGGGTGAAGCTGCCCAGTGTGATCGCGCTCAAGGAGTACATCCCCTCGGCGCGCCGGCCGGCCTTCACCCGGTTCAACGTGTTCCTGCGTGACACCTTCGCCTGCCAGTATTGCGGGGACCGGCACCCGACGCCCGACCTCACCTTCGATCACGTCGTGCCGCGCAGCCGGGGCGGGCGCACGATTTGGACGAACGTCGTTACCGCTTGCGGCACCTGCAACCTCCGCAAGGGCTCGCGCCTGCCGCGGGAGTGCCGGATGTTTCCGCGCGGCGCCCCCCGTCAGCCGACCACGTGGGAGTTGCAGGAGAACGGGCGCGCCTTCCCGCCCAACTACCTGCACGAGAGCTGGCGCGACTACCTGTACTGGGACACCGAACTGGAAAGCTGATTTCGTTCAGGCTCATCGCCCCCGTGTGAACCGCTTCATACCGATGCGCCGCCGCTCCCGTTATCGATGCCGGGCGGCCGGCACGGAGGGAGCAGACGATGGGCGCACCGGACCTTTTCTCGAAGGACAATTTCTGGTTCGTCGAGCACGCCGAGCATCGGCGCGCGTGGCGGCTTCTGTGGGTGCGGGCGGCCCTGGTGTTGGCGGTGCTGCTGGTCGCCGGCATCGCGGCACTCGGCCATGCGGGCGCCGCACCCGATCCCGCCTTGCAGGCCGCCTGCACGAGCTTCGGCGTGCTCCTGTCGCCCGCCGCGTCCGGCGGAGCGGCCGGCCGTCAGACCCGTTCGCTGGCCCAGATCGCTGCGCGGCAGCCGGCCTTGACCGTGGCCGAGAGCAGCCGGTAGCCGGGCGCCTGCTCGGCGCCGTGGGCGAGGCCGATGTCGCGGTGCTCCAGCTCCTCGGCGCGGAACCGCTCGATCGTGCCCCGCAATTCCGACCTCGTCCTCGGGCAGCGCCTCCGCCTGGGCGCGGTAATGCGCGTCGATTGCCTCCTCCACCGCGACCGTGCAGGCCATTGCCGCCCGCTCGCCCAAGACGGCGGTGCCGGCGCCGAGTGCCCAGCCCGGCGAGATGCCAGAACGGCAGCAGTGCGGTCGGACGCACGCGGCGTCGCGCGACCAGCTCGTTGAAGGTCGCGAGATGGTGCTGCTCCTGCTCCTGCATGTGCCGCAGCACCGCGCCGCGCGGGCCGCGACCCAGCACCGTGAGCTGGCCGGCATAGATGCGGGTCGCGCCATATTCGCCCGCGTGATCGACCCGGATCGCGCGCTCGATGCGGGTGTGTGGGTCGGGGTCGCCCGGAAGCGTCGTGGTCTCGCTCATGCCGCTCTCCGTCCGCTGCGCCAAAGATAGGCTGCCAGCACCAGACACAAGGCCAGTGCTGCGATCGCGTCCAGCGCCGACATCGAGAGCGGCAGGCCCGGGATCAGAAAAATGGGATCGGCGCACGGCTTGGCCGGATGCGCCGGCATCGCCGCCAGCCGCTGCGCGATCGAGAGGCCCGGCATGAAGCGCGGGCTCGCACATTGCGGCAGCGGGTCGGGGATCAGATTCTGCTCGACCCCGACATGCACCGAGGCCAGTGCGGCACCGCACAGCATCACCAGCGCGGTCACGCCAAGCGCCGCGCGCGCAGCCCGCCGCGGCAGCAGCAATGCGAGCAGCCCGAGCACCACCGCGACGCGCCAGGGCCAGCGTTCCAGCAGGCAAAGCGCGCAGGGCACCTGGCCGCCGAACCGCTCAACCGCCAGCGCCACGCCCAGAACCAGGGCGCACGCGGCGGCCGCCAGCACCGCCGCCCAGCGTTCGCTCGTGATCGTCATGCGCAGGGTATCGCCGCGCCGCCGGCTTGGAGCAAGCGCATGCCCGCGATAGCTTTGCGGTCGCGAAGAGAAGGAGCGGGACACGTGCGAAAACTGTGGGGCCGGGCGAACTCCAGCAACGTGATGAAGGTGATCTGGCTACTCGAGGAACTCGGGCTGCCGTACGAGCGCATCGACGTGGGTGGCGCGTTCGGCGGCACCCAAACGCCCGAGTACCTGGCGATGAACCCCAATTCGCTGGTGCCGACGCTGCAGGAGGATGATTTCGTCCTGTGGGAGAGCAACGCAATCCTTCGCTATCTCTGCGCTGCCAGTGCGCCCGACAGCCCGATGTTCCCGCGCGATCTGCACGCCCGCGCCAGCATCGACCGCTGGATGGACTGGCAGCAGACCGCGCTCAATGTGCCGCTGGGGCCGGTATTCTGGGGCCTGGTACGCACGCCCCCCGCGCAGCGCGACATGGCCGCGATCGAACGCGGCCTCCAGGCGACCGGGGAGGTGCTGGCACGGCTGGATGCGGTGCTGGCCCGGGTGCCCTACGTCGCCGGGCCGGTGTTCACGCTGGCTGACATCCCGCTCGGGGTGCACATCCACCGCTGGTTCTTCTTCCCGGTCGAGAAGCCCGCGCTGCCCCATGTGCGCGCCTGGTACGACCGGCTGCTGGCGCGGCCGGCGTACCGGGCACACGTGGCCGGGCCGGTGACGTAGCGCTCAGCGCGCTCCGGCGGTCTTGCGCCCGGGCGCCGTGGCCGCAGCCGTTGGCGGCTTTGGCTTCGGTTGCGCCGACGTGTCGCCACCGCGAGCTGCGGGCTGCGGCGCATCGGCCGAGTGTGCGGCGAGTGCTGCGGCCGCGTCGCCCGGCTCCGGCTGAGCCTGCTCGGTGCCCGCGCCACCGCTTTCCGCCGCGATCTGCCGCTCCGCCTCCGCCCAGTGGTGATCGTGGCGGCCTTCCGGCCGTCCCTCGCGCTCCCACAGCTCGTAGGCGCGCCGCTCCACGCGGTTCCTGTGCTGGTCCGACATGCCCCGATCCTCCACCGTGTGTCGCTGCCGCGCCCGAATCCTTGCCGCGGTCCGATCTCCGTAAGTGCCAATACGGGGGCGGGTTCCCGCCGCGCCTCAGCGCCGCACCCCACGCAGCACGCTCGCGGCCAGCAGCACCGCGAGACCCGCGAATAATGCGAGCCCGGCCCACTCCGGCGGCGGCAGGTCGAGCAGCCGCAACCCGAGCCCGACCAGCGCGAGCCAGATCACCGCGAGCAATGCCAGGCTGCCGTCATCGACGAACAGCCCGACCAGCTCGGCTATCGCGGCCCGGATCGCGCTCATCCTGCTGCCCGCCGCTGCACCCTAGCCGCCCTCGCCAGCCAGACCGCCCCGACCGCGACCGCCAGATACCCCACGATCAGGGCCGGCAGGCTCCAATCCGCCCCAGGCCAGGCGACGCCGATGCCCTCGCCCACCCAGAACGTGCCGAACGCGGCTAGCATCACCCCGACCACGAACTTGAGCGTGTTCTCCGGGATGCTCGCGACCGGCCTGTGCAGCGCGAGCCGAGCAGCACCACCACCAGCAGCGCGGCCAGCGCGCCCGCCGAAGCCGGAACGATCAAGCCACCCCCCGCGCCCACCGCGACCACGATGAACACCACCTCCATGCCTTCCAGCATCACGATCTTGAATGACGCCGAGACCGCGACCCGGTCCCACTCCGCGACCGCCGTGCCGTGCGCACGCAGCGCCGCGGTCTGCTTCGCATAGGTGTCCGCCTCGTCATGCAGCGCGATCACGCCGGCCGCCCGCAGGCTCGCCTTGCGCAGCCAGCGCAGCCCGAACAGCAACAGCAGCGCGCCGACCGCAAGCTGCACCAGCCCGAGCGGGATCTGGGTCAGAGCCGGCCCCAGTACCGCCACCAGCACCAGCAGCGCCGCAAGCCCGGCGATGCTGCCGATGATCGCGCCCCGCCAGCCGCGCACCGCGCCGACCGCGAGCACCACCGTCATCGCCTCCGTCGCCTCCACGAGCGAGGCAAGGAACGCCGCCAGTGCCGAGGTTCCGGCGTGCGTCCAGCCGACTGCCAATGTCATGCGTCAGCCCGGTCCGATGCTGTCCTGGCCGGCCATGTAAGGTCGCAGCGCCGCCGGCACCATGATCGATCCGTCCGGTCGCTGGCCATTCTCCATCACGGCGATGAGAGCGCGCCCCACCGCGACGCCCGATCCGTTGAGGGTGTGGACGAAGCCGACCGTCTTACCCTCGGCCGCGCGAAACCGCGCGTTCATGCGCCGGGCCTGGAAGTCGCGGCAGTTGGAGCAGGAGCTGATCTCCCGCCACGCCCCTTGTCCCGGCAGCCACACTTCGAGGTCGAAGGTGCGCACTGCGGACGGGCCGGTGTCGCCCGCCGAGAGCAGCACGCGACGGTATGGCAGTTCCAGCAATTCGAGCACGCGTTCGGCGCAGCGCGTCATCCGCTCCTGCTCCTCGACACTCGCGTCAGGGTGGGTGATCGAGACCAGCTCCACCTTGCGGAACTCGTGCTGGCGCAGCATCCCGCGCGTGTCGCGCCCCGCCGCCCCCGCCTCCGAGCGGAAACAATCGGTCAGCGCGGTAACGCGCATCGGCAGCCGCACCTCAGGGATGATCTCGCCGGCCGGGAGGCTGGTCAGCGGCACCTCGGCCGTTGGGATCAGGTAGCGGCCGTCCGTGGTCTTGAACAGATCGTCCTCGAATTTCGGCAACTGGTTGGTGCCATAGGCGGTCGTGGCGTTCACCAGCAGAGGCACCGAGACCTCGGTGTAGCCGTGCTCGGCGATGTGCAGATCGATCATGAACTGCCCGAGCGCGCGCTCCAGCCGCGCCAGCCCACCCGTGAGTACGACGAAGCGCGTGCCCGCGATCTTGGCGGCGGCCTCGAAATCCATCAGCCCGAGCGACTCCCCGAGTTCGAAATGCTGGCGCGGTGCGAAGCCGAACGCGGACGGCTCGCCGACCTGCTTGAGCACGACGTTGGCGCTCTCATCCGCCCCTTCCGGCACGTCGGGATCGAGAATGTTGGGCAGCGTCTCCAGAATACGCCGCAGCGCCGTCTCGGTCTCTCGGACCTGCCCCTCACTTGCGGCGATCTCGTCACGAACCACTCGTGCGCGCTCTTCTAAGGCGGCCGTGTCCTGGCCTTCCCGGCGCAGGGCACCGATCCGCTTCCCGAGTTCGTTGCGCTCCTGTTGCAGACCCTGGACCGCGGCCACGGCCGAACGGTGCTCGTCGTCGCGCCGGAGTATGTCGTCGCCGCAGGGCGCTAGCCCGCGCCTCGCCATCGCGGCGTCGAAGCCCGCCGGATCGGCACGGATCGCGCGGATGTCGTGCATCAGCGAGGCGCCCGGCTCGCCGCCGGAAACGGCAGCGCCAGCCCAACCACGTCACGGTCGGCGGATGCCGACCATCCACGGCTTTGCCGCCGCACGAAAGCCGTGGATGGTCGGCATCCGCCGACCATGACGGTGGGCCTCTTCTTCATCAGACGTCCACCGGCTTCGGCTCGACGAAGCGGGCGCACAGGATCGAAATCTCGTAGAGCAGTACCAGCGGCAGTGCCAAGCCGGTCTGCGTCAGCACGTCCGGCGGCGCCAGGATGGCGGCGATCACGAACATGCCGACATACGCATAGCGGCGGAATTTGCGCAGCGACGCCGACGAGACGATGCCGACCTTGGCCAGCAGCGTCAGCAGCACCGGTAACTGGAATGCGACGCCGAACGCGAAAACGAGCTTCATCACCAGCGCCAGATACTCGCTGACCTTCGCCTCCAGCGTGATCTGCAATCCATCCGCCCCTGTCGGCGTCTGAAAGCTCAGGAAGAAGCGCCAGGCGAACGGAAAGACGAAGTAGTAGGCGAGTGCTGCACCGGCGACGAACAGCACCGGCGTTGCGATCAGAAACGGCACGATCGCGCGCTTCTCGCTGCGGTAGAGGCCCGGCGCCACGAACAGGTAGATCTGGCTCGCCACCAGCGGGAACGACAGGAACGCGGCACCGAAGATTGCTACCCGCAGATAGGTGAAGAACGCCTCATAGAGCGCCGTGTAGATCAGGTGCGGATGTTCGCCGCGCTGGCGCATGATCTCCCCCAGCGGCTGGGCCAGGAATAAATAGATCTTCCCCGAGAAGTAGTAGCAGACAAAGAACGCGATCATGAACCCGGCGATCGACCACAGCAGCCGCCGCCGCAACTCGATGATGTGCTCGAGCAGCGGCATCGGCTTGTCGTTGATGGGATCGTCGTCCGGTGCCGTGTTGACGTCGCGCGGGGCCACAAGCGGAACCTGTCAGCGAGAGGGGATCAGCCGCGCCGGCCGCGCCGCGCCGCCCGCACCACATCCGGCGGGATGAAGGCGGGTGGTGGCGGCGGCGGCACCGCCGCCTCGGGCGGAATGAAGGCGGGCGCGTCGCCAGCCGGATATGGTGCGGGCGATGCCGCCTGCCACGCAGTCGCGGCATCGGACGCGGCATCGGGCGGGGCGATGGTCTGCACCTCGCCGTCGGCCTCCAGCGCGGTCGCCGTGTCGGCTGTCGGGGACGCGGTGTGGAAGGGGTCGTCCTCGAAGGTGCGGCGGATCGAGCCATCCTCGTCGATCGCGCGCTCGACATGGCCGCGCAGGTCGAAATTGCGGATTTCGTTGATCTGCTCCCGCACCTCGTGCAGATCCGCCTCGCGGACCAGATCGTCCACATGGGTCTGGAACTCGGACGCCATGCGGCGCGCCTTCTTGATCATGCCGGACACGGCCTTGAGCGCCCCCGGCATGTCCTTGGGGCCGATCGCGATCAGCGCGACCACGCCGATCAGCGCGATCTCGGACCAGGCGAAATCGAACATGCGCGTGGTTTAGCAGGAAACGCCGCCGAAGTCAGGAGCCGCGCTCCGCGGCCGGCGCCGGTCCGGGCGGCTCGACCAGCAGGTCCTCGCGCCGCGGCAACCCGCCCAGATCGGCCAAGCCGAACCGGGCCAGGAAGGCGGGCGTGGTGCCCCACAGCGTCGGCCGCCCCGGCGCCTCCTTGTGCCCGCGCGGCGCCATAAGCCCGGCCTCCAGCAGCGCGTCCAGCGTCGCCTGGGAGAGCGCCGCACCCCTGATCTCCTCGATCTCGGCGCGCGTGACCGGCTGGTGATAGGCAACGATCGCCAGCGTCTCCATCGCCACCCGCGGCAGCCGGCGCGGCTGCTGCACCACGCGCACCAGCCGCGGCGCGAGGTCCGGCGCGGTGCGGAACTGCCAGCCGCCGGCAATTTCGACCAGCTCCACCCCACGCCCAGCGTAGCGCGCGGCGAGGGCCGAAAACACCGTCTCCGCCTCGACATCGTCCGGCAGGAGCTGCGCCAGTGCGCGCGCCGTCACCGGCTCGGCGGCGGCAAAGACGAGCGCCTCGGCCAGCCGCAGCGCGTCCTCGGGGACCTCGATCACGAGACGCCCTCCCGGCGGCGGAGGAGGATGGGACCAAATGCCCGCTCCTGGCGCAGCGTCAGCGCGCCGCCCCGCGCCAGCTCCAGTCCGGCCAGCAGCGTGCTCGCGAGGGCCGCCCGGTGCGCCAGCGGTGCGCGCAGATTATCGGGCAGGAACCGCTCCAGGCTGCTCCAGTCCGGCATCCGGCCGAGCAGGCCGCCGAGCCGGCCGAGCGCGTCCTGCACCGTCCACAGCGTCACCGGTGCGGGGCGGTAGCGACGCTGCGAACCGGCCCGCCGCAGCGCCCCGAGATAGGCGCGCAGCAATCCGGGCAGATCGAGTGCGACCGCCGAGCGATCGACGGAGACCAGCGATTCCGGCGCGCCGCGGGCGAACACGTCATGGCCGAGCTGGGGCCTGCCCGTGAGCCAGGCGGCGGCGGCGCGCATCGCCGAAAGCGCGGTGAGGCGGCCGGCGAGCACCTCGGCGGCCTGCTCGCCCTCCTCCGCTTCCGCTTCCTCGGGCGGCAGCAGCAGGCGCGACTTCAGCCAGGCGAGCCAGGCCGCCATCACCAGCCAGTCGGCGGCGAGTTCGAGACGTACCCGCCGCGCGCCCTCCACCAGCGCCAGGTATTGCTCCACCAGATCGAGGATCGAGATCCGCGCGAGATCGACCTTCTGCCCGCGCGCAAGGTCGAGCAGCAGGTCGAGCGGTCCCTCGAAGCCGTCCAGCCGCAGGATCAGGCTGTCGGCGGCCGCCTCGGGTTCAGAGCCCGACATTCTGGGAGATCAATGCGGCATCGTCATGGCCGGCGAGCGTCAACACCAGCCGGAACGCCCACGGCACCACGCGGCCGAGTGCGGCGCCGGCCGGGTCGAAGCGGATACCAATCTGGCCGAGCGCGGTCGGCAGCACAAACACCAGCAGCAGCACGATGACGATCCCGGCCCGTTCGAGCTGCGCCCAGCGGAACGCGAGGCCCCTCGGCAGCAGCCCGACCGCGATCCGGCCGCCATCGAGCGGTGGGATCGGCAGCAGGTTGAACAGGCCGAGCACCAGATTGGTCAGCACGAAATAGACCAGCATCAAGCCGGCAATCGCGGCCCAGGAATAGGGCAGCAGTTTGATCCCGTAGAGCGCCAGCGCGCCTAGCCACGCGAGCAGGAAGTTCATCGCCGGCCCCGCAGCCGCCACCAGCATCATGCCCCGACGCGGGTCGGTGAAGCGCCTGGCATCCACCGGCACCGGCTTCGCCCAGCCGAACATGAACGCGACCCGATGGATAGTGGCGAGTTGCAGCAGCAGCAGGATGGCGGGCAGGATGATGGTGCCGAAGCGATCGATGTGCCGAAGCGGATTGAGCGACAGCCGTCCCATGCGCCTCGCGGTGTCGTCGCCGAGCGCCAGCGCGGCGTAGCCGTGGGCAGTCTCGTGCAACGTAATCGCCAGGATCGCCGGCACCGCCGCGACCACGATTTGCAGCAGCAATCCGTTCACGTCAGCAGCCGGTCGCGCTCGGCGCCGAGCGCATCGGCGTCCAGCGCCTGACGGCGGCTTCGGGCCAGGGCCGCAGCGGCGGCAAGCCGCGCTCCGGATTCGCGGTGCAGTGGCGGGCAGGCCTCGAGCAGCGCCTCGGTGGCGGCGAAATCGCCCGCTCCATAGAGTGCCAGGTCGCAGCCGGCCGCGATCGCCGCCCACGCCGAAGCGGCGGGCGGGCCGGCGAGCGCGCGCATGGACAAATCATCCGACACCAGCACCCCGTCGAAGCGGAAACGGCCCCGCAGCATCCCCGCAATCACCTTGCTGGACAAGGTCGCAGGATAGTCGGGGTCAAGTGCGGCATAGACAATGTGAGCGGTCATCAGCCACGGCAGGTCGGCGTTGGCGGCGAACGGCAGGAAGTCTGCGGCGAGATCGGCCGCTTTCACCACCGGCAGCTCGGCATGGCTGTCGGCCAGTGCCCGCCCGTGGCCAGGCGCGTGCTTGCCGACCGGCTGCACACCCGCCGCCAATAGCCCGGCCGCCATCGCGCGGCCGAGCCGGGCGACCGCGCGCGGATCGGCGCCGAAGGCTCGGTCGCCGATCACGGAATGCGCACCCGGCAGGCCGAGGTCGAGCACCGGGGCGCAGACCACGTCGAAGCCCGCGCCCGCGCAGTCGATCCCGATCAGCGCACCGGTCAGCCACGCCGCGCGCAGCCCGGCCTCGGCATCGGCGGCGAAGCGGTCGCCGATCGCCGCGGCCGGCGGATGCTCGCGCCAGTGCGGCGGGTGCAGGCGGGCGACGCGCCCGCCCTCCTGATCGACCAGCAGCACCGCAGCGGGCGGCAGCGCCCGGCGCAGCTCCGCGACGAGAGCGGCAAGCTGGTCCGGATCGGCCACGTTGCGGCCGAACAAAATCACTCCCGCCGGCTGCTCGCGGCGGAGCAGAGCCGCTTCCTCGATGGTGAGGGCGAGGGCCGCGATACCGACGATCGCCGCCTTCATCGCCGCGCGGTCAGAAGGCGGCGATCGTGCAGCCGCCGCCCTGGGCGCGGACCTGCTGACAGAACTGGGTTGCAACCGCGATCGTCGCGAACCCCATGGTGCGCAGCCGCCAGACGGTGCGCCCCCCCACCTCCGCCCGTTGCACCGTGGGCTGGCGATTGCCCAGCAGGGCCGGCATCCGTTGCGCCAGATGCTGCCATTCAGTCATCGCCGCCTCTCGGCTGTCCATTGCGGCGAGCTGCACGGCCGTTCCGGCTGATCCCGGCCTCTGCGGCCCCACCGAAGACGGTGGCGGGGTGACGGGAGCGGGTCCGGCAGCGACTTGCGCCGGGACGGAAGCCGGAGGCGATGAGGTGGAGGCCGCGGCTGCCGGCGGCGCACTAGCCGGACGAACGGCCGCCACAACGGGAGCCGCAGGCGGGGCGACGGCAGCGGGCGCCTTCGCCTCCAGCGCCTGCAACGCCGCCAGGGCAGGCTTCTCGGGGGCGGACTCCATCTTGACGCTGTCCTCGCCCGCGCCGTCGGCCGTCAAATCCTGGTTGGCGCCGATCACCGTCATGCCGCCCGGGTTGGCGGGTTTCACCCGCATCGGGCCGCTCGGCGCCGCGATCACGGGCACGGCACTCGGACCACGATGGAGCAGCGACCAGCCGCCGATCGCCACCACGAGCACCGCACCGATGCTGCCGGCGGTGGTCATCAACCGGCGGGTGCCGGGGTCCATGCGGCGGCCGCGGCGGATGGTGCGATAGGACGGCAGGAAAGCGGGATCGTTGACCACGGCTCAGCGCATCTCCTCGACCGGTGCGACGCCCAGCACGGCGAGGCCGGACCGGATCACCGCCGCCGTCGCCGCCACCAAAGCAAGCCGCGCCCGCGTCTCCTCCAGTCGGTCGGCCTGCAGGAAGCGTAGTGTCGAGTCGTCCTTGCCCCGGTTCCAAAGCATATGAAAGTCGCCCGCCAAGTCATAGAGGAAAAATGCGATTCGGTGCGGCTCGCGGGTCAGCGCGGCGGCTTCTACGGTGCGCGGCCAGGACGCGAGCCGGCGCACCAGAGCCATCTCCGCCTCGGCCCCGAGCGACCCGAGATCGGTGCCGGCAAGCGCCGCGTCGTCGATAGCCTCCGCGCCCAGCATCTCGGCCGCAGCGCGCAGCACCGAGCGGCAGCGGGCATGGGCGTACTGGACATAGAACACCGGGTTGTCGCGGGTCTGCGCCACCACCGCATCGAGGTCGAACTCCATCTGCGCGTCGGGCTTGCGCGTCAGCATGGTGAAGCGCACCGCATCGGCGCCGACCTCGTCGATCAGGTCGCGCAACGTGACGTAGCTGCCGGCGCGCTTGCTCATCTTCACCGGCTGCCCGGCGCGGACGACGTGGACGATCTGGCACAGGATCGCCTCGAAGCTCACGCCGCCGCCGGACAGGGCCGCGACTGCCGCGCGCATCCGCGTGACGTAACCGCCGTGATCGGCACCGAGCACGTCGATCAAGGCCGCCGCACCACGGTCGATCTTGTCGGCGTGGTAGGCGATGTCGTTGGCGAAATACGTGTTGCTGCCGTCGGACTTCTTCAGCGGCCGATCGACATCATCGCCGAACCGGGTGGCGCGGAACAGGGTCTGCGCACGCGGCTCCCACTCCTCCGGCGTCTTGCCGCGGGGCGGATCGAGCGTGCCCTCGTAGATCAATCCCGCGGCGCGCAGCCGCTCGATCACGGCGTCGGGCGCGCCGGCGTCGAGCAGCGCGCGCTCCGAGCTGAACACCTCCTGCCGCACACCGAGGGCGGCGAGGTCGTCGCGGATCATCGCGAGCATCTCGGCAACGGCGAAGCTGCGCACCGTCGGCACCCACAGCACCGGATCGGCGGGCGTCGCGTCCGGGCCGGCGAGGCTGTCGCGATGCGCGGCAGCGAGGCGTTCGCCCACCGGGATCAGATATTCGCCGCGATATTGCAGCCCGCCAGGCACGGCGGCGGCGAAATCCTCCTCGGAGAGGCGGGTGCCGAGCGCCTGGAGGTAGCGCCAGTAGGCGGCCCAGGCGAGTGCGTCCACCTGAGCGCCGGCGTCGTTGACGTAGTATTCCTTGGTAACGGCGAAGCCGGCCTTCACGAGCAGATTGGCCAGCGCGTCGCCGACCACCGCGCCGCGGCAATGGCCGACATGCAGCGGCCCGGTCGGGTTGGTCGAGACGTATTCGACATTAACCCGCAGCCCGCCGCCCAACGTCGAATCACCGTACGCGAGGCCGGCGCGCAGGATCGCCGGCAGCTCGGCGAGCCATGCGGCCGGATTAAGGCGGATATTGACGAAGCCCGGCCCCGCCGGCTCGGCGGCGGCGATCTCGGGCGCCTCGGCCAGCGCGGCGGCGATTCCTGCAGCCAGCTTCTGCGGCGGCTGGCGCGCGGGCCTGGCCGCGATCAGGGCGGCGTTGGTTGCCATTTCGCCGTGCGCGGCCTCACGCGCCGGCGTCACCTCCACGCGCGCAAGCGCGTCCTGCGGCAGACCGGGTGCCGCGGCGCGCAGGGCGGCCAGAACGTGCTCGCGCACGCGGGCGAAGATGTGCGGCTGCATGGCGTGGCTCACCCCAGGAGCGAGAGATCGGTCAGCCGGCGATGTTCGTCGGCCGCGTATCGATCGGTCATGCCGGCGATATAGTCGCAAACGACACTCGCGGCCCGGGCCGGGTCGCCCTCGCCCGCACGCGCGTTCCAGTCATCCGGCAGCAGGGCCGGGTCGGCGTGCAGCAGCGTGAACAGCGCCTCGGTAGTGCGGCGCGCCTTGGCGGTCATGCGGTTGACCCGCCAGTGATGATACATCCGGGCGGACAGAAAATCCTTGATCGCGCGGTTGGCCTCGGCCATCGGCGGGCTGAACGCAACCACCTGCGCGGCAGCCTCCCGCACCGCCTCGGCACCGGCCGCATCCAACGCGGCGAGCCGGCGCGCACTCTCCGCCGCGGCGTCCGTCACCAGCCGGTCGATCACGCGGCGCAGCATCTCGTGGCGCAGCCGGGGCGGCGGCACGTCGAGGCTGGCGTGGCGCGCCTCGGCCAGCGCCTCGCCGACCAGCGGCAGGTGCGAGAGTTCCTCGAACCCGAACAGGCCGGCGCGCATCCCGTCGTCGAGGTCGTGGCTGTGATAGGCGATGTCGTCGGCGAGCGCCGCCACCTGCGCCTCGGCGGAGGCGAAGCCGTGCAGATCGAGCGGATGGAGGCGATCATAGGCGGCAATTCCCGGCGACGGGCGGTGCAGCGGGCCGTTGTGCTTGGCGATCCCCTCCAGCGTTTCCCAGCTCAGGTTGAGGCCATCGAAGGCGGCGTAGCGCGCCTCCAGATGGGTCACGACGCGCAGCGACTGGGTGTTGTGCTCGAACCCGCCCCAGGGGCGCATCACGGCGGCTAGCGCCTCCTCCCCGGCATGACCGAAGGGCGGGTGGCCGAGATCGTGCGCCAGTGCCACCGCCTCGGCCAGATCCTCATCGAGCCGCAGCATCCGCGCGAGCGAGCGCGCTATCTGGGCGACCTCGATGCTGTGGGTCAGGCGGGTGCGGTAGAAATCGCCCTCGTGATTGACGAACACCTGGGTCTTGTATTGCAGCTTGCGGAACGCGGAGCTGTGAATGACGCGGTCGCGGTCGCGCTGCCAGGGCGAGCGGGAGGACGCCTCCGGCTCGGGGTGGAGCCGGCCGCGCGAGGCGTGCGGATGGACGGCGTAGCGGGCGAGCGGCATCGGCGCGGCTTAGCCCTCCCGTCCCGCTTCTTCAATTGCGGCCCGGAACACGCTATCTTGGGTGCATGGACACCACCGACCGGTTCTCGCTCTCCGAGCGTGCCGCGGCGCGCATCGCCGAGATCATCGCCGCCGAGGGGCGCGCGGCGGCGCTGCGCGTCGCCGTGCTCGCCGGCGGGTGCAGCGGTTTTCAATACCGCTTCGAGCTGGACGGGTCGGCGCAGGAAGATGATTTGCTGATCGAAGCCGGGCGCGCGCGGGTACTGGTCGATCCGGCGAGTCTCGACCTGCTGGCCGGCGCCCAGCTCGACTACACCGACGAACTGATGGGCAGCCATTTCACGGTCAAGAACCCCAACGCCACCTCCTCCTGCGGTTGCGGCACCAGCTTTTCGGTGGAGTGACGCGGGCGCGTGAAGCTCGCCACCTGGAACGTCAACTCGATCCGCTCGCGCGAGCGGCACGTCCGGCGCTGGCTCGGACGGGTACAGCCCGACCTGCTGCTGCTGCAGGAGATCAAGTGCGAGGCCCCGGCCGTCCCCAACTTCTCCGACCTCGGCTATGGCACTGAAATCGTTGGGCAAAAATCGTATAACGGGGTGGCGATCCTGGCGCGACGCCCAGTTGAGGTCCGCCTGCGCGCCCTGGCCGGCCTGCCCGAGGCCGACGCGCAGGCCCGGTATCTGGAGGTCGCGGCCGGGGGCATCGTGGTCGGCAATCTCTATCTGCCGAATGGCAATTCCGGCGGGCCGGAGGGCTTCGCTTACAAGCTCCGCTGGATGGATTGCCTGCTGGCCCGTGCCCGCGCACTGCTCAATGCCGATGAAGCACTGGTTTTGGCGGGCGATTTCAACATCTGCCCCGATGCCGATGATCTTGCCCCCGGCGCGCTGCCCGAGGGCGACGCGCTGATCCATCCCGAGAGCCGGGCGCGGTTTCGCGCGCTGCGCTGGCTCGGGCTGACGGACGCGGTGCGCGCCCTGCATCCGCACGGGCCGGTGTACACCTTTTGGGACTACCAGGCGGGCGCCTGGCCGCGCGACCGCGGCCTCAGGATCGACCACGCGCTGCTGGCGCCGGCACTGGCCGAGCGGCTGGTCGCTGCGCGGCCGGACCGTCAGGAGCGGGCGGAGGATCACCCCTCGGATCACGTGCCGGTGATGATCGAAATAGGCTGACTCAAGCCCTCTCCGCCCCTCGGGGCGGAGAGGGCTTCGAGCGTCACCGCTGCATGCTCAGCGCCAATGCGCCGGCCGCCAGACCCATTGGCCGCCAGGTCCGTGTACCCACCGCCCGGGCACCCAGCTATGATATCCACTCCGCCGGACCACGTAGCCACCGGGTACCCAGGCGTACTGGCCGCCGCTCCAGGACCAGTAGCCCGGCCGCCAAGTATAGGCACCGCCCGGCGGCGGCGGAATGCGCTCGTAGCGCGGCGGCGGCGGCGGCGGATAGGGCTGCGCTTGCGCCACCGTCGCGAATACCGGGGCGCCGAGCGCGGCCGCGAGAGCAAGTCCGGCCAGCAAACGTCGCATTATCGTTCTCCTTCGTGCGAATCCGTCTCATGCCATCGTCGGCATGACTGATGGCGCCATCGCGGCAAAAACGCGGCCGAACGCGATCGGCTGCACCCTCTCAGATGTCGGCGTAGCAGTGCGTCTCGGCTGCGGCTCCCGGATGCGTCACCGCACCCAGCGCCGCCGGGCCGACAAGCTGGGCGTATTTCCAGATCGCCCCGCTCTGGTAATCGGTCCGCCGCGGCGTCCAGGCCGCGCGGCGCGCGGTGAGTTCGGCCTCGCTCAGTGCCACCTCGATTGTGCCAGCCTCCGCATCTATCGTGATGCGGTCGCCGTTGCGCAGCAACGCGATCGGGCCGCCGACCGCCGCCTCCGGCCCGACATGGCCGATGCAGAAGCCGCGCGTAGCACCCGAGAAGCGGCCGTCGGTGATTAGCGCCACCTGCTCGCCCATCCCCTGCCCGTAGATCGCACCTGTGGTCGAGAGCATCTCGCGCATTCCGGGACCGCCCTTCGGCCCCTCGTAGCGGATGACAATGACATCGCCCGCCTGATAGGCACGGGCCTGCACCGTGGCGAAGGCTTCCTCCTCGGAATCGAAGCAGAGGGCCGTGCCCTCGAAGCGCCGGTGCTTCATCCCGGCGACCTTCACGATCGCGCCCTCGGGTGCGAGATTCCCCTTCAGCCCGACCACACCGCCGGTCGGCGAGAGGGCGCGGCTGACCGGATAGACCACATCCTGGTCGGTCGGGAACAACACATCCTTCAGGTTTTCGGCCATCGTCCGGCCGGTCGCCGTCAGGCAATCGCCGTGCAGCAGGCCTGCGTCCAGCAGCGCCTTCAGGATCACCGGGATGCCGCCGATGCGGTGTACGTCGAAGGCGACATACCTGCCGCTGGGCTTGAGGTCGGCGATGTAGGGCGTGCGGCGCATGATCGCGAGCACGTCGTCCATCGTGAAGCGGATGCCCGCCTCATGGGCGATCGCGGGCAGATGGAGGCCGGCATTGGTCGAGCCGCCGGTCGCACCGACGATGATGGCGGCGTTCTCCAGCGCCTCTCGGGTGACGATGTCGCGCGGGCGCAGCCCGCTCTCGACCAGCGCCATCACCGCCCGCCCGCTCTCGACCGCGAAGCGGTCGCGGTCCTCGTAGGGCGCGGGCGCGCCGGCCGAGCCGGGCAGCGCCAGCCCGATCGCCTCGCTCACCATCGCCATCGTGTTCGCGGTGAACTGGCCGCCGCAGGCGCCGGCCGAGGGGCAGGCGACACATTCCAGCTCGTGCAAATCCGCGTCGCTCATGTTGCCGGCGGCGTGCTGGCCCACCGCCTCGAACACGTCGACCACGGTCACGTCACGGCCGCGGAAATGGCCGGGCAGGATCGAGCCGCCGTACATGAATACGCTCGGCACATTCAGGCGCAGCATCGCCATCATCATGCCCGGCAACGACTTGTCGCAGCCGGCCAGCCCCACCAGCGCGTCGTAGCAATGCCCGCGCACCGTCGCCTCCACCGAATCGGCGATGATCTCGCGCGAGACGAGCGATGACTTCATCCCCTGGTGGCCCATCGCAATGCCGTCGGTGACGGTGATGGTGGTGAACTCGCGCGGCGTGCCGCCGCCCTCGGCGACACCCTTCTTTGCCGACTGCGCCTGCCGCGAGAGCGCGATGTTGCAGGGAGCGGCCTCGTTCCAGCAGGTCGCGATGCCGACGAAGGGTTGGTCAATCTCCTCCTGCGTCAGCCCCATGGCGTAGTAGTAGCTGCGATGCGGCGCGCGCCCCGGGCCAACAGTTACATGGCGTGACGGCAGGCGCGACTTGTCCCAGCGCTTGGTCAGCATTCGTCTCCCTCCCGGCTCGGGGCGGCACCTTAGGGAGGGGGTGCGGGAGCGACAAGCCGGGATGGACGGGCCCCGTCAGCACGAGGAGCAACGCTACGAAGCAGTCCCTGTGTAGACGGCTCCTGCTTGCAAGTGTGGGGGCGGATTTGGGTCGGGTCGCTTGCGTCCATGTGTCCGGCCTGTTGTGTGCGATCGGCACGAGGCCGGCCGCCGGCGGGATAGTTTCTGCGAAGGGGATTCCAGACCATGAGATCTCAACGACCTCATCCTGGCACACAGATGCGGTCAGGGTGCCGTCCACCCCAGCAGGGCCGCCGCACGGTACCGCGGGACTGGATCGCCACCCCGGCCAAGCGGCCGGCTCGCGATGACGATCCCGGCGATGTGCATCGCTCTCTATGATTCCGAGCAATGGCGGGCACCGCGTCACCTTCACCGCTGACGATTTCGGCCTGAGCCTCGCGGTCAACGAGGCGGTCGAGCGGGCGCACCGCGAGGGCGTGCTGGATGCTGCGAGCCTGATGATTGCCGGCCCGGCGGCCGCCAACGCGGTTGAGCGGGCGCGCGCCCTGCCCGGGCTGCGCGTGGGGCTCCATGTGGTCGTGATCGAGGGCCCCGCCGTGCTGCCGCCCGGGCGCATCCCCGCGGGACAGCTTCGTCTCGGCCTGCGCTATGCCGTGAACCCCACAGCCCGGCGCCGGCTCGCGGCCGAGATCGAGGCCCAGTTCAGGGCCTTTGCCGCAACCGGCCTGCCGCTCGGCCACGCCGACGCGCACAAGCACATGCACCTTCACCCCGTCGTCGGACGGCTGATGATCGCGATCGGCCGCCGCTTCGGCCTGAAGCGGCTGCGCGTCCCCGCCGAACCGCCGGGCGTGATCGCGGCCCTCGGCCGATCGCCGCGCCTCGCGCCTCGCGCGCTACACGCCTGGGCGCAACTGCTTCGAGTTCAGGCAAGGCGGGCCGGGCTCGAGAGCGACGATCAGGTCTTCGGCCTCGCCTGGAGCGGGCACATGACCCTGCCGCGTGTTCTCGGCCTGCTCGGGCGGCTGCCGCCGGGCAGCACCGAGATCTATTTCCATCCCGCATGTCGCCCCGACCCGGCGCTTGAGGCGCTGATGCCCGGCTACGAGCACGAAGCAGAACTCGCGGCCCTGCTCGACCCCGCCGTGCGCCGGGCCGCCGGCCGGGCCTGATGCGGGACCCGCGCGAGGCCGTGGACGTGGACGCGGCTTAGGACGCGTTGCGGCGGCGCGCGGTCAGGGTGAGGCCGAGCAGTCCCGTGCCGAGCAACGCGAGGCTTGCGGGCTCCGGCACGCCGATCTGCAGCGTGAAGCTATCGGCGGTCGCGCCGCTCCCCCATGTCCATACGTAAGTGCCCGGTGTCGCGCCGAGGCTGCTGAAGGTCTGGTTGAGATAAATCGCGCTGTCCGAAAGGGCGCTGCCGGAGACGTAGCCCGCTGGCACGATAACCGCGACAACGTCGCCGAAGATGCCGACGAAGTCTCCGCCGCCGCTATTCGCAACGGCAACGCCCCCGGTCCCGAAACTGGTCGGTCCCGTGCCACCGATGAATTCGGCCACTGGCGAGAAGGGCGTCCCGGTATCTATTGTTGCTGCGAAGGGGAATATATCGGCTGTTCCGGTGAAATTGCCGAAGAAACTCAGGCCGGCCGTGTCGATTGTTCCGCTTCCCGTCGCAACGACGTTGCTCCCCGCTTGCACGAGCGTCACGATATAGGCGGCCTGCGCTGGCGGGACGCACTGGCTGGAGCTGAGTGCGGCCATGCCGATCGCCAGTCCCACTTTGAAGCTTGCGTGCATCTTCCGTCTCCTCAGTCGTGCAATACCGAGTGGCAGCGGAGGCGGTAGCCGACCCGGGCCCGCTTTCGCTGCCGCTGATTGTGAGCCCGGCGCATGTCGTTTTCAACTAGAAATGGATTAGTAACTGCCATTGAGATTTGCTTGTCCATGTCGCGGGGAAGCCCGCCGGGCGGGCATGAAGCAGGCGGGGTGGCCGCCGCCCACCAGCGCCCTTGCATGAAACCAGCGTGATCTGATCTATTTTAAGGCCGGAGCGGAAGCGCGATCCTCGGCCCGGAATCGCGCTCAGGAACGAGACGGAGGAGACATGGCTTCGGATCGCACCGGCGCCTACGGCGTGGCACCCGGCCTGTTGGACCGGGCACGCATCGTCGCCAAACCGGGGTTCAATCGCTGGATGGTGCCGCCCGCCGCCCTCTGCGTGCATCTCTGCATCGGCGAGGCCTACGCGTTCTCGGTATTCAACGGGCCGATGACGCGGCTGCTCGGCATCACCAAGTCGGTGCCCGGCGACTGGAAACTGACCCAGCTTGGCTGGATCTTCAGCCTCGCGATCGTGTTCCTTGGCCTCTCCGCTGCCTTCACCGGCACCTGGCTCGACCGGGCCGGGCCGCGCAAGGCGATGCTGGCGGCTGCCTTGTGCTTTGGCGGCGGCTTCATCGTCGCGGCGATCGGCGTGTCGATCCACAACCTCTGGCTGGTCTATCTCGGCTATGGCGTGCTTGGCGGCTGCGGCCTCGGCATCGGCTACATCTCGCCGGTCAAGACGCTCATCACCTGGTTCCCCGACCGTCCGGGGATGGCGACGGGCATGGCGATCATGGGCTTCGGCGGCGGCGCGTTCATCGCGGCACCGCTCTCGGTGTGGCTGATGCACCGGTTCGCCGGCCCCGCCACGGTCGGCGTCGCACAAACCTTCGTCGTGCTCGGCATCGGCTACTTCCTGTTCATGCTGATCGGAGCGGCGATCGTGCGGGTGCCGCCCGCGGGCTGGCGGCCGGCCGGGTTCGTGCCCGCGACGCAGTCGAGCGGGCTGATCACCACCGAGACCGTGCATGTCGATCAGGCGATGCGCACGCCGCAATTCTACCTGCTGTGGTGGGTACTGTGCCTCAACGTCACCGCCGGCATCGGCGTGCTCGGGCAGGCCTCGGTAATGTCGCAGGAGATGTTCCACGGCCGTATCACCCCTGTGGCGGCGGCGGGCTTCGTCGGCCTGCTCAGCCTGTTCAACATGGGCGGGCGGTTTTTCTGGGCCTCGACGTCCGACTATATCGGCCGGAAGAACACCTATTACGTGTTCTTTCTGCTCGGCATCGCGCTCTATCTGCTGGTGCCGAGCACGGCCAGGATCGGCAGCGTGGCGCTGTTCGTGCTCGCCTACGGCATCATCTTGAGCATGTACGGCGGCGGCTTCGCCACCATCCCGGCCTATCTGCGCGACGTGTTCGGCGTCCGCTACGTGGGCGCGATCCACGGCCGGCTGCTCACCGCCTGGTCGGCCGCGGGCATCTTCGGGCCGGTGCTGGTGAACTACATCCGCGCCTATCAGGTCGCGCACGGCGTCGCCAAGGCCGACGCCTATACGGTGACGATGTACATCATGGCCGGGCTGCTGTTCATAGGGTTCCTGTGCAACCTGGCGATGCGCCCCGTCCGCGAACATCATTACGTCAGCGCGCGCGAGGCGGAGGCGGAAGCATGATCGGGGGAGGACGGCGATGAGCGGTTCGCAATCAGGCAGCGGGACATCAGGCAGCGGCGTGGCGGTAGCGCTCGCCTGGGCGCTGGTCGGCATCCCGCTGCTGTGGGGCGTCGCGATGACCGTCAGCAACGCGCTCAAGCTGTTCCAGTAGAGGTGGCGGTCACCCGTCCGCGTTCGGCGCCATCGACTTGATCAGATCGAAGACGCGCTTGCGCACCGCCGGATCGCCGATCCGATAGTAGGCGCGCACCAGCTCCAGCGTCTCGCGGCGGCTCATCGTCTCGTCATTGCCGAAGCCCTCCTGCGCCTCGGCGAAGCCGGCCATCACGGCAGGGTTGCGATGGTGCTGAGCCATCGGCGCAGGGATGTCCTCGAAGAAGAAGCTGATCGGCACGTCGAGCACCCGCGAGAGATCGAACAGCCGCGAGGCGCCGACGCGGTTGATGCCGCGCTCGTATTTCTGCACCTGTTGGAAGGTGAGGCCGAGCGCCTCGCCGAGCCGCTCCTGCGACATCCCGAGCAGCGTGCGGCGCAGCCGGATGCGGCCGCCGACATGGGCGTCGATCGGACTTGCCCGCCCTTCGCGCTCACCTGAGGCGCCCACGCCGGCCCGCGTCGTGTCGCCCTCGTTCCGCGCCATCACCCGCACTCCGCCCAGCTCCATTCCCGATCGGGCTGCTTCCAAGCGGTCGCTCAGTCGGATGCTCGATCAAGGGCATAGGTTAACAATGCAACCGCTAATCGTCAACAACAATCCACTATTTCGTCAAAATGACGCAAAATCTGGACGTGCTCAGGAGATGCGTCTCCCCACGCGACGCTTGCGCGCCAGATCCAGGCCGCCGCCGACCGCCGCCAGCGCCAGCAGCCCGGGAATCACCAGCCCCCAACGAGCGAACGGCGTCGGCGGCAACGCCCCCGGCAGGCGCAGTAGCAGGGTGCCCTCCCGGTTCAGCCCCAGCCGCCCGAGCACGCGCCCGCGTGCGTCGAAGCCGGCGGAGATGCCGGTATTTGCGGCGCGCAGCAGCGGCAGCCCCTCCTCCACTGCCCGCAGCCGTGCCGCCACCAGGTGCTGGCGCGGGCCACTGGAATTGCCGAACCAGGCGTCGTTGGTGATGTTGACCAGCCAGTCGGGCCGGTCGGCACGATCGATGATCACGCCCGAGAAGATCGCCTCGTAGCAGATCAGGGGGCCGACCGGCGGCACACCGGGGATGTGCAGCGTGCGCGGTCCCGGGCCGGGTTCGAAATTGCCCGGCACGAGCTGCACCGGCAGCGGCACCCAGGAGGGCTGGTATTCGCCGAACGGCACCAGGTGCCACTTGTCGTACGTCGCCGCCACCGTGCCGTCATCCACCAGCCCCACCAGGCTGTTCCGCGCCCGCTGGCGGAGGTCGCCGTCCGGGGAAACGCACGGTGCCCACCAGCGCCGCGACGGCCGGCCGCGCCGCCTGCATGATCGCCGCTCGCGCCGCGGGATCCTGCATCAGCAGATAGGGGCTGGCGGTCTCGGGCCAGACCACGATCAGCCGGGCACCGGGGAAGTGCGCCCGCGCCTGGGCCACTCCCTGCTCGGTCAGCGCCAAGTAGCGGCGAAAGATCGCCTCGGCGACCGCGCGGCTCCATTTCGAGGTCTCGGGGACGTCGCCCTGCACCAGCACGGCGGCGACATTGGTGGGCCGTGGCGTCGGCCGCGACAGCCGGGTGAGGCCGAGACCGAGCCAGAGCGCCAGCCCCGCACCGCCGAGCGCCACCCAGCGCAAGCCGAGATACGGTGTCGCGGCCAACATCACTGTGACCAGCGTGAGGCCGTGCACGCCGATCCACGAGGCCGGCTGGATCATCGCCGTGCCGAGGGCGCCGGGAAACGCCCACATGGTGCCCCAGAGATTCCACGGGAAGCCGCCGAGCACGAACTCGCGCGCGAGATCGCCGATCACCCAGCCGCCGGCAAGCAGCAACACCCGTCGCCAGCCGGGCTCGGCGAAGCACGCGAGCGCGCAGGCGAAGGCGATGAACGGCGCCAGCAGGAGCGCCGTGCCCGGCACCGCGAACGGCACCAGCCACCAATACTCTCCCGCCCGCAGCAGGATCGCCTCGGTGATCCAGTAGAGGCCGATCAGATGGTGGCCGAACCCGAACCAGAAGCCGAGCACCGCCGGGCGCCGCCGCCCGCCGCCCGCGTCCAGCAGCCACAGCAGTCCGGGCACGGTGATCGAGCAGGATCGGGAGCAGGAAATAGGGCGGCAGCGCCAATGCCGACAGCGCGCCAAGCACGGCGGCCGCAAGGCCGGCCCGCCAGCCCCGCAGGCCCATGAGGTAGCGTTGCAGCACCGGCGCCCCAGATCCCCAGGAAGGGGTTCCAAGGGCGAATGCCCTCGGCGGGGTTCGGGGCAGAGCCCCGACGCTTTCTCCCTTTTTCACCGTCACCGCCGCCGCTCAGTCCAGCGCGTCGCGAAGCTGCCGCTCGTAGTGGCGATAGTATTTGTCGGTCACGAGGTCGGTCTTGACCACCACGGCGACATCGGTGGTGTTGAACTGCCGGTCGATCACGGCGCCGTCGCCCACGAAGCCGCCGAGCCGCAGATAGCCTTTGATCAGCGGCGGCAGCCTGCCGATCGCGCGGCGGCGGTCGAGCCCGTCCGGATCGAGCCGCATCATCTCGACATAGCGATTGGGCAGCGCGCGCAGCCGCAGCGCCGGCGGCGCCAGATGGTAATGAAACAGGTAGGTGAGTTCCTCGCCCAGCGCCTCGGGGTCGGTGCCGGGCAGGCTGGCGCAGCCGAACATCAGGTCGATCTGGTGCTGGAACACATAGGCGGCGATGCCGCGCCACAGGAGCTGCATCACCGAGCGGTTGCGGTAGCCGGCATCGACGCAGGAACGTCCCAACTCCAGCATCTGGCCGGGGAAGTTCCGGACCGGGGTGATGTCGTATTCCTCGGCCGAGTAGAACCGCCCGAGCTTCGCTGCGGCGTCGGGCTGGATCAGCCGATAGGTGCCGACCACGCCCTCCGGACCGGGGCCGATCGCGTGATCGAGCACCAGCAGGTGGTCGGCGACCTGATCGAACGCGTCGCGATCGCGCCGCGTGATCCGCGCCGGCATATCGGCGACGGCGCCCATCTCTTCGTAGAACACGCGGTAGCGCAACGCCTGCACAGCGTCGATCTCGCTCGGCGTGTCGGCGAGGCGGACGCCGAGGGGTCCGGCGCGCAGCTCGCCGAAACCGGCGCGAGCGGCGTCGCGGATCGGCGTCTGCGCGGTCATCGCTCCGCTCGGGCGTGGTGCGACCCCGGCGCCCGGCGCGGCTGATGGCCTGGGCGCTCGCGTAGCTCGGCGATGGCGGGCGCCGGCGACTGGGCCTGCGACTGGGCGTGCGCCTGGACGTGCGCCTGGGCGCTGCGGCGGCGGCCGAACAGCTCGAGCCGCAGCGACACCAGCTCGAAGCCCAGCCGTTCGGCGATCGCCTCCATCACCCGCTCATGCTCGGCATCCTCGAACTCGATCACCCGGCCGGTATCGACGTCGATCAGATGGTAGTGATGGGTCGGGCCGGTCGGCTCATAACGCGCGCGGCCGCCGCCGAAATCCCGGCGCTCGAGGATGCCCTTCTCCTCCAGCAGGCGCACCGTGCGATAGACCGTCGCGATCGAGATGCGCGGATCGAGCGCGCTGGCGCGACGATAAAGCTCCTCGACGTCGGGATGATCGTCGGCGTCGGAGAGCACCCGCGCGATGACACGACGCTGGCCGGTCATCTTGAGTCCTTTCTCGACGCACAGGCGCTCGATACGGGGGCGCTCGATACGGGTTTCCATCGGCTTTCCAGGGGTAGTCGGGCAACGGCGTAGCCGATCCGGCTCCGCCGTGTCCAATGCGGCGGCGGCCCGGCGCACCCGTGCCGAAGGCCCGCCGCGAAGCCGGCTACGTTACCTCGTCCGGCCGCGCGGCTTGGTGCCGAGGCCGATCTTCTTGGCGAGCGAGGAGCGGTGGCGGGCGTAGTTGGGCGCCACCATCGGATAGTCGGCGCCGAGATCCCACCGCTCGCGATATTGGTCGGGCGTCATGTTGTAGGCGGTCTTGAGGTGGCGCTTGAGCATCTTTAGCTTCTTGCCGTCCTCGAGGCAGACGATGTAGTCGGCGAACACCGACTTCTTGACCGGAACGGCGGGCTGCGGCTTGCTGGGTGGGGCCGGCTCGCGGCCGACGCCGGCGAGGGTGCGATAGACGTCCTGGATCAGCCCGGGCAGTGCGTCGGTCGTGACCGAGTTGTTCGAGACATGCGCCGAGACGATCTGGGCGGTGAAGCCCAGCACCTCGGCATTGGTGGTCTGGTCGGCCATGTTGTTCCTCGGTCGTCTGCCCCGGCAAAAACATCATGGAGCAATTCGGCTGGTTCGGCAATATCGCGATCAGCAATACGCCAGGAATACGAGGGCACGATCAGTCATGGAACAGTCCAACGCCGCAGTTGAGCCGGATGCCGAGCTCGACATCACTCGCGAGGTCTGTCCGATGACGTTCGTGCGCACCCGCCTCGCACTCGACCGTCTGCCGGGCGGGGCCGTGCTGCGGGTCCGGCTGCGCGGCGAGGAGCCGCGGCGCAACGTGCCGCGCACCGCCTCAGAACAGGGTCATCAGGTGCTGCATGCGGCGACCACGCCCGACGGCATCACGACGCTGCTGATCCGCAAGGGCTGAGCTCGACGCGCAGCAGCAGCGCATCCGTGCCGTCCGGATAATAGCGCGGGCGCCGCCCCGCTTGCCCGAACCCCGCCCGCGCATAGAGCGCCGCCGCCGCGGAATTGTCCGCCGCCACTTCCAGCAGCATCACCGCCGCCCCGGCCCCGGCGGCGAGCGCCATCGCGGCGTTGATCAGCCGCGCGCCGATGCCGCGCCGGCGCGCCGCCTGGATGCACGGCGAGGGTCAGGATCTCAGCCTCGTCCGCCGCCACGCGCAGGATCGCCATGCCGCCCTCCGGGTCGAGCAGTCCGATCGTGCCCGGAAGCGCGAGCTGGCCCGCGATCGCGGCGGCGCTCCACGCCTCGGCAGTGGGGAAAGCACTGGCATGGATCGCCGCCATCGTCGCCGCATGGGCCGCGCCGGCGACGATCACGCGGGCGACGATCACGTGGGCGGCGGCCGGACCGGGTGTCGCGGCGCGCGCGTCGCAGGGGGCGCCACGTAGAGCGGCTGCGCCGGGCGCAGGGGCAGGCCGGCGGCGAGGCGTGCGGCTGCGGCTTGAGCGATGTGGAGCGGCTGCGGCAGGCGCTGATCGGTCAGCAACACGTCGTGCCCGCGCGCGGCGAGCCGCGCCGCGACCGCGATCGCCGCGTCGCCGGCAACCGCTACCGGCCCGGCCGACGCGGGGATCGCCTCGGCGGCAATCCGTGCCAGAATCCCATCGCGCTCCAGGAACACGCCGCCGCGCCGGTCGTCGATCGCGACCCAGAGGGTGCGCCCGCCGAGATCGGGCAGCGCGTCGGCCAACGCCTCCCCGGTGGTGACGCCGGCAAGCGGGCGGCCGGACGCGAGTGCCAATCCGTGCGCAAGTGCCAGCGCCGCGCGCAAGCCGGTGAAGCTGCCGGGACCCACCGTGACCGCGATCAGGTCGAGCGCAGCGGCGTCGAGGCCCGCCTCGGCCAGCACCTCGGCAGCCATGCGCGGCAGAATCGCCGCGGCACCCCGCTCGCCCTCCGCCTGCCGGACGGCGACCAGGGCGCCGCCGATCGCGATGGCCGGCCGAGCAGCGCGCGAGCGCCGCATCGAGGGCAAGGATTTGCATCAGCCCTCGAACGGGTCGCGCACCATGATCGTGTCGTCGCGCTCCGGGCCGGTGGTGAGCAGCGTCACCGGTGCCCCGGTGAGTTCCTCGATGCGGCGGACATACTTGATCGCCTGCGCCGGCAGATCGACCCAAGAGCGGGCGCCCGCGGTCGAGCCGGACCAGCCCGCCATCGTCTCGTAGACCGGCCGCGCCGCCGCCTGCGCGCCAGGGGCAGCGGGCAGGTGGTCGAAGCGGGCGTCGCCGATCGTGTAGCCGACGCCGATCTTCAGCTCGGGCAGGCCGTCCAGCACGTCGAGCTTGGTCAGCACCAGGCCCTGGATGCCCGCGACCTGCACCGCCTGGCGCACTAGCGTCGCGTCGAACCAGCCGCAGCGGCGGCGGCGGCCAGTGACGGTGCCGAATTCGTGCCCGCGATCGCCGAGCAGGGTGCCGGTGGCGTCCGCGAGCTCGGTCGGGAACGGGCCGGAGCCGACGCGCGTGCAGTAGGCCTTAGCGATGCCGAGCACGAACCCGACCGCGCCCGGCCCGAGGCCGCTGCCGGCGGCGGCGGTGGCGGCGACGGTGTTGCTGCTGGTGACGAACGGATAGGTGCCATGATCGACGTCGAGCATCACCGCCTGCGCACCCTCGAACAGGATGCGCGTGCCGGCGCGGCGATGCGCGTCGAGACGCTGCCAGACCGGCTCGGCATAGGGCAGGATTTGCGGCGCGAGGGCGAGCAGCTCGGCCAGCAGCGCCTGCTTCTCGAACGTCTCGGCGCCGAGGCCCGCGAGCAGGGTGTTATGGTGCAGCAGCAGTTCGTCGAGCTTGGCGGCGAGCGTCTCCGGCTCGGCGAGGTCGCAGACGCGGATCGCGCGGCGGGCAACCTTGTCCTCGTAGGCGGGGCCGATGCCGCGCCCGGTGGTGCCGATCCTGTGCTCGCCCCGGGCCGCCTCGCGCGCCCGGTCGATCGCGCCGTGCAGCGGCAGGATCAGCGCCGCGTTCTCGGCGATGCGCAGGCTGTCCGGCCCGACCGCGAGGCCTTGGGCGCGGACGCGCGCGATCTCGGCGAGCAGCGCGTGCGGATCGATCACCACGCCGTTGCCGATGATGCCGAGCTTGCCGCGCACCAGCCCGGAGGGCAGGAGGGAAAGCTTGTAGGTCTGACCGGCCACGACGAGGGTGTGGCCGGCGTTATGCCCGCCCTGGAAGCGCACGACGATCTCGGCGCGGCTGGCGAGCCAGTCCACGACCTTGCCCTTGCCCTCGTCGCCCCACTGGGCGCCGATTACAGCGACGTTGGCCATCCTGCTGTTCTCGATGTGGCGGGACAGGCATAGCACCCAGCGCCTGCATCCCCAAGATTCTGCCTCAGCCCGCGGTCTTGCCGCCGTCGACCGTAAGAATCTGGCCGGTGACGAACGATGCCCCGTCGGAGGCGAGGAAGACGATGGCGCGCGCGATCTCCTCCGGAGTACCCATCCGCCCGAGCGGCACGCGCGCGACCAGCCCGGCCTTGCGCTCGGGCGTTCCCGTGAAGCGATCGAGCATTCCGGTGTCCGTTGGGCCGGGCGCCACAGCGTTGACCCGCACGCCGAAGCTGGCGGCCTCCAAAGCCGCGGATTTGGTCATGCCCTCCACCGCGTGCTTGCTGGCGACGTAGACCGATGCGCCAGCCGCTCCCTGATGGCCGTATGAGGAGGAGATGTTGACGATACTGCCGCTGCCTTGCGCCTGCATCACGCGCATTTCGTGCTTCATGCTCAACAGCGTGCCGAGCACGTTGGTATCAAAGGTCGCCGCATAGGTCTCGGCGGTTTGCTGCGTCACCGGACCGGGATGGCCCTCGGTGCCGGCATTGTTGACGGCCGCGTCCAAGCGCCCGAAGCGCTCGACGGCCTGATCGACCAAGCTGCGCACCTCGTCTTCGTGACGCACGTCGGCGAGGATGAACGCGGCCTCGGCGCCGAGCGCGCGTAGTTCGGTCGCCAGCTGCCGGCCGGCATCGTCGCGTCGGCCGGCAATGACGATACGGCTTCCTTCCCGTGCGAAGGCAAGCGCCGCAGCACGGCCGATGCCGGTCAGTGCGCCGGTAATCAGGACGACGGATGTGCTCATGGGGCCAACTCCTTTGGCGGCCCGGCCGGTCTGTTCCAGGCGGTCACCGCGACCAAGAGCTAGGTTCTGCTCGCGCTGGCCGGAAAGACTTTGTAGCGTCATGGTCATACCCCGCAGGCATGGGGCGGACGATGGAGCTGCGCCACCTCCGGTACTTCGTCGCCGTGGCCGAAGCAGGCAGCCTGACCGTCGCGGCCGCGCGGAGGCTGCACACGGCGCAGCCATCCCTGAGCCGTCAGATGCGCGACCTGGAGATCGAGGTCGGCGCCGAACTGATAACCCGCAGTGCGCGCGGCATCGAGCTGACCGCTGCCGGCAAAGTGTTTCTCGATCACGCGCGGCTCGCGCTGGCGCAGGTCGAGGCTGCCGGAGAAGCCGCTCGGCGGGCTGCCCATCCCGAGCAGCGAACGTTCGCGCTCGGGTTCCTGAGCGGCCTGGAGCCGGAATGGCTGCCCGCGGCGATGCACGTCCCGCGCGAAGACTTGCCGAAGATCGAGGTCACAATCTCCAGCAAACATTCCCCGGAACTCGCGGATGCGCTGATGCGGGGCAAATTGGACGCAGCCTTCCTCAGACCGGAGGAGCAATACCCTGATCTGGTCTATAAGGTTCTGATTACGGCGCCGCTGATCGTCGTTCTGCCGAGCGATCATCGCCTCGCATCCCAGGCCGCGATCAAGCCGAAGGATCTCGTGGGCGAGACGTTCATCGGCATGGCGGACCAGGCCCCCGTCTTGCACGCGATCATACAGGACTACATCAGACGATCAGGTATCGACCTCAAACCGGCGCACAAGGTCGAGTATCTTTCCATGGCGATATCGCTCGTCGCATCGACTCGCGGCGTCGCGTTGTTGCCGATCTTCGCGCGCAACTTTCTTCCCCGATCGGTCATCAGCCGCCCGCTCGCGGGTGAGGCGCCCAAAATCGACCTGGTCCTCGGCTATCACAAGGCCAACACCTCGCCGCTTCTCCGGCTCTTCCTGTCGAAAGCTGAACGAAATGATCAGCCACGTCTCGGAGAGAGCCAGATAGACGCTGGCGCGGCCCGCGGATCAATCTGGTTTTTGCCTGGTCAGACGACGTTGCGCTCCAGCAGCTTTTCGCCGCGCAGGACGCGCGACCAGCCGAGCGGCGAGAGATCGAGCGTGCAAAACCGGCCGTCGGCGATCAGCTCGGCGACGGCGCGCCCCACCGCAGGCGCGTGCTGCAAACCGTGACCGGAGAAGCCGTTGGCGAAGATCGCGTTCGCGACCGCGGGATGCGCGCCGACGATGCCGTTATGGTCGAACACGTTCATCTCGTAATAGCCGGCCCAGGCGCTGGTGAGCGCGGATCGCCTCGAAGGCGGGCACGCGAGCGGCCAGCACCGGCCAGATCGTGTCGGTGAACATAGCCTCGTCCACCTCGAGCGGTGGTTCGTCGGGATCCGGCTCCTCGACGGTGGGCGAGCGGCCGCCGATGAAGCGGCCTTGCTCGGGGCGAAACCAGATGCCGGTCGGGTCGATCACCAGCGGACATCCTGGGAGCGGGGTGCGACAGTCGAACACGAACACCATGCGTCGGCGCGCGCGGACCGGGAGATCGATGCCGAGCATGGCGGCCACGCGCGCGGCCCAGGGACCCGCGGCGTTCACCAGGACGTCGCAGGGGAGCCGGGTTCCGTCCTCGAGCCGCGTGGCGATGACGCGATCCGCCTGCATGTCGCAGGCGATCGCCTCGGCCTTCAGATAGCGGACGCCGGCGGCACGGGCGCGGCGCTTGAACGCCTGCAGCAGCACGTAGCCGTCGAACCAGCCCTCGCCGGAGAGGCCGAGCGAGCCGCCGGCGAGATCCGCGGTTGCGAGCCAGGGGAAGCGGTCGCGGAGGGAAGCGAGCGACAGCAGGGCGATGTCGGCGCCCAGGCCGCATTGCAGAGCGACGTTGTCGCGCAACACCGGAAGGCCGGCATCGGTCGCAAGGAACAGGTAGCCCTGCTCGTGCAGACCGAGGGCTGGAGCCTCGCCATCCGCCGCGAGGGTATGGGCGGCGTCGCGCAGGAAGGCTATGCCGAACAGGGACATTTCGACGTTGATCGGGGTCGAGAATTGCTGGCGGATCGCGCTCGCCGCCAGCGCCGAAGAGGCACGGGTATAGCTCGGGTCGCGCTCGACGACGGTGATGCTCCCCGAAAAGCGCGGATGCTCCGCGAGGAAGCAGGCCACGGCCCCACCGATGGCACCGCCGCCGATCACCACCACCTGCATTCTGCGTCTCCCGCTTCGGCCCGCATCCTACCGCCTTCGCGGTTGACCCCCAGCTTGTCACGCATCGGGCGGGGGACTCGAACGTCTGGTTCCCCACGACGAGCGTATGCCCGACTTTGCGGAATGGTTCTCCCATGTGACGACCTGTATGATACCATTCCCCTGGACAGAGCGTTTGTCTCACGCAGACTCGGCATAAAGGAATACGAGATAACCAAACGGCTACACAAACTGAAGAAGCTCGCGAGGCTGCGCGGCGCTGACCGGGTGACGATTTGCTTGGACGACGGCGAGGTCTATGTATCAGCCTCGGAAGAGCACATCGGATGCCTTTATGACGCGTAGCTTGCCATCGGGCGTCGGGGAGACTCGGTGATGGCGGTCATCGGCCACCCTCCGATGGCGACTCTCGGCTTGTTTGCGGAGCACCTCGATCCTCCGCAGGTCAATCGGATCATGGCGGTGGAGCCGGACACGTCGGCCCGAAAGGGAGAGCCACTGTTTCGGCGCTCGTCAGGCAAGAGCGTTCCGGCGCGAACGGGAACCTGGTTTCTGACGACGGAAAACCGTCAGCTGGACGGTCCGGCTGCGCACCTCGACTGGGTGGTCACGCTTGCCTCGTCCCACATGGCACAGTTGCGCGATAGTATCCCCGATCTGCAGATGGAACTTTCTTTGCTGGTTTATGATCCCGATTTCGAGCCGACCTACTTGCCGAAGGATCTTCTCGAGCGGTCGGTGAAAGTGGGCGAGCTGGAGATTGAGGTGCCGGACAAGCACGCTGGTTTGGTGATCAATGCCGGCAACGTCCATCGGTACGTGAGGCGCTAATTTTTCGCACCAACCGTCCGATCGTCACTCTCCACTGTCACCGGCACCCCCTCCCGCAGCACATGGCTGCACCCCAGCCGCCGCGCCTCCGCCGCCGGATCGTCCGCCGGCCCCAGCCCCGGCACCGTCGCAAACCCCCGCTCGCGCGCTGCCGCCGCGTGCGCGGCCTCCGTCCCGAACGGCACGAATACCCGCGCCCGCGCGGCCCGCGCGGGCGCCGCCCGCAGCACCAGATCAGGAAACAGTGTCAGCCCCGTCGCGGGCTCCGCAGTACCGCAGAGATAGCGCCCGCCGCGGCCCAGCTCCTCGTGCAGCGCCGGCGCGTAGATCATCGCGCACACGCCGGTATGATAGCGAAATACGCGAAACTCGATCGGATCAACGGTCAGCCGCAGGTTTGGCGCCCCGCGCTCGATCGCGCGCACCGTCGCCGCCAGCCGCTCCACCAGCGCCCGCGCGCCGGGCGGCAGTGCTGCGAGCTCCAGCGTGGCCAGCGCCGGCTCCGCAGCGCCCGTGGCCAGCAGTAGCTCCGTCAGCGTGCCCGCCAGCCGCCCGCCATGCGCCGCCACCGCCGCGGCGTCCTTGCGATCGAGCGCATGGGTCAGTGCCAATCGAGCGGGGCCGGTGAACCCAGCCTCGTCAAGCAGCGTCTCGGCCAGCGCCGGCAGCGTAAGATCGAACGAGAGCCGCGTCAGCCCCACCGCGGCCAGCGCCGCGGCGCCGACCAGCACGATCTCGGCATCTGCCTCCGGCGCATCGACGCCGATCAGCTCGATCCCCGCCTGCGCCACCTGCCGCTGCGGCGCGAGTTGCCCGCCATGCACGCGCAGACACTGGCCGGCGTAGCAAAGCCGCAGCGGGCGGGGTGCTGCCGCCAGGCGGGTGGTGGCGATGCGCGCGACCTGCGGCGTCATGTCGGCGCGCACGCCCATCATCCGCCGGGTGTCGGGGTCCATCAGCCGAAACGTCTGCTCGGCGAGATCGGCGCCGGAGCCCGCCAGCAGGCTGTCCTCGAACTCCAGCAGCGGCGGCTTGACCCGCTGGTAGCCGTGGGCGGCGAAGGCGGCCATCATCGCCTCGACCGCGAGCGCCTCGGTCTCAGCCTCCGGCGGCAGCAGGTCGCGCAAGCCGGCGGGCAGCAGCGCCGGGCTCGGGGGCGGGTCGTCGATCATGGGTCGCCGATCATGGGTCGTCGGGCATAATGGGCGCGCGCTTATCATAGCGGGCGGGGGAGGGCGAGGGATGGCCGGTCCGGTGCCGCCGCGGATGATGGCGCGGGCGTGGCGGCAGACCGCGTACCGCGCCGGCGAGGCGGTGGCGCGGATCGGGCGGCGCTCGCCCGAGATGGACGCGCTGCTGCATGCGATCGGCGTGCGGCGGGGCGTGTTCGTGGGCGCGGCCAATCCGCTCGGACGCCGGATGCCGGACGGCTGGAACCGGCGAATGCACCGCCGCCTCGGCGAGCGGCTGCGGCGGCTGGCGCGGCGCGAGGGGGAGGGTGTCGGGCGCGGCTGGTCGGAGCCGCACTGGCTGATCGGCGGCGATCCCCGCCCGGCGCTGCGGCTCGCGCGCGCCTTCCGTCAGCTCGGTGCCGTGATCGTGGAGCGAGAACGCCCGGCCCTGCTGTGGATCAATCAGCCCGACCTTCCATGGCGGCTGTGATCGCGACAGGCATTTGCAGGACCCCAGCGCGACGTTATGTTCCTTGACAGCATGCGGGGGAAATGTTAGAACAGCGGTCGCCGCGGGTGGAGCCGGTGCCGGGGACGCGGGAGCTGACGCGAGTTCCGAGCTGCTGACCAGGATCGAGGCCGAGATGACGGAGGATGACAGTGCGATGGCGATCGAGCCGGCGGCGAGACCCAGGGCCACCCCACCCGCTGCGGCCAACAGGAATTTTCCCAGTTCTCAGGCGCGGCGAGCCTGATCCAGCCCTGTTCTCAGGGCGGCGGCGAGCCTGATTCGGCCCTGTTCTTGGGCCTCACGGAGCCTGATCCGGCCCTGTTCTTCGGCCTCAGCTTCGCCACCGCCGACACCGACCCGCCGGACATCACGCGGGTCCGGTCATCGCGAGCCGTCGCTTGCCGTGGGTATCAGCAGGCCTGCGCCACCAGGAACAGCCGCCGGAACGGCAGCAGCGTGGTGCCGTCGGCGCGGGGCGGATAGTGCGGCCGCTGCGCCGCGCGATAGGCGTCGAGGAATGCGCCGTGCTCCGCCTCGGGCAGCGCATCGAGGAACGGCCGCAGGCTGCTGCCCATCGCCCATTGCACCACCGCGTCCTCGCCCGCGAGCGGGTGCAGATACGTCGTCTCCCACAGATCGAGCGCGTGTGCGTGCGGCCGCAGCACGTCCCAGTAAGCGTCGACATCCAGCACCGGCGGCGCCGAGCCGATCCCGCGCAGCCGCATGGCCCACGGTCCCGCCGCCGCGACCTCCGCCTGCAATCGCCGGAACGGCGCGTCGTGCATCGCGGGCATCTGCACCGCGAGCCAGCCGCCGGCTGCCAGCAGCGACAGCAGGCGCGGCAACAGCGTCGCGTGATCGCCGAGCCAGTGCAGCGCCGCGTTCGAGTAGATCACATCGGGCGGCCGCGCCGGCGACCAGGCCGCGATATCGGCTTGCTCGAAGCGCAGGTTCTGGGCGGCAGCGCGGGCGCGCTCCAGCATCGCGGCCGAGCCGTCCACGCCGCTGACCTCCGCCGCCGGCCAGCGCGCCGCCAGCCGCCGCGTCACGTTGCCGGCCCCGCAGCCGAGATCGACCACGCGCGCCGGCGCCTCCGCGGGGATCCGCGCGAGCAGATCGAGCGCAGGACGAAGTCGCTCATCGCCGAAGCGCAGGTATTGCGTCGGATTCCAGCTCGCGGCACTCATGCGGCGTCGCCCGGCTCGGCCGGGGAGGCCGCGCGGGTTGCCTCCATCAGCGCGGTCGCGCGCTCGACCGCACGTACGACGATTTCGCCCGTGTGTCTGGTTGCCGGATCGTCGCTGGCGAGCAGGCGGTCGGCGCTCAGCAGGGCCGGCGAGAGCGCGCCGCGCAAATCGTGGCGAAGCCGGTCGAGCCGCCTCTGCGCGGCCTCCGCCTCCGCGACCCGCGTGCTGGCCCGATGGCGGAGCGATGGGGCGCACGCCCATGCTCCGGCCAGTGCCCCACAGCCCAGCAGCAGAACGGATCGCGCGGCACCCATCGTCTTCTCCCCGCCGCAGGATCGTCCGCCGCGCCCGTTAAGGCAAACCCGTCATGGCAAGCGGGCAAGCAGACGGGCCAGCGCGGATGCCGGGGGGGCGAACAGGCGCGCGGCCGGCGCCTGCGCGGCGGCGCGCTTGGCCGACTCGGCGAGCGTCGGATAGGGCAGGATCTGCCCGGCCAATGTCGAGAGCGGGATGCGGCGCGCGATCGCGAGACCCAGTGCGCCGATCATCTCGCCCGCGTGCGGCGCCAGGATGCCCGCCCCCAGCAGCCGCCCGCGCGCGACAACCAGCTTCGCCAGCCCGGTGGTGCGGCCCTCTGCCTGCGCGCGGTCGTTCTCGGCGAGCGGGCTGCGCAAAGCCTGCACCTTATGGCCGGCCCCGCGTGCCTCGGCTTCGGTGGCCCCCACCTGCGCCAGCTCGGGTTCGGTGTAGGTGACGCGCGGCAGGGCGCGGTAGTCGATCCGCGCCGGGACCCGAAAGATCGCGCGCCGCACCACGATGCCGGCGTGATAGAGGCCGACATGGGTGAAGTGGCGCGGCCCGATCCCGGCCGGGTCGGCGATGTCGCCCGCTGCCCAGACCCGGCGGTTGCTTAGCGAACGCAGCCCGGCATCGGTCGCGATCCCCTGTGCGGTCGCAACCACGCCGCCCGCCTCCAGACCGAGGCAGTCGAGGTTCGGCCGCCGCCCGGTGGCGACCAGCAGGTGCGTCCCCGCAATCCGCGACCCGTCCGCGAGCACCAGGGTCGGGCCGGATTCCGCTGCGATCACGCGCGCGCCCTCGATGAAGGCGACGCCCTGCGCCGCCAGCACGGCGCGCAGCCCCGCCGCCAGCTCCGCATCCTCGCGCCCGGCAATGCGCCCCGCTTCGATCACGGTGACGCGGCAGCCGAGGGCCGCGTGCGCCTGCGCCATCTCCAGCCCGATCGCGCCGCCGCCCAGGATTAGCAAGTGCTCCGGGCGGGGCAGGTCAGTAAGCAGGGTCTCGCTGGTGAGCGGGGCGAGCGCGGCCAGTCCGGGGATGTCGGGGATCACCGGGCGGCTGCCGGCGGCGATCACGATGCGCCGCGCGGTGATCCGCCGCCCGCCCACTGCCAGCGTGTCCCGGGCCACGAATCGCGCCTCCGCCCGCAACACCGTGGCGCCGAGCGACGCATAACGGGTCTCGGAATCGTTGGGCGCGATCGCCGCGATCGCGCCGTGGAGATGCGCCCGCACTGCCGGCCAGTCGATCTGTGGCTCCGCCAGCGGCACGCCGAGCCGTCCGGCAGCGCGCGCGGCCGTCGCGGCGTGGGCCGCCGCCAGCAGTGCCTTGCTCGGCACGCAGCCCGTATTGAGGCACTCGCCCCCCATCTCGTGGCACTCGATCAGGGCGACGCGCAGTCCCAGCCGCGCCGCGGGATAGGCGACCGAAAGCCCAGCCGAGCCGGCGCCGATGATGGCGAGATCAAACTCAGCCATCGCGCCGGCGCAGCCGCCGCAGCGCGATCGGCAGCAGCGCCAGTGCCGCGAGTGCCGCGAGCGGGCCGAGGATGCCGGGCGAGAGCACCACGTCCAGATGCGGCGGGTCGCCGCGCGCCAGCGTGTCGCCGAGGCCGGCGCCGATCGAGGCGAACACGACCGTGGCTGGAATGATGCCGAGGAAGGTCGCCGCGGTGTAGGGCGCGAGCCGCATCCCGACCAGGGCCGGTGCCAGGTTCAGCAACCAGAACGGCAACACCGGCAGCAGCCGCAGCGCCAGCAGGGCGTTGAAGCCGTCCCGCTCCAGCGCCGGGCCGACCCGCTCGAGGAACGGTCGGGCGCGGCGCGCGAGCAGCGGGCGCAGCGTGCTGCGGGCGGCGAGGAACAGCAGCACCGCCCCGCCGGTCGCCCCCAGCACGGTGCAGACCGAGCCGAGGATGGTGCCGAACAGCAGCCCGCCCGCGACCGTCACCACCGCACTCTCCGGCACTGCGAGCGCCGTGATCACGCCATAGAGCAGGGTGAAGGCAAGCGCGGCGGCGACCGGGTGGCGATCGACCAAGGCCTGCAATGCCGCCTCGCGATGGGCAAGCGCCGCCCAGCTCAACCAGTGCGGCAGGCCGAGAGCGACAAACAGCACCAGCGCGGCTGCGATCGGCAGCAGCGGCCAGAATCGGCGGAGCAAGGTCATCACCCGGATGATGGGGCCGGAGCCGCCTGGCTGCCAGCGCCGGCCCGCACATTGACGCGGATGGCACCCACCCCTATAAGCCGCGGCCTGGATCAGCCGCCGCCCGGGCGTCGCGGCCGGCGACGGGGCCGGCGGTGGCCCCGCTTGAGGCGTGGGCGCAGTCCCCGTTTGCGGAGAGTTCGCCGTGAAGCGCACCTATCAACCGTCCAAGCTGGTCCGCAAGCGGCGGCATGGCTTTCGCGCCCGCATGGCGACCGTCGGCGGCCGCAAGGTGCTGGCCGCGCGCCGCGCCAAGGGCCGCAAGCGGCTCTCCGCCTGACCGCGGGTGCTGGGATGGCGCCGGCCTTGGGGCGCCTGAAGCGACGGGTTGAGTTCCTGCGGGTCACTGCGGGCGGCCGCCGGGCGGCCACGCCGGGCCTCGTGCTGCAAGCACTGGCCCGCGGCGATCAGGGGCCGGCGCGGCTTGGCTTCACGGTGACGAAGAAGGTCGGCGGCGCGGTCGTGCGCAACCGCACCCGCCGCCGGCTGCGTGCGGCGGCGCGGCTGGTGCTGGCGGAGCGGCCGGTCGCGGGCGCCGACCTCGTGCTGATCGGGCGCGAGGCGACGCGCGGGCGGCGCTTCGCCCTGCTGCTCGACGATCTGCGCCGGGCGCTGGACCGGGCGGGGCTGTCATGAAGATGCTGCTGGTCGGCCTCGTGCGGCTGTATCAATGGACGCTGCGGCCGTTGCTCGGCGCCAACTGCCGCTTCACGCCAAGTTGCAGCGATTACGCGATCGAGGCATTGCGCTGCCACGGCGCGCTGCGCGGCAGCGGGCTGGCGGCTTGGCGGGTGCTGCGCTGCAACCCATGGGTCGAGGGCGGCGACGATCCGGTGCCGCCCTGCCCCTGCTCCCGCAAAGGCCTGCTGACGCGCTGATGGACCAGAACCGGCTCTTCCTGGCGATCGCGATCTCGGTCGCGATCATGCTGGGCTTCCAGCTTCTGCTGCCGCATCCGAAGGTGGTTCCGCACCCGGCGGCGGTTAACCACGCGCCGAACGAGACCACGCTCAATCACGCGCCCACGCCCGCCCCGCTCGGCACGCCCGGCGCGCAGCCGTCGGCGACCAGTGCGGCCTCGACGGCCGCCGCCGCAGCACTGCGCAACGTGCCCCGGCTGAAGATCGCGGCGCCGCGGGTGGAGGGCAGCATGAGCCTGGTCGGCGCGCGCCTCGACTACCTGGTGCTGCGCGACTACCACGAGACGATCAACCGCAACTCGCCGCTGGTGCAGCTCCTCGAGCCGCTGGGCGAGAAGAAGCCCTATTACATCCAGTACGGCTGGAGCGCGCGCCCCGGCAGCGCCACCAAGCTGCCCGGCAACGACACGCTCTGGACCGCGAGCGGCAGCACGCTCTCGCCCGGCGCGCCGGTGACGCTGTCATGGGACAACGGTGCCGGCGTCATCTTCCGCATCGTGATGGCGGTCGATGACAACTACATGTTCACCGCGAAGCAGGAGGTGGTGAACAAGTCGGGCGCTCCGGTCGCGGTCTATCCGTGGGCGCGCATCCGCCGCGACTACACGCCCGAGACCCTCGGCTACTACCTGCTGCACGAGGGCCCGCTCGGCGTCGTCAAGGGCACCTTGCAGGAGATGACCTACAGCGCCACCAAGGACGCGGCCAAGAAGCATGACGGGCTTGCCTACCAAGGCACCGATGTCGGCGGCTGGGGCGGCATTACCGACAAATACTGGATGACCGCGCTGATCCCGCAGCAAGCCTCGCCGGTCACCATCGCCTTCCGCCACCTGACGCAGGACGGCGGCGACCGCTACCAGGTGGATTTCGTCGACGACCACGCCGAGACGGTGGCGCCGGGGGCCACCGTTGCCACCACCACGCGCGTCTTCGCCGGGGCCAAGGTCGTCAAGATCATCGACCACTACGGCGAGGAGTACCAAATCCCCGGCTTCTGGCGTTCCGTCGATTTCGGCTGGTTCTGGTTCCTGACGCGGCCGATCTTCTTCGCGCTCGACTGGCTGAACGGCGTGCTCGGCAATTTCGGCCTGGCGATCCTGGTGTTCACCGTGTTCGTCAAGCTGCTGTTCTTCCCGCTCGCCAACAAATCCTACAAGTCCATGAGCAAGATGAAGCTGCTCGGGCCGAAGGTGACGGCGCTGCGCGAGCGCTACAAGGACGACAGCGCCAAGCAGCAATCGGAGATGATGGCGCTGTATCGCGCCGAGAAGGTGAACCCGGCCGCCGGCTGCCTGCCGATGATCATCCAGATTCCGGTGTTCTTCGCGCTCTACAAGGACATTTTCGTCACCATCGAGATGCGGCACGCGCCGTTCTTCGGCTGGATCCGCGACCTCTCGGCGATCGATCCCACCAACGTGTTCACCCTGTTCGGATTGATCCCGTGGGACCCGACCACGATCTCGCCGCTGCTGCATTTGGGCGCGCTGCCGCTGATCATGGGCTTTACCATGTGGGGGCAGCAGAAGCTGAACCCGCCGCCGCCCGACCCGATGCAGGCGCGGCTGTTCCAGTTCATGCCGGTCATCTTCACCTTCATGCTGGCCCGGTTCCCGGCCGGGCTGGTGCTCTACTGGACCTGGAACAACCTGCTGACCATCGTGCAGCAGTGGCTGATCATGCGATCGACGCGGCTCGAGGCGAGGAAATCGGGATCGCAGGGCCGCCGCACCGGCGCTGCCGAGCGGCCGCCTGCGGTACGCTAGGAGCCGGCCTCCTCGTGGCGCATTCCGGTCGCGCCAGCCTCAGCCTGACCCGCGCCGCCGCAAGGCCGCGTAGGCTGCCATGCGCGTGCGGCCTCAGCCGACCCAGCCCCTCGCCGCGCCTTGCCGCCAGGTCACGCGATCTTGAGCACGTTGTCGCTGATCAGCGTATCCAGCGTGACGTTGGAGCCCACTCCGCGCAGTAACGCGAGCGTGGCACCTGCCCCGGACGATACCCCATTTGGATTGAAGGACAGCGTCGCGTCCTTGCCCGACGTGCTTACCCCGAAATAGGTGCCGAGGTTGGCCATGGTCGCCGCGATCTCCGATTCCGCCAGCACCTGCGTGAGATCGAGCGCGTCACCGTTCTTCAGACCGAAGCCCGAGATGTCGTCCACGCCGCCCTGCTGAAGCACGATCCTTGCGCCTTGCGACGTAAGGCCGATCGTGTTGGTGCCCGTGCCGCCGTCGATCGTGGCGCCCTTGGCGGACACACTAATGGTGTCGTTGCCCGGGCCCGCATAAATCACTGCGTTCTGGGCGGAGGCGGTGATGGTGTCGTCACCCGGCCCGCCGAAGATCACCGCGCCTTTCGCCGCGCCGGTCAGCGTGTCGTTGCCAGCCGCTCCGACCAGCCACGTGCCCACCTGCGTCGCCTGAAGATGATCCGGGCCGCTGGTGCCGACCACGACATTGGCGCCCTGCGGGCCGGTACCGGTGACGGGAACATCGACCGTGCCCGTCACCGTGCCGCCGTGCGGGTCCGAGACGGTGTAGGTGAAACTGTCCGTGGGCTGCGCCGGGTTGAACCCGTCGGCGGTGTAGGTCAGCAGCTGGCGCGCCGGGTCGAGGGTGAGAAAGCCCATCGTGTTCGACACGCCGAGGCTGCTGATCGTGAGGCTCGCGTTATCGCCGAAGTCCACATCCTGTGCATTGGCCAGGAGTTGGCTCCAGAGATTGACGGTGGTGCCCGCCGCCACCGACTCCACGGTCAGCGTGCCCTGGGTCAGCGTCGGCGGATCATTGACCGCGGTCACCACCACGCTGGCCGTGCTGTCGGTCGCGGTCTGGCCCGCCGAGTTCGTATCGCTGATGGTGAACCCGGTGGTGATCGTCTGGCCCGGCGCTACCTCGTGCGCCACCGGCGTGAATTTCAGCGCATTCAGGTCCGTCGTGACCGTGCTCGCGCTGCCCATCACGGTGTAGGTGCCGTTGTTGACCACCCCGCCGACCGAGTCCGACAGCGTGCCGTTCGCGGTGCTGCTCGGCGTGATCGTGACCGTCTCGCCCTGCGCGATGTTCGGGTCCGTGATGGTGACGGTGGCGAACGGCGTGATCGCCTTCTCGTCCGTCGTCGCCTGGCCCGGCACCGTATTCGAGATGGTCGAGGGCTGCGCCGGCACCAGGGTGACGTCGGTGCCGCCCTGGCCGTCGTCGGCGAGCTTGAAGCCGAGGCTGGAGAAGTCCTGGCTCGCGTCGAACTGCAGCGTCACCGGCGTCCCGCCGCCGCCGGAGAAGGTGAAGGCGTTGCCCGCACCGGGCGTTACCGTGGTCTCCAGCCCCACCCCGGCGAGGTCAATCGTCTCGCCCTGGGCGAAGCCGGCGATGGTGTTGGTGGGCGTATCGCCGTTGCCCACCAGCAAGGTCGCGGCGCTGCTCGGGCCGAAGATGATCGCGCCCGTGCCGGCCGCCGTGGTCGATTGCAGCGACAACGTGCCCGAGGCGAGGGTGGTGCCGCCGGTGTAGGTGTCGGCGCCCGCGAGCGCGACCGTGCCCGGTCCCTGGATCAGCAGGTTGCCGGCGCCCCCGTTGCCGCCCGTGCCGCCCGAGCCGGTCTGGTCGGCGATGGCGTCGCCGATGGTGAGCGGCTGGGCCAGCGTCGCCGACAGCGTGACCTGCTGGTTGCCTTGCAGGAACAGGCCGGAGCCGAGGCCCTGGCCGCTGCCGCCGCCGTTATCGCCTGCACCACCCGCGACGCTGCCGCCGGAGGCGCTGCCGCTCGCGAAGCTGAGGCTGCCGCCCTGCTGGACGAAGATCGCACCCCCCGCGCCGAGGCCGCCGCCGCCTTCATTGCCGCCGCTACCGCCGCCGAAGCCGCCGGCGCCGCCTGAGATCTCTTCCTGGGAAAGCCCGCCACCACCGCCGAAGCCGCCGTCGCCCCCGGTGCCTTTGTGGTGGCCGCCGGCCCCGCCGCCGCCGCCGAAGCCGCCCGCTCCGCCGTTGCCGCCGATCAGGGTGGCGCTGTTGTTGTCGCCAGCACCGTTGCCGCCGCCGCCGCCGAAGCCGCCGTTGCCGCCGTCGCCGGCAGTACCGGGCTTATTGCTGGTGCCGTTGATGAGAGGGCCTCCGGGGCTCCCGCCGACGCCGCCACCAGCGCCACCTCCCCCAGACTGGCCGGCCCCGCCGCCGCCGTCGGCACCGCCCTGAGAACTGCCGTCAGCGCTGGCACCGCCCGACGCGGCGCCCAGGATGATGCCCGGCGACCCCGCACTGCTGTCGCCGCCGCTCGCCGATAGGCCGACCCCTCCGCCGCCGCCGAGCGCGCCGTTGCCGCCGTCGAGACCGCCGCCGCCGGCAAATACCTCAGGAACGCTGCCGGCATCGCCGCCGGTCGCGTTATCTCCGGCGAAGGTCACGTTGCTGAGCGTGACCGTGCCGCTCGAGCCCACGAACAAACCCCCGCCCAGGCCGGCACCGCCGCCGCTGCCGCTGCCGCCGACCGCCTTGGCGTCGTTGATCGCCAGGTCGCTGATCGAGACCACGCCCGCGTAGTCGAAGAGCCCATTGTACTGGCCGCCGCCGTCGAGCGCGTCACCGTTGCCATCAATGGTCAGCGTGTCGCCGCTCGCCAGGTTGATGGCGTCGAGCTGGCCGGTAAGCGTGAAGCCCTGGCTGAAGGTGATCGTGTAATCGGTGTTCGGCGCCGAGGAGGCGCCGGTGAGGTCAATCGCCTGAATGGCCGCATTCAGGTCGGCGGTGCTCGCGACGGTGAAGCTGGTCGAGCCGGACATGGCGTGCTCCGCGGGGTGGTGGGGGGCCCGCCGCCAGCCTGCCGAAATGGCTCGCGCGAGCGCAACGGCGGCGATGCAACCGCGTCAATTTTACGTCGCAATCTGTCCGCGGCTGTCGCGATCTGTCCTATAACGCCAGCTTCTGCCTGGGCCGCCACAACCGGGGCCACGAGGCAGCATCGCTGGAGGCAGGAGCTGACCATCCCGCCCTCGCCGCCGACGGCCGGCTTCGTCTTCGTGGACGTCCACGACGCGGCCGAGATGGACGAGCAGTCGCGCCTGTCCCGGCGGCTGCCGGGGGGTCACCTGGTGCATACCTATACGCTGCGCGACCCCGCTCTGCGTCACGCCGGCGCGGCGCGAGTGCTCGCCCGGCACGTGGGCCGCTTCGCCGGCGACCTGCTGCTCGTTGAGGTGGCGGAGCGGTTCGGGCGGGAGATCGGGATCGGTCGAACCCGGTCTGCCCGCCTTCTGTTTTGCCCGCGTCCGCGCAGGGCGGATGGCGTTGTCCACGCCGGACACGACCGGGACGACCGAGGCAGGGCCGGGCCAGGGCTTCATCCAAGGCAGTCGGCCCGGCACGCGGGCAGTGACGGCCGACGGTACGGCCCGCACGAACTTCTTCATCACCGCCGCCCGGTTTGAGTCGGCCCTTCAGGCGTGCCTCGGCGAGCGGCTTCGCGCTCCGCTCGTGTTCGCGCCCGGGCTCGATTGGACGAGCGGCGCCGGCGCCGGGCTGCGCCGTCTCGTGCACCATCTCGCCGAGGAGCTGAAGCGGCCCGACGGCCTCGCCGCGAACGGCCCGGCGCTCGCCGCCTTCACCGACCTGTTCGTGCATACGGCGCTGCGCGCGCTTCCGCACAACTACGCCGAGCGCCTCGCGTGGCAGCGCGACGGCGCGGCGCCGGCTTGCGTCCGTCGCGCCGAGGCCTATTTCCGCGACCATGCGGAACAGGCGCTCCTGATGGAGGATGCCGCCGCCGCGGCGGGCTGCAGCGTGCGGGCCCTGCAGCGCGCTTTCCGCCGGTTTCGTGACACGGCGCCGCACGCCGCGCTCGAGCGTGCGCGGCTGGAGTTGGCGCGGACGGCGCTGGCGCACGATGAGGGCACGATCGGCTCGGTCGCGCGGCGCAACGGCTTCGCCCATGCCGGCCGCTTCGGCGCCGCCTACGCACGCCGCTTCGGCGAGAGCCCGTCCGAGACGCGGCGCCGGTCGGCGGCCACACCGCCCGACTGGTGAGAGCGGGCGTGACTCAGTCTCGTGGCGAGGGCGGCCAGTCCAGCTTCAGGATTTTGGGGATGTGGTCGAGCCGCGGCTCCGGCCGAAGCCAGAAGCTGTCGCCCGCATAGCGCTGGAACAGGTCGGGCGGCAGCGCTGTCGGGCGCGGCCGCCACTCCACACGGCCCTCGATCCGGTGCAGCCCGGGGCTGCCCAGCGCCGCGTCGAACGCATCCGCGCTGTAGCTCACATGCTCGAAATCGTGCTGGAACGGGGCCAGGCCCAACAGTTCATACAGTGCCCCGATCGCCTCCACGGGCGCACGCACGAACGTTTCATAATCCAGCAGGATGAGCCGGTCCGAGAACCGGCCGAAACACGCCTCGCGCAGCGCATCCAGCGCATAGCCCACCATGCCGTCACTGCCCGCGACGCGCGTCGCCCGCGTATAGACGGTGCCCCCCGCCTCATAGGCGAACACCCCGGATAGCTCGAACGGGTTGCGGCTCGTCTGCCGTTCGATGCTGTCGATGACCCACGAGACCGGCCGCACGCAGCAGACGATCTTGGCCGCCGGGAACAGCTCCGCCAGCGCCGGCAGGCGGGCGCACCAGAGGCGGTTGGTGTCGAAGATCACCGCGGCCGGATCGGCCGCATGATAGTAGCCGGCGAACACGCCGCGCAGCAGCGCCCGTCGCTGCGCCGCGTCGAGGAATACCGACGTTTCATGGCGCCGGCTCATGGCGCCCTCCATCGCCATGTAGAGCGAGCCGACCGAACTGGTCATCGCGGCATGAACGCCCGGGTTCTGTCGCAACACCCCCGCCAGCAGGGTCGAGCCCGCCCGCGGCAGCCCCGAGATGAAATGGATTCTGTTGTCCATCGGAGCACCTGCTCGCCATCCTAGCACAGTGCAATAGCCTGCAGAGTGCGTGTCAATCGGCGCGCGATCCGCGGCGACAGAAGAGTTGCCGGCCCGCTCACTCTGACCTGTTCTCCGTCATTCCCGCGAAAGCGGGAATCCAGGCCCACACGCACCGCGTTTCGTGTTGTCCGCCTGGATTCCCGCTTTCGCGGGAATGACGAATGAGTGCAGCATGCCGATCAACCCCGGGGGCGGCGGCGCAATGTTCATGTGTCGTTCATTGCGCCGCCGTTTTCGGGCGAACGTCCCGTCCTCAGCCGGTCAACAGCGAATGGTGGCTGACCAGGTCGGGAAGGCCGTAACTGACGCCGTTCAGCGTGCCGATTGCGGTGCCCGCGCCGCTGCCGGTCGGTGCGATGGCGAGATTCGTGTTGCTGCCGCTGTCGGTCACCTTGAGGAAATCGCCCAGGGTTGACGCGTGGTGGTTCCAGCTCGTCGCACCGAGCGCCGCGCGCAGGTCGAGCACGTCGCCGTTCGTTTCCGTGAACGCGGTGATCGCGTCGAACCCCTGGCCGGCCGCGGGCAGTACGAACGTGTCATCCCCGCTGCCGCCGGTGATCGTGTTCGTCCCCGCCCCGGCATTGATGTAGTTACCCGAGCCGCCGACGCTGATCGTGTCGTTGCCCGCGCCGGTAGTGATGAACGCCATGCCCTGGGTGCCGCCGATGATGTCGTTGCCGGTGCCGAGCAGGATCACGTCGTCCGAGCCGCCGATCTGCACGGTGTCGTTGCCGTCGCCGAGCTTCACCGCGGTATGGCCGTCCGGTGCGCCGGTGACCGTGGTGTTGCCGGTCCCGCCGGTCACCGCGTTGAAGCCGCCGCCCAACGTCACAGTGGCGTTGCCATTGCCGAGCACCACCGCGGCAAGCCCGTCGCCCGCGTTGATGATGTCGTTGCCGCCCTCGCCGAAGATCGCGTTGTATTGGGCGTGCGCGGTGATCTCGTCCGCGCCCGGCGTGCCCTTGATCACCGCATGGCCGTTTGGCGGGCCGTTGATGACGTTGAGCATTTCGGTGATGACCACCGAGCCGTTGCCGCTGTTCTCGCCGGCGACCTGCACGAAATCGGCGTTGCCCTGCGTGCCGCTGTCCAACGAGCCGCCGCCGCCGCCGACCCCACCGACGGCGTTCTCGCCGCCGCCGCCGCCGCCGCTGTAGCCACCCCCGCCGCCGCCACCATTGTCCCCGCCCCCGCCGCCGCCGCCGAAGCCGCCGCCGGCGCCGTAGCCGAAGCTGTTGCCGGCGCTGCCGCCGCCCAAGCCGCTCGCGTAGGAGGCGCCGCCGCCGCCGCCGTAGGGGGCGCCGCCGCTGTAGCCGTTGCTGTGGAATCCACCGCCGCCGCCGCCGCCGGCCAAGGCGCCGCCCTGTCCCCCGCTCCCGCCGGTCCCGCCCGCGCCGGCGCCGCCCGCGTAGGTGCCCGCGCCGCCGGCGGCGCCGGTCAGGCCGTCTCCGCCGTTCCCGGCGGCGGGGCGAGCCCCGCCGCCGCCGCCCGCCACGATAAGGGGCTCGGGCGTGCTGCCTTGCAGGATCACGAAGCTGCCGCCGCCGCCGCCGGCACCATCGGAGGAAAAATTCGGGGTGGTGCCGCCCATGCCGCCCACGGCAATCGTCAGCTTTTGGCCCGCCGTCAGCATGACGTTGCCGCCGATCTCGGCGCCGAGGCCCCCCGTTCCTCGCGTGCCGCCGTCGGCGCCGCCGCCTTGAGCGCCGAACGCGGTGATGTCGTAGATGCCGGTCGCCGGCACCGTGTAGGTGACGATGCTGCCGGTATAGTTTTCGGTGGTTGAGCCGGACATGGCGTGCTCCGCGGAGTGGCGTGGGCCCGTCGCCCGACTACCGGAATCGCCCGCGCGAGCGCAACGACGGCGATGCAACCGCGTGAATTTTACGTCGCAATCTGTCCGCGGCTGTCGCGATCTGTCCTATAACGCGGCTTCTGCCTCGGCCGCCGTAACCGGGGCCGCGAGGCAGCATCGGTGGAGGCAGGAGCTGACCATCCCGCTGTCGCCGCCGCCGGGCGGCTTTACCGTCGTGGACGTCTATGACCCGGCCGAGATGGACGAGCAGTCGCACATCTCCCGGCGCCTGCCGGGGCGCCACTCCGTGACCACCTACACGCTGCGCGACCCGGCGCTGCGCCGCTTCGGCGCAGGCCGACTGCTCGCCCGGCACTGGGGCCATCCTCTGCTGCTCGGTCACGTGGCCGAGCGGTTCGGGGTCGAGGTCGGGTTCGTCGAGCCCGGCATGCCCGCCTACTGCTTCGCCCTGATCCGCGCGGGCCGGGTGATGTTGTCCACCCCTGACACCAGCGGGACGACTGAAGCGGGACCAGGGCAGGGCGTCATCCAAGGTGGCCGGCCTGGCACGCGGGTGCTGACCGCGGACGGTACGAGGCGGACGAATCTCTGGATCGCGACAGGGAGGTTCGAGTCCGCCGTTGAGGCGTGCCTCGGCGAGCGGCTTCGCGCTCCGCTCGTGTTCGCGCCCGGGCTCGATTGGGCGAGCGGTGCCGGCGCCGGGCTGCGCCGCCTCCTGCTCCATCTCGCTGAGGAGCTGCGGCGGCCCGCCGGGCTCGCCGCGAACGGCCCGGCCCTCGCCGCCTTCACCGACCTGTTCGTGCACACGGCGCTGCGCGGCATTCCGCACAACTACGCCCAGCGCCTCGCGCGGCAGCGCGACGGCGCGGCGCCGGCCTGCGTCCGTCGCGCCGAGGCCTATTTCCGCGACCATGCGGAACAGGCGCTCCTGATGGAGGATGCCGCCGCCGCGGCGGGCTGCAGCGTGCGGGCCCTGCAGCGCGCTTTTCGCCGGTTTCGTGACACGGCGCCGCACGCGGCACTCGTGCGTGTGCGGCTGGAGTTGGCGCGGACGGCGCTGGCGCACGATGAGGGCACGGTCGCGTTGGTCGCGCGGCGCTACGGCTTCACCCATGCCGGCCGCTTCGGCGCCGCCTATGCACGGCGCTTCGGCGAGAGCCCGTCCGAGACGCGGCGCCAGTCAGCGGCCACACGGCCGGTCTGAGGCGGCTCAGCCGACCGGCGCGCGGCGAGTGCCGGCAGGGGGGAGGCGACCCGAGCGTTGCTGCCGAGTGACTCTGGTGTAAAACCAGGAATATCTGGTCCGATTCGCTGCCCGGCAGACTTGTCGCAGCCGATTGCAGCGATGATAGGCTACGCGCGCACAGTTCGGGAGCAGGCCGCCCGGCTTGGCAGATGCAATGCGCATGGTGCTGATACCGGCACTCTTCGGCGCCCTGGGGGCGCTGGGCGGCTGCGTGAGGCCGCCCCCGCCGCCCGTGGCCTTGCACAGGACGCCAACCTATCGGGCCGAACCTGCGCCATCGCCGTCGCAGGTCGCGACGCCCGCTCAGCCCGCCCGTCCCGCCCTGCCGTTGCCGGTGCCACCCGAACCCGTGAGCGCCGCCGCTGCGGCCGCCTGCCCCCCGGCCGGTCCCGGCACTCTCCCCGAAGCGCGAAAGCAAGAGCTTTTCAAGGAGTTCTCGCAACTGGAAAACCGCAACCAGAACCCCGCGACCGCTGCCCCCGCCCCGCCGCCCTCCCCGGGTAAGCCAGCGGCGGCATCGGCGTGCGGGCCGCCGCGCTGAGACGCCCGCCCATGACCACGACTGCGCCGCCGCGGCGCACAGACATTGTCCCGTTGGAATCGCAGCGCGCGGCGGCCGCGGCGCTCGCGCGCGCGATCCGGGAGCGGCACATCTTTGTTGCGCTGACCGGCGAGTGCGACGTCGGCAAGACGATCGTGCTGGATGTGGCACTGGCTGCCCTGGCGGAAGAGGCGATCCATCCCATTCTGATCGGCAATCCGCGCGCCGGCCCGCTCACGCTCAGCAGCGTGCTGCAGCAGATCGCCCAATATGCGGCGCCACGGTCGTCCGACGCCGATGAGGACGACCTCGAGCGCATCCATGCCATGCTCCAGGCGACCGATCAGCAGCGGTTCGTGATCGTCGTCGAGGATGCGGAGACGCTGCAGCCAAAGGCTCTCTCGTTCCTCCAGTTCCTGCCGGAGCTGGCGGGCCAGACAACGGGCGAGCTGCAAATCGCGCTGGTCGGCAGCCCCGCCCTGTGGCGGCTGATGGACAACGAGAGCTTCGCGCGGATGCGCGAGCAGCTCGGCGCCCAGATTGTCGTCAAACCCCTCTCAAACGAGGAGGCGCGGCGGTTTGCTGCATGGCGCTGTCAGGAGCGACTGGACCGCTTCGGACCGCCCGCCACGGACGCTGCGATGGTGAACGCCCTCGTCCGCTACGGCCGGGGGCTGCCGGCCCGGATCGGCGCGCTGATCGACCAGGTGGCACTCCTCGCGCGGTCGCACGGCGGCGTCGAGGCGGACCTCGTCGCCGAAGCGGCCGAAATGCTGGGGGACGACAGCACCGAGCCTGTCCCAGCGATCCCGCCTGTCCCCGCTATCCCGGCTGTTCCCGTGGCCCCCGCTAGCGCCGCCGCTCCGACTGCCGCGCCGCCGGAGGTGACCGCATCGGATCGCCCCCCCCGCATGGCGCCGTCCCTCGCACCGCTAGTCCGGCGGCGCCGACGCCCGGCGCTGCTCGGCGGCCTGATTGTCGCGGCAGCCGTTCTTGCGGGCTGGCTATCATTTGAACGGGTGCCAATCGAACGGCTGCCATTCCAACGGCTCTCATTTCAATGGCTTGGCGTCCCCTGGATCCCGTGGGCCACGAAGCCCGGCATGATCGCTCGCAGGGCGTCGGCGTCGGCGTCGGCGGTGGCGCGCAATACGCCGGCCGTCAACAACCCGCCGCCCCCTCCCGCGTCCCCGCAGCCCGCCGATGCGACGCTAGGCCCGAACCCACCAACGCCTGCGGCGCCGGCCGTCAGCATCGCGCCGCCGCCCCCCACGTCGCCGCAGTCCGCGTCGCCGCAGTCCGCGTCGCCGCAGTCCGGGGTCGCGACGAACCCTCCGACGTTCGTGGCAAGCGCGGCGCCGGCCGTCAGCCTTCCCGCCACGCCTCGCGCCGCACCGCAGCCCGCCGTCGCAACCGCCGCCGCGAAGCCCCCGGCGGCACCCGCGGCACCTGACGCGAGCGCGGCTGGCGCCTCGCTTGCCCGGATGCGCACGGACTTCAACGCCTTCCTCGCTCGTGCGGGAACCGATACCGCGTCGCTGAGCGTGGCGCAGAAGCAGGCCCTGTTCGAGCAGTACCTGGCCTGGCGAACCCGCGCGGACGGGACCACCAACCGGGCGGCCGCGGTCGTCGCCGCTCCATCATCGGCAGCGCCCTGAGCATCCCGACCACCTCCCGAGGAACCCTCATGCCCGACCCCACAGTTCCGGACCAGGCCGCCAAGGCCGCCGCGTTCCGCGCGCTGCACGCCCGCACCTTCGTCATCCCCAATCCCTGGGACGCCGGTACTGCGCGTATCCTGACCGCTCTCGGCTTCGAGGCGCTTGCCACGACCAGCGCCGGGCTGGCTCATGCGCTCGGCCTCAGAGACGGCGCGGCGAGCCGCGCGCAGACGCTCGCCAACGCCCACGCCATCGTGAGCGCGACCCATCTGCCGGTCTCCGCCGATCTGGAGAATGGGTTCGGCCACGCCCCGGAGGACGCGGCCGAGACGATCCGCCTCGCCGCGGCCACGGGCCTGGTCGGCGGCTCGATCGAGGATTCGAGCGGCGATCCGGCGCGCCCGATCTACGATTTCGCCCATGCGGTCGAGCGCGTTGCCGCGGCAGTGGAGGCGGCGCGCGCGCTGCCGTCCGGGTTCGTGCTGACGGCGCGCGCCGAAAATTTCCTGCACGGCCGGCCGGACCTCGACGATACCATAAACCGGCTGCGAGCGTTCGAGCGCGCGGGCGCGGATGTGCTCTACGCCCCCGGCCTGCCGAGCCTGGAGGCGATCCGGGCGGTGTGCGCGGCACTTTCCCGCCCGGTGAACGTTCTGGCAGGCGGCACAGTGCCGGTCGTCTCGGTCGCCGCACTCGCCGACGCAGGGGTGAAGCGGATCAGCCTCGGCTCGGCGCTGAGCCGGGCGGCACTCGGCGGATTTGTCCGCGCCGCGCGAGAAATTCGCGAGACGGGCACGTTCGGCTTCGCGTCGGAGGCGCTGCCCTACGCCGAGGCGAACGGCTTCATGCCCGCCTCGGACCGCCAAGCATAACGCGGGCAGCCACCAGCAGGAATGCCGGCCGCTGCCGCTCGTCGGCAAGGCTCGGCCGCGCCGCGATCTGCGCGTCGGTTGGCCCCCATTCCTCGAGATGCGAGATCGCGAAGCCGAGCCGAAGCAGCAAACCGACATACGTTCCGATGGTGCGGTGCTGCTTGATCACGCCCTTCGCAAGCCAGTCCGTCGATCGCTTGCCTTCGAGCAGGTACCCGTCCACGGGCCAGGTCTTGCGGCCCGCTGCATCGACCGACCATCCCGGATTGCCGGGTGCCGTGAAGATCGGGTGCTCGACCGAGAACACCAGCGCGGCACCGGGGACGAGGGCGCGGCGCACCTCTGCGAGCAGCCTGCCGAGATCCTCGACGTAGTGCAGCGCGAGTGAGCTGTAGGCGAGATCGAACGACCCCGCGGGCAGCACGAGCCGCTCCATGTCGGCCTTCTCGTACGTGATCGCGCCGTCGCTTGTGCTGGCTCGGGCACGCTCCAGCATCCGCTCGGAGACGTCGACGCCGAGCACCCGCGCCGCACCCCGCTCGCGCACCCACCGGCAGAACCAGCCGAAGCCGCAGCCGAGATCGACGACTCTGAGACCGCGAAGCTCCGGCAGCATGGCGCGCAGCGCCGGCCATTCCGCGGCGCCGTCGAGGCCTTCGATCGAGCGCCCGAGGCGGCTATATCCCTCGAAAAATGTCTCGTCGTCGTAAATATTTTG
>CAVWFK010000047.1:0-21810 GCA_963754235.1 uncultured Alphaproteobacteria bacterium | reverse complement strand
ATCACCGTGAAACAATGCACGTAGTCCATGGCGTGACCTTCCGGCGCTGCGGCGACATCGGCCTCGTAGGCGGCGTAGAAACGGTCGATGATCGCCATGCGCTCGGCCGCCGGCCGCGCGATATCGAGCGCACCCATGAACATGCTCTCGCTCCAGGACCTGAGAGTTGGCACATAGGCCTCGGCGAAGGCGGCGGCGTCGCCCTGTTCGCGAAAGCGCGCGGCGTACGGGCAGGGCGTCACCGTGGTATGGCAATGCAGCAGCACAAGGCCCGCGCGCCGCACCGCCGAATCCGGATCGTCGAATGGCGCGCGGAATTCTGCGACCGTCTTGTAGTATTGCGGGAAGGTGGCGCGGCGGTGCTCATCCGCCGTGATCGCGCCAGCGTCGCGCAGCGCCCGCCACTGCCGACTGAACGTGTCGTGCATGTTTCGCCCACCCGTGGAGCCCAGGTAACGGCCGGCCTCATCTTGGCAGAAATTGGCCAATACGAGCCGTCCGCCGGGCACGAGTTCGCGCGCACGGTGCAGCAGGATCGCCTCCCAGTCCATCGCGGCGTGGCGGCGGAACGCTTCCCGCTCCACACCGCGCGCACCGACAGCGTGGACATGATCGGAGATCGTTGTCGGCAATGCGCTCAGCCAGTGCATCGCAGTTGCCGAGAAGCCGAGCGATAGCGAGGCATCGGGAAAGATCTGCCGGTAGAAGCTGGTGCCGCTGGCGAAAGTGAAGACGCCCGGTGTGTCGTGCAGCGCGCCGCCAGCGCGGCCCGGCAACATGCCGTGGACCAGCCGGAACAGTGTGGAGAAGTCGTTGTGCGGGAGGTCGGTATAGGTCAGCGTGATCGGCCGCTCCGGCATCCGCGCGCGCAGCCAGGCAATGACGGCGCGGTGCAGGTCGATCGACGTGCCGCCGTCCGCCGCGCCGAAATCGGCGATCGCGAAGGTGCCGTTGCAGTGCCCGAGAGCCATGCCGGCGAGCGTCTCCAGGACGAGCTCGGTCGCGGCATCGATGACCTGCTTCGCACCCACCGTGTGAGCGCTGTAGTAGCCGGCATCCCGCATCCGGATCGCGGGGCCGCTGCTCAGGGTTGCCGGTTCGGGCATCGCATCTCCTTGGGCATCAATCCTCGTCACGCAATCCCGCGCCGGCTCCTTTGCGGCGCGATTCCTCGCTTGCGGGGACGTACGTGCGCGCTGCAAGTGTCTCGAGCCGCGCCAGCAGCCCCGCTGCGATCAGCGGGCGCGCGAAAAGCGGGATCAGCGCATGCGGCAGCACCGCACCCGCCGCTGCGGGCGCCCGGACGCGCACATCGGCCTCGGGCAGCGCCTCCAGCGCGGACCACGGCACCGCGGCCACCACATCGCCGCCGGCCGGGCAGCGGAGATCGGTCGCGCCGAGCCACGCCGCCACAGCGCACCGCCCGAGCCGGGCGGTCTCGTGCAACGCCGGCACCAGCCAGATCGGCCATAACACGCGCGGAAAGGTGCGATCGATCGGCAGCGCCGCGGTGTCGGTCATGAAGCCGCCCAGCCGAAACGGGCAGCACAAATCCGCCGGCAGACCGTCCAGCAACGCCAGCAGCGACCCGGCCCAGGCGGTGCTGCGCGGCGCCAGCCAGCGCACTGCGCGGCCGACATCCTCGGCCAGCCCCCAAGGCAGGCCCGCGCCGCGCGCCGCCTTCAGCGCCAGCATCTCTGCTTCGTTCAACGACAGCTCGATCATCTCAGGCGGCGATACCGGGCGCATCGGCACCGGGCGCATCGGCATCGGGCGCATCGGCCGTGGCACCGGCTCGCGCCTCGCCGGGGAACGGCGCGCCCTGGAACAAGCAGATCCGGAGCCAGCGATCCGATCGCGGGTCGAAGCGCGCGGCGCCGAAGAAGGCCAGCTTGCAGCGCAGCAGGTCGATCGGCCGCAGCGCGGCGCCCACCAGATTGTCGCGGATCTCGGCATACGCGAAGCGTGCCGCGATCTGCACGCGGCGCACCACGTGGCGGAACTCCGGCTGCTCCAGCAGGAAGACCGCGAGCGGCATCGCCCCGGGGACCGTCGCGAGCACGCGGCGCAGGTGCGAGACGTCGCGCGCGAAAGCCAGCGGCTGCTCGCGATCCGCGCCCGGCTCCGTCGCCCGTTCGCCAAGCCGCGGCTCCAGCTTCTCCTCGGAGACGTACCAGAACCGCGCCACGGAATCGGGCTGGTGGAAGTCCAGTGCGAGCGCCCAGCGGTAATCCGAATCGATCCGGCGGGCGAGTGCGGCGCAGTTCATCTCGCCCGCGATCCATGCGCCGTCCCGCTCGTCGGCGCTCATCGTCTCGCAGAGATCGTCCACCAGCGCGCCATGCGGCTCCAGCAGCAGCGACACCGCGTATTCCTGAGCCTCCAGGCCGAGATTGGTTTCCGCCCAGCAATAGAGCGCATCCCAGGGAAATGGCGCGGCCGGCGGTCGTGCCGCGGCACGGTGCGAAAATGCCGCCAGATCGGCCGCCAGGTCGCGGATGCGTTCGGCCTGCACCGGGTCCGCCGTCCGCCAGTGCGGCAGCGTGCGCCGCGCTGCCTCCACGTGGCGGCAGAACGCCGCCCAACGCTCCGGCGTCGCCGCCGGCAACGCACGCACGCGGGCCAGCGCCGTCTCCCGCGCCAGCATCCAGCGGTGCAGCAGGATCGGATGGCGCACCAGGAACGGCGCCATGCCGAGGCCGGTCGCATTGCCGATGCCGAGACGCCGCCGCAGCGCCGGACCGAGCCGCGCGGCGCCCGGCGAAAGCGCGGCCGCGCGATGCTCCACCAGATCGATCGAGAAGGCGCGGATCAACCACACCGTCAGCATCTCTGCCTGGAACGGCCCGGCGAATTCCGGCCGGCCGGCGATCCGTTCGCGATCGGCGATGCCGAACTTGCCGTTGCCGTACACCGCCGTGGTGCGCAGCAGATAGCCGACATCCTCCATCTGGGATGCATCCGGCTGGCGTCCTGCTGCCAAGGTGCGGGCCACCGCCTCGAACAGCCGTGTGCTCTTGTTGGCGCGTGACAGGATCAGGTCCGTCGCCGCGTAACGGCCCGCTTCCTGCAGCGGAACGTTGCGGGCCAGCCGGGCGATCTCGGTCTGGTCGGGAACGCCGTCGTGCAGCACGTAACTGGTGTCCCACGCCTCGGCGATCACGCGGTCGGTGCGCGCCTCGTCCGGCAGGAACTGCGAGAAGGCGACCAGGCTGCACGCCCGCCCCGGCATCCGCACCGTATAGACGGCGTGGCCAAAACCCGCTTCGTCCAGCGTCCAGACGGAGCGATCGACGCGCCAGCCCTCGCGTGCCGCGCGGCGCAGCATGGCGCGCAGAAAGCTCAGCCGCGTGGGATGCATCGCACCCATCCGCGCGAGCCGCATCACCGTCTCCGGCGGGCGCAGCACGGCCGGTGCGGCCTCCATCGGCGTCACGCGGCGAGTGCCCGCACTCGGGCCAGCAGCGCCGGGTCCACCGCCACGCCGTCGCGATCGGCGGCGGCGCGTGCGGCCGCCCGCCGGGCGCCGGGCAGGTGGCTGCCGGCGGCCGCCGCGAAAGCCGCCGCGACCGTCGCAAGCCGCGCCGGGAACAGCCCGCCCGAGCTGGCCGCCGGATCGATCGCCAAGAACATCTGCCCGGTACGCGGAGGTCCGCCCGCGGTGCCGGAGAACGGGCTGGCTTCCACCCCCGGCGTGGCCCCGGTCAGGCAGGCCGCCATCACCTCCACCAGCAGCGCCGCGCCGACACCCTTGTAACCGCCCGCCGGCATCATCGTGCCCTTGAGCGCCGCAGCGGCGTCCGTTGTCGGTCGCCCCCCGTCGTCCAGCGCCCAGCCCGGCGGCAGCATCTCCCCCGCGCGGGCACGCCGCATCACCTCGCTCTTGGCCACCACGCTCGCGCTCTGGTCGATCACGAACACCGGATCGGGTTGCCCCGGCACGGCGAGCGACCACGGATTGGTGCCCAGCACCGGCCGCCTGGCACCCCAGGGCGCGATCGAGGCCGGAGCGTTGGTGAACCCGAGCCCGACCAGCCCCGCCGCGGCGATGCGCTCGGTGTGGTAGCCGAGCACGCCGCAATTATACGAGTTGCGGATCGCCAGCGCGGCGATGCCCTGCGCCCGCGCCAGCGGGCAGAGCGCGTCGAGCCCAAGGTCGATCGCCGGATGCGCGAAGCCGCTTTTCGCATCGACAGCGATGACCGAAGGTGCCGGGCGCGTCAGCTCCGGCACCGCCGCGCCGTCCACCTTGCCGCAACCGAGATGCTCGCAATAGGTCGGCAGGTAGGCGAGGCCGTGCGAAGCGAGGCCCTCGCGCTCCGCCGCGGCGACCGCCCGCGCCAGCGAGGCGGCGGCGTCCGCACGCGCCCCGTGCGCACGAAGCGCCGCCTCCGCAAGGCGAGTGATTTCCGCGACGGACAGCCGCTCCGTCATGGCGTTCCGGCCGCAGCGACGGGAGCCGGGCCGCGGCGTTCCGCGGTCGGGACGAATGCCTCGTCCATGAAGCGCAGCCAGTTGCCGCCGAGCACCGCCGCGACATCGGCCTCGGCGAAGCCGGCCTCGCGCAGGCCGCGCGCCAGGTTGGCGAAGCCGCGGCTGTCCTGGAACCAGGCCGGCTGCGGCGGGAACTTCGCCCGCGCCTCGCCCGGCGCCGGCCGCGTCCAGCGCCCTTCGCGCATCCACTGCACGACGCTGTCCGGCTGGTCGAGGCAGAGATCGGAGCCGATGCCGAGCCGCGTCGTGCCGAGGCTTTCCGCAATCTTCGCCGCCATGGCGCAGAACGAGGCGAGGGTCGTCGCCGAGCCGTCGCGCAGATGGTGCGGATAGAGCGACAGGCCCAGCATCCCGCCGCTCTCCGCCAGGGCGCGCAGCACGCGGGGCGAAACGTTGCGCCCGGTCTGCCTCCAGGCAGACGGGTTGGCATGCGTCACCGCCACCGGGCGGGCGGAGAGTTCGATCGCTTCCAGCGCCGTGCGCTCCCCGGCGTGCGCCAGGTCAATCGCGATACCCAGCCGGTTCATCTCGCCGATTACTTCGCGTCCCATGCGGGTGATGCCGGTATCCTCGCTCTCCATCCAGCCGCAGCCCAGCAGCGACTGATTGTTGTAGGTGAGCTGGATGAACCGCACGCCGAGCGCGTGCAGAACCTGCACCAGGCCGAGATCGTCCTCCACCGGCAGCGGATTTTGCAGGCCAAAGATAATGGCCGTGCGGCCGTCCGTCTGTGCCCGCCTGATATCGGCGGCCGAGGTGGCGTGCAGGATCAGGTCGGCATGCTCGCGAAAGCGCCAATTCCATTCGACGATGCGATCGACCGTGGCGCGGAAGCCTTCGTGATAGGCGAGCGTGACATGCACCGCGGCAAGCCCGGCCTCCCGGAGTTGCGCGAAGATCGGCCGCGACCAGCGGCAGAATTGCAGCCCGTCGATGAGCGGCGGCCGGTCGGACGGCGCCGCGCCGCTCATGCGCCGCATCCGATGCCGGCGATCGTCGCGCGCCGCCGCGGCCAGGCCCGCATTGCCGTCTCCCCTATTGCTCCGCCTCAGCGATACGCGGAGGGGTGCACTACAGCAACTCCGCGAGGTGAGCGACCTCACGTTCCGCTTCAGCGAGACGTACTCGTTCGGCCGCCACTCTTCGAAGATACCGGGCCCAGTGCCAACGCCGCTCGGATGAAGTTTGAAGTGATCGTCGCCCAGCTTCTCGCGCGAGGCTTTCGGCCAGATACCCATGTATTTGGTGAGGAAATCGACCCATTGCGCATAAGGCTCTTTCAGGTGGACGCGAACGCGGCTCGGCGAGTTGACGATGACCCGGTCAATCCGGGCGAACACACCGCGCCGCGCGGCGGCCCGAACTCGGGTCCAACATGGAGTCAAAGCTGTATTTGACGTCCTCCGCGGTCATTTTCTGGCCGTTCTGGAACGCAACGTCGTCGCGCAGGTCGAACGTATAGACCAGCTTGTCGGCGGAGATTTCCGGCAGCGCCTTCCAGTTGCGGCTTGAGCACCCCGTCCTGGTCTATTCGACCAGGTTCTCGAAGCTGGTGCCGGTGATGACCAACGGGTCGTGGGTCACGGCGTTGATCGGATCCAGCGTGGTGGGGCCGGCCGGGATCGCGACGGTGAGTGTCTTGCCGGTGGATTGCACCATGGCGTGCTTCCGGCTCGGCACCGCGACGGCCCCCAGCGGTCCCAGCACGGCAAGCTGCAGCACGTCGCGGCGCGAAAGTGTCATGGCGTCCCTCCAGTCTCTTTAATGGCAACCCGGTCCTGCCTGGCGTCCGCCATCGCCCCCACCGCGATCACGATGTTGCCGTAGCGGTCGAGGTTAGCGGCGCAGCCAGGCGGGATCACGCAGGTAGAATCGTATTCCTCGACAATGCACGGACCGAGGCGGAGCTGCGCCAGCGCATCCCGCGTCAGCACGCTGGCCTTGAGCCAGCCATGGGCCGGGCCAAAATAGGCGCGGCGGACCGGCTCGTCGATGGCGACCGCGTCGGGCAGCTTCGCCCCGGCCGCCAGCGTGAAGCGGGGCGTCTCGGGAATGCCGCGCCCCACGATTTTCAAAGTCACAAGCTCGACCGGCTCGTCCGCCCCGGCACGATGGCCGTAGGTCCGCTCGTGCTCGGTCCCGTATGCTTCTTCGAGGGAGGCGAGTGCATCTCGATCCAGGAGCCCGGCCGCGATCGGCACTTCTAGTTCGAAGGACTGGCCCTGGTAGTGCAGCATAGCGCCGCGCAGGAGTTGGATGCCGCTGTCCGGGTAGCCGTCCTCGTGCAGCCGGGCGCTTGCCTCCGCCTCGAGCTGAACCAGTATCGCCGTGATTTCGGCTGGCTCGATGTCGTTGAGCAAGGCCTTGCGCGTCTTGGTGTAGTGGTACTCGACGTCGGAGTAGAGCAGGCCGAAAGAGGAGAACACACCAGCCGCTGCGGGAATGATCACCTTGCCGATCATCAACGTCTCCGCCATCACGCACGCGAACAGCGGTCCGTTGCCGCCGAAGCCGACCAGCGCATAATCGCGCGGGTCGCGCCCGCGCTCGCTGGAGACGGCCTTGATGGCGCGGATCATGTTGGAGGCCGCGATCAGATGGGCGCCATAGGCCGCCTGCTCGACTGCCATGCCGAGGGGACGGGCGATCAGCCGTTCGACCGCGTCCCTCGCCTTGGCGGCGTTCAGCTTGAGCGCCCCGCCCACCAGATGGCGGGGGTTGATATAGCCCAGGATGATGTTCGCGTCGGTCACCGTCGGATCGGTGCCGCCCGCGTCATAGCACACGGGACCCGGCGACGAGCCGGCGCTCTGTGGTCCCACCTGCATCGCCCCGCCCGCGTCGATCCAGAGCTTGGAGCCGCCGCCCGCACCCACCTCGGCCAGGTCGATGGCCGGTACTTTCAGCGTGTAGCCGGCCCCGGAGAGCAGGCGCGAGCCGACCATGATCCCGCCGCCGACCGAATACTCGGCGGCGCGGGTCACCTCGCCATTCTCGATCAGCGACGCCTTCGCCGTCGTGCCGCCCATGTCGAACGAGATCGCCTTGGAGATGCCGAGCTGCTTGGCCATTGCCTGTACGCCGACGACGCCGGCCGCGGGGCCGGACTCAATGATGTGCATCGGCATCGAGGCTGCCGCCACCGCGGTGGTCAGCCCGCCATTCGACTGCATGAGCAGCACAGGGGCGGCGACGCCGATCTGCTTCAGCTCGTCTTGCAGGCTCGCGAGATAGCGCCGCACGATTGGCATCACGTAGGTGTTGATCACCGTCGTGGAGGTGCGCTCGTATTCCTTGATCTCCGGCAGCACCTCCGAGCTGAGACAGACGGGAAGCGAGGGCGCAATGCGATGGAGGACGGCTTTGACAAGCTGCTCGTGCTCGGGATTCGCGTAAGCGTGCAGCAGGGAAACGGCGATCCCCTCGACACCGTGGTCCAGCAAATAGCGCGCGGCCCGCTCGACGTCCGCCACGTCCAGGGGGCGTTCGACCCGGCCTTGCGCGTCCACCCGTTCACCCACCTCGGTACGCAGATAGCGCTCGACCAAGGGCGGCGGCTTGGTCCAGGAGAGGTCGTAGAGCCGGGGGAAGCGCAGCGTGCGGATCTCGAGGACGTCGCGGAAGCCGCGCGTGGTGATCAGGCCGATGCGCGCGCCCTTCAGCTCGAGGATCGCGTTGGACGCGACGGTGGTGCCATGCAGCAGCTCGACGATCTCCGCGGCGTCCAAGCCGCGCTCGGCGATCAGGGCAGAAAGCCCTTCGATGATCCCCGTCGCGTAGTTCTCGACGGTGGAGGAGACCTTCTTGGTGAAGCGCTCGCCGGTGTCGTTCAGGAAGACGATATCGGTGAACGTGCCGCCGATATCGACGCCGACCCGGAACCTGGCCATCAGCCAACGATCTCCATGGAAGCGGGCTCCCAGCTCACGGCGGGAGGTTCGTCCCAGTTGCGGGCAGCGCGCAGCCGGGCGCGAAGGGCGGCGGTCGCGGGCGCGTCCACGTGCTCGGACTCGATCACCACGCCGTACTCGCGCCGGGCCGCATCGAGGCTGATGAACTCGTTGCGCGCGTCGCGCAGGACCAGCGCCGGGTCGCGCGCGAGCGGGTCGCCCCAACCGCCGGCGCCGGCGACCTCGTGGCGGAACACGTCACCGCGGCGGATGGTCATGGTGAGCTTGGAGGGGAGCAGCTGGTTCTCGGTGGCGGGATTGAGGTAGTTCATTGAGGGCCGGCCCGGCCCGCCGCCGTAGAGCCCGTAGGGCCGATGCACGCGCCGGTCCGAGCGGACCTGCAGGATCGCTTCGTCCGCGGTGAGGCGGTATTCGCGCCGGAACGGGGCGCCGCCGCGATACTTGCCGGGGCCCATCGCGTCTTGGATGAACTCGTAGGCCCTGATCTGGATCGGTTGCTCGGCCTCAGTCACCTCGATCGATTGCGAGGCCAGGTTGGCGTAGATGTTCGAATTGCCGTCCAGCCCGTCCGCATAGGGCCTCCCGCCCCAAGCGGCGGCGGTGAAGTCGACATAGATGAACGGCTTGCGGTCGGCGAAGTAGCCGCCGATCGAGATGCCCGTGTTGCCGCCATCCGAGCTGGCGCAGACGACATCCGGCAGCATCTTTGCGAGTGCCCCGAACATGCAATCGACCATGCGGAACCCGGTCAACCCGCGCGCCGCGCAGGCCGCCGGCAGCACCCCGTTGGCGATCGTGCCGGGCGGCGCACAGACCTCGATCGCGCGGAACACGCCGTCATTGTTCGGGATGTTGCCCGGGAGGACCGAGCGGATCGCGCAGTAGCTGGCCGACTTGGTGAACGACAGCGTGTTGTTGATCGCACCCCGGACCTGCTTGGAGCTTCCGGTCCAGTCCACCCGGATCTGGTCGCCCGACTTGATGATCGTGACCTGGATGGGGATCGGCTTGCCGACATCGACGCCGTCATCGTCGATATGGTCGAGGAAGCTGAACTCCCCGTCGGGGAGTTCGCTGATCGCCGCACGGGTCATTCGCTCCGAATAGTCGATCAGCTCGGTCATCAGCCGCTTGACCTTGGCCGGGCCATAATGGTTCGCCAGCTCGATCACGGACTGCTCGCAGATATGACAGGCCGCGAACTGCGCACGCAGGTCGCCGAAGACGCGGACCGGCATGCGCACATTGGCCTCGATCAGTGCGAACAGGGTCTCGTTGCGCTTGCCGCGATCGTAGATCTTCAGGGGCGGGATACGCAGCCCCTCCTGATAGATCTCGGTGGAGTCCGACGCATTGGAGCCCGGCACCCGGCCGCCGACATCGGTGTGGTGGCAGATCGTCGCCGCATAGGCGAGCAGTTCGCCATGGTAGAAGATCGGCTTGAACACGAAGATGTCCGGCAGGTGCATGCCGCCGCGGAACGGATCGTTCAGCGCGAGCATGTCGCCGGGGTGGATGTCGTCGCCGAACGCGTCCAGCATGGCGCGCATCGCGGTCGGCATGGAGCCGAGATGGCCGGGCAGAGTGAGTCCCTGCGCTACCAGGTTGCCCTCGCCGTCGATCATGGCTGTCGAGTAGTCCATGTTGTCCTTGAGCACGCCGGAGTAGGTGGTCCGGAACACCGTCAAGGCCATCTCGTCGGCGATCGAGAGTATGGCGTTTTTGAACAACTCGAACTCGATCGGGTCGGCTATCATCCCGTTGCCTTCCCTCCTTGAGGCAGTCATTGTTGCGTACGGCAGCCGAGCTAGGCAAGCGGCTCCGGCCCTTCCCCGAAATCGAACTTGAACCGGCGGGAGACCTGAAGAAAGCTCCCGACAAAACCAGAGGAAACGATGACGGCCGTAGCAGAGTTCGCCAATCTGGAAGCGCATGCGCGGCGCAACCAGTTCGAAATCGATCTCGGCGCCGTCGCCGGGTTCACGCGCCGCATCCGCAACCACGTGGGCGATGGCGTCACGATCTTCGCCGCGCTTAAATCCAACGCGTACGGGTTCGGGATCGAACCGGTCGCCAGCACCGCGCTCGCCGCCGGGGCGGACGCGCTTTCGGCTGTCGCAGAAACCAACTCTTAAAGCGGAATCGGCTCGCACAGCTCCCGGCTGGCGCGGGCCTCGCCCTCGCGCCAGAGATAAAAGGCGTTGGTGCCGTCCCCGTTCACCGACACCACGCGATGATTGTCGCGCGTGTCGATGGCGTGGATGGTGATCCGCCCGAGCAGGCCGCCGCGCATGGCGCGCATGTCCTCGACCGCCTCACCCATTGCGTCGTGTACGCTCGCACCCTTCTTCATATACAGCACCACCGCACGCGCGGTGCCGCAGCGGATCGCCATCTCGCCCACACCGGTGCAGGCGCAGGCGCCGTGGCGCGTGTCGGCGTACGACCCGGCGCCGATGATCGGCGTGTCGCCGAGCCGGCCTGGATGCTTCCACTGCCAGCCTGAAGTGCTGCTGCCCGAGGCGATGGCGCCGTCCCGCGCGCGAGCCAGGAACACCGTGGTTCCGGCGGGACCCTCCGGCATGATCTGGCGGTTCACGTGCGCGATCAGCCCGCTTTCGGGCCAGCGCTCGCGCGCCTCGCCCCGCACCGCGCGGTCGAACCATTCCTGCCAGGCGTCGCGGGCATGCGGCAGCAGGTTCTCGGCGGTCTCGGCGCCGATCTCGCGGGCGAACATCTCCGCCCCCTCCCCCACCAGCAACTCGTGCGGCAGCCGCTCCATCACCGCGCGCGCGATCGTGACCGGGTGCAAAAAACCCTTCACGGAGCCGACCGCGCCGGTGCGCAGCGTGGTGCCGTCCATCATCGCGGCGTCAAGTTCCACCTCGCCCAGGATGTTGGCCCAGCCGCCGCGGCCGACCGTGCGCACCCGCTCGTCCTGCTCGACCAGCCGCACGCCGGCCTCGACGGCATCGAGCGGGCTGCCGCCCTCGGCGAGCAGCCGCGCGGTGGTGTCCGCCCCCGGATAGCCCTCGCCGTTGGTGACCAGGATCATGCCATCCTCCCGCTTCCCGCGCGGCGCGGATCGTCGGGACCGGGCGCGGCGGGGTCAACCTACCCGCGCGGCGCCATCATCACTTCAGCATTTCGCCACGAATCGGGCGTCCGCTGTCTGATGCTGGGTGCCGGGCTTTGCCTTCTCGCAACCTTGCGGGCCGGAGCGGCGCTTTAACTGGATAGGACAGGAGATGGAACGATGAACGCGCTGATGCGCGGAACGGTCGCGGGGTTCGCCACTCTGGCGATCGCCGGCGCGCCGCTGGCGGCCCAGGCCGAGTGGCACGGGGGTGGCTGGCATGGCGGCGGCTGGCACGGAGGTGACTGGCATGGCGGCGGTTGGAACAACGGCGGGGCCGCCGTGGCGGGGGCGCTGCTCGGTCTCGGCATTGGCGCGGCGGTGGCCGGCGCGTATGCGCCGCCGGCATATTACGCGCCGCCGCCGCCGGTGTACTACGCCCCGCCGCCGCCCGCCTATTACCCGCCGCCGGGCTACTACGCTCCGGCCTATCCGCCACCGCCGCCTGCCTACGGCTACCCGTAAGCCTTGCCATCGCCCGCGCCGCCGATCAGCCTGACCCGATCGGCAGCGGAGGGGGCGGATGGCGGCAGAGGTGGCGCAGGAGCAGGAGGGGACCGAGCCCTTGCTGCTGGCGGGCGGGCGCGCCCTCGGCCCGCTGCTGGCTGCGGCCGCTCCGCGCATGGAGGCAGCCGGCGTGCTGACCGACGACGTGCTCGACGCGCTGCACGAGGCACGACTGTTCCGGATGCTGCTGCCGCACGTCGTCGGCGGCCTTGAGCTTGCACCCTCACGTTATGTTGCGGTGATCGAGGCGATCGCGGCCGCCGACGCCAGCACAGCTTGGTGCCTCGGCCAGGCCTCCGGTTGCGCGTTCGCCGCCGCCTACCTGGCGCCGGATGCCGCCCGCACGGTGTTCGCCGATCCGCGCGCGGTGCTCGCATGGGGACCGGGGCCCGGTGCCAGGGCGGTCGTGGTGCCACGCGGGTTCCGGCTGACCGGCGAGTGGCGGTTCGCGAGCGGCTGCCATCACGCTACCTGGCTCGGCGGCCATGCCGCGCTCGTGGCGGAGGATGGCACGAAGCTAGGCGAGCGAACCCTGCTGTTCCCGCGCGAGGCGGCCGAAATCGTGCCGGTCTGGCAGGTGATCGGCCTCCGAGGCACCGGCAGCGACACGTTCCGGGCGACCGACCTGTTCGTGCCCGAAGCCTTCGGCTTGCTGCGCGACCAGCCGGAGGAACGCCGGCTTGATGCGCCATTGTATCGTTTCACGACAAATGCGATCTATGGAGCAAGCTTCGCCGCCGTTTCCCTCGGCATCGCGCAGGCGATGCTCGCGGCCCTGATCGCCTTCGCGGCGGGCAAGGTGCCGCGTGCGATGGCGCGCACGCTGCGCGACACGCCTTCGCTGCAACGCGAGGTCGGCCAGGCCGAAGCGCGGCTGCGCGCGGCGCGGCTGCTGCTGCACGATACGCTGGAAGGCGCCTGGCGGGAGGCGTGCGACGGTGGGCCGATGATCCCGCTCGATCGCCGGGTCGCGATCCGCATGGCGGCTACGCACGCGATCGGCGAGGCGACGCGGGTTGCGGATGCCGCCTACCACGCCGCCGGCGGCGACGCGGTGTTCGCCGCGGGCGCGTTCGAGCGGCGCTTTCGCGACATCCACGCGTTGGCCCAGCAGGTGCAGGCGCGGGAGAGCCATTTCGAAGCGGTCGGGCGGCACCTGATGGGGCTGCCGCCGGACAGTCCCTGGCTGTAGCGAGACGGTCGAGGGGTCGTTCGCCGCTACTTGGCGATAACGGGTTGCGCCCACGGCTGCGCCTTCGCGGTGTCGGGTGTGGGCTTACCCGTGACAAAGGGAATGTTTCCCGGGGTCATGATGCGCGCGATATCCTTGAATATCGCATTTGCAACGCCAGGGAACGGATTGTCCGCCTGCAGCGTGACCCAGGACATGACGGTCACGTTCGCAGCGGGGAAATAGTAGCCGGCGGTGTTGTAGCCGGGCAGGCCGCCGGTGTAGCCATACCAGCCGGCACTGCACCCGATGCCGAGCCCGAATGACAGATTTCCTTGCCCGATTGGAATGCAGGTCATTCGCGCGCGCTGCGTTGCAGGCCCATTCGTCTTCCCTTCGACATAGAGTTTCACCCAGCGCTTCATATCATCCATATCCGATATCATCTCGCCCGCCGCGCCCATCAGGGAAACCGGGATCGTGCCGCTGACGTCCTGCCACGTGCCGTCCTTGCGAAGCGAGTACCCGTGGGCCCACGGGTCCGGCATCGCCTCGGTCTCGGGATAGCTGGTTTGCATCAAATGGAACGGCTTCAGCAGGCGATTGCGGATCTGGTCGCCGACCGAATCCTGCGTCGTGCTTGCAATGATCAGCCCCAGGATCAGGTAGTTGGTGTTGCTGTACTTATAGCCGGTGCCGGGCGGGAAATAGGGCTTCTGCTTCATTGCCCAGGTGATCAGCGTGCGCGCGTCGAACTTCATGTCGTGGATGTTGGTCAGGTGATCGAATTCGGGCGTGTCGTACGCCTCGAACAGGCCGCTGCGCATCTGGCACAGCTCCCGCACCGTAATGTGGTCGGCATTGGGGATCGACACGCCGAGCGAGAAGCGGCTGAGCGGATCGTCGAGTTTCAGCTTGCCTTCGTCCACCAATTGCAGAAGGACGCTGATGACGAAGGTCTTGGTGTTGCTGCCGATGCGGAAGTGATCCGCCGCAGTCAGCCGCCGGCGCGTTGCCAGATCGGCGTCGCCGAAGGCGTGCACGTAGCTTCCGCCCGATCCGTCCCATACCCCCACCAGGGCCGCCGGAACCGGAGTTTTGCCGCCATAGACCTTGCGCTCCTGCTCGACCGCCGCGGCGATTTTGGCCTGCACCGACGGGGTCGCGGCCGAGACCTCGGCCGAGGCGCGACGCGATGGGATGGAAAGCGCCAAGGCGCATCCAAGAATGAACGCAGCGCGCAAAATGGTGTCGGCCGGCATAGTTCGTCTCCCGCAAGGCTGATGGGAATGCATATGCAATCGAACCCCAAATAGCGGTGTCACGTCCAGATGGCCAGCAAGAAACCTAGCCAAAGGTGGTTCAGTCACCCATTTCCTCCTCCGTGAGACTTTGAGAAGGGCGCCGCCCGATGAAGATCGGCATCGACTCCTACTGCTACCATCGCTTCTTCGGCGACTGGTATCCGGACCTGCAAACCGATCCGGGCCGGCGGATGACGGTGTGGGATTTCCTCGATCGCGCCCATGCGCTCGGCGCCGAAGGCGTCTCGCTCGAATGCTGCTATCTGCCCGAGCCGACCGACGCCTTCCTGGCCAGCCTGCGCGAGCGGCTAGAGGCGCTGGGGATCGAGCCGGTCTGGGCGTGGGGGCATCCGAACGGCCTCGGCTCCGGCACGCTGCCGGAGGCGGCGGAGGATCTGGTGCGGCATCTGGACGCAGCGCGGCGCGTGGGTGCGCGCGTGATGCGCATCTGCGGCGGCGGCCGGCGGACGCGGCCGGCCACGTGGGCGGAGCACAAGGCCAAGCTGGTGCCGCTGCTGCGGCGGCTGTGCGGGCCGGCGGAGCGGACGGGCGTGGTGATGGCGATCGAGAACCACATCGACCTGCTGGCCGAGGAGATGGCCGAGCTGATCGACGCGGTCGGCTCGCCCTGGCTCGGCGTCTGCCTCGATACCGACAACAATCTTCGCATGTCGGAAGATCCGATGGCGGTCGCGCGCCGGCTCGCGCCATTCGCGCGCGCCACCCACGTCAAGAGCCTGGCGGCCCACCAGGGCGACCCCAAGACCTTCGGCTTCTGGCCGAGCGTGCCGCTGGGCGAGGGGCTGATCGATGTCGCCGAGGTGGTGCGCTTGCTGCGGCAAGCGGATTATCGGGGGCTGCTCGCGGTGGAGATCGATTACCTGGACCCGCGGTATGGCGGTGATGAGGACGCAGCCGTGGCCGCCAGCGTCACATATCTGCGGACGTTGCTGGCCGGGTGAACGGAGCACTTGCGCCGCTCTTAGGACGGTCGTATGTCATGACCATTGCTCCTCCGTCATGGTCGACGGAGGCCGGCCATCCACGACTGGCCGGCGGCGTGCGAATCGTGGATGCTCGCCTTTCGCCGAGCATGACGGGGAATACGGGACTGAAAGCGGCGGTAGGCAGGTGAGCGACGAGAGGACCGGCGGCAGGCGACCGCGCGTCAGCGTGCTGATGACCACCTATAACGGCGCCCGGACCATCGGTGAAAGCATCGCGAGCGTGCTCGCCCAGAGCTTCGCCGATTTCGAGCTGGTGGTGGTAGATGACTGCTCGACCGATGCCACGCCGGCGCTGCTGGCCGCAATCGCGGACCCGCGCATCCGGGTGATCCGCAACGCCCGCAATCTCGGCATCGTCGGCGCGCGCAATGCGGGCTTCGCGGCCTGCGCGGCCGAGTATGTCGCGGCGCTGGATCACGACGACCTCGCCTCACCCACGCGCCTCGCGCGGCAGGTTGCGTTGCTGGACGCAGAGCCGTCGGTGGTGCTGGTCGGCACCCAGGTTCGCGAACTGGCGCCGGACGGTCGCCTCATCCACGCGAGCTACGGGTCGGGCAACACGCCCGTCGTGATGCGCTGGCAATTGCATTTGCGCAATCCCTACAGCTACTCGGCGATGATGTTCCGCACCGACGCCGTGCGCCGGCTGGAGAGCTTCATGCGCGAGCCGGCGGTCTATGCGGACGATTACGACCTCTATCTCCGCCTCGCGCGCGTGGGAGAGGTTGCCCTGCTGCCCGAGGTGCTGTGCACCTACCGCAACCACCAGGGCAACACGACGCACGCGGTCAAGCCGGTGATGGTTGCAAACGCGGCTGCGATCCTGGCCGAGGTGTATGCGCCCATTCTCGGCACAGAGGCAGACGAGGCGGCGCGGCTGATCGTGCGGCATATCCCCAATGGCAGCCCGCCGCTGGACAGCGCAACCCTGCGCCGTCTCGGCAGGTACCTGGGCCAATTGCTCGAGGGCTTCCTCGAAACCTACCGGCCGGCGCCCGCCGACGAGGCGCGGATCAGGGAGTTCACGGGCCAGATCTGGTGGCATTCGGTCCGCGCCGCGATGCGTCGCGGCCGTCCGTGGCTGGTCGGCGAGCACCTGCGCGCGAGATCGCTGCGCGCCGGGTTCCATGCCTCGCTTGGCGATGCCGCGGCGTCGTTCGCGATCGGGCTGCTGCGCTCCCCTACGCCGCTGCGCTGGGTGCCGCCGGCGCCCGGAAAGCGGTCAGCAGCATCGCTCTCCGCGCCTTCGCCCCATCCAGGCTCGCCGCCTTGACGTGACCGAAGCCGCGGATGGCGTCCGGCAGCGCCGCGAGTTCGAGCGCGCAGGCATGGTTGTCGCCATCGAGCCGTGAGGCGAACTCCTCGACCAGCGCTTCGTACTCGGCGACCAGCGCGCGTTCGGCGCGGCGTTCGGCTGTGCGGCCGAAGGGATCGAGCGCGGTGCCGCGTAGCCGCCGGACGCGCGCGAGCAGGCGGAAGGCCGGCAGCACCCACGGCCCGAACGCGCGCTTGCGCAAGTGCCCGGTCGAGGGGTCGCGCCGCGCCAGGATCGGCGGGGCCAGATGGAACACGACGCGCCGCCTGCCCTCGAACATCGCATCGAGCCGGCGGTGGAAGGCGGCGTCGGTGAGCAGCCGCGCCACCTCGTACTCGTCCTTGTAGGCCATCAGCTTGAAGAGATTGCGCGCCACCGCCTCGGCCAGCCCGGTGCGGCCGGGGGCCTGCCTGCGCGCCACCTCCGCCGCGCGCGCCACCGTGCGGCGGTAGCGGGCGGCGTAGGCGGCGTCCTGGTAGTCGGCGAGGAACGCGGCGCGGCGTTCCACCAGTGCCGCGAGCGTCTCGGGCGCGGGTGGCGGCACATCCAGCCCCGCCGCGCGCCGCACCGACGCCATGTCGTGCGCGGCGCGACGCCCCCAGGCGAAAGCAAGCCGGTTCAGCTCGACCGCCACACCGTTCAGCGCGATCGCGCGCAGCAGCGCCTCCTCCGAGACCGGCAGTGTCCCGCTCTGCCACGCATAGCCGAGCAGCAGCGGATTGGCGGCGATGGCGTCGCCGAGCAGCCCCGTTGCAAGTGCCACCGCGTCGAAGAAATCCTCACCCGGTTCACCGACCGCGCGCCCGATCGCGCGGCAGAGGTCGTCCGCCGGGAAGCGGTAGAACGTGGAGTGGCGGGTGAACTCCGCAGTGACCGTCTGGTGAGTGTTGACGATCGCGCGGGTGCGGCCGGCGCGCGCGAGCCGCAGCGCCTCGGCACCGGCCGCGACCACCAGATCGCAGCCCAGAATCAGGTCGGCGGCGCCGTCGGGGATGTGCGTGCCGCGCACGGTTTCGGGATCGCCCGCGATACGCACATGCGTCGTGACCGCGCCGCCCTTCTGCGCCAGCCCGGTTTGGTCAAGCACGACAACGCCGCGCCCGTCGAGGTGTGCTGCCATGCCGAGGAGTGCGCCGATCGTGACCACGCCGGTGCCGCCGATGCCGGTGAGCAGGATATTGCAGGTGCGACCGGTGATGTCGGGCAAATTCGGCTGCGGCAGATCGTCGGCCCCGGCTTCCTTCGCCGAGGCGGGCGCGGGCTTGCGCAGGCTGCCGCCCTCGATGGTGACGAAGCTCGGGCAGAAGCCGCCGACGCAGGAGAAATCCCTGTTGCAGGAGGATTGTTCGATCGCGCGCTTGGTGCCGAACGCGGTCTCGACCGGCACCACCGAGAGGCAGTTGGATTTCGCGGAACAGTCTCCGCACCCCTCGCACACCGCCTCGTTGATGACGGCCCGGCGGGCCGGATCGGTCATCGTGCCGCGCTTGCGCCGGCGGCGCTTTTCGGATGCGCAGGTCTGCTCATAGACGATGGCGGTGACGCCGGGCACTTCGCGCAATGCGCGCTGCACCGCGTCCAGATCGTCGCGGTTGCGGACATCGACGCCGAGACGGCCGGCATCATGCCGCTCTGGCGCGTCGGAGACGACGACGATGCGGCCCACGCCCTCGGCACGCAGTTGCGCCACCAGATCGGGGACAGTGAGCGTACCGTCGAGCTTCTGGCCACCGGTCATCGCGACCGCGTCGTTGTAGAGCAGCTTGTAGGTGATGTTCACGCCGGCCGCGACCGCCTGGCGGATCGCGAGGATGCCGGAATGGAAATAGGTGCCGTCGCCGAGGTTCTGGAAGATGTGCGGCGTGGTGGTGAACGGCGCCATGCCGACCCACTGCGCCCCCTCTCCGCCCATCTGCGTGTAGCCGACGGTGCTGCGGTCCATCCAGACCGCCATCGTGTGGCAGCCGATGCCGCCCGCCGCCTCGCTGCCCTCCGGCACGCGGGTCGAGGTGTTGTGCGGGCAGCCGGAGCAGAAATAGGGCGTCCGCTTCAAGGCCGGAGCGACGGCCTCGGCCCGGCGCGCGAGCTGGGTCTCGATCTCGGCCAGTCGCGCCGCGATCGCCGCATCGGCGCGACCGAGTGCCGCGAGCCTGCGTCCGATCGCCTGGGCCGCGGTCAGCGGGTCGAGCTCGCCCGTGACGGGCAGCAGCGCCGCCCCGTCCGGGCCGTGCTTGCCCAGCACGCGCGGCGCGTTGGTGCGGCCGTAAAGCCGCTCCTTCACCTGCGCCTCGATCACCGGGCGCTTTTCCTCGATGACCAGGATTTCCTCGATGCCGTCGGCGAAATCGCGCACCCCCTCCGGCTCCAGCGGCCAGGCGAGGCCGATCTTGCGCAGCCGCAGCCCGATCCGGCCGGCGCGCGCGGCGTCGATGCCAAGCAGGTCGAGCGCCTCGATCACGTCGGGGAACGATTTGCCGCCTGTGAGCAGGCCAAGAAGCGGGGCGGCGCCGCCGTCGAGGACGTTGCGGTCGATCGCGTTGGCGCGTGCGAAGGCGAGTGCGGCCGGCAGCTTGAACTCATGGAGCCGCGCTTCCTGAAGGTTCCAGTCATCGCCGAGGCGGATGTGCAGCCCGCCCGGCGGCAGCGCGACCTCCGGTTGTGCGAACCGCATCGCGAGCGCAGCGCCGGCATCGACCGAGGCCGAGCCTTCGGCGATTGCGGCGACGGCGCGAAAGCCCACCCAGCAGCCGGAGAAGCGCGACAGCGCCCAGCCGAACACACCGAACGGAACGAACTCGTCAATGCCCGAGGGGACCAGCACGGGGATGCCGGCGGCGATGAAGCAGTAATCGGACTGGTGCGGCAGGGTGGAGGATTTCGCCAGATGGTCGTCGCCCGCGACCACCAGCACGCCCCCGTTGCGGGAGCTGCCGGCGGCATTGCCGTGCTTAAAAGCGTCACCGCTGCGATCGACCCCCGGTCCCTTGCCGTACCAAAGCGCGAACACGCCGTGTGCCGGCCGCTGGTTCCGGCACTGGCCTGCTGCGTGCCCCAGATCGCGGTGGCCGCGAGCTCCTCGTTCACACCAGGGCGGAAGACGATGTCGTGCCGGGCGGTAGCGCGGCTGCCTGCCACAGCGCCAGATCGAGGCCGCCGAGCGGCGAGCCGCGGTAGCCCGAGACGTAGCCCGCGGTCGATAGCCCGGCCGCGGCATCGCGGCGGCGCTGCACCATCGGCAGCCGCGCCAGGGCCTGGTGCCGCTGAGATAGATACGATCGCGATCGAGGGTGTATTTGTCGTCGAGTGCAACGCTGCGGGCGAGAGCCATGGTGCCTGTTTCCCCGGACGCACCATTCTAGGGCGGGGTGCGTCCTGCGGTCCAACCCGGCCAGGATTTGTGGTCGGGGGGCCAAACAAGCACTGGCATTTTCACGCGAACCTCGCTAAAGAGCCGCGCCGCACCACAGACACACACCAAATTCGACAAAGCCGAAGCTGGCAGCTTGAGGAGATCGTTAACGATGAGCAAGGCCTTCATCGCCCAGGTGATCCAGGATTCCACCGAATGCACCGGTGTGGCGGGAGCCGCACGGCCGGCGAACTGATCGAGGCAATCATCAGGGAAATGAAGAAGAACGGCGGCTTCACCTTGCCGAGCTTCGGCACCTTCTCGGTGAGCAAGACCAAGGCGCGCAAGGCAATGAACCGCGCACCGGCGAGCCGGTGAAGGTCAAGGCCGGCAAGACCGTGAGCTTCAAGGCCTCGCCGAACCTCAAGAAGGCGGTCTGAGGCCGCAAGCCGCGCGACCTGCTGTTCAGCGACCGCGCGGTGCCGCGCGGCCTATCTGAAAGTGGGCTGTCTGAAAATAGCGCAATCTTACCGGCGCTTGAGCAAAACGAGTGGACTTGGGCGCGCGCCTCAGAATAGAGTGCGCGCGCTTGACGCGCTGGGACGGCCCAATTTTGCTACCAGGCGGATCGTTTCGCCGCGGTTATCGGGTCCGGCGCTGACCAGGAACGAACACAAACCGCGGCCCCGTGATTTCGCGCGCCGCAGGGAGGGTATTACGATCTCCGAGAACAGCGCCACGGGTGGCGTGCGTCGTCGCGGCGTGCTCGCGGGAGGTGCCGCGATCGGTGCATTGCAGCTCACCGCCCCGTTCATCCTCTCCGCGCGTGGCGAGCAGCCGATCAAGCTCGGCCTGATCGACCCGCTGACCGGCGTCTAGCCGCCTTCGCGCGCGACGAGGTGAATAGCGCGACATACGCGGTCGGCGAGATCAAGGCGGGCGTCATCCTGGGGCGGCATGGCCATTGCTGGTGGAGGACAGCGCCACGATGTCGGCACCGGCGTGCAGAAGGCGCGCGAGCTGATCGACAGCGACCACGTCAACGCGATCTTTGCGGACGTGAATTCGGCGATCGCTTATGCGGTCGCGGGCGTGACGAGCGAGAAGAGGTGCTCCACATCGTCCCTGGCGGCACACCGACCCGATCACCGGCAAGGATTCCAAGTGGATCGTGTTCCGCGTCTGCAACACCACCGCGATCGATGCCGCCGCGGTCTCGGGCGAGCTGATCAGCGATTTGGGAGCGGTGCGCTTCATCACCCCCAGCTCTGCTATCCGCCACGCCCTCCAGGGAGTCGCTCATCCAAGAGCTGAAGCTAGCTGGCGGTGGGTCCCCAGGCCGACATGGCTGCCCGCCTGACCGCCCCCGGCGGCTGCTCCAGCCTGATGAAGGCGCCGCGCCTACAAGCCGAACGTGTTGCTCGACAAACATGGGCAGCCTCGCGCAGATCAATTGCATGAAGCAGTTCACGCAATTCGGCATGGAGACAGGAGATGGCGCTCGGCGGCGCGCTGTTCGAGCTCCCGTCGGTGCTCTCGGTGCCGGCGGCGTTTTAGACCGGTGGTGGGACAATAAGTGATGATGTACCCAGCCCGGCGTGCCGCACGTCGCCGAG
>CAVWFK010000046.1:0-469812 GCA_963754235.1 uncultured Alphaproteobacteria bacterium | reverse complement strand
TAACCAGTTTACGGTTCATTGCTTGTGCGGAGGATCGCGTGCTATAGCGGCCCAATCCCCGCGTTGCGCACGCGCGCGTACGCGCGGCAGATCGTGTCGGCGGGAGCGCCGCCGGGGATGCGTTGTTGCCAGCTTGGCTGCCCCGGCCGCCGGACTGGAGGATGCGTCCATGCCCCAGGACGGTTTCGCGTCCCGGCTGTGGTCGTTCGCGGTCTGGACCGTGGTGGGCTTCTTCGTGCTCAATCTGCTGGCGATGATCGCGGCGGTGGTGCTCGACAGCGTCGCCACCCGCTGGCTCGGCACCTGGCTGCCCGCTTCCCTGACCACGCGCTGTACGCCAGCGCCTGGGACGAGTTCCAGCTCGGCGATGTGCTGAGCGTGACCTTCGAGGTCGTGCTGGCGGTGGTGCTGATCGCGGGCCTGCTCGGCGTGCCGGCGGGCTACGCGCTGGCGCGGCGGCATTTCCTGGGCAAGCGGCTGGTGCTGCTGATCTTCCTGCTGCCGTTGCTGGTGCCGCCGATGACCTACGGCATCCCGCTCGTGACCGCGCTCTATGGCACCGGGCTCGCCGGGACGATCGGGGCGTGATCCTCGCCAATCTGGTGCCGAGCGTGCCGTTCGTCGTGTTCGTGATGATCCCGTTCGTCGAGCAGATCGATCCGCGCATCGAGGCGGCGGCGCGGGTGTTCGGCGCCGGCACGCTGCGGCTGTTCGCTACCGTGCTGGTGCCGCTGCTGCTGCCGGGCATCCTGGCGGCGCTGCTGCTGGTGTTGGTGCGCGCGATTGCGATGTTCGAGCTCACCTTCCTCACCGCCGGGCCGGACAGCCAGACGCTGGTGGTGGCGCTCTACTACGCGGTGTTCGCGGCCGGTGTGCGGGCGCCGCAATCGATCGACGCGATGGCAGTCGTCTATATGCTGACCACGCTCGCCTGGCTGCTGGTGGCGCTGCGCTTCGTCAACCCGACGCAGATCGTGGCGCGCGCCAAGGGCCGCCCCGCGTGAAGGATTCGGCATGAAGGATGGGGCGTGAAGGATGGCGAGGCGCCCGCAGTGGCGCGACCGGCAGCCGACGCCGGCCCGGCCTGGCTGCGGGATTTCTTCCCCGGCACCTTCGCGCTGGTCATGGCGACCGGCATCGTCTCGATCGCGGCTCACGTGCTGGAATACGACGCGGTGGTATGGCCGCTGCTCGGCGTCAACCTAGTGGCCTATCCGCTGCTGTGGCTGATCCTGCTGGCGCGCATCGCGCGTTTCCCGGGCGCGGTGCTGCGCCAGTTCGCGAGCCATGACGGCGGCCCGGCGTTCTTCACGGTGGTCGCCGCGACCGCCGTGCTGGGCAGCCAACTGGCGGATTTCGGCGTCCTGCAGGCGCTGGTGGTGCCGCTGTTCTGGCTGAGCGTGGCGCTCTGGGCGGTGCTGACCTACGGCTTCCTCAGCTTCGTCACCGTCAGCATCGCCAAGCCGGGCCTGGAGCATGGGCTGAACGGCGCCTGGCTGCTGCTGGTGGTGGCGACGGAATTGATCGCGGTTCTTGGCAGCTACGTCGCGGTGCACGCGGACAAGCCGCCGCTCGTGTTCGCATGTCTTGCCTTCTACCTGCTGGGTGCGATGCTCTACATCCTGCTGGCGGCGTTGATCTTCTTCCGCTGGGTGTTCCGGCCGATGCACCCGGCGGAGATGGGCGCGCCGTGGTGGATCAATATGGGGGCGGTGGCGATCGCGACCTTGGCTGGCGCACGCCTCATGCTGCTGCGCGGTCTCGATCCGAGCCTGCTGGGGACGCAGCACTTCGTCGGCACGTTCACGGTGATGCTGTGGGCGACGAGCACGTTCTGGATTCCGCTGCTGCTGATCCTGTTCGCGTGGAAGGAGTTGCGACGCGGACCGTATGGCTACGACCCCGGGCTATGGTCGGTGGTGTTCCCGCTCGGCATGTACGCCACCGCCACGCACGTCTATGCCGGGGCCGCGCGGCTGCCGTTCCTGGAGCCGATCCCGCAGGCGATGTTCTGGGTGGCACTACTGGCATGGGTACTGACCTTCGTGGGCATGTGGGTGCAGCTGCTGGGCGTGGCGCCGCGCTGAGGCAGCGAAGGGCTGGCCCGGCCGCAACCCCGACGTGCACCGGTGCGGAATTGCTGGCGCCGGCGGGACCGTTGCGGTATTTTTGCGGGATCGTGCGCTTCGGGATTGCGTCTCCCGGCGCTGCCTGCTTAATGCATGGAAGCCATGCAGAAGGGAGTTGAAACCCAATGATTACCCGTCGTGCCGCCGCACGCGCCCTGGCCGGGGCCGCCGCGGTCGCCGCTACCGGCGGTATCCGCCCGGTGCTCGCCGCGCCCAAGACCGTCACCGTGGCGCTCGACGCCTCGCTCACCGGAGCAGACGCGGAATCCGCCAGGCGTGTCGAGTTCGGCGCCAAGATGGCGTTCGACGAGATCAACGCCAAGGGCGGCATCAATGGCTACATAATCAAGTTCGTGCCGTATGACGACGGCACCGCGACCGCCGGCCAGTACGATCCGGCACAGGCCGCCACCAACGCGCGCAAGATGGTTTCCAACAAGGCGACGGTTGCCGCGATCGGCCCGCAGATGAGCGGCGCGGGCAAGGCGATGGCGCCGATCCTGAGCCAGGGCGACCTCGCGATCATCACGCCGTCCTCGACCAACCCTGACATCAGCAATCCGCAATTCGCCCAGCAATACCGTCCGGCGGGCAAGCCGATCTATTTCCGTACCGTGGCGACGGATGCCTTTCAGGGTCCGTACATGGCGAATTTCTACGCCGACAATTTGCACGCCAAGAGCGTCTATATCCTCGACGACAGCGGCGCTTATGGTGTGGGTCTCGCCGATGCGTTCCAGGAGCAGGCGAAGAAGAAGGGCATGAAGGTGCTGGGCCGCGACCGGCTCGACCCGAAGGCCGCCGACTACACGCCGATCCTGACCAAGATCAAGGCGCTGAACCCCGACGCACTCTATTACGGCGGCGTGCTGCAAGCCGGCGTGAAGCTGGCCAAGCAGGCCTATGACATCATCCCGAAAATGATCAAGGGCGGCGGCGACGGCGTGCAAGGGCCGGAGATGCTGACCGCGGTCGGCAATCCGGCGAACGAGGGCTGGTATTCGACGATCGCCTCGCCGCACCTCACCGAAGAGTCCAAGATGGCTGAGTGGGTGAAGAAGTACACGGCGCAGTTCAAGGTGCAGCCGGACGACTACGCGGTGACGTCGTACGACGCAGCACTGGTGATCATCGATGCGATCCAGCGCGTCACCGCCGCCGGCAAGGCACCGACGCGCTCGGCGGTGCGCGACGCGATCCAGAACGCGAACGTCCAGACGCTGCAAGGCCCGGTCTCATTCGACGCCAACGGCGACATGAAGAACAAGACCATCAGCGTGTTCCAGATCCGCCAGGACAAGAGCCTGCCGGCCGACGACATGCGGCAGTTCCACTACGTCGGCACCGCGCCGTCGGTCTAAGTGCCGCGAGCGCGTCCGCGCCTGCCGGCAAGGCAGGCCCATGCGGCCGAAGGCCCGGAAGCAGCGCTCCCGGGCCAGCACGGCCGTTCAAAAATTCAAACAAAATCCAACCGGGTTTACTGAAGGACAACCAACCATGATCACTCGTCGCGCATCCATGCAAATTCTCGGCGCCGGTGCCGCGGCCGCGGCGCTCGGCGCCGACCCCGCCCTCGCGGCGGACAAAACCCTCACCATCGGCATCGCGCTGCCGCTCACTGGATCGGACGCCGAATCCGCGACCAGGATCAAGGACGGCGCCATGCTCGCGATCGACGACGCCAACGCGAAAGGCGGCGTCGCCGGCTACAAGCTGAAGCTCATGGTGACCGACAACGGCACCGCGACCGCGGGCCAGTACGATCCCGCGCAGGCGGCAACGAACGCACGCAAGATGGTGGCGAACAGGAACGTGGTCGCCTCGGTCGGCCCGCAGATGAGCGGCTCGGGCAAGGCGATGTCGCCGATCCTGAGCGAGGGCGACCTGGCGACGATCACGCCTGCCTCGACCAACCCCGACATCACCAACCCGCAATTCGCGCAGCAATACCGGCCGCAGGGCAAGGCGGTCTATTTCCGCACTGTGACGACGGATGCCTATCAGGGTCCGTACATGGCGAACTTCTATGCCGACAACCTCAAGGTGAAGAAGGTCTATATCCTCGACGATAGCGGCGCCTACGGCGTCGGCATTGCCGATACGTTCCAGGCGCAGGCGAAGAAGAAGGGCATCCAGGTGCTCGGCCGCGACCGGCTCGACCCGAAGGCGTCGGACTACACGCCGAGCCTGACCAAGATCAAGTCGCTGAACCCGGACGCGATCTACTACGGCGGCGTCACCCAGGCCGGCGTCAAGCTCGCCAAGCAGTCGTACGACATCGTGCCGAAGATGACCAAGGGCGGCGGCGACGGCGTCTACGCGCCGGAGATGCTGAGCGCGGTCGGCTTCCCCGCCGCCCAGGGCTGGTATGCCACGATCGCCTCCCCGCACGTGCTCGAGGACCCCAAGGTGCAGGCCTGGATCAAGCGCTACAAGGAGAAGTTCAACCTGGTGCCGGATGACTACGCGATCACCTCCTACGACGCGGCAACCGTGATTCTCGACGCGATCAAGCGCGTCGCTGCGACCGGCAAGGCGGTCACCCGGAGCGCCGTGCGCGACGCGATCCAGACCAGCAACGTGCAGACGCTGCAAGGCCCGGTCTCGTTCGACAAGAACGGCGACATCAACAACCGGATCATCAGCGTGTTCCAGATCCAGCACGACACCAAATACCCTGTGGACGACATCATCCACCAGTTCCACTACGTCGGCAACGCTCCCTCGGTCTGAGCGGATGACCTACACCGACCTGATCGTCCAGCAGATCATCAACGGGCTGAGCCTGGGTGCCATGTACGCGCTGCTGGCACTCGGGTTCACGCTCATCTACGGCATCCTCGAGCTGATCAACTTCGCCCATTTCAACGTCTTCATGGTGGGCAGCTTCATCGGCCTGTGGACGTTGCAGGCGATCGGGCTGAACGGGCAAAGCGTGATACTGGTCGGGCTGCCGCTGGTCGGTGCGCTGGTGCTCGCATTCGGGGTGACGATGCTGGCCTCAGGCGTTTTAGGCGTCGTGATCGAACGGCTGTCGCTGCGCCCCTTGCGCAACGTCAAGGGGCCGGCGGCGATGATCACGACGATCGGCGTCTCCTACATCCTGTTCAACATCATCCTGATCGGCGTCGGCGCGGATTCGAAGAACTTCCCGAATCCGCTGCCGACGGTGCGCTGGCCCATCGGCGGCGCGGTGGTCCAATTGCGGCAGGTGTTGATCTGGGGGATCGCAATCGTCCTGCTCGGAGGATTGCATTTCTTCGTCCAGCGCTCGCGCCTGGGCAAAGCGATGCGCGCGACCGCGCAGGACCAGGAAGCCGCGCGCATGATGGGGGTGGAAGTCGATCGCGTCATCGTCACCGCGTTCTTCGTCGGCTCGGCACTGGCCGGGGCGGGCGGGCTGATCTTTGGCCTCTACTACAACTTCACCAGCTTCATCATCGGGTTCACCGCCGGGCTGCGGGCCTTCACCGCCGCCGTGCTGGGCGGCATCGGCAACGTCGTCGGCGCCATGGTCGGCGGCGTGCTGATCGGGCTGATCGAGGCGCTGGGCGGCCAGTTCATCGCCACCGAATGGACCGACGTGATCATCTTCTCGATCCTGGTGCTGGTGCTGGTGTTCCGTCCGTCCGGGCTGTTCGGCCGCCTCGCCCCGAACAAATCCTGATCGGACGAGGCATGAGGAGCGGCGCATGAACTCGACGACCACCGAAGCGACCGCTGATACCCCGGTCGAAAGCACGAGCGCGGCCGAGACCGTCCCGCCGCTGGCCCCCTCGCCGGGCGCTTCGTTCTGGACCCGTCCCTGGGGCGGGGTGACGGTCGAGCGCCGCAAACAAGCCCTCGTGGCGCTGATCGCGATCGGCGCGGTCGCATTCCCGATCCTCAGCGGCAACGACGCCAACATCGACAGCGGCGCCAACGCGGCCAACTACGCGATCCTGGCCCTCGGCCTGAACATCGTGGTGGGCTTCGCCGGCCTGCTGGACCTCGGCTACGCCGCGTTCTTCGCGATCGGCGCCTACACCTACGGTATTCTCTCGAGCTTCCAGGTCGAGCCGCACTGGAGCAGCTTCTGGCAGCCGCTGGCCGCGGTGGGCCTGGTGCAGCATCTGCACCTGCCCACCGGCGACCTCGTGCATTTCACGCTCTCGTTCTGGATCGCACTGCCGCTGGGCGGGATCATCGCCGCGTTCTTCGGAACACTCTTCGGCGTGCCGACCTTGCGGCTGCGCGGCGACTATCTCGCGATCGTCACGCTGGGCTTCGGCGAGATCGTGCCGATCGTGGTGCGCAACTGGTCCTCGCTCACCAATGGTGCTGCCGGCCTCAATGGCGTGCAGGCGCCGCGGCTGTTCGGCCACAGCTTCGGCGTGGCCGCCACGCCCTACTACTACGTCGCGATTGCGATGGTCGCACTGCTGATCTTCGTCAGCACCCGGCTGCGCGACAGCCGCATCGGCCGCGCCTGGATGGCGATCCGCGAGGACGAGATCGCCGCCGGCGCGATGGGCGTGTATCTCACCAAATACAAGCTGCTGGCTTTCGCGACCGGGGCCGCGTTCGCGGGTGCCACGGGCGTGTTTTACGTCGCCAAGCTGCAGACCGCGACCCCGGAGATGTTCGGCTATCCGGTCTCGATCATGATCCTGGTGATGGTCGTGCTCGGCGGCATCGGCAGCGTCTGGGGCGTGGTGCTCGGCGCGGTGGTCCTCCAGCTTCTGCAATCCTGGTGGCTTGAGGATCTGTCGGGCTGGATTCAATCGTTTGGGCATATGGTCGGCAGCCCATTCCTCGAGAAGCTCGACCTCACGCAGTCGATCGAGCTGATCTTCGGCATCATCCTGGTGCTGATGATGCTGTTCCGCCGCGGCGGGCTGCTGCCGGCCTATCGCCACCAGGCGGCGCTGAGCTTCGAGCAGCAGCACGCCGAGGTGCGGCGCGGCAGCGCCGTCGGCATCAAGGGGCTGGGGGCCGATCCTTACGCCGGCGGCCCGGTGCTGGAGGTGCGCGGTGTCACCGTGCGCTTCGGCGGACTGGTGGCCCTGAATGCGATTGATCTGACCGTGCCGCAGGGCAGCGTGGTCGCGGTGATCGGGCCGAACGGCTCGGGAAAATCGACGCTGTTCAACGTCATCACCGGGCTGACGGAAGCGGCAAGCGGCACCATCCAGTTCCGCGGGCGTGACATCCTCGGCCTGCGGCCCGATCAGATCCTGAGTGCCGGTGTGGCGCGCACCTTCCAGAACATCCGCCTGTTCCCGAATCTGACGGTGATGGAAAACATCCTGATCGGCCAGCACGCACGGCTGCACACGGGGGCGTTCGCCGCCGTCCTCAATCTGCCCCACACGAAGCGCGAGGAGGCGGCGGCGCGCGAGTGGGGGACGCAGGTTCTCGGCATCTTCGGCAACCGGCTGCTGCCGCGGCTGACGCAGGCGGTGGCGCATCTCTCCTACGCCAACCGCCGCCGCACCGAGATCGCGCGTGCGCTGGCGTCGCGGCCGAAAATTCTGCTCCTCGACGAACCCACCGCCGGCATGAACCCGGCCGAGAGCCAGGAACTCGCCGAGCAGATCAAGCAGCTTCACGCCCTCGGCGTGACCGTGCTGCTGATCGAGCACAAGCTCGATGTGGTGACGCGGCTTGCCGACAAGGTTGTGGTGCTCGATCACGGCGAGAAGATCGCCGAAGGCCGACCCGACGAGGTCCGCAAGAACGAGGAGGTGCTGCGCGCCTATCTCGGCCGGAGTGCCGTCCATGCTTGAAGTGCCGCTGCTGCAATTCCAGGACGTCGATACCTATTACGGCGATCTGCACGTCCTGAAGCAGGTCAACTACGTCATTGCCCCGGGCGAGATCGTCTCGCTGCTCGGCGGCAACGCTTCCGGCAAATCGACCACGATGAAGACGATCATGGGCGTCGTGCGGCCTACCCGCGGCCAGGTGGTGTTCGAGGGCAAGCAGATCGGGCGGCTCTCCACGGCCGAGCGCGTCAAGCGCGGTATCGCCCCGGTGCTGGAGGCGCGCCGGCTGTTCCCGCGCATGACGGTGTTTGAGAATCTCGAGATGGGCGCCTATCTGCGCCCGCGCGGTGCCGAGTTCGACCAGGACCTCGAGCGCGTCTATCAGCTCTTTCCGCGGGTGAAGGAACGCGGGAGCCAGATCGCCGGCACGCTCTCGGGGGGCGAGCAGCAGATGGTCGCGATCGGGCGGGCGCTGATGGCGCGGCCGCGGCTGATCTGCATGGACGAGCCCTCGATGGGCCTGTCGCCACTGTATGTGGAGATGGTGTTCGACATCATCCAGGAGATCAACAAGCAGGGCACGTCGATCTTCATGGTCGAGCAGAACGCGAACATGGCGCTGTCGATCGCGCACCGCGCCTATGTGCTGCAAACCGGGCGCGTGGTGCTGTCCGGCACCGCCGCCGAGTTGCGGCAGAACCCGAACATCCGCGAGGCGTACCTGGGCGAGCTGCAGGTCGCCTGACCAGCCGCAAAGCAATCGCAACTGACTTCGGATTGACGCGACAGGACAAGCACGGTCAAACCAAGGTCGTCATGCTCGGCGAAGGCCGGGTATCCACGACTTCGCGGCCGCACGAAAGACGTGGATGGTCGGCCTCCGCCGACCAAGACGTTGCTCCTCCTCCAAATGCGGACACCCTGTGACCCGCCCTCCCCCGTCTGGTCGCGCGCCCGGTTTCGTGGCATGGGCTCGGCCCCCGCCGCAGCCAGGCCGGGAGGAACGACGATGACCGCAACCCCGCTTCGCCGCCGCAGCCTGCTTGCCCTCGCCGCCCTGCCCGCCCTCGTGCGCCCGGCGCGGGCCGCCACCGGCCTGCGCATCGGCATTCTGCACACGCTCTCCCCGGCACCGCTCTATATCGCGATGGATCGCGGCTATTTCCGCGACGCGGGCCTCGACGCCTCGTTCCGCTTCTTCCAGGCGGCGCAGCCGATCGCGGCAGCGGCGGTGGCAGGCGACATCGATGTCGGCGTGACCGCGCTTACCGGCGGGTTCTTTTCGCTCGCCGGGCGGGGCGCGCTGCGGGTGATCGGCGGCGGCCTGCACGAGGAGAAGGGGATCGAGGGCACCGCGCTCCTTGCCTCCGACCGCGTGTTCGACGCCGGCCTGACAACGCCCGCGAAGCTGCCCGGACATAGCGTCGGCATCACGCAGTTCGGCTCCTCGTTCCAGTACATGGTCGGCCGGATCGCCGAAATCGAGCATTTCGATCCGAAGAGTGTCACGTTGCGGCCATTGCAGGGCATCGGCAACATGATCGCGGCGATCGGGACCAACCAGATCGACGCGACCTTCGCGATCGCCTCGCAAGCCAAGCCGCTGGTGCGGCTGGGCCGCGCGCATCTGCTCGCCTGGGTGGGCGATCTGTTCCCCTATCAGCTCACGGCGGTGTTCACGACCGAGCGCATGATCGCGCAGCACGCAGCGGCGCTGCGCGGTTTCGCGCAGGCGTACCAGCGCGGCGTCAACGAGTATCGCGCGGCATTCTTCCGTCGCAATCCGGACGGTTCGCCGGTCCGCGACCCTAAAACCAACGCCGCGATCGTAAGCATCGAAAAATTCGTCTTCACCGGCGATCCGAACGCGCGGCAGAAAATCCTTTCCGGGCTTCCCTACTACAACGCCAACGGCGCGCTTGATGTCGCCGACGTCCGCCGCCAGATCGCCTGGTTCAAGGCGCAGGGACTGGTGAAGGTGCCGGTCGATCCGGCGAAGATCATCGACACGAGCTTCTTTCCCGTGCTTCGCGCCTGATGGCGTCCTCCTCCGTCCGGCTTGCGGCGCGCGGCGTGCATCATGCGTATCGCGATCTGATGGTGCTGGAGGGGATCGACCTGATCGCCGAGCCAGGCGAGGTGCTGGTGCTGGTCGGGCCGTCGGGATGCGGCAAATCGACGCTGCTCGGCATCATGGGCGGCCTGCTCGCGCCGACGCAGGGCCAGGTGCGCTGGGACGGCGAGGTGGCAGCGGATTGCCTCAACCCGCTCACCTACGTGTTCCAGGATTTTTCGCTGCTGCCATGGCGGTCGGTCGCGGGCAACGTGGCGCTGGTGCTGGAGGGGAAGCTGCCGCGGCCCGCCGTGCGCGCGCGCGTCGCGGACGTGCTGCAGCTGACCGGGCTCGCTGCTTTCGCCGATGCCTGGCCCCGGCAGCTCTCGGGGGGGATGAAACAGCGCGTCGGCATTGCCCGGGCGCTCGCGGTGCGGCCGGCCTGCCTGCTCATGGACGAGCCGCTTTCGGCGCTCGATGCGCAAACGCGCGACCTGCTGCTCGACGAGTTCGTCGACCTGATCGGCCGCGCCGGAACCACGACGGTCTATGTCACGCACAATCTCGCCGAGGCGGTGCGGCTTGGCCACCAGATCGCGGTGTTCTCGCGCCGTCCGGGACGGGTGCGGACGGTGCTGCGGCTCAATCGTCCGATCGTCGAGCGCCGCGCCGACGATCCCGACCTGCTGGAGGCGGAGGCGCGGCTGTGGTCGCTGATCCGCGACGACGCCGCCGCGGCCGAGCGCGAGATTGAACATGCCTAGGCTTGATGACCCGGTGCCGTTCCGCGCCGGCGGCTTTTCCCCCCGCGAGAGCGGGATGGCGGGTGCCGCGACGCTGGTCGCACTGGTGCTGCTGTGGCAAGCGGGCGCGTCGGCGGGGCTGATCCCGACGCTGTTTTTGCCGGCGCCGTTCGCGATTGCGCGCGCGCTGTGGTTCCTCGCGATCAGCGGCGAGATGTGGCAGCAGGTGAGCGCATCCCTCTACCGGCTCGCGGTCGGCTGGACGCTGGGCACCGTCGCGGGCATCGCGCTCGGGCTCGCGGTGGGATTGACCACTCTCGCGCGCTCGCCGGGGATGGCGGTGGTTTCGGCGCTGTTCCCGATCCCGAAGATCGCGCTGGTGCCGCTGTTCATCATCTGGTTCGGCATCGGCGAGGGCAGCAAGATCGCGACCCTCGCCTTCGGCGTGTTCTTCCCCACCGTCATCAGTACCTGCGGCGGGCGTCGATGGCGTGCCGCGCAACCTGATCCGCATGGCGCAGAGTTTTGGCCTCTCTCGCGCGGCGATCCTGCGCGCGGTGGTGTTGCCGGGGGCGCTGCCGGCACTCCTGTCGGGGTTTCGCATCTCGTTCTCGATCGCGATCGTGCTGCTGGTCGCCGCCGAGATGATCGGCGCGCAGCGCGGCATCGGCGCATTCGTGCTGCAAGCGGGCAATCTCTACGATCTCGACAATCTGCTCGGAGGCATCGTCATGCTCTCCGCGCTGGGGCTGACGCTCTCCTGGGTCGTCGGCCGGCTGGAGCGGGCGCTGCTGCGCTGGCGCTGAACGTACCTGTTCTTCATGGTCGGCGAAGCAGGCTGTGTGAAAACTCGCGTCGCGCGGACTTGTCATTCTAGAATCCTCCCTCGATTCGCGGGGGAGCATGGGGTTTATCGAAGGTGTCGATCGCGGACAGGTGACGCTGTTGCCGCCGGCGGTGGACGACTACGTCGCCGCCGACGCGGTGGTGCGAGTGATCGACGCGTTCGTGACCAGCCTCGACATGCCAGCTCTGGGCTTCGAGCGAGCGGTGCCGGCGCGGGAGGGCCGCCCGGGCTACGATCCGCGCGATCTGCTCAAGCTCTATATCTACGGCACCCTCAACGGGGTTCGCTCGTCGCGCAAGCTGGAGCGCGAATGCCAGCGCAACGTCGAGCTGATGTGGCTGCTGGGCCGGCTGACCCCCGACTTCAAGACGATCGCCGACTTCCGGCGCGACAACGGCCCGCAGATCATCGCCAGCTGCGGCGCGCTGGTTCGGTTCTGCCGCGACCGCGGCCTGTTCGCCGGCGGCATCGCGGCGATCGACGGCAGCAAGGTCCGCGCGGCGGCGAGCCGCAAGCAGGTGATGAGCCGCGCCGAGGCGGCGGCGGAGATCGCGCGCCTCGACCAAGCGATCGCCGACCACCTGGCGGCGATGGACGCGGCCGACGCGGCCGAGCCGGACGAGGCGAGCGGGCAAGCGGTCACGGAGGCGCTGGCGGTGCTGCGCGCCAAGCGCGGCAAGGTTGCCGAGCTGGCGCAGCGGCTGCGCGAGGAGGGTCGCGAGCTCGGCGTCGCCGGCGAGCCCGACGCACGGCCGATGGGCAGCGGCGCCGGGGCCAAGCCGCCCTCCTACAACGTGCAGATCGCGGTCGATCCGGCCAGCCACATGATCCTCCACCACGAGGTGACCACGGATGCGAACGACCTTCGCCAGCTGCTGCCGATGGCGCTCGCGGCCAAGGCGGTACTCGGCGCCGCGGCGCTGACGGTGGTTGCCGATACCGGCTACGCCAATGCGACGCAGGCCGCGCAATGCGAGGCCGAGGGCATCGCCGCCGCAGTGCGGCCGCCGGCGCAGGTCAACCGGCGAGGCGACTACTTTGCGCCGATGGCCTTCCGCTACGATGCCGAGACCGACACGATGACCTGCCCGGCCGGGCGCCGCCTGGTTCGCAACGGCGGGCACAGGTCGGACAACGCCGTGCGCTACCGGGCCGAAAGCTGTGCCGGATGTCCGCTGAAGTCGCGCTGCACGGGGGCCGACCGACGCCACGTCTATCGACTGATCGACCAACCGGCGCTCGACCGGATGGCGGCACGGATCGCGGCGGACCCGTCGCTGATGCGGTTGCGCCGATGCACGGCCGAGCACCCGTTTGCGGCGCTGAAATACCTCCTGGGCGGTCGCTTCCTGCTGCGCGGCAAGGCCAAGGCGGCCACCGAAACCGCGCTCGCCGTGCTCGCCTACAATATCGGACGCCTCAGCAAGCTCCTCGGCCCCGCCAGCCTCGCCGCCGCACTCGCCTGACCGGAGCGGGACCGCCGCTGCCACAGACCCCAGCCTTGACCGCCCTTCAATCAAAACTCAGGTTCTCGCACAGCCTGCTTCGCCGACCACGACGGTGCTGTCGTGGCGAGGAGCGAAGCGACGTGGCCATCCAGGCTGGCCGCACCTCGCCGCGGGCCTGGATTGCCACGCCGCCAAGTGGCGGCTCGCAATGACACGCGCGGTCAGTAATTCCGCCACTGGTGTCAGCCCGGGGCGGCTTCCGGCTTGCCCTTGAACGATCCCGTGGGGATGTCGCGGAACAGCGAGAAATGGGTGTGCGCGGCGTGCCAGGACGAGTTTGTCGCGTCGCGCGTCAGCACGACCGTTGCCCGGCCCGGACGGGCATAGGGTGCGCCGTCCGCGTCGTATCCGGTCGAATCCCAAATGCCCATGCCGATCGCCTGCAACCGGTCGGCGGAGACGATCACGCGGATGCCGGCGCGCCAGGCAAAGCCGTCGATATGCGGCCACACGCGGCGCCACTGCGCCGCCTCGATCGCGCCCAGCCCATCCACGAAATCGGTGAACGAGCCGAAGCCGATCACGTCCTGCCGGAACAGCGGGCGCGCACCGGCGAAATCGACCGCGCGCACATGCGCGGCAAGCGCTTCGAACCAAGCGCGTACGCCGGCCTCGTCCTCGGCGAGTATCGTCATCCGCCCTCCTGTGTGAGGCGGACGTAGCGCGCGATCCAGCTCCGGTCGAGCCGGTCCTTCCACGTCCAGGCGAGCCGGCCATGCAGCGAAAGCCCGCCGCGCCAGGCCAGCGCCCGGCCGCCGCCCAGGCCCAGGATCGCGAGCGCCCGCCCCTGCGGCCGCCACGGGCGGAGCGGGCGGCCCGCGATGGCGCGGCGGAGGTTCGCCTCCAACGGCGGCCCGGCACGCACCGCCCACACGCCCGCCTTCGGTCGTGGCGGATCGAGGCTCGCGCAGTCGCCGGCCGCGAACACGAAGGGGTGGCTCACGCTGCGCAGCGCAGCATCGACGCGTACGCACCCTGCCTTGTCGCAAGCAAGCCCGGAGGCGGCGAGGAACGGTGCACCGACGACACCGCTGGCCCAGATCACCACCGCCGCCGCGACGCTGCCGCCGTCGGCGAGCCGCACCGCGCCGGCGGTAGCGCCGGTCGCCCAACGACCTCTGCGAAGCGTCACCCCCGCATCCGCAAGAGCGGCGGCGGCGACTTGCCGGGCACGGGGCGGCGCCTCGGGCAGCACCCTGTCGCAGATCAGATGCACGCTTGCGCGTGTGCCAGGGCGGCGGCGCAGCGCCAGCGCGAGTTCGGTCCCGCCTGCGCCGCCGCCGATCACCGCAACCGACCCCTCCGACCGCAGCCGCGCCGCCAGCGTCGCCTCAAAGGTCGCCAGGAACCGGCCGATCGGTTTGACCGGCACGCCCTGCGCCCTCGCCGGGATGGCCGGCATTCCGCCGATGTCGAGCGAGAGCAGATCGAAGCCGTGTTCGGCGCCGCCGCGCAGCCGCACCTGCCGGCGATCGAGGTCGAGGCCCAGCGCCTCTCCCACGACCAGCCGCGCGCCGGCGGCCGCGGCGAGTGGTGCGAGCGGGATGCGCGCCGCGGGCGGCGGATAGTCGCCGCGGATCACGCCGGGCAGCATCCCAGTGTAGAGCACGTCCGGCTCGCGCGCGATCACCGATAGCCGCAACCCCTGGATCGGGCGCTGGGCGAGGCGTCGCAGCACCTCGACATGCGCGTGGCCGGCGCCGAGCAGCAGCAGCTCCATTGCGGGCCGGCCTGTAGGCGGCCGGCTACTCCGCGGCGGCCGGCGCCAAGCCGGCCCGGGCGGCGGCCGTGGTCGCGGCGGTCATGCAGGCAATGCTCGCCATCAGCAGCACGGCGACCAGCACCAGCACCAGCTCCGGGAACCCGTGGTCGATCAGGAAGCCGAACGGCACTGGCACCAGCGCCGAGCCGAGCGGCAGGCCGGCGCTGACGAAACCGAACACCTTGCCGATCTCGCCCGGGGGCACCCGCGACTTCAGCATCAGGTCGCGCGGGGTGCGTGTCGCCCCGTTCGTGAGGCCCGCGGCGAGCAGCAGCCCGATGGCCACCCCGCTGCCCACCGGCAGCACGGCAACGGTGAGAGTCAGCGCCGCCGAGAGCGTGTAGAGTGTGCTGGTCAGCAGCCGATGCCGCGGCGTGCGGTCGGCGAGCCAGCCGCCCACCAGCACCCCCGCCGTGGTGCCCGCCAAGTAGGCCGTCAGCGCCACCGACGCGACCGCGAGGTCCACGCCCTTGACCGCATGCAGCACCGTGACCAGCCACGACGAGATGCCGGCGCCGGCCATCGAGCCGAGCAGGTAGAACCCGAAAAAGAACAGCATCGCGCGGCTGAGCAGCAGGTGGTGGCCCGACGGATGGGGCGCCGTCGCCAGCTCATGGCGGTGCGGTGCCGCCTCGGCCAGGATGCCGCTTTGCAGCAGGATCGCGACCACCAGCGGGATGCCGCACACGCCCACGATCAGCAGCGCCGGCCGCCAGCCGAACGCGACCAGCAGCCCGGCCATCACCGGGGGAGCGGCGGCGAAGCCCAGATTGCCGGCGAAGGTGTGCAGCGCGAAAGCGCGGCCCATCCGCTCGCGCTCGATCGAACCCGACAGGATCGCGTAGTCGGCCGGGTGGATCACCGAGTTGCCGACGCCCGAGAGCAGTGCCAGGGCCACGATCTGCCAATAGGAGGTGGCGAAGCCCATCAGCGCGATCGAGACCGTCATCAGCGCCGCCCCGCCGACCAGGAAGCGCCGCGCGCCGTGGCGATCGACCAAGAAGCCAACGGGGGTCTGTAGCGCCGCCGTCACCGCCGCCATCACGGCCACCGACACGCCCACCTCGGCGAAGCTGACGCCGAATGCGCGCTGCCAGACCAGGAACAGCGGCGGCAGGCAGAGCTGGTAGAAGTGCGACAGGAAGTGGCCGGTGCCGATCAGCAGGCTGACCCGCGCGCTGCGTCCCACTGCCATCCGGCGACCCTCCGGCCGCCAGTCTGGGGGGCGTGCCCTGGCCCGTCAAACCTCGGCACCTGTGCTCGGGCGACGGTGCAGGACGTGGGGCGGTCGCAATTTGGTTATTATTATTGACAGATATGCGGAATGATGTTATGGGCTCTAGAAAGAAACCGGCCTGGCGCAGCTGTCATCGCGAGCCGCCGCTGGGCGGCGTGGCGATCCAGGCGGGAGGCACGGAGCGGCCCGCCTGGATCGCCACGGCGCACCGCTCCTCGCGATGCTGGGTGGACGGCCCCCTGACGGCATCTATGTGCCAAGCTGGGGTTTGACCAACCAGCAACGGAGACCGTCCGTCATGAACGCTACCATAATCGGCCTGGATATCGCCAAGTCTGTGTTCCAGGTGCATGTGGCCGACAGCACCGGCAAGGTGATCCAGCAGAAGAAGCTGCGCCGGACCCAGGTCGAGCCGTTCTTCACCAAGCAGTCGCCCGCCCTGGTGGGGATCGAGGCCTGCGGCAGCGCGCATTACTGGGCGCGCCAGCTGCGGGCGCTCGGCCATGAGGTGCGGCTGATCCCGGCCGCCTATGTGAAGCCCTTCGTCAGGCGCAACAAGAACGACGCGCGTGATGCCGAAGCCATCTGCGCGGCGGTGTGCCGGCCGAACATGCGCTTCGTGCCGATCAAGAGCATCGAGCAGCAGGCCGCGCGTGGCCTGGAACGCGCGCGCGATCTGCTGCTGAAGCAGCAGACCCAGCTGACGAACTGCGCGCGCAGCCTGCTGGCCGAGTTCGGCATCATCGCCGCCCAGGGCCGGCGGGGCTTTGCCGAGCTGGCGCGGCGGGTCGACGACACGGCGGAGGTTGCGATCCCGGAGCCGCTTCGGGTGCCGCTGCGCATCATGGTGAAGACCATCGAGAGGTTGCAGCGCGACATTGCGGCGCTGGAGGAACGCATCGTCGCGGCCGCCCGCGAGCACCCGGTGATGCGCCGGCTGGCCACCATCCCCGGCGTTGGCCCGATCACCGCCCACGCCATCGTCACCGCAATCGGCGACGGTCGGCAGTTCCGCAGCGCCCGCGACTTCGCCGCCTGGTGCGGCCTGACACCGCTTGAGCATTCGAGTGCGGGCAAGCGGCGCGCGAGCGGCATCAGCCGCCAGGGCGACATCCGGCTGCGCAAGCTGTTGGCCCTCGGCGCCAGCACGATCATGCGCTATGCCCGCAGCCGCACCGATCGCGCCACCGCCTGGCAGCGCGGCATCCTGGCTCGCCGGCCGGTGAAGGTCGTGGTCTTGGCGCAGGCGGCGAAAACCGCCCGCATCGCCTGGGCGATGCTGATCTCCGGTGAGACCTATCGCCGCCCCGCGGCACAGGTGGCGCAATGATGGCCGCAGCTGCGGCCCACTCCAGCGTGGTGCCGTGCTCGCGGCCGTCAAGGGCGCTGCGCGCCGCCTGCGGCGGGGGCCTCCGGCCCCCCTTGACCGCCGCTGCGCGCGGCGCCCGCAACCACATAGGCCGGGACGAAGGCCGGGACGAAGGAACGCCCCGCAGCAGCCAAACCAAGAAACCTTCCCCTTTCTGGCCGCTCGCCTGAAGAGCAGCCAGTGACCCAGCAAGGAGCAGAAGGCAGCGACGGCAAAATGGTCAGGACCTGGACCGGGACACTCCGTCTCGTCATCGCGCCCCACAGCGCGCCGCGATGCTTGGAACCCGGCCCGCGTAACCCATCGGGGCCAGCGGTCAGCATTCGACCGCAGCAACAGGCCGAATACATGACCGCTCCAGACCAATCGCCAGCGCCGCCAAAACCTCCTTGCCAGACGGGGGCCGTCCATACATGACGATGCCACGGTTTCATGCCCAGCGGGTCGGCAACGCCGGTGGCGAACTCAGAACACAACGCGTCGCAAGCGAGCTTATGGCCAACTGCCCAGACGCAACTGCCTGGACCTGCTCGACCGCGCCACGACGCCGCAGGCCGCTCGATCGCGGAGACGGGCGGGCGGCGTTGGTGCCGGCGGTCCCGAGTTTGAGGCAGCTGGATGCCGAGCCGCTGACCATGATCGCCGCGGTGGGAGCTGGTTCCGCCGGTGCGCCAGTCGCCGCCGGGGAGGTGAGCAGCCCTGCTCAGGCCCTGATCAGGCCCTGTTCCGAGCCTGCTTCCGAGGCCGGTCTTGGCTCGCCGTGGGCCAACCTTTTCCTCCGATCCCAAACAGTTCCGTGCGGTCGCTAAGCCGCCACGAGACCGAGCGAAATTTTTTCGCGGCCGTCCATCTCACCGCCGCCGTGCCGCAGTGGACAGCGCCGGCGGCCGAGACCCGCGCCCGGCGCCGGGCTGTCATGCAGGCTGGCTCCGCCAGGACCGTGGCTCTCGATATAATAAGCGTGCTCATTATATGACCGCCATGCTGGATCATCGCAACGACCTGCTGTTCCTGTTGCACGACGTCGCGCGGCTGATGCGCACGGATGCCGACAAGCGCGCCCGCGCGCACGGCATGACACGGGCGCAGTGGGTGATTCTGGTCTGGCTCGACCGCCATCCCGGCCTGTCGCAGAAGGAGCTCGCCGAGATCCTGGAGGTTGAGCCGATCACGGTCGCCCGCTTGATTGACCGGCTCGAGGCGCGGCGCGTGGTCGAGCGGCGACCCGATCCGCACGACCGGCGCATCTGGCGGCTGCACCTGCGCCCGGAGGCGCGGCCGGTGCTGGAGGAGATCGCGCGACAGCGGGTGCAGATGCTGGAGATGGTGGGGGCCGACCTCGATCCGGCGCTCCGCGCGGCCATGACCGAAGGGCTGCGGCGGATGAAGGTGGCGCTGTGCGCCGAGCGCCACGCGGAGCCGCAAGAGAAGGAAGTGGCCTGATGTCGCAGGCGAGCGCGATCAGGGCGCGCGACGCGACCGGCACCATCGTCCGCACCCGTCCGCGGCTGCGGCTGCTGCGGCCGCTGCTGATGCTGGGCGGCATCGTCGCCGTGGCGGCGGTGGCACTGGTCTATTGGCTCAACACCGGCCGCTGGGTATCGACCGACGATGCCTATGTGGAGGCGGATCGCGTCGCGCTCTCCACCGACGTCTCCGGCCTCGTGCAGTCGATCGCGGTCAAGGACGGGGAGGTGGTCAAGCGCGGACAGGTTCTGTTCCGCCTCGACCCGCGGCAGTTCCAGATCGCTGTCGATGACGCCAAGGCCAATCTCGCGCAGCAGGTGCTCGACGTGAAAGCGGCGAAGAGCGAGTACGTGCGGATGCTACGCGACCTCGCGGTGCGTGCGGCGATGGTGCAGTCGGACCAGGCCAGTTACGACCGCTACGCCGCGCTGGTGCGCGGCGGCGATGCCACGCGGCAGGATTATGACAACGCGCGGTTCAAGCTCGCCGCCGACCAGCAGGCACTTTATGCGGCGAGGCAGACCGCGGCGACCCAGCTCGCCCGCCTCGACGGCGATGCCAATGTCGATATCACCACCATGCCCTCCTACAAGGCGGCCGAGGCGAAGATTGCCGAGGCACAGCGCCAGCTCAACGACAGCGTGGTGCGGGCACCGTTCGACGGCACCGTGACCCGCGTCTCCAAGCTGCAGCCGGGGATGTATTTGCCGGCGAGCACGGCGGCGTTCGCGATCGTCTCGACCAAAGACGTCTGGATCGAGGCGCAGCCGAAGGAGACGCAGCTTACCTGGGTCAAGCCCGGCCAGCCCGTGGAGGTGCGGGTGGACGCCTATCCGGGCCAAGTCTGGAAGGGCAAGGTGGAGACCATCGCACCGGCGAGCGATGCCGAGTTCTCGGTGCTGCCGGCGCAGAACTCCTCGGGCAACTGGGTCAAGGTGGTGCAGCGCATTCCGCTGCGCGTCCATGTGGAGCAGGCGGCGGGCGACCCGCCGCTGCGCGCCGGCATGAGCGTCGTCGCCGACATCGACACCGGCCACGTCCGCCGGCTCTCCGACCTGTTCTGATCCGATGACACCGGCCGCACCGGGCATCGCCGAGCGGGTCCCGCATCGAGCGCTGATCACCGTCTGCCTGATGGTGGCGACGCTGATGCAGGCGCTCGATTCCACGATCGCCAACGTCGCACTGCCCTACATGCAGGGCTCGCTCGCCGCGAGCTATGACGAGATCACCTGGGTCCTTACCTCCTACATCACGGCGGCCGCGATCATGACCGCCCCGGTCGGCTGGCTCGCGGCGCGGTTCGGGCGCAAGAATCTTTTTATTCTCTGCCTGGTCGGCTTCACCATCGCGTCGATGCTGTGCGGGGCGGCCGAATCGCTGCCTCAGATGGTGCTGTTCCGGCTGCTGCAAGGCGTCTTCGGCGCCGCCCTGGTGCCGCTGTCGCAAGCGGTGTTGCTCGACATCTATCCGCCCGAGCAGCGCGGCTCCGCGATGGCGATCTGGGGTGTGGGCGTGATGATCGGGCCGATCCTCGGCCCGACGCTCGGCGGCTACCTGACCGAGATCTATAACTGGCGCTACGTGTTCTACGTCAACCTGCCGTTCGGTATACTCGCCTCGCTCGGGCTTCTGTTCCTGATGCCGCGCGCGCGCCGTCAATCGGAGCTGCGGTTCGACTGGCTCGGATTCGGCGTCCTGGCCCTCGGGCTCGGCGCGCTGCAGCTCATGCTCGACCGCGGCGAGGTCAAGGACTGGTTTTCGTCCTCGGAGATCGTGCTCTACGCCGTGCTCGCGGGCCTCGGCCTATATTTGTTCATCGTGCATCTGCTTACCGCGCGCGATCCGTTCATCCCAGTGCGCATCTTCCGTGACCGGAACTTCGCCGCCGGTCTGCTGGTGATGTTCGCCGTGGGGATGGTGCTGCTCGCCACCTCGGCGCTGATGGCGCCGTGGCTGCAAACTCTTGGCAACTATCCGGTGGAGGCGGCGGGGCTGATCATGGCGCCGCGCGGCATCGGCACGATGGCGGCGATGCTCATTGCCGGGCGTCTCTCGAACCGCGTCGATCCGCGCAAGCTGATGGCGCTCGGCATCCTGCTCCTGCTGTACAGCCTGTGGGAGATGACATCGTGGACGCCGGACGTTGACCAATGGACCATTGCCTGGAACACGATCATCCAGGGCGCCGGCCTCGGCTTCGTTTTCATCCCGCTCCAGGTGATCGCGTTCGCGACGCTGGCGCCGCAGTTCCGCACCAATGGCACGGCGCTACTCAGCCTGTTCCGCAATGTCGGCAGCGCGATCGGCGTCTCGGTGACCGAGACGCTGCTGACGCGCAACACCCATATCGAGCATTCGGTGCTGGCGGGCTACATCACCCCGTTCAATCGCGCATTGCAGGGCAGTCATGCGATCACGGACGCGATTGGGCCGGCGACCGCGCATGGCGCCGCGGCGCTGGAGCAGATCATCGAGCGGCAGGCCTCGATCATCGCCTATAATGACGATTTCGTCTTCATGTTGCTGATCTCGATCCCGGCATTGCTGCTGCTGCTGCTGATGCGCCGGCCGGATGCGACCGCCAAGCCGCCGGAGGGCCACGAGGCGGCGCTGGACTGATCGCGGCCGCGGTGGCAGTTTCCCCGCCGGATGAGGGGGAGAGTCCGTCATGGCGCTCACGCTGTTCCACGCGCCGCATACCCGCTCGCTAGGCGTGCTGCTGCTGCTCGAAGAGCTTGGCGCGCCGTACGAGCTGCACGTGCTCGATCGCGGACAGGACGAGAACCGCGCCCCCGCCTTTCTCGCGATCAATCCGCTCGGCAAGGTGCCCGCGCTGCGCGATGGCGAGGCGATCGTCACCGAGCAGGTCGCGATTTTCACCTATCTCGCCGACAAGTTTCCTGCCGCCAATCTGGCGCCCGCGATCGGCGATGCGCTGCGTGGCCCGTACCTGCGCTGGATGGTGTTCTACGCCGCCGCCTTCGAGCCGGCCCTGGTCGATCGCGCGCGCGGGCATGGGCCGGGGACGCGGGCGATGAGTTCCGTACGGTGACTATGACGCGGTGATCCACACGCTCGCCGCGGCACTCGGCCGCGGCCCCTACTTGCTCGGCGAGCGATTCTCGGCGGCCGACGTCCTGTGGGGCACGGCGCTGCACTGGACGATCGCGTTCAAGGTGGTTCCCGAGCGACCGGTGTTCACCGACTACGTGCGCCGCATCGGCGAGCGGCCGGCGATCATCCGCGCCCGCGCCCGCGACGCGGAACTCGCGGCTGCGCAGAAAACCTGATCGCTCAAAAATCTATACGTCAGCATGACTGGCGATTTCACGCCCCATATCGACATACTGCTGCATCTTGGCCACATGCTCATGGGCTTACCGGAACAACACGATGGGCCGCGCGACCGCTCGGGCAACAGGGCTGGTACAAGCGCCAAGCCAGAGATTGCACCCCGCCGGGTGGGTCACAAGAAGAAGGGGGGCCGGAACCCCGGCCCCCTCATTTGTCGGTCGATCGGCGCGAACGTCAGGCCGCCTGGGCGCTGTCCTGCTTGCCTGCGTCGTTGGCCACAAGCGTCTGTGCCGGCGCGGTCGCGATCTCGACCTTGCGCGGCTTTAGCGCCTCGGGCACCACGCGCTTCAGGCCGACATGCAGCAGCCCGTTCTCCAGGCTGGCACCCTCGACCACGATGTGATCGGCCAGCGCGAAACGCCGCTCGAATGCGCGCCCGGCGATGCCGCGATACAGCAGCTCGCTCTTGGACGCCTCGCCGGCGACGCGGCCGGAGACCAGCAGCGTGTTGTCGCGCACCGTCACGTCGAGGTCGGACGGCCTGAACCCGGCCACCGCCATGGTCAGGCGGTAGCTGTCGTCGCCGGTCTTCTCGATGTTGTAGGGCGGATAGGCGGGTGCCGCGGCCGCCTCCTGCGCGGTGTCCACGAGACGCGCGAGACGGTCGAAGCCGATCGCGGTGCGGAACAGGGGAGCGAAGTCGTAGGTCATGTGAAAACCTCCTGCCAGAGCAAGGTTCCTGATCTGGGCCGCCCACATGGGCCGACCCCGGGTCGTCTCCGAGGCCCCATCGGGGCGCCTCGAACACCCTAAACCTGGCGTCCGGTAGGCCTTGATTTAAGAGGAAGAGGTGGGTTTCAGCCCTTGCGCATCCCGATCCCGGCGAAGCGCTTGTTGAATTTCGCGACCTGCCCGCCGGTGTCCATGATGCGCTGCTGGCCGGTCCAGGCGGGATGCGATTTGGGGTCGATGTCGAGCCGCAGCGTGTCGCCCGGCTTGCCGTAGCAGGACCGTGTCTTGAATTGCGAGCCGTCGGTCATGATGACGGTGATCTCGTGATATTCGGGGTGGATGCCCGCCTTCATGGTCCATGCTCCCTCAAGGCGCCCCCGATGCCGACCGGGCGCGCGGGCCGGGACATACGCGGGCGCCCGGCGGCGATCAAGGGCGGATGCCCGGTTGCGATTGGCGGCCGGAAGGGTTCTGCTCCTGCTCCCGATGGCGAAGCCGAGGAGGCAGACGAATGGCCGACCATGACCTCGTGGCGCTCTGGGAGTCGCATTGTGCTTGCGAGTTCGAGACCCGGGACGTCGATGCCACAATGGCCACGATGGTTGCCGAGCCGTACGTCAACCACATCCCAACGATGGCCGGCGGTGTCGGCCACGATGCGCTGAAGCGGTTCTACAAGAACCACTTCATCGGCGTGAACCCACCGGACTTCCGGCTTACCTCGATCAGCCGCACGGTCGGCACCGACCGCGTGGTGGACGAGTTCGTGGTGCATTTCACCCACACGACGGAAATCGACTGGATGCTGCCCGGCATCGCCCCGACCGGTCGCGAAGTCAGTGTCCCGTTCGTCGCCATCGTGCAATTCGAGGGCGACAAGCTGGTGCATGAGCACATTTATTGGGATCAGGCGTCGGTGCTGGTGCAGATCGGCAAGCTCGACCCCAAAGGCCTGCCCGTCGCCGGCGCGGAGACGGCCCGCAAGGTGATCGACAAGATGCGGTCGAGCAATCCGCTCATGCGTAACGCATGACCCGATACAGCCCTACCTCCCGCTCGGTCCGATCCTCCAGCTCCAGCGTCGTCGCCACCCGGTAGGCGGCGAACCGCGCCAGCCCCTCGCGCGGCAGATAGGCGCGGCCGGGATCGGCGAGCCACACCTCGGCGTGCGCGGCGAGAAGCCGCAGCCAGGGCATGATCCGTGCCGTCATAGGCGCCTCGTAACAAATATCGCCGCACAGCACGCAGTCCCAGCCGCCTTCCTCGCCCACGAGATCGTGGCTCGCCAGCTCCACCGCGACGCCGTTCAGCGCCGCGTTGGCGGCGATCGCCGCCTGCGCGAACGGGTCGATCTCGGCCGCCAGCACCGACGCCGCCCCCACCGTCGCGCAGGCGATCGCGGCGATCCCGCATCCGGCAGCGAAATCCAGCACATGCCGCCCCGCGATTTGCTCCGGGTGATCCAGCACGAACCGCGCCAGCGCCTGCCCGCCCGGCCAGGCGAACGCCCAGAACGGCGGACCCAGGCCATGCGTGCGCAAAAAATCCTCGCTCGCCTGCCAGATCGGCGTGATCTCGCTCGCCTGATAAAGCCTGATCTCCGGTACCAGGCTCGCGCACCCGACCAGCGTGTGGGCGCGCACGAACGCGGCCGGATCGCTCAGAGCCACCAGCCGGCGAGGATCGCAACGGCCACCAGCAGCCCGGTCTCGCGATTGAAACGGAACAGACGCAGGCAGCCGGCCGCATCGTCGATGTCGAGCCGCACGACCTGCCACGCGAGCGCCGCCGCCGGCGCGGCCAGTGCGGCGAAGAACGCCAGCCGCAGGCCCGCCAGCGCGCCCGCCAGCACCAGCAGAACGATCACCCCCGCATAGACCGCGGCCAGGAACGGGCGCGTGCGCTCCCCGAACAGCCGCGCGGTCGAGCGCACGCCGATCGCGGCGTCGTCCTCGCGGTCCTGGTGGGCGTAGATCGTGTCGAAGCCAAGATCCCACGCGATCGCCGCGCCATAGAGCGCGGCCCAGGCCGGACCGATATCCCCCCCGGCGGCGATCACCCCGAGCGGCGCGCCGAAGCCGAAGGTGAACCCCATCGCCAGTTGCGGCCACCACGTGACGCGCTTGGCGAGAGGATAGAGGGCCACCAGCAGCAGCGACGCCGCCCCCAGCGTCTGCGCGCGCCAATTCAGTTGCAGCAGCACCGCCAACCCCGCCAGCAGCAGCAGGCCCAGGAACGCCAGCGCCTGCCGTAGCCCGAGCGCCCCCGACGCGAGCGGCCGCCCCGCCGTGCGCGTGACGAGCCGGTCCAGATCGCGATCCCAGATGTCGTTCACCACGCAGCCGGCGGCACGCATCACCACGCTGCCAATCGCGAACAGCACCACCAGCCGCAGGCTCTCGCCGTCCGGCCGCCGCGCGAGCAAAATGCCCCACAGGCCGGGCAGGAACAGCAGCCACGCCCCGATCGGGCGATCGAGCCGCGCCAGCAGCGCATAGGGCCGCGCCCGCGCCGGCAGCCTCGCCACCCAGCCATCGGCCATGATGTCCGTGAAGACGGGGTCGGGGGAAGTGGGCATGGCTGCTACTCTCGCCGTCGCCATGCCGGGGTCAATCCGTCTGTTCGTCTCCTCTCCCCTGCTCGCCGGCGGGGAGGTGCCGGCGACGGCGGCGCAGGCGCACTATCTTGGCCATGTGATGCGCCGGGCGGCCGGGGACCATGTGCTGCTGTTCAACGGTGCCGAGGGCGAGTGGCGCGCCCGCATCGCCGCGGCCGGCCGCGACCGTGCGCGCTTCGCGGTCGAGGCGCGCACCAGGCCGCAACCCGAGGAGCCGCCGCTGATCCTGCTGTTCGCGCTGCTCAAGCGCGATGCGACCGACCTCGCGGTGCGCCAGGCAACCGAACTCGGCGCCACCCTGATCCAGCCGGTGCTTACCGCGCGCACCAGCGCCGCACGCGCAAACCTGGCCCGCCTCGCCTTCATCGCCGAGGAAGCGGCCGAGCAGTCCGGGCGCCTCTCCGTGCCGGTGCTGCGCCCGCCCGCCCCGCTCGCCGACGTGCTCGCCGCCTGGCCCGAAGATCGGCGGCTCGCCCTCGCCCGGCCGGGGGCACCGCCGCCCGCCGCCGACACAAGCGCGCTGCTGGTCGGGCCGGAGGGCGGCTTCACGCCGGCCGAACTTGACGCACTGTCCCGCCACACGTTTGTTGCGCCGGTCGGCCTCGGCCCCCACGTGCTCCGCGCCGAGACCGCCATCGTCGCCGGCTTGGCAGCGCTGCACGCGCGGCATTCGAGCGACGCGCTGCCATCCTGAGATCGAGGACGAATGTCTAATCCCACAGATGCCGACGCGACCCCCATCCGCTCGATGGGCCAGCTCGCCGAGTGGTTCGCCGCCGGCTGCAAGCCGCCGGAGGCGTTCGGCATCGGCACCGAGCACGAGAAGTTCGGCTTCCGCCGCACCGACCTCTCGCCGCCGCCCTATGAGCCCGCCGGCATCCGTGCGGTGCTGGAGGGCATCGGCCGCCTTCCGGGCTGGGCGCCGATCCGCGACCAGGGCCGCCTGATCGGCCTGCATGGGGAAGGGCGGTGGCTGGGGGCATCGGTCTCGCTCGAACCGGGCGGCCAGTTCGAGCTTTCCGGCGCGGTCGTGCCCGATTTGCACGCGACCAAGCGCGAACTCGACGCCCATTTCGCGGAAGTGCGCGCGGCCGCGGCACCGCTCGGCCTTGGCTTCGCCCCGCTCGGCTTCCATCCGACGGCGCGGCGCGACCAGATGCCGTGGATGCCGAAAAGCCGCTACGCGATCATGCGCCGCTACATGCCCGAACGCGGCACGCGCGGCCTCGATATGATGCTGCGTACCTGTACTGTGCAGGCAAACCTCGACTACGCCTCCGAGGCCGACATGGTGGCGAAGCTGCGCGTCTCGCTGCTGCTGCAGCCGGTCGCGACGGCGCTGTTCGCCAACTCCCCGTTCACCGAAGGGCGGCCCAACGGCCTGCTCTCCGCCCGCGCCGCGGTCTGGACCGACACCGACCCCGACCGCACCGGCATCCCGGCCGTCGCGTTCGAGGACGGGTTCGGCTTCGCGCGCTACGTCGATTGGCTGCTCGACGTGCCGATGTATTTCGTGGTCCGCGACGGCCGCTTCGTCGATGTCGCCGGCGCCTCCTTCCGCGATCATCTGGCGGGGCGGCTGGAACGGGACGGCATGAGCCTGGGGCCGGCGACGATGGGCGATTTCGCCGACCATGTGACCACCGTGTTCACCGACGTCCGCCTCAAGCGCTTCCTCGAGATGCGCGGCGCCGATGCCGGCAGCCCGGAGATGATGCTGGCGCAGTCCGCCCTCTGGGTCGGGCTGCTCTACGATCCGGCGGCCCTCGCCGCGGCCGCGTCGCTGCTCCGCGCCCGGCCCTGGCAGGACTTTGCGGAGCTGCGCTGCACGGTGCCGCGGCTTGGCCTGGAAGCGCCCTGGGGACGGGGCACGCTGCGCGACCTCGCGCGCGAGATGGTCGCGATCGCCACCGAGGGCCTGCGCGCTCGCACCCGTCGCAACGGCGGCGGTGACGATGAGACCGCCTATCTTGCGCCCGCTGGCGGCGATCGTTGAAGGCGGTCCCACCCAGGCGGAGCACTGGCTTGAACGCTACCGGACGGAGTGGGACGGGGATATCGCGCCGATTTTCACGGAGGCGGCAATCTGAGCAGGTATTTTTACGCGGCTATACACGTTTTGCTTGTGGTCCGCGCGTATCCGATATGATAAACTAATCGTTAGGGAGGCAGCAGGGCGCCATGATCTTAACGATGACAAAACCGTCGCCTGGTGCTTCCGATCACGTGGTCGTGCACCTGCGACTAATCGGGCAGATGGAGGCATGGACGCTCACGAGGGAGAGCGTGCTGCCGCCGGGGCGTAAGACGCGGGCGCTGCTCGCGGTTATCGCCCTGTCCTCGCCGCGCCCGGTGCTGCGGTCGCGGCTGGCCGAGATGCTGTGGAGCCGCCGGCCGGAGGAGCAGGCGCGCGCTTCGCTGCGCCAGGAGATCCACCGCCTGCTCGATTCGCTCTCGCCGGTGCGGGCCGAGGTCATCACGGTCACCCGCGACCATCTGGTGCTGCGCGGCGGCGCCGTCTCGGTCGATGTCGAGGAGGTGCTGCGGGCGACGCCGAACAACCCCGCCGCGCTGTCGCTGCTCGACGGCGAGCTGCTCGAGGACCTCGACGGTGTCGATCCGGCGTTCGATTCGTGGCTGGCGGTGGAGCGCGAGCGGCTGCGCGACCGCGCCCGCAGCGTCGCCGAGTTGCTGCTGCGCGAGCAGTCCGACCCCGAAACCGCGATTCCCGCCGCCCAGCAGGTGCTGGCGATCGACCGCGCGCATGAGGGCGCGTGGCGGGCGCTGATGCGCGCCTATGCGCAGCGCGGCGAGCGCGGCATGGCGATCCAGACCTACGAGCGCTGCCGCGCCGTGCTGGCCGACCTGCTCGACGCGACACCCTCGCCGGAGACGCAAAAACTGCTGGTCGAGATCCGGACCGGACGCGACACGCCGCCGCCGGCCGCCGCCGAGGCGCCGCGGGCCGAGTCGCGGCCCGGCGCCGGCCGCCGCGGCGGCGCCAAGGTGGGCGTGCTGCCGATGCAGATGGTCGGCACCGACGAGACCGAGGGCCATCTCGCCCACGGCCTTGCCGAGGAGATCACCGCGGCGCTGGCGCGGTTCCGCTGGATGTTCCTGATCTCCACCACCTCGCTCGCCCGCTTCGCCGCGCAGACCCGCGACGAGGCCTCGATCCGCCGCGCCTTCGGGCTTGACTTCCTGATCGACGGCACCGTGCAGCGCGCCGGCCAGCGGGTTCGTGTCACCCTCCGCCTCCTCGATCTGCGCGCCGACAACCAGGTGCTGTGGGCGCGCCGCTTCGAGCGCGAGGCGCTCGACATACTGACCTTGCAGGACGAGATCGCCGCCGAGGCGGTGGCGCAGATCGACCCCGAAATCCTGCTGAGCGAGTCGAAGCGCGCCGCGAGCTGCCCGCCCGCCGACGCCTCGGCCTACGACCTCGTGCTGCGCGCGCTGCCGCTGATCCACCGGCTGGAGCGGCGGCCGTTCCTGGAGGCAGGCGCGCTGTTGCGCCGCGCGATCGAGCAGGAGCCGGACTACGCCCCGGCCCATGCCTGGTACGCCTACCACCACGTGTTTCTGCTCGATCAGGATTGGGCGGAAGCGCCGGCGGAGGCGCTGAAGGATGCCGGACGTGCCGCCGAGCGGGCGATCACGCTCGATCCGCAGTTCGCAAGGGGCCTGACCATCGCCGGCCACGTCCGCGCCTTCCTGCACCACAAGCCGCGCGAGGCGAACGTTCTGCACGACCGCGCGCTGGCGCTGAACCCGAACCTCGCGATGGCCTGGGGCCTGTCGGCGACCAGCCTGACCTACTCGGCCGCGTTCGAGGAGGCGACGCGACGTTTCGATCGCTACAAGAGCCTCTCGCCCCTCGACCCGCACGCCTTTTTCTTCGACGGGGCACGGATCGCGCTTGAGGTGCTCAAGCGCGACTACGGGGCCGCGATCGAGATCGGGCGGCGGGTGAGCGAGCTCAGTCCCGGTTTCGCCGCCGGACTGCGCCACTATCTCGCGGCCCTCGGGCACCAGGGCTATGACGGCGAGGCGTGGTTGGTGCGCGAGAAGCTGGCGGCACTGGATCCCGCTTTCACCGTGCAGCGCTTCCTCGATCACAGCCCGTTTGAGCGTGCTCAGGACACCGAGCACTACGCCGAGGGCCTGCGCCGCGCTGGCGTCCCGGAAGGTGATGGCGGATAGGCGACAGGGAATGACGGGGCGAACCCCGCAGCGGGGAAAGGGGTGTCAACTTCGGCGCTTCCCCCGCCGCGCATAAGCGTAGCTGGCCGGCGGCAGCAGATAGAGCAGTGTCAGCCCGACGCAGACGCCCAGCCCGATTCTGAAGTCCACGAGCGCGAGCAGCACGGCGGCAACGTAGATCACAACCGAGCCGATGTATTGGATCGTCAGGCGGCGCAAAAAAACGTCGTCCGGGCCTTCATCAACCAGCCGACGACCGGCCGTGGCATAGAGCCACATCAGCAGCCAGGTGATCGCCGGAAGGAGGAGACCCAGCGCATAGAAGATCGTCGCGGTTGTCCGGTTCGCGTTGTCGCGCATGTAGTCACCCAAGGTCGCCGTCGGAAATGGCAGGAACGAAATCGTAAGCAGAAAGAGTAGATTCAGAAGGTTCAGAGCGTGGTTCGTCCGCACGAACAGCTTGAAGATGTAGTGATGATTGGCCCAGTAGATCCCGATCATCGTGAAACTGAGCAGGTAGCCGAAGTACGCCGGCCAAAGGCCGATCAGAGCACCAAGAAGGTTCGACGGACCTCGGGCGTGCGGAACCTTGAGGTCCAGGATCAGCAGAGTGATTGCGATCGCAAAAACGCCGTCGCTGAATGCCTCGACCCGCTCGGTGCCTCGCTCCGTGCCCGCGGGCGTTCGGTCACTGCTGTCCCCGGACTGACGTTCCGTGCTCACCCCTCGCCCGCGCGTTCCAGTGCGCTGCGGTCCCAGTGTGCCAGGTTGGCTGCAGCCTCATATGGTACTCTGCAAAAACTCCATGATCTCATCGTCCGGTGACTGTACCCGGCGAACGGCATCGTAGGGCAGGAGGAATTGCCCGAGGTCCCGGTTGTAGTACGCCGAACTTGGACGGACTGGCGCCGCCGCAAAGCCCTCCGGCTCGGGATACGCGTAGCTGTAGAAGGCCGGTTCGCCGAGGCCGCCGTTGCCCGGCCAGAAGCCGCAACTGCTCACCTCATGCGAGTAGGCCTCGACCATGACCTCCGCCGCGACGTGGGGCGATTTGCTCGCCAGCCGGGGCGCGGGGCGGCCGGAGAAACGCGTCACCGCCATGTCGAAGCTTCCCCAGAAGAAGTGCACCGGGCTCGCCTTGCCGAGGAAGCGAGACCGAAAACGAGTGAAGACGCGGTCCGCCTGCACGAGAATGCGCCAGAACCGGTGTGCCTGCTCGGGGTCGTAGGCGGCATGGTCCCGATCGCGGTCGAACGGCACGGCGTCTTCTATCTCGACCGGCATGGTCCAGATCCGGGTCTCCAACCCCAGGCGGTGCAGCCGGCTCATGATGTCGGCGTAGAAATCGGCGACGGTGCGCGGAGCGAGCTGGGTCGTCTCGATCGCGCCATCGCTCGTCTTCAGCTCCAGGCGATGCGCGATGAAATCAAAGTCGATCTGGAAACTGCGCGTGCCAGACCGATAGGGAATCGGGGAGGTGGTCAACCCGCGGCACGTCACATAGAGCGGAACCTGCCACCAATGATTGAGCATCGGCGCGTGTGCCAGTCTAATCTTTCCGACGATCTGCATCCAGAGCTGGAGCGTGGCGCAGGTGTCCGCCCACTCGGCAAGCGGAAGTGCTGGCCAGGGCTCTTGGCCGGCGCGTTCGGACGAAACTTCCATCCTCCTCTCCCCCTCATGCCCGTCCCCCTCACGCCCGCGGGGGCGGCAGGGCGGCCAGTAGCGCCGGCAGCAACGCCAGCGTCGTCGCCAGCGTGCTGGCGAGGCTGAGCAGCAGCAAATCCCCCATGCTTGCCGTCCCCGGATGTTGCGAGAGCGCGAGCGAGCCGAACGCGGTGCCGGTGGTGAGCGCCGAGAACACCACCGCCCGCGCCGTCGCCGAGCCGAGCGGCTCCGTCTGCCCGGCACGCCAGTTCATCACGAAATAGATATTGAACGACACCCCGACGCCGAGCAGCAGCGGCAGGGCGATGATATTGGCGTAGTTCAGCACGATGCCGGCCACGCGCGCGAGCAGCACGGTCAGCAGCGCCGAGACCAGCAGCGAGCCCAGCACCAGCGCCGCGTCCACCACCCGGCGCAGCTCCACCAGCAGGATCACCGCGATTGCGATCACGGCCGAGACCGCCGCGGTGCGGAACGCGTTTAAGATGGTCTCGCTCGTGGCGACGATCGAGACTGCGGCGCCGCCCGCGTCCGGGGCGATCGCGGTCACTTCGGCCACGAACCGGCGCAAGCCCGTCGCGACGTCCACGAACGGCTTCGGCACCACCTGGACGCGCGCGCGCCCGTCCGGCAGCTTCCAATCGCGCGCGATCGCGGGCGGCATGTCGGCGATCGTCACCGGCTGCGCCGCCAGCCCCTCGCGCAGCCGCTCGATGGCCATCGGCAGGAAGCGGGTCAGCGCCGTGTTGGCGGCGATCAGCACCGTATCGGGAGCCTTCTCCAGCGCCCGCAGGTCACGCGCGATGCCGGCCAGCGGGCTGTCCTTCGCGAGCTTCGGCAGCGCCGGCGTGATCTGCTCCAGCGCGGTGCGGGCGGCGAGGCGGAAATCGGCCGGCGTCGCGGCGGCGGGTGCTGCGGGCGCGCTCAGCGTCGGCGCCAGGATGTTCTGCGCGTCGGCGATCAGGGCGAGCTTGGGCTGCTGGTCGGTCGGCACGAAGCTCGAGAGCGTCAGCACGCGGGCGACCGTCGGCAGCTTCTCGAGCCGTGAGGCCAGTGAAGCGGCCTTTGCGGTCGAGGGTGCGAGGATGTCGATCGTGTCGGGATTGGTCTGCGGATTGGCCATCAGCTCGCGCAGCGTGCGCATCGCCTCGGTGTTCTGGTTCTTGGTATCCAGCGGGTTGCTGTCGAACCGCCAGGATGGCAGCAGCGCCGCGCCGGCGATGGCGAGCAGCGCGAAGGGCACGATGATGGCCCGGTGGCGGCGCACGGCGAAGCGGTCGAGCGGTGCCGCGTGGCGGAAGCCGACCGGCGCCGTATCGGCGCGCGGGCGGAACAGGGTGATACACGCCGGCAGGAAGGTGACGGTGCAAACGAACGCCACCAGCATTCCCACGCCCGCGATCAGGCCGAGCTCGGCCACGCCCACGAACCGGGTCGGCACGAAAGCGAGGAAGCCGGCGGCGGTGGCGATCGCGGCGATCAGCACCTGCCGCCCGGCGCGGCGCGCGGTCGCGGCCAACGCCACCACGATCTCGGGCGCCACGCGCCTGGAGTTACGGAAGCGCAGACTGAACTGGATCGCGAAATCGACCGCGAGGCCGACGAACAGGATGGCAAACCCCACCGAGATCAGGTTGAGCGTGCCGATCGCGGCGGCCGCGAAGCCACAGGTCAGCAGCAGACCGAGCAGCAATGTCAGCACGATCGGCACCACGATCCGCCAGCTTCGCGCCGCCAGGAACAGCCAGAGCGTGATCAGCACCACACTGCCGATGGTGCCGGCGAGCGCGCCCTCGGCAACCGAGGCGAACTCCTCGTCGGCGAGGGCGACCGATCCGGTGACGCGCACCCGGACGTCGCCGCTGGCGACATATGGCAACTTCGCCGCCGCTGCCCGCAGCGCCGCCGTCGCCGCACCCCCCGGCTGCAGCGCGCCGTAGTTCTGCACCGGCTGGGCAAGCACGAAGCGGTAGCGTCCGGCCTGCTTTGCCAGCGGCCCGGCCAGCAGCTTCTCCCACGACAGCGGCTTGGGATGGCCCGCCGCCGCGTCGCGCAACGCGTCGTCGAAGCCCGTGAGTGCGGCGCCGACGCTTGAGAGGTTGGCCTGCCCGTGCTGCACCCCCATCGCCAGCAGTGACAGAGCCGAGAACAGGCCGCGCAGGCTTGGGTCAGCGATGAGCTGGCCCAGGAAGGGCTGCGCATCGATCGTGCGGTTGAGCAGCGCCGTGAGCTGGGCGCGATCGAGGAACAGCAGCGCGTTGCGGGTCAAGTAGGGGCCGGCATTCGGCTGGCTGACCCGGCGAAAATGCGTGTCGTCGGCAGCAAGCGCGCGGTCGAGGCCGGCCGCCGTGATCTCGATCTCCTCGGGCACGGCGCCGTCAAGCACCGCGACCAGCAGGTTGGCGAGCTGCGGGAAAGCGCGGTCGAAGGCGATCTGCTGCTGCCGCCAGGGCAGGCTGGAGCTGAACAGCGCGCCGGTATCGGTGGAGATGCCGAGGCGCGTGACCGCGACCGCCCCGCACGCCGCCGCAATCAGCGCGCCCACCAGCACCACCAGGGCGGCGCGGCGGGCACAGGCGGTCACGATCGCGACCAGCAGCAACGGCACGGACATGCGGGGGCAGTTCTCCGAGGGGCGGGCGAGATGCACAAGCCCATTTTCGGCGGCGCCGGCAAGGCCACGATGGCTTGATCGGCTTTACGCCCGATGCCGGACCGTGTGAGCCTGCCGGTCAGGGAGGACCGCGCCCATGAGCACTACACCGCCCGCCCGCCCCGCCGCGGCGGTCCGCGCAGGTCCGCCGTTCCGCGCCGACCACGTCGGCAGCCTGCTCCGTCCCGCCGCCCTGCATCAGGCACGCACCGACCGCGCCGCCGGCCGGATCACCGCCGAGGGGTTGCGCGCGGTCGAGGATCGCTGCATCGCCGAGGCGATCGCCACGCAGGAGGCGATCGGCCTGCGGGCTGCGACCGACGGCGAGTATCGCCGCGCCTACTGGCACTACGATTTCCTGGCCGGCCTGCAAGGCGTGGAGATCTACGAGCCGGAGCAGAAGGTCGAGTTCAAGGGTGCGACGCTGCCGCACGCGCTGCGCGTCACCGGGCCGATTGCCTGGACGCGGCCGGTGTTCATCGATGATTTCCGCTTCGTCGCCGCGCACGTGAAGACTGCCGTGCCGAAGCAAACCATCCCCTCGCCGAGCGTGGTGCATTTCCGCGGCGGCCGCCGCGCGATCGACCGCGGGACCTATCCCGATCTGGCCGGGTTCTTCGCCGATCTGGGCACCGCCTATCAGGGAGCGGTGCGCGCCTTCGCCGCGGCCGGCTGCCGCTATCTTCAGATCGACGAGGTGAACATCGCCTATCTCTGCGATCCTGAGCAGATCGAGGCGCTGAAGCACCGCGGCGAGCATGTCGAGGGTGCGGGTTCCAACGTAAGTCGCCCACCCATTCCGATCTGATGCCGCCCGGCATTCTGATCTGATGCCGCCCAGGGTTCCGATCTCAAGCCGCCCACCATTCTGACGATGCCGCCCGCCCCGGCTGAGCGGCGAGCGGAGGGATGGATTGTCTCGCGGGTCAGCAATGACCTGGCTCCAGTGCCGCCATCGCAATCGATGGAGGGGCGGGGTGCCGACACAGAGGCTGTCCATGCGGCGGATACGGCAGTTGCTGGCGTTGCGCTTTGGTGCTGGGGCGAGCACGCGGGCGATCGGGCGGGAGCTGGGCATCGCGCCGAGCACGGTGCGGGAGTATTTGGCCCGAGCGACGGCGGCGGGGATCGGTTGGCCTCTGGCCGCGGACTTCACCGACGAGGCTCTGGTGGCGCGGCTGTTCGCCAATGGCGGCGTGCGTGCCGGGGCACGGTTCCGCGCCGAGCCTGACTGGGCGGCGTTGGCGCTGGAGTTCAAGCGTCCCGCCGTCAACTTGCAGATTTTGTGGGACGAGTATCGAGAGGTTCATCCCGACGGCTATGCCTATAGCCGGTTCTGCGAGCTGTTCCGCGAGTTCGAGCGGCGGCTGTCGCCGACAATGCGTCAGCAGCACGTGGCCGGGCACAAGGCGTTCGTCGACTACTCCGGCAAGCGGGTGCCGATCACCGATCCGGTGACCGGCCAAGTCCGCATGGCGGAGATCTTCGTGGCCGTGCTCGGTGCCTCCGGCCTCACCTACGCCGAGGCGACCTGGACGCAGGCGCTGCCGGACTGGATCGGCGCCCACGTGTGCATGTTCCGCTACTTCGGGGCGGCCCCGCGGCTGCTGGTCCCCGACAATCTCAAGAGCGGCGTCAAAAAGGCCTCGTTCTACGACCCCGAGGTGAACCGCAGCTACGCGGCGATGGCGGCGCATTACCGCGTGGGCATCCTGCCAGCCCGGCCGCGGCGCCCGCGCGACAAGGCGCCCGTCGAGGCGGGGGTAAGATTCGCACAGTCGTACATCATCGGCCGGCTGCGCAACCTCACGTTCTTCTCCCTGGCCCGAGTGCAATGCCGCCATCGCCGGCGCCGTGGAGCGGATGAACGGCCGCGAGATGCGCCGCCTGGGCGTCAGCCGCCGCCAGCTGTTCGAGGCAGTCGAGCAGCCGGCCATGCAGGCGCTGCCGCAGGACGAGTACGAATATGCCGAGTGGCGTCTCGCCCGCGTCGGCATCGACTATCACGTCGAGGTCCAGAGCTTCCTCTACTCGGTGCCCTACACCCTGATCCGCGAGCAGGTGGACACCCGCGCCACCGCCCGGACCATCGAAGTGTTCCATCGCGGCAAGCGCGTCGCCGCTCATGCCAGGCGCTATGGCGGACCGCGGCACGGCACTCTGCCTGAGCACATGCCGAGCGCGCATCGGCGTTATGCCGAGTGGACGCCGGAGCGTCTGCAGCACCAAGCCCGCGGCATGGAAGCCGGTGCAGCTCGGCTGGCTCACCTGGGTGTTCGGCGGCTACGACATCGCGCGCCGCATCCATTTCGCGCTGATGTGCACGATTTTGGCTTTCCTGGTCATTCACCTCGCCCTGGTCGCGATCTTTCCCTCGACCATGCTCGCGATGTTCACCGGCGGGCGGCGCACGCGCGATGCAGAGGCCGAGCGATGAACCCGATGCCGCGCGTGCGCCTCGGCGAGATCGAGCCGGCAACGCTGCGGCAGCTCGCCCGGCGGCGGCTGCTGGGCCGCGGTCTGTCGCTCGGGGCGCTCAGCTTGCTGACCGGCTGCGACCTCTCCGGTCGCGGCCCGATCGACCGGGTGCTATGGGCCATGCTGCGCTTCAATGACCGCGTGCAGGCGGCGCTGTTCAACCCGCACCGCCTCGCCGCAACCTTCCCGCCAAGTGCCATCACCCGGCCGTTCCGCTTCAACGCCTATTATCCCGAATACCAGATTCGCACGGTGGATGCCGCGACCTGGAAGCTGGAGCTGGGCGGCCTGATCGCGGACAAGCGACCCTGGTCGCTGGCGGACCTGCGCGCGGTGCCGCAGCACAGCCAGATCACGCGGCTGATCTGCGTCGAGGGCTGGAGCGTGATCGGGCAGTGGAGCGGAGTGCTCCTCTCCGACTTCCTGCGTCGCGTCGGCGCCGATTTGCGTGCCCGCTATGTCGGCTTCAAGTGCTTCGATGACTATCCGTGCAGCATCGACATGGCCTCGGGCGCTGCATCCGCAGACCATCCTGGCGCTCGACTTCGATCAAGTGCCGCTCACCCCGCGGTGGGGTGCGCCGCTGCGGCTGCGACTGCGACCAAACTTGGCTTCAAGAACCCAAAATATCTCTCCGCCATGTGGGTGACGAATAGCTATCCGGGCGGTTACTGGGCCGATCAGGGCTACAAGTGGTTCAGCGGATTGTAGGTATCACCGTCATGCTCGGCCTTCGCCGACCATGACGAGCGAGCAGGTCAACCCTTTCGGCGCCGGATTACACCCCGCCCCACACTTCCTCCGCCACCGCCACGCACAGCCGCAGCTTCGCCCATTGCTGCTCCTCGGTGAGCCGGTTGCCCTCCTCGGTGCTGGCGAAGCCGCATTGCGGGATGAGGGCGAGCTGTTCGAGCGGCAGGAACTTCGCTGCCTGCTCGATCCGACGCAGTAATTCGTCGCGGCTCTCGAGCGTACCGGTCTTGCTGGTGACCAGGCCCAGCACCACGACCTTGCGCCCGCGCGGCACGAAGCGCAGCGGCTCGAAGCCGCCCGCGCGGCCGGTGTCGTACTCCATGAAATAGGCATCGACGTCGATCGCGTTGAACAGCGTCTCGGCCACCGGCTCATAGCCGCCCGAGGCGATCCAGGTGGAGCGGAAATTGCCGCGGCAGAGATGCATGGAGACGACCATCTCCGCCGGCCGGCCACTGATCGCGGTGTTGAGCAGCCCGGCATAGGTGTCGAGCAGACCCTCGATGGCTGTTCCGACGAAGCCGCCCGGGTATTCCGAGCCTGTTCCGCGCACCGTTCCGATCTGATGCCGCCCATCGATCCGATCTGATGTCGCCCAGGGTGGTGTCGTCTCGTAGGTCGAGTTCGCTCATGTCACGGTGAGGGAGCCTGGGTCAAGTGGCAGCGAACCGGTTGTGTCACGCCGAGCGGTGTCGTTCTGAACCATCAAGAATTGCAGGCTGCTTGCTGTTGCTGCTGCTGCGGGTGTGGGTATGTGGGCAACGCGCTTGCGTTGCCCAAGCGGAGCGTCATATCCACAGCCGTGTCTCCCGGGCTGAACGTGGCGACCGCTGCTGGGGAATATTCATCCGGTCGCCCGTTGCTTGCGCAGGCTTTCGCCCTTGAGTTCGACCCGGTGGGCGTTGTGGATGATCCGGTCCAGGATCGCATCGGCGAGCGTCGGATTGCCGACGATCTCGTACCAGCGGTCGATCGGCACCTGGCTGGTGATGATCAGCGAACCAGCGTTGTAGCGGTCCTCGACGATCTCCAGCAGATCGCGCTGCTGTTCGGCGAGCAGCGGTTCCGGCCCCCAGTCGTCCAGGATCAGCAGATCGACCCGGGCGAGCTGGTGCAGCAGCTTGGCATATCGGCCATCGCCGCGTGCGAGCGCCAGGGCGGCAAATAGCCGGGGCACGCGGTGATAGAGCACCGACAGGTTTTCGCGGCAGGCCTTGTAGCCGAGAGCGCATGCAAGCCAAGATTTGCCCACGCCGGCCGGTCCGGTCAGCAGGCAATGGCGCCGCTCTCGGATCCAGTCGCAGCCTGCCAACTTCAGGAACACCGCTCGGTCGAGCCCGCGTGGTGTCCGGTAATCGACGTCCTCGACCGCGGCCGAGTGGCGCAGCTTGGCGTTCTTGGCCCGGCTCTCGAAGCGCTTCTGCTGACGCTGCGCGCTCTCGCGCTCGAGCAGAATGCCAAGCCACTCGGCATGGTCGAGCGCCCGACTCTCCGAATTGTCCATCATCTCCCGGAAGCCCTTTGCCATGCCGTCCAGGCCGAGGTCGTGCAACAGGTCGAGTGTGGGATGATTGAGCAAGGTCAGTCTCCTAGTGGTAGTAGCGGTAAGAGGGGCAAAACCCCGGGCCGGCAGGATTATGCGGGCTGGCCCCGGCAGCGGATGAGGTCTGGCAGGGACGGGACGATCGGTTGGCCCGGGACGGAAAGCCTGCTGCCGAGGTAATCCCAGAAGGCACGCCGAGCTTGGCGCAAGTCTTGGCCAAGCCGAGGAAGGCATCGCGACAGGTACGGCCGTCATCGCTGCGAGTGCCACCGCTGACCTTGCGCTTGGTGACATGGCAGCGGATGTCGCGCTCTGAGCCATTGGTATGCAGTGGGATTTCTGGATAGTCGAGGACGGCCAACAGCTCGGCCTTGTTGGCGTGCAGCCGCGCGAGCAGGCGATCGAGGGTGACGAAGCCGGTGCGGCGGCGGAAGATGCGGTCGAAACGGGCACGGAGTTGGCGGCGGCGGCGCGGTGCCGGGTCGGTGCGGTAGGCTTTCAGGTCGGCGTAGAACTTCCAGATCAGGTCGCGGACGCGCTGCTGCGCGGCGTGCTGGGCGTCGGTGAAGGTGTCGAGCTTGTGCACCAGCCGCTCGGCGTGAACCCAGCACAACGCGTGCTGGCCGACGGCGAACTGGCCCGCATCATCGCTGACAATCACGGTGTCCCGCAGGAAGTCGTGCGCCTGCACGCTACCCCACAGGGCGCCCTCGGTCGCGACCCGCACCGGGTCAGGAGTGACGTTCAGCTGGGTGATGCCGAGCCGATCGAGATGGGCCTGCCAGGCCGCCGGGCCGGCGAAATGCGTCTCGGCATGTCCGGCCAGGGCGGCGATCACCGGCCCGGCCAGCGCGTGCTGGCGCATGTAGGTCAGCGCCGCGTTGTTGACCACGTAGTCGGTGTGACCGGCGCGCAGCAGGTCGAGGAAGTTCAGCCGGCTCTTGCTGTTCGTGGTGCCGAACCAGGCGAAGTCGTCATTGCCGATCTGCGTGCAGACGCCATTGGCGCCTTTGTGGCGCGCGCCGGTGTCGTCCACCGTGACCCAGTTGGCGGTCTCCAAGCCGGCGCGCAGCACGTCACGGGCTTCGGTGAGGAACCCTTCCTGCCCCGCAATCAGCAGGCGCATGATCTGCCGCTTGGAGATGCTGACGCCGATCGCCTGGAGTTGCGCCATCAGCCGGGGCACGGTGACCTGTCCCTGGTGGTGTTGTGCCAGCACGAAGCGCTGCAGCTCCGGACCGAAATGGCCCGCCACGCCGGCCGGCAACGGCGCGATCACCGTTCGTCCATCCGGCGTCAGCCAGCGCTCGCGGCGATAGCGAGTGACCTCGACCCGCAGCACCAAATCCTGCACCACGAAATCCTCGTAGCCCTTGAACCGAGAGCCGGCCGGCACCTCCGCCTTGAGGATCCGTTCCTCCACCCTGACCCGTGGCGTCGCCTTGCCGCGACCACGCCGCCGGGCTCGCTTGCCCGCCGGCTTGGGCGTGGTCCCCTTCTCCATCCCGCTCGGCTTGATCCGCGGTCGGCCCTTCAGTCCCTTCAGCTGCGCGATCTCCTCGCGTAGCTCTGCTATCATGCGTTTCTGCGCCGCGTTCTCGTCCAGCAACGCCAGCACCAGCTGCTTCAGCTCGGCAAGCGACAGCTCATCGATGTCAGGCGGGGTGACCACATCGACGTTGAATTGAACCGCCCCGCGTCGGCGCAAGCGAAAAATCGACCCCGGCCCGGGGTTTTGCCCCTCTTACTAGTAGCGGGAGCCGCGGATGTTGTCGTGCAGGAGCGGCGCGCCGTCCGCGGCTTGCGACGACGCTGGGCGATCGAGCCGATGTTTGAGGATCGAAGCGATGGAGGCGTACGACAGCGCACCGATTTCGACGGCGCGCAGGCTGACCCTCTCGGCACGGGCGGCTTCGAGGCCGCGGAACAGGCGCAGCACGCCGAGGCAGGTACGGAAGCCGTGTTCCGGGTGCGGCCGGCGCGCCAGCACGGCGAGGATCAGCGCCTCGGTGTTCGGTCCGAGATCGAGAGCCCGGTCGCCACCGCCAGCACGATTGCGAGGACCACGCCGGTGTAGAGCAGCCGCTGCACGGCGTTGTAGCGCTCGGAGCGATGGTGCAGCCGGAAGGTGAGGGCGGCGGCGAGGTCGCATCCGACCGCGCGGACTGAGATCGGCAGGAAATCGCGCCGGAAATGGCCGCTCAACAGGCCATAACCCAGATAAACCAGCCCGTCGGCGAACAGCAGCCACATCGCCGCGAGGTGCCAGGCGATGCCGGCGGCGAGCCACCCGCCCAGTGTCACCTGGGCCGGGAACGTGAACGCCAGCAACGGCGAGGCATTGTAGATCTGCCACCCGCTCAGGATCATGCAGCCGATCGCGAACGCGCCCACCCAGTGCGTCAGGCGCACCACCAGCGGGCGCGCGGCGCGCGGTGCGGGCTGGCCGCTCGCCGGGATTTGTTTTGACTCCGCCGCCGGCTTCTGCGTCCAACCTCGCAAGTCTCCTCAGGTGGCCCGATGCGACGGCCATGCGCCAATGAAAACGGGCCATGCGCCAATGAAAAGAGGAAGACCGATCGTTACCCGCATCAGCGGATTTGCCGTCGCCGGACTGGTTGCGACGCGGCCTTCGTCGTGGTCGGCAAGAACGGCTTGACGCCGGCAATGTAGAACAGCGGAGGGTTCATCAACCGGAGGAGGGACGGAATGACAAAAAGAATGCCCGCCTGGCGAGCGCTCGCGCCATGGTATACCCCTCCTCTCACGGAGCTTGGGGGTTCGATGCGCCAATGAAGTGAAATGCGCCAGTGATCAATGAGGCGATCTCGCTTCGATAACTGGCGATATTGTCGAAGAACCCGTCGATCGCGGCCTTGAAGTCGGTGAGGCAAGGATAGTGCTGATTGTACAGCACAGCCTTCTTCAGCAACCACCACAGTCGCTCGATCAGGTTGAGGTTCGGCGCATAGGCCGGCAGGTAGACCAGCTCGATGCGGCAACCGTCCTCCGACAGATAGGCCTTGATCTCGGCCGAGTGGTTGTAGCGGGCGTTGTCCAGCACGACGCGGATCGCGGTCGCCGTCGGATGCCGCACCCCCAGCTCCTGGAACAGCGCGATCATCTCGGCGCTGGTGATCTTGCCCGCCTCGCGGTACACCACCGTGCGGTCGGGCCAACGCAGCGCGCCGTTGATGTTGACGTTCACCCGCCCATGGTTGCTCTTCAGCTCCCGCGTCCGGCCCTTGCGGATCCAGCCATGGCTCGGATGCGCCGTGTACGACGGGTGCGTGGCATCGACGAAATACAGCGGATGCTCGGCATCCGCTTCGGCCATCAAAGGGGCGAGCGTCTGTTCCACGAACCGCTGCTGCGCCGCGGCATCCGCTTTCGCCGGGACGCTCTTCGGCATCTTGTAGACGAACCCGATCCGCTTCAGCAGCTTGGTCATGGCGTTCGGCGTGTATTCCACCTCGAATGTCCGCCGGACGAAGTCGCACACCGCCTTCGCCGTCATATAAAGGCGGCGCTCCAACTCCGTCGTCAGCGCATCAAGCTGCTCCGGGCTCAGCGCCGGCTCACTGCCCTCGTAGTTCAACCGCTCGATCCCCACCACACCGGACGCCGCGTACAGCCGGCGGTGCTCGCGCACCGTCTCGGCGTCGATGAACAGCACCTCCGCCACCCGCTCCGCCGCCCAGCCGTCATCCAGCAACAGCAACGCGTTCATCCGCCGGTGCACCGTGCTCGGCGTCTGGCGGCGCATCATCCGCAGCAGATGCGCCCGATCCAATGGGGTCAGAACCAATCCTGCCATGCCGCCAGCGAATCCGACCGCGTCGCGTCGGCGCAAGATAATTCCGCCGGGCTCTCGCGGATTCGGGGTATATTATTGCCCGGCAGGACGGGCATTGGCGGTCAGCGTCATGGCGCTGGTATGCAGCGTCGGCGTCGCCGTAGCCGCCGGCCCGACCGAGGTGGCCATCCCGGGCAACCACGTCTATCCCGAGAGCTTGACGGCCACGTCGGACGGCACCCTGATTATCGGCAGCCTGGCGGAAGGCAACATCTATCGCGTGCCTCCGGGCGCCGCCCACGCGGAAGAATGGATCAAGCAGGGGCCGAACCACCTGCTCTCCGTGCTCGGCGTGCTCGCCGATGAGCAGTCCGGCACGTTGTGGGCCTGTTCGAGCGACTTCTCGTCGGTCGGGGTAAGAGGGGCAAAACCCCGGGCCGGCAGGATTATGCGGGCTGGCCCCGGCAGCGGATGAGGTCTGGCAGGGACGGGACGATCGGTTGGCCCGGGACGGAAAGCCTGCTGCCGAGGTAATCCCAGAAGGCGACGCCGAGCTTGGCGCAAGTCTTGGCCAAGCCGAGGAAGGCATCGCGACAGGTACGGCCGTCATCGCTGCGAGTGCCACCGCTGACCTTGCGCTTGGTGACATGGCAGCGGATGTCGCGCTCTGAGCCATTGGTATGCAGTGGGATTTCTGGATAGTCGAGGACGGCCAACAGCTCGGCCTTGTTGGCGTGCAGCCGCGCGAGCAGGCGATCGAGGGTGACGAAGCCGGTGCGGCGGCGGAAGATGCGGTCGAAACGGGCACGGAGTTGGCGGCGGCGGCGCGGTGCCGGGTCGGTGCGGTAGGCTTTCAGGTCGGCGTAGAACTTCCAGATCAGGTCGCGGACGCGCTGCTGCGCGGCGTGCTGGGCGTCGGTGAAGGTGTCGAGCTTGTGCACCAGCCGCTCGGCGTGAACCCAGCACAACGCGTGCTGGCCGACGGCGAACTGGCCCGCATCATCGCTGACAATCACGGTGTCCCGCAGGAAGTCGTGCGCCTGCACGCTACCCCACAGGGCGCCCTCGGTCGCGACCCGCACCGGGTCAGGAGTGACGTTCAGCTGGGTGATGCCGAGCCGATCGAGATGGGCCTGCCAGGCCGCCGGGCCGGCGAAATGCGTCTCGGCATGTCCGGCCAGGGCGGCGATCACCGGCCCGGCCAGCGCGTGCTGGCGCATGTAGGTCAGCGCCGCGTTGTTGACCACGTAGTCGGTGTGGCCGGCGCGCAGCAGGTCGAGGAAGTTCAGCCGGCTCTTGCTGTTCGTGGTGCCGAACCAGGCGAAGTCGTCATTGCCGATCTGCGTGCAGACGCCATTGGCGCCTTTGTGGCGCGCGCCGGTGTCGTCCACCGTGACCCAGTTGGCGGTCTCCAAGCCGGCGCGCAGCACGTCACGGGCTTCGGTGAGGAACCCTTCCTGCCCCGCAATCAGCAGGCGCATGATCTGCCGCTTGGAGATGCTGACGCCGATCGCCTGGAGTTGCGCCATCAGCCGGGGCACGGTGACCTGTCCCTGGTGGTGTTGTGCCAGCACGAAGCGCTGCAGCTCCGGACCGAAATGGCCCGCCACGCCGGCCGGCAACGGCGCGATCACCGTTCGTCCATCCGGCGTCAGCCAGCGCTCGCGGCGATAGCGAGTGACCTCGACCCGCAGCACCAAATCCTGCACCACGAAATCCTCGTAGCCCTTGAACCGAGAGCCGGCCGGCACCTCCGCCTTGAGGATCCGTTCCTCCACCCTGACCCGTGGCGTCGCCTTGCCGCGACCACGCCGCCGGGCTCGCTTGCCCGCCGGCTTGGGCGTGGTCCCCTTCTCCATCCCGCTCGGCTTGATCCGCGGTCGGCCCTTCAGTCCCTTCAGCTGCGCGATCTCCTCGCGTAGCTCTGCTATCATGCGTTTCTGCGCCGCGTTCTCGTCCAGCAACGCCAGCACCAGCTGCTTCAGCTCGGCAAGCGACAGCTCATCGATGTCAGGCGGGGTGACCACATCGACGTTGAATTGAACCGCCCCGCGTCGGCGCAAGCGAAAAATCGACCCCGGCCCGGGGTTTTGCCCCTCTTACCGGTCGGGGTCACGATTGCGGGCGGGCAGAAGCCGACCGCGCTCAAGGCGTTCGACCTGAAGACCGGCGCACTGAAGGGCAGCATTCCGCTGCCGGGCGATCGCAGCTTGTGCAACGACATTGTCATCGGGCCGGACGGTTCCGCCTACGTGACGGATTCGTGGCAGCCGCACGTCCTGCGACTGAAGCCTGGCGCCAGGCAGTTCGAGGTGTGGGCGACCGACGGCCGCTTCACCGTGAAGAACGGTTTCGGTCTCGACGGCATCGCCTTCGGCAGCGACGGCAATCTCTATGTGAACCTTTACACCGGCAATGCGCTGTTCCGCATCGACGCGAACAAGGACGGCAGCGCGGGCAAGATCACGGAATTGCAGCCATCGCAGAAGGTCGCGCTCTGCGACGGGATGCGCAAGCTCGGCCACGACACGCTGCTGATGATCGAGGGAACCGGCAATCTCGACATCGTCACGGTCGAGGGCGACCGCGCGAAGATCGACGTGGTGAAGAGCGGCTACAAGGCGCCTGTTTCGGTGGTGCAGCTCGGCAACACTGCCTGGGTGCTCGAAGCCCAGTTGGGCAGTCTGTTCGCTCCCAAGAAGAACGGTGCGCCTCGGCTGCCGTTCCGCGTGTACGCGGTGCCGCTGCCCGGGAAATGATACCACCAAGTCGTGGATGGTCGGTCTTCGCCGATCATGACGGGTGGGGACGGGTTGATTTGTCTACAGCCCGCTAAACCAATTGTAGCCCTGGTCTGCCCAATAGCCGCCCGGATAAGTGTTCGTCACCCACAAGGCGGAGAGATATTTCGGGTTCTTGAAGCCAAGCTTCGTCGGCAGCCGCAGCCGCAGCGGCGCGCCCCAGGGCGGGGTGAGTGGCGACTGGTCGAAGTCGAGCGCCAGGATCGTCTGCGGATGCAGCGCCGAGGCCATGTCGATGCTGCACGGATAGTCATCGAAGCACTTGAAGCCGACATAGCGGGCACGCAAATCGGCGCCGACGCGACGCAGGAAGTCGGAGAGGAGCACTCCGCTCCACTGCCCGATCACGCTCCAGCCCTCGACGCAGATCAGCCGCGTGATCTGGCTGTGCTGCGGCATCGCGCGCAGGTCCGCCAGCGACCAGGGTCGCTTGTCCGCGATCAGGCCGCCCAGCTCCAGCTTCCAGGTCGCGGCATCCACCGTGCGAATTTGGTATTCGGGATAATAGGCGTTGAAGCGGAACGGCCGGGTGATGGCACTTGGCGGGAAGGTTGCGGCGAGGCGGTGCGGGTTGAACAGCGCCGCCTGCACGCGGTCATTGAAGCGCAGCATGGCCCATAGCACCCGGTCGATCGGGCCGCGACCGGAGAGGTCGCAGCCGGTCAGCAAGCTGAGCGCCCCGAGCGACAGACCGCGGCCCAGCAGCCGCCGCCGGGCGAGCTGCCGCAGCGTTGCCGGCTCGATCTCGCCGAGGCGCACGCGCGGCATCGGGTTCATCGCTCGGCCTCTGCATCGCGCGTGCGCCGCCCGCCGGTGAACATCGCGAGCATGGTCGAGGGAAAGATCGCGACCAGGGCGAGGTGAATGACCAGGAAAGCCAAAATCGTGCACATCAGCGCGAAATGGATGCGGCGCGCGATGTCGTAGCCGCCGAACACCCAGGTGAGCCAGCCGAGCTGCACCGGCTTCCAGATCGAGAGCCCGGTCGCCACCGCCAGCACGATTGCGAGGACCACGCCGGTGTAGAGCAGCCGCTGCACGGCGTTGTAGCGCTCGGAGCGATGGTGCAGCCGGAAGGTGAGGGCGGCGGCGAGGTCGCATCCGACCGCGCGGACTGAGATCGGCAGGAAATCGCGCCGGAAATGGCCGCTCAACAGGCCATAACCCAGATAAACCAGCCCGTCGGCGAACAGCAGCCACATCGCCGCGAGGTGCCAGGCGATGCCGGCGGCGAGCCACCCGCCCAGTGTCACCTGGGCCGGGAACGTGAACGCCAGCAACGGCGAGGCATTGTAGATCTGCCACCCGCTCAGGATCATGCAGCCGATCGCGAACGCGCCCACCCAGTGCGTCAGGCGCACCACCAGCGGGCGCGCGGCGCGGGTGCGGGCCGGACGCCCGCTTGGGTTTGTCTCGACGCCGCGATCGGCATCTGTGCCCAACCTCGCCACTCCCTTGAGTATAGGGCTGTGCGCCGGTGGATTGGTATCGTGGAGAGGCTTGTCGTCAGGTGTGCACCGCTACCGGTTTGGCGGGGTGTCCGTATCAGGGAAAATCATGGGCCGCCCGCAACCGTTCGTGGCGGCGTCGCAGGTCCGCCAAGTCGAGCTTGCAGCCGGCGTACTCCTGAGTTCCTGCCCCGAACCCGAATTTCTGGCACAGGATGCCGTCCTCGTAGCCGATTTGCTCCTGAATCCCCCGTTCGATCTGCGCGCCGAGATCGGGCAGTGCAATTATCCCCACTCCCCATCCCAGCACCAGGAGAGCCAAGCCAAGCCCCGTCAGATGGGCGACGCGGCGCACGCACCAAGCTTGTGCGGCCGCGGCGAGTTGGCCGGCGAATAGCCGAAACACGGTCACGCGCGAGCGCCGCGCGAACCGTCCGCGACCCAATGCCTGCCGCTGCCTCGCCCTATGCCAAGCCGCCCCAAAGCCAAGCTGGAAGGGCATTCCGCCATGTCCTGTCCTCGGCCTCGGGTCCCGGTGCGGCCGAATGATTGCTGCCATCTCTCGCCCTCCTTCGCGGCCATCGTGCGGGCCGGACGTGCGGGCAGGTGTGACACAGTTCACACACCAACGCTTTCTATTTGGCAATCTGGAATAGTATCGGAACCGGGATGGCGGTCGGTCGCTCGCTTGGGTTTGTCTTGACGCCGCCATCGGCATCGGCGTCCAAACTCGCCACTTCCGTCAGCCGGCCTGATGCATCAGGCCGGTGCGGCAACGAAATGAGAGAGGCCATCATGACCCGGATCACGGGATTTGTAGTCGCCGGACTCGCCGCGGTGAGCGTTGTCGCATCGGCCGCTTCCGCCGCGCCGGTTGCAGAGCAGCGTGTCCGCGGCACGATCGAAGGCGTGAGCGGCAACACCATGACCGTCAAGTCGGACGCGGGCCAGGCGATCCAGATGGTCCTCGGCAGCAAGACCCAATACGTATCGATCGTCCCCTCCAGCCTGGCCAGCCTGAAGAAAGGCGAGTTCATCGGCACCGCGACCAAGGGACCCAAGGATTTCATGGTGGCGCTGGAGGTGGTGATCTTCCCGGCGTCGATGCGTGGCATGGGTGAGGGCTCGTACACGTGGGACAAGCTGGCGGACACCACCATGAAGGGCGGCACCACGGTCAGCAGCACCATGACCAACGGCACCGTTGCCGCCGCGGCGCCAGCCAACAGCGAGCAGAAGGTCGCCAGCACCATGACCAACGGCAACGTCACCTCTGGGGCGACCACCTCGGCCGGCAAGCAGATCACTGTCTCGTATGGCAAGGGAACAGCGACGATCCTGGTGCCGCCGACCGTGCCGATCGTGCGCTTCCAGCCGGCCACGCGTGCGATCGTGGTTGCCGGACAGAAGGCGTTCGTCATCGCTGGCGGGGCCGGCGGCACCCTCGACGCGGGCTTCGTCGCCGTCGGCAAGAACGGACTGACCCCGCCGATGTGACCCGTCCGGGGCTCTGGACCCGGTCACGCGCGCGAGAGGGGCTTGGCGGCGGCATCCGGGTCGCGGATATAGCCGCATGGTTTTCGCCCGATTCCGGGTTCTGGCCCGATTCCGCGCGCGCGGCGGCGCCCCAGCATGAACTGGGTCGATCTCGCCGTTGTCGCCCTGCTCGCCTTCTCGGCGCTGCTCGGCCTGATGCGCGGACTGGTGCGCGAGGTGCTGGGGCTGGCCGCCTGGGCCGGCGCGATCGCGGCTGCCGTCTATGGCTTCTCGACCGTTCGCCCCTGGTTCCGCTCCGTGATCGCGGAGACCGATGTCGCCGATCCGGTGGCGTTTGCCGCCCTGTTCCTGGTGGCGCTGGTGGTGCTCTCGATCGTCGCCCGCGCCGTCGGCGGGCTGGTGCGCGGGTCGGTGCTGGGCGGCCTTGACCGGACGCTGGGTCTGGTATTCGGCCTGGCCCGGGGTTCGCTGCTGATCATCATCGCCTATATCGGGATGGGGCTGGTGCTGCCGTCCGATCATTGGCCGCTGCCGATACAGCAGGCACGGGCGCTGCCCGTGGCGTATCAGGGGGCGCAATGGGCGGCCGCCCAGATGCCGCCCGCGTACCGACCCAAGGTGGCCGCACCCCCGGGGGAGGCGCCGCCCGACGAGGCCGCTTTGCTGCGGGCCAATCCGGCGGGCCGGGCCACCGGCCCGGCGAGGCGTTGACCCGGCAAGGCGTTGACGAGGAGAGGCGAGGCATGGACGCGCAGCCCACGACGACGCTGCCCAACACGCTGCCGTGGGACGACGACAAACTCCACGAGGAGTGCGGGGTGTTCGGCGTCTGGAACGCGACCGATGCCGCCGCCCTGACGGCACTCGGCCTCCACGCGCTGCAACATCGTGGGCAGGCGGCGACCGGCATCGTCAGCTTCGACGGCAGCCGCTTTCACTCGCATAAGGGACTGGGCCTGGTCGGCGACAATTTCGGCGACGCGCGGGTGATCGCAGCACTCCCCGGACCCGCGGCACTCGGCCACAACCGCTATGCCACCACCGGCGAGACCATCCTGCGCAACGTGCAGCCGCTCTACGCCGATTTCGAGTTCGGCGGCTTCGCGGTGGCGCATAACGGCAACCTTACCAACGCGCACGCGCTGCGCCGTGCGCTGGTACGCCGCGGCTGCCTGTTTCAGTCCACGACCGACAGCGAGGTGTTCATCCACCTGATCGCGACCAGCCTCTATTCCACGGTCGCCGACCGGCTGATCGACGCGCTGAAGCAGGTGGTCGGCGCCTATTCGCTGGTCGCACTCTCGAACGAGGCGCTGATGGGTGTCCGCGATCCCCTCGGCGTGCGGCCGCTGATCCTGGGCCGGATCGACGGTGCCGGCGGCGCACCCGCCTGGGTGCTGGCATCCGAGACCTGCGCGCTCGAGATCGTCGGCGCCGCCTTCGTCCGCGACATCGAGCCGGGCGAGATCGTGGTCATCAACGACAAGGGCGTGCACAGCATCAAGCCGTTCGGCGCCACGCGCGGCCGGTTCTGCGTGTTCGAGTACATCTATTTCGCGCGGCCCGATTCCGTGGTCGAGGGCACCCCCGTCTATGAGGCGCGCAAGAAGATCGGCGCCGAACTCGCGCGCGAAAGCCACGTGCCGGCCGATGTCGTGGTGCCGGTGCCCGATTCGGGCGTGCCCGCCGCGATGGGCTACGCCGCCGAGAGCAGCGTGCCGTTCGAGCTCGGCATCATCCGCAACCACTATGTCGGCCGCACCTTCATCGAGCCGACCGACCAGATCCGTCACCTGGGCGTGAAGCTGAAGCACTCGGCCAACGGTGCCGCGCTGAAAGGGCGGCGCGTGGTGCTGGTGGACGACAGCATCGTGCGCGGCACGACCAGCCAGAAAATCGTCGAGATGGTGCGCCATGCGGGGGCTGCCGAGGTGCACATGCGCATCTCCTCGCCGCCGACCACCCATTCCTGCTTCTACGGCATCGACACGCCCGAGCGCGGCAAGCTGCTCGCCGCGCGCCACACCATCGACGAGATGGCGCAGCAGATCGGCGCGGACAGCCTCGCCTTCATCTCGCTCGACGGCCTCTACCGCGCGCTCGGTCAAGCGGGGCGCGCGGCGGGACGGGCGCGGTTTTGCGACGCCTGCTTCACCGGCGACTACCCGATCCCGCTGCCGGACATGCAGGACAACGCCGAGCGGCAGCTCAGCTTCCTGATGGAGAGCCGGTGAGCGAGGCGCGGCCGCTTGCCGGCCGCGTCGCTTTCGTCACCGGTGCGAGCCGCGGGATCGGCGCCGCGGTCGCGATCGAACTCGGCCGACTCGGCGCGCATGTGATCGCGACGGCGCGCACCCAGGGTGGGCTGGAGGAGACCGATGACGCGATCCGCGCTGCCGGCGGCGAGGCGGCGACCTTGCTGCCGCTCGATCTGACGTCGGGCGAGGAGGTGGACGCGATCGGGCCAAGCCTGTGGCAGCGCTTCGGGAGGCTCGACGCGCTGGTGCATTGCGCCGGCGTGCTCGGCCGGCTGACGCCGCTATCGCATCTGGCCTCGAAGGTCTGGGACGACACGCTGGCGCTCAATCTCACTGCGGCCTGGCGATTGATCCGCACCTGCGAGCCGCCGCTGGGCGCGGCGGATGCAGGGCGGGCGGTGTTCCTGACCAGCGCGCGGGCGCCACTCGCCTATTGGGGCGTGTACGGGACGATGCAGGCCGCACTCGCCCATCTCGTGCTAACCTGGGCCGACGAGGTCGCCCGCACGCCGCTCTGCGTGAACCTTTGCGATCCGGGCGTGGTGGCGACACGGCTGCGCGCGCAGGCGATGCCGGCGGCGGATTTCGCAGCGATGGCGAAGCCGGAAGACGTCGCCCCCGCGATTGCCGCATTATGTCTGCCCGCCGAGACGCGGCGGGGCGAGCTGGTGCGCTTGGCAGTACAGCCCGAGCCGGCATGGAGGAAGGCATGAGCGGCACCGCCACAATCCAGGATTTCGAGCGCATCGACATCCGCGTCGGCACCATCGTCGAGGCGCACTCCTTCCCTGAGGCGCGCAAGCCGGCGCTCCGGCTGGTGATCGATTTCGGGCCGGAGATCGGGCTGAAGCGCTCCGCGGCGCAGATCACGGTTCACTACAAGCCCGACCAGCTTGTCGGCCGACAGGTCTGCGCGGTGGTGAACTTCCCGCCGCGCCGGATCGGCCCGTTCGAGAGCGAGGTGCTGACGCTTGGGATGCCCGACGAGGACGGCGCGGTGGTGCTGATCCGGCCGGATTTCCGCATCCCCGACGGCGGCAGGCTGTTCTGACGCGCGGCGATTGATGCCCGATCGCTACTACACCGTCACTTGGGACCAGTTGCAGCGCGACGGCCGCGCGCTCGCCTGGCGGCTGATCGAGCGTGGCCCGTTCGCGGGCATCGTCGCGATCGCCCGTGGCGGGCTGATCCCGGCGGCGATTGTGGCGCGCGAGCTGGAGTGCCGGGTGGTGGAAAGCGTCTCGATCGCGACCTATGCCGAGGAAGAGGCGGCCAGCCGGGGGGCGCCGGTCGTGACTAAGCCGCCGACGGCGGCGGGGGACGGCGCGGGCTGGCTGATCGTCGATGATCTGGTCGATACGGGGACGACGGCGCGGGTGGTGCGCGCCCTGCTGCCGCGGGCGCATTTCGCCTGCGTCTATGCCAAGCCCTTAGCGCGGGCAGAGGTCGATACGTTCGTCACCGAAGTTTCGCAGGATACGTGGATCCTGTTCCCCTGGGATACGCATTTGGAGCCGCAATTCGTCCCGCCGCTGGCGCGGGGCGGGGCGGTGAGGGCGGGCAATCAGCGCGATGGCGGATAATCCTGGCGTGCGCGCTCGATCATCGATGTGCGCCGATCCTTCCAGCGCTCTGCCACGGTTCGTGAGTCGACGGACGCGCCCGGCCCAGATGGCTGGAAATCCAGAGCACCAGTTTCCGACAGGGATTTCATCTGACAGAATTCTATCCACTAGCTCGCAGTCCTGCGCAGGAGTAATATACCCCGAATCCGAAAGATTTCCGAAATCAGCGCTTGCGCCGGCGCGGCGCGGTGTTCGCTGCGGTCATGGCGGGATCGGTTCTTACGGCTTTGGACCGGGCGCGGCTGCTGGCGCTGATGCGCCGGCAGCTCAACAGCACGGTGCACCGGCGGATGAACGTGCTGCTGTTGCTGGATGACGGCTGGACGGCGGAGCGGATCGCCGAGGCGCTGTATATCGACGCCGAGACAGTGCGCGAGACCGGCGGCTGTATGAGACCGCGGGCGTGAGCCTGGAACGACTGGCCTATGTCGGCGCCGATTGCGATCTGACCCCCGAGCAGCGCGCGGCGCTGGCGGCGGAGCTGGAACGTCGGCTCTCCATGACCTCGAAAGAGGTGTGCGGCTTCGTCGCCCGCGCGTTGGGGGTCGAGTACGCGCCGAACGCCATGACCAAGCTGCTGAAGCGGCTGGGGTTCGTCTACAAGCAGCCGAAGCGTGTCCCGGCGAAGGCGAACGCGGCGGTGCAGCAGCGAGCAGACACTGGCGCCGCTGATGGCCGAGGCCGGCGCCGAGACGCCGCGCTATTTCGTGGATGCCTCCCACCCCGCCTACGTCGGGCATTCGGCCTGCGGGTGGATCAAACGGGGCCAGACGCGGGAGCTGAAAAGCCACCACGGCCGGGTCAATGTCACCATCCAACGGGGCGCTGAGCAGGCCGGAGCGGGAGGTGGTGCCGCGAGGCCGGCAAGATCACCAGTGCGGCGATGATCGAGCTGTTCGATGACCTGGCCGCCGGTCACCCAACCGCGACCGCGATCCGCGTGGTGCTGGACAACGCCAGCTACAACCACTCCAACGAGATCAAGACGTATCTCGATCAGCCGGGCTGCCGGATCAAGCTGGTCTATCTGCCGGCCTATGCCCCCAACCTCAATCTGATCGAGCGGCCGTGGTGGTTGCTGAAGAAGGCGGTGCTGTACCACCAGCACTATCCTTGCCTCGCCGACTTCAAGGCAGCGATCGACGGGTTCTTCGACAACATCGCCAGTTATCAAAGCGAGATCGCCTCACTGATCACCGGCCGATTTCACTTCATTGGCGCATCGAACCCCCAAGCTCCGTAAGAGGAGGAGTATAACAGCAGATGCCATATCCTCAGCAAATCCGGATGCGATGATTTCGCTTCCCCTGCTGACTCGTCGCGGGCGGGTTGACGCGTGGGTCAGAACAGCGGCGGATCAAGGCTCACTCATGGTGCTTCCCGCCCTGAGAACAGGGTTGGATCGGGGCTTGCTCCGGGTGCCCGCCACCCGCGCCCGCGCTGGTGCCTGAGAACAGGGTTGGATCAGGGCTCGGTCCGCGCGCGTCCTGCCCGCGCCCACGTCGGTCAACCAGCCGCTCACGTTTCCCGCCGCGGCGCGGGGCTGTCGCGCCGCGGCGCCGTCGAGGACGTCCCGGTGAACTCGACAGCGGTGGCGTTTTTGACACTTAGCTTAACACAAAAGGCGGCTTCAGTCAATTATAGTAACAAATGTCGCGAGCGCCCTGAGCACGCCGGTCCAGATAGGTGGCCGCGGAGGCTTTCACGCCGCCAGCGCCGCGTCCACCGCCTCCCCAAGCCGATGGACGATGGTGTCGATCCCGCCCCCATCGACGATGTAGGGGGGTGCTACGATCACGTGGTCGCCGCGGCTTCCGTCGATCGTGCCGCCCATCGGATAGACCGCGAGGCCGCGCGCCAGCGCCGCCTGCTTGACACGCTCGTTCATGCCGAGCGCCGTATCGAACTCGCGCTTCGTGCCGCGATCGGCGACGAATTCCAGCGCCCAGAACAGGCCGCGCCCGCGGATGTCGCCGACGTGCCGGTGATTGCCGAAGCGCTCGGTCAGGCCTGCCTCCAGCCGCCCGCCCATCGCGCGGACGTTGGCGATCAAATCGCCCTCGCGGATCACGCGCTGCACCTCCAGCGCCGCGGCGCAGGCGACCGGATGCGCCTGATAGGTCTGGCCGTGCATGAAGCCGCCCGAGCCGGCGCGGATCGCCTCGACGACACGCTCGGCGATCAGGATGCCGCCGATCGGCTGGTAGCCGCCGCCGAGACCCTTGGCGATTACCTGGATATCGGGCGCGATACCCTCCTGCTCCCAGGCGTGCTGCGTGCCGGTGCGCCCCATGCCGCACATCACCTCATCGAGGATCAGCAGCGCGCCGTGGCGGTCGCAGACGGCGCGCATCGCCTCGAAATAGCCGGGGAGTGCCGGCACGCAGCCCGCCGTCGCCCCCACCACCGGCTCAGCGATGAAGGCCGCGACCGTATCAGGGCCGAGGCGCTGGAATGCGGCTTCCAGTTCTTCGGCCAGACGATGGACGTAGTCGGCATCGCTCTCGCCCGTCTCCTGGAAGCGGTAGGCGAAGCAGGGCGAGACGTGATGGAACGCTTCCGTCAGGATCGGCGCATAGGGCGCGCGGCGCATCATGTTGCCGCCGGCCGCGAGCGCCCCCAGCGTCGTGCCGTGATAGCTCTGCCGGCGCGCGATGAAGTGCCGCCGCTGCCCCTCGCCGCGCTCGACGAAATACTGCCGCGCCAACTTCAGTGCGGCCTCGGTTCCCTCCGAGCCCGACGAGCAGAAATAGGCGTGGCTGAGCCCGCCCGGATTGCCGTCCAGCAGCAGGTCGGCGAGCGCCTCGGCCGGCTCGCTGGTGAAGAAGCTGGTGTGCGCATAGGCCATGCGCTGCGCCTGGGCCGCGATCGCGTCGGCGACGCGCCGGTTGCCGTGGCCGAGGCAGGCAACCGCAGCACCGCCGGAACCGTCGATGATTTCGCTCCCGTCGGAGAGGCGCAAGTAAATGCCCTCGCCGGAGATCGCGGCAGTCGGGGCGGATCGTGTGCGGTGCAGGACATGGCTCATCGGTCGATGCTACCATCTTCGCGCAACGATGTCACATGACGAGCGCCCTTATGTGCGCCTCTCGCCGGCGATGGCTGCCGACTGTCAGACGACAGCCGCAACCCAATCTCCAGGGGTGAGGCCATAAGCACTTTTGAAACGTCTCGACATGTGGCTCTGATCGGCAAACCCGGCCTCAATCGACGCCTCGACGAGCGATGTCCCGTGCTTCAGCAATCCGCGAACACGATCCAGTTGCCGCATGGTACGGAAGCGGCTGGGGCTCGTTCCAAATGCTGCCCGAAATTGCCGGGCGAGCGTCCAGCGGTCGAGACCGGATACGTATTCAAGCTCATCCATTGAGCGCCGCTCAGCCGGAGAGCCGGCGATGAGGTCCCGAACACGCGAGAGATGGTTGAGGGCAAGCCGGCTGGATTTCTTCGTGTCATCCGATGCAATGCCGACAAGCAAATTCACCACTGCGACCACGAGCTCGATCCGCGCGACCTCGTCAATCTCCTCATCGATGTCCCAAACCTCGGAAGCACAACCTTCCGGCAGACGAGCCGCGTCCACCACGGGATGTCCGACAAAGGGCAACGGATTGCCTCGGAGCGCTTCCTGGACAAGCCGGGGATCGATATGGACGATCCTGTAGCTGAAGCCTTCATCGGTTCCCGCCCTGCCGTCATGCGTCTCGTCAGGATGCAGGATGTGGCATTGGCCCGGAAGGCAGTGCCATTGCGCGCCCCTAAAGCGAAAGGTCTGTATGCCCGAAAGGGTAATGCCGATCGCATATGTGTCGTGGCGATGCGGAGAAAAGGCCTGACCATGTAAATGGGCCTCCACGCGTTCGATTCCCTCGGCTTCCGACGCGATCCTGATGCGATCGCGACCCGCCATGCCGCCCCACGCGCGTTTGCACAACCGTTCAAGACGGCCTCTGCTGCCCGGCGATAGCGTTGCTTTCCCAGTGGCCACCGACCAGGCATACCGATGACCAGCCAGACCGTTTTTCACGCCGGGATATGGCGACCCGTCCTGACACTGATCCTGGCATCCGTCGCCGTCATGGGCAGTCCAGGCCCGTCCACCATCAGCGCGACGGCAGTCGGCGCTGCCTATGGCTTCCGCCGATCGCTCATGTACACGGGCGGTCTCATCCTTGGCACGACAGCCGTGCTGTTGGCCGTAGCAGTCGGGGTCGTGACAATCTTGTTGTCGATACCGCATGGTGCGCCCGTACTCGTCGCTATTTCCGCCATCTATATTGTTTATCTGGCATTCAGGATCGCCACCGCTCCGCCGCTTGCGGGCCGGCGCGACCAAGTGGCCGCCCCTGCCTTCGCCGGCGGCTTCCTGTTAGCCATCGCCAATCCCAAAGCGTACCTTGCCATCGCTGCCGTGTTCGCTGGAACAAGCATCTTCGGCGAAGACCACGCGCTCGACGCAGCGGTCAAGACAGCGCTGCTTGGCGTGATGATTGTGATCATCCATATGTGCTGGCTCTTGGCGGGTGCTTCGCTGTCCCCTCTCCTTCAAGACCCAACCAGCTCCCGCATCGTCAATGTCTCGCTGGCCGCGGGCCTGGTTGTCACGACCGCAATCGCATTACTGGGCTGACGGAATACGGCGCTGCTCTAGCCGAGGTCCGGGAGCCGGAGTTCACATGGAGACATTGGCCGCAGGCTCGTACCTTTATCATCGCCCGCCGCGCGCCCGATCGAGCATCCACAACCCGCCGAGCGTGAGAACGACGCCGCCCACCAGCCCGGCCAGCACGCCGACCACACCGCCATGCGCGCCGCCGAAATAGGCACCGAGCGCTGCCCCCGCCAGCGTCAGCACTGCGGGAACCAGGCACCCCAGCGCAAGCATTTATGCCGGCGGCCTAATGGCTTGACCCGTTCGAAAAGCCGAGTCATTGCGAGCGCAGCGAAGCAATCCAGGCCCGCCGCACGATGTCTGCCGCCTGGATCGCCACGCCGCCAAGCGGGTCGGGACGCTTCGCGGCCCGACCGCGATGACGAAGCCCATGTTCGTTCTCCACCCAGTCCGGGTGCTAGTGGCGGAAGTGCCGCATCCCGGTGAACAGCATCGCGACCCCGGCGGCGTCCGCGGCCGCGATCACCTCGGCATCGCGCACCGACCCGCCGGGCTGAATCACGGCCGTTGCTCCCGCCGCGATCGCGGCCTGCAATCCGTCTGCAAACGGAAAGAACGCGTCGGACGCGACCACGCTGCCGCGCGTGAGCGGCTCCGCAAGGCCCGCCGCCTTCGCCGCTTCTTCCGCCTTCCAGGCGGCGATGCGGGCGGCATCGACGCGGTTCATCTGGCCGGCGCCGATGCCGACCGTCGCCCCATCCTTCGCATATACGATCGCGTTCGACTTGACGTGCTTGCAGACGCAGAATGCGAAGATCAGGCCACGGCGCTCCGCTTGCGTCGGTGCGCGCCGCGTCGCCACGCGCAGTGCCGTCGCATCGACGCGCCCGGTATCGCGCGTCTGTGCGAGGAACCCGCCCGCGAGGCTGCGGATCGCGATCCCCTCCGCCGCCGGATCGGGCATTCCGCCGGTCAGCAGCAGACGCAGATTCTTCTTTCGCGCCAGCACCGCGCGCGCATCCCGATCTGCGTCGGGTGCCACGATCACCTCGGTGAAGATCGCGCCGATGCGCTCGGCCGTCGCACCGTCGAGGGTGCGGTTGACCGCGACGATGCCACCGAAGGCCGAGACCGGATCGCAGGCAAGGGCCGCGTTCCACGCTTCAGCCAGCGTCGTCGCCGAGGCGACGCCGCACGGGTTGGCGTGCTTGACGATCACGACGGTCGGGGCATCGAACTCGGCCGCGCATTCGAGGGCCGCGTCGGTATCGGCGAAATTGTTGTAGGAAAGTTCCTTGCCCTGCACCTGGACGGCCGTCGCGACCCCCGGCCGCGCCTCGCCGGTGGCGTAGAAGGCCGCGCGCTGATGCGGGTTCTCGCCGTAGCGCAGCGTCTCGCGGAGCTTGCCGGCGAAGGCGAGCCGGGGCGGGAACGCTTCGCCCTCGCTCTGCGCAAACCACGACGCGATCGCCGCGTCATAGGCGGCTGTGCGCGCAAAGGCCGCCGCCGCGAGCCGCCGCCGCGTGGCAAGACGGGTGCCGCCGTGCCCCGCGAGGTCGGCCAGCACCGCCTGGTATTGCGCGGGGTCGGTCATCACGGCGACGAAATCGTGGTTCTTGGCGGCGGCTCGGATCATCGCCGGGCCGCCGATGTCGATCTGTTCCACGCAGTCCGCGAACCCGGCCCCGCCGGCGACGGTCTGCTCGAACGGATAGAGGTTGGAGACCAGCAGATCGATCGCCGCGATCCCGTGCGCCGCCATCTGCGCCACATGCCCGGCATCGTCGCGCCGCCCGAGCAGCCCGCCGTGGATCTGCGGCACCAGCGTCTTGAGCCGCCCGTCCATGATCTCGGGAAAGCCGGTGTGCTCGGCGACCTCGCGCACCGCCAGCCCCGCCTCGCGCAGCGCCCGCGCGGTGCCGCCGGTGGAGAGCAGCTCGGCGCCGGCGGCGGCGAGCGCGCGGGCAAGCGGCACCAGCCCGGTCTTGTCGGCGACGGACAGCAGGGCGCGGCGGATCGGCACGATGTCGGTCATGGTCACTCCCGCGGGCGCGCGCCGGATACGCCTACAGCCCCAGCAGGTCCAGGGTGCGCGCCACCACCGCACTCTCGGCATAGAGCGCGCGCGCGCGTTCGCGGCCGGCTGCCCCCATCCGCGCGCGCAAGGCGGGATCGGCGGCGAGGCGGCGCAACGCGGCGGCCAGCGGCTCGATCTGCATCGGCGGCACCAGCAGCCCGGTTTCGCCCTCGATCACCTGCTCGCGCGGGCCGCGCACGCGGGTCGCGACCACGGGGAGCGCGGTCAGCATCGCCTCGATCACCGACATCGGCAGCCCCTCGAAATGGCTCGGCAGCGCAAAGATGTCGGCACTCGCGAGCAGGTCGGCAACATCCTCGCGATAGCCGAGCAGCCGCAGCCGCGCGCCGAGACCGGACGCGGCGAAATAGCCGTCCAGCCGCTCGCCGTGATCCGAGGGCAGGCGCTCGCCCACCACCCATAGCTCCGCCTCGGGCAGCGCGCGCATCGCCTCGATCAGCTCAGGGTGGCCCTTGTGCCGCACCAGCCGGGAGACGACGATCACCACCACCCGGTCCGGGGCCAGGCCGAGCTCGGCGCGGATGCGGGCACGGGCGACGGGATCGGGGTGAAATCGCTCGGGATCGCGGCCGTTGCCGATCGCGACCGCTCCGCGCACGCCGAGCAGCCGGCGCGCATCCTCCGCCTCCTCCGCCGAGACGGTCATATAGACGTCGGTGAGTCGCGCGCCGACCCACTCCATCGCGAGCGAGGCCCAGCGCCGCCATGCCGGCCCGTGCTGATTGAACAGGAAGCCGTGGCAGGTATAGGCGACCCGCGGCACGCCGGCCGCGCGCGCGGCCAGACGCGCTAGGAAGCCGCTGATCGGCATGTGCGCGTGCACAAGATCGGGCCGTTCGGCGCGCAGGAGGGCGAGCAGCGCCCGGAACGCCCGTAGCTGCGCCCAGAGCGAGAGGCTGCGCGCCATCGGCAGGGCGATGATGCGAAACCCCTCGCCGCGTGCGGCCGCGAGCAGCGGTCCCTCGGCGCAGGCGCCGACCGCCTCGTGCCCGCGCGCGCGGATGCCGCGCATCAGCGGCAGCAGGAAGTGGCGCAGCGAGAAATCGACGTTGACGATCTCGACGATCTTCAAGCGCGCGGCTTGCGAGCACCTCCCTCTCCGCCCCCGGGGGCGGAGAGGGCCGGGGAGAGGTGGGGGAGACGCCGCTGCAGCGGTGCTGTCACGCGGCGGCCGGCGTGCGAGCATGGTTCGTGCCCGCAAGGCCATCCCGGCTGGCCCCCACCTCACCCAACCCTCTCCGCCCCCAAGGGCGGAGAGGGCTCCAGCCACTCAGCGAAAGTGCTCACTCGCCGCGCCAGTGCGGGGCGCGCTTGGCGAGAAACGCCTCCATCCCCTCGCGGAAATCGACGCTCTGATAGCACATCAGCACCAGATCGCGGGCCTCCTCCGGCACCGTGCGGGCCTGCACCCGGCGCACCGCCTCCTTGGTCGCGCGGAGCGTGAGCGGCGCATGGCCGGCGACGAGCCGGGCGAGCGCGTCGGCGCGCTCTGCCAGCGCCGCCGCATCGGGCAGCACCTCGGACACCAGCCCGATCGCGCGCGCCTCCTCCGCTTCCACCAGGCGGGCGGTGAAGATGATCTCCTTCACGCGCGCCGGGCCGATCAGAGAACAGAGGCGCGCGACATTGGCGATGGCGAGGCAGTTGCCGAGCGTGCGCGCGATCGGGAAGCCGAACCGCGCATTGGCGGCCGCGATGCGCAGGTCGCAGACGGCCGCGATGCCGGCGCCGCCGCCGGTGCAGGCGCCGGCGATCGCGGCGATCGTTGGCACCCGGCAGCGCTCCAGCGCGCCGAGCACGCGGTCGATCCGCGCCTCGTAGTCGATCGCGTCCTGCGCCGTCGCGAAGGCGCGGAACTGGGCGATGTCGGTGCCGGCGGCAAACGCGCGTTCGCCCGCGCCGCTCAGCAGCAGCACGCGCACCGAGCGGTCCTCGTCGATCTCGGAGCAGATCGCGGCCAGGCGCTCGTACATCGCGAAGGTGAGCGCGTTGCGCGCCTGCGGGCGGTTGAAGGTGACGCGCGCGATCCCGTCGCGCATTTCATACAAAAGATCGTCGGACATGCGTTCCTCCCGGATCTCCGTCTATCGTACCGTGCGCCGCCGCGGCGTGCGAGCGGAGGGCGCCAGGCGCAGGCAGCTCACGACGGTCGCCACACCCGCGCACCCCGCCGCGATCAGCAGTGCCAGCGTGCTGCCGCGGCCGAGCGAAATCCCGAACGTGACCGCGACCAGCGAGGCGCCGAGCGTCTGGCCGAGCAGCCGCGCGGTCGAGAGCATCCCGCTTGCGCCGCCCGACCGCTCGCGCGGGGCGCTGGCGATCATCGCGCGGTTGTTGGGCGTCTGGAACAGGCCGAAGCCGAAGCCGCACAGCGCCATCCGCCAGCCGATCGCAAAATCCGAGGGGTGCGCGGGCAAGGTCGCGATCAGCACCAGGCCGCCGCACAGCACCGCAAGACCGACGCCGCCGAGCAGCCCGGCCGGATACCGCTCGACCAGGCGGCCCGAGAGCGGGGCGGCGACCGCGACCGCGAGCGGCCAGGGCGTGATGAGCAGCCCGGTTGCGACCTCGGAGCGGCCGAGCACGTCCTGCAGCCAGAACGGCAACGCCACGAACGCCATCATCTGCGCCGCGAACGAGGCGATCGAGGTGCCGATCGAGAGCCGGAAGATCGGGATGCGCAGCAGGTCGATCGGCAGCAGCGGGCTGCGGCGCGGCCACTCGCGCAGCACCAGGGCGACACCTGCGGCAGTCGCGACAGACCAGGGCCAGGATGCCGTAACTGCGCTCCCCCGCGTGGCCGAGCGAACTCACGCCCACGATCAGAAGCCCGAAGGTGAGCGCGCTCAGGATCGCGCTGCGGGCATCGAAGCGCCGGGAAGCGAGCGGGGTTGCCGGCAGCGAGCGGAACGCGATCGCCAGTGCCACGATCCCGAGCGGCACGTTGATCGCGAACAGCCACGGCCAGTCGGCGACCGCGAGGATACCGGCCGCGACACTCGGCCCGACCGCGGCCGCGACCGCGACCACCATCGCGTTGTAGCCGAGCGCGCGGCCCAGCATACCCTGCGGGTAGATGAACCGCACCAGGGCGGCGTTGACGCTCATGATCCCCGATGCCCCGAGCCCTTGCAGCACGCGCGCCGCCGTCAGGGTGAGCAGGCTGCCGGACAGCGCGCAGGAGAGCGAGGCGAGCACGAACAAAGAGAGGCCGACCCAATAGACGCGCCGGTAGCCGACGATCTCGCCCGCCGACGCCAGCGGCAGCAAGGTCATCGTGACCGCAAGCTGGTAGGCGTTGACCACCCAGATGGCACTTGACGGCGAGGCCCCGAGGTCGTGCGCGATGGTGGGCAGGGCGACATTGGCGATCGCGCCGTCGAGCACCGCCATCACGAGGGCTATGAACACGGTGAGCATGGCCCAGTACCCGCTGCGGCACCGGGAGACCATCTGGCGGCGTCATCTCCCGGCCAGCCTAGCCGGTTTTGCCGCAGTGCCGAAAAGCGCCACCCGCTTTGACGGCGGGGCGGCCATGCCGGCATAGTCCGGCGCAATCAGCCGGCGGCCCCGCGGAGGACACCGAGATGCCCAGCAACACCCCCCACCCCGAGACGCTGGCGCTGCACGCCGGCTGGCGCGCCGACACCGCGACCGGCGCCGTCGCGGTGCCGATCTATCAGACCACCAGCTACCAGTTCCGCGACGCCGAGCACGCGGCGAACTTGTTCGCGCTCAAGGAGCTGGGCAACATCTACACCCGCATCATGAACCCGACGACCGCGGTGCTGGAGGAGCGGCTGGCGGCGCTGGAGGGGGTGCCGCGGCGCTCGCGGTCGCGTCGGGGCAGTCGGCCTCGCTGATGGCGGTGGAGAACCTCGCCCGCGCCGGCGACAACATCGTGAGCAGCACCGACCTCTATGGCGGCACCTGGAACCTGTTCGCGAACACGATGAAGGATCACGGGATCGAGACCCGCTTCGTCGATCCCGAGGACCCCGAGGCGTTCGCCCGCGCCACCGACGATCGCACCCGCGCCTATTACGCGGAGACCCTGCCCAACCCGAAGCTCGCGGTGTTCCCGATGGGCGAGGTGGCGGCGATCGGGCGGCGCTTCGGCATCCCGCTGATCATGGACAACACCGCCTCCCCCCTGATCGCGCGCCCGTTCGAGCATGGTGTCGCGGTGGTGATGTATTCGCTCACCAAATACTGCGGCGGCCACGGCAACTCGATCGGCGGCGCCATTATCGACGGCGGCAATTTCGACTGGTCGGCGCACGCCGCGCGCCAGCCGGCGCTGAACACGCCCGACCCTAGCTATCACGGCGCGGTATGGGCCGAGGCCGCGAAGCCGCTCGGGCCGATCGCCTACATCCTGAAGGCGCGGGTGACGATGCTGCGCGACGTCGGCGCCGCACTGTCGCCATTCAACAGTTTTCTGTTCCTGCAAGGCATCGAGACGCTGCCGCTGCGGATGCCGCGGCATTGCGAGAATGCGATGCGGGTCGCCGAGTTCCTCAATGCGCGGCCGGAGGTGGAGCGGGTGATCTTCCCCGGCCTGCAGACCGGGCGCGTGCGCGAGCGGGCGGACAAATACCTGCGCGGCGGCTATGGCAGCCTGGTCGGCTTCGAGCTGAAGGGCGGCATGAAAGCGGGGCAAGGCTTCATCGACGCGCTGCAACTGCTCTATCACGTCGCCAATATCGGCGACGCACGCAGCCTCGCGATCCATCCGGCGAGCACCACGCATTCGCAACTCTCCGACGAGGAGAAGCGGGCGACCGGTGTCACCGACGGCTATGTGCGCCTCTCGGTCGGGCTTGAGCACATCGACGACATCCTGGCCGATCTCGATCGCGGGCTGGCGGCCGCGGGACGGTAGCACGCGGAACTTCGGTGGAAAGCGAAACATCGTCATCGCGAGCCGCCGCTTGGCGGCGTGGCGATCCACGCGGCAGGCGCCGTGCGGCAGGCATGGATTGCTTCGTCGCTTCGCTTCTCGCAATGACAGTGTAGCCCGATGCTGCGTCGCTTCATCGGCTACTACCGGCCGCATCGCCGGCTGTTCCTGCTCGATTTCGGCTGCGCCGTGCTCTCCGGCCTGCTGGAGCTCGGCTTCCCGCTCGCGGTCAGCGCCTTCGTGGACCGGCTGCTGCCCGGCCGGGACTGGCGGCTGATCGCCGCGGCCGCGGCCGGGCTTTCGGCGCTCTATCTCCTCAACACGGGGCTGATGGCGATCGTGACCTATTGGGGCCACACGCTCGGCATCGCGATCGAGACCGAGATGCGCCGCCGCGCCTTCGACCATCTCCAGCGCCTCTCCTTCTCCTTCTACGACGAGCAGAAGACCGGCCGCCTGATCGCGCGCGTCACCAAGGACCTGGAGGATATCGGCGAAGTCGCCCATCACGGGCCCGAGGATCTGTTCATCGCGGTGATGACGTTCCTGGGCGCGTTCGCGCTGATGTACGCGCTCAATGCCCGGTTGGCACTGCTGACGACGCTGGTCGTGCCCCCGATCCTGTTCGTCGCGACCCGCTACGGCAGCCGCATGACCAACAATTTCCGTGCCATCTTCGCCGGCATCGGCGTCTTCAACGCGCGCCTCGAAGAGAATATCGGGGGCATGCGCGTCGTGCAGGCCTTCGCCAACGAGGCGCACGAACGGGCACTGTTCGCACGCGACAACGAGAGCTATCGCCGGGTCAAGCTGCAAGGCTACCGGCTGATGGCCGCGAGCAGCGCGCTCAGCTATCTGGCGATGCGCGCGACCCAGGTGATCGTCATGATCGCCGGCTCCTGGTTCGTCGTCCACGATGCGCTCTCGTCCGGCGACTTCGTGGGCTTCCTGCTGCTTGTGGGCGTGATGTTCCGCCCGGTGGACAAGATCAGTGCCGTGCTCGAAGTCTATCCGAAAGGCCTCGCCGGCTTCCGCCGCTACTGCGAGCTGATCGACACCGCCCCCACCCTCGTCGATCGCCCCGGTGCCCGCCCGGCGGCGCCGCTGCGCGGCGAGATCGCCTATGAGGGCGTCACCTTCGGCTACGCGCCGGGTCGCCTCGTGCTGCGGGACGTGAGCCTGCGGATCGCGGCGGGGCAGACGGTCGCGTTCGTGGGACCGTCCGGCGCCGGCAAGACCACGATCTGCGCCCTGCTGCCGCGCTTCTACGAGGTCAGCGGCGGTCGCATTACGATCGACGGGATCGACCTGCGCGACATGACGCTCGCCTCGCTGCGGCGGCAGATCGGGGTGGTGGCCCAGGACGTGTTCCTGTTTGGCGGCACGGTGCGCGAGAACATCGCCTACGGGCGGCTCGACGCGACCGAGGCCGAAATCCGCGAGGCGGCGCACCGGGCGCGGCTGGAGGCGACGATCGCGCGCCTGCCGGACGGGATCGACACCATCATCGGCGAGCGCGGCGTGAAGCTGTCGGGCGGGCAGCGGCAGCGGCTCGCGATCGCGCGCATGTTCCTCAAGAACCCGCCGATCCTGATCCTGGACGAGGCGACCAGCGCGCTGGACAGCGAGACCGAGCGCGCGATCCAGCAATCGCTCGCCGAACTCGCCGCCGGCCGCACCAGCCTGGTGGTCGCGCACCGGTTGGCGACAATTCGCGATGCGGACCGGATCGTGGTGGTCGATGAGCGCGGCGTCGTCGAGCAGGGGCGCCACAGCGAATTGCTGGTGGCGGGCGGAGCCTATCGCCGGTTGCATGACGCTCAATTCGGCGCGTGACGAAGGCGCCGCTCAGTCCCCCGCCGCCGGCAGCCGTCGCCGCACCAATTCCTGCAGGGTGCAGGCATCCAGCACTCCTGCCACCGCATCGCGGGCGCGCGCCAGCACGTGGCGCAGCGCGCAGGCGCGCACGTCGGTGCAGTCCGCGCAGGCACGGAAGCGGCTGCGGCTCGCGCACGGGGTCAGCGCCAGCGGACCGTCGATCAGCCGCAGCACCTCGCCCACCGAGATCTCGGCTGCCGGGCGCGCGAGCCGATGCCCGCCGCCCCGGCCGCGCCGGCTCTCGATCGTCTTGTGGTCGCGCAACTGCACCAGGATCGCTTCGAGAAACTTGCGCGGGATGCTCTCCTGCGCCGCCAGCTCCGCCGCCAGCGTCCACTCGCGCTGCTCGGCCCGCTCCGCCAGCAGCGTGAGCGCGCGGAGCGCGTATTTCGCCTTGCTCGACATCATCTGCGGAGTTCCGAGTCGGCGGGCCCAGCGGGGGACCCAGCGGCCTGCGGTTCTGGACCATGCGCCCGGATTGTCAAGCGCGCCCATCCATCCAGGGTTTGGGTTCGCGCGTAGACGGACGGGCGGTCGCGCTCGGGGCCACGCACCCACATACGATGCAACGCCGCCCGGCCGGCGGCGAACAGCATCCGACGGGACGGCGGGTCGGCGGAAGGGAGACGGATGAGCGAAGGGGCGACCGGGCGGGTAAGGGCAGGCAGGCCGGCGCGGCGCAAGCACCTGCCGCTGCCGTGGCTCGATCGCGGCGGCCGGTTCTCGGCGCTCAAGGCAGCGGTGTTCCTCGCCATCCTCGCCCCCGGCGCGGTGATCGGCACCGAACTGGGGCTTGGCATGATGGGCGGGCGGCCGGTGCAGAACACGATCCTTGCCGTCGGCCGCTGGGTGGTCGGATTCCTGTTGATGGCGCTGGCGATCACGCCGCTGCGCCGGATCGCGGCCTGGCCGCAGGCGACGACGCTGCGCCGGATGCTGGGCCTCGCCGCACTCGGCTACGCGCTCGCGCATCTCAGCCTCTACGTGATCGACCAGAATTTCCGCTTCGGCTTCGTCGCCAGCGAGATCGCGAACCGGGTCTATCTCACGATCGGGTTCGTGACCCTGCTCGGCCTTTCGGTGCTCGGCGTGATCTCGACCGACGGCTGGATGCGGCGGCTCGGGCGGCGATGGAAGCAGATCCAGCGCGTGGTCTATGCCTTGGGAATACTAGCGCTGCTGCACTTTTTCATGCAGTCGAAGGCCAATGTCGGCCCGGCGACGCTGATGGCGGGCTTCTTCCTGTGGCTGATGCTTTGGCGCGCCATGCCGGCGAACTGGCAGGCGAATGCCGCCGCCCTGCTCGGGCTGGCCGTCGCCAGCGCGGTCGGCACCGCTCTGCTCGAATACGGCTGGTACGCCACGGCGACCCACATTCCGGCGAGCCGGGTACTGGTGGCCAATCTGACCTTCGTCGCCGGTCCCCGCCCGGCGGTCTGGGTCGGCATCGCCGGGGCCGGGATTGCTCTGGCCTGCGGCCTGCGCGACGGAGCGGCGTGGCTCGGCAGCACAATGGCGCGCGCGCGCGGCATGGCCGGAAATAACGGCGATGGCTTTTGAAGTAAGAAGAACGATTTTTTGAGTCAGTTATCGTACTCATTGCCAGTCGATACAAAGGCTTTCGGCGTTGAAACAAATCCCTCCGCTTTTTTGATCGCGTTGTAACGCCCGCGGCTCTTTCAATCGCGGCGCCGTGAGTTTAACCCCACCGCCTCGCAATTCCGCGAGCAAAGGGGGAAGCATGGCCACTCTCACGGTTGGGGTCGGCAGCAACTTCCAGTTTCATACGATCGCGTGCCGCAATCGCCGCCTCGGCGAGCGGAGATACCATCCAGATCCAGGCGGGGAAGTACGTCGATGATTACCCGCCGACGATCACGCACAACCTGACGATCGTGGGCGTCGGCGGCCAGGTGCAGATGGTCGCCACCGCCGCCCACCCGCCGCCGAACCAGAAGGGGATCCTGGTGATCGGGGCGATGGGGGCGACCCCGAATGTGACCGTGGAGAACGTCACGTTCCGCGACACGAAGATCAGCAACAACCTCGGCGGCAACGGCGCGGGCATCCGCTATCAGGGCGGCAACCTGACCCTCATCCATGACGGCTTCATCAACAACCAGGACGGTCTGCTCGCCGCCTCCGACCCGAGCGGCAGCATCACCGTCAACGGCTGCGTCTTTCGCCACAACGGATCGGGGACCGGCCAGACGCACAACGTCTACGTCAACGACGTGGGCACGCTGACACTGGAGAACAGCCGTTTTCTCGACGCGGTGGTCGGGCACGAAATCAAGAGCCGCGCCGAGAACACGATCATCAGGAATAACCTGATCGCCGACGGCCCCACCGGAACCGCGAGCTACTCGATCGACCTGCCCAACGGCGGCAACGCGATCATCGAGCACAATCGAATCGAGAAGGGGCCGGACGCGCAGAACCCGGTCATCATCACGACCGGCGAAGAGGGCAACATCTATCCCTCCTCCAGCCTGCTCGTCAGCGACAACACCATCGTCAACGACGAAACCGCACACATCGGTGACGGCGGTGCGCAACGACACGTCCGAAACCGCCCGGATCAGCGGCAACCAGGTCTGGGGACTCACGCCGAGCCAGATCTCCAGCGGGCCGGCGACGGTCAGCGGCACCGTCTTCCTGCCCACGGAGCCGCCCTGGGGCGGACTGCTCGCCGCGACGGTCAGCGCCGCGACGCTTTCGGCCGCGACCCACACTGCGCGGCTCGGTTTCATCGGCGGCCAGGACGGCGCCGGGCGGCCCGGCCATGCCGCTTCGGGTGGTGACGGGGCGAAGGTGATCAACGTGGCCGCAGGCGCCACGGTGGATGCCAGCTCGGCGGCGCCCGAGCTGTTCCGCGTCACCGCGGGCACCGCCGGCAGCGATCTGATTCTAAATTTCCGCGCCGGCGTCGATCATGTGCAGCTCGCCGGCTTCGGCGCGGGGGCGGAGCAAGCGGCGCTGGCGGGCGCGCGGGACAGCTTGGCGGGCACCACTTTCACGCTCACCGGCGGAGTGCAGGTCACGCTCGCCGGCGTCCACGGGGCCAGCGCCGGGTTGTTCGGCTGAAGCTCGCACACAGGAGTGGGGTGAGGCCGCGCCTCACCCCACCTTCGTGAGCGCCCACTTCACGTGCTGGGAACCATCGGCGGCGCCGTGCAGCACGACCTGCTCGCTGCGCCGCGGCTCGGCACCGCCCAGATAGATGCTCTCCTCGAGCGTGATCCGTGCCCCATCGGCGCGCAGCCGCCAGCCGCCGCCGCTGGGCAGGCGCAGCAATGCGCCCTCGCCATCCTGCTGCAAGCTGGCGTTGACGCCGGGATGGAGGTGGAAGCGCACCGCATAGGGCTGGCCGTGCTCGGCCTCCACCGCGTCCTCGCCGCGCAGGTCCTCGCCGCTCTCCGCCAGATAGAGGCGGCGACGGTGCAGCGCCCCGAACGGGCGCAGCCAGCCGTCATGGCTGGCCTCCAGCCACTGCGCGCCGTTCGCCTCCTGCCGCTGCGCCTCGACCTTGTCCGCTCGCCGGCCGAAACCGCTGTCGTGCAGTTCCGAGGAATTCGTGTCGGCGATCACCAGCGTCGAGTGCGCCGCCGTGCTGCGCGCCGCATCCTGCCACTCCCGCCCGCTCGCCGGGGCGCCGCCGCAATTGACGATCAGCCGCTCGCGTCCGACCGACATCTCGAACGAGAGCGTGCCGGCGTGACCGAGCCGGTCGAGACCGGCTGGCGGCGGCGCGCCGCAATCGATTACGAGCACGCTGCGGCCGGCCTGCATTCGCTGAAAACCGCCATCGGGCATCGAGGCGGCGCCGCGTCCGCCGCGCCCGGCCTGCGCCAGCGCGAGCTCGATCAGCGACGCGTTCTCCTCCTTGGTGCCGTTGAACAGAGCGAGGCCGCCGTCGCCGTGGCGCATGGCGCGCAGCGCCGGCGCCATCCGCTCGATCGCGGCCGGCAGGGCCGCCGGCGGCGGCGCCTCGGCCGCCTGCAGCAGGGCGCGGATCTCGGTGAGATCCTGAAGGGCGGCGAGTTGGGCCGATGGGCTGCGCTCGGCGTGGCAGCCGTCCGGCAGCACCTGGCGGCCGATCTCCTGCGGCAGGAAGCGCAGCGCGCGCGTCAGGAAGGCGGCGTGCTCGGGCAGCGCGACGGCGGCGGCGATCAGGCCCTTGAGTGCGGTGAGCGCGCGAGCGTCGAGCTCCTCGGCCGGCAGGCTCGCCGCCAGCGCGCGCGCGTCCGAAACCAGGCACGCCATCAGCCGCTGGCGAAATCCGTCATCGGCGGAGGCGGCGAAGAAATCGTAGTGCCCGAGCCAAGCGGCGATGCGCCCGCCGATCACGTCCGGGCGGTTGGCGAGCGGATCGGCGGGCGCGTGTGCCATCCAGTCGGCGACCAGCGTGCGCGCGCGCAACCGGGCGGCGTCGGTGCCGAGGGCACGCAGGTCGCGCAGCCAGGAGAAGCCGTGCGCATGAGCGCGCAGCGGTGCGGTGCCGGCCGGCTCACCCCAGCCCCCGGGCTTGAGCGGGCAGCTGGCACCGGCGAGATCGAGCGTGCCGCGCAGCAGGCGGCTGCCGCGCGCCGGATCGCCTGGCCTCGGATCGCGCACCGGCAGCGCGGGGGCGTCGGGCAGCCGGCCCATGCGCAGGCTGGGCATCCGCGCCATCGCGCGGCGGGCGTCGCGCAGCCAGCGGGCGGGTGCGCTCAACGGCGACTCGCAACGTGCAGCATCGGCCTCGGTTCTAGTGGCGGGCGACCGGGCCGCCAAGCCGGTGCTTTGCACGGGCCGGCAATTGCATTTGGCCGGGGGGCAACCGTCGTGGTCGGCGAAGGCCGACCATCCACGTCTTTCGCCGCGGCCAGGACGCTCTCGTGGTGCGGATTTCACGGCAAGCGGTCGGATCTCGGGGCGAAGAAAGGGTAGTGGGTCAGTTTGAGCAGGGCCTGAATAAATTCCTAGCATAGTCGGGCTGCAACTGCCGGGCTGACCGTGCCATATTAGGGGCATGGCGATGAAGCGCACACCCCGTCCCCGCGACCCCATCCAACTCGGCAAGCTCATGGTCGATATCGCGACCGGGCAGGTTCCGGACGCGGTTGATGACAAACCTATCCGCGGTCGCGAGGGCGGTTTGAAGGGAGGTCCGGCGCGAAAAGATCGTCTATCGGTGGAGAATCGGAAGGAGATCGCGAAGCGCGCCGCTGCGGCGAGGTGGGGAAAATAGAAGGACGATGCGCTTTAGGGCGTACCGGATGGGGCGCGGGTGGTGCTGACCGCACTGGCACCGCATAACTCGCAGTGCCTTGCAACGTGTCCTCCACAGCCTGAACGATCCTGCGCTCGTCGTCCGTTGAAAGACACTGCATAGCCCATTCGGCACAGAGTACGCGCCATAGACTATCGCCGCTTAAAACGAGCTTAGTCGCAGCGTCTCGTATCCAAGTATGGTGGTCATCCAAAGTCATCGCGCGGTTGCAGGCATCCGCGAAATCAGAGAATGGCCGACCGCTGCGCTGAGCGGCTTGTGCCCAGTCAATTCGTCTAAGCCCATCGAAAACGACTCGCTCTGGCGGGTCTGCGTCGCCAGGCAATAGCACGCAGCCGAATGAAGGTCCGATATCGGCGTCGAGAAACACGCATGATGATCTTGGGAACCGGCGCTCAGCGACCATTTGTCCCAGTGCTTTCCCGACTGATCCAGCACCATAAGAGATAATTTGGCAGCGCTGCACCAGCTGAGGGCCTTTAGCCGCCAATATTTCTGCAAGCAGCACGTCGGCACGTTCATCTTCAACATACAGGTCGCACTCATAATGCGGCTGGTCGTCCATTTTTGTCATCGCAAAGTCCGGACTGACGCCATATACAATTTCTTTTGCTCCTAGAGACTCTAGGATGTATGCGCGCGCTTCTAGGGGAAGTTCTTCCAGAATATAAGGAGAATGCGTTGTCAATAGAATTTGCAATTCTCGCTCGCGGCAGCGCTCGGAAAGATCGCGAATGAGGCGTCGTTGTGAACGAGGATGCAAAGATGTCTCGATTTCATCAATCAATATTAGGCTATAGCGTGGGAGATCGGCCTCTAGTAGCTCAGCGATCGTGGTTTCTCCCGCGCCCTGGTGGAAACCGGAGTATGGGGTGCCCTCATGAACTAAAACCGGCACGGCGCGCCGTGCATCCGCGTCCGTAATTGCCATTTTTGCTAAATCATAGTGACGTCCCATAATTTGGCTTAATCGGCCGAGACGTTCACTATCGAATGCAGTCGCGGTAGTCTCAATGTATTGAGCTTTCGCAATTCTCGAGTACCCAACTCGTTCTGGGACTGGCTGTATACGGCTAAGGTCTATGTATTTGACAATGCGTTCCCGCCGTTCGGGGTTGCCTCGCCATCGATCTCCTGGTTTACGGATTCTGCCAGTCCAGGGGTTAGTCCCCTCCCGCACGGCGTAACGAATCTCGGCCTCCCGCACTCGTTCCCAAGGTGTATCTGGGAAAAAGTCAGAGGCAAAATTCCCCAGAACCGATGGGGGTCCAGGCGGCCGATACGCTGATGCCGCACATTGCAGTATCGTGCTCTTGCCGCTCCCGTTTTCACCAACGATTGCCATGATTGGAAATGAGCAATCGAAGCGCTGGCCCGTCCAGCCACGGATACCGTCTATCTCGAACCATTCAAGACGTTTCGGCCATCCTGTATTTGCAGTCCACCTAGCCTGAAGACGGCGCATTTCATTGCTTAGCGGCATGTCGCGGCACCACAAGGTCTGTCCTGCCGGCAAAACGCGGCCTGTTTGGCCGATAGCGCCGGACGGTGCGCCTATTATGGTTGGAGTCGTGCCACGAAACAAGCATAATAGGTGGCGCTATCGATGAATACCGCCACCTAACTGACCCTTTATGCTTGACACAGGAGGCTGTTGCGAATAACTTCAACGTCATGAACAAGCTCTCCCGAGACGCCCGCGCTCAAATCCTCGGAATGATGGTCGAGGGCATGTCCATCCGCGCCATCGCTCGCATGACCGGCGCCAGCAAGAATACCATCGTCAAGTTGCTGGCGGACGCGGGAGAAGCCTTTTCGGATTACCAGGACCGGACCCTGCGCGGTCTGACCTGCAAGCGCATCCAGGTCGATGAGATTTGGGCCTTCGTCTATGCCAAGGCCAAGAACGTCGCGACCGCCAAGGCCGCCCCGGAAGGCGCCGGAGACTGCTGGACGTGGCTGGCGATCGATGCCGATACCAAGCTGATCCCGTCCTTCTATATCGGCTCCCGCGACGCCTACGCCGCGCAAGCATTCATCGGCGACCTGGCCCTGCGGCTCGCCAATCGGGTGCAGCTCACCAGTGACGGGCATAAGCCCTACCTTGAAGCCGTAGAGCAGTCATTCGGAGCCGATATCGACTACGCCATGCTGGTCAAAATCTATGGCGACACTCCCGGCGCAGGCCGTTACAGCCCCGGCGAGTGCATAGGAGCCGATCCTCGGCCCGTCACCGGCAAGCCCGATCCGGCGCATATCAGCACCAGCTACGCCGAGCGGGCGAACCTCACCCTTCGCATGGGCGCGCGGCGCTTCACGCGGCTGACGAATGCGTTTTCAAAGAAGATCGAAAACCACGCGCACTCGGTCGCGATCCATACGATGCATTACAATTTCGTTCGCATTCACCAGACGCTCCGCTGCGCCCCGGCGATGGCGGCCGGCGTGACGACAAAACTATGGGAAGTAGCCGACATGGTGGCGATCTTGGAGGAATGGGAAAATAATCAGGCCGAGAAGTCAAACTGACCCACTACCGAAGAAAGTCGTGGGTGGTCGGCCGAAGGCCGACCATCCACGTCTTTCGTCCCGCGGCAAAGTCGTGGATGCTCGGCCTCCGCCGAGCATGAGTGCGTCCGCGAGGACGCTTTGTCTGCACGGTGCAAGTCCGTGCCTGGGTTGGTCGCAGCCCAGTAATCGAAGGTAACTGCGTCGCCGAGAGGCGGGGTGGGGAGCAACCGGAGGTGAACCGGCAGTCCGTAGGATGACGAACCTGTTTCGGCGGGGTCTGGTGGCGAGCCTGCTCATGAATGGCGAAGCCTGGAACAACCGCCGGCGCTGAGGCGACTGACAAAGCGACCGGCGGGCGGATCACGTGGTTGAGGGCGGAATGCCGGGACGGCAAGGCGGCTGAAACGGAGAGACCTGGCGGTTCGGGTGAGACCGCCAGGAGTCAGAGCCTTCATAGTACCGCGGTGGCGCGAGCCACGAGAGGGACGGGCAGCAAAACCGACCCAAGGGAAGGGAGGCAGGGAGCTGGATGCGAGAGGTCGAGCATGGAGCAGGAAAGTCCCGGCAGTGCCGCCAAGGCTAAGCAAGGGACAGATGCCATCGTCGGGAAACCCCGCGAACTGTGGTGGACGGAAGCTTCGATCTGGACGGATCGCATGGTGTCGGCGCTTGGTAACGGCGTCAAAGGAGGCAAGTGGTTCAGTCTGATCGACAAGGTCACCCGACCGGCAACCCTTGAACTGGCGTGGCAGCGTGTTGCCCGCAACAAGGGGGCGGCCGGTGTGGATGGGCAAAGTGTCGAACGGTTCGCTGGGCAGTCGGGGCGGTATCTGCGGGAACTCCGGGAGAGCCTGGAAGACGGCAGCTACCGGCCGAGCCCGGTCAAACGGGTGAAGATACCCAAGGCGGACGGCAAGACTCGCCCGCTGGGGATTCCGACGGTCAAGGACCGGATTGTCCAAACCGCCCTGAAGCTGGTCAGCGAGCCGATCTTTGAAGTGCAATTCCGGCCCGGAAGCTACGGCTTCCGTCCGGGACGCGGCTGCAAGGACGCTCTGCGGGAAGTCGACCGGCTGCTGAAGGAAGGCCGCACCTTCGTGGTGGATGCCGACCTGAAGAGCTACTTCGATACCATCCCGCACGACCGGCTGCTGGCGATGGTGGCAGGCTCGATCAGCGATGGCCGTGTGCTGGCGTTGATCGAGGGCTTCCTGCGCCAGGAGATCATGACGGAGATGGCGCACTGGCAGCCGACGACGGGAACGCCCCAAGGGGCGGTGCTGTCGCCGCTGCTGGCCAACCTGTACCTGCACGCGCTCGACCGACTGATGGAGCGGAGCGGCGATCGGATGGTGCGCTACGCCGACGACTTTGTGATCCTCTGCGCGTCGGAAGCGGAGGCGACGGCAGCCCTGCGCCAGGTGACGGCGTGGGTGACTGCCAACGGCCTGACGCTGCACCCGGACAAGACACGGATCACCGACAGCCGACAACCGGGCCAGGGATTTGAGTTCCTTGGCTACCGGTTCGAGGCCGGTCGGCGGTACGTGCGCACCAAGAGTCTGAAGGCCTTCCGGGACAGGGTGAGAGCCAGGACGATCCGCAGCCGAGGTGACAGCCTGGGGCGGATCATCGCTGACCTCAATCCGCTGCTGCGCGGGTGGTTTGGCTACTTCATGCATGCCAGGCCGCGCCTGTTCCGCAAGCTCGACGGCTTTATCCGACGGCGGCTGCGCGCCATCCTGCGCAAGCAGGAGAAGCGTCCCTCGATGGGGCGCAGCGAAGCCGACCACCGGCGCTGGACCAATGCCTTCTTCGCGGCTCAAGGGCTGTTCACCCTACAAGCGGCCTTCGGCAACGCGAGGCACTCACGATGAGGAAACCAGCAACTGGAGAGCCGTGTGCGGGAAAATCGCACGCACGGTTCGGAGGGCGGGGAGGGCGATCGCCCTTCCCGACCCCTATCGGGGTTGGCGCGCGTGCTCGGCCTCGCCTCGGGCGCCCGCACGGCCGCCGGGCGGGCGGCGAACGAGACCACGATCCGCGTCGCCGTCACCGGGCTGAGCCGCGCCGGCAAGACCGTCTTCCTCACCTCGATGATCGCCAACCTGCTCGCCCTTGGGCGCGGGCGCGACACGCTGCCGGCCGTGCAGAAGCGGCTGGAGGCGGGCGGCGAGAGCCGGCTGCGCACGGTGCGGGTGGCACCCGCCGGCGCCGCGACGGTGCCGCTGTTCGACTACGCCGGCCGGTTTGCGGCACTCGCTGCCGATCCGCCGACCTGGCCGGAGCCGACCGAGGGCCTCGCCCGGCTCGCGATCGACATCGAGATCGACCGATCGGGCGTGCTCGCGCGGCTCGGGCCGCGGCGGCTCAGGATCGAGGCGCTGGATTATCCCGGCGAATGGCTGCTCGACCTGCCGCTGCTGGCGCAAAGTTTCCCGGACTGGTCGCGGGCCACGCTGGAGCGGCTGCGCACACCGCCGCGTGCCGCGGTCTGCGCCGATTTCCTGGCGTTCCTGTCGGCATTCGACGGCACAAGCTCTGCGTCCGATCAGACGCTGCGCACCGGGCACGCGCTCTATCGCGACGCGCTGCGCGCCTGCCGCGCGCAGCTCGGCCTGCGCCATCTGCAACCCGGCCGCTTCCTCAGCCCAGCGTCAGAGACCGAGGCACCGTTCATGTGGTTCTTCCCCGCTCGCGGCGAGCCGGTGCGGGACGGTGCGCTTGCCCTGCTCGCCGAGCGGTTCGAGGCCTACAAACACGACATGCGAACGCGGTTCTTCGATACGCATTTTTCCGCCTTTGACCGGCAGATCGTGCTGGTCGATGTGCTCGGCGCGCTGCACGCCGGCCGCGCCGCGTTCGAGGACACCGCGCGCGCCATCGCCGACATCGCCGCCGGGCTGAACTACGGCCGCAACCTGCCGGCAATCCTGCGCCCGTGGCAGGTGGCGACCCAGCTTGGCGCCCGGCTGCTCGGCCTCGCCGATCCGCAAGCGCCCGTCGGCGGGCGGCGGATCGAGCGCGTGGCCTTCGTCGCCACCAAGGCCGACCACGTGCCCGCCCTTGCCCGCGAACACCTGCGCAGGCTGCTGCATTCGCTGGTCGAGGGCGCGGCGCCGCGCGAGATGCTGGACGAGCGGCAGATCAGCTATCATGCGAGCGCCGCGGTGGTCTCGACGCGCGACGGCACGGCGACCGTGGAAGGGCTGCCGGTGGAGGTCGTGATGGGTGTGAAGCTGGGCGAGAGCAGGGAGCGGGCGTTCTATCCCGGCGAGGTGCCGGCCGGCCCGCCGCCGGCGGGTTTCTGGTCGGAGCGGTTCTTCGAGCTGCCGGTGTTCGCGCCGCCGCGCATCGACCCAACGGGGGCCAGCGGCGTGCCGCAGCTCGGGATGGACGCGGTGCTGGCGAGCCTGCTCGCGGATCGGCTGTGATGGACCGCCCGCCGGGATTCCTCGACGAGCCGCCGCTCGCGCGCCCCTCGCCGATCGAGACCCCGCTTGGCCCGCCGCCGCCGCGTGCGCCGGTGCTGCTGGAGCCAGCGGCCGACGCGCCGACCGGCCGGATCGCGCCGGACTGGGCGCCGCGGCTGGTCCTGCGACGGCGGCGCCGGGCCGGCACGCTCGCCTCGATCTCGGCCGGCGTGGTGCTGCTGGGCGCAAGCTGGATCGGGCTGGGCGCGGTCCGCTTCGTCGAGGCGCAGTTCGCCCGCGACGACGGGCTGGGCTGGGTGGCGCTGGTGCTGTTTGCGGCGGCGCTGGCGCTGATCCTGCGCGGGGGATTGGGCGAATTGCGCGCCTGGCGCGCGCTGCACCGTGTGGAGACGCTGCGCGACGCGCTGGACGGCGCGGCACCGGCGCTGGAGCCGGTGCGGCGCGCGAGCCGCGCCTGGCTGCACGCGGTCGGCTTCCGCCTGCCCGATCCCGATGCGGTTGCGGCGCGGATTGCGCGCGCCGGGTCGGTCGCCGAGCTGCGCGCGGTGCTTCGCGAACAGGTGGCCGAGGTGCTGCGCGGGCAGGCGCGGCGCGCGGGACGGCGCGCGGCGGTCGAGGGCGGTGCGATGGTCGCGATCACGCCGTCGCCGGTGCTGGAGGGGGCACTCGCCGGGCTTCGCGGCATCGCACTGATCCGCGAGGTGGCACAGATCTATGGGGTGCGGCCCGGACTGTTCGCGACGCTCGCGCTGGTCCGGCGGGTGGCGTGGACGGCGGCGGGCGTGTCGGGGCTTGATCTGCTGTCGCAATCGCTCGCCGACCACACGCTGCGGACCTTGCCGCTGGTGCGGCATCTGGCGGGTGCGGTGCCCGGCACCAGCCTCGCCGCGATGCGGCTCTATCGGCTGGCGGATATGACCGCCGAGGCGTGCTCGCCGGTGTCGGACGTGCCTGGGGAGCCGGAGGGCTGAACGACCTTATCAGTAGGCTGTCGCACTCATATCGCCAGATCCCTGCCGACGAGGCACACCATGAAAATCATCGAGATCGAATGCTACGTGCTGCTCGCCCCCGATATGAGCACCGGCAGCACCTCCTCGGCGCAAGATAGCTTCATCGTCATCCTGCGAACCGACGAGGGGATCGAGGGCCTCGGAGAATCGGATGTCAATCCGTGGATCGCCCGTGCCTGTGTCGAAGCCCCGGGAACCCACACGATGGGGCGGGGAATCCGCGAGATGCTGATCGGCGCCGATCCACTGTCAATCGGCGCCCTTTGGGAACGCCTCTATGTCGGCACCGCCATGAACGGACGCCGAGGGGCCGTAATCCATGCGATCGGCGCGATCGAAATGGCGCTCTGGAACATTCGCGGCAAGCTGAAGGTAAGCCAATCTACGAATTGCTGGGCGGTGCACAACAGCAGGCCGTGGTCCCATACGCGTCCCTGCAACCGGCCGGGAAGAGCTGGGAGGAATATCGCGATTCGCTCTCGGTTTGGGCGGAACGCGCGAAGGCGCTGGGCTTCAGGGCGGTAAAGGCAGAAGTGACCATGAATGGGCCCTATGCCCATGACGGAATGCACGAGACCTATGACAAGCACACCCTTGTGGTCGAAGCGGTACGAGCCGCGCTCGGACCCGAGATCGCGCTGATGGTGGACGTGCAATATATGTGGCCCGACGCGGAAACCGCCCTCAGAACCGTTCGAGACTGGGCAGCGTTCGACATTTTCTTCCTTGAGACACCGATCTGGATCGACAGGCTGGAAGAGTACGCACGACTTCACGAGCACGCACCGATGCGGATTGCCGCGGGCGAGTGGCAGGCGACTCGCTTCGAGTTTCAGGAGCTCATCGAGCGGGGCAAAATTGACGTGGCGCAGCCGGATATTGGCCGTGTTGGCGGTTTCGGCGAGGCCATGGCCGTCTGCGACATGGCTGCCGAGCGCGGCAGGCTGATCGTTCCGCATTGCTGGAAGACCGGCATCTCGGTGACCGCAACGGCGCATCTCGCCTTCGCCACGCCGCATTGCCGGTTCATCGAATATCTGCCGCCGGACCTTTGCACGTCCACCTTGCGGAAGGAGCTGGCGACAGACGGCTTCACGTTCCGCGACGGCCTGATCCAGAAGCCCACGAAGCCGGGCCTGGGCGCAGAGCTGAATCGGGAGGCGCTGCAACGCTATCGCGTTGCGTGACCGGGTCTAGTGAAGGACCGGGAAGTTCCGCTCCATGCGGGTGACGAGCCTGGCCGTGATGAAGGTCATGACATAGTAGACAACAGCCACGAATGTGTAGGCCTCGAAGGCGCGAAAGGTGTCAGCCGCAACGATCATGCCGACCCGCATCAGATCCGTGACCGAGAGAATGGCGACCAGCGACGAATCCTTCAGCATCCCGATGAAGCTGTTGGCCAGTGGCGGGAAAATGATCCGCAACGCCTGCGGCAAGATGATGTAGCGCATGGTTTGGCCGCGCGAGAGGCCGAGCGAATAGGAGGCCTCGGTCTGCCCGTGCGGGATGGCTTCGATGCCGGCGCGGAATACTTCCGCCAGGAATGCTCCATAGGTAACGCCAAGGCCCGCCACTCCGGCATTGAATGCCGAAATGTTGATGTGGAACAACAACGAAATCCCATAATACACCCAGACGAGGGTGACCAGCAGAGGAACGCCGCGGAAGAAGTCGATATAGGCCACGGCGACGAAGCGCGCGGGGCGCACGCTGGAGACTCGTGCCGTTCCGGCGATCAGGCCGATCAAGATGGCGAGAATCTCCGATACGACCGAGACCTCGAATGTCACCAACAGGCCACGCGCGAACATCGGCAGATAAGGGAGCAGAACGCTCCAGCGAAACGTGTAGGTGGCCGTCATCGACCGAGACCTCGGGGAGATAGGGCAATGGTTCGCATGGCACGGCGTCGCGGAGCGCACCAAGTCCGGCTTCCGCCAATCACCGCATTTCGGGATTGGAGGTCCGGGCTCGGCGCGTCCTGTTGCCTCAAATGGCCTAGTACCCGCCCCGAAGGAGCTGGAGTTGCGCCAAGGGAGGTTGCCAGCCCACATCCTTGAGATAGGTCGCTCGGTATTGGCCGGAATTGATCCAGTCTTGCACCTGCACATCCACCCAGCGGCAGAACGCGCCATTGCCGCGCAGCACGCCGCCGCCCGACGGGAAGTTCCGCAGATACGGCTGGTGCCTCCCGTCGAGAAGCACCTTGACCGACCCCGGATGTGCCTTCAAATAGGTCAGCGCGCTCACGTCATCCGAGAGCGTCGCATCAGCGCGCCCGGTCGCGACCTGCAAAAATGCGTCGAGAGGGCCGTTCACGTCCACCGGTTGCGACTTGGAGAACACGCTGCTGCGGATCTGGGATTCGACCGTAGAAAGCTGAACGGCGATCTTCTTCTGTGGCGTGTTCAAGGCGCTTATCACCTGTGTGGCGGTCGCGTTCTCGCTGAGTGGTGAATTTGGCGGCACGATTACGACGTCGCCGGTCGCCTCGAACGGCTTGCAGAAATCCACCACGATTGCGCGAGCCGGCGTCAGCGCCATCTGGGCCACGATGATGTCGATCTTGCCGGCTTCCAACGCCGGAATGAGCGCCGGGAACTCGACATCGACGAACGTGCATTTCACCTTCAGCGTTTCGCACATCGTGCGCGCAAGATCGACCTCGAAGCCCACCGGCTTGCCGCTCGGATCGCGGTACATGATGGGCGGGTATTTGAGTTCGACCCCGACCCGGAGTTCCTTCCTGTCGAGGATCTGATCCATGAGCGATTTTGGCGCCTGGGCTCGGGCGTTGCTCATCGACACCGGGATCCCGGTCGCGGCAGCCAAGCATAGCAGGGTGCCGCGGCCAAAGGTTTCTCGTCGGTTCATTGCTGTCCTCCCTCTTATTGATTTGGTGGCAGTAGTCGGGCGCGGACCGGGCAACAGGCACCGGATCACGGCCCGATCATTCTGGCGCGCGAGGGCGTTCCTTGACAAACCTTACCCGCCCCGGAACCCACCCTCCATCACGCTCTCCCCGAGCGGCCGGCGCGTGTTCGGCACCTCCCGCGCCGCGAGATCGGGCGGCAGCAGCGAGCTCTCGCCGCGCTTTCCGATCGCGATCGCGGCCTCGACGCGGTAGTCGTCCGGCACGTGAAGCTCGGTGCGCGCGCGGGCGAGGTCGAAGCCGATCATGCCGTGCGCATCCCACCCCGAGCGCGTGCCCTGAAGCGCGAGGCAGGCCCAGGCGGCGCCGGCATCGAAGGAATGAGTGTGCGAGGGCACCGGCGCCGGCCGGCCGGGCAGGTCCATCGTCGTGCGCGAGACGACGATGATCAGGGCGGCGGCATTGCGGCACCAGCGCTGGTTGCCCTCGGCCAGCAGGCCGAGGAAAATCGGCCATGCCGGCGTGTCGCGGCGGGCGTAGAGGAAGCGCGCCGGCTGCGCGTTGTAGGAGGAGGGCGCCCAGCGCGCCGCCTCCAGCAGGGTCATCAGCACGGCGTCCGGGATCGGCTCGCCGGTGAAGGCGCGCGGCGACCAGCGCTCGAGGAACCACGGGTCGATCGGGTGGTCGGCCTTGCGGCCGTTCGCCTCGGTCATGCGCGGCTCCTCGCTTTTGCTGCGGTGCGCAATCTCCATTGGAACCGGCAAGGGGTCAATGGTGAGGCCGTCAGCCCTCCGCTTCCATTTTCTCGCGCAGGATGCGGTTGATCTCGGACTGATAATGATCGCTGCTGCGACGCAGCCAGTCCAGCACATCGGCATCGATGCGCAGGCTGATCGCCTCCTTGCGCGCACGGTAGAAGCGACGGGCGTGCTTCCAGTTCTCCGCCGGGGCTTCTGGTATGTCGGCCGTATCCGGCCGGCCATCAAGGGTACGCAACTGCGCGAGCTGCGCCTCGGTCAGCATAGGGCGGTTAGTCGAAACTCCCTTCCTCATAGCGCCTCCTTTCATGCGCCGTCGCCTCTCGAAGGCCAATGACGCGAACCCATTCCTCGTCGTCCTCGTCCGGATACGTGTGAACAACCAGCAGGAGCTTGCCACCGACTTGTGCGAACGTGTGCCAACATGCTCACCGTTCTCGTGCCGGTCGTAAACGGTAACCGCGAGCGGGTCGTTGAAGACGAGGCCGGCGAACGAGAAGTCGAGTCCATGGCGGCTTAAGTTGTGCTTCTCCTTGCTCAAATCCTTGTCGATCCGCACGGGCTAATTTCCCTCTGGTCATGATTCGCGCAGCCCATTTTGCAACTAGCTTAAAGTGAGAAACGTGCCGACGTCCTTGTCCCGTTTCGCCCGGCACCGCCCCGCTAGGGCGGCCCTTGCGGACGCGGCGCAAGGCTTCGCGCAGCGCCCGCCGATGGTCCATCGGTGTCAGCCGTATATACGAAATTGCATAGACATCGTCAAGGGGCCGCAGGCCATTCGTGAACCGACCGCGGGACTGACCAAGCCACGCCTTGACCCGCCGCCCGACTGCTCGCCATTCTGCCGCCAAATCCGGGATCGGGGAGAGAGCCATGCCGCAGGTATCGCTGACGGTGAACGGCAAGCAGCACAAGGTCGAGGTGGAAGCGCGCACCCTCCTGGTCGAGCTGCTGCGCGAGAAGCTTGGCCTCACCGGCACGCATGTCGGCTGCGATACCAGCCAGTGCGGCGCCTGCGTCGTCCACGTGGACGGGCGCAGCCTCAAATCCTGCACCATGCTCGCGGTGCAGGCCGAAGGCTGCAAGGTCACGACCATCGAGGGCTTGGCTGCGGCCGACGGCGCCCTGCACCCGATGCAGGAGATGTTCCGCGAGCACCACGCGCTCCAATGCGGCTTCTGCACGCCGGGCATGGTGATGTCGGCGATCGACCTCGTGCAGATGCATCCCGACGGGCTGACCGAGGCGGAAATCCGCCACGGGCTCGAGGGCAATCTCTGCCGCTGCACCGGCTATCACAACATTGTCAAGGCTGTGGCGGCGGCGTGGCCGCTGATGCACGGCCGTCCCGCGGCCGCGGCGGCGGAATAGACGCAGCGGAATAGATGCATCCGGGCAAACCGGGGCAAGGGGAGGCTTGGTCATGGCATTCGAGGGCATCGGCGCCAGCGTCCGGCGCAAGGAAGACGGACGGTTCCTGCGCGGCCGCGGTGCTTACGTGGACGACATGAACCGTCCCGGCCAGCTCTACGCCTTCATTAAGCGCGCCGATCGCCCGCACGCCCGCATAAGCCGCATCGACGCCACGGCGGCGAAAGCGGCACCGGGCGTGGTCGCGGTCTATCTGGGCGCCGACATGGCGGCCGACGGCGTGGGCGGGCTGCCCTGCGGCTGGCAGCTCCACAACAAGGACGGCAGCCCGATGGCGGAGCCGCCGCACCCGGTGATCGCGACCGACCGTGTCCGCCACGTGGGCGACCCGGTCGCGGTGGTGATCGCCGAGACAAGGAGCGAGGCCAAGGACGCGGCCGAGCTGCTGACGATCGACTACGAGGATTTGCCGGCCAGCGGCACCATGCGCGACGCGATCGCGCCTGGTGCCGCGGCACTGCACGAGGGGGCTGCGGGAAACGTCTGCTACGATTGGGAGATCGGCGACAAGGCGGCGGTCGATGCCGCCTTCGCCCGCGCGGCGCGCGTGGTGAAGCTGGAATTCGTCAACAACCGGCTGATCCCGAACGCGATGGAGCCGCGCGCCGCGATCGGTGAGTGCGATTCCGCCGGCGACTACACGCTCTGGACTACCAGCCAGAACCCGCACGTGATCCGTCTATTGATGGGCGCCTTCGTGCTGCACATCCCGGAGAGCAAGCTGCGCGTCGTTGCCCCCGACGTGGGCGGCGGCTTCGGCAGCAAGATCTACCACTACGCCGAAGAGGCGATCGTCACCTGGGCCGCCGGCAAGCTGCGCCGCCCGGTGAAATGGACCGCCGAGCGCGCCGAGAGCTTCATGTCCGACGCGCACGGCCGCGACCACGAGAGCGTGGCCGAACTGGCACTCGACGCCGACGGCAATTTCCTGGCCCTGCGCGTCCGCACGCTCTGCAACATGGGCGCCTATCTCTCGACCTTCGCCCCCGCGGTGCCGACCTATCTCTACGGCACGCTGCTCGCCGGCGTGTACAAGACCCCGGCGATCTATGCCGAGGTGAAGGCGGTGTTCACCAACACCGTCCCCGTCGATGCCTATCGCGGCGCCGGCCGGCCGGAGGCGACCTATCTCCTGGAACGGCTGGTCGATGTCGCCGCGCGCGAGACCGGGATCGACCGGATCGAACTGCGCCGCCGCAATTTCATCCCCGCCGACGCCTTCCCCTACCAGACACCGGTCGCCCTGCAATACGACAGCGGCGACTATGAGAGCACGTTGCGCGAAGGCCTGAAGGCGGCCGGCTGGGACAGCTTCGAGGCGCGCCGGGCGGAGGCGGCGCGGCACGGCAAGCTGCGCGGCCTGGGTATCTCCACCTACGTCGAGGCCTGCGGCATCGCGCCGAGCCACGTCGTGGGACAGCTCGGCGCGCGCGCCGGGCTGTACGAGGTCGCCAACATCCGCGTCCACCCGACCGGCAGCGTCACCGTGCTCACCGGCACGCACAGCCACGGCCAGGGGCACGAGACCACGTTTGCGCAGCTCGTTGCCGACCGGCTCGGCGTGCCGCTCGATCAGGTGGAAGTGCAGCACGGCGATACCGGCAAGATCCCGTTCGGCATGGGCACCTACGGCAGCCGCAGCCTCGCCGTCGGCGGCTCGGCGATGGTAAAAGCGATGGACAAGGTGATCGCCAAGGGCAAGAAGATCGCCGCCCATCTGATGGAAGCCTCGGCCGAGGACATCGACTTCAAGGACGGAAAATTCGCCGTCTCCGGCACCGACAAGTCGAAGACGCTGACCGATATCTCGCTCGCCGCCTACGTGCCCCACAACTACCCGATCGAGGAGCTGGAGCCGGGACTGGACGAGACCGCCTTCTACGACCCGAAGAACTTCACCTTCCCCGGCGGCTGCCACATCTGCGAGGTCGAGATCGACCGCGACACCGGGGTTGTGGAGGTGGTGGGCTTCACCGCCGTCGATGACATCGGCCGCGTCATCAACCCGATGATCGTCGAGGGGCAGGTGCAAGGCGGCGTGGCGCAGGGCATCGGCCAGGCGCTGCTGGAGAGTGCCGTCTATGACGCACAGGGCCAGCTCATCAGCGGCAGCTTCATGGACTACACGATGCCGCGGTTCGACACCGTGCCCAACATTACGGTCGGCACCGAGGTCACGCTCTGCACCCACAACCCGCTCGGCGCGAAGGGCTGCGGCGAGGTGGGTGCGATCGGCAGCCCGCCGGCGGTGATCAACGCGGTCGTCGATGCGCTGCGCGACTACAACGTGCGCCACATCGAGATGCCGGCGACGCCGCAAAAAATCTGGTCGATCATCCAGTCGAACGCGCCGCGTCTGGCGGCGGAATAGGGGACAGGCGATGTACGATTTCACCTATGCCAAGCCGGGCAGCCTCGCCGACGCCGCGAAGGCGCTCGCCGCCGACGCCGAGGCAAAGGCGCTCGCCGGCGGCATGACGCTGATCCCGGTGCTGAAGCAGCGGCTCAACAAGCCCTCGCAGGTGATCGACCTCTCCGGCCTCGGCCTCGCCGGGATCAAGGCGGAGGCGGGAAAGATAACGATCGGTGCGATGAGCACGCACCACGCGATCGAAATCCTCGCCCGACATCCAGAAGTCGATCGTGGGCCTCGCCCGGATGGCGTCCTGGATCGGCGACATCCAGGTGCGCCATCGCGGCACGATGGGCGGCTCGCTCGCCAACAACGATCCCTCCGCGTGCTATCCGGCGGCGGTGCTGGCGCTGGGGGCAACGATCCGCACCGACAAGCGCGCGATTGCGGCCGACGATTATTTCCAGGGCATGTTCACGACCGCGCTCGATCCGGGCGAGATCATCACCGCGATCGAGTTCCCGATCCCGGAGAAATCGAACTACGAGAAGTTCCGCAATCCCGCCTCGCGCTACGCCATTGTCGGCGTGTTCGTGGCCAAGGGTCCGGCGGGCGTGCGCGTCGCGATCACTGGGGCGGGGCAGAACGGCGTGTTCCGCCACAAGGAGATGGAGGCGGCGCTGGCGAAGAACTGGTCGCCCGATGCGGTCGCGAATATCAAGACGCCGGCGGACGGGTTGAACTCCGACCTTCACGCCAGCGCCGAGTACCGGGCGCATTTGATCGGCGTGATGGCGAAGCGCGCGGTCGCGGGGGCGTAGCACGCGGGACGGGCGCCGCGCCTGCGGGGCAGGGCGATCGCGTTTAACTGGCGGGCTGGCGGGACAGTGTTGACCCACTCGTCATGCTCGGCGGAGGCCGAGCATCCACGACTTTGCGGCCGCACGAGAGACGTGGATGGTCGGCCTTCGCCGACCATGACGTGAAAGTCGTTTCAACAGCGTCGCATATAAGTCATAAGCCCGTGCATCCGGACCACCTGCTCGATCTGCACGAACTCACTGTGCGCTTTCATACCGAGGCGGGCATCGCTCGTGCGGTCGAGGGGGTTTCGCTCACTGTCGGCCGCGGCGAGACGGTGGTGCTGATCGGCGAATTGGGCGCCGGCAAGTCCGCCACCGGCCTCGCCGTGATGGGCCTGATCGCGCACGGACCGGGGGTCGTGACCAGCGGGCGCATCGCATTCCGCAGCCAGGATGGCGAGGTCCGCGATCTCGCCCGCCTACCGGCCCGCGCGATGCGCCGCATCCGCGGCAAGGAGATCGCGATGGTGTTTCAGGAGCCGATGAGCTGCCTGAACCCCGTCTATACCGTGGGCGATCAGATCGTGGATTCCGTCATGCTGCACCAGGGCCGCCGGCGGGCCGACGCGCTGAACCTGGCCGAGGAGATGCTGGCTCGGCTCGGAATCCCGGACCCGCGAGCGCGGCTCGCTTCCTACCCGCACGAGATTTCCGGCGGGATGGCGCAGCGGGTGATGATTGCGATGGCGCTCGCCTGCCGCCCGGCGCTGCTGATCGCCGATGAACCCACGACCGCGCTTGATGTCACCGTGCAGGCGCAACTTCTGGAGCTGATGAAGACGCTGCAATCCGAGATCGGCATGGCCATGCTGTTCATCACCCACAATCTCGGCGTGGCCGCCGAGATCGCCGACCGGATCGCCGTGATGTACGCCGGCAGAGTGGTGGAGGAGGGGCCAAGCAGCGCGATCTTCGCCGCACCCAGGATGCCCTACACGGCGGGCCTGCTCGCCTCTGTCCCCCGGCTCGTACTGGACGAGCGCGAGATGCGGCTGGCGGCGATCCCCGGCGAGGTGCCGAACCCGACGCGCCATCCACGCGGCTGCGCCTTCCATCCGCGTTGCGCCCACGCGGTGCCGGGCCTCTGCGACACAGCGGTGCCAACGCTCGAGCCGTGCGGACCCGCGCACCAGGTGCGCTGCGTTCGCTGGCAGGCGCTTGCGGCCGAAGCAGCGGCATGAATGCCGTCCCGCTGCTGCGGGTCGAAGGATTGCGCAAGTGGTTCCCTGCCGGCCGCGCAGTGCTGCGGGCAGTGGACGGTGTTTCCTTCACGATCGCCCGCAGCGAGGTGCTGGGCTTGGTCGGTGAATCCGGCTCCGGCAAGACCACCGTCGGGCGCACCATCCTGCGCGTCTATGAGCCCGACGAGGGCCGGATCGAATTGGACGGCATCGACATCGCGCACCTCTCCGCCCGCGCGCTGAAGCCGCACCGGCGGCGGATGCAGCTCGTGTTCCAGGATCCGTTTGGCTCGCTCAATCCGCGCATGACGATCGAGCAGGCGGTCGGCGAGCCGCTGCTGATACAGAACCTCGCAGCGGACCGCGCCGGCCGGCGGGAGCGGGTCGCAGCCCTGCTGCACATGGTCGGCCTGCCGGCAGAGTCGATGGGACGCTACCCGCACGAATTCAGCGGCGGGCAGCGCCAGCGCATCGGCATTGCGCGCGCGCTCGCCTCGGGCCCCGAACTGCTGGTCGCTGACGAACCGGTCTCGGCGCTCGACGTCTCGATCCAGGCGCAGGTGGTGAACCTGCTCCTGGACCTGCGCGCGCGGCTGGGGCTGGCGATGCTCTTCATCGCTCATGATCTCGCGGTGGTGGAGCATGTCGCGGACCGAACGGCGGTGATGTATCTCGGCCATATCGTGGAGGTCGCCGGCAGCCGCGAGCTGTGCCGCCATCCGCTACATCCCTATACCGAAGCGCTGCTGTCGGCGGTGCCGGTCCCCGAACCCGGCGCGCGACGGTCGCGCATCGTGCTGGTGGGCGAGATCCCGAGCCCCGTCAACCCGCCGTCCGGGTGCGTCTTCCGCAACCGCTGCCGCTATGCGCTGCCCGCCTGCGCCGAGGCGCCGCCCGCCTTGCGCGAGGCCGCACCCGGGCACCTGAAGGCGTGCATCCGCGACGACATCCTGTAGCCTGCGTTGCCCCGCGCCGCGCGCCGCCATAGGGTCTGTGGCAAGACATTGCCGCAGGGAGGCACGCTATGCGTCCGATCGCCGCACCGATCATGCTCGCCCTCGGTCTGTGCGCGCCATTGGGCGCCACACCGGCCGTCGCCGCGATCGGCGATACCCCGAGCCAGCCGTTGGTGATCGCCTTCAACGGCGGCGCGGTCACGCTCGACCCGATCATGCGTGCCGAGAGCACCACCACCGCCTGGCAGGAGCACATCTTCGACACGATCACGATCGAGGGCACGCACGGCGCGCTTGAACCCCGCATCGCGGTGAAGTGGCAGAGCCTCAACCCCGATACCTGGCGCCTGACCTTGCGCCAAGGCGTGAAGTTCCAGGATGGCACGCCGATGACCGCCGACGATGTCGGCCAGTCGATCCTGGATACCGGACGCAACCCGAAATCTCAGTTCCGCGAGCTGGCAAATGACGTGAGCGGCTACAAGGTGGTCTCGCCCGACACGATCGACGTGACGTTCAGCAAGCCCGATCCGGCCTTTCCGGTGCATTGCGAACTCATCCCGGTGATGCCGGAGGCGCTGATCAAGAAGGAGGGGCGCGAGGCCTTCGCCAAGCATCCGATCGGCACCGGCCCCTACCAATTCGTCTCCTGGCTGGCAGACGATCATCTGGTCCTGACCGCATGGAGCGGCTTCTGGGGCACCAAGCCCGCCTTCGCCAACGTGCGGCTGGAGAGCATCCCCAACAGCGCAACCCGGCTGGCTTCGTTGCTGTCGGGCCAGATCCAGGTCGCCGAAAAGGTCGATCCGTCGGACTTTCGGCGGGTGAAGAGCAGCGGCAAGGCCTATATCAGCCTGACGCCGGGCCAGCGCACGATGTATGTGGCGATGGATTACTGGCGGCAGACCGGCTCGCCGGGGCTTGCGGCCGAGCATGAAGAACCCGTTCCTCGATCCGCGCGTGCGCGAGGCGGTGCTGCTCGCGATTAACGTGCCGGCGATCAAGAACAAGATCTTCAACGGCGCGGCCGACGTCGCCGCCCAGTTCACCCCGCACGGGGTGGAGGGCTTCGATGCGTCGCTGAAGCCGCTGCCGTACGACATCGCCCGCGCGAAGAAGCTGCTGGCCGAGGCCGGTTATCCGCACGGATTCGAAGTGCGCCTCGATGGTCCGAACGACCGCTATCTGCAAGACAGCCTGGTCGAGCAGGCGATCGGCGGCCTGCTGGGACAGGCCGGCATCAAGGTGCGCGTCAACTCGGTGCCGAAGGCGGTGTTCTTCCCTGCGATCAACAAGGGCAGCTTCACGATGTACTTCGCCGGATGGGGCAGCAACGACGCCATCACGACCTGGGGCGCCGTGTACCATTGCCGCGACGCGAAGGCGGGATTCGGCGGCGTGAACCGCGAGCATTTCTGCGATCCGCAGGCGGACGCGATCATGGCGAAGGCGGCCAGCAATTTCGACGCCGAGTCCCGGCCCCAGCAGATCGAGGCCGCCTATCATGAGGCCGACCGGGTGAAGTTCGCCTATCTGCCGCTCTACTATGAGGACGTGATCGCCGGCATCGCCAACGACATCGCCTATACCTCGCGGCAGGACGAGCAGATCTTCGCCTGGCAGATGACGCGCAGAAAATAGCGGCCGGAGCAGCGCGCTGGCGCGCTTCATCCTCAAGCGCGTCGGGCAGGCGATCTTCTCGGTCTGGGTCGTGGTGACGCTGGTCTTCGTGCTGATCCACCTCACCGGCAACCCGATCGCGGTGCTGGCGCCGGAGACGATGAGCGCGCACGACCGGGCGGTGCTCGCCGCGACGCTCGGGCTCGACCAGCCGATCCTGGTGCAGTACGGACGCTACCTCGCCGGCGTGCTGCACGGCGATCTCGGCCTCTCCTATTATAGCGGCCAGCCGGCGATGCGGCTGCTGCTGGAGCGGGTGCCGGTGACCGCGGAACTGGTCCTGCTCGCCATCGCCGTCGCTACCATCTTCGGCCTGCCGTTCGGCATCTTCTCGGCGATGTGGCCGGATAGTGCGCTCGACCGCGTGCTGCGCGGCATCTCCGTGCTCGGCTCCTCGGTGCCGACGTTCTTCCTCGGCATCCTGCTGATCTTCGCCTTCAGCGTGGTGCTGAACGTTCTGCCCGCATCGGGTGCCGGCAGTATCGAGCATTACGTCATGCCGGCCTTCACGCTCGCCTTCTTTCGGATCGCCCTGTTCACCCGGCTGACCCGCACCAGCCTGCTCGATACGCTCTCGCAGAACTACGTGCGCACCGCGCGCGCCAAGGGCCTGCCGGAGCCGGTCGTGGTGCTGAAGCACGCGCTCCGCACCGCCATGCTGCCGCTGATCACCGTCTTTGGCCTGCAGTTCGGGCAGTTATTCGCCGGTGCCGTGATCACCGAGACGATCTTCGCGTTGCCGGGCATGAACCGGCTGGCGCTCGAATCCCTGTACCGGCTCGACTACCCGGTGGTGCTGTCATACGTGATCGTCGTCGCCGCGATGTTCGCCGCGATCAACCTGGTGGTCGATCTGCTGTACGGGGTTTTCGACCCGCGGGTCGCCCATGCGCGTTAGATGGCGCGGGCTGCCGTGGATCTCGATCGCGGTGCTGGCGCTGCTGGTGCTGATCGCCATCCTGGCGCCGTGGATCTCGCCGCACGACCCGGAGGAGCAGGCGCTGCTCTCGCGGCTCGACCCGCCGGCCTGGACGGTCGGGGGCGACTGGTCCTATCCGCTGGGCAGCGACGGGCTGGGGCGCGACCTGCTCTCCAACATCTTCTACGGCCTGCGCGTCAGCCTGCTGGTCGGCTTCGTGGCGGTCGCGATCAGCGTCCTGATCGGCGGAGTTGCAGGACTGGTCGCGGGATACCGCAGCGGGCGATGGTTCGACACGGTGGCGATGCGGCTCGTCGATATCCAGCTCGCGCTGCCGGCGGTGCTGATCGCACTGGCGGTGCTGGCGCTGAGCGGACGCGGCCTGTGGAAGGTGATCGCCGTGATCGGCGTCACCGGCTGGGCGCAGTATGCTCGCCTGGTGCGGGCCAGCGTGCTCTCCGAGCGGGAGCGCGATTACGTCATCGCGGCGATGCTGGCGGGCGCGTCATCGCGCCGCGATCGTGTTCCGCCACCTGCTGCCGAACGTGCTGGGGCCGCTCCTGGTGCAGATCTCGGTCGATATTCCGCGCGCGGTCGAGCTGGAGGCCTCGCTGTCGTTTCTTGGGCTGGGTGTCGCGGTAACGACCCCGTCGTTGGGCTTGCGCGTGAGCCAGGGATATCAGTACCTGTTCAGCGGCGCGTGGTGGCCGTCGGTCCTGCCGGGCTTGGCACTGGTGCTGCTGGTGCTGTCGGAGAACCTGATTGGGGACTGGGTGCGCGACGCGCTGGACCCGCGGGGACGCGGCCCGCGCCGCCGCCGCATCGCGGTCACGCGCAACCCGACAGAAGACACGGCGCCGGAGGTCCGCCGGCCCGCTTAGCGAACTATCCGGCCTAGCGAAGTACATAGCTGTCCTATAGGCTAAAAGGAACTCCCGGGAGGAAGTGTATGATGATGATCACGAGGCGGACGGCCACGTTTGCGATGATGGCGCTGGGCGCGAGCACGCTCGCGGTGCCGCCGGCGTGGGCGGAGGACGAGCAGCAGCTCTATGCGGCGGCGAAGAAGGAAGGCCGGGTGACCTGGTACTCGGGCTTCCTCAATCAGCCGATCTGCGATGCGATCGGCCACGCATTCACGCAGAAATATTCCGGCATCCGCGTCGATGCCACCAAGACCACCTCCGAGGTCGCCTTCCAGCGGGTCATGCAGGACATCAACGGCGGCGCCGTGCAGGCTGACGTGTTCAGCAGCACCGACGCCAGCCACATGTCCTATCTGATCACACACGGCAAGCTGGTGAAATACACGCCACCGAATGCGGCCGGACTGGTGCCGGCGCTGCGCGCGTTCAACGGCGGCGGGTACTACCGGCCCGGCTGGGTCGGGTTGGTGGCGATCATGTACAACACGAAGAAGGTCACGGCGGCGGAATCGCCGAAGGACTGGCCCGACCTGACGGACCCGAAATGGAAGAACAAGATCGCCTTCGGCAGTCCTAACTACAGCGGCCTGGTCGCTACCTGGACCGTCGGGATGACCGAGAAGTACGGCTGGCCGTTCTTCGAGAAGCTGAACAAGCTGAACCCGCTGATCGGACGCTCGATCGACGATGCCGTGGCCGTGCTGAATGCCGGCGAGCGTCAGGTGGCGATCTGCAGCGCCGCATCGGCATTGCGCAGCGCCGCCAAGGGCAATCCGCTGGCGGTAAACTACGCGAAGTCGTTCTCGCTGGTGGATTTCTCGCCCACCACTATCCTCAAGGGATCGCACAGCCCGAACGCGGCGAAGCTGTTCATCAACTTCATGGCCGGCCCCGAGTATTCGCAAATCCTGGCCAAGAATTTCGAGCAGCCGCTGCGCACCGACATCCCCCCGCCGAAGGGCGCCAAATCGCTGGCCGAACTCACCTTGTTCCAGCCGAAGCTCGAAGATATCGAGAAGCAACTTCCGGCGCTCAAGAACCAATGGCGAGACACGTTCGGCGCGTGAGCATCACGCCCGCATACCCCCTGCCATGAGCCTCACGCACTCGCCGCCGCTGCGGGACGCGATCCCGCGGCGGCGGACCCCGTTCGCCACGCGGCTGCGCCGGCTGGAGCCGGCGACATGGATCTTTCTCGCGGCGGTTGCGGCGCTGGTGTTCCTGGTGGTCGCCCCGATCGCGCGGCTGCTGGTCTCGAGTTTCCAATCGACCGATACCGGCGCCTTCACCTTCGCCAATTACGGTATCGCCTGGGGCCACTCGCGCGACCTGATCGCGGTCGGAAATTCGCTGCGTTACGCCCTGGAAGTGACGATCCTGTCGACCATCTTCGCGGTGCCGATCGCCTGGGGCGTGTCGCGCACCGACATGCCGGCCAAGAGCCTGATCCGGGCGCTGATCCTGGGCGCCTTCATCACGCCGCCCTATCTCGGCGCCATCGGCTGGATTCTGCTCGGCGGGCCGAATGCCGGGTGGCTGAACCGCGTGTGGATGACGCTCACCGGCAGCGCCGGCGGCTTCATGAACGTGTACAGCTTCGGCGGTCTGGTGCTGGTCACGGCGCTCTATTCCTTCCCGTATATCTTCGTCTTCACCTCCGCCGCCCTCGACCTGGTGTCCACCGAGATGGAGGAGGCGGCGAACATCCTCGGCGCCGGCGGATTGCGGACCATCTTCCGCATCACCCTGCCGCTCGTTTTGCCGGCGATCCTGGGCGGGGCGATCATCGTCTTCCTCGACACCGTGGCCCTGTTCGGCACGCCGGCGATCATCGCGCTGCCGGCACGCATCCGGGTGATGACCTTGGTGCTGTGGCAGTTCTTCGAGTTCCCGGTGCGCGCCGAGGCGGCAGCGGCCTACGCGATCCCGCTCGTTGTCATCACGCTCGCGATGTTCGCGATGCAGCGGCTGCTCCTGGGCCGCAAGGGGTATGTGGCGCTGACCGGGAAGGGCGGCAGCCGGCGTCTCACGCCACTCGGGCCCTATCGCTGGCTGGTGCTGGGCTACGCACTGTTCGTCGTGGCACTGGCGGTGATCCTGCCCTATGCCGCGCTGGCGCAGGCGGCGTTCAGCAAGGCCTGGGGGCTAGGCCTGTCGTGGGCGAATTTCACGCTCAACAACTTTCGGGTGCTGCTGGTCGAGGCCAATTCCCGCCGGACCATCATCCACAGCTTCACCTACTCGGCAGCAGCGGCCAGTGTCGCGGTGGCGCTCGCGCTGGTCATCGCCTATATCGTCACCCGCCGGCTGGTGCGCGGCGGCGGCGTGCTCACCGTGCTGTGCATGGCGCCGCTGGTCATTCCGGGCATCGTGCTCGGTGTCGCGTTCTACGCCACCTATGCGCCGCCGCCGGTGGCGCTCTATGGCACGGCGGCGATCCTGGTGATCGGCTACACCACGCGCTTCCTGCCGATCGCCTACGTCAACTCCCTGGCCGGCGTGCGTTCGCTGAACCCGGAGATGGAGGAGGCGGTTCGCATCCTGGGCGGCGGGCGGATGCGGGCGTTGGCGCGGGTGGTGGTGCCGCTGTTGAAGACCAACCTGGTCGGGTCTTGGCTTTTGGTGTTCATCCCGGCAACGCGCGAGCTGAGCACGGCACTGTTCCTGGTGGGCGCGCGGACGCGCGTGATCTCGGTGATGATGCTCGACCTGAGCGAGAACGGCAGCTTCGAGACCTTGGCCGCCCTCGGCTTCCTGCTGCTCGTGGCGACGATCGCGATCGTGCTGATAGGATATAGACTGGTCGGACGTGACTTCATGCTGCGGCGGTCATGAGCGAACGCGAAGCGCCACGGCACCCGCGCCTCTCGCTCGGGCAGATCACCTGCGTGTTCGGGCGCACCGTCGCGGTCGATCGGCTGGATCTCGAGATCGCGTCGGGAGAGTTCGTCTCGCTGCTCGGGCCTTCGGGCTGCGGCAAGACAACGACCTTGCGCATGATCGCGGGCTTCATCCGTCCCACCGGCGGCACGATCACGATGGACGGGCAGGTGATCTCGTCCGCTGATTCGTCGCTGCCGCCGGAGCGGCGGCGGATGTCGATGATCTTCCAGAGCTACGCCATCTGGCCGAACATGACGGTGGCCCAGAACGTCGCCTTCGGCCTGCGGCTGCGCCGCCTCGATCGCGCGACCGTGCGCGCCAAGGTTCTAGAGATGCTGGAGACGGTGCGCCTCGCGCCGCTCGCCGACCGCTACCCCGCGGAGCTGTCGGGCGGTCAGCAGCAGCGCGTGGCGCTGGCCCGCGCGATGGTGATCCAGCCGCGGGTGCTGCTGCTGGACGAGCCGCTCTCCAATCTCGACGCCAATCTGCGCGAGGAGATGCGCTTCGAGATCCGCCGCCTGCACGATGCGTTCCATTTCACCACCGTCTATGTGACGCACGATCAGGGCGAGGCGATGGTGACTTCGGACCGGATCGCGGTGATGAACGCCGGCCGGATCGAGCAGATCGACGCGCCCTATATGTTATATACCAAGCCCAAGACCCGGTTCGTCGCGGGGTTTATCGGCCGAACCAACCTGATCGCCGGCGCGTCCAACGGGACGATGGTCGCGTTCGATCGCTTCGCGCTGCCACGCGGCATGTTCGAGGACGGCGGCCGGGGGCTCGCGGGCACGACACTGTTCTCGGTCCGCCCGCAGAGCATTGCGCTGCGCCGGGCGCCGGGCGAGGGGGCCGAGCGGGCGTGCCTGGTGGAGGGGCGGCTGGTGCAGCGCACGTTTCTCGGCGAGACGTGGGATTATGTCGTCTCGCCGGCGGAGAGCGGGCTGCGGCTGAAGGTCGCGGCACCGCCGTTCCAGGTGTTCGATGTGGGCGAGACGGTCTGGCTCGAATTCGACCCGCTGCAGATGGCGCCGATCGTCGAATGACCGCCGGGAGCGCCCATATGTCTCGCGCCTTTTCGCTCGCCCATCTCACCGTGCTGGAACTGCCGCCGCCCGAGGTGGTCGCGGTCGCGGCGCGCACGGGCTATCAGTATGCCGGGGTGCGGCTGCTGCCGGCGGCACCAGGTGGCGCCGCCTACGCGCTGATGCACGATGCCGCCATGTTGCGCGAGACCCTGGCGCGGATCGCCGATACCGGGGTGCGGGCATTCGATCTGGAGATGGCTCGGCTGAACGCGGAAACCGATGTCCGGAGCTTTCTGCCGTTCCTGGAAGTCGGGCAGAAGCTGGGAGCGCGCTGCGTGCTGGTGGCCGGCGACGATCCGGATGAGGCGCGGCTCGCCGAGCGCTTCGCCGCGTTCTGCGACCTCGCCGCGCCGTTCGGCCTGACCGCTGATCTGGAGTTCATGCCGTGGACGGACGTGCCCGATCTGGCCACTGCCCGCCGCGTGGTGGCCGCTGCGTCGCGGCCGAATGGCGGCATACTGGTGGATCCGCTGCATTTTGACCGCTCCCGCAGCCGGATCGAGGATCTCGCCTCGCTGCCGCGCGACTGGCTGCATTACGCGCAGCTTTGCGACGCGCCGGCGGAGTTTTCCGCCACCACCGACGCGTTGATCCACACGGCGCGCGCAGCGCGGCTGTTCCCCGGCGAGGGCGGGATCGATCTCGCCCGTTTCGTGCGCGCGTTGCCTCGCGATCTGCCGCTCAGCCTGGAAGTGCCGACGGTGGGGTTGGCAACGCATCTGTCCGCCGAGGAGCGCGCGCGGCGCGCCCTGGATGCCGCGCGCATGGTGCTGGCGAGGGCCGAAGCGGGAGCGAGCAATGTCTGATGCGCTGCGCGAGCGAGAAGCGATGTTGCTGGACAAGGCGACCCGCTATGCCTTCCGCGCGCGCATGGACAAGAAGGTGGCAACCGGCCCGATTTTCGTGAAGGCGCAAGACTCCATCGTCACCGACATCACCGGCAAGGAGTATCTCGACTTCAATTCCGGACAGATGTGCTCGGCCCTGGGGCACAACCATCCGACCGTGGTCGCCGCCGTGCGCGAAGCCTGCGACACCATGCTTCATGCCCATTCCAGCCACTACAATGTCAAAGAGATCGAGCTTGCGGCCCGGCTGGGGGAGGTGGTGCCGGCGCCGCTGCAAAAGAGCCTGTTCGGCGAGTCCGGCTCGGACGCCAACGAGATGGCGATGATGGTCGCGCGGAAGTTCACCGGCGGCCACGAAATTGCCAGCCCGCATGTCAGCTTCCACGGCCTGTCGGATGCAACCCGCGCCGTCACCTTCGCCGGCTGGCACGCCGGCCACGGGCACCTGCCGAGCGGAACCATGGCGATGGTGGCGCCATACTGCTATCGCTGCCCGTTGGCGCAGAGCTTCCCGCAATGCGGCTACGCGTGTCTCGACACCAGCTTCGCCTTGCTGGATGCCCAATCGACCGGAAGGCCGGCGGCGGTGATCACCGAGCCGCTGTTCAGCGCCGGCGGGGTGATCGAACCGCCCCCTGGTTGGCTCAAGCGTCTACGGGAAATGTGCCGCGCGCGCGGGATGCTGCTCATCGTGGACGAAGAGCAGACCGGGCTCGGCAAACTCGGCCAGATGTTCGGCTTCGAGTCCGAGGGGATCGTTCCGGACATCGTCACCGTCGCCAAGCATTTCGGCGGCGGAGTGGGGGTCAGTGCCCTCATCACCAGTGCGGCGATCGAGGACAAGGTGGTTGCCGAGGGCTACGCGGCCACGCACTCGCACAGCAACGATCCACTGATCTGCGCTGCCGGGATCGCCAGCCTCGACGTGATCGAGCAGGAGGACACGCCCGCCAAGGCGCGGGCGATCGGTGCGCATATGCGCGAACGCCTGGATGCGCTGATGCAACGCTACGACATGATCGGCGACATTCGGGGCAGGGGCCAACTGATCGGCGTCGAACTGGTGCGCGACCGCAGCACGAAAACTCCGGCAACCGAGGAGGGACGCGCGATCGGCCGGCTATGCTTCGAAGCGGGGTTGATCTTCAGCCTGCGGCGCGAGGGCAGCGTGCTGCGTTTCGTGCCGCCCGCGACCACCACGCCCGGCCAGATCGACTGGGCGATGGACCGGCTGGGTGACGCGCTGGAAGCCGTCTCGGCCGACAGGAGCTGACGCGATCAGGCGATTCCGTGCAAGGCCAGCAGTGACCGCATGCGTGCGACCGCCATTTCAGGGTCGCGCAGCAGCCCGGCCCGATCGGCGAGCCGGAACAGCTCCGAGAGATGCCGGATCGAGCGGGCGGATTGCTGGCCGCCGAGCATGACGAAATGGTTCTGGTGGCCGTTCAGCCACGCCATGAACACGACACCCGTCTTGTAGAATTGTGTCGGCGCCTGGAAGATGTGGCGCGACAGCGGCACGGTCGGCGCCAAGATGTCGTGAAAGGTCGCGCGCTCGTTGCGCGCGAGGACGGCGAGTGCCGCGCCGGCCGCCGGAGCGATCGCATCGAAAATGCCGAGCAGCGCGTCGGAATGGCCGTGCTCGTCGCCCGCGATCAATTCGGCGAAGTTGAAGTCGTCGCCGGTGTACATCCGCACTCCGGCCGGTAGACGACGGCGCATCGCGATCTCGTGGCGCTCGTCCAGCAGCGAAACCTTGATGCCGTCAACCTTCGCCGCATTCGCCACGATCACGCCGAGAGCGGCGGCCATCGCCTCGCTGGGGTCGTGATGGCCCCAGTACCCCTCCAGCGCCGGGTCGAACATCTCGCCTAGCCAATGGATGATCACCGGCTGTGCCGACTGCGAGAGAATGCCGCCATAGACCCGCTCGTAATCCGCAGGCGTTCGCGCGGCCTTCGCAAGCGCGCGGGAGGCCATAAGGATGATGCGGCCGCCCATCGCCTCGACGGCTTCGCACTGCTCCTCGTAGGCGCGGATCACGTCCTCCACCGTCACGTCCGGCGCGGCGGCAAGGTGGTCGGTGCCGGCGCCGCTCGCGATCAGCGTGCCGGGTACGTCGCGCGCGGCCTCCAGGCTGCGGCGGATAAGTTCCCGCGCTGCCGGCCAGTCCAGGCCCATGCCCCGCTGCGCGGTGTCCATCGCCTCCGCGACACCAAGCCCGAGCGACCAGAGATATTTGCGGAACGCGATCGTGCCGTCCCAGTCGATGCAAGGCCCGCGCCACGGGTCGCGTTCGGCGAGCGGATCGGCCACGACGTGCGCCGCGGCATAGGCCACGCGGGAGAAGGGCGGCGCAGCGCGCGCGAATGCGCGCGGCGGGCTGGTGTGGAAGGCCGTCAGGGTGTTGCCGTCTGGCAGATTGACCACGGGCATGATGCGGCTCGCCTCTCACACGCTCAGGGGCGGAAGATCAATCCAGCGACGCTCGGCCCAGCTTTGCAGGCCGGCCTCGGCGAGCTGCACGCCTTTGGCACCTTCGAGCAGCGTCCACGGGAACGGCGCGCCCTCGACGACGTGACGGATGAACAGCTCCCACTCGACCTTGAAGGCGTTGCCATAGGCGATGTTGTCGGGCACCTCCTGCCAAGTGTCGAAAAAATCGATGGCCTGCGGACAATCGGGGTTCCACACCGGCTTCGGCGTGTTGACCCGCGCCTGACTGACGCAGCGTGTAAGACCCGCGACCGCCGAGCCGAGCGTGCCGTCGACGTGGAAGGTCACGAGGTCGTCGCGCCGCACCCGCGTGCACCACGAACTGTTGATCTGGGCGACGACGCCGCCGGCGAGGCGGAAGGTTGCGTAGGCGGCATCGTCGCAATCGACCGTATAGGGCTCGCCGTGCTCGTCCCAACGCCTTGGGATGTGGGTGGCGCCGAGGCAGCTGACGCTTTCGACCGCGCCGAAGAGATCATCGAGGACGTAGCGCCAGTGGCAAAGCATGTCGAGGATGATGCCGCCGCCGTCGGCCTTGCGATAATTCCAGCTCGGGCGCTGCGCCGGCTGCAAGTCGCCCTCGAACACCCAGTAGCCGAACTCGCCGCGCACGGCAAAGATGCGGCCGAAGAAGCCGGCGTCGCGCAGCAGCCGAAGTTTGCGCAGACCGGGCAGGAACAGCTTGTCCTGAACGACGCCGTGCCTGACGCCGAATTTGCGCACGGCGGCCACCAGATCGAGCGCCTCGGCGAGCGAGGTCGCGACCGGCTTCTCGCAATAGACGTGCTTGCCGGCCGCCATCGCGCGCTTCAAGAGCGGCGCGCGCTCGAGTGTGGTCGCGGCGTCGAAGAAGACGGTGTAGTTCGGATCGGCGAGTGCGGCGCCGAGATCGGTCGTCCAATGCTCCAGCCCATACTGCTCCGCCAGCGCGGCGAGCTTATCCCGACTGCGACCCACCAGGATCGGATCCGGCATTGCGCGATCGCCATTGCCGAGCGCCACGCCGCCCGACGCGCGGATTTCCAGGATCGAGCGGACCAGATGCTGGTTCGTGCCCATGCGCCCGGTGACGCCGTTCATGATGATGCCGAGACGGTGCGTCGCCATCGTGTTCACTCCATGCCGAGAAGCCGGTAAATTCGCCTTGTATAGTCGCCGAAGACCTCGCTCGTCTTGAGATCGAGAGTACGCGGCGACGGCAGATCGATCGTGATATTGGCCGCCATGCGTGCCGGACCCGCCGTCAGCACCACGACCCTGTTGCCGAGAAACACCGCCTCCGCAATGCCGTGGGTGACGAACACGATGGTCTTTTGACTCCGCGCCCAGATGGCGCGCAGCTCGATATTCATCTTCTCGCGGGTCAGCGCGTCCAGCGCGCCGAACGGCTCGTCCATCAGGATGAGCTTCGGGTCGTGCACCAGCGCGCGGGCGATCGCGGCCCGCTGCTGCATCCCGCCGGAGAGCTCGTAGGGGTATTTGTCCTCGAAGCCGGTGAGGCCGACGAGGGCGAGCAGCTCCCGAGCACGGCCGCGGCTCTCGCGTCGCGGCAGGCCGAGGATTTCCGTCGGCAGCAGCACGTTCTCGAGAATGCGGCGCCATTTCAGCAACAGCGCCTGCTGGAACACCATGCCGATGTCGCGCGCGGGATCAAACGGGTGGGCGGGCGAGCCGATGCGCACTTCGCCGCTGTCATAGCTTTGCAGTCCGGCAAGAATTTTGAGCAACGTTGTCTTGCCGCAGCCCGACGGGCCGACCAGCGAGACCAGCTCACCCGCCTCGACGTCGAAGCTTGCGTCCGAGATGGCGAGGAACTCGTCATCGCGCCGGCGATAGAGCTTGCGTACGTTGGCGAGGCGGATGAAAGGCTCGGCCACGCGGCCCTCTCACCCCAGACGCGCGTCGCGCACGATCAGCAGCCGCTCGAGACCGAGGACGATTCCATAGAGGACGACGCCAATGAGGGTGATCAGGATCACGGCCATGAACATCGCCGCCGTATCGAGCGTGACCTGGACCTGCAGCATCAGATAGCCGAGCCCGCGGGAGGAGCCGAGGAATTCGCCAACGATGGCCCCCGCAACCGCCAAAATGGCGCCCACCTTCATGCCGGAAAAGATATACGGCAGCGCGCCGGGAAGCTGGATCTTGGTAAAAATCTGCCATTTCGACCCTTTGAGCGAGCGCACGAGGTCGAGGAGATCCGGTTCGACCTCGCGCAGACCGCGCGCGGTGGTCAGCAGGATCGGGAAGAAGCAGATGGAAAAGGCGATGAGGGCGTTGGGGACGATGCCGTAGGACAGCCAGACGATGAATAGCGGGCCGAGCGCTACTTTGGGGATCATGTTGAGGCTAACAAGAACCGGCATCACCGCGGCCTCGGTGGTACGCGACCAGGTGCAGGAGATGGCGACCGCGACGCCGAAGATCACGGCGATGACGTAACCGCCGAAGATTTCGCTCGCGGTCACCAGCGTGTTGCTGACCCAGTGATAGTTTTCACCGGCCAGGGATTGGACGGTTGCCACGGGTGTCGGCATGACGAATTTCGGCACATGCCCGAATTTCACGCCGACATACCAGACGGCGATCAGCAGCACATGAGCGAGAATCGCCAAGCCGTACCGTCGAGCCCTGTCGCCGCCGCTCATGCCAGCCAGCGATCCCGATGCGCGGCGACGAAACCATCGTCGCTGAGTTCGGGGTAGCTCGCATAGACGCGGTCGATCTCCGCCGCCTGGCCGGGGCTCAGCCCCTCCGCCGGGTCGAGACACCAGGTGCCGGCGAACAGGCCCTGGCGGCGCAGCACCTCGTGGCAGCCGGCGATGCAGCCGCGGAACTCGTGTGCCACGTCGAAGAACGCGCTGTTGCAGTCGGTCACGGCGGCGGCGAGCGCCAGCAGGTCGTCGATGGGAGCGCCGTTCGCGACCCCCCGATGCACCCGTGCCAGCAGATCGACGGCACTCCTGGTCCAGACGCTCCAATGCCCGAGCAGGCCGCCTTTGATCTTGACCGTCACCGCCGCGCCGTCGCGGCGCAGCACGAACGGTGTGATAAGGTCGAGCACGATATTGTCGTCGTTGCCGGTATAGAGCGTCACGCGATCCTCGGCCCGGGCGGCGAGGACACCGCGTACCACGTCGAGCGTGCGATAACGATTGAAGGGCGCGATCTTGATCGCCACCACCTCTTCAAGTTCGGCGAAGCGGCGCCAGAACTCCGCCGAGAGGGGAATGCCGCCGACGGCCGGCTGGAGATAGAAGCCGATGAGCGGGATGATTTTTGCAACCGCCCGGCAATGCGCGATCAGCTCGTCCTCGCTCGCACCCTTCATGGCGGCCAGGCTCAACAATCCCGCGTGATAGCCGAGCCCGGCGGCGATTTCGGCTTCGCCTTGCGCCTGGCGGGTCGGGCCGACCAGGCCGGCGACGAGCAGCACCGGCCGCCTTGCCCAATTCGCCGCGGTTTCCGCCGCGATGCGCAGCACCGGTTCGTAAAGCCCAGCCTTGCGGATCGCGAATTGCGTCGAATGGACGCCGACGGCGAGACCGCCCGCGCCGGCATCGATGTAATAGCGGGCGAGCGCCTGCTGCCGGTGGCGGTCGAGGGTGCGGCGCGCATCAAGTGCGAGGAGGTGCGCCGGGATCACCATGCCGCGGCGCAACCCGTCCCGCAGCGCCTCCGGCCAATCCGACCAGGCGATCGTCATTCCTGCGTGCCCCAAAGTAACCGACTGGTTACCATTCCGCGCCGTCCCCCGCCTGTCAACGGCGTCATGGCCGCAGGAAGCCCATGATGAGCTCGACCGCGCAATCGAGATGGCGGCGGCGCGCCGTCGCCGCGCTGAAGTCGCGGCCGAAGATCGTCGATAAGGTATGGAGGTTGGAAAAGTAGAAATAGCCGAGTGCTGCGATGGCGATATAGAGTTCTGCCGGATCGACGCCGGTCCGAAACGCGCCCTCCCGCTCGCCGCGCGCCAGCAGGTCGGCGATCACCCCCAAGAGCAAGGTGTGGAGCTCGCGCACCCGCTTCGAGCGACGCAGGTACCGCGCCCGATGGAGGTTCTCGTTGTTGAGAAGTGCGAGGAATTCCGGATGGTCCCCGCAATAACCGACGCTGAAGACGATAAGGCGGCGCATGCCTTCGGCCGGCGGCAGCCCGCCCACGTCGAGCAGGCGCTCCTCGCCCCGGATATGCGCGTACGCCTGCTCGAGGACGGCAAGCCAAAGCGCTTCCTTGTTGCCGAAGTAATGATACAGCATCCGCTTGCTGACGCCGGCGCGCCGGGCGATCTGATCGACACGCGCGCCGGCCAGCCCCTTGGCGGCGAAATCGCGGCTCGCCGCGGACAGAATGCGGCGGCGAGTCTCGAGCGGTTGGCGAGGCCGGCTGGGGATCGCCGAGCTTCCCGGCCTCGGATTGACAGCGCGCAGGGGGGGCTTTACCGTCCGCATGTAACCAATCAGTTACCCAATCGCGGCAATACCGCAAGCGGCTTGTAAGGCCAGCGCGTTCAGAGGGAGACGTTGACGATGCGAAATGCGCTGAAGCTGGCTCTTGTCGCGCTCGTCTCTCTCGGCGGCGCCGGCATCGCCCATGCCAACGAGCACGTCAATTTCATCCTCAACTGGGTCGCCGGCGGCGATCATGCGCCATACTACTATGCGCGCAAGATGGGCTGGTATGCCAAGGCCGGCATCGACGTCAATCTGATTCAGGGCACCGGTTCCTCGGTTGCGGCGCAACGCGCCGGCGCCGGCGTCGATCAGTTCGGCCTCGCCGACATGACGACCGTTCTCGTGGCGATCGGCAAGGGCGCCGATGAGGTCGCGGTGATGAACGTCTATGCCAATTATCCCGGCGGCTTTTACTGGCTGAAGAGTTCGGGCATCAAGACGATCAAGGATCTGGCCGGCAAGAAGATCGGCAACCCGCCGGGCGACGCCGCGCGCGCGCTGTGGCCGGCACTCGCCAAGGCCAATCACATCGACCCCAATTCCGTCACCTGGGTCAATCTGAGCCCCAACGCGAAACTCTCGGCTCTGAAGGCCGGCAGTGTCGATGCTGTGACCGAGTTCTTCAACCTCCATCACGTCTATAAGCGCGAGCTTGGTGCCAATATGGGCTATCTCGCCTGGAAGGACGCGGGCATCGATCCCTACAGCAATTCGGTCGTCGTCAATGGCGCCTATCTGAAATCCCACCGCGCCGTCGTCGCCGCCTTCGTCAAGGTGACGCAGCAAGCGTTTGCCGCCTGCGTCGCCGATGCCAAGCCCTGCATCGACGCGCTGGTGTCAGCCAACAGCGGCCTCAAATACGCCGATCAGCTCGAGAACTGGCACGAGGTGGAGGAGCTGATGAGCGACCACACATCGCAGACCATCGCACTCGGCTGGTTCGACCCGAAGCGGATGCAGAACGACTACGAACTGGTCAAAACCTATCTCGGCATCGAGAAGCCCTTCGACATCGCCAAGTATTACACCAACGCCTTCCTCAGCAAGGCGATCAAGATGAAGTCGGTCAATTTCCAGGGCTGAAGCGCGACGCCGTTCAGCCAAGTTCGGGGCCGGCGGTAGCGAACAGACGCGCGGCATCGTCAAAAGCGGCGCGCCGGCGATACACCATTCGGGTCCATCGTCGCTCGGCCGCGAAGCCGACGCCCGCGAGCCAGGCCCCCAGCGCCGTATGGCGCTCGGCCAGATCGACGGCGAGCGGTGCCTGCACCCGCGCAGTGGCGGCGGCGAGCAGTGCTCGGGCCACGGTGTCGTCCTCCGCCGCGAGCGGGCCGAGCTGGGCCGCCATCCGCCCGTCGCGACCGAGCAAAAACCCGACCGTCTGCCGGCGGCACTCCGCGATCAGCGCCGCGGCCGGCAGGCGCGCCGCCAGGTGGCGCAAAAGCAGGCTGCGATCGGTGCCGAACACCGCGCGATCGTACCGTTCAAGTGCGGGCCAATCATCCGGTTGGAGCGGACGAACGGTGACCTCTGCCGCCGCGACAGGCCGGTTCTTTGGCGTGCTCTCGCGCAGGACGAGCCGGCTTATGCTCCAGGCGTCCTCGAACCCGAGGCCGAGATAGACCAGCCGTCCCGCCGGTGTCGCGTCAAGGATCGGCACCAGCCCGCGGGCGAGCACGCTCGCGAGGCACTGGCGGAGCAGCCAGGTCCCTAGGCCCCGCCTGCGATGTTGCGCGGTGACGAGCACCATGCTGATCCAGGCTAGTCGGCCGCCATAGGGAAGCGTGATCGCCGTCGCGATCAGCCGGCCCGCGTGATCGTGCAATCCAATGCCGCTGCCGAGTTCGAGAAACACCCGCCAATCGGCTGCGATCTGAATTCCAGCCCGCTTCCTGCGACAGCAGGATCGCGACGGCAATATCGGTCGCGTGCAGCGGCTTTGCGCGCAGCCCCGGCGGCAGGTCCGCGTCAGAAGGCGCCATCGCGGCGGTCGTAATGCGTCGCCTTGCCGAGGCTCGGCATCGCGCGGCCGACCCAGTCGGCGACCCAGTCGATCAGGCAGCCGAGCGGCACGGTCGGATAGCCGAACAGACGCTGCGCTTGCGTGCAGTTCATCAACAACGCCGTCGGCGCCTCGCGGCCGACGAAGCGCGGCGACTTGTCGAAGCGCTGGCCGAGGGCCTCGGCGAGTGCGCGGATGCTGACCGTCTCCGGGCCGCTGATGTTGAGCGGGCTGGTCGGGCGCGTTGCATGGGCGAGCGCGCGCAGCGCCATGGCGTTGGCATCGCCCTGCCAGATGACGTTGACGTGGCCCATGGCAAGATCGATCTCCTCTCCCGCCAGCACCTTCCGCGCCACGTCGTGCAGCACGCCATAGCGCATGTCGATCGCGTAGCTGAGCCGTATCAGTCGCCCCGCGGTTCCCGATTGGCGCGAGAAATATTCGAACATCCGCTCGCGCCCGACGCAGGAGCTGGCATAGGCTCCGATCGGATCGGGGGGTGTCGCCTCGGTGGCGCCACCGCCGAGCACATCGACAAGCGGATAGACGTTGGCAGTCGAAAAGGCGACGATGCGTGCCCCCGAAAAACCCTCGGCAACCTGTGCGGGGATCAGGCAGTTGACCGCCCAGGTGAGATCTTCCTGGCCGGTCGAGCCGAATTTCCGGGCCGCCATGAAAATCACGTTCTCCGGCTTCGGCAGCCGCGCGATCGCCGCACGGTCGAGGAGATCGGCGGCGATGCAGTCGATCCCGTAAGCCTCAAGCTTTTGGCGCAATCCCTTCTCGCTGAAGCGGGCGACGCCGATCACCCGCTTGTCCGGCGCCGCGCGCCGGGCGAGGCGGGCCAGTGTCGGTCCCATCTTGCCGCCGACGCCGAGCAGCATGAGGTCACCCGGCATCGCCGCGAACTCCGCCACGAGTGCCGGCGAGGGTGCGGTCATAAAATCTTCGAGCGCGTCCTCATCGGCGAAGCGATCCGGCAGGCTCGGTGCGGGTGCAGTCATGAGCAGGTGCCTTCCGCGCCAAAGTAACCAGTTGGATACTTACGCCGGCACGCAGCCTCCGGCAAGCACGGGACGGGTGCGGATGATCTCTCACCGACCCGACCGGAATTACCCCTCATCGGGCTGCGGAATAGGCAAAGTAATATTGTATGCTCGAAAAATCCGCCACCACCTCCCGCGATTCCCTGATCCGGAGCCGTCCCATGCCCGACCAATCCCCCATCATCGCCCTCGCTCTCCAAGGCGGCGGCTCGCACGGCGCGTTCACCTGGGGCGTGCTCGACCGTCTGCTGCTCGATGTCGGCGCCGGGCGCCTCCGCCTCGCCGCCATCAGCGGCGCGAGCGCCGGCGCCCTCAACGCTGCGCTGACCGCGAGTGGCCTCGCCCAGGGCGGCGCCGACCTCGCCCGGCGCAAGCTCGCCGATTTCTGGCGCGCCGTCTCGCGCAGCGGCTTTCTCGCGGGCAACCCCTTCTTCTTCGGCGAACCCGGCCCGTTCGGCGGCTTCAACCTGGACTGGTCCCCGGTGGCCATCGCCCTGGAGGCGGCCGGCCTGGTCGTCTCGCCCTATACCAATCCCTTCTACACCGACGCTCTGGCACCGCTGGTCGAGCAAGCCTTTCCCGCCGCCGAGCTGGCAGCACTGAATGGGGCCGCCGGGCCGCGCCTGTTCGTCACCGCCACCGACGTCGCGAGCAACGGCCGGGCGATCTTCACCCAGCCCGACATCTCGGCAGCGGCGCTGCGCGCCTCCGCCTGCCTGCCGACCGAGTTCAAGGCCGTCACCCTCGATGGCGTTCCGTATTGGGACGGTGGCTATCTCGGCAACCCGGCGCTGTCGCCCCTGCTCGACTATGCGCAGGACCTGCTCCTGGTCTTGGTCAACGCATTTCACCGCGAAGCCATGCCGCCGTGCAGCGCGCGCGGCATCCTGGACCGGCTGAACGAGATCACCTTCAACGCTTCGGTCGTGCTGGAGGTGAACGCGATCGAGGCGATCAACAGCCTGCTCGCCGAGCTGGCGGTCGCGGGCGTGCCGTCCGCCGGGCGCTACAAGCCGATCCGCGTCCACGTCGTCCGCAACGATGCTTTCGCCGGGCAGCTTGGCTTCGTGTCGAAGAACAGCACGTCCTGGACCTTCCTCTCCGCCCTGCGCGACGCCGGCTATCGGACGGCGGAGGTGTGGCTCGCCGAGCATCGGGACGATTTCGGGGTGCGGTCTTCCCTCGACGTCAAGGCGGAGCTGGTCGACAAGGTGCTCAAGGCGCCGGTGCCTCCCGCGCGCCCGTGAAAGTGCCGCACTTCGTTGACACCTGTCAGAGCGCGTCGTTTACTAAACTTTGCCGCCTTTTCTGTAGTCGGAACGAAGCACAAAGTTCAACAAAAGCCAGGAGGAAACGTCCGCCATGAAGCTGGGTGATTATGAGCGAATTCTGGCTTGCCAGACCAGCCGCCGCACTCTGCTGCACGGGGCTGCTGCCTTGGGCGCTGCCGCAACCGGGGCAGCAGCCCTCGGTGCGACGGCACAGCCCGCCCGGGCGCAGGCCACCATGTCCGCGGATGAGCGGGCGCTCCGCAATCAGATCGTGAAGATCCCCGGGGTCGGCCACGGCTCGCCGACCGACGCCGACTGGCAGAAAGTAGGCGCGTTGTGCCTGGGTCGCACCAAGGCGCGCGTGAAGCCCGGCGAGTTCAGGGGCGTCAAATTGACCTTCATGGGGCTCAACAACCAGAATCTGCACGACTTCCTGTTCCGCGGCTTTCTCAAGCCATGGGAGGCCTATACCGGCGCCAGGATCACCTGGATCGACCTGGCCCAGGCCGACTACAACCCACGGCTGCAACAGGCGATCGCCACCGGCACCGTCGATTTCGACATTCTGGAAATGGGCGCGCCGTTCGAGGGGGATGTCTGCGGCAAGGGCCTGGCGTCGGAGATGCCCGATTGGGTCAAGCAGCAGATCGAGCTCGAGGACTACGTGAAATACCGCCAGCCGCCGGTCGGCACCTGGAACGGCAAGGTCTACTGCGCCGATATCGACGGCGACACCCATAACTTCAACTATCGCACCGACTACTTCGCCGATGCGAATCTCGCCAAGGCCTGGAAGCAGGAGGGGCACACGGGCGAATGGGGCGTGCCGAAGACCTGGCAGCAGGTTCAGGAGGTCACGAAGTTCCTCAAGGGCAAGAAGATCAAGGGACAGGACGCGTACGGCTATCTGGATGCGCCGAAGCCGTGGGGCGGATTCGGCTTCTACTTCCTCGGCAGCCGCGCCACGGCCTACGTGAAGCATCCAGGCGAAAAGGCGTGGCTGTTTGACGTGGACACCATGAAGCCGCGGGTGAACAATCCGGGCTGGGTGCGCGCCATTAAGGATGAGCTCGAGGCGCTGCCGTCCGAACCGCCGAACCAGATCAACGCGGACCCGAACACGACGGGCTTTCAGCAGTTCCTCGCCGGAACCGGATCCATGGTCACCTGGTGGGGCGATATCGGCTCGAACGCGCAGACCAGCGACACGTCGGTCGTCGGGAAGGAGTGCGCCTTTTCAATTCTTCCGGGATCGGACGACGTCTACAACGCGAAGACCGGCCAGTGGGAGAAGCTGCCGAGCGGCCCGAACTATGCGCCCAACCTCGCGTACCTTGGCTGGGGCATCTATGTGATGAAGCGGGTCGATGGCGACACGCTCAAGCACAAGGCAGCCTGGAGTGCTGCCGCTCATCTCGGCGACAAGGATCTGGCGATCTGGACCGCTGCCTATCCTTCCGGCTTCCAATGCTATCGGAACAGCCAGAACAACATCGATGAATGGGTGGCGGCCGGCTACGAGAGGAACTTCATCGCCAACTATCTCGCTTCACAGTTCAATTCGTACAACCACCCGAACGGCGCGATCGAACCGCGAATTCCGGGCATCTTTCAGTACTACAGCCTGGCGGAGGACGAACTGGCCAAGATCTTCGCGGGCAAGGTCGATGCTCAGACCGGTGCGAATAACATCGCCGCGGCGTGGGAAAAGCTGACCGACCAGCTTGGCCGGGAAAGGCAGATCGCGCTGTACAAGACTTCGCTCGGCCTGTAGCGGCGGTAGCCTGCGCTCGCTGTCACGGTCGCCCTCGACGGCTACGATGGCCAACTCCGCAGTTACCACCGTCGAGCGGCCGTCCCGCGCCTTGCTGCATCGGCGAGCGAGCGGCCGAAGGCGCGTCGGGCGCACGCTGATCGTCGTCGCCTCGCTGGGTCTGGCCGGCGCTGTGCTGGTGCAGGTCCTGCACGCCGCCGGCAGGAGCGCGATCGGCTTCGAGACGTGGCGCCCGGTCCTCTATGCCTATCTCGGCTGGTCCCTGGCGTTTGGCGCCGGCCAGGTCATGGCGCGGGGCGAGCAGGGCCTCAGGGCACTGTTCGTGCTGCCGGCGGGGCTGTTCACCGTCGCGGTGGTGGTATTCCCGACGCTGTTCGGGTTCTACATCGCCTCGCTCGACTGGAACCTGAGTGCCGCAGGCGGGCCGCGTTTCATTGGGTTCGGCAATTTCATCGCCCTGTACCGCGATCCGGATTACTGGAACGCGCTGTCCAACATGGTCTTCTACGTCGCGGCTGTGCTGACGGAATACGCGATCGCGTTCGGACTCGCCCTGTTGCTGATCGGGGAAATTCGCGCCCGAAAATTCTTTCGTGTCGCCTTCCTGCTGCCCTTCATGCTCAGCCCGGTGGCGGTCAGTTGGATGATCGGCAAGTCGCTGTTCGAATACCGCTTCGGTCCGGCGGCCACCCTGGCGCGGTTCCTGGGTTGGCAGACGCCGGCCTTCTTCGCCGATCCCTGGCCGGCGCGGCTCGGAATCGAGGCGATGGATGCCTGGGTGTCGATCCCGTTCATGATGATCCTGCTGCTTGCCGGCTTGCAGGCGCTGCCGCGCGAGGTGCACGAGGCGGCCAAGGTCGATGGTGCCGGCCCCTGGCAATCCTTCTGGCGGGTGACCTTTCCGCTGATGCTGCCGGTGAGCATCACCGCACTGCTCATCCGCGTCATCTTCAAGCTGAAGCTAGCCGACATCGTCATCAACGTGACATCGGGCGGGCCGGGTGGTGCCACCGACACCGTGTCGAGCTACGTGTACCGGGTCTATAGCGACCGGTCGAATGTCGGCTACGGCACCGCGCTCGCCATGTTCTACCTGATCATCATCATAGCCTTCCTTACGGTGGTGCTGCGCCTCGCCAATCGCTGGATGCGGAGCCTGGCGTGAAGTACCCGAACCTCAGTGCGGCGGTGGGACGGCAAGGCAGTCGTGGTGCAACGTACCCCACCAAGCGCAAACCGGCATCTTCCGCCGCGGCGGGCCGGCGCGTTCGGCATGCGGGCAGCCGGATACTCATCTACGCCGTGCTGATCCTGTGGGCCTTCGTATGCCTGTTCCCGATCTACTGGACCGTCACGACCTCGTTCAAGTCGGCGGCCGATGTCACGCAAGGACACCTGATCCCCTGGCTCGACTTCGCGCCGAACTGGAAAGGCTGGCGCTCGCTCGGCCTGTCGCCTGACACCATCTTCCAGATTTCGGACCCGCGCGACCAGTTCCTGGGCCGCTTCGAGAACACCATCGTCGTCGCCGTAGGCGCTTCCGCCCTCGCGCTGCTGCTCGGATCGCTGGCCGCTTATGGGCTCAGCCGATTCCGCTACCGATTCGGGCCGATGCGCAACGATGACATCCTGTTCTTCTTCATCTCGCAGCTCATCCTGCCGCCGGTGGTCCTCGCCCTTCCGTTCCTCGTGCTCTACAAGGAGCTTGTCCTGCTGGATACGCGCGTGGGCTTGGTGATGATCTATACGCTGACGGTCCTGCCGATCGTCGTATGGATCATGCGCGATCAGTTCAACGCGATCCCCATCGAGCTCGACGAGGCGGCATTGGTCGATGGGCTTTCCCCCTGGGGCACGTTCCTGCGCATCGTGCTGCCGATCGCGTTGCCGGGCATGGTCGCCGCTTTCATTCTCTCGCTCGTGCTTTCCTGGAACGAGTATTTCTTCGCGGCACTGCTCACTGCCACGAACGCAAAGACGCTGCCGGTGATGGTCGCGAGTCAGACCGGCTCGCAGGGCATCAACTGGTGGTCGATGGCGGCGCTCTCGACCGCGGCAATCGTCCCCCTGGTTCTGGTCGGCATCTTCCTTGAGAAATATATCGTGAAAGGCCTCGCGACCGGCGCGATCAAGTAAATACCAGGCGGCCACCGTCATGGTCGGCGAAGCAGGCTGTGTGAAAACTCGCGTCGCGCGGACTCGTCATTCTAGAATCCTCCCTCAATTCGCGGGGGAATGCGGCATGGGGTTTATCGAAGGTGTCGATCGCGGACAGGTGACGCTGTTGCCGCCGGCGGTGGACGACTACGTCGCCGCCGACGCGGTGGTGCGAGTGATCGACGCGTTCGTGACCAGCCTCGACATGCCAGCTCTGGGCTTCGAGCGAGCGGTGCCGGCGCGGGAGGGCCGCCCGGGCTACGATCCGCGCGATCTGCTCAAGCTCTATATCTACGGCACCCTCAACGGGGTTCGCTCGTCGCGCAAGCTGGAGCGCGAATGCCAGCGCAACGTCGAGCTGATGTGGCTGCTGGGCCGGCTGACCCCCGACTTCAAGACGATCGCCGACTTCCGGCGCGACAACGGCCCGCAGATCATCGCCAGCTGCGGCGCGCTGGTTCGGTTCTGCCGCGACCGCGGCCTGTTCGCCGGCGGCATCGCGGCGATCGACGGCAGCAAGGTCCGCGCGGCGGCGAGCCGCAAGCAGGTGATGAGCCGCGCCGAGGCGGCGGCGGAGATCGCGCGCCTCGACCAAGCGATCGCCGACCACCTGGCGGCGATGGACGCGGCCGACGCGGCCGAGCCGGACGAGGCGAGCGGGCAAGCGGTCACGGAGGCGCTGGCGGTGCTGCGCGCCAAGCGCGGCAAGGTTGCCGAGCTGGCGCAGCGGCTGCGCGAGGAGGGTCGCGAGCTCGGCGTCGCCGGCGAGCCCGACGCACGGCCGATGGGCAGCGGCGCCGGGGCCAAGCCGCCCTCCTACAACGTGCAGATCGCGGTCGATCCGGCCAGCCACATGATCCTCCACCACGAGGTGACCACGGATGCGAACGACCTTCGCCAGCTGCTGCCGATGGCGCTCGCGGCCAAGGTGGTACTCGGCGCCGCGGCGCTGACGGTGGTTGCCGATACCGGCTACGCCAATGCGACGCAGGCCGCGCAATGCGAGGCCGAGGGCATCGCCGCCGCAGTGCGGCCGCCGGCGCAGGTCAACCGGCGAGGCGACTACTTTGCGCCGATGGCCTTCCGCTACGATGCCGAGACCGACACGATGACCTGCCCGGCCGGGCGCCGCCTGGTTCGCAACGGCGGGCACAGGTCGGACAACGCCGTGCGCTACCGGGCCGAAAGCTGTGCCGGATGTCCGCTGAAGTCGCGCTGCACGGGGGCCGACCGACGCCACGTCTATCGACTGATCGACCAACCGGCGCTCGACCGGATGGCGGCACGGATCGCGGCGGACCCGTCGCTGATGCGGTTGCGCCGATGCACGGCCGAGCACCCGTTTGCGGCGCTGAAATACCTCCTGGGCGGTCGCTTCCTGCTGCGCGGCAAGGCCAAGGCGGCCACCGAAACCGCGCTCGCCGTGCTCGCCTACAATATCGGACGCCTCAGCAAGCTCCTCGGCCCTGCCAGCCTCGCCGCCGCACTCGCCTGACCGGAGCGGGACCGCCGCTGCCACAGACCCCAGCCTTGACCGCCCTTCAATCAAAACTCAGGTTCTCGCACAGCCTGCCTTCGCCGGCCATGACGAGGTTCGGCTGGCGCTGACGGTTCCGGCGCGCCAGTCCGCCGGTCAAATGCGATTGCCCTATGCGCGGGGCATTCTCACGCCGATTCCGGCGCCTCCGCTCCGGCCGGCGCCACTTCTGGCGCCGTCGACCGTGCCGCAGTGCGCAACCGTCGGCGCAGCCGGCGCAGACGGTTCTCAAGGCGGATCAAGAAGGTCGGCCGCTGCACCATCTCATAGCGCATATCCGGCCCCGGTTGACCGAGGCTGGATTTGTAGCGCGCATCGCCGGCCATGAAATCATAGAGTCCCATGCCCTCCTGCAGATGCGCCTCGATGCACATGGCGTGGCTGACCAGACCGGGTTTCAGTTTCGCGTCCGGCTCGAACAGGAAGCCGCTCTGATAGGCATAGACCCGTCGCCGGTAGATGAGGTTGTAGAGATACCCGATCGCGACGTCGCCCCGGCTGATTCGTACCAGCTCTATCGTTCCGCTAAGGAAGCAATCGGTGATCAGCCGGTGCTGGAACCGCGCGAAGAACGGATAGGCGAAGGCGCCGCGCTCGCCGCGGCTGATCCAGTAGGGCTGGTGCAGCTCCTTCAATTCCTCCAGGAACGCCATCGCCTCCGCCGCGTCGCGCGCTCGCGTGAGGTGGAGCGGCCCGGATTTCTCATAGAGCCGCATCGAGCGGCAAATCTGCTGGCGAGTATTGGCGCTGAGACCGTCGAGATACGCGCGCCCGGTCGCGCGGACGGCATCGAGATCCACCCGGAATGACGGCTTGCGCCAGATCAGCGTGTGCAGCAGGCCGGTGCCGCCTCCGGTCCGCGCATAGTCGCGCGCCACGTTACGCAGCATCAGCTCGTCGCAGGCGTGGCCTCCGATCCGGCCGCCCTGCATCAGAAAGGCGACGGCGCTGTCTTCGGCTGCCTCGCCCAGCGCCCGATCCACCAGGAAGCCGTTGTACTCGATAGTGATGACGTCCTGTTCGTCATCGCCGGTCGTGTGCAGCCGGACGCCACGGATGGCGATCGGCCCGGCCTCCAGCCGGAGCGAGGGCACCAGCACCCCGAGCAGCACAGCAACCCCGCCCTGCCTGCCGACCAGGACGGCCGGCTCAATCGCAGTCTCTTGCAGCCAGCAGCCGATCCAGTCCCAGGACAGGAAGACCGGCGCATCGGCACGCGCCTCCAGGTCCCGCCACAGCACCTGGAGATCGTTCCGGCTCAGGTCGGTTTGGATAGCAAAGTCGATCTGCATGACGCGGCTATTATTCCGTGGCTGATTTTTGCCAATGGCCGGTAACCGCGGATCGGCTAAAATGAACCAGGACCTGACGAAGGATATCGTCGATGTTCTCGCCCGGCAACAAGCCCTGTGCCCTGCCGAACGGGCCACCGCTGCTCCAGGTCGTCATCGACACCGAGGAGGAATTCGCCTGGGACGCCCCGTTCGACCGCAGCAGCGTCTCCGTCTCGGCAATCACCGCCCAGCACCCGACACAGGAGATTTTCGCCCGGTTCGGCCTCGTTCCCACCTACGTCATCGACTATCCCATCGCGACCACGGCGATATCGATCGCAGCCCTGCGGGAGTTTTACGACGCCCGACGCTGCCTAATCGGCGCCCATCTTCACCCCTGGGTGAACCCGCCCCATGACGAACCGGTAAACGCGCGCAATTCCTATCCCGGCAACCTCGAGCCGGGATTGGAGCGCCGCAAGATCGAGGTACTGACCGCCGCCATCGATGCCGCGTTCGGCTCCCGGCCGGTCATCTACAAGGCCGGCCGTTACGGCGTCGGCCCTGCCACCGCGCAAATTCTGCACGATCTCGGCTATCTCATCGATCTCAGCGTCGTGCCGCACACCAATTTCGGCGGCGATCACGGTCCAAACTTTCATGGCTGCCCGGATCGCCCGTACTGGTTCGGCCCCGACTGCGGCCCGGGCCATCGGATGCTGGAGATCCCGCTGTCGCGCGGCTTCTCCGGGCTTGCGACGCCGCTGGGGCGGCATGTCTATGAACGCGTCATGACCGGTGCCGCGCGCGTGCTGCGGGGCGGCGCCCTCCTGTCGCGTGCCGGGCTGCTGGAGCGCGCCACACTGACCCCGGAGGGCGCCGACACCGCCGACCACAAACGGCTGGCCCGCGCCCTGCTGCGCCAGGGGCACCGCGTGTTCACGCTCACCTATCACAGCCCGTCCCTCGCCCCGGGCCATACGCCCTATGTCCGCACCGCTGCCGATCTTCGGGGCTTTCTGCGTACCATCGAGGCCACGCTGAGCTTCTTCATGACCGAACTCGGCGCCCGGCCGACCACCCCGATCGAGGTCCGCGAGATAGCGCTGGCCGCGTGTGCTCCGGCCCAAGCGGCGGCGGCACTGTATGATACCGGCAAGGTCGCGGCGACATAGCGGCCCACCCCTACCCCGCGATCATCCGCACCGCGAAAAACCCGTCCATCCCGCCGCGCCCGGCCCAGAGGCCGGGATGGGTGCGCAAAAACCCCTCCGGCGTGCGCGCCTCCGGCAACGCCGAGAGTTCCTCAATGGAGAACGGATCGACGCGCAGCCCCAGTCTTGCCGCCCCCGCGATCCGGGCCGCCCCCTCCTCCGGTTGCAGCGAGCAGACGGCGTAGATCAGCCGCCCGCCCGGCCGCAGCATCGCTCGCGCCGCGGCGAGCAGCCGGTCCTGCTGGGCCGCGAGCGCCGTCAAATCCTGGAGCCGCTTGAGGTGCGGCACGTCGGGGTGGCGCCGGATGGTGCCGGTGGCACTGCACGGCGCGTCGAGCAGCACCGCGTCGAGCGGTTCGGGCGGGCGCCAGAGCGCCGCGTCGGCGGCGACGATCTCGGCCGGCAGGCGCAGCCGGCTGAGGTTTTCACGCAGCCGTTGGCACCGAATGGGGTCGCGCTCGACTGCCCAGACCTGCGCGCCCGCGGCGGCGAGCTGCGCCGTTTTGCCGCCGGGGGCGGCGCAGAGATCGGCGATCCGCTCGCCCGGCCGCGCTGCTAGCAGCCGCGCCGGAAGGGCGGCCGCCGCGTCCTGCACCCAGAACGCGCCTTCGGCGAAGCCGGGCAGGGAAGTGGGCGCGGTGCCGGTGGCAAACCGCATCGAGCCGGTCGGGAGCGCTTCGCCACCGGGCGGGGCTGCGGCGCCAGGGGCGAGGGTGAGGTCGAGCGGCGCCTCGTGCCGATGCGCCTCGGCGATCGCGCGGGCGTCCGCGCCCCAGCTCGCCCACAGCCATGCCGGCGTGTCGAGCCGTGGGCCGTCCAGCTCCTCCAGCGCCGCCGGCCCGGCCGTGGCGAGGCGCCGCAGCACGGCATTGACGAGACCGGCGAACGCGGCAAGGCCGCGCCGTAGCGCGAGCGCCACCGAGGTCGCGACCGCCGCATGGGGCGGTGTGCCGAGCAGCAGCGCCTGCGCCGCCCCGATCCGCAGCACGTGGCGCGCCGCGGCGGGTGGCGCACGGCGGAGCAACGGTTCAAGGGCGGCGTCGAGCGTGCCGAGCCGGCGCAGCACCGTGGCGGCCAGCCGATGCGCCGCGGCCCGGTCGCGCGCCGCCATCGGCGGCAGGGCATCCAGCGCCGTCTCCAGGACTATGTGCCGGTCGAGCACCGCGCCGAGCAGGTCGAAGGCGGCGTCGCGGGTCGGATCGGGTGCGTTGGCGGGGGGCATCGGCCGCTTCATGGCGCCTGACACCCGCCCGTGCTAGCCCGCGCCGCGATGCATCTGCGCAGTGTTGCCGCCGCCAGTCCGTCCCCCGTCGCCCGCATCGAGGCCGCCGCGCTGCGCCGGCCCTATTTCGCGCTGCTGTTGTTTTGCGTGCTGCTCTGGCTGCCCGGCTTCTTCACCTTGCCGCCCTCGGATCGCGACGAGAGCCGGTTCGCACAGGCGACCAGGCAGATGGTGCAGGCCGGCGATTTCGTGCGGATCATGAACGGCACAGAGCCGCGCAACCTCAAGCCGATCGGCATCTACTGGCTCCAGGCGCCGTTCGCCGCCGCGGCGCGCGCCGCCGGCATCGCGAGCGCTAATCCGATCTGGCCGTACCGCATCCCCTCGGCGCTCGGCGGCCTGGTCGCGGTGTTCGCGACCTTCGGCCTCGGCCGCCGCCTGGTGGGCCGGCGGGCGGCGCTGCTCGCGGCAGGGATGCTCGCTGCCTCGGTGATCCTGACTGTCGAGGTCCACATCGCCAAGACCGACGCTGCCCTGCTCGGCGCGACCACGATCGCGATGGGATTGCTTGCCCGCGCCTATCTGGCGCCCGAGGCAATGGGTGCCGGTGCCGCCGCCGGATTCTGGGTCGCGATGGCGGCGGGGGTGCTGCTCAAGGGGCCGATCACGCCGATGGTGGCGGGACTCGCCGCACTGGTGCTTGTCGCCTGGGAGCGGCGGGCGCGCTGGCTGGGCGCGCTGCGGCCGGGCTGGGGTGTGCTGCTGCTGCTGACGCTGGTGCTGCCGTGGCTGGTTGCGATCGGGATCGCGACCGACGGGCAGTTCTTCACGCAGTCGCTGGGCGGCGATCTGGCCGGCAAGCTCGCCGGCGGCAGCGACGCCCATGGCGCGCCGCCCGGGCTGCATCTGCTGCTGTTGCCACTGCTCGCCTTCCCATCGAGCCTGTTCGTGATCCGCGCCCTACCGGCGGCCTGGCGCGGCCGGGCACAGGCCGAAACGCGGTTCCTGATCGCGTGGGCCGTGCCGTCCTGGCTGGTGATGGAGGCGGTGCCGACCAAGCTGCCGCACTACACGCTGCCGCTCTATCCGGCGCTGTTCCTGCTGACTGCGCTTTGGCTCGGCGATCCGCAACGCCGGCCGCCGCCGCGCTGGCTGGCGGCCCTCGCGGTCGCGGGCTTCGTGGTTGCGGCGGCGGCGCTGGGCGCGGGCAGTGCCGCGCTGCCGGTCGCGGTGGGTGCGGCGTGGTGGATTGGCGTGCCGGCGCTGCTGGCAGCGGCGCTGATCCTGGCTGTCGTGCTGCGGTGGCGCGACGTGCGACCGGCTCTGGCCGCGGCGCCGCTGCTCACCTGGGCGGTGCTGGGTTTGCTGCTGCCCGCTGCGCGCCCGCTCTGGATCGCGCCACGCGTGACCGCGGCGCTCGCGGCGCACTGGCCGGGCGGGCGACCGCCGGATGCGCGCTTCGGCGCCCTCGGCTTCGCCGAGCCGAGCCTGATGTTCCTTGCCGGCACCGACACGCGGTGGTTCGCCCAGCCCGGGGCGGCCGCGCGGTTCCTCGCCGCCCGGCCGGACCGCGTGGTGCTGGTGGACAGCCGCGAGCAGCCCGCCTTCGCTGCCGCCGCCGCGTCACTCGGGGTGCAGCCGAAGACCTTCGCCACGGTGCGCGGGTTCAACTACTCGAACGGCCATTGGGTGACGCTTTTGCTGGATGCAAACTGACGCGTGTCGCCCGTCGGATGAAATGGCTCGTGCGCAGCACCGCGCCGGCCCGCCAACCGCGGTTGCTGGAGGCGGCCTACTGGCACCCGGTGAGCGTGCCAAACTCCCGCTGAGGCCCGCATCGCCGGCGGCATGAACCGAACCGGCCCGCGCCCGTTGCTGTCGCGCACGGCAACGGCGAGGGAGGCGGCGGATGCAGGACAGGCGCGGGTTCGGCACCCTGCTCGCGGCACTGGCGACCCTGTTTCTGTTCGCCGCCGCCTTTCCGGCGCGCCGCCGGGCGGTCGTGTCAGTCCAACCGTCCTTCCCGCAGCAAGCAGCACCTGCGGCGGAGGGTGTGGGCGCCGAAACGCCGGCAGAAATCCCGCCGCGCGGCTGGTGGCAGGTCCTCAAGCGGGTGACCGCCGACTTCTCCTCCCACCGCATCCTCGCCGAGGCGGCCGGTGTCACCTTCTACGCGCTGCTCGGGCTGTTTCCCGCCCTCGCCGCGCTCGTGTCGCTCTATGGCCTGTTCGCCGATCCCGCTTCCATCGAGCAGCAGGTCGCGGCCCTCAACGGCGTCGTCCCGGGTGGCGGGATGCAGATCGTCAGCGGCCAACTCCACAGCCTCGCCTCGCAGGGCCACCAGGCGCTCGGCCTCGGTTTGATCGTGGGGCTCGCGATCGCGCTGTGGAGTGCCAATCAGGGGATCAAGGCGCTCTTTGACTCGCTCAACGTCGTGTACAACGAGACCGAGAAGCGGAGCTTCCTCAGGCTCACCGCCATCACGCTCGGCTTCACGCTCGGGATCATCGTGTTCCTGATCGTGGCGCTCACGGGCGTCGTCGTCATCCCCATCGTGCTGCAATTCATCGGCCTGCAAAGTGTCACCGCAGTGGTGCTGCGGTTCGCGCGCTGGCCGGTGATGCTGGTGCTGATCGCTCTGTTCTTGGCCGTGATCTATCGCTACGGCCCGAGCCGTGAGCATGCGCGCTGGCAATGGGTGAGCTGGGGCAGCGCGTTCGCCGCCATCGCCTGGATCGTCGCCTCGCTGCTGTTCGCGTGGTACGTCGCCGGCTTCGGCAACTACAACAAGACATATGGGACCCTCGGCGCCGCGGTGGGCTTCATGACCTGGATCTGGCTCTCGGCCGCGATCGTGCTGCTCGGCGGCGCATTGAACGCTGAGCTGGAGGCGCAGACCGCGCGCGACACGACGACGGGCGCCCCGCTGCCGCGCGGCGCGCGCGGGGCAGTGAAGGCGGACGAGGTGGCGGCGTAATAGTTCACTGCTCCGTGTGCCGGGCCGCCACTCGCATCCGTCATTCAGAGATGCGAATGACATTCGCGTTATCGCCGGCCCCTCGCGGGAATAGCAAGCCCCCGCGGAACGTCACGTGGTCAAGCACGACGGCGGCCACCGCGCTGGGCGCCGTCACCTCGCGTGCGGTATCAGGGGAGATGGCACATGCGACCTGCAACTCTGCTGCGGCGACCCATATTGCTGGCGGCACTCAGCATCGCGGCACTCGGCACTTCCGCTTCACGGGCCACGGCCGGCGCCTTCCTTCAGTCGGATCTCGTCTCGGATATTCCGGGCCTGGCGGTCGTTACTGATTCTTCGCTGAAGAATTCGTGGGGCGTTTCTCACAGCGCGACGAGCCCGTTCTGGGTCTCGGATCAAGCGACCAGCGTGGCCACTCTCTACAGTGTCACGGGCGCCGGCGTCGCCAAAGTGCCGCTTACGGTCACGATCCCGACCACGGCAACTGGCCCGCAAGGACCCACCGGCCAGGTCAATAACTCCACCAGCGCCTTTATGGTGGGCTCGGCACCGGCCAATTTCATATTCGCCAACCTCAATGGCACCATTTCCGCCTGGAACCAGGGCGTGGGGACGATGGCACAGATCCAGCCGACCACGACCGGAGCCGTTTACACCGGCCTTGCCATCGACGCGACCTCGACGCGCCTGTTCGCCGCCAACGATTTGCAAAACCGCATCGACGTCTTCAATGGCTCGTTCGCGCCGGTGAGCCTTGGCGCCAATGCGTTCAAGGACCCGCTTCTCCCCGCCGGGCTGGTGCCGTTCAATGTGCAGAACATCAACGGCCAGATCTACGTCACTTACGCGCCCGCCGGCCGTCCGGCCCAGATCGCGGCCACCGAGGGGATGGGGGTGGTGGCGGTATTCGACCCCAACGGGAACTTCATCAAGCAGCTCGTCGATGGCAGCAAGCTCGCGTCGCCCTGGGGCATCACCCTCGCACCGGCGAGTTTCGGCCGCTTCGGCGGGGACCTGCTGGTTGGCAACTTCAGCTTTGTCGCCAGCGAGATCAACGCTTTCGACCCGATGACCGGAGCGCTTCTCGGCACAATTCCGATCGACGTGGGCGCCAACAACCCGGGCGGGCTTTGGGCGCTGATCTTCGGCAATGGCGGCGCGGGCGGCGACCCGAACACGCTTTTCTTCTCCGACGGCATCAACGGCGAGGCGGACGGGTTGTTCGGCGCCATCACTGCGATCCCCGAGCCCTCAAGCCTGCTGCTGCTGCCAGCGCTCGCTTTCGTCGCCATGGTCGGCATTCGCCGACCATGGCGGTGCGGATGCGATTTGTAGCGCTCGTCAGTCCGGCTCGCCGGGGAACTGACGCGCGCCATCGGAAATGATAACGCCCGGCAGCTTTCGCGCCGTCCAGATATGGATCGCGGAGGACAGATCGAGCGGCGCATCCAAGGACCCGCCCTTCACGCTCACCGGGTCGGAGACGGGCGTCGCGTGCCATACTCGCGAACCGCAATCGGCGCAGAACATGCACCGGAGCGTGCGCCCGGTATCGGTCTTGCGCGACCACTCTTTGAGAGTGCCCTGCTTTATTTTTAAGGCATCAGCGGGAACGATCACGGAGATGCCGAACGCGGACGCGGACTGCTTCTGGCACTCGCGGCAGTGGCAGACATAGACAGCGAGGGGTTCGCCTGTGATCTCGTAGCGGATCGAGCCGCACTGACACCCGCCGGTCAGGCCCATCTCGAAATTCCCGCACTCAATCGTCGCGGTGGACGCGCTCCATGCGCTCGTGCCGCTCCTGCGCCTCGATCGAGAGCGTGGCGATCGGCCGTGCCTCCAGGCGCTTGATGCCGATCGGCTCCCCGGTCTCCTCGCAATAGCCGTAGGTGCCGGCCTCGATCCGGGTCAGCGCCTGGTCGATTTTGGCGATCAGCTTGCGCGCGCGGTCGCGGGTGCGCAGTTCCAGCGCGCGGTCGGTTTCCACACTGGCGCGATCGGTCACGTCCGCCTCGTGGATGCCGCCTTCGGAGAGGCTGGCCAGCGTGCCGTCGGCCTCGCGCAGCAGCTCGGCGCGCCAGCGCAGCAGCTTCTGGCGGAAATATTCCACCTGCAACGGGTTCATGAAGTCGTCGTTCTCGGAGGGCCGGTAGTCCGGGGGCAGCGTCAGCATCATCGGACCGGTCCTTCGTGTCGTCCCACCCTCGCTTCCGCCGCGCGGTCGCGCCGGCCGGCGAAAGCCGCCGGCTTATAGCGGCGCGTGACAGCCGCGCCAAGGGTGCATTGACGGCGAATTTGTTACATTCTCAAGACAGTTGCCGCCGCCTGCTTACTCCCGATAGCCGGCGATGAACCCCTCCAGGCGATCCATCGCGATCGCCAGGCTCTCTAGGCTGCGCGCGTAGCAGAGCCGGATCTGCCCGTCCGCTCCGGCGCCGAAGGCCATGCCCGGTGCCAGCCCGACGCGCGCCTCGGTGACGGCGCGCTTGCAGAAGCCCAGCGTGTCGCGCATCCCGTCCACCGAGAACATCGTGTAGAACGCGGCCCGAGACGGGGTCGTGCGCGCGCGCGGCATCGCGGCAAGGCGGCCTTCCACCAGGTCGCGCCCAGCACGGCAGCGGGCGACGAAGCTCTGCACGAAGCCCTCGCCCTGGCGCAGCGCCGCGACCGCGCCGGCCTGCAGGAAACCGGGGCCGCCGGAGGTGTTGAACTGCACCAGCTTCTCGACGTTCGCCATCTGCCCGGCGGGATAGACGAACCAGCCGAGCCGCCAGCCGGTCATCGCCCACGCCTTGGAGAAGCTGTTTAGCACATAGACCCGGTCCTCGGGCCGCGCGATCTCGAGCAGCGAGGGTGCCACCGGGCGGTCGTAGATGATGCGGTGATAGACTTCGTCGGCGAGGAGCGCGATGCCGCGGTCGCGGGCGAACGCGAGCAGCGTCTCGGCCTGCGCCTGCTCCAAAAGCCATCCCGTCGGATTGCCGGGGGAGGCATAATAGATCGCTTTGGTGCGGCCGTCGCAGCGGGCGAACAGCGCCTCGAGATCGAGCCGCCAGCCCGAATTGCCGGGCGAGAGCGGGGCCATGCGCACCTCGCCGCCCATGATCTCGACCGCGCGCGCGATGTTGGGCCAGGAGGGGGCGACCATCACCACGTTGTCGCCCGGCTCGATCAGCGCCTGGGCGGCGAGCATGACCGCGTTCATCCCCGAGGAGGTGAGGGCGATGCGGTCATCGGCGACGCGCACGCGGTAGAGCATCTGCACGTAGTCGGCCAGCGCCGCGCGCAGTTCGGGGATGCCGCGATTGGCGGTGTAGAAGGTCTGGCCGGCGGCCAGTGCTGCGGTCGCTGCGTCGCAGATGAAGGCGGGAGTGGGCAGATCACCCTCGCCGGCCCAGAGCCCGATCACGTCCGGGACGGTGAAGCCCATCCGCCAGACATCGACGATCGGGCTGTCCTCGAGCTCCTCGATCCGCGTCCGAACCGTCACCTGTGCCTCCCTCGCTGGAGCGGGCGGAGGCTTCCCATGCGGGATGGTGGGGGTCAACGCGCATGGCAAGCAGGGCTGCCGCGAGACGGCACGTGACCGACACTGAACGAGACTATCATGTGCGGATCATCTCAGTGCGACAGCGGGGTTTCTGCGATGATTTATTTCGACAGCGTGATACCCCTCCCCCAACCCCCTCCCGCAGGGAGAGGGGGCTTTTGGCGTGCTGCTCCCCCTCCCCTTGCGGGAGGGGGCGGGGGGAGGGGCCGGAGCGGACCGGAACGGCCACGGTCCCCATCGTCGCGCACCGCCCGATCTTGACCGACCGCGCCGACCTGCCGGCGCTGCACCGGCTGTGGCGCGCCCTGCCGGCGGAGCCGCGCCGGCGGCTGCTCGGCCGCCTCGCCACGGCGCTGGCGCCGCGTCCCGACCGCATCCCGCCGCCGGCGCGCGCCGGGCTGATCGTCGCCGGCGAATTCTCGCGCGCAACCGGCCTCGGCGAGGCGGCGCGGCTGATGCGCGCGGGCCTCGATGCGCTCGGCATCGCCTCCTGGGCGGTCGAGGCCGGCTTATTGCTGCCTCGGCAGGCCGCCGTCGCGCCGTTGCGCTCGGACCTGCCCGCGGACGCGCCGCTGCTGATCCACGTCAACGCGCCGCTGCTGCCGGCGGCGCTGCTGCGGCTGCCGCGCGGGCTGCTGCGCGGGCGACGCGTGATCGGCTACTGGGCATGGGAGCTGCCGACATTGCCGCCCGCATGGCACGCGGGCGCGGGCTTCGTCCACGACATCTGGGTGCCGTCGCAATTCACCGCCGCCGCGATCGAGACGCTGGCACCGGGGCGGGTGCGCGTGGTGCCGCCGCCACTCGCCGTCAGCCCGCCGCGTCCCGCGGCGCTGGACCGGGCCGCGTTCGGCCTGCCGGCGCAAGCGGTGGTGACGCTCGCCTCGTTCAATCTCGCCTCCAGCTTCGCACGCAAGAACCCGCTGGCCGCGATCGCCGCCCACCGCACGGCGTTCGGCGAGCGGCCTGACCGGCTGCTGCTGCTCAAGCTCACCAATCCCGGCCACTTCCCGGACGATCTCGCCCGGCTGCGTGTCGCGATCGCCGATGCAGCCAACATCCGCCTGGAGACCCGCACACTGCCCACCGCCGACAGCCACGCGCTCACCGCCGCCTGCGACATCGTGCTGTCGCTGCATCGCAGCGAGGGCTCGGGCCTGGTTCCGGCCGAGGCGATGCTGCTCGGCCGCCCGGTGGTCGCAACCGGGTGGTCGGGCAACATGGAATACATGGACGCCGACTGTGCCGCCCTGGTCGGGTTCTCCCTGGTGCCGGCGCGCGATCCGCGCGGCGTGTTCGAGGCACCCGGCGCGGTGTGGGCGGAGCCGTCGGCCGCCGAAGCCGCCGCCCATCTCGCGCGCCTCGCAGGCGATCCGGCCTTGCGGGCGAGCCTTGGCGCGCGCGGCCGGGCGGCGGTGCAGGCGCGGCTCGGCACGGCACCGCTGGTCGCCGGCCTGCGCGCGATCGGGCTGCTCGCGGGATGAGGCTGCTGGTCTGGCAATGGGGGCGGCGCGGCGCCGGACCGCTTCTCGCCGCCCGGCTGGCCCGCGCCTTCGCTGAGCTGCCCGGGACCGAGGCGGTGCTGTCGCTGGCGGCGGACGCGGAACTTCTGGCCGGGCCGGACCCGCCCGACTGCGCGCTGCCGGTCGCGACCTATGCCGGGGCGGCGGGACTGGCGACCCGCACGCTCGCCGCGCCGCTACTGGCGCCGGCACTCGCTCGGCGGATCGCGGCGCTGGCGCCGGACGCGGCGCTATGCGCGATGCCGGCGGCGCTGGACCGGCTGATGGCGGCGGCACTCGCCCGCCTGGGCTTGCCGTGGGCGCTGATCGTGCATGACGCCGCGCCGCACGCGGGCGACAGCGCCGTCTTCGTCCGCCTGATCCAGGCCCGCACGATCCGGCGCGCGGACGCGCTGGTGGCACTCAGCGGGCACGTAGCCGGCCTGCTCGCCACTGACCCGGCTGCCGCCGGCAAGCCGCTGCTGCGGGCGTCGCTGCCGCCCTTCGTGTTCGGCCCCGCGCCGCCGCCGCCGCGCGCCCACGGCGGTGCGCTGCGGCTGCTCTGCTTCGGCCGGCTGCTGCCCTACAAGGGCCTCGATCTGCTTGCCGCGGCGCTCGCCCGGCTCGGGCCGCGCGCCGATCTCGCGGTGCGCGTCGTCGGGCAGGGGCCGGACTCGGCCGCCCTCGCCGCCCTGCGCGCGCATCCGGGAGTGCAGGTCGAGCGCCGCTGGGTGCCGGATGCCGAGATCGCCTCGCTGCTGGCCTGGGCCGATGCGGTGGTGCTGCCGTATTGCGAGGCGAGTCAGAGCGGTTTTGCACCGGCGGCGCTGGCAGCCGGACGGTGGGTGCTGGCGACGGCGGTGGGCGGTCTGCCCGAGCAGCTTGCGGGCGCGCCGCTGGGCCGCCTCTGCGCACCGACGCCTGACGCGATTGCGGCGGCGCTGGCCGCGCTGCTTGCCGACCCGGCACCCGCGGTCCCGGTCGTTGCCGATACGGAGGCGGACTGGCGGTCGATGGCCGCCGATTCGCTTGCCCAGATCGCGGGCGTGCTGCCGGCGCGGCTTAGTGTCCGTCCAGGAACATCTTGATTCGGTTGAGTTCTTGTGATTTCGATGGCGTCAGCCGGATTTGCAGGAGCCGCTGGACGTAGACGAACGACAATCGTGCGCGGTATGACCGTAGCCGATTGCGCGAGGGTGCTCAGCGTCGCTATCGCGGCAAGGCTGCCAGAACCGCTTGCGTTTGCGACGTGCGCGCGCCCATGCGGCCATCCGGCGTACCGCGGGCGCCGTGTCGGGCATGCCTCCCCGGCGGTTCTGTTGCAAATGCTGAAGCCGAAGCCGGACATGCAATCTCGAAGACGCCAGCGTTGAAGGCGGTCTGCGCCTGCATGTCGTAGTGCCGCCCCCTTGAACGCACCATCCTGGCCCGCCGCTATCGCGTCCGCCCGCCGTCCAGTCTCGGTTCCTTCTGCCCCAACAGAACCTTGCTGCGCCTTCATTCGTCGTTACGGCAGCCATTGCACCGCCCGCCGGTTGTCGGCGAGGAGACAGGGTTCTATCGTGGCGTTGGCACCGTGGTGACGAAGCCACCCGGACCGGTCAGCGTGCTCGTGCCGTTGCCATTGTTCATCAGGAGCCCCTCGCCCGCTCCGCCCGGAAGCGTCGTCGTCTGCATGCTGCCGATACGCCCGGTCGTAAAGACCGGGCCCCGGCCGGTAACGACGACCTGCCCGGCATCGGGAAGAGTGGGCACTCCACTGGTGAACATAGCGTTCGACGAACTCCCGGCAAAACTGTTCAATGATTGCCCGAACGCGCTTCCGGCAGACACGCTCAGGACCGCCGCAATCGTGAGCAACAGAGTCTTCATGGTCGTTCTCCAGTTCAGAAATCGGCTCGAGGAGCCGGTAAGTTGACAGCAGCGGCATCTGTGCCGCCGCAAGTCCCGAAATGATGCCTTGCCGCTGCCGCGCCAATGCGATGTCGTCATTGCCACATGCGGGTGCGGCATAAGCAAGCGCGGCATGGCAAGTGGTTTGCCCCGCCGGCGGCTTGAGCCGGATTGCACGTATCGGCAACACGCGTAACAATTTGCCCACCAACGCACGAGTTAGTGTCTGTCCAGGAACATCTTGATTTGGTTGAGTTCTTGTGATTCGATGGCGTCAGCCCGATTTGCAGGAGCCGCTGGATGTGGACGAACGACAATCGTGCCCGGTATGACCGTAGCCGATTGCGCTACCCGAGTGACGTGACGGACGAAGAGTGGGCGATTCTTGGGCCACTGATCCCGCCTCCAAGAATGGCGGCAACAAGCGGACGGTCGATGTGCGGGAGATCGTCAACGGGGTGATGTATATCCTGAGCACGGGCTGTCAGTGGGCGGGCGCGCTGCTGGTGGCGCGTGTATCTTCAGGCTGGCTTACGTGCTCAACTATTCGGGGATAATGGTTTCTCTGGCCAACGGGTTCTCCCGCATCGGGTCGTGGTTCATTGTGGTGGCGGCGATCCTGGACTAGATCGGCGTGGCGCGGCGGGGAAGCACCACCTCGACCAACGCGATGTTCGGCGCGTCGTCCGGCAGGTTGCTGACGTCGGACCACGTGGTGACCAACGTCTCCGCGACCTTGATCGCCGCCCATTCCGTATCCGCCACCACGCCGAGGAAGTTGGCGATCCGGACGAATTTCACGTGGCCTGGCAGGGATCGGACCGAGGTCGCGTTGACCGACCGCCCACGCCCTGCAGCAGCGCGCCGATCCAGGGTCGGCTTCGTTGTGTCGATGCTACGCAGGTGCGACCCGCTGGACAGCGCGGATGATTTGCAGAGGGGTGCCGCAACGACAGAGATTGTTGGCGAGGGCTTGGTTGATGTCGCCGACCGAGGGATGTGGCTTCCGCCGCAGAGGCGCCGCGCACTACATGATCGGTACCATTGATGCAATAGCCGCACTGCACGGCCTGTTCGTCGATGAAGGCCTGCTGCAGAGGGTTCGGCTGCTCGGGCGTACCGAGACCTTCGAGGGTGACGATCTTGCCCGCTCCGACACTGGAGAGCGGCGTTACGCAGGAGCGCGCGGGCTGGCCGTCGATATGGACGGTGCAGCCAGGCCGCATCCGAAGCCGGCCCCTTCCGGCCCAAAGTAATCGCCAGATGGCGCTGCAATGGGCCTGAAGGGGAACCGGACAGCCGTGGGCCTTCGCCGAGCATGACGAGGGAGAGGTCAACACTTTTGGCGCCCGGTATCAGGTGAACCACGCCGCCATTTGCGAACCGCTCGCATCATTGCGGCCCCGGCTTGATCGTTGCGGCCTCGGCCGGCAGACTCGCCCGCCATGCGCCGGTTCTCCGACCTCAGCGAACGCGACATCCTCGCCCTCGCCATCGGCAACGAGGAGGAGGACGGCCGCATCTACGCCGACTTCGCCGAGGGGCTGCGCACCGACTATCCGGCGAGTGCCCAGGTGTTCACCGAGATGGCGACCGAAGAAGGCGAGCACCGCCGCCGCCTGATCGACCTCTACCGGCAGAAGTTCGGCGAGCACATCCCGCTGATCCGTCGCCAGGACGTCAGCGGCTTCGTCCGTCGCAACCCGGTCTGGCAGGTGCTGCCGCTCAATCTGGGGAAGGTGCGCAACCAGGCGCAGACGATGGAGGCCGAGACCGCCCGCTTCTACCGGCAGGCCGCCAGCCGCACCTCGGACGCCTCAATCCGCAAGCTGCTCGGCGATCTCGCGGAGGCGGAGAACAAGCACGAGCACACCGCCGACCGGCTGGTGGCCGAGAACCTCACCACCGAGGCGCGCTCGGAGGAGGATCTGGCGGGGCGGCGGCTGTTCGTGCTGCGGGTCATCCAGCCGGGGCTGGCCGGGCTGATGGACGGCTCGGTTTCCACGCTCGCACCCTTGTTCGCGGCCGCGTTCGCGACCGGGCAGTCGTGGAACGCCTTCGTGGTCGGGATCGCGGCGGCGCTGGGCGCCGGCATCTCGATGGGCTTCGCCGAGGCGCTGTCGGATGACGGCAGCCTGACCGGGCGCGGCGCTCCGCTGGTGCGCGGGCTGATCTGCGGCCTGATGACGGCGGCCGGCGGCCTCGGCCACGCGCTACCCTACCTGATTCCGCAATTCTGGACTGCGACCGCGCTCGCTTTCGTGGTGGTTGTGATCGAGCTGGCCGTCATTACTTGGGTGCGGACGCGCTACATGGAAACGCCGCCGTTCTCGGCGGCCTTGCAGGTGGCGCTGGGCGGCGCACTCGTGTTCGCCACCGGAGTCCTGATCGGGAGCAGCTAAAGGTGGCGACAAGATTGTCGAGAGCGAGTGGCCATTATGACGGCCGCACCATCGCGTTGCACTGGATTACGGCCGCCCTGATCGCGGAGCAGTGGATCGGTGCTCATCTCATCAACGACTTCGCGGGCGCCACGAAGCTCTACCTGCGGTCGGGGCACATCACCCTCGGCGTGGTGCTCGGCTTGGTGCTGATCGCGCGCATCCTCTGGCGCAACACCGGCGGACGGCATCTTGCCGCCAGCGACCCCCCACTGCTGGAGGCGTTCGCCAAGATCACGCATTGGGGACTCTACGCGCTGATGGCGGCGGTGGTGGCACTCGGCCTGGTGATGGAGGCGGCAAGCGGGGCCAATTGGTTCGGCCTCGTGCACATTGCGGGCTTTGCGCCGGCCGACAAAGCGTTGCGGCAGCAGCTCCTCGGCTGGCACGCGACGGCTGCCAATGTCATCCTCGTGGTCGCCGGCGTTCATGCGGCGGCGGCACTGTTCCACCACTATGTCTGGCGCGACGGCGTGCTGCGGCGAATGCTGCCGAACTGGCGATAAGGTCAGGGCTTCCAGAGGCGAGCCTTTGGCGGGGTTCGGGGCAGAGCCCCGATTGCTCAAATCGCCGCCTCATCGAGGCGCAGGATCTCGACCTCAGCTCCGGCTGCGGCGGGTGGCGCGTGAGGCGGGCGCACGATCAGCGCATCCGCGTCCGCGAGCAGGCGCAGCATCGAACTGTCTTGCCGCTCGAACGGAATCGCCACCAGTGCCCCATCCGGCCGCACCTCAAGGCGCGCACGAACGTAGTCCTCGCGGCGGTCGTTCTGCCCCATCGCCGCCCCGAGCCGCGCCCGTGCCGGTGTCAGCTTCGCGTCCGGCAGACCGCTGAGGCGGCGCAGCGCGGGGATCAGGAACAGCAGGCCGCAGACCAGCGCCGAGACCGGATTGCCCGGCAGGCCGAGCACCGGCAGGGCGCCGAGGCTGCCGAACATGAGCGGCTTTCCGGGCCGCATCGCGACTGTCCAGAAATCAAGCGCGAGGCCGCGCCGACCCAACCCGGCTTGGAGCAGATCGTGGTCGCCCACGCTGGCGCCGCCGGTCGTTACCAGCAGGTCGGCGCCCGATGCGGCGTCGGCCGCCGCCGCGATCGCGGCCACGGTATCGCGCGCGATCGGCAGCAGCACCGGAACGCCGCCGGACCCGGATACCAGCGCCGCGAGCGCGTGCGCGTTGGAGCTGACGATGCCACCCGGCGGCACGCGCTCGCCCGGCAGCGCGACCTCATCACCCGTCGCCAGGATCGCGACACGCGGGCGGCGATGCACCGCAAGCCACGGATGATCGGCGGCGGCGGCAAGGCCGATATCGCGCGGCGAGAGCCGCCGGCCGGGGTGCAGCAGCGTGTCGCCTTCCAAAAAATCCTGCCCCGTCCGACGGATGTGCCGGCCGGCTGATGCGGCCTCGCGGATCGTCACCTGCGCGCCATGCCGCTCCGTGTCCTCCTGGATCACGATCGCATCCGCGCCCTCCGGCACCACGCTGCCGGTGTAGAGCCGCACCGCTTCGCCCTCGCCGATGCGGGCGGCGAGCGGATGCCCGGCCGGCGCCTCGCCGATCACGTGGAGTACAGAGCCCGCGCGGGCGTCGGCCGCGCGCAGTGCATAGCCGTCCATGGCCGACACATCCGCCGGCGGCTGGGTGCGCCGTGCCGCGACCGGAGCGGCCAGCACCCGGAGGCAGGCTTCGGCCAGCGCCACGATCTCGGCGGGCGTGGCGCGCAGCCCCGCCACGATGCGCGCCTGCGCCTCGGCGACGCTGATCATGGCGGGGGCGGTCATGCCGGTCCGCGGGCCCGTTGCGAGTCTGCTCCCTCCTGTTGCGGGCTACGGCGATGCTCGACTCCCTCTCCGCCCCTGGGGGCGGAGAGGGCCGGGGTGAGCAACTGTCTTTTTCGTTCCGCTGTTGCGCCCGCCTGGGGCGAGGCTGGCCCCGTGCTCGGGGCCGTCAATGACGCTGCGCGCCGCCTGCGGCGGTGGCCTTCGGCCATCATTGACCGCCCCTGTGCGCGGGGCCTTGGGGGATCGCAGGCCGGGACGAAGAAACGGCGCTCAGCCGAACCAAGAAACGCTCTCATACGGCGGCTGGCTGGCGCCAGGTCTGGCCATCGCGCAGCATGGCATTGGCGGTGGTCAGCAGCTTGCGCATGACCGCGACGATGGCGACCTTGGGCGTCTTGCCGGCGGCCAGCAGGCGTTGCTTGAAGGCCTTCATGACCGGGTTCCAGAGGGCGGCCGCCTGGGCCGCCATGAACAGGACCCGGCGAACTCTGGCCCGGCCGCCGAAGATGCAGCGCAGGCCTTTCATCCTGCCACTGTCGAAGGCGTAGGGCACGACCCCGACCAGGGCGCCGATCTGGCGATTGCTGATGCGGCCCAGCTCGGGCAGCAGCGCCAGCAAGGTGGCGGCGAGCACCGGACCGACCCCGGGCATCGAGCAGAGCAGATCAGACTGCCGGGCCAAGGCGGGGACCGCGGCGATCGCCTCGGCGATGTGCCGGTCGAGGCGCACCACGTCGGCCGCGATCTGGCGGATGTGGCGCTGCTGCATCCGGCGCAGCGCGACATCGCGCAGATGCTCGAGCTGATTGCCGAGCTGCTGCTTGAGATCGACCTGTTGGCGGCGCATGTTGACCAGCTCGGCCAGGTGCTCGCGGGCCGGATCGCGCTGGATGGGGCGGCACGGCAGGGTGGCGACGAAGAGGGCGATGGCCTGGGCGTCCAGCCGGTCGTTTTTCGCCAACATCCCCGCCGCCTTGGCGAACTGGCGCAGCTTCCAGGCATTCACCGAGCGCACCGGCAAACCGGCGTCCAGCAGCGCGCCGATGCCGCCGTGCTCGTAGCCGCCGCTCGCTTCGATGCCGATCGCCCGCACACCGAGCGGCCGCAGGTGGCGACACAGCTCGCGCCAGCCGGCGGCGTCGTTGCTGACGCTGAACCGCGCCTCGCCCGGATAGAGGGCGACATCCAGCCGGTCTTTGGAGACATCGACTCCCACACTGGGGGCCATCTGTGCCATTCTTCTGATCCCTGCCTTGTGGTGCGGGGTCGCGCCCACGCAACTGTTCGGGTTTGCGAAGAAGACGGCCCGGGCACCTTGCTCACCCGCGGTTTGCAAAGCACCTCGGTGGGTCGGACGGGCTCCGGGCCGTGCCAGGGGATCGGGTCATCGCCGATCCCCTGGCACTCTCCTTATGCCCGATTTCCAAGACACAAGGTGGGGGACGCTCCGACGCCGCAGCGTGAGGGCGAGGACGGTTCGCGCCTGTAAGGCCATCGCGGCTGGCCCCCACCTCACCCAACCCTCTCCGCCCCCGAGGGCGGAGAGGGCTTGCGTCGGTCACCGCCACCGGGCAATTCGGCGAAGACCGTGATCATTCCTGGCGGAACTCGCCCGACTTGCCGCCCGCCTTGTGGGTCACTCGCACCGCCTCGATGCGCATTCCGCGATCAACCGCCTTGCACATGTCATAGACCGTGAGCGCCGCGACCGAGGCCGCGGTCAGCGCCTCCATCTCCACCCCCGTCCGCCCCGTCGTGCGCACCGTCGCCGCGATCTCGATCGCAGCACCCTCCGGCGCCGGCTCCAGTTCGACGCTGACGGCGGTGATCGGCAGCGGATGGCAGAGCGGGATCAGTTCGGCGGTGCGCTTGGCTGCCATGATGCCGGCGATGCGGGCCGTGCCGAGCACGTCGCCCTTGGCGGCGCCGCCTGCGAGGATCAGCGCCAGCGTCTCCGGCCGCATCGCGACACGCCCCCGCGCCGTCGCCTCGCGCGCAGTCGGGGGCTTGTCCGAGACATCGACCATTGCCGCCCGGCCGCCCGCGTCGAGATGCGTCAGGCCCCCGCTCACGGCGCGGCTCACGGTGCGGTTCATGGGGCGGCGCCCGCCAGCAGCGCGCGCGCCGCCGCTCCCACGTCGGGCTGACGCAGCAGCGTCTCGCCGACCAGGAAGCACTGGGCCCCGGTGCCCGCCAGCCGCCGCAGGTCTGCACCCGTGCGGATGCCGCTCTCGGCGACCAGGAACCGCTCGGGCGGTACGTGCGGCGCCAGTTCCAGTGTCGTCTCCAGCCGTGTCTTCAAGGTCTTGAGATCGCGGTTGTTGATGCCGATCATCGGCGTCTGCAGCCCGAGCGCGCGGTCGAGCTCGGCGCGGTCATGCACCTCGGCCAGCACGTCGAGGTCGAGCGCGCGCGCCAGGCTCTCCAGCTCCCGCGCCTGCTCGTCGGAGAGAGCGGCCAGGATCAGCAGTATGCAATCCGCCCCCATCGCCCGGCTCTCGTACACCTGCCACGGATCGAGAATGAAATCCTTGCGCAGCACGGGCAGATCGACTGCGGCTCGGGCGGCCCGCAGATGCGCCGGGTCGCCGTGGAAATGCGTCCCGTCGGTCAGCACCGAGAGGCAGGTGGCGCCGCCCTCGCGATAGGCGCGGGCGAGGGCAGGGGGGTCGAACTCGGGCCGGATCATCCCGCCCGAGGGCGAGGCCTTCTTGATCTCGGCGATCAGCCCGATCCGGCCGGCGCCCGTCGCCTCCTTCAGCGCGGCGTAGAAGCCGCGGGTCGGGCCGTCGAGCTTGGCCTTCAGCGCCCCAACCGGCGTCGCCGCGCGATGGCGGGCGACCTCCTCCCGCTTCTCGGCGCAGATGCGCGATAGCGCGTCGGATGCGGCGCTGTCGGAGGCGACGCTCTCGGGGGATTGCGGGGTGATGTCCATCTCTGCCTCGGGCGGTCAGCGCGCGTCGGCGGCGGTCTCGCGTCGTAACGCATCCAGCGCCGCCTGCGCCGCACCGCTCTCGATCACACGCGCGGCAAGCGAAACCCCCTCGCGAAGATCGGCCGCGCGGCCGGCGATGATCAGCGCTGCCGCGGCGTTGAGCAGTACCGTGTCACGATAGGGGCCGGCGGCGCCGCCGAGCAGGGCTCGCAGCGCCGCCGCGTTCGCCTCGGCATCGCCGCCGCCGATCGCGGAGACCGGCGCGCGTGCCAGTCCGGCCTGCTCGGGCAGCAGCGTGAACGCCCGCACCCGCCCCTCGTTCAGCTCCACGACGCGGTTCTCGCCGGCGACGGTCAGCTCGTCCAGGCCCTCGCCGTGTACGATCCAGGCGCGCTCGGTGCCGAGTGCGGCCAGCGTCTCGGCCATCGGCTGCGCCCAGGCGGGATCGAACACGCCGATCAGTTGGCGCTTGACCGCGGCAGGGTTCGCGAGCGGCCCGAGCAGGTTGAAGATCGTGCGGGTGCCAAGCTCGACCCGCGGGCCGGCGGCGTGGCGCAGGGCTGCGTGGTGGCGCGGCGCGAACAGGAACGCGCAGCGGCAAGCGAGCAGCACTGCCGGCAGCCGCGCGAGCGGCACATCGACCTCGACGCCGAGTGCGGCCAGCACGTCGGCCCCACCCGTGCGCGACGATAGCGCCCGGTTGCCGTGCTTGGCGACTGGCACGCCCGCTCCCGCCAGCACGAAGGTCACGGCGGTCGAGACGTTCAGCGTGCCGGCATTGTCGCCGCCGGTGCCGCAGACGTCGATCGCCCCCGGCGGCGCCGCAACCGTCGCCATCCGCGCCCGCATCGCCCGCACGGCACCGACGAGTTCGGCAACCGTCTCGCCGCGGACCCGCATCGCCATCAGCAAGCCGGCGATCTGCGCCGGCGTCGCCTCGCCCGACATGATGATGCCGAACGCCTCCTCCGCCTCCGCTTCGCTCAGCGTCTCGCCGCTCGCGAGCCGGGCCAGCAGCGGCTTGAGATTGGTGGACACGGATACGCCTTCAGGGAGGGGGTTCAGGCCGCGCGCGCGGGCGCGTTGGAGCCGCGGGCGAGGGCGAGGAAGTTGGCCAGCAGATCGTGGCCGTGCTGGCTCGCGATGCTCTCCGGGTGGAACTGCACGCCGAAGATCGGCAGGGCGCAGTGGCGCAGTCCCATCACGATCCCGTCCTCAGTCCAGGCGGTGACGGCGAGCGGGTCGCTTATGCTCGGCTGTGCCACGGTCAGGCTGTGATAGCGGGTGGCGGTGAACGGGCTGGGCAGGCCCGCGAACACATCGCTGCCCGTGTGGTGGATTGCACTCGTCTTGCCGTGCATCGGCACCGGCGCGCGCACCACCTCGGCGCCGAAGGCCTGTCCGACCGCTTGGTGGCCGAGGCAGACGCCCAGAATCGGCACCCGTCCGGCCGCGAGCGTGATCAGATCGAGGCAGATGCCGGCGTCGGCGGGCGTGCATGGCCCCGGCGAGAGCACGATCGCCTCCGGCGCCATCGCCAGCGCCTGGGCCGGCGTGATCGCATCGTTGCGCCGCACCTCGCACCGCGCCCCAAGCTCGCCCAGGAAGTGGTAGAGGTTGAACGTGAAACTGTCGTAGTTGTCGATCAGAAGGAGCATCGGGGAACTCTGCGGCAGGGGCGCGTTGCCCGCGCGTTGTATCCGAACCGCGCGGGGAACACACGCCCGCCACTCGACGCTCTCTCCGCCCCTCGGGGTGGAGAGGGAGTTGAGCGGCGCCTTACGCCGCCTCGGCCATCCGCCCGTTGATAACCAACCCGTTGCGGTCGGCCGAGACGTGCACCGTTTCGCCGTCGCGGATCGCGCCTTCGAGGATCATCCCGGCCAGCGGGTTCTGCAGGTTGCGCTGGATCACCCGCTTCAGCGGCCGCGCCCCGTACACCGGGTCGTAGCCCTCGGCCGCCAGCCAATCGAGTGCGGCGCCGTCGAGGTCGAGCGTGATGTTGCGCTCCCGCAGCAGCGCGCGCAGCCGCTCGAGCTGGATTTCAACGATCGTCGCCATGTCCGAGCGCTGCAAGCGGCGGAACAGGATGATCTCATCGAGCCGGTTGAGGAACTCGGGCCGGAAATGCTGGCGCACGACCGCCATCACCTGGCCCTGCACCATCGCGGTGTCCTCGCCCTCCGGCTGGGCGGCCAGGATTTCGCTGCCGAGATTGCTGGTCAGCACGATGATCGTGTTGCGGAAATCGACCGTCCGCCCCTGGCCGTCGGTCAGCCTGCCGTCATCGAGCACTTGCAGCAGGATGTTGAAGACGTCCTCATGCGCCTTCTCCACCTCGTCGAACAGCACAACCTGATACGGCCGCCGCCGCACCGCCTCGGTCAGCACGCCGCCCTCGTCGTAGCCGATATATCCGGGCGGCGCCCCGATCAGGCGGGAGACGGAGTGCTTCTCCATGAACTCGCTCATGTCGATGCGCACCATCGCCCGCTCGTCATCGAACAGGAATTCCGCGAGCGCCTTGGCCAACTCGGTCTTGCCGACACCGGTGGGGCCGAGGAACAAGAAGCTGCCGATCGGCCGGTTCGGGTCCTGCAAGCCGGCGCGCGCGCGGCGCACGGCGTTCGCCACCGCCTTCAGCGCGTCCTCCTGCCCGACCACGCGGCTGCGGAGCTGGTCCTCCATCCGCAGCAGCTTGGCGCGCTCGCCCTCAAGCATTTTCTCGACCGGCACCCCGGTCCAGCGCGATACCACGGCGGCGATCTGCTCTTCGGTCACCGCCTCGTTCACCAGCTTGCCGTCCGCCTGGCCGCTGATTTTCTTTTCCAGATCGGGGATCACGCCATAGCGCAGCTCGGATGCGCGCGCGAGATCGCCGCGGCGCTGCGCCACCTCCTCCTCGCTGCGCGCCTGATCGAGCTGCTCCTTGAGCTTCTGCGTCTCGGTGAGCCGGCCCTTCTCCGCCTGCCACGCGGCGGTCATCGCATTGCTGCGGTCCTCCAGTTCGGCCAGCTCGTGCTCCAGCCGCTCTAGCCTTTCACGGCTCGCCGAATTCGGGTTCGCGCTTCAGCGCCTCGCGCTCGATCTTGAGCTGGATCAGCCGGCGATCGAGCTCGTCCAGCTCCTCGGGCTTGCTGTCCACCTGCATCCTGAGCCGGCTCGCCGCCTCGTCCATGAGGTCGATCGCCTTGTCGGGCAGGAAGCGGTCGGTGATGTAGCGGTTGGAGAGCGTCGCGGCCGCAACCAGTGCGCGGTCGGTGATGCGCACGCCGTGATGGGTCTCGTACTTGTCCTTGATGCCGCGCAGGATGCTGATCGTGTCCTCGACCGACGGCTCGCCCACGAATACCGGCTGGAAGCGCCGCGCCAGGGCGGCGTCCTTCTCCACGTGCTTGCGGTATTCGTCGAGCGTTGTCGCGCCGATGCAATGCAGCACACCGCGCGCCAGCTCTGGCTTGATGATGTTGGAGGCGTCCATCGCGCCGTCGGCGCGGCCGGCGCCGACGATATTGTGCAACTCGTCGATGAACAGGATGATCTCGCCCTGTGCGCCCTCGATTTCCTTCAGCACCGCCTTCAGCCGTTCCTCGAACTCGCCGCGGTATTTCGATCCCGCGACCATCGCGCCGAGGTCGAGCGCCAGCAGCTTCTTGCCCTTCAGCGCCTCCGGCACGTCGCCGTTGACGATGCGCAGCGCGAGACCCTCGACGATCGCGGTCTTGCCCACGCCCGGCTCGCCGATCAGCACCGGATTGTTCTTGGTGCGGCGCGCGAGCACCTGGATGGTGCGGCGGATTTCCTCGTCGCGGCCGATCACCGGGTCGAGCTTTCCCTCCCGCGCGAGTTCGGTGACGTCGCGGGCGTATTTCTTCAGCGCGTCGAAGCTTTGCTCGGCGTTCGGGCTGTCCACGCGGCGGCCCTTGCGGATGTCGGCGACGGCGCGCTCCAGCACTTGCGGCGTCGCCCCCGACGCGCGCAGCGCCCGGGCCGCCGGCGTGTCGGACGCGGCCAGCGCCAGCAGCAGCCGATCCTGCGCCACATACTCGTCGCCTGCCTTCTGCGCCGCCTGCTGGGCGGCGTCGAGCACGCGCACCATCTCGGGCGTCACCTGCGGCTGGCCCGCGCCCGCACCCTGCACCTTCGGCAGCCGCGCAATCTCGGCATCGACGGCGCGGCGCGCGGCGACCGGGTCGCCGCCGGCGGTGCGGATCAGGCCGGCCGCGGCGCCTTCCTCGTCGTCGAGCAGTGCTTTCAGCAGGTGCTCGGGCGTGAGCCGCTGGTGGAACTCGCGGATCGCGATCGTCTGCGCGGCTTCCAGGAAGCCGCGGGCACGCTCGGTGAATTTCTGGATGTCCATAATGCTGCTGTCCCCTCGATCAGGCGACCGGCGCGATCCGTCCCTCATTTAGGCAACGGGGCGCGACCTTCACCAGACGAGATGGTAGAAAGTCGGCTGCTGCTCAAGGGGGCGTGAATGCGCGTGGAACGAGTCTACCGCTACCCGGTCAAAGGGCTGACGCCCGAGGCGCTCGACGAGGCGGCCGTGGAGGAGGGCGGCTGCCTGCCCTGGGATCGCGCCTTCGCCCTCGCCCAGGGCGACGCGCCGTTCGACCCCGAGCGGCCCGAGTGGCTGAGCAAGAGCCATTTCATGTGCCTGATGAAAAACGCGGCCATCGCCGCCCTGCGGTCGAGTTTCAATCCCGCCCGCGGCACGCTGGTGATCCGCGCCCCCGACGGGTCGGGGGTCGAGGCCAACGCGCTGACCGAAGCCGGCCGCGCCCGCATCGGCGCCTGGCTCGCCGCGTTCCTCGGCGAGGAGGCGCGCGGCCAGCCGCACTTCCATCACATCCCCGGCCACAGTTTCTGCGACCAGCCGCGCAAGGTGGTCAGCCTGATCAATCTCGCCTCGCTTGCCGATTTCCAGGCGCGGGTGGGGGTGCCGCGGGAGAAGCGGCGGTTCCGCGCCAATGTCTATTTCAGCAGCACGGCGCCCTGGGCCGAGTTGGAGTGGGTCGGCGAAACCATTTCCCTTGGCGGCGCCCGGCTGCGCGTGGTCAAGCCGATCAGCCGCTGCCCGGCGACCGAGGTGAACCCGACAACCGCCCTCCGCGACGCCGATCCCGTCGCCGAGCTCCGCGCGCTCTACGGCCACATCAACCTCGGCGTTCACGCCGAGGTGATCGAGGGCGGCATGATCGCGGTGGGCGACGGGCTGCGGCTTTCCTCCGCCTGAGCCGAGAACCAACTAAGCCGGGAGCCAACGCGCTTGCGCCGCGTTACTGCGGAACGTTGCGGCGGGAGGTCTGCGTGATCGGCTGGTGGATCGTCATCATCGTCTTGATTATTCTGGCGTTTGCTGGGTTCGGCCATAGCGGCTACCGGCGCGGCTGGTACGGGCGCGGCTACGAGCCCGGGGCGCCGGTCGGCGGCGGGTGGGGCGGCGGCGGGATCGGCATAATCCTGCTCATTATCGTCCTCATCCTGCTGTTCTGGGGCCGGGGCTCGTACTACTGACCGTCGCTGCGTTCGTCCCGACACCTTCCCTTGTCGGTTCGTCCCCAACGTCATGGTCGGCGGGAGGCCACGGCTGTCCGGTTCCCCTTCAGGCCCATTGCAGCGCATCTGGCGATTACTTTGGGCCGTGCCGGGATCGGGTTTGGCGTCGGTCGGTCGCAGTCGCTGGATCGGCTTGCGGTGCATCAGGTTGGCCCGCACCAGGCGGGCGAAGGTGGTTAGGCTGAGGACCGCCTTTTGGCCGGCGTGAGCCAGCTTGAGCAGCAGGAAGACGATCAGCGCGACGGCGACCTGGATACGCACGGCGTTTTCACTGGTGCCCAGAAAATGGCGGATCTTCAGGGTCTGCTTGACCCAGCGGAAGAACAGCTCGATCTCCCAGCGGCGCTGGTAGAGATCGGCAATCTCCTGCGCCGGCGCATCGAGGTCGTTGCTCATGATGCGCAGGACCTTGCCGGTCACGATCCTGACCCGCACCTCGCGCACCGCGTTCGCCATCGGGTTGTGCCGATGCTGCGCTATCCGCTCCGGCAAAAACCCGATCCGGTCGGAGAGGATAGCGCCATCCGCAGGAACCGGCAGGGTCTCGATCACCGTGAGCGGGGTGTTGCATTTCAGCCGCGTGACCATGCGGCAGGCCTTCGCATCGAGCTCGGCCCACCAGCCATAGTCGTAGTAGCCGAGATCGAACACGTAGGTGGCGCCCGCCGTGATGGGCATCTTCTTGGCAGCGGTGATGTCGTTCACCCGCGCCGGCGTGACGGCCGCGTAGATCGGAACCTCGGCATCGGCGTCATACACCACGTGCGCCTTCACCCCGCACACGGTGGCCGAGAAGCGCGACCAATCGCTCATCGCGCTCAGCCGGATACTGGTCGAATCAATCAGATGCACGCTCTCGCCGACCATACGACGCAAGCCGTGGCCCGCGCCCGCGACCATGGCTGCGAACAGGTCAACGAACACCGCGCATGGCCGCTTGGCATTGGCGTCGGCCAGCGTCGAACGGTGCACCGGCGGCAGCCCCGCGTGGTAGCGCTGCGCCGATTGGCTCTCCAGCACCGCCTCCAGGTCGCGCAGGCTCGCCGCTCCCGACAACTGGGCGAAGATCATCGCCAGAAGCTGATCCTTCGTGCTCAGCCGGCGCACCCCCGCATCGGCTCCGGCTGCCGCGACCAGCCGGTCCAGCACCCCCCAAGGCAGCGATTTTATCAGCTCACGAAACACCGTATTCTGATGCGGCACGGCGTTGGTCCCCCTCATGTCCGATTCGTTGGCAAACCCTTCGGACTGAGTAGAATCAATGCCGTGCACCCACGCCAGCAAAATGAACCGGACAGCCGTGGCGAAGGCCGGCCATGACGGGGAACGACCGATCAAACGCGATCGGGGGCGCCGCGCGTCCGCGACGCCCCCAACCCTGTTCTGCGATCAGACCTTGTCGATCGCGTCGCGCGCCCTGTCCTTCGCCGCGTCCTTGGCGCCGCCGACCGCGTTCTGCACCTTGCCGCCCTGTTTCTCCGCCGCACCCTCGACCTGCGCCTTGGCGTCGCCGGTTGCTTTCCCGACGCCCTCCTTGACGGCGCCCTTCACCTGATGGCCGACGCCCTCGACCCGATCCTTGTCCATTGCTGGCATCCCCTTGTTGTGCGCGGCGTCTTCCGCCGCTGCAGTGTCAACGGCCGCCGGCGCGGCGGGTTTCAGGCGGCGGAGAGCGGCGGCGCCACCGCCTCCAGCGAGCGCCGCTCGGCCTGCACGCCCAGCGCCGCTTCGATGATCGCGGCGGCCACCATCAGCCCGCCGCCGACCAGGTAGCCGACCAGGATCTCCTGGCGCGAGCCGCTGGCGATCAGCACGCCGAACAGCGCCGGCCCGGCAATGCCGCCGATCCCGGTGCCGAACGCGTAGAAGAGGGCGATCGCCACCGCCCGCACCTCGAGCGGGAAGGTCTCGCCCACGGTGAGATAAGCCGATGACGCCGCCGCCGAGGCAAAGAAGAAAATAATCGTCCAGGCCGCCGTCTGCCCCGTCGCGTCCAGCGCGCCCTGTGCAAACAGCCAGCCGACCACCGTCATCAGAACACCCGAGAGCGCGTAGGTCGCGGCGATCATCACCCGCCGCCCGATACTGTCGAACAGCCGCCCGAGCAGCAGCGGACCGGCGAAATTGCCGGCGGCGAAAGGCAGGATGAACAGCCCGACCCGGCCCGAGGGCACGTGGTAGAAGCGGGTCAGGATCAGCGCGTAGGTGAAGAAGACGGCATTGTAGCAGAACGCCTGCGCGGCCATCAGCGCCACACCCACGATGGTGCGCCGGCGGTAACGGTGCAGCAGCACGGCGAAGCTGGCACGAAACCAGCCGCCGTGGTGGCGTCGCAGCCGGATCGGCGGATCGGTGGGGGGCGGCAGGTCGGCCCCGGTCTCGTGCCGGATCCGGTCCTCGATCCCGCGCACCACGCGGTCCGCCTGCTCCGGCTCGCCATGGGTCATCAGCCAACGCGGGCTTTCGGGAATGAAGCGGCGCACCACCAGTACCACGACGCCGATGATGCCGCCGATCACGAAGGCGACGCGCCAGCCGAGCTCGGGCGATATGACGTTCGGATCAAGCGCCACCAGCGCGCCGGCGGCGCCGAGGGCGGCGCCGACCCACCAACTGCCGTTGATGACCAGATCGGTGAAGCCGCGCTTGCGGGCGGGGATCAGCTCCTGGATCGTGGCGTTGATGGCGGCGTACTCGCCGCCGATCCCGGCCCCGGTCAGCGCCCGGAACAGGATGAAGGTCGGCGCGCTCCAGGCGAATCCGCTCAGCACCGTTGCCACGGCGTAGATCGCGACCGTGACGCTGAACAGCTTCTTGCGGCCGAGCCGGTCGGTGAGCCAGCCGAAGAACACCGCGCCCACGACGGCGCCGACCAGATAGGCACTGGCGGCAAAACCGATCCCGGCGCTGCCCAGATGCAGCGTTTGGCTATCGGCGAGGGCGCTGCCGAGCGAGCCGACCATCGTCACTTCCAGCCCGTCGAGGATCCAGGTGATGCCGAGGGCGCCGACGACCAGCGTGTGGAACCGGCCCCAGGGCAGCCGGTCGAGCCGGGCGGGGACGTCGGTGATGAAGGCGTCGCCCTCGTGGGAGGGTTGCGCGCTCGGAATGGCGGCGTCAGCCACGGTTTTGGCCGCGTGATGTGTCAGCCATTTACCGTCTCCGTGGACCGCGGTGCGGTCAGCACAACCCGCGCCCGTAGCTCCGGTTCCCTGCTCCTCTGCCTGCCGGGCGGGTGCAGTCGCTCGGCAAAATCCTTCTTCCATGCTACACTGCGACAATGGACTCCCGCGAAGCCATAGCCAGGCTCAGAGAGCGCGAAGCCGATCTGAAGAAGAATGGGCGTCAAAAGTCTGTATTTGTTCTGATCGACTGCACGAAATGAACAAGAGCCGTACTCGGATGTCGATTTGTTCTTTGATTATGAAAAAGGAACATTGGGGCTTATTGAATTGATCCGAATAAAAGACACAACATCTGCGCTTCTTGGATGCAAAGCCGACATCATGACGAGGGGGAGCATCAATCGCTATGTCCGGCCCTATGTCGAAAAAGACGCAGTTTGCGTGTTTTGATGGGACAGGGCAAGCATCTTCCCCGCCTCTGCCACATCATCGAATCCGTCGGTCACATCCGCACGCTGATAACAGAGAGCGATTTCGCAACCTTTGAAAAGGACTGGCGCAGCCGGTTGGCTGCGGAGCGGGCTTTCGAGATCATCTCCGAAGCCAGCCGTCACTTGCCGGATGATTTGAAGGGCCGCCACCCTGGGGTTCCTTGGAAGGAAATCGCCGGTATAGGCAATGTGTTGCGCCATGATTATCAGGAAATCGAGCCTGACATTCTGTGGAAGGTCGCGCACGACGAATGCCTCAGCTTGAGAAGATTTGCCGCGACGAGCTGGCGCATGAGCAGGCACGCGAGCGCAACCGTAGCGGGCGTGAGGGCTAGAACCGGACGGATTTGACGAGCACTCAGCGGGGCCGGGGCGACGTCTGTGGTGAAGGCGTCGCCCTCGTGGGAGGGTTGCGTGCTCGGAATGGCGGCGTCAGCCACGGCCTGGACCGCGGGGTTTTTCAGTCATTTGGCACCTCTCTTCGCCCCGCCGTGCCGCGAGCCCAATCCCCGCCCGTGGCCGTGGTTCCCCTGGCGGGACGACCCCGATGCCCTAACCTGAGTGCCTCGCCACGGAGCACGCTCGATGCGCAGGGCCGCACGCCTGCACTATGCCTGGATCGTCGTCGGCCTGACCTTCCTGGTGCTGCTCGCCGGCGCCGGGCTGCGCAGCGCGCCGGCAGTGCTGATCGTGCCGTTGCAGAACGAATTCGGCTGGTCGCGGGCCACGATCAGCTTTGCGGTCGCGGTCAACCTGATGCTCTACGGGCTGCTCGGGCCGTTCAATGCGGCGCTGATGGAGCGCTTCGGGCTGCGCCGCTGTGTGGCTGGCTCGCTGCTGGTGATCGCGGCCGCGATGCTGGCGACGATGGCGATGCGCGCGCCCTGGCAGCTCGTGCTGCTGTGGGGCGTGGTGGTGGGCGGCGGGACGGGGATGGTGGCGCTGGTGCTGGGGGCGACCGTCGCCGCGCGCTGGTTTCAGGCGCGGCGCGGGCTGGTGATGGGCGTGCTGACCGCCAGCACCGCGACCGGGCAGCTCGTGTTCCTGCCGCCGCTCGCCGCACTCGCCACCACGGTCGGCTGGCGCGCGGTCTCGCTCACCCTCGCCGTGGTGGCGCTGGCACTCGTGGTCCCCGTGATGCTGCTGCTGCGCGACCGGCCGGCGGATATGGGGCTGCCGCCGTTCGGGGGTGCGGTGGTCGAGCCGCCGCCCCCGCCCGGCCCCAACCCGGCCTGGCGGGCGCTGCTGGCGCTGCGCGACGGCACGCGCTCGCGCGCCTTCTGGCTGCTCGCCGGCAGCTTTTTCATCTGCGGCGCCTCCACCAACGGGCTGATCGGGACGCATCTGATCCCGGCCTGCGTCGATCACGGCATTCCCGAGGTGCAGGCGGCCGGGCTGCTCGCGGCGATGGGGGTGTTCGACTTCTTCGGCACCACCGCGTCGGGCTGGCTGTCGGACCGGTGGGACAATCGCGCGCTGCTCGCGTGGTACTACGGGCTGCGCGGCCTGTCGCTGCTGTTCCTGCCGTTCGCGTTCCGGTTCTCGTTCTGGGGGCTGTCGGCATTTGCGGTGTTCTACGGCCTCGACTGGATCGCGACCGTGCCGCCCACCGTGCGGCTCGCGAGCCGCGCCTTCGGCGAGGAGAACGTGGCCGTGATGTTCGGCTGGATCGCGGCCGCGCACCAGCTCGGCGCGGCCTCGGCCGCCTGGGCCGCGGGCGCGCTCAGGGTCGACACCGGGAACTACCTGACGGCGTTCGTGGGTGCCGGCGCGCTGTGCCTGGTGGCGTCGGTGATGGTGAGCTTCATCGGCGCCGAGCGCGAGCGCCTGCGGCCGGCGGAGGCGACGTAGGCGGCGTCAGGCCCGCCGCTTCTCCGCCTGCGCCACTAGGCGCGCAGCACCGCGTTGATCCGCGTCTGATAACCCGGCCCCTGACGCTTGAACCACGCCACGATATCCTCATCGAGGCGCAGCGAGAGCAGCCGCTTCGGGACAGGCATCACCGCCTCGGCGGTCTCGAGCCAGTCCTCGGGTACATCGCGAAAATCGACGTCGCTCGCGATATCACGTTCCAGTTCCGCCTCGGTCTTGGCGCGCACGCGGGCAAGGTCGGTGCGACTCTCGCCGCGCCTCCGAAGCTCGGCCAGCTCAGCCGCCGAATACCGCTTGATGCCGCCTTCGCTCAGCATCCCTCGCCCTCCTCATGGAGATGACGCGGATCACTGACCCGCGCCGGGTGAAGATCACCGCCGCCGACCATAACGGTGGCGGCGCCTGGTATCACACGCGGGAGCGGTGATCCAACTCGCGATTTGCCGCTTCGCCAAGCAGGCGTCGGCTTTCGATCAGCTCGGGTATGTCGAGGGTGGCTGGGAACCAATTCACGATGGCGCGCAGGCGTGCCAATGCGGGGTCGGGGTTTCGCTCCGCGACCGCGAGACACGCCAGGTCGCACGTGGCGCGCAATTCGAACAGCCGCGCCTCCCTTTCTTTGGCCCACCCGATCGCTCGCTCGTAGCAGGTACGGGCACTCTCAAAGTTTTCGCGTAGGAGCCATATTCGGCCTCGCAATCGGCTGATCTCCGCGAGCAAAAACGTCTCGTCGGTAGAGTCAGAAAGTCGTTCAGCTTCACAAATGCTGACATTCGCCTCGTCGGCCTGATTCGCGCGAACCTGCAGCTTGGCTAGCTCACATATGAGTCGCGTCAGCCCAAAAATGTTGCTTGTCTTGCGCCAAATGCCGATCCCGCGCCGGACCTCCTCCAATCCATGTTCATGTCTTCCTAGATCGAAGTACGAAGCTCCGCGGTACACGAAAGCGTTTCCCATTCGGGGGAGAAAGCCATTCTTCTCGCAAATGCGGATCGCTTCGTCGGCAGCCGCAAGGGATTCCGTATAGCAACCAGCAGAATGTAAGGAGGTGGCTAACGATTGCTTGGCCCAAGCTATTGAGGATGCATGTCCACGCCCTTGGGCGATTCGCACACCTTCTTCGCACCAGGCGTGAGATCGCTTAACGAAACCTAAATATTTCGCTGTTAGTGACGCGTACGCTCGCGCTGCAATGGCAGGATCTCCACCCCCATAAGGATTCAGATCTGTGCAATTCACTTCATTGTGAGGTGGCCCCCATTCGTTGGACAGGAAACGGGCTGAGTTAAGAGAGACTCCCCGCCGGTTGCACATTCCCCTTCCCGTGCGAGGGGGGCAGCAAAGCCACGTAGCACTTTCTCCTGATCGATTGAAGCTGTTTCCTGCTGTTGTGGTGCCTGTGGGTATGTGGTCAACGCGGCAGCGTTGTCCAGATATCCACAGGCCCGCGCGAGCGCGAAAACTTCGCGTGGCGTGCGATAGCCCAACGCCTGGTGCGGCCGCTCGTCATTGTAGAACGCAAGCCATGCACCGATACCACTGCGTGCTTCGGCAACCGAGGCATAGGCCTTGATGAACACCTCCTCGTATTTCAGGCTCCGCCACAGCCGCTCGATGAAGAGGTTGTCCAGGAACCGCCCCTTGCCATCCATACTGATGCGCACGCCGCCGGCTTCCAGCTCATCGAGGAACCCCGCGCTGGTGAACTGTACGCCCTGATCGGTGTTGAATAGCTCCGGCTTGCCGTAGCGATCCATCGCCTCCTGCAACGCTTCGACGCAGAAATCCGTGTCCATCCCGATCGACAACTGCCACGCGAGCACCCGGCGGCTGAACCAGTCCATCACCGCCACCAGGTAGACGAACCCCTTGGCCATCGGGATGTAAGTGATGTCCGCGCACCAGACCTGGTTGGCACGATCGATCACCAGACCTCGCAAAAGGTAAGGATACACCTTGTGTTCCGGATGGCGCCGGCTGGTGTTCGGCTTCTGGTAGATCGCTTCCATCCCCATCAGCCGCATCAGCCGCCGCACCCGCTTGCGGTTCACCGCATGGCCATCGCGCCGCAGCACCGCCGCCATCCGGCGCGACCCATGGAACGGCCTCGCCAGGTACTGCTCGTCGATCCGCCGCATCACTTGCAAATCTTCCGGGCTCACCGGCGCCGGCCGGTAATACAGCGTCGAGCGCGCGACCTTCAGCAACCCGCATTGCGCCACGATCGACAGCCGCGGGTCCGTCCGGTCGATCAGCGATAGCCGGGTAGCCAGGCTCATGGACCAGACCTTTTGCGAAAAAAATCGCGCTCGACGGTCAGCTCGCCGATCTTCGCATACAGCCCGGCAAGCTGCGTCTCATCCGCCAACACCGCGCCAGACGCGCCGCCATGCCCGCGGGCAAACAGTGAGGCAACCCCTTCGAGCAGTGTCTTCTTCCACGCGTGGATCTGGCTGGCGTGAACCCCGAACCGGCTCGACAGCTCCGCCACACTGCCTTCCTCCCGCACCGCCGCCAGCGCCACCTTCGCCTTGAACGCCGCGCTGTGCTGCTTCCGGATATTCGCCATCGTTCACCCCTGGCCTCACGGCCACTTAGGGGCGGAACTCTCTCTTAGCTACCTGTCCAGTTTTCGGGGTCCAGCTCATTCCGTTGCAGGCGCGCCGCCCGCACTTTCGGAGATCGTTCATGACACCGGCGCCATACGATCGGACATCACGTCGCTCCGCAATGGGGCTGGACCTAGTGATGGCCGCCGCCTGACGCCTCCTGAAGGTGCCGAAGCACCGCATCCAGGTTGAACGCGGCCGGCTTCTGGCGCGGCGGGAAATTTTGGAAGTTCGCGATCTGCTGCGCCACGAGCCCTTGCATCTCGTAGAGCAGGTAGGCATGCGAGATCACCCAGTCCCAATAGGTGTTCGAGTTCTCATCCGCGCGCTCGAACGGGTCGCGCCGCAGGTTGAACAGCTTCGGCGCGCGCAGCTTCACGAACGGCTCGAACCAGCACATCAGTTGCTTGGCCCGCTGCTCCATCAGCGCGACTTTCCAGTCGCCCTCACCGCGCGCGGGCCGCGGCCGCGTGCGCAAGTCGCGCGCGCGCGACCAGCCCAGCGGATCACCACATACGGCATGAGCGCGAGCAGCAATGCGATGACGAGCGCCTCGTTCGGATGCACGACGGCGAACAGCACGACGGCGAACGCGATTACCAGCTTGGCAAACGTGCCCAGTTTCTGCGCACCGGCACCGCTCATCGACACGTTCGGGCGTTCATGGGGCGGCCTCGTCGGCACGGCGTCGCTGCCTGCTTCTGACTCTTCGCAGGCTGTAACACAGAGATGGATCGGTGACTATGCAAAATCGGCAATCCGCTTCGCATCCGTGGGGCACTCAGGCTTGAAGCGGCGCGAGGGTGCCATAGGCGTCGAGGTACTCAACGCTGAAGCGGTGGAGGTCGGTGAGGCCGTAACGCGCTGCAAGTTCGGCGAAACTGAGCTTGGCCGGGTGGGCGCGCACGATCTCGGCGCGTATCCGCTTAAGCCGCCGCAGACGCTGGTATTCGTCAGGGCTCATCCCCAGTGACTGGGCGCAGATCGCCTGCAACGACGGCTCCGACGTTTCGATCAGTGCGCAGATCGCTGCGATGCCAAGTGAGCGGTGCGGATTTGCCGCCAGCACCTCCTCGAACCGGGACAGCGTCGTGCTCTGCCACTCCTGTGCCGTCGAGGCGTCTCGGGGCACGGCGCTCGCAAGACATCTTATCAGTGCGAGAATCAAGATCTTGTTCCAGGGCGCGCGCCACCTCCGGATGCGCGATGCGGTCCAGGTCCGTCTCAGTGACGCGACAGGCGCGTGCATAAAGGCCGAGAAGCCGCAGCCGATCGGCTGGACGCGGGCAAAAGATCTGATTCGCCTGCGGCACGGCGAGGTCGCGTTCGGCGATCGTCATGCTGAAATAGGAGAGATGCTCCGGCCGCAGCGAGATCGAGCCCCATCGAGCGGGTCCGACGAGACGCTGGTGGAAGTGCGCGCCACGTCGGTGCATCATGACCTCGCCGAATTGCGCGGATGCGCCGTCACATATCAGCAAGGAGTCGCGCCGCGCGGGGAAGCTCACGAACACCGGCTCGGCGGGCACCGAGACGTAGGCCGCGCGCGGCAACGCCTCTTCGGCGCGGAGAAGGCGAAGATGGGGGAGTTTCACCCAGGTCAGGCGAGCCTGAAAATGGCGCGGCCGCGCGACAACCAGATCGAGCGCCCCCCCGAAACTTGCCTGGTAATCGTCGGCATCAGTGAACATGCAGGAGCCGCTTTCCGGCATCCCCACCTCGCCTGGCCGCGCCCCCACTCACTGACAGCGCGAGTGGCCGGCGACTATGGCAAAACCGGAAATCGGGCCATCGGGCGCGCCGTCTCGTCAATCGGGCGATGATCGGGTTGTCGGCGCAATGTCGCCGAGGGCGATTTGCCGAACAGCTTGCGGTAGGCGACGGCAAACCGCCCCAGCTCGCCGAACCCGTTATCATTGGCGATCGCCGCAACCGTCGTTGTTGCCGGGTTCGCGAGGGCAAGGGCCCGCCGCGCGAGATGCATCCGTCGCAGCCAGAGATAGCGATGCGGTGTCATGCCCAGCTCCTCCATGCAGCGCAGACGCAGCGTGCGATCCGCGACGCCGATCGCCGCGCATATATCCGTCACGTACAGGGGACGACCCGGGTTGGCCTCCAGCGCCCGCTCGAACCGCCGCATGACCGGAATGCGCAGGTCCCGAAGCGCACCGGTCTCGACCACAACTCCGTCGCTCAGGCAGGCGACCATCGTCCGCACCAGCTCCTGCTCCATCGCGCGGGCGACTTCCGGGTGGGCGAGGACGTCGGGGACGGTCGCGGCGAGCTCGCCGGCCGCCAGGTGCAGCATGAGGAGCCGTGACATCAGATGGGGCGGCGGCCGGATCACCTGCGTCACGTCGGGGGGCTTGAGATCGCGGCCGACGAGGGCGCGCCCCGCGGCGGCGAGATCGTCCGGCGTGAGAGACATCGTACGCCAGTGAATTTCGGTCGATACGCGATGATTGTCTTCGCTGCCCTTCGAGTCCATGACAATCTCGCCCGGCTTCAGCTCCATGCCACCCAGGTGCATTGGCACCTGACGGTGGTCGGCGAGGAAAAAGATCGCACTCCGAGACTTTGCTGTGGCCGAGTGAGCGACGTAGGGTAGCGATGTCCGACCGGCCTGCATCCAGAGTTGATGCAGGTCGATCCGCGTCAGCTCCGCCTGGAATATTCCGGAACTAGTCACGAGCAATCGCACGTCCGCTGCACGCACGGACGCCTGATAATCGTACGGATCGGCAAACCGTCGGATCGCGCTGCTCGGCATTGATCGGAAGCCCGCTTGACGTGCTGGTCGTGTAAGGCGCGTCCGTCTGGAACCCTCAAGCGGCGTCAGTCTGCGCCCGTCCTATACGCCATGCCGGGAGCTCGCTCGTGCCGAGCGTCCGACCTACCGCGCCAGTATACGTGCGCGCTTGCACGATGGAAGTGCTCCTTGTGCCTTTTAGCAACGTTCCCCTCTTGGTTGAATGCCGATCCCGATAAGTAACGTTCCGTTACATGTCGCCGGGTTTGCCGTTTCTGCATAGGCATCGATCGAGGCACGTTGCAAGTTCGGCCCCTTCATAACACGCGACCTCACCGCAGGGGAGAAAACGATGAAAGATCGTGTGCTGCTGTCCCCATTTGCGATCGCCGGCATCGCTGCGGCGCAGGCCTTCTGCCTGGCCCTTCCGCACGCCGCGTCGGCGCAGAACAACCCAACGATCACGAACGCTATCCCCGCCTCCGAGGCGGTCAACCTTCAGGCCAGGATCACGGCAATCGATCCCGCCAACCGGTGGGTCACATTGGCCGGAGCGTCGGGCCAGCAGACGACCGTCGTGGCCGGGCCTAACGTGCGTCTCGAACTGCTGAAAGTCGGCGACAGGGTGAACGCGCAGTACCTATCGCTCGGTCGGCTTCGCGGTGAACGGGCCGACGGGCGGCAACGGGGTCCCGGTTTCCAACGACAAGATGGTGGAACTGCTCGCGCAGCCGGTCACAGCGCCTGGCGGCGTCGGCGTGCGACTGACAAAGATCAGTGGCACCGTCGTCGGGATCGACATGTCCGCCCATAGCCTCGATGTCGTCAATCCCTCCGGCGGCGGTGTCTATACGATCGACGTTACCGATCCGTCCCGAATTCCGCTGCTCCAATCGCTAAAGGTCGGCGATACCGTCACCGCGGTAGTCAGCCAAGCGCTCGCCGTGTCGATCACGCCTGCACCGAAAAGCTGGTTCTAGCGCTTCGTTGCCCAGCGATACGTGAGAGGTGTGCCGATGACGGTGACGCCTCCGGAGCACACCGCCGACCAGCGCACGACCAATGCGGAACCCACTCGACACGGAGGACTGCGTAATGTTTTCATGGAAGCGTTGTCTCTCGGCTTTACTAGGCACGAGTTGTCTGACCTTCGGCTTGTCGCAGCTGCCGCCCGCCAATGCCCAGACCACGTCCAACAGCCAGGGGCAGGCCACTGCCCCGGCGCCATCGAATGGGCAGGAGCGGCCCAATATCCTCATGCTCATGACGGATGACACCGGCTGGAACGACTTCGGCTGCTATTCGGGTGGCGGTGCGGCGCTCGGTCACCCGACGCCGAATATCGATCAGGTTTGCAAAGAAGGCGCGGTGTTCACCAACTGGTACGGCCAGGCCAGTTGCACGGCCGGCCGGGCCTCGTTCATCACCGGCCGCATACCGATCCGTTCGGCTTTGTCGATCGTCGTCGCGCCGGGTGACGAGAACCGCCTGCGGCAGCAAACGCCGACGATCGCTGAATTCTTTCGGAATAACGGGTACTCGACCTACTTCTCCGGCAAATGGCACCTGGGCGACAAGCCAGACGCCTACCCGATTGCACATGGCTTTGACGAGATGAAGAACTTCGCCGCGTACTATGCCGGCGTCTATGCCTACAATGACACGGACAAGTGGTTTCATCCCTGGTTCCCATCGTTCAATCCGGCATACAACAAGATGTACGACGACATCGTGAACCTCGGCGAGTGGGAGGGCACAGCCGGCCAGCCAGCCAAGATGGACGGCATCATCACCTACGACTCCCTCGCCACCTTTGACATCCGGCAATCCGACAACGCGATCCAATACATCCGGCAGCACGCCCATAGCGGCCGGCCCTTCTTCATGGACGTTAACTTCATCAAGCTGCACAACCCGACCAACGCGGCGCCCGAGTTCCGCGGAAAATCGCATCTCGGTGATTACTCCGACTCTCTGATGGAACTCGATACCGATATCGGCCGGATCATGCAGGCGGTCCGTGCGGAGGCGCCCGACACGATCGTGATCATCACGGCCGACAACGGCGCGTGGCTGGACGCCTACCCGGACGCAGGAACCACGCCGTTCCGTGGCGAAAAGGGCTCGCCCTTCGAGGGCGGCTGGCGCGTGCCGGGCGTCATGTGGTGGCCGGGCCACATTCAGGCGGAAGCCCAATACGATGAGATGATGTCGCATATCGATCTCTGGTCCACGCTTGCAGGCATGGCCGGGATTACGCCACCACCGCACGGGGAGTGGAAAGACAACAACGGTAAGCCGATCTACTTCGACAGCATCGACAACAGTGCCTACATCCTAGGCAAAGCGCCACACTCGGCACGAAACTCCTGGATCTACGTCGATGGTGGCGTCCTTGAAGGAGTGCGGGCAGATATCGGCGGCGACCCGCAGGAGCCTTGGGTCCACATCGCCTGGAAGTATCTCTGGACCGCAAAGGATTCGTGGCTCGGTGTGAAGGCGGACCTGGGTTCCATCGGCGCCCTCTACAATTTGACGATGGACCCCTATGAGAAGTACGACATGGTCTTCAACGGAGCGGCGCCGTCTCGCGTGCTGACGTCTTCGCCTGGCAAATACGCCGGCGAGGACAATGGCTGGGTGCTGTCGCTGGTCTATCCCCCGCTTATCGAATTCGATCAGTCGATCATGAAGTATCCCAACATCAAGCGCTACCCTGGCGGCGCGTCGACCGATCTGGTGCCGGACCTGCAGCACCCCGAGAACCCACTGCCGGTCCTGAAGAATGCGCCGCCGGTAAAGGTGCAGAGCGGAGGCGGCTGATCGCGACGCACCGGGCCACCGGCACGCCAGTCTCGGCGCGTCCGGTGGCCCGCCGCTGCAATCTGGTGTGAGGGGCCAATGCGTAATTTGTGGATAACTTCGATGCTTCTCGTCGTGTCCGGGCTGAGCGGGATGCAAAATGCACAAGCCCAGAATGGTCAGGCCGCCTCCGGGACGCCAACCCCTCCGGCCGGCGTTGCCGCGCCGGTAGTAGCCGAGCAGGCGGATCAGTTGCTGAAGCAGATGGGAGCCTATATCGGTTCGGCGGAACAATTTACCTTCCATGCCGATATCACTTTTGACCATGTGCTGCCCTCGGGCCAGAAGCTGCAATACTCCGCCGTTGAGGACGTCGCCTTGCAACGGCCCGGTCGCCTCTATGTCGAATGGAGTGGCGACCTGGGCGACCGTCAGTTCTGGTACGATGGCAAGGCAGTCACTCTCTATGATCCCGCGACGCCGTTTTATGCATCAGAGGCCGCACCGAAGGAAATCTCCGTGATGCTCGGGAAGCTTGTAACGCAGCTGGGCTTCTCCCCCCCGCTTGCGGATTTCCTGTACAGGGATCCGTATCAGGCCGTGCGCAGCGACGTGCAGTTCGGCGTCTATCTTGGGCAGACTGTTGTGAATGGCAGAAGTTGCCACACACTTGCCTTCGTCGAGAAAAACATTGACTGGCAGATCTGGATCGACACCGGGCCGCAGCTGACGCCGTGCAAACTGGTCATCACCTACAAAACGCAGCCGGCACAACCGCAATTCATCGCCGTGTTCAGCGATTGGAACTTCGCGCCGCGTATTGCCGAGCCTGTGTTCAGGCCCGAACTGCCACCAGGGGCGCAGAAGATCCCGTTTGCACCAGTCCTCGCCAGCGCAAGTTCCCAGTAACGCTCGGGGGCACCGATGATCCAGCGGCTTTCGCACCGGAGACGGGCAACTCTCATCCTGCTGGCAGGCGCCGCGTGCGCCATCGGCCTGGCCATCGGCGCTGATCGCGCGGTGGCGTTCCGCGGCGGGTTCGGCGGAGGGTTTCACGGCGGCGGAGGGTTCGGGGGCTTCCGCGGCGGGGGGTTCGGGCATTCGAGCTTCGGCGGCGCCAGCCATTGGGGCGACTACCGTGGTGGAGCGCCGCGCTTTGGTGACGGCGGTTTTTTTGACCGGAGCAGCGATGCCGGGTTCGGCCGCGGCGGCTGGGGCAGCGTTCACAATGCCGGCGCGTTCACCAGTCGGGCCGATTCGTTCCAGCAGCGCTACCCGGAATTTCAGCATAACGCGAGCCATCTTCAGCAGAACCGATTCAACGAGGCGAACACGTTGCAGCAGAACCGCTACAACAATGCGCGCAGCTTGCAATACAATCGTCAGACCAATTTCAACAATTACAGCAACGATTGGGGGGGCTACTACTCGGGCGCCGGATTCGGCGCAGGCCTCGCAATCGGCGCAACGCTTACGGCACTTCCGGCTGCCGCGGCTGCCATTTCAGTCGCCGGGAGCCCATATTACTACGCAGATGGCGCTTATTATGCGCCGCAGGGCGGGCAATATCGGTTGGTGCCGCCACCGCAAGGCGCCGTTGTGGCAACCCCGCCACCCTCCTGCTCCACGGTCTACCAAGGGAGCACGCCCAATCTCGACTGCGGTGGCGCGTTCTACGCTGCGGTGCCGAAGGGCTATGAGGTCATCCCGCCACCTGTCGGAGCGACGGTCACGACGCTGCCAAGCGGCGCGGTCGATCAGAGTATCAACGGAACGACCTACTTTGCCTTCGGCGGCGCGTACTATCGACCGTTCTACAGCGGCAGCAGCGTGATCTACCAGGTCGTCGCAAAGCCCACCTAACCGGTCGGGCGCGGACCACCATCGGTCGGCTCGTACGGAGGACCTCATGAGCACTTTGGCGAACTGAGCATCGTGGGGTTGAAGCAATGGTGATCACGCAGCAGACCGGCACAAGAGAATGTCGAGCAGGAGTGCGGTTGAATTTGCTCGGTGGCGTCGTACTGGCGGCGGTGCTGTTGACGTGGAATGCTGTCGGGGCGCTCGCCAATCCGGCGCAGCCGGAGAACCTGCGAACCGAACACGCCGTCGAGAACTCTCGCGCTTCAATGGTTCGCCGAGATGCGGGCGGGTCGGATCGATCGGACGCAACTGACAGCCAAGTACAGCGCACAGTTGACGGACGACGCGGTGCGGGGAATGTCCCGGTACCTCGGTGAGTATCAGTACCGGGGCGGCACCGACCGGCGCCAAACTCCTGCAGTTCCACTCCACCGGAGAGCAGACCTTTTACGTGGTGAAGCTGATCTTTCCCCGCGGCGATGCGGCTAGCCTCCTCTTCGGCTTCGACGCCGCCGGCAAGATCACCGGCATAACTCTGTTGAGCATGGCGGGAGACTGATACGACCACGTTAACCCTTCTGACCGCGCCGACCAGCAGGGCCGCTCCGCGCCGTCCCGTAATCCAGCTCCGAGCGGCAGGAGGCTTCCGGTGATCGCAACCTCCTGGGTCGCTGCCATCGCCGTGTTCGCCACAATCGGGTTCGGCGCCGCGCTGGACTCCTACGGGCAGCTTCCGGTAAACCCTAACTCGACCCGGCTTTGGCCATCGGCTTTTTGACCGCAAAGCTCACGACAGAGCGCCGGGCTGCGCCGCAGCCGCGTAATCCTGCGCTGTGATCACTGGGTGCTGGCATGGTTCACAATTGCCGATCAATTGCGGCGGATCGGGCCGAAACACATGGAGGACATTGTGCCCCTGCAACCCGCCCGCCTGCTCGCGGCCTTGCTCCCGGCCATTGCAGTGGCCGCGTTCTTCGGCGGACCGGCCGCCGCGCAGTTCAACCCATTTCTGCCGCGGGGCGGGCCGCAGCTTGCGCCGGGCGACTTCCAGATCATGAACGACACTGCCGCAAAACTGAACGATGCATCGGGGCCGAAAGTCGGACAGGGCGTGATCTGGCAGAATCCGCGCACCACCGCCCACGGCCGCGTAGCGATCACCAAACTATATTCGTATCAGGGCATGACCTGCCACGCGCTGCGCTACGAGGTATCGCCGAAGGGGGCCCGGTCGCCCAGCAATTATGATGTGAACTGGTGCAAGGCGCCGGACGGATCGTGGAAGATCAAGAGCTGACGGCGGCGGTGGGATGGTGCCCTTATGAACCTGATGCCTTTGCGGAGTGCCATCGTTCCGAAGGCATTGCGCAACGGCTCCGGTTCGGCGAATATCAACGCCGCCGGGGTGCTGAAGAAGCGGCCAAACTTGGCAACGGCATGCACATACGATCGTTGGGTCGCGGGCGACAGATTGCGGACCGTCATGTCCTCGATCATGCGGTGGCGCAGCGGGCTGATCTCGGCCATCGGGGGTCTCCCGTTCCAGGGTTGGGGTGAAGCACCCAAACCCCGGCAGACCGAGCACCGCGAACTGTCCGCTACCGTAAAACGCAGCTCCCGCGTCAGCGGGTTAGTTCAATTGCAGCGAAGTGGCCACGGTCGAGTCTACCAGGCCACCGTTGATGCCTGCACAACGGCATGGCACTTCCTCATCAACGATCCTGATCGCATCCGGTCGAGCGGCTCCGGCCGCTAACCCGACCTTCGCAACTCGCGGCCGAGAATCCGTCAGGCAGCTGATTTTCCGGGGGTAGGCTGGCCAAGGTCGGCACCACAAGACGGTCGATCATGACGGATGAACAACAGCAACTGAGGTGATCCGGGGCGGCGGCTGAGCGGGCAAGCTGATCTTCAGGCGCTGGAGCAGGATTGCCTGGTCCGCTTCCGGTTCTGTGTAGCGCGACAGGACGACGGCGCGACCATCGGTGGTCGGCAGATGCACATCGACCATCTGGATCGCGGCCATTTTGTCCAGCACCGACCGTGGGTCAGTCCTGGCGCCAGGATCGCAGCCGGTGCTTCAGCGTGATCTGCAAACAAGCGGCATCGCGGCGATCGACGGCAGCAAGGTCCGCGCGGCGGCGAGCCGCAAGCAGGTGATGAGCCGCGCCGAGGCGGCGGCGGAGATCGCGCGCCTCGACCAAGCGATCGCCGACCACCTGGCGGCGATGGACGCGGCCGACGCGGCCAGCCGGACGAGGCGGGCGGGCAAGCGGTCACCGAGGCGCTGGCGGTGCTGCGCGCCAAGCGCGGCAAGGTTGCCGAGCTGGCGCAGCGGCTGCGCGAGGAGGGTCGCGAGCTCGGCGTCGCCGGCGAGCCCGACGCACGGCCGATGGGCAGCGGCGCCGGGGCCAAGCCGCCCTCCTACAACGTGCAGATCGCGGTCGATCCGGCCAGCCACATGATCCTCCACCACGAGGTGACCACGGATGCGAACGACCTTCGCCAGCTGCTGCCGATGGCGCTCGCGGCAAGGCGGTACTCGGCGCCGCGGCGCTGACGGTGGTTGCCGATGCCGGCTACGCCAATGCGACGCAGGCCGCGCAATGCGAGGCCGAGGGCATCGCCGCCGCAGTGCGGCCGCCGGCGCAGGTCAACCGGCGAGGCGACTACTTTGCGCCGATGGCCTTCCGCTACGATGCCGAGACCGACACGATGACCTGCCCGGCCGGGCGCCGCCTGGTTCGCAACGGCGGGCACAGGTCGGACAACGCCGTGCGCTACCGGGCCGAACGCTGTGCCGGATGTCCGCTGAAGTCGCGCTGCACGGGGGCCGACCGACGCCACGTCTATCGACTGATCGACCAACCGGCGCTCGACCGGATGGCGGCACGGATCGCGGCGGACCCGTCGCTGATGCGGTTGCGCCGATGCACGGCCGAGCACCCGTTTGCGGCGCTGAAATACCTCCTGGGCGGTCGCTTCCTGCTGCGCGGCAAGGCCAAGGCGGCCACCGAAACCGCCCTCGCCGTGCTCGCCTACAATATCGGACGCCTCAGCAAGCTCCTCGGCCCCGCCAGCCTCGCCGCCGCACTCGCCTGACCGGAGCGAGACCGCCGCTGCCACAGACCCCAGCCTTGACCGCCCTTCAATCAAAGCTCACGTTCTCGCACAACCTGGAAGGCCGACCATCCCCGACTTTGCTGTGTGGCGCGACAGAAAGACGTGGATGCTCGGCGGCTTCGCCGAGCATGACTTGGGGAGTGCGAGGCGAAGGCTCGTGAGACCGGCTTCACCCATCACTCATCCGCCCGAGTGATCACGCGGGCGCCGCGCTGGAACGTGACATAGTTCCATAGCCAGTTTAGCGACACCACGAGGCGGTCACGGAGCGTCACCAGGAAGAAGATGTGGACGACGCTCCAGAACAGCCACGCGATGAAGCCGGTCAGCTTGACGCGGCCGATCCGCACCACCGCAGCCTTGCGCCCAATCGTCGCGAGCTCGCCCTGATCGCGATAGCGAAACCGCTCCTCGGCGGGGCGGCCGGCGATGAGCGAGGCGAGCCGGCGGCCGACGAAATCGCCCATCTGCTTGGCGGCCGGGGCGACACCGGGAACGGCGCCGCCATCCGGGCGAACCGCCGCGGCCGTGTCGCCGATGGCGTAGATTTCCGGATGGCCGGCCACGCTCAAATCGGCCGCGACTGCGATGCGACCGTGCCGGTCGGCGGCAACCCCGATCCAGGATGCCGCGGACGATGCGCGCACGCCCGCCGCCCAGATCAGCGTGCCGGCCTCGATGCGGCCAGCCGAGGTGTCCACGCCGCCTGCGTCACAGCCGGTGACCTGGACACCGAGGCGAACGTCCACGCCCATTCGCCCCAGCGCCGCCAGGGCGTAGGCCGACAGGTCCTCGGGCAGGGTCGGGAGCAATCTCTGCCCGGCCTCGACCAGCACCACACGCGCCTCGGCCGGATCAATCAGGCGAAAATCGTGACGCAGCGTGTCGCGCGCGACCTCGGCGATCGCGCCGGCCATCTCAACCCCGGTTGCCCCGCCGCCGATGATGACGAAAGTCAGTAGCCGGATCTGCTCCGCACGATCCGACACAAGCTCGGCTTGCTCGAACGCCAGCAGAATCCGCTTGCGGATCACGGCGGCATCGGCGATCCGCTTCAGTCCGGGCGCGAACCGCGCCCATTCCTCGTGCCCGAAATAGGAGTGCGTGGAGCCGGTCGCGAGGACAAGATAGTCGTAGCCGAAGCTGCCTTCGTCGGTCTGGACGCGACGCGACGCGAGGTCGATTTCGGTGACTTCGGCCATCACGACACGCACATTGGCTTGCCGCCGGAGCAGGCTGCGGATCGGCCATGCGATGTCCGACGGCGCGAGCGCCGCCGTCGCCGCCTGATAGAGCAGCGGCTGGAAGGTGTGGTGATTTTCGCGGTCGATCAGAGTAATTGCGGCGTTCGCGCGCCGCAGCGCCTGGACCGCCGTGAGGCCGCCGAAGCCGGCGCCGATCACGACGATGCGCGGCGCGGGCGCATCGGGCATTCTGTGCGCAGGCCAGGACGCTGAACGTTTTGAGGGCGGCCGCAGCCATCCGCGTCGCCATCTCCTGTCGTTCGTAGGCATTCCTTGCTCGCGAGCGATGCCTGACGGCGAACGCTTGCCGTGCCGGTCCGTTTCCGCCGGTGAGTTCCTGGACGCAGGCGAGGCGGAACCCGGTCCGCGATTGCCGGTTGTCGCAGACGACGGCAGCAGGAGGCAAGCATGGCCAAGGAGACGAGGGCGCAGCGGGACACCGTCGGGCGCGTGATGCACGAGTTCAAGCACGGCGAGCTCAAGCGTGGCCGCGGCGGCAAGGTGCGCAACCCCAAGCAGGCGGTCGCCATCGCGCTCAGCGAGGCGGGCGCCTCCAACCAGCAGTCGCCGCAGGAGAACCGGCGCCGCCTGGCCAAGACCAAGGCCCGCGAGCGCGTGGGGCGGACGGCGCAGGCCAGCCGCGAAGGCGGCAAGACCCGCGCGCAGCTCTATCAGGAGGCAGCCAGGAAAGGCGTCCGGGGCCGCTCACGGATGAGCAAGGCGGAGCTGGAGCGGGCGGTGCGGGGCTGAGCTGTCGTTGCGGCCTTAGCGCTTGCTGAACTGGAAGCTGCGGCGGGCCTTCATGCGGCCGTATTTCTTCCGCTCGACCACGCGCGGGTCGCGGGTGAGGAAGCCGGCGACCTTGAGGATGCTGCGCAACTCGGGTTCGTAATGCGTGAGCGCGCGGCTGATGCCGTGGCGCACCGCGCCGGCCTGGCCGGAGAGGCCGCCGCCGATCACGTTGCACATTACGTCGAACTGGTTGTAGCGATCGGCGACCAGGAACGGCTGGGTGATCAGCATCCGCAGCACCGGGCGGGCGAAATACTGTGCCGCCTTCTTGCCGTTGACCACGATCTCGCCCCGCCCGGGCTTGATCCACACCCGCGCGACCGCGTTCTTGCGCCGGCCAGTGGCATAGCTGCGGCCCTGAGCGTCGCGCTTGGGCTCGCGCCGGGGCGCTTCGGCCGCGGCCGGCGGCTGCGCGACGATGGCGAGATCCTTGAGATCGGCGAGCGTGCGGGTCTGGGTGCCGGACATCGTCAGGCCCTCCGGTTCTTGCGGTTCATGGCACCGACGTCGAGCGGCTGCGGCTGCTGGCCCAAATGCGGGTGCTCGGGCCCGGCATAGACGTAGAGGTGCTTCATCTGCTGGCGCTGCAACGGCCCGCGCGTGATCATCCGCTCGACCGCCTTCTCGATCACCCGCTCGGGGTGCTGGCTGTCGAGGCGCTGGCGGATCGAGCGGCCCTTGATGCCGCCGGGATAGCCTGTGTGGTAGTAGAAGATCGATTGCTCGGCCTTGTTGCCGGTGACGCGCACGCGCCGCGCATTGACGATCACGACATTGTCGCCGCAATCGACATGCGGCGTGAATTGCGGCTTGTGCTTGCCGCGCAGCCGGTTGGCGACGAGCGCCGCCAGCCGCCCGAGCACCAGCCCGTCGGCGTCGATCAGCACCCAGCCCTTGGTAACCTCCGCGGGCTTGAGCGAAAGCGTCGTCTTCATCCCTGCGATCCTGCAAACCAGTCGCGGCTTATCGCCGGAAGCCGCGCTGCCGTCAAGGCTCGGGGTTTGTGGTATAATCTTACCAGAGTGGTCAGTCCTGTCGCCGCATGATTATAAATGTCGTCATGTCCCAGGCATTGCGGATGCCAACCAGCAGCAACAGCCCCGCCCCGAGTGCCAGCACGCCGCACCCGATGCCGTGCTGCAACGCCAGCGCAATGCCGGCCGCCATCACGAGGACATAGCCGACGGCGGGGAGTGCGGCGTAGCCGAGCCGATCCTGCACGTCGATCGTCCGGCTGAGGCCATGCCGGACCATACTGCGCCACACGAGACCGCAATAGACGAAGCCGAACAGCCCGTCGGCCCCGACCAGAAGGCCGAGCAGCACCCATCCTGACACCGGCGCGATGGCGATCAGGCACGCCACGAGCACGCTGCTGAAGTGGACGACACTCGGCGAGAGGAACGCCCGCAGCGCGTGCTGCTTGTCCTCGGTGAAGATACTGGACCCGACCGAGGCGGCGACGAACAGGAGGCCAACCAGGGTCGCCGAGGCGGTGCCCAGCAACACGTAGAAATCGTGCCAGGATCGGACGGCGTCGGCCAGGGATGTCATCGCATTCTCCGGCGGAGAGGGGCAGGCGCAGGCTCAGGGTTGCCGGGCCGGGCGCGGCCGCGCACGATGCGCCATGACCGATGCCCCGCCGCGCGGCCTCGCCGGTCGGGTCGCCAATTACGGCGACCGCGACTTCGCGCTCTATTTGCGTCGCTCCTTCGCCAAGTCGATGGGCTATTCGCAGGCGATGCTGGAGCGGCCGGTCGTCGGCATCCTCGACACCGGCTCGGGCTTCAACAACTGCCACCGCACGATGCCGGAGCTGATCGAGGCGGTGCGCCGCGGCGTGCTGGCCGCCGGCGGATTGCCGTTGCCGTTCCCGACCGTCTCGCTGTGCGAACCTTCGCTGTTCCCGACCTCGATGCACTACCGCAACCTCGCCGCCATCGATGCCGAGGCGATGCTGACCGCGCAGCCGATGGATGCGGCGGTGCTGGTGGGCGGCTGCGATAAGACCGTGCCGGCGCAGCTCATGGCCGCCGCCTCGGCCGACATCCCCGTGGTCCAGCTCGTGACCGGGCCGATGCTCGCGGCCCCGTTCCAGGGCGAGCGCCTGTCCGCCTGCACCGATTGCCGCCGCTATTGGGCCGCCTATCGCGCCGGGCGGGTGAGCGGGGAGCGCATCGCCGAGATCGAGGCGCGGCTGGCCGCGACCGCCGGCACCTGCGGCGTCATGGGCACGGCGAGCACGATGGCCTGCCTCGCCGAGGCGCTGGGCTTCATGCCCGCGGGCGCCGCCGCGATCCCCGCCGTGCACGCCGACCGGCTGCGCGCCGCCGAGGCGGCGGGGATGCTGGCGATGCGCCTGATCGCAGCACCCGTGCGACCCTCGGCGCTGGTCACGCCGCATTCGGTCGAGAACGCGTTGCGGGTGCTGCTGGCACTCGGCGGCTCGACCAACGCGCTGATCCACCTGACCGCGATCGCCGGCCGGCGGGGGATTCGCGTCGAGCTCGGCCGGCTCAACGCGCTCTCCGACGAGACGCCGGTGCTGGTGGACCTCAAGCCCAGCGGCGAGGGCTACATGGAGGATTTTCACGCGGCGGGCGGGATGCCGGCGCTGCTGTGGGAGCTGCGCGACCTGCTGCACCAGGACACGGTCGATGTCACGGGCACGATTTTGGGCGAACGCCTCGCCGAGCCGGCCTTCGTCGATCCTCGCTTCATCCGCGCCCGCGCCGAGCCGGTCTCGCGCGTCGGCGGGATCGTGGCGCTGTTCGGCAGCCTGGCGCCGCGCGGCGCCATCCTCAAGCGCAGCGCCGCGACACCCGCACTGTTCGAGACCGAGGCGCGCGCGGTGGTGTTCGACGGGCTGGACGATCTGGCCTCGCGCATCGACGACCCGGCGCTCGAGGTAACCCCTGCCGATGCGCTGGTGCTGAAGAATGCCGGGCCGCTGACGCCGGCGGGGATGCCGGAGGCGGGATACCTGCCGATCCCCCGCAAGCTCGCAAGCGCGGGGGTGAAGGACATGCTGCGCATCAGCGATTGCCGCATGTCGGGCACCGCGTTCGGCACCATCGTCCTGCACGCCACACCGGAGGCGGCGGCGGGCGGGCCGCTGGCGCTAGCCGAGACCGGCGATCGCATCCGCCTCTCGGTGCGCGAGCGGCGGCTCGATCTGCTGGTGGACGACGGCACACTCGCGCGCCGGCGCGAAGGCTGGCGGCCGCCGCCGAAACCCGCGCGCGGCTGGGACCGGATCGTTGCCGACCAGGTGACGCAGGCCGACGAGGGGTGCGACTTCGCCGTGCTGCGTGGCGGCTGAGCCGGTCCACGTCGTCGGCGCCTCCGGCCGCTCCGGCGCGGCACTGTGCCGGGCGCTGGCGGGGGCCGGCATCCCGTTCGTGCCGGTGGTGCGCGACGCTGCGCGCTGGGCGGCGGTCGGGCTGCCGGAGGTCGCGCGCGTCGCGGATCTGGCGGACCCGATGGCGCTGGCCGCGGCACTGGGGGAGGCGCGGCGGGTCGCGAGCGGCGCGCACGCCCGCCATGCGGCGGCGATCCTGACCGCGGCGCCGCATGCGCACTGCTTCGTGTTTCTGGGCAGCACACGAAGGTTCACCGCCTGGCCGGACGAGCACGCACGCGGCGTGCTGGCCGGGGAGGCGGCCTTCCTCGCCGCCGGCCGCCCCGGCGTGATGCTGCATCCGACGATGATCTACGGCGCCCAGGGCGAGGACAACGTGCAGCGCCTCGCGGCCCTGCTGCGCCGCCTGCCGGTGGTGCCACTGCCGCGCGGCGGGGCTGCGCTGGTGCAGCCGATCCACCAGGACGACGTGACGCGCTGCCTGGTGGCGGCACTCGCCCGCGACTGGGCGGGGCCGCAGGCAGTGGTGATCGCCGGGCCGGAGCCGGTGTCCTACGCCGGGTTCGTTCGTGCGATCGCGTGCGCCGCCGGGCTGGCGCCGCCGCGCATCGTGCCGTTGCCGCTGCCGCTGCTGCGCCTGGGCGCGGCGCTCGCGCGGGCGCTGCCGGGCCTGCCGCGCATAGAGCCGGCCGAGCTGCGCCGGCTGCTGGAGGACAAGTCGTTCGACGTCGGCGCGATGCGGCGCGAGCTGGGCGTGGCGCCGGTCGACCTGGCCGAGGGGTTGGCGCGCACCTTTGCGGCTCAGAACGGCAGTGCGGCGCCGTCGCGCAGGATCGCCTCCGCCTCCGGCGTGTAGCCCGTGCCGGCGCCGTGCAGGATCAGACCGGGCAGCACCCGACACGGCGCGCGGCCGCCCCGCACCGCGCGCAGCAGCAGCAGCTTCGCATCCCGCCCCGCGCGCGGCCAGAGCGGCAGGATCGCGACCGCGCCGCAGCCGGCATCCGGCAGCCCCGCGAGGGCTTCGGGGAGCCGAGCCGCCGGCAGCGCGAGCGTCAGCGTGCCGCCTGGCCGCAGCCGCCGGCCGAGTGCTGCCGCCCAGTCGGCGATCCCGCCAGGATCGGCGCGCTTGGAGGCATGGCGGCGCGGATCGGGCGAGGGGGTTGATCCGGCCGCGTGATAGGGCGGATTGGCGAAGGCGTGGTCGAACCCGCCATCGGGGGTGGCGTCCAGCAGCGCCGCCCTGACCGTGAACCCGTCGAGACCGTTCGCCGCAACGTTCTCGGCGGCGAGCGCGGCGAGCGCCGGGTCGGCCTCGACTCCCAGCCCGCGCACTCCGGGGACCCGCCAGCCGAGACAGAGCAGCGCGGCGCCGGCGCCGGCGCCACCTTCCAGCACCCGTTCGCCGGCGCTGGCCGGGATGCTGGCGGCGAGCAGCACCGGTTCGATGCCGCTGCGAAACCCCGCCGCCGGCTGGCGGTAGCGGACACGGCCGCCGAGCAGGGTGCCGTCGGTGGTGTCGGCGGTCAGAGCTCGCCGGCCTCCGCCAGCACCCGGCGCGCGCGGGCCTCGTCGCGGGGGCTGACCGCGAGGCGTCGGGGGATCGCGCCGATGCTGCCGTCGGTGGCGCTGGCGTAGGAGTCGAGCAGCACCGCCTCGATCCCGGCGTCGCGCAGCAATGCGGTGAGGAAGCTCAGCCGCACCAGATCGTTGGAGAGGACGATCGTGCGCATCGAGCGTTCAGCGGCCGGCGACGCTGTGGCGGCAGTCCGCCGTGCTGGGCGGACGGGCCAGCAGCGGGCGCATGATCGTGGCGACCTGGCAGGTCGAGAGGGTCAAATGCCGGCGCAGGGTGGGCTGTCGGTGGGTGTTGATGATCTGCACGCCGCCGCCGACCAGGCGCAGCCGCAGGGTTCCCTGCCGCATGGCGCGCACATAGAGCGGCGCCGGCCCGCCACGCCCGGTGATGATGCCGGCGCCCATATCCGCGACCTGCTGGCGGTAGCCGGCGGCGAGTTCGGGGGTGTGGGAGTGATAGAGGCCGACGGCGGCATACCAGTTGCCGTCCGCCTCGGCGCGCAGCTCTGTCAGGTAGCGGGCGGCGTAGTCGGCGTTGGCGGCGGGGTCGAAGGCCTGCGCGAGCGAGGCGAAGGCGTGCGGATGCATCTGCAGATCGACTTGCAGGCAGCCGACATCGATGAACGGCACGCCGCGGGCAAGTGCCAATTCGGTCCAGACCACGGCCGCCTGCTTGCTCTCGAAGAAGATGCCCTCGCCGTCGGCATCGACGGTCCACGGCCAGGGGCGGATGTTTGCGAGGGTGTTGATCGGCCGTCCGCTCTCGACCTTGGCCATGGTGCGGAGCAGGCCGGCGGGCAGGTGATGGCGCGTCTGGGCGGCGGCGATCGCCCGGGTGCAGAGCGTGCTTTGCTGCTCGTCCCAGCTTGGCGGTGGTGCTGCGGACGTGCCGTCGCGCGCCGCGGCGGGGCCGGGGGCGAGCAGGGCGAGGATGAGGACGAGGACGAGGACCGGGGCGAGAGCCGGGAGTCGACGCGGCGGGGGCATCGGCGTTGTATGGCACGAGGCGGGGGCGGCGTCCCAGCCTTGGCGCCTTACCCAGGCCTTCACCCCCGGCCTTCACCTGGGTGGCGGGCGCTGGTATAGGGCCGGTCGCGCGGGCGCATAGCTCAGTTGGTAGAGCAGCTGACTCTTAATCAGCGGGTCGCAGGTTCGAGCCCTGCTGCGCCCACCATGATTTCAACGGTTTGTGGGGAAGATTGGAAATTCAGCAGCCGCGCGAGAATCTCGCGGACCTCTTGCGGACCCCACAGGAGCCATTTGACTGCCTTGTGCGGCGGCACGAGAGCCGGCGGCGATCCGCATTTCATCACCTCGCCAGCGCAGGAACCGGCGGGTCCGCCAAGCGCCGAGTGCGTTTTCGCAGCGCTGCGCCGGACCAGGTAACGCCCCGGACGTCCGATCCTTTCGAGGGCCGGCCTTCCCCCGAGAAAAAATTTCACCACTTCGGCCGGCTCGAATTGCCCCGCGCCCGACCGGCCGCCCAGGCTCGGCGGCGCCTGCACCGGACGCCTGCGTCGGGCCGCTTCCGCGATCTCGGTAACGAACGTTTGCAATTAACATGCGCTTGCAATCGGGTATAAAGGGCCGGCGTCAGTGGCGCATAGTGATTGTCGGAGGGTCGGCCATGAAAAGAACGCCTCAACTCCTCGGCGCGTTCGGCCTCGCGGTCGGAATGGTCGCAACGGCGCAGGCGGCGCCGATCACCGGCGGGACAACCCAGGTAACCCTCACCTCTGCGTCGATCTTGGCCTCGCTCGGCGCGAGCATCTCGCCGCTCGGCTCCGCCACGCTCTCGTCGGGCACAAATCCTGTTGCCACGTTCCCGATCACCGGGGGCTCAACCAGTTCAACAGGCGACCTTATCCAGCATGTGGGCAGCGGCCTTGAGATATCCGCCAGCTCCCCTACCACGGTCGTGAATACCCGTCATTACCTGATCGACACGGCGAACGCCGTGATCGACGCTGGTGTCTCGATCAATGGCGGTTCAGCAAGCAACATCGGGCTATTCACGCTCGGCGCTAGCGGCCTCTCCAACGTCCCGTTGACACTTACCCCGGCGGCCGTGACCGCGCTCAACAACGCGTTCGGCATCGACGTGCTTAATACGTCCCTTCAGATCGGGACCTTGACGAGCTCGCCGACCGTTGGCTCCGGTGCGCCTGGCCCCGTCGCCGCGCCCGAGCCGGCCACGGCCACGGTACTCGGTGTGGGGTTGCTCGCTCTAGCGGCGGCTCGGCGCCGGACGCGCGCGGCTCCCTGATCGCGCGCCCGCACCGGCCGAGGTGTCACCTCGGTTGAGGCCGGTCTGTGTCCGGCATGGCTGGGCTGTCGCCTGAGCCGAGCCGGGCCGGACCGGCGTTTCGGCCGTGCGCGCGCCTAGGCGAGCGGAGTTCGCTGAGTCGTGTAATTGCCACTGAGCGCATGTTCTGACCTATCCACCAGGAGCTGGTACGCGGCGTCGCTCCCTGGCGTCGTTGTTCCGCGTGGCATTGACGCGCGGGCTGATCGGCCAAAACCGTAGCACGTCTTCGGCGGCCGGGCGCAGTAGCGTTGCCGGATCACCCTCGCCCTTGCCGAGCCGCACCGGCCAATCCGCCGCCTCGATCACCACCGGCATCCGGTTATAGATCGCGCCCTCTGCGCGTTGGCGTCGAGACTGAGCACCGATCGATGCCCGGCCTACAGCCGCTCCGGCACCCGCCAGGTAGGCCAGCGCGAACAGGACCATAAGATAGACCAGCACGTGCATACGAAGATATTGCCACCGAAACCCCGCTCAGCGCACGCGATATTTCGGCGTGAGTTGCCCGCATGTGCCATCACATTGCGTACGGCCTGTGGCAAGGGTTGCTGCCGAGGGCGCATCGGCCAGCGTGACGCACTCTGGCCGTGCTGGGCGTGCTCGGGCGGGCAGGAGTGCGGGTCAATACGCGGCTCGGGGAACTGATGAGCGCGTTGCCGGCGACGTGCGGGCCCAAGAGGGACGGAGCTGACCAGTGTGTGCGACCGGCAACACTGACTTAGCAAAAGCTAACCGGCCGCAGATTATCAACAACTTCGGTTCGGGCGCGAACGCGGACACATTCACGGTCGACGTCGCCACCGCCTCGGTTCCCGAGCCGGCCAGCTTGGTGCTGCTCGGCACCGGCCTGCTCGGCACCGGCCTGCTCGGCTCGGCATGGTCGCGCGCCGCCGCAAGGCCGCGTAGCCCCGCCATCCGGGGCACCCGGCCGATCGCGCTGCTGGGCGTCTGGCTCATTGGGATCGGCACGGTGTGGCAGAGAGGGGTAATGGGGACCGCCCCAATTTTGAGGGCCTAGGTGTCTGTTCTTGCCTTGTTCTCCAGCCCGGCGCTAACCTGCCGGGGTGCCCGACGCTCCCGCCCTTCGCCCCGCCACCCCCGAGGAACTGCGGGAGGCGCTGGCCTTCGCGCTCCGGTTCGACGGCCGGCGGCGCCGTCGCGACGCGGACGGGTTCCTGGCCGCGTTCGGCTGCCTGCACCCGGCATTCTTAACCGGCTCGATCAGGCTGGCATCATTGTTCCGGACCGCGTTGACGCGTGGGCTGATCGGCCAAAGCCACACAGCACGTCCTCCCCGGCCGGGCGCAGCTGTGCCGGCGGGACCACCCGCCGCCTCGCCCAGCCAAACCGGCCAATCCTCGGCTCGATCACCACCGGCATTCGGTTGTGGATCGGCGCCAGCAGCGCGTCGGCGTGCGTGGTAGAATACGGTCAAAGCCCGGGGCCGCAGGATGAACCCACCCCCCGCGTATCGAGAGGACGGCCTGGTCGCGGTCAGGCGGGGAAGCGCATGACGCCCAAAGCGCGGAGATTGTTGCTCGACCGCTATCGGGTCGAAACCGGGGAACGTTTCCGGTTGCCCGATCACAATCCTGCCGACACCGCCGGCGGCATCGTCGATCGCGATGCCGCCGAGGCTTTGCTGGCCGAGGGCGTGCAGCAACTCGCGGACTTGCAGACGCGGCTCTACGCCGCGAGGCGCTGGTCGGTGCTGATCATCCTGCAAGGGATGGACGCATCGGGCAAAGGCGGCACGATCAAACACGTGCTGAGCGGCGTGAACCCTCAGGGCGTCGCGGTAACCTCCTTTAGCGCCCCCGGCCCCGAGGAGCTAGGGCATGACTTTCTTTGGCGCATCCACCGGGCTCTGCCGATGCGCGGGCAGATCGGCATCTTCGACCGCAGCCATTACGAGGAGGTGCTGGTGGTTCGGGTGCATCCCGAGCTGCTAGCCAAACAGAGCTTGCCCGATCCGGTCGCGGGCAAGGACCTATGGCGGCACCGGCTGGAGGATATCGCGGCATTTGAGCGTTATCTCGTGCGTCAGGGCACGGTGGTCCTGAAATTCTTCCTCAATCTCTCGAAAGAGGAGCAGCGCAGGCGGCTGCTTGCGCGGCTGGAGGAGCCGGACAAGCACTGGAAATTCGATGCCGGCGATCTCGCCGCACGCTCACAGTGGGAGCAGTATATGGCCGCGTTCGAGGCCGCGATCGCCGCCACCGCCGCACCGCACGCACCGTGGTTGGTGGTCCCGGCCGACCGCAAATGGTTCGCCCGTTTGGTGGTCGTGGAAGCAATCAATGACGCGCTGAGCGCCCTTGACCTGAGCCTGCCCACGCTGGACGCCGCGCGCGCGGCAGTGCTCGAACAGGCGCGACGGCAGTTAAAGGCGGAAACCCGCGATTAACCTACGAAAGCGTGAGGTCGCAATGCACCCTCGGCATTCTGGGCCTTTTTTTCGGCAGCTTCGAGTAGCCGCTCCGAACTTGTGTGTCCTTACTCCACTACTCCGGCGCCGCCGGCTCGATCAGGCTCGCATCATTGTTCCGCGTCGCGTTGACGCGCGGGCTGACGGGCCAACGGCGCAGCACGCCATCGCCGGCCGGGCGCAGCAGGCTCGCCGCCTTGCCTCGGCCTCGCCCAGCCAGACCGGCCAGTCGGCCGCCTCGATGATGACCGGCATCCGATTGTGGATCGGCACCAGCAGCGCGTTAGGGTGCGTCGTGATAATGGCGAACGTGCGCTCGACCTCGCCCTCCGGTGATGGTGCGCGCCAGCTTTCCCAAATGCCAGCCAAGGCGAGCGGCTTGCCATCCGCGCGGGCGGCGACGAAGGGGCGCTTGCTCGCCCCCGCTCCCGTGCGCCACTCGTAGAAAGCCGCAGCCGGCACCAGGCATCGGCGCCGGGCGAAGGCGCCCCGAAACATCCCCGTAGTAGCGACCGTCTCGGCCTTGGCGTTGATTGGCCTCCGGGCCTGCTTCGGCTCCTTCGTCCAGTAGGGAAGGAAGCCCCAGCGCAAGACTCAAGTTGGACAGTTCGCCGCGCTGCGGCGAGAGAAGAAACGAGTCATTTCAAGAGATTGGCTGGGCGTCGGTCGGCATTTCTGCTGAATTGCGGCGCCACGTGTTGACCCTGTGCTTGGGAAACTAGCTTGCTAGTGCGAGCGCGTTCGCGTAAGCGTGCGGTGTCCCGATCGAGAGCCGCATGTTCTTCCGCATCAAGCCGTCCGGAGAGCGCCGCTACCTGCAGATCGTCGAGAACACGCGCGACGGCACTCGCACGGTGGGACCAGGCCGCGACGCTACGTGGTCTGCTTTAATCCCGAGGAGGCCCGGCGAGATGCGGCCGCATGGGCCGCCATCCTCGAGAGCCTGCGGCTGAAGCTGCAGCAAGGCGACAAGGGGTTGGTCGGCAACGCCGGCTATCGCCGGTTTCTCGCCACGCCGCACGAGGGGCACTTCGAAATCGACGCTGGCCGGATCACCGAGGACGCCCGCTTCGACGGGCTCTACGTGCTGCGCACCAATAGCAGGTTTCCTGCCCTGTCGGTTGCCCTTGCGTACCGGCAGCTCTGGAAGGTGGAGGCCATTTTTAGGACGGCAAAGTCGACCCTGGAGACGCGACGATCTACCATCAATCCGACGCCGCCATCGAGGAGATCGCCCGCGAAATGGTGCGATCGAACGCGCCGCCGAGATCGCGGCGGCAATCCGCGACTTTCTCGCCTGCTGACGTCCCCTCCACCAACTCGGAAAACGAGGAGAGATGAGAGCGCCGGCCAAGAGTTGCGCGGGGGCGTGCCTTCCGCCACTTCCGTTAGCTATATTGCCTCTAAAATGAGGTTGGACGGCGTTTGACCCAAAATGGCGTACTTACTTTTTACCTCTTCGGAGACAGGAAGTTCGCCCAAAGATTTCAAGCGAGCTTTGCAAAATGCTTCAATGATAATCCAGCGCGGATGGTAAGCGAAAACCCCTACTGTATCGTTAAGGGTCTGACTCGAATCGCCGTCGGAACGCGAGTATATTGATTTAATGGGGAAATTTGGCCCACCACGGCGGCTCAAGCGGCTGCCAGCCGTCGCATCATGAGCTTGACACTGGTGATGTAAAGCCAAGTCACCGCGCTTTGGGTTGTCGCCTCGAAGTCTTTGGCCAGGCGACGGTTGCGGTTGAGCCATGCAAAGGTGCGTTCGACGACCCATCGCCGGGGCAGCAGGACGAAGCCCTTGGCGGCGTCTGACCGCTTGACGATCTCGATGGTCCAGTCGCCGAGGTTTTCGAGGGCCCCCTTCAGCTTGTCACCGGCATAGCCCCCGTCGGCGAAGACATGGCGCAACCAGGGGAAGGCGCTGCGGACGCTCGCCAGCAGGCCTGGCGCCCCATCGCGATCTTGAACGTCGGCGGGGTGAACGATCATCCCGACCGGCAGGCCGATCGTGTCGGTGAGAATATGGCGCTTTCGGCCTTTGATCATCTTCTCGGCCGCATAACCGCGCGGACCACCAGCCTCCGTGGTCTTGACCGACTGGCTGTCGATCACGCCCGCGCTCGGACTTGCCTCGCGGCCGGCGGCCTCGCGCACCAACATCAGCAGCGCATGATTGATGGTCTGCCAGGTTCCGTTATCCCGCCAAGCATAGAAATACCGCTGCACCGTCGTGAACGGAGGGAACTCCTTCGGCAGCAGCCGCCACTGGCAGCCCGACTGTGCGATATAGAAGATCGCATCGACGACATCCCGCAAGTCGGTCTCGCGCGTCCGCCCGCAGCTTGCCGCCGCGGGGGGGTGCGATTCGATCACGCCCCACTCCTCGTTGGTGGTATCGCTTGCATAGCGCAGCCCATCGCGCCGATACTTGGCGCGCGTGATTTCAGTCCAGGCCATCGGGTCATTCCTTCGTGTCTTCGCAACCACGAGAGAACCCAAGCCGCTGAAATCACGCAACCCCGTACGATCCCTGCAGACCGCAAGGTGACCCACCCATCGCCCATTTCCTTGAAATGACTCGCTAAACTATTCCGGAACCATTCCGGGTCAGCCTCTAAGTACCCGTATATCTTCGCCTTCAATGTCGATCGAGAGGAGATCGAAGTCTTTCGGTATGTCTCTAGCCCCAAGCAAATCGCCCAAGCGTTCCACTGGCACCTCCACTTTATCGACCGTCTTAGCCCAACGCTCATCAAGTGAGGAAACGTCATCGTTTTCAGCTATATGGAGAAAAGAGCAACCGGTATAGTCTGAGATCGCACAGTTAATAACCTCCACATCGAGGCCGGCAAAATCATCGCTTATGGTCGGGATAAGTCTTGGATTTGCCTCAACCAAAATACCACGCCAGCCAAAAAAGCGTAGCAGGTCGTACGAGTTCGATAGCCGTCTTCCTCTTGCGCCCACATCAACCACAATCCGGTGGGCGGCCAATTTGTTCGCCCACCTCCTGATCAGCAAGTCAAGCTCACCATGTTCCGAAGAACTGTTGGTAAATCGAAGCCGATGGCTGTTTATATGCCTTTCAACGAAGGCCGCGTGGTTGAATGCAAATTCGTGACTATGAAAAAATCTCTCCACAATCTGCGTAATATTTTTTCCAGAGTCTCAGTCCGGCCTGCAACCCCTCAGTGTCCGGGTCTCTTAACAAGATTGCTTGGTATAAAGCCGTTATGACGTCTTCTGCAGAAAAGCGTGCCCCTCCAAAGCTCTCGCCCGCTTGGGACCCTTTTCTTGGCACCAAAGACATTTTGCTCTTCGACGGCATACCCCAGCTCCATTATGCACCCAAAAGCGCTATGGCAAGTACCCGATGCGCGAATTGGCCAAGCCGGAGTTTTAACTGGAACCAACGCTCGCAGCAAGGCCGAGCCTTATGGTCCCGCTCTGTGTTTTCTCAATGGATGAACGTGGCGCGCTTGGTCTTGCACCGGACAGGCCGCATTTGAACAGCCGCGCCGTAAATTTGCACCAGCTTTAGGCGAAGGCGAGAACGGCAGATGCAGAAGTTCAAGTCGGTCGGCCAAGCGCAGCAGTTCCTATCAGCGCACGGCGTCATCTACGGCCATTTCCGACCACGAAGCCACCTCGTGGCCGCGAGCCCGTCGGCTGCGCTCTTAATACCTATTTTGCGCAGCACGGACGTTAACGAGAACGGGGGTGTGCAAGCGGAAAGCAAAATCGGCTAAACTTTATTGGCTTTCCTAGCCTGCGACGAAAAGCCATAAAGTCTTCGATCTATTTTGCTTGTAGTGCGCTGAGGGGAGGTCACCCCTAAGCAGGGGCCGCGTCGGCGGCCCGTGTGATGATGCGTGAGGGAGCGTTTGCGGCTCGGTGCGCTTCGCGCATAGCACCAGGTTCCGGCTTGCCGGAGACACGCCCAGCTTCAAGCCGGTGCCGCGTAAGCGCCGGTAGTGTCCGCTTTTAGCTAGTTAGGACACTACCTAAGCGCCTTTATGGGAAATTGCGTGAAGCCACTGGCGGTTTACTTAATGACTCCGACCCATCTCCAAAATAGTATCCAAGCCACTAGCTCAATCCCAATAGTGATGCCTACGACGGCAAGGGGATTGCGCGCTTTCCTGTAAGCAACCTTGCGGCGAAAAAGCCGCCCTATCTCGCCCCGCGTCACCCACAGTTGACCGATAATAATCAGCAGGAACAACACCACATTCCATGTCGTGAAGGGATCGCCGGAAAGGAGCGATCCGGCGCTGTTCATGCCGCCAGCCTCGAAATCGTCGCCGCGCTCACATTGTAGCTGCGCCCGATCTCGGTCAAAAACTCCTCGCCCCGGTCGCGTCGCCGGATCGCCTCTTTCTGCTGGTGCGGGGTCAGCTTGTGCGGTCGGCCCATCTTCACGCCGCGCGCCTTCGCCCGCTCGCGGCCCTCGCCGGTGCGCGCCCGGATAAGGTCGCGCTCGAACTCTGCAAGCCCGCCTAGCACGGTCAGCATCAGCCGCCCGTGTGATGTGGTGGTGTCGGCCCAGGCGTCGCCCAGGGACCGGAATCCGGCCTTCTTGCCGGTGATCGCCGCCAAGGTGTTCAACAGGTCGCGGGTCGAGCGTGCCAGCCGGTCGAGCCGCGTCACCATCAGCACGTCGCTCGGCTCTAGCGCCTCGATCACCCGGCGAAGCTGCGCGCGGTCGGTCTTGGCTCCGCTCACATGCACGTCGCGGAACACCTTCTTGCAACCGGCCTTGGTCAGTTGCCGTCCCTGGGCGTCAACGCTCTCGCTCTTGCCACCCGGCGATACCCTCGCGTAGCCGTATTTCATGCCCCTATTTATGGCCGTAAGTTATGCAAAGGAAAAGCCTAAATTTATCAGCGTTCTAAATTCTTTGCATGATTCTTGCAGACCGTGTGGAAACTTTCCCGGAACGGATTCCGGCGCGGCGCAGGGTGCATTAGAATCGCGGCATGACGCACATCACGGGTCACGACCGTTCCCAAACCCTTCTCCTGCCGGAATTGCTGGACGACTACGTTGGCCCGGAGAACCCGGTGCGGTTCATCGAGACTTTTGTGGATGGGCTTGATCTCGCGGCCGCAGGGTTCGCACGTGTTCAGCCGAAGGAGACCGGCCGTCCCGGCTATGCGCCGGCGGACCTGCTGAAGCTCTACATCTATGGTTACCTGAACCGGGTGCGATCCAGCCGGCGGCTGGAAGCCGAGACCCACCGCAACATCGAGGTGATCTGGCTGTTGCGGCACCTGAAGCCCGACTTCAAGACCATTGCCGATTTCCGCCGCGACAACCGCAACGCCTTCCGTCCGGTATTCCGCCAATTCGTGCTGCTGTGCCGGCAGTTGGACCTGTTTGGCCGCGAGCTGCTCGCGGTGGATGGCACACGGATCAAGGCGGTCAACAACAAGGATCGCAACTTCACGCGGGCGTCCCTGACCGAATTCATCCAACTGGCCGATGCCAAGCTCGGCGACTACCTCCAGCGTCTCGACACGAGTGATGCCGCCGAGCAAGCAGCCGGCGGCTCGCGGGTCAAGAACCTGGCCGAGAAGATCGTCGCGATCCGCGAGCGCCGCATACGGTGCCAGGAGATGCTAGCGGAACTCGACCGCACCGGTGAGAACCAGATCTCGCTCACTGACCCCGACAGCCGGGCGATGGCCGCCCACACGCACGTGGCGGTCGGCTACAACGTCCAAGTTGCTGTAGACGTCAAGCATAAGCTGATCGTCGAGCAGCAGGTCACGAACCAGGTTGTCGACATGGGCCTGCTGACCGAGACGGCGGAGCCAGCCAAGGAGATTCTCGGCGTGGAGCGGATCGCGGTCGTCGCCGACCACGGCTATTTCAAGATCGAGGACATCGAGGCTTGCGAGAAGGCCGGGATGAAGCCGTATGTGCCGCGGCCGCAGCGTGGTCCTTCGGTCAGCGCCGGCTTGTTCCGCAAGGACGAGTTCCGCTACGACCCGGAAAGCGACACGCTTCTCTGCCCGGGTGGCCAGCGTTTGCAGCCCTACTCGTCATCTTTCCTGCGCACGCTCAAGAAGATCAACTACGCGAACCGGCAAGCCTGCCGAGATTGCCCGATCCGTTCGCGATGCACCAAAAATAGCTTTCGCTCCGTATCGCGTCTCGAGAACGAAGCCGTCCTCGACCGGATGCGGGCCCGCCTCGCCCGTCGCCCTGACATTCTGAGCATCCGACGTGAGATGGTCGAGCATCCGTTTGGCTCGATCAAGCAGTGGATGAACCAGGGTGCGTTCCTGATGCGCGGCCTGCAGAAGGTTCGCGGCGAGTTCAGCTTGACGGCGCTTGCCTACAATCTCAGGCGGGTGCTCAACATCGTCGGCGTTCACCGAACTGATGGCCGCGGTGCAGGGTTAAGCATCCTTGCCCGCGGGCATTTTGCCAAGCTGCCAGGCCGGATGCCGTTTGCGAAGCCACGGGGCGGATCCTGCCCCAAAACCCGACTGCATGGCTCGGCGCGTCCTGCATTGCATCATTGGAGCGGCCGGACGGCGCCTACATCGCTGACGAGCGCGTTTCCACACGGTCTGCTTGGTTTGTGCAGTGCGCCCCGAAGGCGCGGATCGCTTCATCGAAGGACTTGGGGGGCTATGGGAAGTCGATCACGTCGCCCTGCAGTGGCATTTCCAGTTTCCGCCAGGCCGCACCGGCGCGATCGAACTCGGGGACGAAATTCTTCAGAAGCATTTCGTCGACAGTCGGGAAAATGGCCTGCACGATGCGCTCACGATAGTGCATCGAGTTGACGACGAACGGCAGCGAGTTCGCGTCGAAAATCGACGGCGCATCCGAGATTTGGAAGTGCAAGTGCGGCGCCGTGGTGTTTCCCGAATTGCCCAACTCGGCAAGCTGACGTCCGGCGCGCACATGCTCGCCGACCTTACCGCAACGCTGCCCGGCTTTAAGTGGCAGTAGATCGCGTATTTTCCGCCGCCGATCGCAACGATGATGTTATTTCCGTAGGCTGCTTTGGCTTGTTTCACTGGTTCGGGTTTATTTGGAATCTGGTTCGGGAAGCCGTCCTCGGCGTGCACCACGACGCCGTCGGTCGCGGAGAGGATCGGCTGCCCGTAGCCGAAGAAGCTTTCGTTCTTGAACGGATCGCCATCGAACGTGTGACCCCGCTCATCGAGCTTGAGCCAGTCGATGGCATAAGCCTGGACGGGCTTCGCGGTCCCGTTGGTTGGCTGCAATATCATGGGGTGCTCATAGACGGACGGCCCGGCCCCGTTCCCATTCAGCCATCCGGAGCCGCGCATTGTTGGCCCGATCACGATGGACTGTTCGTTGCTCACCCGCGTCAGGCCGGCATCGGTTGCGGTGACGGGGCTAGTGTCGTCGCCCTCGACTGTGAAACGGTGCCGGAGGCGTGCGGGAATGGCATCGACGCTCGGGTAGCTGAGGTAAAAGAACATCAGGCCGGCTTGACCTCCAGGAATCGTGCTCACCCCATGGCCTTCGCCCGTACTCGCGAACGGCCGCAGCTTCAGCCGGATGTCATGGCCGTCATCGCTGATTGACTGGTTGTGCCCGGTTGCTTGGCGCGTATGGGCGTCAAGAACGTCGCCGCCGACAACCGTGGCCGGCCTATTAAACACGTTCATAACAAGAAACTGGTATTGCAGGTTATAGAGTCCGTTGGTCGCCTTGAATGGAGTGAGTGGAGGGTAGGTTGGGTTCCAGGTAAGCGGCGAGATGACAATCGGGGCGTCGCTGGTCCCGAGGTCCGGGTGCACCGGCACCGGTGACGTCTGCGCCTGTGCGCGCGTCTGTATTGTCGAGGTCGCGGCGACGCTCGATGCGATGCCCAGCAGCATTGGTCGGCGGCTAACCCCGCCAGCTTGCGTCGAGATGAGGTTCGCCACGGTTCGTCCTCCCAACGGGGTGGTTCGGACGATAGCGATCCGCCTTGTTGACGGGACCGAGGCGCCGTGGGGTGGCGCGCCGATGTGGCAATCGACCGCGATACTGGAGCGCCCCGCGGGTTAGCGAAGCAATGGGCGAGCGGAGCCTTGCCGGCGAAGAGCCGCTTCTGCGTCCCGGCGGCCCGCCTTCCCATCACTCGAATGTGTATCAGCAGGTTGGCCAGTACCGGCGGCGGGTAATTCCTGATCTGATAGACGCTTGTTGATCGATGCTGGTCCGGTGCAGCACCAAGATGTCGCGACGCGCTACGCGCAGCCCTTTTTTGTTCGCTGGACCGTCCGAATCCTTCCCGCATGGCACAACGACCCATCTGGCGTGGCCAACTGCGCCTCGCGCTCGTCTCATGTCCTGTGGCCCTCTACAACGCACGCCACGACCGGTCTGCCGTCCGTTTCAACATGATCAATCCCGAGACCGGCAACCGGATCAGGATGGTCACGCAGGACGGCGAGACCGGACAGGAGGTTGAGCGCCGGAATCTGGTGAAGGGCTACGAGTTCAAGAAGAACCACTACCTCATCGTCACCGACGAGGACCTCGACAGCGTCAAGGTCGAGAGTTCGTCTGTGATGACAGTCGAAAAGTTCGTCGATGCGGGTTCCATCGACCCGATGTACTACGACGCGAGCTACTTCCTCGCCCCGGACGGAAAGGGGAGCGAGGACGTGTATGCCGTGCTTCGGGAGGCGATCAGCAAGACCGGCAAGGTGGCGCTGTCGCGGGTTGTCATTTCCCAGCGCGAGCGAACCATAGCCCTGCGCCCGATGGGGGCAGGACTCATGGCGCACACGCTTCACGAAGAGCGGGACTTGAACAGCCCGAAGGAGCTTTTCGAGGATGCCGCGCAGCTCAGAACAGACCCGGAGATGGTCGCGCTCGCGAGGCAGCTCATTGAGCGGCAGTCCGGGCGTTACGACCCCTCAGACATCGAGGACCGCTACGAGACCCGCTTGCGGGCGATGCTGGACGCCAAGCTAAAGGGCGAGGGCATCGACATGCAGGACGAGGCGCCCGCGGCAGACCGCGGCAACGTCGTCGACTTGATGGCGGGGCTGAAGAAGAGCCTGGGGCAGATGGCGGAAGCACCGAAGGCAGCAGCAAAGACGGCTCCGGTCAAGCCTGCAAAGGAGCCGGCGCAAGGCGGCAAGAAACCTGCCGCTCAGGCCGCCACCAAGGCCACCCGCAAGCGCGCCTGATCCGTCTCTTCCCAGCGTTCCAGCCGGACCAGACGCCCTTCTTCCTCCAGGCAAACGACGCAGTAGGGTTCGTCTGGGGCGATTAGATGGCCCACCTCATGGTCCCCGAGACCACACTCGGGGCATTGGAAACACCAATGCGGCGCTTGGGCATCGGGCATCCTCGCCTCCCGGCAGGTTGATCCGCTCGACGTATCGAGGTGCGGCCGAGTCGGGCAACGCCCGGACGCGATTGAGGTCGCCGCCTGGCGGCCGCGGGAGTGACGGGTAGCCATTCGCAGGATATGGCAGGCCTATGTGCGGCCGCTATTCGTCCAGCCTCCCGCCCGAGCTGATCGCGCGCGTGTTCGGCACCGTGAACGAACTCCCGAACTTCCCCGCCAACTACAACCTGGCGCCGACGCAGCTCGCGCCCGTGGTGCGGCGCAACCGTGAAAACGCAGCACGTCACCTCGACCTCTTGCGCTGGAGCTTCCTCCCCTACTGGACAAAGGAGCCGAAAACCGCGCGCAAGCCGATCAACGCCAAGGCCGAGACGGTCGCGACAACCGGCATGTTCCGGGACGCCTTCGCCCGGCGCCGGTGCCTGGTGCCGGCCGCCGCGTTTTACGAGTGGCGCAAGACGGCAGGCGGGGCAAAGCAGCCGTTTGCGGTCGCGCGGGCAGACGGCGCCCCGCTCGCCTTGGCCGGCATCTGGGAAGGCTGGCGGGCACCTACCGGCGAGGTCGAGCGCACGTTCGCGATCATCACGACGGACGCGAACGCCCTAATGGCGCCCATCCACAACCGGATGCCAGTCGTGGTCGAGCCTGCGGACTGGCCGGTGTGGTTGGGCGAGGCGGATGGTGATCCAACGGCGGCGCTACATCCGGCCGGCGAGGACGTGCTGCGCCTCTGGCCCGTGAGCGCGCGCGTCAACGCGGTGCGGCTTGTGGTGGGTGCTGCGGCGTTCACCGACGGGTCGCGGATGCGAACGGGCGCGCTTCTGAATTGCCTCTGTGGGATGGCGACCCGATCCGCCGCCGGCGCGTGACAACGGGCGCGCACTACCTGCCGGGGCGGCGCTGCTCGGTTCACATGATTATGCAGCCCGCAATGGCGCCGCGGCTGTTCGGCGATGCCATGCTGTCGGGGATCGGGCTGCTCGCCCGCGTGCTGCTGGTGGGGCCGGAAAGCCGGATGTGGCGGGAGCCGCCGCCCGGTGCGGATGCCGACGTGCAGGACTACACGGCGCGGCTGCGGACATGCCTCGCCCGCCAGCCACGGACCTGCGCGGGCAGCGTGGACGTGCTCGACCCGGTATCGCTGCCGCTGCATCCCGACGCGGGTTGGGGCTGTGATCCAGAAGGGGGCCGCTTCCTGCCCGGCCGCTACATCGGCTTGCACCGTACGCGCAGTTGCGTGGTAAAGCCTTACCGCGTGATAATGTCCTGCCTGGAGGCCTCCGCTAAGATGCTGCAACTAATTCTGAACGAAATCAACCATGACGCGTTTTACCAACAGAACTTCGCAAACGATGGGGAGCGGTTCGTTGCTTGGTATTTGCGGCGCGTGCTTCTGAGAGATGCCATTCAAACTCGGGATGACATCACGGATGGTCAGCACGATAAGCAGATGGATGCAGTCATTATCGACGACGAAGATCGACGTATACTTATTATCCAAGGTAAGTTTGCAACTTCCTCACAAGTAGATGCCCAGCCACTCCATGAGGTTTTGGCAGCCTGGGTAAGATTGCAGGACTTGCCGTCGCTTCAGCAGGACTGCAACGAGAGATTGAAGCTGAAACTAGAAGCAGTTCGGAAGGCGCTAGAAGACGAGTATCGGGTCGAGTTTGAGTTGTTAACGACCGGCACACTGACGGAGGCGGCCAAGACCGATCTTAAGGCGTTTGCGGACCGGCTCGAAGATTTGGACGAAATGTCAGGTAGCCTCCAACTGGTCGATGCAGAGGTCCTTGAGACGAGGCTTGCTGAAGCCGAAGCGCAGGAACTTCCATCGCTAAATCACGTCATTAAGGTTGACCCGACGCAGACGCTTTTAACGGAAATTGGCGCTGCGAAGACCATTCTCACCGTAGTTGCTCTCACCGAGTGCCTGCGTTTACCGGGGATCACTGATGGACGCCTATTCAGAAAGAACGTCCGACAGGCACTGGGTGCAACGAATAGGGTCAACAAGGCGCTCCGGGCAACAATCAATGGTGAGCGCGTTCGCGAGTTCTTTTACTATCACAACGGGATCACCGCTATCTGTAATGCCGCCGAATACGATTTTAGGAAGGGCACCATCTCTGTAAATGGTTTGAGCGTTGTGAACGGCTGTCAATCACTTTCAACAATCTATTCAGCATCTGAGCGCGTCCGATCATCTGAGGCAAAGGACGCAAAGGTCCTCCTTCGCGTTTAGGGTCTGACTCAAATCGCCGTCGGAACGCGAGTATATTGATTTAATGGGGAAATTTGGCCCACCACAGCGGCTCAAGCGGCTGCCAGCCGTCGCATCATGAGCTTGACACTGGTGATGTAAAGCCAAGTCACCGCGCTTTGGGTTGTCGCCTCGAAGTCTTTGGCCAGGCGACGGTTGCGGTTGAGCCATGCAAAGGTGCGTTCGACGACCCATCGCCGGGGCAGCAGGACGAAGCCCTTGGCGGCGTCTGACCGCTTGACGATCTCGATGGTCCAGTCGCCGAGGTTTTCGAGGACGCCCTTCAGCTTGTCACCGGCATAGCCCCCGTCGGCGAAGACATGGCGCAACCAGGGGAAGGCGCTGCGGATGCTCGCCAGCAGGCCTGGCGCCCCATCGCGATCTTGAACGTCGGCGGGGTGAACGATCATCCCGACCGGCAGGCCGATCGTGTCGGTGAGAATATGGCGCTTTCGGCCTTTGATCATCTTCTCGGCCGCATAACCGCGCGGACCACCAGCCTCCGTGGTCTTGACCGACTGGCTGTCGATCACGCCCGCGCTCGGACTTGCCTCGCGGCCGGCGGCCTCGCGCACCAACATCAGCAGCGCATGATTGATGGTCTGCCAGGTTCCGTTATCCCGCCAAGCATAGAAATACCGCTGCACCGTCGTGAACGGAGGGAACTCCTTCGGCAGCAGCCGCCACTGGCAGCCCGACTGTGCGATATAGAAGATCGCATCGACGACATCTCGCAAGTCGGTCTCGCGCGTCCGCCCGCAGCTTGCCGCCGCGGGGAGGTGCGATTCGATGACGCCCCACTCCTCGTTGGTGGTATCGCTTGCATAGCGCAGCCCATCGCGCAGATACTTGGCGCGCGTGATTTCAGTCCAGGCCATCGGGTCATTCCTTCGTGTCTTCGCAACCACGAGAGAACCCAAGCCGCTGAAATCACGCAACCCCGTACAATTCCTGCAGACCGCAAGGTGACCCACCCATCGCCCATTTCCTTGAAATGACTCGCTAAACTATTCCGGAACCATTCCGGGTCAGCCTCTTATGAAATTCCCGACCGAGCACTAGCCGACCGAATTAGCATCAACACTAACTCGCAGACTGCGGTAAAGCCTCGCGACCTCCGGAGCAATGATAAAATAATGATCGGACTGAAGCGAGCGTTTGAGACACGCTTTGAGGACGGATTTTTCATGACCAAACGCGGGGAAGATCGACCAGCTAATAGGAGCGCAAAGAAGACCGTAGATGCAGCCGTTTTGGCCAAGATGCTTATGGCTTGGCATTGTCAGCGACCAAATATTTCGTATAATGAAAAGAAACTATTTGACGAGTACCTACAAAACCCTGTTTCACACCGGCTACGACCCTGCCTCTATCCTGACGCTCCAATCGTGGCTGAACGCAATCGATGAGGCGTGGCCGAACCTGGCACTGAATGACGTGCTAAAGGCTGGTCGCTCGGTACGTAAATCGTGCAACTCACGGAGCACGAGCAAAAGTCCGCTTTCGAACACGCATCGGTCATTCGAACTGAGTGCCGACGGCTCAACGCCGCCCCGAAGCTTATCGAGCACGTTGTAGAGCTTTGTCGGCGTCAGGGATGTATCCTGCGCCAGAACCCGCGTGCGGTGCGCGTCTAGCGCCTACGTCCGGCGGCGCCCATGCTCGGCCATGTGCGGCAGTGCGGCGGCGTTCACCCAGAGCACCGTGAGCCGGTCGCGGAACGACGCCAGCAACTCCGGGAGCAGATTCGAGTCCGCGCCGCCGCTGTACGCCAGCACCGGCCGGTCGTGCATGGCGAAGTAGTGCCAGGCTTCGCGAAAGACTTTCCTGCACAGGCTTTCTGGCAGCGCATCACCTTGCGCTGCACGGCACCCCCCAGCAGCACATGAACCCGCCAGAGGAGGTTGATCGCCTGCGCAACCGTCAGTTCCCCGCTTATGGCGATCTCGAAAGCCCGCGCCTCAATCTCGGCCCGTGCTTGGGCTTTCGCCTGCTCGTATTCCGCCAGTTCTTCAACGTCACGTAGCCCGAGCCCGGCGGCTTTTTGCTTGCACGGCAGATGCGGCGGCGGTGCGACGGACCGACCGCGCGCCGGGCCGCCCGTACCAGCGCCACGCGCGGGACCACCCCAGCCAGGGCCGCCAGCGGGTCCGCCCCAGCCTATGCCCTTGCGCGGGCCGCCGCGTCCGGCGCCGTTGCCTTTTGAAAACCGTCCGTTGGGCAAGCGGCCCGGCACCTTGCGCGCCCGCGCGCGCGGTGTGGCGAGTTTCGCTGCGGCCAGTGTCATTCCACCGACTCCGGCTCCGGCAGCATTTCCGCAGCCACCGGGTGTGAAGGAAACGCTTCTCTGGGCCGGTAGGGCGCAAACCCGCGCTGCCCGTTATCGCGCTCGGTCAGGTCGAGCTTCGCCACCTTGCCCAGCGGCTCGACTATCGAGACGGTGCCCGTGCTCGCCCAATGCACCGCAAGCAGTGTGACGGAATCGGCGCCCGTGGCGAGCAGCCGGCGGGCGAGGGCAAAGATCGGAGCGCGGTGCCGTAACGTGATCGCGCCGCAGCGGATACGGGTATCACCCAGCAGCTCGGCCGTGATCGGGAGCGCCATCATGGGCGCCGCTCCGGCAGGAACCGCCCCGGATTAGCTGGCCGGAACATGGGCGGTGGCAAGTCCAGTCGGTCCGCCTGCGCCCGCAGCTCGGCGCACCGCTGGCGGGCGGCCGCAGCGAAGCGGGGCAGGCCATCGACGGCGAATTGCTCGGCGCGCATCCGCACTTCCTCAACCCGTCGCCGCAGCTCGCGCGCCTCGACCAAAGGGGTGCGCGGTTTCATGTCGTGACCTCGCGCACCCGGCCTGCCGGCCAGGATCGCGGCGCCGGATGGCACGTCGAGCAGCGCCAGCCGGTGGGCGCCGCGGCCTCGCACCACCACCCCCGACCGCCGCAGCAGGAGCAGCGGCAGCCGGGCGAGGGCAGCGCATCCGGGTCCGCCCAGCTCGGGGGCCGGCGCAGGGCGGCTTGCAGGTAGCCGGCCACGCTTGCCCGGTGCAGCGCGTCGAGCCGGTCCCGCTCGGGGGTGCCCGCCGCGGGTAGCGCCGGCTCGGCGGCGATTGAGGCGCTATCGTCCGTGGCGATCGGATCAGCGCAGTTCGGGGTTTCTACCCCAATGTCGATAGTGCCCTTAGTGTCGATAGCTCGGCCGGGACGGCTATCGGCGCTTTCGGCACTAACGGCATCAGGGGAAAAGGTCTGAAACTGCCCGGCGGCGGCAGGGCGAAGTGCAGCCCGAAGGCGAGCGGCGTAGTTCATGCCGAGGCGCGCGCAAGGGCAGGGTTGATCGCGTAGTCCTTCCGCTGGCGGCCATAGCCCTCGGCCCGCGCCGGTGCCGATCGCACCCAGCCTGCGGCTTCCAGCTCGCCGAGCGCGGCCTCCATGCGGGCGGCATCGGGGATGCCTGGCCCGTTCGCCATACGGCGCAGTTCCTTCGCGTTGGCCACCTCGGGAAGCGGCCGTTGGGCAAGCAGCCATTTTCCTAGCCGGCGGCCGTCTCGCTCCGCCTGCGGCATTGCTGCGTCTCCGAACACGCGCCGCGCCATCGGCACCGCGTAGTCGTCCAGCAGAGTCAGCGCGCGTAGCGCCGCGGTTTCGCCGATTGCCTGCGGCTCCGCACTGCCAGCGCCAGCCGCCCAGTCGAGATGTTCCAGGATGGTCGCGAGCCGCACCGCGAAGCCGGGCAGCTTCCCAATCCAGCTCAGAAACAAGCCGGCGGCATCGCCCTCCATTGCGGCAACGCGCGTGCGCCATTCGTCCATCAGGCCGGCCGCCCTGGGCGCGAACGGAAGCCGCGGGGCTTCGGGCGAGGTCGCCCAGCTGATCACCCTGAGACGTGCCAGCGCGGCTTGCGCACCGTCATGGTCGGGCACCGCTCGCGGCCGGTTGGGGTATTGGGGTTCGGGCCAGGTGAAAAGGAAGCGGGCGGCCAAGCCGTCATCGTCGCCGGCAAGCAACAGCGATGCCACCCGGTCGGGCTGGATGCCGCCCATGATGCCCCATGTCAGATGGCGCACGGCAATCTCGTTTTCGCCGTCCTTGACGCGATCGGGCGTCCAGGGACGGCCGCCGTATGCCTGCAACCAGAACGGACGATCACCGCCCCCGCTGTAGCGGTCCATTCCAGCAAGCCATCCGGCCAACTCGTCGCGGATCAGCAGCAGCCCGCGCGGGCTTGCCGCCGACATGCGCTCCGCTTTCGCGACGGTCGGATCGGTCGTCAGCAGCCGGCGGCGCTGCACCGCGTTTGGGATCGCCGCGTCGGCTGGCATGTCGGGGGGCGGGCACTTGTCCTTCACTGCCCGCTTCACTTCGGCCTCATACAGCGCGCAACGTTCCTTCGCGGCGAGCGCATCCCGCTTCCATTCCCGCTGCCGCTCGCCGAAGTCGGAATTGTCGTCAGCCTCGATGGCAGCGAGCATCGCGTGCAGCGCGTCCATCGCCGGGCTTTTGCCGCTGCTTGGGCGGCCGACCAGCGCCACGTTCACCACCGGCGGCTCGGCCCAGCCCGGCCACGGGCTGCCCCACCGGGCATTGCCCAGCGTGGCGCCGCTGCCGGCGAGGAGCGCCATAGCCACGAAGTCGAGCGGTGCCCCAGCCGCCTCGGCGGTATCGGCCGCCCAGCGTGCCCAGAAGTCCGGCAGCACATCGGCCGGAAAATCAGGCGCAAGCTGCCGATGGTCCGATATTAGGGCGAGGTCGGGTGCTGGCCAGTCCGATCCCCGTCTGCGCGCCTCGGCGGCGTAGTCGCTTGGCTTGCGCCAGCCTGGGCACGCTTGCTTCGCCAGATGGAACAAGGTGCCGGCGCCGATCGTCCGCTCGCACGTGTCGCGATAGCCGTAGTGCTTCCATCGCTCGCGGCAGGCGTTCGGATCGTGCGCCCGGTTCTTGGCGGACCACGCAAACCATGTGGCCCTGCCCTCGGCGCTGCCGCCGGTTGCGGCGTGCGCCGCCAGCCCGACCTTGTTCCACCAGTCCCAGTTCGGCGGCCCATCATTTGGGATGACGGCCAGTGCCGCCGCCACGTCGAGCGGATCGGCCGAAGGCCCGCGCGCCGACGGCTCGTGATCGTCAGCCTCGGGCGCATCGCCCTCGCCTTGCCGCGACGGCTTGGCACGCAATAGCGGCGCGCAGGCGGCGAGGAAGGCGGTCACCTGTTCCTCAGTCACCTTAAGCAGTGCGTCGCGCGGGAACGTCGTCAGCGGTTCAGGATGCCAGCGCAGCTCGACACCGGATGGATGCACGCCGAAGCCAACGAATTGCTGCCCGCGACCCAGCACCTCGATCTTGCCGTGCGCGCCCGGCAGGACGCGCTTCGGCGGCTCGCCCTCAGCGGCCGCATAGACAAGCAGGCAGCGCCCTGAATTGTCACGATACCGCATCGGCGCGTCGCCGAGCATTGCGACGCCGATGGCGCGCAGGCGGCCGGCGAGGGCGCGATCGTCAACGTCGATGTCAACGGCCCGCAATCCGTCGCACAGGATGCCGGTATTCAACGGTTCCGATCCACCGCGGGCAATGGCAGCTTCCGGCGGATCACGCCGGGCCCGGTCCTCCCACTCGCTGCCGAAGGGCGCCTTGCCGGGTGACTCGATGCGCGCATCGTGGTTATGGATCGCGAGCGGCCGAAGTCCACAGTCCCACAATTCGGCGCGCAGAGCCGCCACCCGGGCCAGCTCGGCCGCGAGCGTCATCCCGTCAAGCATCGGCCCCCTCCTCGATCATGTGGCGATCGCCCGCAGGCTCGCAGCCTCGGCACGATCGTGGCGCTCGATCGGCTCGGCCCGCCAGCGCAGGCTTGCGACTACGGCGCGAGCCTCGCCGCGGGTTCAGTTCGATCAGCAGCAGCGGCGGTGGTTCGGCGGCTCGGCGGCCAAGCTGCGGCCGAAGGCCGTGGGAATGGTGGCAAGTGGTAGGTGCATAGGTCGGCGTCCAAGGTGAAACCGGCCTTGCGCGGGCGGACGTGGATCGGTAGTCTGCCGACGGCAGTCAGCAAGTATCCGATCCGCCGCCGGTTCCCGCACAGGGGCCGGCGGTCGCGTTAAGGGGAGGCGGTGTTGACAATCTCTGCCGCGCGGTGCGCGTACGTCCGAGCCTCGGCCCAGCGGCGCAGCTCGTCGGCGGAATACAGCACGCGGCGGACGCCGACGCGCACGTAGGGCGGCCCCTCGCCCGTGACGCGCCACCTCTGTAGCGTGCGACGGCCGAGATGCAGCACGCGCGCCGCCTCGGCTTCATCGAGATATGTCTCAGTCGTCATCATCGGCTCCGTGCGTCAGATGGCGCACAGATGCGACGCGCGGCGTGCGAAAACAAATTGCGAAAACTGAGAAAACACTTGCGAAAACCTAAAACGGGTTTTCGCGGTTTACTTGCCTTGCCGGCTCCTCGGCAGCCTACCGGCGCGCCAATCTCCGATGTGGTCCCCTACGGGTACGGCCACTCCAGCTTGCTTCCCCCGGCCTGACCTTGCAGCGCTCCAAAATCAGACGAACCAATTTCGCCTTCCCCATCATCCGCACCGGGTGTCTTTCCCGTTCCAGCGCATCCAGGGTCGCGTGGATCATAACGTCATGCGTTGGGCGGCCGGTCTTCCTAGGTTGCGGCGCGCCCGGCGTGTCCGTTATTGCGGATGGCACAGTCGGATCGGATTGCTGCGCTGGCCAAAGCAGCAGCGCCTCTTCCTTGTGAAACTGAACGTGTGTGAATTGCGGCCCAGGGTGCTCGCTCTCGATCGTATCAAACCACCTCACACCAATGCGGCGATCCATGAAAACGGTGACTGGTATCTCCTTGTGCTCACCGCCCCCGTTGCGGCCGTACGCCCTGAGCTTCCCCCGCGTAGCGCCTCGAGCAATTCGTGTTCGGCTCGATTGAGCCGTGCACGCGCCTGACGGTGCCATTCGATATGGTCCGCCAGCAGCTCGCCCAATCTGGGCAGCGATATGGGCACGCCATCCTGATGCTCGACACGCGCTCGAACCGCTTCGATCCAGGCACGGCCATCCGCTGCCCATGCCGGATGCGGCGCGTGCGGCGAGTCAGGCGGGTCCGGTTCCCAGCTGTCGGCGATGATCGCGTGGATCGCGGCCATGGTGCGGTCAAGCCGCGTATGCCCCCACCGGTATGCTTCACCCAAGTCAATGCGGGCGTCCAGCTCGTCAATGCGGGCGTCCAGCTCGCGTATGTCCCCGAACGCAATCCACGACAGCACCTCGCACGCGGTCATCAGTGCCGCGGTGGGCTCTGGCCATCGCACTGATGGCAGGCGCACGGGTTCAGCGGGTTCCGTTTCGGCCCGATCCGTTCGGCGCATGCGGGAATCGTGCCGGGCGTAAATTTCTCCGCGGCTCGCGCTGCGGCGCAACCACTCTTCCGCACCAACGTGCAACGGCGTATCTGACGCATCAACCTCGGGCATGTGCTAGCCTCACATGGTCGGGTCAGGCCGGGCCGGTGTTGCCAGCACCGAGTCCGGCCGAATCATCGTGACATTATCACGATCCCGGACCCGGCCGCGAGGCCGCGAGCCTACGCGCGCAGCGGCACCACGTTGCGGGCGGTTTCCTCGCCCGTTGCGCATGCCAGCACGTGCGCCGCCCAGCTTTCCAGCGCGCGGGCACGCTCCGCCGCGAAATCATGCCGCTGATACACCCGCGCCGCACCGCGAAGCTTGCTCGGCTGATGCGCCAGCAGTTTGTCGGCAACGATGGAATCGATGCCCATCCGGGCAAGCACTGAAACCCCGGTGCGTGCGGATATCGTGCAGGCGCCAGCCGGTTACCTCACTAGCCCGGTCCAACGCGGCCTTGGCCTTGGTAAATCCTGAAACGGGGGTGCGCCCGGTGGTCGAGAAAACCAAGTCCTGCCCCTCAACGCGCGGGATCAATGCCAGCACCTGCCGCGCGTCGGGCGACAAGGCCACGATATGCGGCAGCCCGCGTTTCATGCGTGCGCTCGGTATCGTCCACGTACTCAGGTCAGGGGAAAGTTCCGACCACCGCATGCCGGCCACTTCTTCACGCCGCGCCAACGTTAAAAAGAGCAGGCAGAACAGCGGACCCCAGGGATAGGACATGCCAGTGGCAGCCCGCCACACGCGGCTGATTTCCCGGTCCGTCAGGAGGCGCTCGCGTTCCGTAGCCCCGAGGGGGATCGGAAGGTCCATGAATGGGTTTGCGGACAGATTCCCACGCTTTCCCGCCCAGCGATAGCAGGCTCGGCCGTACGCCATCGTCCGTCCCGCCATTGCGGCCTTGCCGGCCTTGTCGAGCGTGTCCAGCGTGGCCACCACTTCGGCGCGGGTGATACGCGCGGCAGGCCGGTTGAGCACCCCGGCGAAGGCATAGCGCAGCGCCCGCTGTGCTTCGTTTGCGTAGCGCGGGCGCCGATGCCTCAGATGCAGCGCCGCCCATTCCTCGATCAGTGCCCCAAAGGTTAGCGCCCGCTCGGCCCGCTCGCGTTCCGCCTCGGCCCGGCGCTTCTGCAGCTCGGCCTTCAGGTCGATGCCCTTTGCTACGGCTCCAAGGCGGGCGCGCGCCGCCTCACGGGCTTGTTCGATGGTCAGGCTGCCCCAGACCCCCAAGGGCTCGCGCACCTTCCGCCGCGTCGCCGGATCGGTCCACTGCACGATGAACGTGCGGGTTCCCTTGGCCGTCAGCCGGACTCCGAGACCAGGACACGCAGCATCGAATAGGAGCCGATCCTTCTGCGCCGGCTCCAATTTCAGGCCGGATAGCAGTCTATCGCTCAGCTTCGCCATTTCGCCCCCGCCCTTGCTCGCGGACCTCATGGCACCCTTGAAGCCGATGATCTTGTCCAGCGCGCTGAACGGAAAGAACAGCACGACCAGCATATAGCGGACCGCCAACGTCACCGCGACGCTCATGCGGCGATCCTCTGGCGAATGTGCTCGGCGACGCGCAGCGCGTTGGCGATGATGGTCAAGGTGGGATTTACCGCGCCGATCGAGGGGAAGAAGCTGGCGTCGGTCACGTACAGATTGTCGAGCTCGTGCGCCTTTCAGTTCGTATCAAGCACGCTGCTCGCGGGATCTGTGCCGAAGCGGCAGGTACCGGCCTGGTGCGCGGTGCCCCCGATCGGGATGTCCTTGCCAAGGTATAACTTCCGCTCGATCAGCATGGCTTTTTTGCCGGAGCGATCCAGACACTGTTCGAGCTTGTGCTTGAGGCGGTGATGCGCCTCCATGTTGGTCTCTGTCACATCGAGCACGACGCGATCGCCATCGTAGAAGATGCGGTTTTCCGGTCGCGGCAGATCCTCGCTGGAAAGCCAGAAATCCATCGAATGCCGCGCCATCTCGCTGAACGGCATCTCGGGAAGCCATTCAAGCCGAGGTGGCAGGGCCTCTCCCTTGATCTGCTCGGCATCCGAGGAGGCGCACATCTGGATCAGGCCGAGGGGATAGTTCCAGCATCGGCCTTGAAGTAGAAATCGCTCACCGCCATGGTCTTCTGGAAGACAGTGTCATTGGTGTCACGCATCAGTGCCATCAGCACCGACTGGTTATGCCGCATGTAGTTGCGGCCGACTTGGCCCGAGCCATTGGCAAGGCCCTGCGGGTGGGCGTCGCTGCGCGATCGCAGGGGCAGCAAGGCCGAGGACAGCGCGCCGCACGCGACCACCACGATATCGGCCGAAATAGCGCGTCTCCTGTCCGTCGTGCAGCACGCGCACGCCGGTGACGGTGCGCCCGGCCGGGTCGGTTTCCAGGCGTTGCGCATAAGCATTGGTGAGCAGAGTGAGATTGGGATGCGCCGCCAGCGCCGGATTGCAGCGTATGCAGATGCTGGTCGGAGTAACCTTGCCGTCCTTTTCGTCGAGCAGGATGCCGAGCGAGAGGTGAAAAGGATGCAGCCCCAGGGCGGCCAGCCGGTCCGCCAGCTTCTGCACCTCCGGTTCGTGAGGGACGGCCGGGAAGGGATATGGCCTGCTGCTCGGCGGTTCGTTCGGGTCCTCCCCGCGCTGCCCATGAACATGGAAAAGCCTTTCTGCCTCCGCGTAGAACGGCTCGAAGGCGGCATAGGGTAGCGGCCAGGCGGGGGAGACGCCGTCCTTGTGCACGATCTCGCCGAAAGCGGCTGCCCGCATGCGGAAAAGTGCCGCGCCGTACACTTTTGAGTTTCCGCCGACGTAGTAATGCAGCCCGGGATGGAAGCTCTCGCCCTTGCTTCCGTACCAGGTCTCCGGCGCCTGATACGTACCGTCCACAAAAACCGTTTTATTGTCCCAATTTCCGCGGCTGCGCGGCAGGTAATCGCCACGCTCGATGAGCAGGATGCGCTTGCTCGTGGGCGCCAGGCGATGGGCGAGTGAGGCGCCGCCGGGACCACTGCCAATGACGATCACATCGAAATGGCTCATTCTGCGTGCCCCCCTCGCCAGCGCACCAGCGAGCTGGTGCGCTGTGGCTAAACATCGTCAACGCGACCCTGAATTCATGAGTTACAACCCGACGCTGCTCTGCATGATCCCGCCATCGGCGAAGATGGTCGTGGCCGTCAGGTAGCTCGCGCCATCACCGGCGAGAAAGACCACGACATTGGCAATTTCTTCAGGCCTGGCCATGCGCCCCAGCGGGATGGCGGCATTGAGCTTCGCAAGCAGGGCCGGGTCATTCATGGTGGTGAGGTTGATCGGTGTCGCCACGGCACCCGGTCCCACCCCGACCACCAGGATGCCGTGCGGGCCCAACTCGACACCGGCGGTGCGTGTCAACATCCGCATGCCGCCCTTGGCTAGGCAGTAGGCGGTGTTGCCGGGCATCGGCCAGTCCTCGTGCACGGAGGTGATGTTGATGATTCGCCCACCCCCGCCCTGCTTGAGCATCTGCTTTGCGGCGACCTGCGTGCCGAAGAAGGCGCTTTTGAGGTTGATGGAAAGCACCTTCTCATACTGCTCTTCCGTCGTATCGAGGACGGAGGTGCGGGTCTCCACACCTGCATTGTTCACCATGATGTCGACGCGGCCGAATTTCTCGATTGCCGCGTCGGTCAACGCCTGCAGGTCCGAAATCTTGCTGACATCTGCGTGGACGCCGATCGCCACATCGCCCATCGCGGCGATCTCGCGCTCCAGCGCCTCGGCTGCCTCGGGATTGACGACGTAGTCGATGACGATATTTGCGCCCGCCTTGGCGAGACCCAAGACAACGGCCATGCCAATGCCGCTGTTTCCCCCCGTGACAATGGCGACCTTGCCCTTTAGCGACATGGCACGTTTTCCTTTTCGCGATGAGACGGCCCGCCATCAGGCGGCTTCGGAGCAGCTTATCACGTTGCGGTCGGCCCGGCGGCCAACTGATCGATCAGATTGACGACAAAGACAACCAGCCGAAGCTCGGTGCCGCTGCCGCAACACCTTTTCATATTACCGAAGTGCACCAACGCTCATCCATGGTCAAGGCTCCGCGAGCCTCTCGAGGACGATCATGCGCGCCGCAGCCTCGATCAGCGCGAGATGGGAGAACGCCTGCGGAAAGTTCCCCAGGTGCCGCCCTGTCTCCGGGTCGTACTCCTCGGCGTAGAGGCCGAGGGGCGAGGCGATCCGAAGCAGCCGCTCCATCAGGTCGCGTGATCGTTGCGTTTCTCCAACTATAACGAGCGCTGACGCGAGCCAGAACGAGCAGATCACGAACGTTCCCTCCTTGCTGGAGAGCCCGTCGTCGGTCTCGTCGGTGCGGTAACGCAGGACGAAGCCGTTCTCGGTCAGCTCCTCGGCGACGGCGAGGACGGTGTTCCGCAGGCGCTTGTCGTCATGCGCTAGGAACCCAAAGCTCGCCGCCAGCAGTGTCGAGGCGTCGAGCGCGTCCGTCGCGTAGTGCTGGCGCAGCACGCCCCGGTCGCTGACGCCGTGCGCGAGGACGTCCGCCTGGATCTCGTCTGCCGTTGCGCGCCATGTCGCCGCCAGGTTCGGGTTGCCTCGGATTTCCGCCAGCGCGCTCGCGCGGTCCAGGGCGACCCAGCACATCAACTTGGAGGACACATAATGCTGTGGCTTGCCGCGCGCCTCCCAGATGCCCTGGTCGGGGTCGCGCCAGACACGGGTGGCGCACTCCGCCTGCGACTCGACGATCGGCCAGAGCCGGCGCGGCAGGCGCTCGTTCCGGCGGGTGTGGAGCAGGATCGAGTCGAGGACGGCGCCGAAGACGTCGTTCTGACGCTGACTGAAGGCGGCATTGCCCACGCGAACCGGGCGTGCGCCTACGTAGCCCGAGAGATCGTCCCGTGTCGATTTCGGGCAACTCGCGGCGGCCGTCAATGCCGTACATGATCTGCAGCGAGCCGTCCTCGGTCGTCTTGACGTCGGCGACGAACTGCATGAACTCGTCCGCTTCCCAGTCCAGGTTGAGCCAGTGGAGCGCCTGGAGCATGAAGGTCGCGTCGCGCATCCACGTGTAGCGGTAGTCCCAGTTGCGCTCTCCGCCCGGTGTCTCCGGGAGGGAGGTGGTGAGAGCCGCGACCGTCGCGCCCGTCGGCATGTAAGTCAGACCTTTGATGGCGAGCGCCGAGCGCTGGATCGGGTCGCGGAAGCGGTGGTCGGGAATGCTGGCCCCTCCGAGCCAGGCACGCCAATAGCGAACCGTAGCCGCGATTCGCGCCTCGGCCTCATCGGCGCCCTGCGGTGCGGCGAGTCCTTCGGCCCAGGAGAGCGCACAATACGCCCGGTCGCCCGGCCCCAGGACGTGGCGGGCCCGAACACGGTTTCCCTCGATCCCCAGCGCAAGATCCGAGCGGAGACGGATCGTCTGCTCCGCGCCGCTCGCGTCGGCTGCATGGCGTCCACCGTCGACCGTGGTCCATTCCGCCGGCAGGCGGCCGTAGTCGAAGGCAGGCTCGCACACGAGCTCGACCTCGACCCTGCCTTCAAGGCAGTGGACCGTTCGCACCAGCATATGGTCGGCATCGTCGTCGGCAGGTGGCCGTGTGTGCGGCGTGATCTCGTCCTCGTGATCCCAGGGGCCGATCGTCAACGCGTCGTGGACGAGAATCCATCCGGACGGCGTCTTCCACGTCGTGGCCAGGACGTTCGTGCCCGGCTCGTAGATCCGCGTCGTCGGGTGGTTGATCCCGAAGGGCCCAAACCGAAAGCTTCCACTCTCCCGGTCAAGCAGGCTGCCAAACACGCTCGGCGCGTCGAAGCGGGGCACGCATAGCCAGTCGATCGCCCCATCGGGGGCCACGAGCGCGCCGGTGTGGCAGTTCGACAGGAACGCGTAATCGGCGATCGGCGGAAACGGCGAGGGTGCGGCCGCACTCTGCTCCTGGGGGCCCTTGGCTGCCTTGTGGGCAGGCGCTCTGATCTTGGCAACGCTCATGCCGTCACCCAGGCTCCGTGCCAGCGACCGTGGCCCGCCACGAGTTGGTCTGCGGGCCTTCGGCGGGCCCCATGATCCCGGAGCGTAGCTGTGGACAGGCGGCGGCGCATCGAGGAAAGCTTGCATGATTCGCTATGTCTCCTCAACACCGTCCTGCCGGCCATCCGTCGTGTCGGGCTACACTGCGCATCCACGCCTTGATTTCAGGCTCTGGGCGGTCTCGAAGAGCCTGAAAATCAACCTACGATGCAAGGAAGGTGCAATCCAAATGAGTGAGCCAGACACGGTTTATCGAACCATTCTCCCAATCCCGGATCAACCCCACGTTGGCTGACGACCTATAACGCCAAAGATCCCGACACGAAGTATCCGCCGATCCGGGAATTGCGGCCGCCCGAGGGTGCGGCCAATATTCTGATCATCCTCCTCGACGACGTCGGGTTCGGCACGTCGAGCGCCTTTGGTGGTCCATGCCGAACACCGAACTTGGAGAAGCTTGCGGCCAATGGCCTCCGAGGCCGACCTCGGCACCTGCTTCTCGGCGACGAACTATTCCCTGGTGCCGCAGGAGATGATGGCGTGCGGCCTGCCGGTGCTGGAGCTCGACGGCGAGAGCACCCGCGCCATTTTCCCGGCCGGCGTCGTGACCCTCGCCCCTCCCCATCCACGCGCGATTGCGACGGAAATCGCGGCACTGCTTAAGGATGCCGAGCGCCGCGTCCGGCAGGCCCAAGCCGCGCTCTGCTGGGTGGCCCAGTTCAACTGGGAAACCTCCGCCAAAGCCGTCGAGCGGGCGCTTCTCGAAAGACTTGCCCCGGCGGCAAGGCCGAAGCCGCGCTCGCACAAGCAGCCGCCAGTTGCGATTAATGCGCGCGTTTGCATTCCGACCCATAACGGCGGGCGCTTGCTGCGTGGGGTTGTCGAGCGGGTGCGCGCGCAGCATGCGCCATGGCCGTTCGAGATGGTCATCGTCGACAGCAGCTCGATTGACGCTTCTGTCGATGGCCTCGCGTCCGACGATGGCCCGAAGGTACGGATCGAGACGATTGCCAAGGAGGAGTTCCAGCACGGCCGCACGCGCAATCTCTGCGCGAGCCTAGCGCGGGGCGAATTCATCGCCTTCCTGACGCAGGATGCGCTGCCGGACGGGTTCTGGCTCTACAACATGGTCACTGTAATGGAGCACTTCCCAATGCGGCGGGGGCATTCGGCCGCCATCTGCCGTGGCCCGATGCAGGCCCATTTACAAAACGCGGTATCACCCAGCATTTCGAAAACCTGGCGCGATATCCTCTAGCGCTCTCCCGCGAAACCGACCGCGCCCGCTGGGACGCAGGGGAGCCCGCTTGGCGCCAGGTGTTGCACTACTACAGCGACAACAACTCATGCTTGCGCAAGACGGTCTGGGCAGACCACCCCTACCCACAGGCCGATTATGGAGAGGACCAGCTCTGGGCCGATTGCATCATTCAGGCGGGTTATCAGAAGCTGTGCGTACCATCCGCCATGATCTACCATTCCCACCATTACACGGTCGAAGAGACAGCCGAACGTGCTGAGACCGAAGCCTATTTCTTTGCTGTCGAATTCGGCTACCGATTCTACGACTACGACCGCAGATTTAACGAGCAGTTGGCCCAGATGGATGCGGCGGACCGGCGCTGGGCTATGGCGAACGATATCCCGGAAAAAGCGCTCGCGCGGCGACTGCTGGAGAACCGTGCCGAGCTCTATGGCCGAGCCCGCGGGTCCAGCGGGCCGCGGCCAGGTTGATGCAATCTGCGGCGGCGGATGTCCGTCTCAATCTTGGCGCCGGCGCACCGCGGCACGCTCCGCCGCTGCGCGGCTCCACGCCAGAGTGTGGCCGTCGAACGATCCCGTCTCGTGTGGCCGCAGCCGTAGCATTTGCGATTTCCCCCCGGATAGCTTGCAATGTTTGCATTACCTGAGCTGGCGTTCATATCAGTCCCGCTCCTCAGGGGGACTTAAGTTGGTGTTATTTGTTGAGAAGACCGCATTTTGCCTCGCCGCACGTTACGAGCGACCCATCGCCAACCGTCTTGCGCGCAACCGTGCATCGAGGATTGCCCGGGTGTTCGGTACGAAAAGCGCCAGCCTCGGTAACGTCCGGCGGCGCGCCGCAATGCGCGTGGGAAGTGGGATGGTATTTACGTCCGAGATCGGTCGAAGGTGGCACGGTTCGATTAACGCTGCCTAACGCTGCACCAGCCCCGCCTCAGGAGCGCCGAGCCAACACCGCCCAGACTGCTGCAGCCAGTGCAACCCACATCAGCCACCTGCGATTGCCGGGCCGCGGCGAAGGCGGGAGTGGCGTTGAGCGTCGGCGTCGCCCGGAGGAGTGCCCAGTGCCCTGAGCGTGCCTGCGGGAAACGCCACCAAGGTGCTGGGGCCTCGCGCATCTCCGGCTCCGAGCATGTTGACCCGCTCGACCCATCGAGGCACGCCTGGGTCGGGCAGCTCCGTACCCCAGGCACCGAGGTGACGGGCAGCCGTATGCACGGTATGGCAGGCCGATGTGAGCGTCTACTTCTCACCGATTGTGTTGAAAAAGGCGAGCCGTAACAAATGGAGCAAGAAACGTAACAATCCTGGCCGAGATCGAAGGCGGGATCGTCCGCAATGCCGCTTGCCTCCTGAACCATTCTTTCATCAGGGACCTCCGGCAGTCAATCACCGCTCGCCGACATCATCGATAGCCTCGCCAAGGCCGACCGCGAAGGCCGCCTGCGGGAGCGCATCCGCTATCTCTGCCGGGCATCTCTGCTGATCATCGATGAGCTCGGCTACCGCAGCATCGGCGCCGGTGCCGGCAACATCCGGTGAACAAGAGGAGAGGACGAATTCCGGTGTCCTCCAATCGGTTCGGGTCACAGCAACGCATCACGCGCTCGCTGGAGAGGTGGTCAGGGGAGTGCGCCACAAGCGCCATCGGGGCGAGGCGTATCTTGTCGACGAAGTTTCCGATGGCTCGCGTCAGCTGATCGCCGTGCGGAACACGGAGCTTGCCAGCGCCCGACCGTCAACGACCCAGCTGCGTTTCACACCGGGCAGCCTGCGTGCGCTGCTGGACGTGATCCGCGGCGTGCCGGATCAAGCGGGTCTGGACTACCGGAATGCGACCGTGCCCGACGCAAGCCGCTCCTGCATAATGGCGATCCCGACCTGCCCGAGCCTGGTCGTGCCGCCGCCGTCAAGCACGCTGCGCGCCGGCTTCGCCGGTGGCCTGCGGGCCTGCTTGACCGCCGCTGCGCGCGAACGCTCGTCAGTGCCAGGCCGGGGCAGAGAAACGGCGCTCAGCCGAACGGAGAAATGTTGCCATAGACACAGGCTGATCCAGGAGCATTCACGTTGGTGGGAGCTGCATGACGGTGCCATAAGTCAGCCCGGCGACGGCCATGGCTTACATAGCGGCGGTGTCCATGTCCTCTGGTACCTGACCTGGTTCGCGGCGTTGCGGCGCTTGCCCCCGTCCACGGCTGCGATGGCGACCTGCTACGCCGCTGGTCGGCGTCGCGGCGGCCGCGTTCGCGTTCGGCGAAGCGCTCGGGATGCGGGAGGCGGTGCCGGTCGTCATCATTGGCAGCGTCGGTGATGGCGCTGAGGTGGCGGCGAGTATGACCGCCAAGGCCGCCAACCTCACCCTGCTCACCGTGGCCCAGGTACTGGCGCTGTCCTTGTGGTTCTCCGGCACGGCGGCTGGGCCGGGGATAGCGCGTGAAGCCGCCGGCGTAGTCGGCCCCGGGTTCCAGGCCTGGCTCACCGGCGCCGTGCAGGCCGGATTCGTCGCTGGCACGCTGATCAGCGCCGCGCTCGCCGTGGCCGACCGCTTCGACCCGCGCCGGGTCTTTGCCGCATCAGCACTCTTCGGCGCGGCGGCAAACGCGGCCATCCTGGTCCTGCCGCTCGGTTCGGGCGTGGCCATCGTGGCGCGGTTCGTGACGGGTGCGGCGCTGGCAGGCGTCTATCCGGTCGGGTTGAAGCTCGCCCTGGGCTGGGCCGACCGCGGCGACGCCGGGTTCGTCATAGGACTGCTCGTGGGCGGGCTGACACTCGGCTCCGCCTCGCCCCACCTAGTAAACGCGTTGGGCGGCCTGGACTGGCGGGTGATATTGGTAGCGGCCTCGCTCGCCGCGGTCACTGCCGCCGGGCTGATCGGGCTCGGGAGGCTCGGGCCGCGGCACCTGCCCGCGCCGCCGTTCGAGCTTGCCGCGGCGCTGCGGCTCTGGCGCAACCGGGGCACCCGCCTAGCGACCCTCGGCTACCTCGGGCACATGTGGGAACTCTACGCGATGTGGGCGTGGGTGGGTGCCTACCTCGCAGCCAGCTTCGCCGCCCGGCGCGGTGCCAACGAGGGGGGTTCGGTGGCGGAGGCGGCGCTGGCCACCTTCGGCGTGATCGCGGTGGGGGCCGCCGGTTGCCTCGCGGCTGGGTTGCTGGCCGACTACGTGGGCCGGGTGCGGGTGACGACGTGGGCGATGGCGACCTCCGGGGCGTGTTGCCTCCTCGCCGGGCCTGCGTTCGGCCTGCACCCGGCGCTGACCACCGCGCTCTGCCTGGTCTGGGGCGTGGCGGTGGTGGCTGACTCCGCCCAATTTTCCGCGAGCGTGGCGGAACTTTCCGACCCTGGCCTGACCGGCACGATGCTGACAGTGCAAAACTGCCTCGGCTTCGCGCTGACGCTGGTGACGATCCAACTTATGCCGGCCTTGATCGCGCGCGCGGGCTGGGGCGGTGCTTTCGCCGCTTTGGCGATCGGCCCGGCGCTGGGCTGCATAGCCATGTTCCGGCTCGGGCGCAGCCCCATGGCCGCGAAACTGGCGGGCGGCCGCGGGTGAGCCCCGGTGCCGCCGAGAGGGCCGCCCTCTATTTTGTCTCTTCGACTTAAGAAGCTGATCTTGCCGTTCACCCGAACATCGTGATCTGATCGTTCTCGATCACACATTCAGCATTCTTGATCCAAAGCGACCGGATTTGGAGCTGCAGGTACTCCACTCGTCGAACGGTCTGATGCCGAAATCCAGGCGTTCCGTTATTTCCGACCAGAAAAGCCAGGAATTCCCCAGAGCTCCCCAAGGGTCTCTCCAAGCGACGCAGGACATGGCTGCGTAGGGTTCGGCCGTGCCCTGAAGCGGCCGGCCATTGGCGGACGCCGAGGGGACAGGACCCCACCCCCGCCGCCCCGAAGCGGCCAGCCTGAGGAAAAGACCATGTCCGCGAGCACGCTTGAGAAGCCCTCCGCGAAAAAGCAGCCCGTGCCGATGAACGGCGTGGACACGCCGAAGCTCTTCGCGACCATCGGCGCCGTGGCCGACCAGCCGTCCATGGCGAAGTTCCAGTTCCGCGCCAAGGGGAAGTGGCTCAACGGCACGCACATGCAGACCACGATGTCGGGCTTCCACGGCGCCGACGGCGAACTCGCCCACAAGCAGGCGTACACGGCGGATTTCGGACCATCCCGCGGTGCTCTCTGGCGAGGACAATGGCCCGACCCCGGTCGAGTACCTGCTGCATGCGATCGCCGCCTGCTTGACCGCCGGCATCGCCAACATCGCGTCCGCGCGCGGCGTGACGCTGTATTCCGTCCAGGCCGACGTGACCGGGGACATCGACCTGCAGGGCATCCTCGGCCTGTCGGACAAGGTCCGAAACGGCTTCGAGTGCATCAAGGTCGCCTTCAAAGTCGCGGGCGACGCGCCGGGGGACACCCTCGAAAAGATCGTCGCGCAGTCCGTCGCGCGCTCCGCGGTCTTCGACGTGCTGACCAACGGCGTGCCCGTCTCGGTCTCAGTCGAGGCCTTACCGGCACACGCGATCGCCGGCGGCCCCCCAGTGACCCCAGGGCTGCCGGCGGCAATCCCTTGATCCCGGACACCGACCATGCGGACCACTGATGCCGTCGTCATCGGCGCGGGGCAAGCCGGCCTCGCCATGACTCACGTGCTTGCGTCGCGCGGCGTGGACCACGTCGTGTTCGAGCGCGGCCGCATCGCTGAGCGTTGGCGCAGCGAGCGGTGGGATTCGCTCCGGCTGCTGACGCCCAACTGGCTGAGCCGTCTGCCCGGTTGGTCTGTACGCCGGCACCGACCCGCATGGCTACATGACCATGCCGGAGGTGATCGCATATCTGGAGGGCTACGCCCGCGCCTCCGACGCCCCCGTCGTTACCGATGCCACCGTGTACGGGCTGCGGCGGACGCCAGGCGGCTACCGCGTCGCGACGAGCCGCGGCGCCTGTCAGGCGCGCATCGCCATCCTGGCCACAGGCCAGTGCGACGTCCCGCTCGTCCCCGCCATGGCCCGCGGCCTGCCGGTGGGATTCTTCCAGCTCACGCCCTCCTCCTACCGCAACCCGAAGGCGCTGCCCGCAGGGGGCGTGCTGATCGTCGGCGCCTCGGCATCCGGCGTGCAGCTTGCCGAGGAGATCCATCTCTCCGGACGCCCGGTGACGCTGGCGGTGGGCCGTCACACGCGGCTGCCGCGCGCGTATCGCGGGCGAGACATCCTGGATTGGATGGACCGCATCGGCGTGCTCGGCGAGACGGCCGAGAACGTGCGCGACCTCGTCCGGGCGCGCAGGCAGCCTTCGCTACAGCTTATCGGCAGTCCGGATCGCCGGAACCTCGACCTGCCCCTGCTGCAAGAGCTCGGCGTGTGCCTTATCGGGCGCGTGCTCGGCATCCGCGACGGCATGCTGCATGCCGCGGACGATCTGGTGGAAACAACGGCTGCCGCACAGGCGACGCTGGAGCGCATGCTGGCGCGGATCGACCGCGTCGCGGACGTCCAAGGCGCACCACGCCAGGCCTGGCCCGCACCCTTCCATCCCGCCCGGTCCCGACCGCGCCTGGATCTGGGCGCCGAGGGCATCCGCACCGTGATCTGGGCCACCGGCTTCGCCCGCAACTATAGCTGGCTGCAAGTGCCGGTACTCGATGCGGACGGCGAGATCCGCCATGCGGGCGGCGTCACGCCCTCACCCGGTCTCTATGCGCTCGGCCTGCGCTTCATGCGCACGCGGCGCTCGACCTTCCTCGACGGCGTCGGTCCCGATGCCGAGGCGCTGGCCGAGCACATCCAAGCCCATCTCGCCCATCCCGCCCGCGCGGCGGCCTGAGAACGGGAGTCCCACGATGCAAGCCACGCAACACTATGATGTGCTTGTCGTCGGCGCGCGCTGCGCCGGCGCCGCCACCGCCATGCTCATGGCGCGCCGCGGCCTCCGCGTGCTCGCGATAGACAAGGCGGGCTATGGCGATGACACGATCTCCACCCATGCCCTGATGCGCGGCGGCGTGCTCCAGCTGCACCGCTGGGGGCTTCTGTCGCGGCTGAAGGAGCTCGGCACGCCGCGCGTCCGCACCACTACCTTCCACTACGGCGAGGAGGCGATCGAGCTCGCGATCCGGCCGGGGGACGGCGTGGACGCGTTGTATGCGCCCCGGCGCACGGTGCTCGACAGCCTACTCGTGGACGCGGCCTGCGAGGCAGGAGCCGACGTGCGCCACCACCACACGCTTGCCACGCTGATCGAGGATGTGGGCCGGATCCGTGGCGCCGTCGTGCTCGACGCCAATCATCAGCCATTGCGCATCGAGGCCGGGCTTGTGGTCGGCGCCGACGGCATCGGGTCGGCGGTGGCGCGCTGCGTGAGTGCACCGGTGCTACGGAGCGCCCGGCATGCGACGGCCGTGCTCTACGGCCACTGGTCCGGCTTCACACCGCGCGGCTACCACTGGCACTACCGTGAGGGCGCGAGCGTCGGCATGATTGAAACCAATGCCGGCCGGCACTGCGCGTTCATCGCGGTGCCGCCTGCGCGTTACAAGACGGAACTGGCACAGGGCCTGCCAGGCGCGTTCCGCCGGGTGCTGGGCGAGGTCTCGCCCGAGCTGGCCGAGGAGCTGGAGGGTGCGACGCTGGAATTGCGAATCTGGCCCTTTGCCGGCCGCAAAGGCTTCCTCCGCCAGGCCCGCGGGCCTGGCTGGGCCCTGGTCGGCGATGCCGGCTACTTCAAGGACCCGCTCACTGCGCACGGCATCACGGACGCGCTCCGGGACGCGGAGCTGCTGGCCGATGCCGCGGCCGAAGGCACGGATGCTGCCTTCGCCCGGTATGGCGAGACACGCGAGGCGCTCTCCATCCCGCTCTTTGAGGTGACGGACGCGATCGCCTCCTTCGAGTGGGACCTCGCCACCCTCCAAAAGCAGCACAAGGTGCTGAACCAGGCGATGAAGGCCGAGGTCGCGCACCTGCTCTCGCTGGACGGCGCGACGGCGCGCGCGCCGGAGGTGGTGTCGTGAGCGCGGCGGATCCCTGGCCGCGCACGCTTCGCGGCAAGCCCGCGGTCGGGGCGAGCGCGGAGCGGAGCCGCCGGACGTCCATACGCGACGTCGAGATGTTCACGGAGATCACCGGGGACCGGAACCCGCTGCACTATGACGCGGCGCTGGCGGCCCCCTCGCCGTTCGGCGGGTTGATCGTGCAAGGCGGTGTCACCTCCGGCCTGCTCAACGCCATTGTCGCCGAGGACCTACCAGGGCCGGGGAGCGTGTTCCTCGGCGTGGAGTGGCGCTTCGCGAAGGCCGTGCTTGTCGGCGAGGAGATCACCGGCCGGGTTGAGGTGACCGGCGTGCGGGACGACAAGCCGATCTGCACGCTGGCGACGACGGTGCGCAACGCGAAGGGCGATGTCTGCCTCATCGGCACGGCCACGATCTACACCATGCCGCTCCGCTCGGCAGCGGGCAACATCCAGGAAAACACCAGCTTGCATTCAGGCGATCCGAAAGCCAGGGCGCGCCGCGGCGCCTAGGATCCGTGCCATGGCGGCCGATCCTGGCCGCGGCATAGAAGAGGGGAAGGGTGATGACCGAATACACAGCCGCAGATCGGTCCGCAGCGCTGGCCGGCCCGAATGGATGCTCCACATCGGCGACACCGAGCCGTGGGCGCGTCAGTGGCATGCCGGCCCAGCGAGGATACCCCCGACCCGACCGGTCAATACGCGGCACTCCCGCCGCTCAGGAGACCATGCGCAACGTTGTCGCGCAGCGTCGCGCCGGCACGCTCTCCCCCCGCCGCGCTGGAGGGTTCCGGTATGCCGGCGCGGCGCAGTCCTTCGATCAAGCGGCGTGCGAGAGATTCCGGCGCGCAGAAGAACTCGACATAGTCCGCCCAGGTGCGCGCCAGTGAGTAGCAGGGCATGCGCGTCAGAAGCTCCTTTGCAGCCAAGGCCGCTTCCTCATCCCGCCCCAGCAAGCCTAGGCATGCGACGAGCGTCGCGTGCGGCCAGTAGGAGACGGTCGGATGCCGCACTGCCTTGCGTGACAGATCCAGCCCCTGTTCGTACTCGCCGAGCGACACATGGGCCATCGCGCGGACCGCGTGGAACGCCCAGATGTGCGGATCGCGGGGGCTGAGCTCCGCCGCACGCTCCAGTAGGGCGATGCCCTCCCGCTCCCGGTGCGCGAAGATCAAAGCGTGCGCGAGGGCGAAGTAGCCCTGGGCGAAGCTGCGATTTAGCGCGATGGAATGCTCCAGCGCCGGAATGGCTTCGCTTAGATTGCCGGTCATTACCAGCGCGCGGCCGAGCACGCACTGGTTCATGCAGTCGCGGTCGTCGAGCGCGACGGCGGTGCGCGCGCCGGCCAGCGCCGCGCGGACCAGGGGCGGCCGATCGGCTGGTTCGCACAGGGCGGCTGATTGCAGCTTCACATAGGCCAGCGCGCCATGGGCACGGGCGAAGCCCGGATCGAGCTCGATAGCGCGCGCGAACATCGCCTCCGCCTCGACGAAACCGGGCGAACTGAAGCCCCAAAGGTGATAAAGCCCACGCTGGTAGCAGTCCCAGACATCCATGGTCGCCGGCGGCTTGCGGATGGTGTTCTCGCGCTCGATCCGCGCCAGCTCCGGCTCGATCACGGCCGCGATCTGTTGGGCGATCGCATCCTGGACCTCAAGGAGGTCGTCCAGCACGACCTCGTAGGACTTCGGACCAGAGATGCCGCCCTGTGTCCGCCGAGACGAGGTCGGCATTGATGCGCACGTGCTCGCCGCGCTTCAGCACGCTGCCCTGCAGCAGATAGCGCACATTCAAGGCTGCGCCGATCTCTCGCGCGTCCACATCGCGGTCCTTGTAAGCCGCGCCGGAATGGCGGCTCAGCACGTCTAGCCAGGCATTGCGGGCCAGCAGGCGGATGATGTCCTCTGCCAGCCCGTAGGTGAAGTACTCGGTGTCGGGCTGGCGGGTGAGGTTGACGAAGGGCAGGACCGCTACCGAAGGCCTGCGTTCGCCGGCGTACACCATCTCCAGTACCGGCTGCCCTTGCAGCGGGCGGGACCGCAGCGGCGTGCTCGGGCGGTTGTGCGGGCCCATCCGCCCCCGCGCGATCGGACGCCTCGACGACGGCGCCAACAAATCGGAAGCCGCGGCGATGGATGGTCTTGATCAGGAACTGGCGGTCACCGTCATCGCGCACCGCCTTGCGCGCCGCATTGATCCGACTGCTGAGCGCGGCCTCCGAGACGATCCGCCCGTTCCAGATCGTCTCGAACAGCTCGTCCTTGCTGACGACCCGGTCGCGGTTGCGAATCAGATGGACCAGAAGATCGAAGACCTGCGGCTCGACATGCACGCACTCGCCCCCACGGCGCAGCTCCTGCAGCCGCAAGTCCAGCTCATGCTCGCCGAAGACGAGTTCATGCCTGATCGTCCGTCTGCTGACGCGGCGTTGGCGTGGCCTCCGCCCCGGGGGACGAACCCCCACCAGGCCGGCGGGATCATGGGCGCCCGGGCCGGGAAAGGCCAACATAACCTGATGAAGGGCAGTTGCCGACCACGCCGAACGTGCATCGAATCTCAACCTTCGGGCGTTAGCACAATTACCGCGCGATACGCGCACGAGTATCGCAGACCGCCGCGGCGCTGGGGCCACGCCTCGGGCGCACGCGGATCTGGCGCGCTGGGGCGAGTGGCTGGTGATGGCGGCGAGCCTGATCGAACGCCTTTACTGTGGCCGCCCGGGCGGCGACTGCGTCGCGATCGGTGATCGGCTCGAACAGGCGCCGCCGCACGATTTCGTATCCCTCGGTTGCGGTCGCGGGTGTCCAAGGGTTGTCCGCGCGGCGGATGAAGTTTGCCAGTTCCGATGCCCGATGGCTCGGTGAGCAGCGCCGCAGGATCACCTCCGGCTTCACCGAGCCACACCGGCCAGTCCACGGCTCGATCACGACCGGCATCCGGTTGTTGAATCGGCGCCATCAGCTCCTGGCGTCCCTGGTGATGATGCAGAACGTGCGCTCGATCTCGCCCGCAGGCGATGGCGCGCGCCAGCCTTCCCAAATACCGGCAAGCGCCAGCGGTGCCCTATCAACACGGGCGATCGCGAACGGCTACTTTGCTCCGCCGGGGACCTTGCGCCACTCATAGAACGCCCCAGCCGGCACCAAGCAACGGCGCGGGGCGAAGGCGTCCCGGAACATGCTGGTTGTCGCTCCGGTGATCTCAGCACCGATGCCATTGCTTATCCATGAAAGCCGCCATGGAAGCCCCCGCCATGGAAGCCGCCATGAAAACCTTCGCCATGAAAGCCGTGGCCATGGAACGCAAAATGATGAAAGCCATCGCGGCGGAACACAAAGTCACCAAAGGACAGGCCGAAGGTACCGACGGCATAGCCGGGATAGCCGTAGTACCAGTAGGGGTAGGGATAAGCATACCCAGAGTAGGCATAGCCCCCGTAGTTCGGTACCGCCACGAAGCAGCCCGTGGAAGTGTTCGGTTGAGCGCCGGGCACGCCGGCTGCGCTCGGGGCACTCGGCTGCGTTTCCCCGCCGGCGTTGGTGGGCGACCCGGCCGCCGAAGTCGGTGCCTCAGGCGTCGCGGACGCAGCAGGGGGACACTTTACCGAGTAATAGCTGTATGAGGGATAGGCGCAGCTCGCGAGCGGCAACAAGGCGAGGGCGACGACTATCCTGGCGATCGATAGGAACCTGCTCATGGCGACCCCCTTGGCGGGCTACTCGGCCCGCTGTCGAGAAATGCATCTGTGATCGCACGGCGCCTTTGAAAGTGGTCGGCGGCGGCAGGCACGCCGGCAGCCTGATGCAGAACCGATGCGGCCGTCATGATCAGGGCAATTTTGCAGTGGGCGCGCCATCGCGCGATGCGCCGCCAGCGCCGGTCGGATCGCTGGGGCCGCACCATAATTCGAACGCGACACCGAAGCAGACCGTAAACAGGGCGGTCAGGATTACTAGGAGGGTCGGGATCATCGAAGCCTCCCTGGGCTCAGACTTGGATCACAGGGCGCGCATGCCGGGCCCCAGCGGCGCCGGCATTGGCGGTGAAGCCTGTTGCCGCCACGGTGGCGGCGGGTGCGCGAACCGTGCCGACCGCGAGCCAAATGCCGACGATTGCGACGGAGAGGATCACCGCCTTGACCATCTCGCCCTCCTGCCAGGAGTTGCTGGCGTCAGGGGGACACTCGGCACGCTGGATGAATTCCAAGAATGAGCCGACCGTGACGGCACGCGGAGGCGTCAGCCTCGGCTGCCGCTTCACCCCGACCGGCGGGCCGGTGCACGTGCCACGGGAGCATGACGCGCGGACCGCCGTACGCTTCGCGCACCCCGACGGCTCGATCGTGGTGGTGGCGCACCAGCTCGCCGAGCCACCCGGCGACGACGCAGAAGGTCTGGGGCTGGCGGCCGTCGGGGGATGAAGTAGGCGGTCCGGTGGTGGCCGGGCGATCAATGCGGGCGGTCTGATCCGATACCGCAGGTCAGCGATTTATCGAGCCGCCGAGGCCGCAGCTCGGGTTTAGCGCCGCGCCGACGCAGACTGCTGCCAACAGGGCGATGGCGGCGACCAGAAGGGTTGCGATCATCGAAAGCCTCCCGCCGCTCAAACCTGGATGACGGGGCCGCGCGTGCCCGGCTGCATCACGGTGCCTCCCGTGTTGGCGAAGCTGGTTGCCGTTACCGGGACGGTGGGCGTGCGCCCCGTGCCGGCTCCGAGCCAAGTGCCGAGGATCGCGGTCGAAAGGATCAGCGCCTTTGGCATTTTGCCCTCCGGCCAGCAAGTGCGGCGTGGGAGGGACCTAGGGCGCGTCGGAGCGAAGCCGTATGAACTGGATCACCGGCATCGCCCCCCGGCGGCCCAATGGGTGAACCGGCTCACTCGGGACGCAAGTTGCACCACCTGGCACGCTTCCCGAGCCTCTTCTCCATCGCTGCTTGCAGACTGGCGAGTGTGGTCTGAGCGATTTCAACGGCACGGCTTCGGCTGCTGGCGCACGTAGGTTATCTCTTGCCCTCGAATTACCGTTCGGTCTGCGAACTCTGGGTCGGCGGCACCGGCGGCGGGCGGGTGCAGGATGTAGCCCGCTGGTCGCCTACCGGCTCGCAACCGCGCCACCGTCCCAGATCACCCGCGCACGGCGTTTGATGCGGGACAGCACCCCGAGCGTCTCGAGCTTGCGGAGCATTGAGACCCGAGCGGTTATCCGAGCTGCTGTATCGGCCCCGCGTCGAACGTTCGCATCGGATTTTATCCAGCACCAAGGAGTCTTGGCGCAAAGCGCCCGGCGAGGGAAATATGCTTCCGCTCCGGCAAGGCCCGTTCTAGCCTGAGCGCATGGCGGTGAGCGACTTGCAGCAGTGGCTGGAAGGGCTTGGCCTCGGCCAGTACGCGACGGCCTTCGTCGCCAACGACATCGATCTTGCTCTCCTTGGCCAGCTCACCGATGCCGATCTGAAGGATCTGGGCGTCGCCTCGCTCGGGCACCGCAAGCGGCTGCTGGCAGCGAGCGCCGAGTGCACCGCCCGCGTCGCGGCAGCAACGGCTGCCGTTCCCATAGCCGGGGCGGTCGCGGGCGAGCGGCGGCAGGTGACGATCCTGTTCGCCGACCTCTCCGGCTTCACCGCGCTCGCCCAGTCGCTCGACCCGGAGGAGGTCCGCCAGGTGGTCGGTCGCTTCACCGTGCTGGTCGACGAGATCGTGCTCGGCTACGGCGGCAGCATCGACAAGCATATCGGCGACGCGGTGATGGCACTGTTCGGCGCGCCGGTCGCGCACGGCGACGATCCGCTGCGAGCCGCCCGCGCCGCGCTCGCCATCCACGACGCGCTCGCCAGCGTGAGCGCCAGCGCGAAGCGGCCGTTGCAGGCGCATATCGGCATTGCCAGCGGCGAGGTGGTGGCCGGCACCCTCGGCCGTGCCGACGCCTACGACTACACGGTGCTCGGCGATTCCGTGAATCTCGCGGCGCGGCTCGTGGCCACCGCCGGGCCGGGGCAGACGCTGCTCTCCGATAGCGTCCACCGCGCGCTCGGCGGCCATGGCGTATGCGACGCGCTGGGCGAGATGCCGCTGAAAGGGTTCGATGCGCCGGCCCGCGTCTGGCGGCTGCGCGAGCTCGCGCGCGAGCCGCAGCGCGCGCATCGGGGTCCGTTCGTCGGTCGCGCTGCCGAGCTGGAACAGTTCCGAAGCACTGTCACCGCATGCCTTGCGCGGCGTGGCGGGCACGTGGTCCTCCTGCGCGGCGAGGCCGGTATCGGCAAGACAAGGCTCATGGAAGAGATGCGCCGGCTCGCGGAAATCCAGGGTTTTGTCACCCATCGCGGCCTGGTGCTCGATTTCGGCGTGGGCCAGGCCCAGAACGCCGTGCGCGCGTTGCTGCGCAGCCTGCTGAACCTGAGCCTCGACGCGGATACCGGAGCGCGAGAGGAGACGGCGGCCCATCTGCTGCAAGCCGGTACCGTCGCGCCGGAGCAAGCGGTGTTCCTGAATGACCTGCTGGATCTGCCGCAAACCGGCGAGGGACGAGCGCTCTACGACGCGATGGACAATGCCGCGCGCAACCGTGGCAAGCGCGCAGTGGCCGGTGCGGTCGCCACCGCGGCCTGCCGCGCCGGGCCGACACTGATCGCAGTCGAGGATCTGCACTGGGCCGATCCGCAGGTGCTCGCGGCGCTGGCCGCTTTCGCGACCGCGATGGCCGACAGCCCCGGCATCCTGCTCATGACCTCGCGGGTGGAAGGTGATCCGCTGGACGCGGCGTGGCGCGCGAGCTGCCGGGTACGCCCTTCGCCACCTTTGATCTCGGCCCGCTTCGGCACGAGGAGGCACTGAGCCTCGCCGCCACCTTCATCGACGCGACGCAGCGCGTGACGCTCGCCTGCATCGCGCGCGCCGGCGGCAATCCGCTGTTCCTGGAGCAGTTGTTGCGCAACGCCGAGGAGGGCAGCACCGACGCAGTGCCGCCTTCGATCCAGAGCCTAGTGCTGGCGCGCATGGACCGGCTGCCTCCGCGGGACCGGCAGGCGTTCCAGGCGGCTTCCGTGATCGGCCAGCGCTTCGACCTGGCGCTGCTGCGGCATCTGCTCGGCGCGCCGAACTATGGGTGCGACGTCCTGCTCGCTAACGCGCTGGTGCTGCCGGAAGGGGGCGATTTCCTGTTCGCGCACGCGCTGATCCAGGAGGGTGCGTACGCGTCGCTGCTGCGCAGCCGCCGGCGCGAACTGCACCGGCAGGCGGCCGAATGGTTCGCCGGGCATGATCCGGTGCTGCATGCGCAGCATCTGGACCGTGCCGAGGACGAGGGCGCGCCGCAAGCCTATCTGCAGGCGGCGGCGGCGCAGCGCGCAGCGTATCGCACCGACGCAGCCCTGCGGCTGGGCGAGCGCGGCCTCGAAATCGCGCGCGCCCATGCCGATCGGCACGCGCTCACCTGTATAATCGGCGAGCTGCAGCGTGACCTCGGCAACATCGCCGCATCAATCGCGACCTACCGCGTCGCGCTCGCCGCCGCGCCCGACGAGCCGGCGCGCTGCCGGGCGGCGCTCGGTCTTGCCGACGGGCTGCGCGTCACCGAAGGGCTTGACGAGGCGCTGGCGCTGCTGGATGACGCGCAGCGCTTGGCCGAGCGGCACGAGATGGTGCCGGAACTCGCGCACCTGCATCACCTGCGCGGCAACATCTTCTTCCCGCTCGGCCGCATCGACGGCTGCCGCGACGAGCACGAGCGCGGGCTGGGCTACGCGCGGCGCTCCGACTCGCCGGAGGCGGAGGCGCGCGCGCTCGGCGGCCTCGCCGACGCCGCCTATGCGAAGGGCCGGATGCGAAGCGCGTTCACGTATTTCAGTCGCTGCGTCGCGCTCAGCCACGAACACGGGTTCGGCCGCATCGAAGTGGCCAACCGCTCCATGGTCGGCTTCAGCCGAATTTATCTGAACGAAGCCCGTGCGGCCTGGGAGGACGGCGACGCTGCCGCCCGCACCGCGGCGCTGGTCGGCCAGCCGCGCGCCGAGCTGCTGGGCGAGACGATGGGCGCCTTCGCCTGCCACGAACTCGCTGATTACGCGGCGATGGCCGGCTACGTCGAGCGGGTGATGCGGCTGGCGCGACAGCTTGGCGCGCGGCGCTTCGAGGCCCAGGGGATCGAGCTGCAGGCGCGCATCGCGCTCGAGACCGGACATCGCACGGAATCAGCCGCGATGCTGCGCCAAGCTCTGGCAATGTGCCGCGGCGAGGCAGGAACGCAGTTCTGCGGCCCAAAGGTCATCAGCGCCCTGGTCCGCGCGACCGACGATCCGGCCGAGCACGCGGCCCTGCTCGCCGAGGGCGAAGCGCTGCTTGGCCGCGGCAGCGTCGGCCACAACCATCTCTGGTTCTACCGCGACGTCATTGAAGCGATGCTGGGGGCGGGCGCCGGCGCCGGCGCGCTGCGCTATGTGGCGGCCCTCGAGGCCTACACGCGCGCCGAGCCGCTTCCTTGGTCCGATCTGTTCACGGCACGCGGCCGGGCACTGGCGACTGGGCTTGCCGGGGGCGGCGAGCATGTACGCGAAGAGCTGATTCGCATCCGCGCTTCTCTGAAGGGCGTCGGGTTCGCGGCATTCGTGCCGTACGTTGATGCCGCACTATCAGGGGCGCGCTGCTGCTCGTCGACTTAGGCTAGTGCTAGGCCGTGTGGACGGATAGGGTGAAGTTGCAAATAGGGGATTCCCGAATCGGGGTTTCATCGAATCAATGGGCGACCGGCAATGGGGAGCCGGTCGATGCTGACGGGAATGACCGAGGGCGATTGGGAGATCGTGCTGGAGGTGTTCGGTGCGGCGCAGTCGCGCCGGGGCGAGCCGGGGCACGACGACCGCAAGTTCCTGGAAGCGCTGCACTACTTTACGGTCCACAACATCACCTGGCGGCCACTGCCGGCCGAGTTCGGCAACTGGAACAGCGTCTGGAAGCGGTTCTGGCGGCTCAGCCGCTCCGGGGTGTTCGAGGCGTTCTTCCAGCTCCTGGCCGAGACCAGCCAAACCGCGCATTTGGTACAGATGTTCGACAGCACCGTGGTGCGCGCGCATGTCTCGGCCGCCGGCGCAAAAGGGGGCAGCAAAATCAGGCGCTCGGGCGCTCGCGGGGCGGGTTCTCGACCAAGATCCACCTCAAGACGGACTTCGACGGTCTGCCCATCGCCTTCCATCTGACCGGTGGCGAGGTGAGCGACTGCACCCAGCTCGAAACCTCGCTCGACATCGGGCCGGACATCACGCCGCGCGCCGCCCTGACCGACAAAGGCTACAATTCTGCCGCCAATCGCGCGGCCTGCCGGCGGCGGCGCATCATCCCTGTCATCCCATACCGCGCCAATGCCAAGGCCAGACCTTCCATCTTCCCAAAAATGCTCTACTCTACCGCGCCCGCGCCCGCATCGAGCAGGCGGTCGGCAAGCTGAAGCGCTTCAAGCGCGTCGCCCTACGCTGCGAGAAGACCGCCGACAGCTACGGCGCCCCCGTCGCTTTTGCTTGCGGGCTGGTCTTGATCAAATCCGTCCACAGGGCCTAGTGTCCCGCTTCCGAAGTTCCTATCCACATTGCGCCTGGACCGCGAGAGTGCGGTGCGGTTACGCGCCTTCTCCGCTTCATCGACCACACCGCGATGCCGACACCGGAGGTTGGTGAAGTCCTTGGCGTTCGGCGCATGATCGCGGATCACCTCACCCTGCCCCACGACAGGCTTTGTCGCCCCCCACCCGTGTCTCCTCGCCGTGCAGGCAGCGCCGTCGCGTCGTGCACATTGGCCGCCGTCGCGACCACCGAGTAGATCAGCTTGGTCTTGCTGTCTACCCCCAATCCGACCAGCGGACGACCGTTGCCCGGCTTGGGATACACCGGCTCGTTGTGGGCAACGCGCTTGCGTTGTCCACAAATCCATCAGCCGAACCCGGTGCGCGCTCGAATCGCTGCCCGCACCAGCCGCCAAATTTCTCCTTGTCGCCGAGCGACAACTACGCCATCTTGCTCACGCGCAGCGACCGGCCATCGTTCGTGTCGCTCAACCGGCCATCCAGGCGGTCGCGCGGCATCCCGCCCCAATTCGCCAGCTACCAGCGGGTCTAAAGGACCAACGTCAGCGCTGCATTTGCATCATCTTATACATCGGCAGCATGTTGTGATTCAGATGGTCCATGATCCACAACGACCCGCCGATGAGCAGGACCACGATCAACACGCCGAATGCTAGCGCCAGCACGTTGTTCGTATTGTCTGGCGCCGTGGTGATATGCAGGAAGAAGACCAGATGCACACCGATCTGCGCTACCGCCAACACCGCGAGCATAACCGCAATTCCCGGCCCCCAGATCAGGTTCGTGTACACCACATAGAACGAGGCCACGGTGAGCAGAGCCGCGAGCGCAAGCCCGATCAGGTAGCCTTCGATCCCCTGCCGGATGCTGCGGTCGGCCGCATCCATGAATCCTGGCGCGACGTCGCCCGTACTGCGCTCGCGGTTCCGATCGCTCATCGGCCTTCTCCGATCAGATACACAATCGTGAACAGCGCGACCCAAATGATGTCGAGCGCGTGCCAGAACAGATTGAAGCAAAGCAATCGGCGCAGGATGTTGAGACGGAAGCCCTTGGCGACCAGTTGCGCCATCATCGTGCCCAACCAAAGCAGCCCGGCGCTGACATGCAGACCGTGCAAGCCGACGACGGCGAAGAACGATGACAGAAACGCACTGCGCTGCGGCCCCGCGCCCGCGGCGATCATCGTGGCGAAGTCTCGAGCTTCCAGCAGCACGAACGCCAGGCCAAGCAAGCCCGTGGCCAACAGGGAAACCTGCGTCCAGAGCTGGCTGCGCACCCTGGCCGCTACTGCCGACAGCCCGCAGGTGAAGCTCGATACCAGCAGGCAAGCGGTTTCGATTGCGATGCTCGAAGGGTGAAACAGCTCCGGCCCCGACGGACCGCCCGCTGTTGCGGTCTGCAACACCGCATGCGCCGCGAAGAAGGCGGAGAACATGACGATGTCGCTGAGGATGAAGATCCAGAAGCCGTAGCCGACAATCACCCGCTTAGAGGCTGGCCCCCCCTCGCCGTGGCCGGTCGCGACATAGCGCCCACCACCATCGCCGACACCCCGGCTGCGCCCGAGCCTATAGGGATCGAAGTTCTCGCCGCGTGCCCGCGGCAAGGCCTCGGCCACGCTCATGCCGGCTCTCTCACGCGAACATGTTGCGCAAGCCACTCTTCTCGCGCTTGCCTGTGGGCGCGATCGATCCGCGCGACCTCCTCCGCCGGGATGTTGTACTCCTCGACATCGCGCCAGGCGAACCACACAAACACTGCATAGGCGGCGGCAACCCCGAGACCCGCCAGCCACCAGATGTGCCAGATCATCGCGAATCCAGTGATGGTAGCAAAGAACGCGGTAATGACCCCAGTCGGGCTGTTGCGGGGCATCTCGATTAACTCGTACTGAGGTTCAGCCGCCAGTTGCTGAGTCTCAATTGCGCGATGCTTGATCTCCCAATAGGGCTCTTCTTCGTGCACGCTCGGAAGCACGGCGAAGTTGAACGGAGGCGGTGGCGAGGCGGTCGCCCATTCCAACGAGCGGCCCTCCCAGGGATCGCCCGTCGTGTCCCGCAGTTCGGCGCGGTGACGGATGCTGACGACAAGCTGCATCACCTGGCAAGCGGCGGCGCAAGCCATCACCACAATTCCGAACCCTGCCGCCACAACCCACGGGTGCCACGCCGCGACGTCGTAATGCTGCAGCCGCCGTGTCATGCCCAAAAGCCCCGCCGCGTAAAGCGGCATGAAGACGATGTAGAACCCGGCCAACGTCAGCCAGAACGCCGCCTTGCCCCAGCCTTCATGCAACCTAAAGCCGAACGCCTTGGGGAACCAGTACGTCAGACCCGCAAACCCGGCGAACAGCACGCCGCCGATGATAACGTTGTGGAAATGCGCCACCAGGAATACGCTGTTGTGCAATTGGAAATCGGCCGGGGGCACAGCAAGTAGAACGCCGGTCATGCCGCCGATCACGAAGGTCACCACGAACCCAATCGACCACAGCATCGGCGTCGCGAAAAGAATGCGACCGCCATACATGGTGAGGAGCCAATTATAGATCTTCACACCGGTTGCCACCGCGATGATGCTGGTGGCGATGCCGAACACGGCGTTGACATCGGCGCCTGCCCCCATCGTAAAAAAGTGATGCAGCCACACGAGGAAGGAGATCAGGCAGATGCTCAACGTTGCAATTACCATGGAGCGATAGTTGAACAATGGCTTCCTGGAAAACGTGGAGAAAACCTCGGAGAAAATCCCGAAGGCCGGCAGAGCCAGGATGTAGACTTCCGGATGCCCCCATGCCCAGATCAGGTTGATGAACATCATCATGTTGCCGCCGGCCGTGTTGGTGAAAAAGTGGAAGCCGAGATAACGGTCCAGCGTCAGCATCCCCAGCGTGGCGGTAAGGATCGGGAAAGCCGCGACGATCAGCAGATTGGCCGCCAGCGCCGTCCAGCAGAACATCGACATTCTCATGTAGCTCATGCCGGGCGCACGGATTTTGAGAATCGTGGTGACGAAGTTGATCCCCGTCAGCAGCGTCCCCACGCCGGAAATCAGCAGCGCCCACAGGTAGTAATCCACACCCACCCCGGGCAGGTAGCGCAGTTCCGATAATGGCGGGTACGGCAGCCAGCCGGTGCGCGCGAACTCGCCGATCACCAGGGACAGGTTGACTAGCAGCGCGCCGGTAGCGGTAAGCCACAAGCTGGTGGAATTCAGAGTCGGGAAGGCAACGTCACGCACACCGAGCTGCAGCGGTACCACGAAGTTCATCAGCCCGATCATCAGCGGCATCGCGGCGAAGAAGATCATGATCGTGCCGTGTGCCGAGAAGATCTGGTCGAAATGCACGGGCGGAAGATAACCGGGTGCGCGGAAGGCGAATGCCTGCTGCGATCGCATCATAATGGCGTCGATGAAGCCACGCAACAGCATGAGCATAGCAAGCACGATGTACATCACCCCGATCCGCTTGTGGTCCACGCTGGTGAGCCACTCGCGCCAGAGGTAAGGCAGGTAGCCCTTGAGAATGACCCAAGCGATCACGCAAACGACAATGAATATCACCCCCGAACCGGCGATCAGCGGGATCGGATGGTCGAAGGGAATGGCATTCAGGGTCAGCCGGCCCAGCATGTCACTGCGCTCCTCGGGGACGAACCGCCGGGCCGCCGCCCTCGGTCCCGGGTCCGGGGCCCGGTGGTAACTGATCGGTTACGATTTTCCGGAATAGGTCCGGATCGGTCGCCCGGTAGGTGAACGGGCGCACGTTCTGGCTTTCATGCGAAAGCGCGATGTAGCCCGTCTGGTCCAGCACCGGCCCTGCCTGTTGCACCGTGGTGACCCATCGTGCGAACGCCTCCGTGGGCACCGCATGCAGAGTGAAATGCATATCCGAAAATCCGTCGCCGCTGAATTGTGCGGACTCACCGTAGTAGTCACCGGCCTGGCTCGCTTCGAGCCAAAGCTGCGTCATCATGCCGTTCATCGTGGCGATCATGCTGCCGAGCTGCGGCACGAAAAAAGAGTTCATCACGGTCGCCGAGGTCAGCGAAAAGTGCACCGGCACGCCAGCCGGAATCACAAACTCATTGATGCTTGCAATACGCTGATCGGGGTAGATGAACAGCCATTTCCAATCGAGCGAGACCACCTGCACCTCGACCGACTTGCCGGCTGACGCGATCGGCTTGTAGGGATCGAGCTCGTGCGAGCCGATCCATGTCAGCCCTCCGAGAAACATGATCACCAGCAGAGGAATGGCCCAGACAACGAGTTCGATGCGTCCCGAATACGCCCACTCCGGCAGGTAGCGCGCCCTGGTGTTGGATGCCCGAAACCAATACGCGAAAACCAGCGTCGCAATTATCGTCGGCACCACGATTACCAGCATGATCCCGAGCGCATTGAGCAGAATCTTGGTGTCCGCGGCCCCTATCGGGCCCCGCGGATCCAGCACCCCTCCCGAACAGCCGGCGAGCGGCACGAGCAGCGCCGCGAGGTTTGCTACGACGCAAAGCGATCCTCCCCACTTTGATATCAAGGGCGCGGACCAGTAAGGTGGTTTCAGGTGCATCGCGGTGCCGATCCCCCGGCCAAGCATCGCAGAAGCCGGACATCGCGGCTCCCCCCGTCGACGTAGTGGCACGATTCCATCGCTTCATGCGAGTCCGGCTGTGCCGCCGCGCCCGAACACCACGCCGTGCCAAGCGGCAATCGGCCCTACGCACATCTGTCCGACCGTGAATCGCCTTCGTGATCCAGCCGCCTCGTCCATCCCTCTATTGCACAGGTCCGCGCAGACTGCGAGGCCAAACGGTCGCGGTAAGGACGCGGGTTGCGCCGCGCCCCCCGCACAGATCCGTAGGAGCGGCATTACCGCATACGGCTCCTGCCTTGGACCATGACGGGAAGCGCTGGTTCGGGTAAGGATGGCAGACGCGGACCTTGGGGATGTAGCGGGCGATCAGAGTGGCAAAGCGGTCCCACGTCGGGCTGTTGCGCTGACTGCGGCGCCGCAGCGCGCTCATCCAGCCTCGGCAGACCTCGGCGCGGAACATGCCTAGCCGCTTCAGATTGCCCGGGACCGCGTGGTAGTTCAGGTATCCTGGACCACGCGGCTCAGCCACGCACCGGTTGTGGAGACCGGGTCGTGCCGGCGTCGCATCAGGCTTTGGCGGATAGCTTTCAGAGTTGCGCGCATCCGCTTCGCCGAGGTCAGTCGCCGGACAGTGAAGCGCCGGGTTTCGCGGGTCTTGGCACAGACGTGTGTGAACCCGAGAAAGTCGAACGTCTCCGGGCGGCGTTGCCCCCGGCGTGCGCGGCGTTCCGCCGCATAACGCCCGAATTCGCGCCGACGCCGAGATCTTGCGCGCGTGCTCGACACCCTCCCCGGCGACGACCTGCGCTCCGTCCGCGACCGCGCCGTCCTCGCCCTCGGCATGGCCGGTGCCTTCCGCCGCAGCGAGTTGGTCGCGCTCACACTCGCCGACCATGGGGCGCGTCCCCGAAGCCCTGCGCGTGACCATCCGCAAGAGCAAGACCGATCCCGAAGGCGAAGGCGCGGTGATCGCGATTCCCGAAGGCACCCGGCTGCACCCCGCCGCCCGGCTCGATGCCTGGATCGCCCGCGCCGGCCTCAGCGACGGCTTCCTGTTCCGCCACCTCTCCGTCACCGACGCGGTCACCCCTTCCCCGATGTCCGACCGCGCCGTCGCCCGGCTCGTGCAGGCCTGTGCCAAAGCCGCCGGCTTCGGCCCCGCCGCCTTCGCCGGGCACTCGCTGCGCAACCGCCGAGCGGCCTGCATGCCTCGCTTCGCGATCGGTGGTGAAATCATTCCCTATCACCCAGGCTCCACTGCCGGCCAGAGAAGCGGTGCGCGGGTAGTGGGTCAGTTCAAACTGACCCACTACCGGTGCGCGCCGAAAATGGCGCATGGCCGTGGCCGCCGCACTGATCGCACTCGCGGCAGGTGCTGCGCTTCTGCATGCGCCGGATCGGCAATTTGTGCATCCCGTGTTTTATCTTCCGGTGCTCCGATGATCTTCCTCCAAATGTGGACCAGTCGGCACGCAGAACCCTACGGCGCCCGTAGGGGCGGCGCGGGCGGCTTCTTCATCGCGACCAAGCCCGAACGCTTATTCGGGTACTAAGCAGAACGCCGCCGAGGCCCGCCAGCGCCGAGAGCACCAGCAACAGCGAGGGCGGCTCGGGAACGGCCGCGGGAGTGAGCGAACCCGAGCTCAAGTTCCAACTCGCCACGGAGTTGGCGGCGAATATAACGGTGAAGGGCGACAGTTGACCCCCGGTATAGCCGACGAAAGAGCCCGCCGTCGGAGCCTCAAGCAACAGCTCCAGCTCATCATTCGCCGAGTCGTCTAGGCCCAGAAAAGTGTTCGGAGGAGCAGAGACAACTGCGCCCAGAGCGATAAATGTCATGAACGGACCGACGCTGGGCGAAAACCCGGTCGCGGTCACCGTCTGCCGAGACGAACCCACCGTTGGCCGCGCCGGAACTGTTGTTGATCACGATGTCGCCCCCGAGAGTGCAGGTCGGAGAGCAGGCCGCCCCCGATCCGGGGGAGGGCGAAAGGGCTGCCGACACGCTGAGGGTGATGACATCGGCGCGAGCGGGTGCGGCGCCTGCCCCTAGCCCCGCCGCGGTGAGCGTCACAAGAATAGCAGCGCACGATAATTTCGTGATTGTCATCTCTCGCCCCGCAAGCCCACGTAACGTTAAAACTCCGTTGTTTTTTGGTCAAAGAGATTATGCGATAGGCCGCTACTCCCGCAGGTGCCCGGCCGCGCAGGCCGCGTCGACGGGCGGAATGCGTGGTCGGCCTCAATCGGGTCGCCACGTTGCCTGTCGGCGACCGATGGGAGCCAACGTGCCCAGGAGCCTCAGCATCGTTCGGGCGGCAACGGGCGGAGCGCCGCAATGGCGGCCAGGATGCTCTGGAACAGACCGCGTGGCACCATGACCTCGGCCATTTGGAACGTGATCGACCGGCCGTGTCGGACGATCCTGGCGCCAATCTTCACCAGCCGTTCGCGCAGCGTGAATTCATCGACCACTGCTTTGACCTCGTCGGGCAGCGCCAGAGTGCGGAGGAAATTCGCAAGGTTGTATGCCAGGGCGTGAAGCTGAAGCTGGACGACGTTTGCGGCGAAGCGGCGACACGATAGCCGCGTCCAGCCGGACGAACTGATCAGCTTTCGCCCCGTCACCTGCGGCAGAGCCGTAGTCCGCCGCCGCCTCCAGCCGGCGCCAGCTCCAGCTGCGCGGAACCTCGGCTCCGCGCGCGTGATCACCGCCATCGGCCCGCTCAGCAGTTGCCGCCGCCAAGTGTAGAGCTGCCCGGTGCTGATCCCGTGCTTGCGCGCCACCTCGGCCGCAGTCAGTCCCGTCCCAAGGCTCTCCGCCACGATCTCGCTCTCCTGCTCCGCCGTCCAAGCCCGCCGGCGCTCGCTACGGACGATGACCTCCACCCGCCCGCTCCGAGCGCTCGTACGACCTGTCATATGAGCGCTCTCATCGAGCCCAGACCCATTCGCTGGCTCGTCCACCCGGCGCTTGCATCACATGGCCGCTACGCGACGCTAGGTGGCGCCGCGGCATCGCTTACACTACTGCGGCAGTCTGCTAGCCATTTTGTGCCTTGCGCTGGCTGTTCTGCGCCGCGAGTGGTGGTGGCTGCCGACCGCCCCCGTCGTTGGGTACGCGTTTGCGTGGGGGAGCCCATTTAGGGATCGAAGGCAACCGGCCGCAAACCTTCGGCCATCCCTTCTGGTCGCTGGCGAGCGATTTCCGCATGCTCGGCCTATGGCTTGTGGGCCTGTTCGGGCCGCAGCTGGAGCGGAGCCGCCGGCCCGGGCTCGGTTTAGCCCCCCTTGCGCCAGCGTCAGACTAGCGTGCGCAAACGTGACCCGCGATGGTCACGGTTGCCCGATCCGCCGGCGAAGTTGGGACTGTAAGTCTCCTTTGGGTCGGTCGGAAGTGGCCGCCAGACCGCTCCAGCCCTGATGTTCGCTTCCGCCTATACGCCGCGGAAAGTTGCCGTTCTGCTCTCGGCGATTGCAGGTCATTCGGCTAAGTCTGCTCTCGAGGTTCGGCGTCGGAGAGCGGACGATCTGGAACGGGATCCAGCACAGCAACTGGAATCTCGCGCTTAGTCTTCCGCTGGTAATCAGCGTACGGCGGCCAGAACTTAAGTGCCTCCTGCCACAACCGTGTGCGCTCCTCGCCGGTTGCAGTCCTGGCTCTCGCCTTCACCCGTTTCGTGCCCACCTGCACCTCGGCCTCCGGGTTGGCCAGAAGGTTGCGATACCAGCCCGGGTGCTCCGGCGCGCCGCCTTTCGAGGCGACCACGAAGAAGCTGTCGCCAGTCCTGACCGTAGAAGAGTGGGAATACGTACTTCTCCCCGGAGGTCCGCCCTGTGGTCGTGAGCAGCAGCGATCGCAGGGTCATTTCGGAATAACCCGGTGGGGTAATGGTAACCATGTGCCCGTCCCTGCCGCCACTGGCGAGATATCGCTTCGCATGGTCCTGCGTCCAGCCCGGTAAATTCGGCGCCAGCTTGACCTCATACATCGCGCTATCCTTCCTTGCAGGGAGCAAGCATAGTGACTGAAGGACGTCTGCGCCACTATTGGCCGATTATCTGTCAGAAGGGAAGCGCGTTTAGGATGGAGGAGTGCCTGGAAGCAACCGCCGAACGGACCTCCTTCACCGATGGTTGCGAAACGACGCAACGCAAGCTGGTCGTCGCCGACGTGCGGCGCGAAACGGAGCCGGAATTCAGACGAGGCTGGAACAGCCTGCCGAGCAGCAAATGAAACAGAAGCGATCCTTCACGACAGCCGAGCGGCGGCTTTTCGAGGCAGTCGATCTCGGCCGCATGGAGGCACGGCTGCACGGCGCCGCTATGGTCCGGTTGTTGGTCGAGCTTGCCAAAGACAAAAGCGTTGACGTCGAAACGCGGATCAAGTGCGCCAATGACGTTTTGAATCGCGCTTATGGCAAGGCGGGAGTGCCGGGCGAGTGGCAGCTGGTTGCAGTCGCGGCGATGCCGCAAGTTGACGAAACGGCAGAACGCATCACGGCTGCTATCGCCGCCGCAAATCGGATGGCCGAACGCGATCGCTATCTCGGCCACGTGCATCCCGATCAATGGCCCGAATGGCTGCGCGAGGAGTTCGGAGGAGTTGGGATCGCGGCGTACAAGGAGATGGTAGCGCCGTCAGTGAGCGAAGCCGGAAATTAGAGCTTTTTCGGCTCTCAGGTGAAACGGCGAGTTTCCAGCCACCGATCGAGATCAGCGGCTCGGTAGCGAACCGAGCGCCAGTCGCCGAGGCGATAAAAAGGCGGTCCTTTGCCGTGGCGCCGCCACCACCAAAGCGCGTCAACACCAACGCCGAGATAAGCGCCCGCTTCCCTAGGAGTGAGCAGGCGCGAGCGCGCAAGATCGGAAGGGCGGCCTTGGTTGACGATCGCGGCACGAAGCAGGTCCGTCACGGCGTCGCCGTTCCAGTGCTCGCGTCGCTTCCGTCCTCTGCGCGCTAAAGGGCTGTCGCTCATGGCGCCTAAAATGTGCCGCTCTGCTCCCGGCGGCTATAGCGAGATGCTGCCGTGCAGATGAAGTCCGGAGGCTCGCTCCAGGATAGGCCGTGCCGTTCGGTCTTGATGTTCATCGTTGTCACTCCGGGATCAGATTGCACGGGCGGCGCGGATTGGAAGCATCAGTCGGCCCGCCAATAGCGATGACTGCCTGTAGGAATCGAGTTCTGGGAGCTGGCTCCAGGATGCGCCGCCGTTGGCACGTGGCCAGGCTGCAGGAGCTTTCAGGGCGAGGGCGGTCGATGGCACCTGGCAGGGGCTTCGACGTATCCAGGCGGCTTTCTGAGCCTTCCTTACAGCCAAGGTTCCGAGGCTGGTCGCCAGAGTGGGGCGGCGTTGGCACGTCGCGAAGGCTACAGGCGGTTGCCGAGTGGTGGAAAGACAATGGGACCGGCCAGGGGTGCGGCCTCACTGTGCAGGCGGCTCATCGCCAATGCCAAACCGAACATCGTGGATGCAGGTTAGGAGCACCTGCACTGCAAGCTCGGCAGGCGAATAGTCGCCGGGGGGCTCCTTCACCAAGCGCATTAAACGGCGTGCTGCCGCCGCCTTTTGCCGGCAATGATAGACGCCGATCTCAAACTGTGCGCAGGTGGCCGGGGTGGACGTGGCGCAGCAGCCTTTTGACCGCGACTCTCGCCGAGTCCGTCAGATTGGTATCGCCCTTCATGCCACCCCTCCCGCCACTATCGTAGCGAGCGCGTAATAGTCGCGTCAACGAGAAAGCGCCCGGCATGGCAGGCCGAGGTCCGGGGCGGGATGTGCACTGGCTCCCGCTTTACTGTAGCATGGTGGCCTGCCAGAGCGCCGCAAGGCTGCGGGCCCCTCAATGCACCACCTCCGCCGGGAGCCGGGGCTGATCGCGTGCGCGTGCGAGCGAAATTGCATTCGGCTGCCCCACGAGGGTTGCCGCGCATAATGACAGCAATCGGGCGGCGGCATGTGAATTAATACGAAAATACCCTGGCGGGGGTTTATTCCAGAAGACCGTTTCGTGACATCTGATTTTCTTGGGCCTTTTTCGACTGCGCAACTGCGCAAAGTGCGCAACGTTTCAGCCGGTTGATTTCCGCGGGCACCTGAATTTTGGGGGTAAGTTGAATAGCTACATGGCTATTTTACTACTTATACGCCAGGCGCAACCGGCTGTAAGGTTGCGCACTTTGCGCAGTTGCGCAGTTCCTGCCCCATAGACGCATCGTCACACCGCTTCGACGATGAACAGGCCGCCACGCTTGCCTGCATCCTGCGCTCGACAGCGAAGCGCATACGTGTTGCCGCCCCCCAGAAGTACCGGCGCATCGGTAATGGCCTTGAGCCGCCAGGCGACCGTCGTGGCGGTGACGATCGGCAGGGGCTTGCCGCTGGCCGACTCTAGCGCCGCCTTGAACTCTCTACCCCGTACGCCGGGATCATCCGCAATGGGGACCACGTCGGCCGCCTTGAACGCGCCGCTGAATTCTTTCCGCAGCGCGTCCAGCACGGTAGCGAGGCTGCTGGTCTGCTCCTCGTCCGCCTCACCGCTCAGGAATAGCATCCTGAAGCTGATTTCCGCGGACGCACGGCGGCCAGTGATTATATCGGCCACGCTGGCTTTTTCGTTTGCGAGCTTGGCCGCGTGCTCGACGGCTGACCCGACAAGATGCCACCACAACTTGAACCGGGTTTTTGGCGCCTCTGGGTTGGTGGCGCGCAGGCGCGGGTTTCCGAGCAGGACGGTGTAGAACGCGGCCATGAGGTTGCCGCGGTAACCATTGGTCCATCCGATCGGGCCGGTGTGCTTGAAGCTTCTGTTCTCGGGGTCCGCCCTATTCGCCGTCAGGCGCACCTGCAGGCTGCGCGAGGCCATGTCACCGCGCGGCGCAATGTTGTTTCCAGTGAAGAAATTAACTGTCGTCGCGGGAACAGTTCGGGTGCCGGTCTCCCCGAGCACGCGGTCGCAGTAGCTGGCGGACGTCAAAGCCTTCTCAATGCTGGGGCAGGAGATGGCAGCGCCGCGCGGGATATTATCCCAGCAAACGGCGGGCACGCCTTAACGTAAATAGCTGAACAGGCTTTTGCGCCGCTCCTCCTCATTCGATGACCAGGCTGCGGCGGGGACGCTATATCCGGTCGCCGCGTTAAAGACCATTTGTATTGCGGTTGTCTTTCCGCTGCTGCGTTGGCCGGCTGTCACAAAAAACGCCGGACGTTCCGCCAGGATGGCGCGCTCGATGATCGTCAGCGCGGATGCAATTAGAACGCATTTGCCGGCGTAGTCGGTGGCCACGTCTACCAGCCATTCATCGGTGAGGAACCGCGCGGCCTCGGCGACCTTGGCCGACGTGCATTCTTCCGGTTTCGGTAGGACCGCAAGCAGCTCCGGTTGCAGTCGGAAGATGATACCGCTCCTAGGGTCCAATCCCTGGGTCGCAAGCAGTCTGCCGTCTGGGAGCACCAGAGGCGATGTTACAATGGCGCTGACAACGGGGAGTTTCGAGTTGCGATAGCGCATGTAATCGCGAACGAACACGGGGTCGAGCGCGACAGGGCGCTCATTGCCCTTAGCGTCTGTCTTGACGAAGTCCACGTATTTCCAAATCAGATGGCCGAGCGAATATTCGTCATGCGCCGTCAAAAGTGGCATCTCTGGCGGCGGCAGGTGTGTTTCACCAGCGCTCGCCTCCGCATTGCTGTAGGAGGCTAGCAACTGATGTAAGAGGCCCGGCGGCCGGCAGCGGACTTCGGTCGGACAGCCTTCAGCGTTTCGCGCTGGCGGTTCCGGGCCCTTGATCGGCGAGCAATATGTCATCTAGCATGCTCGCGACGGGCGGGCGCGCGGCATCGGAAAGAGGCGCGTCGAGTTGAACTCGTGTATCGCGGCGCTCGGCTGCGCGTCTGGTGCGCTCTTCGTCCGCGCGTCGGGCGGCGTGCTCCCACCGGGCACCTTTTAATTTGCGGTCCAGCAATCGCTTGCCGGCACCGCTGCGTGCGCTGGCGGCGTCACGCAGGATTTCGATCTCAGCTTCACCAAGTTCAGCGGCGAGTGCGAGAGTGACGAACAGGTCGGCTACGTCCACCGCGTCCGCTTTTTCCAATTCGGCTTGCACGGCCCGGAGGTCGAAGCGCAGTTCGTAGACGCGGCGTCCGTGGGCGAAGCTGTGTATCCAGGGCGAGCCGTCTGCGCGGCGCATGACCTTGGCTTTGCCGCGGCCGTATTCGATGCCCTCGACCGGGTCTGCCAACGTGGCGCCCTCGAACCGCTCTGGTTCTGCCAGCACGTTGGCGACGGTCGCGCCCCCTAGCTGCGGATCATCGAACGGCAACACCAGGTCCGGCAGCAAGATGCCACCGAGTTGGCGCTCCACGATCTTTGTTGCGGCGAAGGGCGAGATGCCTGTGCGCTCCGCAATCTCCTTAGCATGGCGACCGATGAACGCGGTTCTGGCTTTCGCTGATTCGGGCGCTAGCCGGTGCGTCTCCCTGTCGCGCAGCTCTTGCAACTTGGCCTGGTCCACCAACGTCAGCGGCGGGCAGGCCGCGACGGTGTCAGTTCAGCGCGATGCCCTCGGTGGCGATGGGTCTCCGACTTTCCGCGTCCTGTGCCAGCGGCGGGGCCAGAAGCGGCGGTCCCTCGAATACCAGGCGTTCCGGCGCGCCTACCATGCGGTCCACTATCGAGCGTTCTAGGAGCTGGCCGCCAGCACCCACCATCATCCATCCGAGACCGGCCAGCCAGCAGCGATCGTGCAGCACGCGCAGGAAGCGTTCGATATCGGCCCCGTCCTTCACCTCGACGTAGGCGTGTAGCCCGTTGGAGCCTGACAGCTTCTCCTGGGTATCGGACCGGAACAGGCCAGCGCTGGTTGAGCGCCGCATCACGCGCGCCACGGTCGCTAGCTCAGGGATCGCGGAGACTAGCGCCGCCCCAAAGCCGCCGACCGACTTAATTCTAGCCGCCACATCGGCAGGCATTCCTTTCGTGTCATAATCGAGCAAGCAGATGGCGCGCTGGTCTTGGCGATAGTGGATGTAGTCGGTCGTCCGCGCGATAAGGTCGGGCCTTACGTGGCCATTCAGCCTGTTTTTGGTCGTGATCTGCGCCCGGTCCGCGACGTCGAAACGCAGGACACCGAGGGCTATGGCGTGGTTCGATTCAAGCCGCCCGATCAGGCTGGCGAGGTCCGCCATTCCATTTAGCGTGACGCGGCATGCAACGCCGGCATTCATCACGCAGGCGGAGCCGTCGCTCACGATTTTCCCACTGGCATCGAGGGAGATGCGCTTGGTGAGCGGACCGTCGGCTTTAGCAAAGCCGGTGATTTCAAACGGCGGTGCGTTCGGAGCGACGGTTCCGCCTATAGCACCAGTCCCGCCAGGAGGCGGCGCGTAAGCTGCCCGGCTGTCCCCTGGTCCGGGAGCAGCATGGCGACGATCAACATTTTCAACAGGCTTAACAGCGTGGTCCATTTTCGTGGCCTCATGTGCGAGGTCGCGCTGGACAGCCTACCGAAAGCGTGCTACAAGAATGCCCTCTTCCGACACTCCAGTATGCTTTCGGTGGGCCGCGTTCCTGTCCAGCGCGGCCCATTCCTATTCTGCAGGGTGAATTGCCGGCAGCCGATCGATGTATGCCCGCACATCTGCCAACCGGATTAGGGTGCGGTTTCCGTGCTTCAGGAATTGCAGCTCTCCTTTTCGTCCGAGTCGGTAGATCGTCGAGAGGCTTGCGTCGAGTATCCGACAAGTCTCCGCGAGGCTGACAAGCTCAATCGGCGGCGGTGCAGTGGTCGTGGCGGTCATGCGCTGTCTCCAGGCCCGCAGAAGCGCGAGCGTGAAGCCATGATCGCCACATAGTCGGAACTGTACCGATGCCGAATGCGCGGCGGGACACACGATGGCACGCCAAGGAATGACAGGATCGGTTCGCGCCGATGCCGAATTGGCTGATCTGGAAGCATAGCCGCTATCCGGATCATCGGCCGGCTCGTGACAGTTCGTCGGCGCGGTGTGCAAACGTCCGGCTCGCCGCCCATGCCTCGCAGTCCGCAAGCCGATATCGCACATGCCTCGGCCCGAGTTGGCACCACGGCGGCCCGTCGCCGCTCACGCGCCAACGCTGGGCCGTGCGCGGAGCGATCCCGTAGTGTTCGCAAAATTGCGGTTCATCCAAGTATGAATGTTCGGGCTGCATATCTCGCCTCGGCCAGCGGCGGCTCGCGATGACCCGCCATGCTGAGCAACATGAGGCGGTCCTGTAGTTTAGCCGTTACCGCCGGGTAGCATTCGACAATAAAAATGGCGGGCGCACCGTGTCTTGTTGTGCCGCCACTCAGTTCGCGCGGGCCAACGCGATCACGTTGGCGCCGGCGCCGGCACCAACCACGTGCGCCGCCCACGCATCCAAGGCGCGCGCGCGTTCGGCCGCAAAATCGTGTCTTTGATAAACTGCGGCGACCCCGCGCAGCTTCGCTGGTTTGTGCGCCAGCAGCATATCGGCAACGATGCTATCGAACCCCATCACGGCCAACCTGGAAACACCCGAGCGTCTAAGATCGTGCAGCCGCCAATGCACCATTGCGGCGGGCTTACCGCCGGCCTTGGACGCCGCCTCGGCCCGCGCCGTCATCACCAGAGTGTCGAGCTTCAACTTACCTTTGCTGAAGCCGGAGACAGATGCCCTGCCGGTGGTGCTGAAGACGAAGTCGCAGCCATCGATTCGCGGCAGGGTGCGAAGAATGTTCCGGGCGGCGGGTGCCAGATGAACGTCGTGTGGCTTCCCGTTTTTCATTCGGTTGCCCGGAATGGTCCAGCGGCGAAGGTCCGGCGCGAGTTCCGACCAGCGCAGGCCTGCGATTTCCTCGCGACGTTGCAATGTCAGAATTGCGAGCTGAAAGAGTGGGCCGAAGGGATAGGCCATGTTGCCCGCTGCGGCCCACACCTCGGCCAGCTCGGCATCGGTCAGCACGCGCTCGCGCTCGGTGGCGCCGGCGGAAATCGGAAGGTCCTGGAATGGGTTCGTTGGCACCTTTCCCCGCTTCTGCGCCCACCGAAACGCCGCGCGAGCATAGGCCATCGTGCGGCCGGCCATTGCGGTCTTGCCCGCCTTCGCCAGCTTATCGAGTGCATTCACCGCATCGGCCCGAGTGATCCGCGCCGCCGGACGATTCAGCAGGTTTGCCAGCGAATAGCGGATCGCGCGCTCGGCCTCGGCGGCGTAGCGCGGCCGGCGGTGGCCGAGGTGCAGTGTTGCCCATTCCGCCAGCAGCGCCTCGAATGTAAGCGCCGCCTCGGCCCGCTCGCGCTCGGCTTCGGCCCGCACGTGCAGCCGCTCGGCACGGGGGTTGATTCCCTTCGCGACCTGCCCGAGCCGCACCCTCGTCGCGTCGCGGGCCTGCTCGATAGTCAGGCTGCCCCATACCCCAAGCGGCTCCCGCACCTTGCGGCGGGTGGCCGGGTCGGTCCATTGGGCGATGAACGTCTTGGTGCCTTTGGCGGTCACGCGCAGGCCAAGTCCGGCGCAGGCGGCATCAAAAGTCAGCTTGTCCTTGCGACCCGGCTCCACTTTGAGCGACGCGAGCAGGCGATCGGTGAGCTTCTGCATGGCGGCGGCTGTCCCGTTCTCGCGGACCCCACGCGGACCCGGCAGCTAGGTCCGCTACGGGTCCGCAAGGCGATCTATGGCGACCGATAATAAGCGGGTGGTCAAAAAATGCGAGGCAATTGGCGGGTTTCTACGAAATATGGCGGCCAGTGGCGGACATTTTCCGCTTACTCTTAATCAGCGGGTCGCAGGTTCGAGCCCTGCTGCGCCCACCAATCGGATCAAAGACTTGAGAGATCGCTCTCGGCCCATCAGGCCTGTTAGGCGGCCGCGGGGCTTCAGTGGGGCTTCAGTGCCGGCTAGACACTCGGGACGGTGGACCTGCCGAGGACGATCCGAGCCGAAGTGCCAAGTGGGCGGCTCCGCCGAGGGCCACGGGCGCAGCATGGTCGGCGGTTCATTCCCCGCGTGCGCGGGCAACACGTTTCATGCGGCGGCGCTCCCGTCCATCCGGGTGTTCATTCCCCGCGTGCTCGGGGAACGCGATTCCGGGTGGCTTTGCTGGCATCCGCTATCTGGTTCATCCCCGCGTGCGCGGGGAACGCGGTCGCTGTTCATGGCCTCGCCCACCCGGCGCCGGTTCATCCCCGCGTGCGCGGGGAACGCGCTGCAATAATGGCGGCGGGGAGGGGCGGCGGCGGTTCATCCCCGCGTGCGCGGGGAACGCGATTGTTCCCGACATGAACAAGCCGTTTGACGCGGTTCATCCCCGCGTGCGCGGGGAACGCAAAGATCGGCCTCCGGTAGCTCGATATTGCAGCGGTTCATCCCCGCGTGCGCGGGGAACGCCAGGCGGGCGTGCCGCTGTGGCAGATCGCCGGCGGTTCATCCCCGCGTGCGCGGGGAACGCTCGGGCTGCGTATCAAGGCTCTGCATGCCGCCCGGTTCATCCCCGCGTGCGCGGGGAACGCGGGCCGATCTATGGCGGCAAACTCTCCGCCGGCGGTTCATCCCCGCGTGCGCGGGGAACGCGCACTCGGGGCACGTCTTGGTCGGCGCTACGCCGGTTCATCCCCGCGTGCGCGGGGAACGCTCGCGGGTTGTGGTCGTTGGCCTCGCCGCGTGCGGTTCATCCCCGCGTGCGCGGGGAACGCCAATGCTTGACCAGATGTGCAACCGCCTCCGTCGGTTCATCCCCGCGTGCGCGGGGAGCGCACGTCGAGCGGGGCGATCTTGCGGTCGCGCACCGGTTCATCCCCGCGTGCGCGGGGAACGCGCGGCGGGCGTCGACTCGCCCCACGATCCGCACGGTTCATCCCCGCGTGCGCGGGGAACGCACGCGCACCAGTTCTCCCGCGGCATTGTATGTCGGTTCATCCCCGCGTGCGCGGGGAACGCGGCGGGCTTGACGTTGCCAGCCTTTCCAGTGGCGGTTCATCCCCGCGTGCGCGGGGAACGCACGATCCTTTGGCGCCACGCCACGGATGGCGGCGGTTCATCCCCGCGTGCGCGGGGAACGCGTCAGTTCGCCATCGGTCGGCTCGGCGAAGGTCGGTTCATCCCCGCGTGCGCGGGGAACGCCGGTAAGCGATGCTGGTTCGCGTCCAGCCATGCGGTTCATCCCCGCGTGCGCGGGGAACGCCCCGATCCGCACATGCGGGACACGGTCGCCGGCGGTTCATCCCCGCGTGCGCGGGGAACGCAAGCCTCGTAGGAGTTCCCGTAACCGCTCGATCGGTTCATCCCCGCGTGCGCGGGGAACGCCTCTGCTCGCGCTCGACTGCCCGCTCATGCCGCGGTTCATCCCCGCGTGCGCGGGGAACGCGTCGAGCCCGCTCCGCCGCCGGCGGTTGAGGCCGGTTCATCCCCGCGTGCGCGGGGAACGCCTCTGCTCGCGCTCGACTGCCCGCTCATGCCGCGGTTCATCCCCGCGTGCGCGGGGAACGCGTCGAGCCCGCTCCGCCGCCGGCGGTTGAGGCCGGTTCATCCCCGCGTGCGCGGGGAACGCGGCAGCCAAGCCTCCGCGACCAGGCGATGGAGCGGTTCATCCCCGCGTGCGCGGGGAACGCACCACGTCGGAGGAGACGAAGGTCAGCTCGCCCGGTTCATCCCCGCGTGCGCGGGGAACGCCGACAAGGTGACGGCAGAGATCGGACCAACCACGGTTCATCCCCGCGTGCGCGGGGAACGCGCCGGGACACGGGTATCCGGCCATGTATCCGACGGTTCATCCCCGCGTGCGCGGGGAACGCCTACACCGCAGCCGCGATGACCTGATCCGCGACGGTTCATCCCCGCGTGCGCGGGGAACGCAAAGGACAACGACAATGCGAGCCGCCACCACGAACCGGTTCATCCCCGCGTGCGCGGGGAACGCAACGGGCTTTTGCCGCGTCAGAAGCCGAAGGCTGGTTCATCCCCGCGTGCGCGGGGAACGCGCTCAGCGTTTCCAATCCGACCGTTGGGGCGGCGGTTCATCCCCGCGTGCGCGGGGAACGCCTTGTCAGTGGCATGTTTATCAATTGTGCTGGCGGTTCATCCCCGCGTGCGCGGGGAACGCGCATTTGTCACGCGCGAATTTCCACGTTCAGCCGGTTCATCCCCGCGTGCGCGGGGAACGCTGTTTCCGTCACCGCAGAAATTCCAGCCGCAGCGGTTCATCCCCGCGTGCGCGGGGAACGCCACGAGCTTAACCGGAGCGGTCGCCGCCGGAGCGGTTCATCCCCGCGTGCGCGGGGAACGCGGCTTTGTGAAGAACAAAGAAGTCACGATACACGGTTCATCCCCGCGTGCGCGGGGAACGCGATGTGGTCGAGACGGATGCCGGCGCGCGACGCGGTTCATCCCCGCGTGCGCGGGGAACGCCCTGAAAGAGAAGCGCCCAAGCTGGATCGTATCGGTTCATCCCCGCGTGCGCGGGGAACGCATGCCGCTTCGTTCCGGCAAGTCGCGCGCGACCGGTTCATCCCCGCGTACGCGGGGAACGCGCGAGCTCTGGCACGTCAAGCGACGCGGCCCTCGGTTCATCCCCGCGTGCGCGGGGAACGCACATCCCTCGCGGCCGGCGCGCCCAGCCCGATCGGTTCATCCCCGCGTGCGCGGGGAACGCCCGGCACCAGCGTATATACCGCTCTGTCGCGCCGGTTCATCCCCGCGTGCGCGGGGAACGCCTCATCGAGGCGATACCGGGAACGCCGCTAGGAGGTTCATCCCCGCGTGCGCGGGGAACGCTGCAATACGCGCACGCGCGGGCCGTCGCTCGCCGGTTCATCCCCGCGTGCGCGGGGAACGCTCCGCCGAAGCGGCCGAGCATGTCGAACGGTTCATGAAGATGGCGGCCCGCGACCTGCGCCGGCGCCGCTGATCGGCGGTCGATGCGATCGGCGAACGGCGCCGCGCGGGTGTGTACTTCGTACCTTCTCTTTCTGAATCCTCTTTCTCTGCCTTGGAGAGTTTGTTGGTGAGTCTCGGAGAAGAGGGCAAAGCGGGCCTCCCCGGCGAGGTTGCCAGGTGGGCCGCTTTGCCCTCCGCGTATGGTGGTTTGCCGGAGCCGCCCCATCGCTTCAGGCCCCATTGCCGCATTGAGCCGGCTTCGGGCAGGTCTGCTGCTTATCGAGGGCTGCTCTCGCCCCCGGCATCCATGGGCCTCAGACCTACGCGGCGCCCTTGGGGTGAATGATGCTTCCCCACAGTACCAGGGGGCGAAACCAGCCCACCGGGCCGGCTCGATCGGGATCGCGGGGCGCGTGGAGTTGCGTCAACGGGTCATCATCGGTGCCGCAGAGTTCTACCCATGTTCCACAGCTATCCACAGGCTAGACCATTATCGGCCTGGGTGTGCATAGCCGCAGTGACGGAGATAGCGGGCGCACTCGGTGGGATCGAACTGGTTGAGCAGTTGGCCGATCGCCTGCCAGAGCGCATCGACGGTTCGGGCAGCGGTTGAGCGCAGCAGCCGTTTGAGCTTGCTGAACACCTGTTCGATCGGATTCAGATCAGGGCTGTAGGACGGCAAGAACCATAAGCTGGCGCCCCGCGTCTCGATCGCCTCGCGCACGCCGGCGATTTTGTGGCTGCTGAGGTTGTCGGCCATGACGATGTCGCCCGGCGTCAGCGTCGGCGTCAGGAATTGCTCGACCCAGGCCAGGAACGACGGGCCGTCGATGGCGCCGTCCAGCACCAGCGGGGCCACCAGCCCGTCGTGGCGCAGGCCGCACAGAAAGGTCGTGGTATGCCAATGCCCGTGCGGCACCGCGGCGATCAGCCGCTGGCCGCGCGGCGCACGGCCGTGCGTGCGCGCCATGTTGGTGGTGGCCCAAGTCTCATCGATAAAAAACCAGCTTGGTCGTGTCGAGTTCTGGCATCAGCTCGGCCCATGCGGCGCGTGCTTCGGCGACATCGGCGCGGTCCTGTTCGGCCGCCCGCAACCGTTTTTTTAGCGTCAGGCCCAGTCGGGCCAGGGCCGACCACATCACCGGATGGCTGACCACGATGCCATGCTCGCGCTTCACCCAGCCCCGCAACTCCGCAATCATCGCGTCCGCCTGCTCGGCCACCCGCGCCCGCAGCGCGTCGTAGAGCGGCGCCAAACGCGGCGCCACATGGTTGTGCTGCCGCCCCGGCGTGGTCTCGCCGGTCTTGCGACGTCGCGAATGCACCTTCGACACATAGGACGGGCTGACGCCAAACCGCGCCGCCACCGCCCGAATCGGCTCGCCCACCGCGGCCAATACCCGATCCCGCAAGTCCTGCGCGTAAGCCTGCCCCGCCGCCAGCCCATCGAACCCTCCGGTCTCTGCCGGAGTCCCCAGAATCATACCACCACCTCGATTCGGAAGCCCCAATCGCGATTCCACCGAGGGCGACCCGGGTCTAGGCGGTGTCTGGCTACCGCCCCGGGCGCAGGCGCGCGCCGGGTCGGCCGCCGAGCATGCGGAATCCGAGCCAAGGCGGACAGTCATTCCGACGCAAGGCGGACACTGATTCCGACGGAAGCCGGACAGTGATTCCGATCGATCCCGGACGGCCCTGAGGAGGGGCATCCGGGGCCGAAGTCGGCGATCCCATGACCGGTAGCGTGGTCCTCCGACCAAGGGGGACACGATGCCAGCCGAGAGATTGTCGATGCGGAAAGTACGAGAGGTTTTGCGGCTGCGGCACGCGTGCGGCGCGAGCGTTCGGACGATCGCGCGGTCGGTCGGGGTCGGGCACACGACGGTCGCCGAATACCTGCGGCGGACGTCGGTGATCGGGATTACCTGGCCGGTGCCGGCGGAGATCGACGACGCCGAGCTGGAGCGGCGGCTGTTCACGCCCGCGGGCTTCTACAAGGCGCCGACGCGGGTCATGCCCGACTGGAACCACGTCCATGCGGAGCTGCGGCGCCGGGGCGTGACCCTGGTTCTGCTGTGGGAGGAATACAGGGCCGAGCACGCGGACGGCTACGGCTACAGCCGGTTCTGTACACCTACGCGGAGGCTCGCTGGAGCGAGGGGCTGGCCGACTGGATCGGGGCGCACGTCAATGCGCTGGCGTTCCTCGGCGGCGTGCCGAAGCTGCTGGTATGCGACAACCTGCGCGCCGGGGTGACGACGACTTGCCGCTACGAACCCGGTATCAACCGCACCTACCAGGAGATGGCGGGCCACTATAGCACGGCAGTGCTGCCGACCCGGGTCCGCCGCCCACGCGACAAAGCCAAGGTCGAAGTCGCGGTGCTGATCGTCGAGCGGTTCATCCTGGCGCGGCTGCGCAACCGCCGGTGCCTGTCGCTGGGTGAGCTGAACGAGGCGATCCGCGAGGTGCTGGGAGATCTGAACGCCCGGCTGATGCGCAGGCTCGGTGCCAGTCGCCGCGAGTTCTTCGAGACGATCGATCGGCCGGCGCTGCTGCCGCTGCCGCCCGAGCCGTACGCCTATGCCGAGTGGCGGCGCTGCCGAGTGGCCCCGGACTACCACGTCGAGGTGCACGGACATTTCTACTCGGTGCCGTCGCGGCTGATCCGCGAGGTGGTCGAGGCGCGCATCACCGACACCACGATCGAGGTGTTCCACGCCGGCACGCGTGTTGCGGCCCATCTGCGATCGACGCTGCGGCGGCGGCACACGACGACAGCCGAGCACATGCCAAGCGCACATCGGCGCTACGCCAGCTGGACGCCGGCGCGACTGCTGTCCTTTGCCGCCCAGGTCGGGCCAGGCACGGCGGCCCTGGTCGAGACGATCATGCGCACCAAGCCGCACCCCGAGCAGGGCTTCCGGGCATGCCTGGGCATCCTGCAGCTGGCCAAGACCTACGGCGAGCCCAGGCTTGAAGCGGCCTGCCAGCGCGGGCTGACGATCGGCGCGCGAACCTACGGGTCGATCGCCTCGATCCTGCGCACCGGCCTGGACCGGGCTTTCCACGAGGATCCGGCGCCTGAGCCCGCTCCCCTGCTGCACGCGAACATCCGCGGCCGCGGCTACTACCACTGAAGGAGGACCCCGATGCTCGCCCACCCCACGCAAGAACGCCTGCTCGCCCTCGGCCTGACCGGCATGGCTCGCGCGCTCGATGATCAGCGGCGACAGCCCGACATCGCCGCCTTGAGCTTCGAGGAACGGCTCGCGCTGCTGCTCGACCGCGAGGCGATGGAGCGAGAGAACAAGCGGCTGGTCGCGCGGCTGCGGTTTGCCGCCCTGCGCCAGGAAGCCGTCGTGGAGGACGTCGACCTGCGGGCGGTCCGTGGTCTCGACCGCACGCTGTTCCAGAAGCTGGCGGCTGGCGACTGGATCGATCGCAAGCAGAACCTGCTGGTCATCGGCCCGACCGGCGTCGGCAAGTCCTGGATCGCCTGTGCGCTCGGCCATAAGGCGTGCCGGGACAACCGCTCGGTCGTCTATCACCGTGTCCCCAGGCTGCTTGAGACGCTGGCGTTGGCTCGCGGCGATGGGCGCTACGGACGGCTGTTGAAGGCGCTCGGCCGGGTGCAACTGCTGATTCTGGACGACTGGGGTCTGGCGCCGCTCACCAGCGAGCAACGCCGTGACCTGCTGGAGATCATGGACGACCGCCATGACCGCAGCTCAACCATCGTCACCAGCCAGGTGCCGGTCGACCACTGGCACGAGGTGATCGGCGATCCGACGATCGCGGACGCCGTGCTGGACCGGCTTGTCCACAATGCACACCGCTTGGTGCTGAAGGGAGAGTCACTGCGAAAGCGGGCGGCCAAGGCGCTCATGCTTGACGCCGAAGCCGTCGCCTGACCTCATAGCCACGCCGATGACGACCCTGGCCGGGATCCGTTGGAATCCCTGTCCGCCTTGGATCGGAATCACTGGACGGCTTCAATCGGAATCGCCGTCCGCCATCATCGGAATCCGCAGCCGAGCATTCGGTCGAGCGCGATCGGCCCTGGGAAGCGGCCGGGATCAGCCGGCGGACGTGGCATCGCCAGCGGGCGTCATGCCAGGCCGAGTAGCAGCAAGCATGGGCTTCGCCACCATACACCGTGACGCACCAGTCTCACGGCGGGCCGGGCGCCGATCGCCAGCGCCGCGGCCGCGCCGTGTGGAATAATGCGGGCATGAAGCTGACGGACGAAGCCCTGGACTATCCCGACTGCATGGTTCCGCGGGCCAACAACAGCATCAAGACGCCGGCGTGGCTGCAGAAGATGCTCGACGAGGCGGCGGAGCGGGCCGAACGCGAAAGGGTCTCAACAGTGCTGAGACCCTTCAGGCCGGCCGCGAAGGCGCGGAAGGGCGAGGCTGATGACGCTGCCGGATGAGGCATGGGATGAGCTGGACGCCTGGACGCCTGGGGCCGGGGCGAGGATCAAGCTCCCGGAGCGGATCGAGAAGCTGATGGCCGAGGTGGAAACCAGGCAGACCGAGGCCACACCGCCGCCCGATCCGGTTGCGCTCCCGAAGCAGTAGGGCTCGCCGCCCGCTATACCGTCGCCGCCATCCGCCGCGCCAACACCACCAGCGCGCCATCCGCCCGGCCGAATTTCAACGTGCTGCGTGGATCGTGGAATGGCAGTAACGGCGGCACGTCGATCGCGAGCCTGGTGGGCGTGAAGCCGGCCGCCACAAGCGCAGCGTGCGCAGCGCCGGCTGAGCAGAAGCACACGCAGATGCCCGGCGCCGGGGCGCGCTGGTCGGCGATGATGTCCCACGGCAGGCCGGGCACGCGGTCGAGCTCGTCGATCACGCGCCGCGTCCAGTCAGTCACGCGGCTACCTTCGCCTCCGCGACCGTCTTGGCGACCACGTCCGGGCTGCGCGCGATCACCAGCAGCAGCACCCGGGCCGCCGGATCAGGGCGGCGAAGCCCCTGTTCCCAATCGCGCACGGCAGCGACGGCGAGGCCGAACCGTTCGGCGAACGCTGGCCGGCTGAGGCCGGTTCGCGCGCGGATGGCGCGCACATCGGGCCAGTCCGGCGGCAGGTGCACCCGCGCCGGCTCCTTCTCGCCGCGCACGATGGCAACCGCCTCCTGCATGGAGGCGATCAGCTCCCGTCCGATCTCTGTGTCCTCCGCCATCATCGCCTCCGCTTCATCTCCGCCGCCAATGCCGCGATCACCTTGCGCTGCTCCGGGCTGAGGTCTGCCCGTTCGTTCTTGCCGTAGATCAGCAGCGCGAGGATCGGCAGCTCGTCGGTCAGCACGTAGTAGATCACCCGAAAGGCGCCGCTCTTGCCACGCCCCTTCGGCGCGAACCGCAGCTTCCGCACGCCGCCGAGGCCCGGCATCACGTCGCCGGCGAGCGGATCGCGGGCCAAGGACTCGATCAGGTCCGACCGTTCCTCCCGCGACAGCAAGGCGTCCGCGCGGCGGGAGAAGATCGAGGTTTCGAGGACGGCCTGCAGCACGACTCCCTATACAGTAATGCTGTAGTCAGGTCAACAGCAATGCTGTAGATCGGTGCCGGTCAAGCCACCTCCCGGAGCGCGGTCACCAGGAAGCCGGACGGCACGGTGCGCAGCCAATGCACCTGCTTGGCGATGTGCTCCTGTTCCACGTACTGGGCGATCAGGCCGGCGAACAGGGCGGCCTCCCGCACGTACAGGTCGGCGTTCGGCTCGCCGACCGGCGTGGGAGCCTCGGCGATCGGCGCGGCCTCGGGTGCTGGCTCGGTGGCGGGCTGGGCGAGGTGCGGCGCGAAGGTGCGGATCAGCCGGGGCGCTTGCTCGAGGCGTCGCAGGTCCGCCGGCGTCTCCGCCTGCTCGTCGGGCGTCAGGGCGGCCGCCTGCGGCTCGGGTGGCGGCGGCTCGGTGATCGGATCGGGCTGCGGTTCTGTCTCGGCAAGGGCCTAGAAGGCGGCATGGGCGGCGTTGGCGACCTCCGGCCTCCTTAGTATCTCGATCTCCTGCGACAGCTTCTCCAGCCGCGCCTCTCGGCGGAAGCGCCGGATAGCGGCCTGCCGCTGTAGCGACTCGACCTGCGCCTCGGGGCTGGTCTCCTTCGCGGCCGCCAAGAGCGCGCTCTGGTTGTTCGCCGCGTCGGTCTCGCGGGCAGCTTCCTTCGCCTCCGGGGTAAGCGACGCGATCTTGGCCGCTCGTGCGACCTCCTTGCGGCCGACCCCAAGCTCGCGAGCTGTCGCGCTGATAGCTTTGTCGTGCGGCTGTGTCCCTCCGACAGAAGGGTGGTCAACTTGACCACCCTTCTCCTTCTTCAATCTCCGCCACTCGGCGACGCAATCGGAACGATCAAGCACCGAAAGCTCAGCTCTGTGCAGATTTTCACTTATTTCCCAAAGCCTTGCCTCAGTCTCGTTGCAATCGCGGACCCACGCATCAATCTCGGTCCAGCCGAGCTCGCGCGCCGCCTCGAGCCGGTGGTGTCCGACAATGAGTTCGTAGGCGACGATGGGCTCGCCGCCGCGCGCGTCCGCCGGCTGAACGGTGACCGGGACACGCTGGCCAAGTCGCGAGAAGCTGGACACTATCTCCTCCACGACGGCCGGCTGTAGCGCCCGGTAGCGGCGCTGCGGGACACGGATCGCGGCCAGCGGCAGCCGCACGGGTGCGCCGATTCTCTCGACGGGGATGGCGTCGCTCGGCATCACGCCGTCTCCTTCTTGGTCGGCGCAGTGCTGGCGTCGCGGTGCTGGTCAAGGATCCGGCGAATGACGTCGGACACGCTGATGCCAAGCCGCGCCGCTTCCTCCCGCAGGAAGGCCATCTGCGGGGCCGTGAGCGAAACCATCTGCTTGTGCATCGCCATAGGGACTGCATAGCTGAAGCACAGGTATCCGGCAATATGCCTGTGGTTGGCATACTGCTGGCCGCCGCCGCTGCTGCCACGCGAAGCCCGGCTCCGGGCGGGGTGAACGGATCGTTCACCCTCCGCGTCGGCAAAGGGTGTCATTTGACGTGACACCCTTGCCGCGACCAGGCGGGAGCGACGGAATCGGTCACCATCCTCGCGACGTATAGCGTCGGCCCGGATCAGTCCTCCCGTCCAGCCCGAAGCAATAGGAAAAACGCCAGCCGTCGATAGGAAGTCTATCGCTGGCAGCAGCACTTTTCGGAAATCAGGTGTTGCAGATTGCTTGCGGCCGGCGGATAGTTGCGGCGCCCGGCGGTGCTTGAACACCGGCCCGGGCGCCTAGCCACCAACTGTAATGGAGACAGTCGATGACCTTCCCTGATGATAACCCGAAGTCTGGCCGCCAGCACGCGCCGCGGCGCGCCCCTGATGTCGAGACGCTGGCCGCGAGCTGGCACGCCCATGCGGGCCGTGTTGACGCCCTCCTGGCGGCCGAGGAAAGCCCCACGGCCGAACGTCTGGCGCTCGATAATCGTGCGAGCCGGTTCGTGCGCGGGCAGGCGCGGATCGAGGAAGTGCTCCTTGCCACGCCCGCCGGCACCCTGACCGGCATCTCCGGCAAGATCGGCATCGCGCTGGCGATCGCGACGATCGCGCTCGGCGCCGACGAACTCGGCGTCGACTGGATGCTGGTGGCGAGTGCGGCGCGCGACCTCGCTGCTCTGGCAGCCGGCACCGCGGCCTGACACACCGGGCCGGGTACTGCGGTGCCCGGCCCGCTTCCGGCTACTGCCCGTTGCGCGTCGGGCGATCATCGGCCAGAGATGGGGGGCCAAGGCCGCATTGCCGATCCGACGTGCGACGTCGGCTTATTTTACATCTCCGGCCCGATCAAACCACCTGCGTTCCGGCACCCGCTTTCGTTACAGGCGGTTACAGTCGCGGCGTGATTCTTGCATGGCCTGCTGAAACGGCAGCAGGGGGGATCAATGATGCGGCTCATGACGACTGCGGCGATCCTGGCGGCTCTGGCACCGGGTATGAGCCTGGCCAACACCCTCTCGGTGTCGGCCCCGTTCAACATCACCGCCGATGGAACATACCTCGGCGACTTCGGGGCCGGCGTTCCCCTCTTCAATGCCAGCCTCGGCACCCTGACCAGTGAGCGCCTGGTGGTGTCGGGCAGCTTCAGACCCGGCTTCGAGTGGGAGGCGGGGTTCTTGCCGAATGACGGCGGCTACTACCCCAAGTCGGCGTTGGTGACGCTCACCGGGCATGTTGGGATTAGCGGCTATCCGCCTGTGACCACGCTGGCGTCGGAAAACGTGCTCGCGCGCAGGACGACCACGGGAGAGTCGAGCCCGATCTACAATTACACCGCGATCGGGACGCGCGAGCCGTTCAAGGTCATTGTGACCGATACAGCCTGGATCGAGCCTGACATCCTCGCCTGGACGCAGGTTGCGATAGTTAGCTACCCGCCTAGCTGGTCGGGAGTCTCAGACCTCCTGCACATCAGGGGCACGGCGAGGGCAATTTATACCTACACGCCGGTGGGTGCTGCTGCGTCTGCATCTGATCCGCCGACGGGCGTGCCTGAGCCCGGCGGGCTGGCGCTGCTGGCGAGCGGACTGCTGGGGCTCGGCATTGGGGCGCGGCGCAGATAGCCGGCCCGCGGCGTGCAGCGCCACAGGCCCGGCGTGGCGTAGCGCGTAAAAGGGGGGCGCGAAACGCGGCCCCCTTGCCCGGCCGGCAGGGAGGAACGGCGCATTCCTCCCTCTCTCCAATTCTGGATACCCCTCGGCCCGATGTGCCCTCAAAATTGCGGCCACGTCGACGCAACAAAAAAGGCCGCGCGTTCTGTCCCGGAGCGCCGCGGCCAAGTTTGGAAGGTACTGCCCGCGTATGGTGCGATCACGACGGCCGCGCGCTCATGCCGCTGCGGCCTCTTCGTCCGCCAGCACGGCGAGGATGCTCGGCCAGGCGCCCCGGTGCTCCACTATCACCTCGGGCGGGGTCGCGATCTCGCCGGTGACGAAGCGGCGAAAAGCCTCGGCAGCGGTGCGGGGCGGCGGCAGGCGCGGCGAGCGGGACAGGGCCGCCCATCGCTCGCGGGCGCGGCTCTTGGCCCATGCGTTCGGGTGCTCCACGGCCCAGAAATCGCTCACGGTGCTGCCGTCCAGCATGTGGAAGTAGACCCGGAGCGACGGCGGCGATCCGGCCTTCTGATGCACCCGGGCGGACAGGCGGATCACGCGGGCGACGGTGCCGCGCTGGCCGCGCCGCTCGCCGGCGATCGCCTCTTCCTGGCACTCGATCGCTTCAATCTTGGGCGGTTCTCTCTGCGGCACCGGCTCGCCGCAGGCCGGGCAGCACTGCGCGCCTTTCGGGATTACCTCGTCGCACCCGAAGCAGGTGCGCGCCGTCTCCGGGTAGTCCTTCCGCTTCTGCACGCCGGTCTTGTCCAGGCGAACGTCGTCGATCGGGCCATGCCGGATCAGGTTGTTTCCGAAGTCCAGCAGCAGCACGTCGGTCTTGCCCGGAGCGGTCCGGGTGCCGCGCCCCACCATCTGCACCCACAACACCGGCGAGCATGTCGGCCGCAGCACCGCGACCAGGTCGGTGCCGGGCGCGTCGAAGCCGGTGGTGAGCACGTTGCAATTCACCAGCGCGGTCAGCTCGCCGGCGCGGAATTGGCGGATGGTCTCGGCCCGCGCATCGGCGCCCGTGTCGCCGGTGATGGTGGCGGCAGTGACTCCGTGCGCGGTCAGCGCCCGCTCGATGCGGTTCGCATGGTCGACGCTGGCGCCGAAGAAGAGCCAGCTCTTGCGACCCTCGGCCCTCCCGACCTCGACCGCGCGTGCGACCGCCTGTTCGGTCAGGTCGGACGCCATCGCGGCTTTCTCGAGCGCGGCTGCGTTGTAGTCGCCGGCCGTGATGCGGATGCCCGCCGTCTCGATCTGCCCGGTGCGCGGAATCTTCGTGCGGATCGGCGACAACAAGCCCTCGGCGATCATCTCCCCGATCTGGCGCTCGTAGACCACGCGCTCGAACAGCCCGGCCCCGATCAGGGAGCCGGCGTCGAGCCGGAACGGCGTCGCGGTCAGGCCGATGAGCGGCGGTTCGTCGCCCGCGAGCTCGGCGAGGCGCTCCATGATCTTGCTCAACATCCCGGTGCCGCTGGGCGTGAGCAGGTGGCATTCGTCGAGCAGGACGGCGTCGAACCGGGCGATGATGCGCTTTAGCCGGCGCTAGATGGTCGGCGTCGAGCCGATCACGATGCGGCTCACAAGGTCATCGCGGCCGCTGCCGGCATGGCAGATCCCGAAGTCCGCCAGCGGGTCGAGCCGCGCGAGCGCGCCAGCGTTCTGGTGAATGAGCTCGCCGCGGTGTGCGAGCACCAGCACTCGCTTGCCCTCGGCCGCCAGCCTGGTGGCGATGGCGCCGAGCACGATGCTCTTGCCGCTGCCCGTCGGCATCGCCACCAGCGGGCGCCGGATACCCTCGGCGAGAGCTGCCAGGACAGCATCAACCGCGTCCTGCTGGTCGGGCCGCAGCGTCAGGGGGGCGTTCATAGCACCTCTCCGCCCAGGCGCTCGCCGGGGTGCGGCAGCGGCGCGTCAGTGTCGAGGAAGCGGCCGGTGGGCTTGTGGAACTCGAGGATGGCCTTCGTTCCGCGCCGGCCCCAACGCGAAAACCTCGCCTTCAAGAGATGAATTTCGGTCCGCTCGCCAGTGCTGTGCACGGTGACGCCGATGTCGCTCTTGTTCGCCCAATGGGCGCTGCCGCTGATCGCATACAGGCCGGGAGGCTCCACCGCTTCGCCCGGCTTGACCGCGAATGGCTTGGCCGGGTGAGCGATGATCCAGATGTTATTTAAAGCCGTGCCGAGTGCCGAAGGCGCGCAGGCGCTGCAGCGCCCGTCCCGTGTAGTCTGTCTCGCTGGCGGTGCCGCGCGCGTGCTCGATCTCGTTCCAGGGGTCGACGACAAGATCGGTCGCGCCGTCGCGCAGCACCGCAGCCGCCGCCCGCTCCATAAGCAGGTTGAGCGAGGGGGCGTCGTAGGTCGAGTCCGTCGTCAGCAGCCGCAGCCGCGGGCGCAGCCACCTTTCCGCCGCGTCGATTTCGGAGTCCGACATGCCGGGCCCGTCGGCACTCGGCCAGAACGGACGGCCCATCAAAATCTGAGCGCACAGCGCGACGTACTGCGGCCAGGGCGCCATTTCCGGCGTGAAAATGACGAACCGGCGCCCGTGGCGCTGCATCAGGTGCAGCATCAGGAACGTCACCCACGATGACTTCCCGTGGTTCGGAATGCCGGTGACCACGATCAGTCGGCCGCCCTCGCCAGGCAGTCGCAAGATCGCGTCGGTGGCGCGGCAGCCGGTCGTCAGCGCCGGCGGCGGCGGCGCATGGCGCAGCTCCAGCAGCGTGCCCGGCGTGATGTCCTGAAGCCCATCGATCGGATACGGCGTCGCGTCCGCAATACCCGCGGTAACCGCGTCCGGGCCGTGCGCGCGCAGCATATCGCTCGCGTCCTTGCAGCCCTCCGGCCACCTGACCACGCGGCAGCGATGGCGCCCGAGGCGGCGCGCCAGCTCTTCGCGCAAGGCGAGTCCGGGCGCGTCCATGTCGCCGGCGAGGATGAAGGTGCTCACCCCCTCGAGCAGGTCAGCGTGCGTCGCGAGCGCGGCGAACCGCTTCTCGTCCTGCCAGCGCGGATCGGACTCGTCTCGCAGCGTGGGGGGCGCGCCGTCCTTCAGGCTGACGGCGTTCGTGATCCCGCATTCGTAGAGCGCCATCACGTCAGGCTCGCCCTCGACGAAGATCACCTCGTCGGGTGCCTCGCCGAGACGGTCGATGTTGTAGAGCGTCGGCAGCGCGTTCCGCTCTTGGAGCTGGGGAGTCTTCGCGGGGTGCGGCCGGTATTTTCGGTTCACAAGCGCGCCGCGCCACGTGGTACGGGAACACGGTTGCGTCGGACTCGCCGACCGGGTCGGGAAACCGGCGCTGCGTCGCGTAGATACCGAAGTCGTGCACCGTCTTGGCGCCGATCCGGCGCTCGGCGAAGAGGCCGTAAAGCCACTCGGGGCGGTTCTCGCGCTGCGCCTGAGTGTGCTCCGCCGGTGTTGCGGTTTCCCGCGGCTTGGAAGGCCGCACAGGCCGGTCACCGCTCGCGGGGTGCCGAGATATCGGGGACGCCGTGTGAGGCTGCCTGCACCTATCCTGAGGAATGCGCGCGCCGTGTTTCCAGCCACACTTTCCGCGGTGGCACTGCCAGGTCGCGCCGCCGCCGCCCGGGTCGATCGTGAGGGATAGGGACGGCTCGCGCGTCCGCCCGCCGTCGCACTGCGGGCAGATGAGCTTTTCGGTGTGGCCGGGAGAGAGGCGCTTCGGCCGAATCCCAGCGTCGGCCAGTAGGCCGGGCAGGTCGGTCGCCATCACAGCGCCCCCCGCACGACAGAGATGTTCGGGGCGGCCTCGGCCGGCGGCTCGTCGAGCCACCTGTCGTCGTTCAACCAGGTGGCCGGGTGTGGGATGAACTTGGCGTCCGTGCTGAACTTGGCCCGCCGCAGTCCTGCCAGGATCGCCTCGGGCGTCGCCCCTCGTCGCACCGCCGCGACGTAGGCCGCCGCCGCCTTCCGCGGCGCCTGCTTCCTTGGATACTCCCTATAGAACGTGTCGAAGCTGGAACGCGCCAAGTTGTCTGTCAGCTCGCTCCGGCGCTTCGGGGAGGGGGTATTCGTTGCGCTGCCGGCAGAAACGCTCGCGGCAGCGCCACTATATTGTCCCTGTCCCTGTCTCTTGCGATCCTTCGAGGAGTCCTTGCGCAATCCTTCAAGGATCGAACCGCGATCCTTGAAGGATGCTTCAGCGATTGGCGCCTTATCCTTCGGCGATCCCCAACGGATCGCGTTGCCACGCCGGCCCCGCTCGCGCTGGAACAGCTTCCGGTTCCAGGCTTCATTGGCCTTCTCGGCGACGACGGGGTGGTATAGCCGCCCATCGTTGCACCGGATGAAGCGATGCAGGCCACCAGCGGCGCGGTCGATGCGGAAGGCGGCGACGTCACGGCCGTAGCCCGCCAGGCTCGCTAGCACCGCGTCGTCGTCCGGGAGGGAGCCGGCGGGAACCTGATGCCACGCGGCAGCCCACAGAAGCACCGCGCAGCGGAAAGCGTCGCCGGTCACGTTGCCGACCAGGTCGGAATCCCGGAGCCGGCGAACGTCGAGCGGCATGAACGGGAAGTCGCGCAGGTCGCAATCGGGGGGCGTCAGCGGCCCGGGCAGCGCGTCCGGCGAGCTCGCCGGCGACGCGGATTCGGGCGCCGCCGGCGGGTCCGCGTTCTGATTCACGATGTCAAACATCTCGGCCTCACGTTGAGGTCCGGCTTGCCGCCGGCGTCGAAGAACGCTGGATAAGCGGTGTGAGGTTCGCGTTCGTCATCCGCCCCGGGGGCAGCACCGGGGGGATTTTCTATGCGACGGACTTCGGCGCGCGGATCACGGCGGCCGGGCACGTGGCAAGCCATGCAAGCCCATGCTCGACATCGATCAAAATTCGGGAACGCAGCTTTATCGCGCGCAGGTTCCCGCGCCCGAGCTCGACGTAGGTGCCGCTCCGGCTCATGCCGGTCATCCTGCACCACCGTGGGATCGGCGTGTACTTCACGGCCTCGGCCGCGAGCGCGGTGGGCATGGCGGCGTTAAGATGATTCAAGTTAGGCATTGCTGTTCCCTCGGTATCGCGTCGGATGCCGAGGGACTAGGTGTGAAGATAGTTGGCGGTAATCAGTGTGCAGCGGGCGCCCGCCCGGGCGCCCGCTGCACGGTCATTTGCCCGCTGTTGCCCGGTCCGTTTCTCTGGGCGTGCGCTTCAGATCTTTCGGTAGATGCTGCCACGCACTCAGAGCCTCGCGGTAGGTGGCCCGTGTTGTGGTCATGCACTCTCGAATCGCGTCATCTCTCTTCGGCTTCGCACCATGGCGCGCAGCAATCGCGGCACGCGCGTAGCACTCCATCCACTTTGAAACGTCACGGATCTTTCTTGCCTTCGCGTTGGGAATCGAAATAGCTGGTCCCAACTCCCTGGCCGGCACGGCGATCCGCACTTGATCGAAGGCCAGGAGCGTGCCGTCGGCGGCGTGGAGAACCAGCGCGCCGTCGCGTTGTAAATGCCAGCGTCGGCCGGCCAGCAACTCGGAGGCTAACGCCACCTTCTTCACGCCAATATATCCCGCGACCGCGACCTCGCCGGCCGTGATCGCTTGCACGAGCGGCTCGATCGCGTGCGCGAAGGTGAAGGGGCGCTGTTCCTAGATCTCGGCGACTACGCGCGCCCGCACGTTAGCCGGCTTGAGATGGATGCTGTAGTGGTGAAGCGGATCAACTGCCGCTGGCACCGGCTCGACGGCAAGGCTCATGGCATCGAAGGATGCCCACCATCCAATGCCAAGCAGAAGCTGCAATAACGCGTCCGACGGAGGGGGAGCGATCCGCGAGCGGCGCGCGGCGCGAGCATGCTCGCGCCGCCAGCGACGGAGTTGCGGATCCTCGGCCACGCGTTGCCCCGCCGCCTCCCGCCATAGATCATGCACGATGTCGCGCAGTAGGCGCCCCATGTAACCGTTCCAGGTCGTCTGATCGCGCGCCGGTTCGGCGTTCATGGCGCACCGCCCGACGGGAGCTGCACCACGTCGCTGGTATACCCCGAATCCGCGAGAGCCCGGCGGAATTATCTTGCGCCGACGCGACGCGGTCGGATTCGCTGGCGGCATGGCAGGATTGGTTCTGACCCCATTGGATCGGGCGCATCTGCTGCGGATGATGCGCCGCCAGACGCCGAGCACGGTGCACCGGCGGATGAACGCGTTGCTGTTGCTGGACGACGGCTGGGCGGCGGAGCGGGTGGCGGAGGTGCTGTTCATCGACGCCGAGACGGTGCGCGAGCACCGCCGGCTGTACGCGGCGTCCGGTGTGGTGGGGATCGAGCGGTTGAACTACGAGGGCAGTGAGCCGGCGCTGAGCCCGGAGCAGCTTGATGCGCTGACGACGGAGTTGGAGCGCCGCCTTTATATGACGGCGAAGGCGGTGTGCGACTTCGTCCGGCGGACATTCGAGGTGGAATACACGCCGAACGCCATGACCAAGCTGCTGAAGCGGATCGGGTTCGTCTACAAGATGCCGAAGAGCGTCCCGGCGAAAGCGGATGCCGCGGCGCAGCAGCGGTTCGTGGAACAGACGCTCGCCCCTTTGATGGCCGAAGCGGATGCCGAGCATCCGCTGTATTTCGTCGATGCCACGCACCCGTCGTACACGGCGCATCCGAGCCATGGCTGGATCCGCAAGGGCCGGACGCGGGAGCTGAAGAGCAACCATGGGCGGGTGAACGTCAACATCAACGGCGCGCTGCGTTGGCCCGACCGCACGGTGGTGTACCGCGAGGCGGGCAAGATCACCAGCGCCGAGATGATCGCGCTGTTCCAGGAGCTGGGGGTGCGGCATCCGACGGCGACCGCGATCCGCGTCGTGCTGGACAACGCCCGCTACAACCACTCGGCCGAGATCAAGGCCTATCTGTCGGAGGACGGTTGCCGCATCGAGCTGGTCTACCTGCCGGCCTATGCGCCGACCCTCAACCTGATCGAGCGACTGTGGTGGTTGCTGAAGAAGGCTGTGCTGTACAATCAGCACTATCCTTGCCTCACCGACTTCAAGGCCGCGATCGACGGGTTCTTCGACAATATCGCCAGTTATCGAAGCGAGATCGCCTCATTGATCACTGGCGCATTTCACTTCATTGGCGCATCGAACCCCCAAGCTCCGTGAGAGGAGGGGTATACCTGCCTCGATCGCGTCGAGCGCGTCGGCCAGGCGCTGAAGTGCTGTGGCGACTTGGGGGCGGTATCTGGCGCGGTTGTACGTCGCCGCGATTGGGCTGTGGGTGGCGGCATGATTCAGTGCCGCTTCGATGATGTCGGGCAGCTCGCCCATTTCGCCAAGCAGCGTCGCGGCGGTCCTGCGCAAATCGTGGCGGTGCCAGTCGTCGGTCCCGCTGGCCGCCTGAATCAATTTCGTCTCCCTATCCCAGTTGCCGAGTTCGGCGCCGGTTGAGGTGCAGAAAATCAACCCATCAGGGTTGGGCTGGCCCGGGTTGCCGTCGTCGCCCTTGGGGAACGGGCCCGTAGCAGGGCGACGGCTTGGTGTGGCAGCGGCACCGTGTGCGGCCGGTCATTCTTCGTTTCGCGGAGCTTCCACGTGCCACGCTCGAGGTCAACATCGCTCCACCGCGCGAGCGCCGTTTCCTGCCGACGGGTGAGGGTCAGCAACATGAATCGCATAGCCGCGCCGTAGGGCCGATCAGAAGCCCGCAGGACGGGCAGCAGCCGCGCCAACTCCCCCCGGTCGAGGACTCGCTTCCGGCGGCGGACGGCTGCTGGTGGAGAGATGTGCCCAACCTCGGCCGCGAGATAGCGCCTACCGTGCGTACTTGCCCATTTCAGAACGGGCCGCACGCTACGCACGGCAAGCGACGCTGTGCTCGCCGCCGGGTGTCGATCGGCGAGCATTTGGAAATCCGCCGCGGTCAGCGCCTCGGCCGGCTTCTGTAGCAGCGGCCGGAACAGCGCCTCTATCCTCTTCCGCGCCTGGGGCCATGCCTTTTGTGCGCTGCCGCGCTTCTCGGCGTACAGCTCCAAAACGGCGGCCAGCGTGCCGACCCCTGCCCGGGCGTTCGCGCTCATGGCTCGCTCGCGCCGTGCCTGGGCTGTTGGGTCGGCACCCTCCCGCTTCACCTTCGTGTGCAGCACCCGGGCTTCAGTCCGGGCTTCGCTGATCCCCATCGTGGGAAAGGTGCCGAGGGAGAAGCGCCGCATCCTCCCGTGCCGATCTCGACACGCAAGGGCCCACGTCACGCCTCCGGCGGGCGTCACTCGAAGCCGCAGCCCGGGGCAGCCGGCGTCCGCTAAGTCCTTCCGGCCGGTCTCCGGCGCTTCGCGAACCGCTTTGTTTATCGCCGTCTCCGTCAGCCGCACCGGCATTTCGTTGCGCTCCAGGCCACATGGGGCTTCAATGGGGCTTCACCGGGGCTTCAACATCGGGAGATAATCCGGGACGCCATAGGACGCAGTCATGTGGGGGCTTCACAGAAAATGCAAGCAAGATCAGCAGGTCTCTGGACTTTCGGGGATGGATGGGGACGACGGGAGACACCCCCACATAGCGACGGGATGTGACTCTTAATCAGCGGGTCGCAGGTTCGAGCCCTGCTGCGCCCACCAATTCAAGAGATTATCGACGAGAATTTGCTATCGGGCAAAGGCTGCGTGCCAACCATCAGAACGCCTTGGGCAAGCCGGCATCGCGTAGCACGGCGTTTGCCGTGTGGCGGCTGACGCAGCCATTGGGAACCGTCACGGTCCGGCGTGTGATCGGCGACCACCAGATTTCATGGCTGCCCTTGGCCTGCCGCTGAAACACGCAACCGGCTGCGGCAAGCAGCCGCTTCAGCTCGCGATCGAAGGTCTGGACCACTATGCCGCGAGATTGATTGTCTCCACGCGATCCGCCTGGAAGATGATCTGGATGACGCCGGGTGCGGTGCCGTTGGCGGCAAGCAGCTCGGGCAGCACCGCACGCACGCGCTCGACCAGCGCCTCGATGGTCGGCGCCTCTGTCACCAGGCCGGGCAGGTGTGGGCTTTCCGCCCACCACACGCCGGCCTCGGCATCCCAGTGCGCCAAAACCGCGAGGCCGTCAGCGGGGATCGGGGGATGCGATGCGTCGGACATGGCGCGGAGATAGTCGCTGGTCCGGTTCAGTGCGAGCGGGAAGGACCCGCCTCATGGCCGGCGGGTCCGCGCCGGCGGGGCGAACCTGATCGAGTGGCGAAACAGGCTCGCTCAGGCCCAAGAACAGGGGCAAATCAGGCTCCTCCCCAGCCTGAGAACAGGGCCGGATCAGGGTCGCGACGCCTGAGAACACGAAGGAATCAGGCTCGCCGCGGCGGGTGGGGTGGCTCTGGGTCCTCGCGGCCGGCTTGCGCGCCGGTTGCACCGTCCCTCCTCCATCATCTTGGCCTCCGCGGTAATCATGGTCAGCACCTCGACATCCGAAACTCTTGACAGCACATCTAACGCAACCCCTCGCGTATTGTCAAGCACGGGAAGGCAGTCCGCGAGGCGCGCGATCACGTGACCGGAATCGCTCGACCGTGGCATACCGGCGGCGTGCCCTCGCCCGTCATCGACAACCCGATTCTCAACACGCCGTTCGCGGCGCCGGCCCGCCACTGGGTCCTGGACGAGAACGGCATCCCGACCGGGGTTGCGGCCGAGGGGCGCCGTCGCAGCGAGTTCGTCGTGCCGGTGCCGCCGCCGAAGCACACGATGAAGGATCAGGCCGCCCTCGATCTGGAGGAGGCGTCCGGCAAGCGGCAGTCCAAGCGCGAGTTGCGTGCCCGCGGTCGCCACCAGCAGGCCGAGGCGATGACCGATGCCGACCTGTTGCGCGAGGTGAGGGCAATCGTTGGCCCGCTCAACAATAAGTTGCAAACTGGCGATCGGGGCGTAGGCGGGGGAAATCGTGACCAGGAACAAGCCGCGGCCGCACGTGGGATGACTGCCGCGGCGACTGGGGCGATCGAGCGGTTTGCGGCGGCCGTGCGGGCCGACCGGCGCGCAAATCCGGGCATCGGCGGCGACGGCACAGCCCTCGAACTGCTCTTGGCGCCGCGCTTCCAGGCCTTGATCGAGGCACTGCTGGCGCAATCCGTCCCGCTCGCGCCGCGCGTGCTGCCCGAGTACCGCAGGCAGGCAATCGGGCGGCCGGACCTCGCCTTCGCCCGACCGGGCGAGCCGGCCCGCGCCTTCATCGAGTTGAAGCAGCCGGGCAACAGCCTGGCACCCGGACGGCTGCGCGGCCATGATCAGGACCAGTTCCACCGCTTCCGCGAGCTGCCGCTGTGGGGCTTCTGCAATTTCCGCATCCATCTCTACCGGCGCGAGAAGCTGATCGAGCACGCGACGATCCTGCCGGCGGCGGCGCTAGATCCGGCGACGGCCGAGGCGACGGCCACGCGCCTGATCCGGCGGCACGACGCCGCCGCGTTCCTGTCGATCCTGGAGACGCTGGCCCTCGCTGCCCCGATCTCGCCGCGCAGCGCCGCCGAATTCGCGGCCATGCTTGCTCATGCCGCCCGCTTGGTGCGCCACGTGATCGCCGATCAATGCCGCGCCGGCGCCCCTCCCGCCCTGCTCGCCGTGCAGAAGGAGTTCCGCGAGACACTTTTCGCCCAACCGGAAGTGGGCGGCTACGACCCGAGCGACGAGAACGGGCTGTTCGCCAACGCCTTCGCCCAGACGCTCGCCTTCGGCCTGCTGCTGGCGCGCGAGGCTCTCATCGCCGAGCGAACTCGAAAGGCACGGGAGAAGAAGACTCCGCTAGCTGTGCCGGCCGAGGCGCCGAAGTCGATTGTGGACCGCGACGCCTATCGCGCGCTGCCCGAGGGCGCCTATCCGCTGTTGCGGGCGACGCTGCGGGCGCTGACGCAGGACGAGATTCTCGAAGTGCTCGGCGCCGCTTTCGAGGTGATCCTGGATACGGTCAACACGGTCGATCCTGCGCTGCTCGCGCCGCGCGGCGGTATCGACCCGATCCTCTATTTCTATGAGGATTTCTTGGGCGTGTTCGATCCGGCCGCGCGGAAACGGCATGGCGTGTTCTTCACCCCCGTTCCGGTAGTGCGCTTCATGGTCGCTGCGGTCGATCGTGCGCTCCGCGAGACGCTGGCGACCGACGGCCTGCTCGACCCCTCTGTTCTGCTGCTCGATCCGGCCTGCGGCACGGGGACGTTCCTGATCGCGGCGGCGGCGGCGGGAGCGGAGACGGCGCGCGCGACACTGGGCGAGGGCGCGGTCCCACAGGCGGTGGCGGCGCTCGCACACCGGCTGCATGGGTTGGAGCTGCTAGTGGGACCGTACACGGTCGCCAACTACCGGCTGTTGCGGGAAGTGGCGGCGGCTGGCGCAGTGCCAACGGGACGCCTGCCAATCTATCTTGCTAATACGTTGGCGCCGCCGCGCGACGCGACCGGCATCACATCGCATCTGGGTTTCATGTCGGCGCCGATCGTGGAGGAGCGACTGGCCGCCGATGCGCTCAAGCGTGACACGCCGATCATCGCAATTCTCGGCAATCCGCCGTACCGTCGGTTGGACGCTGGCGAGGAGGAGGCAATTACGTCCGGTTGGGACAACGGGTTCTGGGACGATCTGAAGGCTCCGGTGCGTGACGCGGGTTGGGGAAACGAGCTGAACACGTTTGCCGATCTGTACATCGCGTTCTGGCGTTGGTGTCTGTGGAAGCTGTTCGAAAGCGATGGCGCGCTGCGCCGTGGCGTCATTTGCCTGATCACCAACCGCACCTTCCTCGCTGGCCATCCGTACGCCGGCTTGCGGCGGATGCTGCGTCAAAGGTTCGACACGATCGACATCGTCGATCTGCGTGGAGACAGCCGCGGTGCGCGACCGGCGGGGATCGAGACGGATGAATGCGTGTTCGCGATCCAGGCCGGCGTGTGCATCGTGATCGCCGTTGCCCACGGTAGCTCTGGACAGGCGCGGGTCCGCTATGCCGACGCTTGGCGGAATGACGCTTTCACTGAACGGCAGAAACTTGACCTGCTTGCGGCTGCGAGCGCGGATGGGTTGGAGTTGAGCTTCGTGGATGTGCAACGCAGCACACTTGAGGACTTCGTGCCGTCCTCTTTTCAAGGTCTTCACTGGCCGGCGCTTGACCGGTGCTTCAAATATGCAGGATACGGCGTCAAGACGCAGCACGACGGGATCGCATACGCGCTATCGAGACACGCCTTGCTCGCACGTGTCAGAGCCTTTCAATCAGATACTGACATTGAGGCTGCACGCCATCTGTTCAAAGATAGCCGCAAGAACAAAACGACGGCAGCGATGGCAGCCCCTGTCGATTTGGCAGCGGTTCGTGAAGTGTGCTTTCGTCCGCTGGATCAGCGATGGCTGTACCGACATCCCAAATTCGTGGACGAAATGGCACGCCGGCCATCTGCGGCGTGGGGGCAGAGCAATATAGGGCTGTCTGCCCTCCCCTCGGGCACCGGCGCCGGCCCAGCAGTGTGGGTGTATGGGCTGCTACCGGACTATCACGCCTTCCGCGGCAGCTACGGTGGTTATGCGTTCCCGCTCTGGGACCGCAGGCACGGCGCCGAGGCACCCAATCTTGCCTCCGCGCTGCTCGACGGACTGACCCATGCGTATGGCCGCACCGTAACCGCGCAGGACGCGTTTGATGCAATTGTCGCCCTGCTCTCGGCACCAGCCTACGCACGCCGCTTCGCCTGGGATCTGGAGGAGAGTTTTGCCCACATCCCCTTCCCAGCCGATCCCGCTGCCTTCACCGAGGCTGCCCGGATCGGCGCCGAAATCCGCGCACTCGAAACCTTTGCCCGCGATCCCGCGCCCGCTTTCCGCATCGCGCGCCTGCTTGGTCGCGCCGGCGGCCTCACGCTCGCGATGCCGCCGATGGCCCGCGCCTTCCACGCCGACGGCACCGGGCGCGGCGACGTGGCGTTGCAGGAGGATCGTTCGCTGCGCCTCTCAGGTGTGCCGGAGCGGGCCTGGGCGTTCGCGGTCAGCGGCTACCGCGTGCTGCCGCGCTGGCTTGCGGCTCGCAACGGCGAGGCCCTGGACGCGGCGCTGCACCGCGCGATCCTCGACCTCGCGTGGCGGATGGAGGAATTGCTGCACTGGCTCGACGCGGCCGATACCGTGCTGGCCCGCGCGTTGGCCGCTTCGCTCACCACCACTGATCTTGGGCTGCCTGCGTCTGGCGTGACCTGATCGTCGTGCCGTAATCTCGCGGCGATGAACCACGCGACTCGACAGGCCGACCTGTTCGCGCCCCAGCCCGATCTGTTCGACGCCATCCCGCAGGTGCCGTCCGGCCCGGCGCCGGAGGCGATCCGCGCCCGGCTGCTGCTGGAAACCGCGCGCGCCGCCGCAAAAATGCCGTGGGAGCCGCAGCGGGAGCGGGTGAACGCGCTCCTGTTCCACAACATGGCAAACTGGCTGCCGGAGCCGGAACGCGACGCACTCCGCGCCGCCTTCACGATCGAGCTGGATCGCCTTCGGGCGGCGCGATGAACCCGCGGCTCAGTACCCGCTCGCCGTCGTCGAACACGCTGGCCTGTCCCGGCGCAGCCAGCGCCGGCGTATCGAGCAGCGCGACCCGCGCCGCCCCCCTTACCCAACCCTCTCCCCCCGCGATGGGCGAGGGGAGAGGGCATCTGCGAATGCGGCGAATTTAAACTGAGGCATTACCGGATGAGCGACACCGCCGAAACCCCCGCGCCCCGCTCGCGTAATCGTGCGATGACGCGGCGCCGCGCGCTCCGGTGGCTGGCCTTCCTCGGCATTCCGGTCCTCGCGATCGTGGCGCTGATCCTGCTGTGGAACTGGGACTGGTTCATCCCCTTCGTCGATGTCCGCGCCTCCGCTACCATCGGGCGCCCCGTCACGATAAAGCATCTGCACGTGCAGCTCGGCCGGGTGACGCACATCGTCGCCGACGGCGTGACCGTCGCCAATCCGCCCGGCTTCCCCGCCGGTCAGAAGCCGCTCGCAACCGCGCAGCACCTCGGCGTCACCGTGAACGTGATGGACTACATCCACGGCCGCCATATCGTGGTCCCGACCGTCAATCTCGTGGCGCCGGATGTCTCGGCGGTGACGCTGCCGGACGGAAAGAACAACTTCACGCTGAACCTGGGCGGCAGCAGCTCGGCGCAGATCGGCCAGGTCTCGATCGAGAACGGGCAGGTCCACTTCGTCGATCCGAAACTGCGCGCCGATTTCATGCTCGCGATCGCCACCCGCACCGGCGTGGCCCCCGGAACCGGCGCGGCGCCGGTGGGCGCGCAGGCGCAGGCCGCCGCCGCCAACCGGGCCGCAAGCGCGGAACACTCGCAGATCGTGGTCGATGCGAACGGCACCTATGCGGCCCAGAAAATAACCGGGCGGCTGATCGGCGGCGCGCTGCTGTCGCTGCGCAACAAGAACCAGCCCTATCCGATCGCGCTCCGGCTGGCGAACGGACCCACCAACGTCAGGCTTGTGGGAACGGTGCAGAACCCGCTCGCCTTCGCCGGCGTCGATGTCAAGCTGGAGCTGGCCGGGCCGAACATGGCGCTGCTCTATCCGCTGACCGGCATCCCGATCCCGGAGACGCCCGCCTACCGCGTCACCGGCCAGCTCAACTACGCCAGTCACCGCATCCGCTTCGACAATTTCGCCGGCATCGTCGGCACCACCGACGTCGCGGGCAGCATCGCCGAGGCACCGGGCGACGTGCGGCCGGATGTGACGATGGACTTGCGCTCGCGGCAGGTGAACCTCGCCGATCTCGGCGGCTTCATCGGCACCAACCCCGGCCGCGCGGGCGAGGCGAACCTGACCGCGCAGCAACGCACGGCCCTGGCGCGCGGCCGCGCGAACCCTCGCCTGGTGCCGGCCACGCCGATCAACATCCCGAAGGCGAACACGGCCGACATCCACCTCAAATACACGGCCGCCCACATCGAAGGGCGCGCGATCCCGTTCGATAGCCTGTCAGTCGTGATGGACGACGTGAACGGCGGCATCGACCTGCATCCGGTGCGTTTCGGCATCGGACGCGGACAGATGGGCGGCACGATCGTGCTGGTGCCGCAGAGCGCGAAGCAGGTTAAGGGGACTGCCGACGTCAGCTTCGATCAGGTCGATCTCGGGCGCGTGCTGGGTTCCGCGGGGGTGAAGGGGGCGGGGCTGGTGAACGGCCGCGCCAAGCTCGACACCACCGGCAATTCGATCGCGACCTTCCTCGGCGACGGAACCGGCGGCGTCAGCCTCTATCTCACGGGCGGCAATCTGAGCGCGCTGCTGGTCGATCTGTCCGGGCTCGAATTCGGCAACGCGCTGCTCTCGGCGCTCGGGATGCCGCGGCAGACCGAGCTGCACTGCTTCGTCGCCGATTTCGCGCTGACCAACGGCGCGTTGCAGGCGCGCACCCTGCTGGCCGATACCGGCGAGGCGGTGATCCACGTCACCGGTGGGGTCAATTTCAAGAACGAGGCGATCCAGTTCCGCCTTCGCACCAGGCCGAAGAACTTCACCATCGGCTCGCTGCCGGCGCCGATCCTGATCGGCGGCACGCTGAAGCATCCGGGCATATCGGTGGGCGTGAAGGAACTCGCGGCGCGCGGCGGGATCGCGGCGGCGCTCGGGTTCCTGGCGGCACCCCTGGCGCTGCTGCCGACGATTCAGCTTGGCACCGGCCCCACCCACGAATGCGCCTCGCTGGTGGCACGGAGCCGCTCCGAGGCGGGGTCGGCCCATCCGGGACGCGCGGCACCGGCGAGAAAGTAAGGTTGGGGCGCCGCCCCAAACCCCGCCAAGGGCGCAGCCCTTGGAACCCGTTCGTTAGTGGGGGCTGGGGCCGGCCCCAGCGGGGTCGAGGGGCGGAGCCCCTCGCCTTCACGGTGCATCGCCCCGCGTCGGCTGCGCCTCCTCCGCGTCCTCTGGATGATGCCGGGTGCTGCGCCGAGCAACCGGCGTCTGGCGCCACTCGCCCTGATCGGCGGAGCGGTCGGGAAACTCGCCGAGGTTATCCTGGATTTCCGCCTCCTCGGCCGCCGGCTCGGGATGCGTCATCGGGTTCGGCAGCGTGCCGGCGCCGGCGCTATCCTCCATGCCCACCAGCTCGCGCGCGCGCTCCCAATACTCGATGTCGCGTCCCTCGGGCCGGCCATCCGCCTCCCACAAGTGATAGGCACGCTCGCGGATACGCCGCTGGCGCGCGGGATCGTTCTCGTCCAGAGGGTTGTCCGACACGGCACTCTCCTTCTCTCGTGCGTGCAGCTTGAACGTTTCATCTGGACTGGAGTGCCGGCAGCGGCGCCGGGCCGCCCGCCATCCAGTCCAGCAGCGCCACGGTGTGCACCACCGGTATGCCGCCGCCGCCGAGCTGCGTGATGCAGCCGATATTGCCGGCGGCGATCACATCGGGCCGCGTCGCCCGCAAATGGTCGAGCTTGCGCGCCCGCAGACGCTCGGCGATCTCCGGCTGCATGATGTTGTAGGTGCCGGCCGAGCCGCAGCAGAGATGCGCTTCGGCCGGTTCCACCACCTCGAACCCCGCCGTGCGCAGCAGCGCCTTTGGCGCGTCGGTCACGCACTGGCCGTGCTGCAGGCTGCACGCGGAATGGTAGGCGACGCGCAGTCCCGGCGGGGGCCGTGTGGGCGCATAGCCGATGCGCGCAAGGAACTCGCTGATGTCGCACGACAGCGCGGCCACGTCTTCGGCGCGCGCGCGCGCATCGTCGGGTGCTACGCGGAACAGAAAGCCGTAATCCTTCAGCATCGTGCCGCAGCCCGACGCATTGGCGATTACCGCATCCAGCCCTTCGCCCGCGATCTCGCGCGCGAAGCCCGCGATCGCGGCACTGGCACTCGCCGTCGCTTCGTCGTGGCGGCCCATGTGATGGGTCAGCGCGCCGCAGCAGCCGACGCCTGCTGGGATGACGACCTCGACGCCGAGGCGCGTGAGCAGCCGGATGGTGGCGGCGTTTATGTCTGGTGCGAGGGCCTGCTGCGCGCAGCCGGCGAGCAGGCCGACCCGCGCGCGCCGCGTGCCTTGCGCGCGATGCACGCCGGGACGGACGAGGCCGCCTTCTGCCGGCGCTGCGGGGGCGAGGGCGAGCATGGCGCGCAGCCGACGCGCTGCCGCGCTGTTCCGCGGCAGCACGCCGCGAAACGGCCGTGCGAGCCTGGCGCCGAGCAGGGCCGCGCGGAACCGCGCCGGATGCGGCAGCACGAAGGCGAGCAGCGCCCGCAGCGCGCGGTCCTGCCAGGGACGGCGATAGGTGCGCTCGATATGCGTGCGCGCGTGATCGACGAGGTGCATGTAATGCACGCCCGAGGGGCACGTCGTCATGCAGGCGAGGCAGGAGAGGCAGCGGTCGATATGCGTCACCACCTCCGCGGTGGCGGGCCGGCCGTGTTCGAGCATGTCCTTGATCAGGTAGATGCGGCCGCGCGGACTGTCCAATTCGTCGCCGAGCAGCACGAAAGTCGGACAGGTGGCGGTGCACAGGCCGCAATGCACGCAGGTGCGCAGCACGGCATTGGAGGCGGCGATCTCGGGATCGCGCAACTGCTCCGCCGTGAACCGGGTCTGCATCGCTCAGCGGCCGCGCAGCCGCACCCGCTGCTGGGCACGTGGCCGCCACAGGAACAGCGCCAGCAGTATTAGCGGCATCGCGATCGCGAGCCAGCCGAACACCGTCCGCACCAGGGCCGAGTGCTCGTAGAAGCCGCTGAGCAGCTGATAGGCGATCATCAGCAGCATCGCGATGCAGGGCAGCGCGGCGGTGAGGTAGAATCGCACCGGAATCAGCGGCAACGCGATGCCCTTCTGGACCTCCCAGTTAAACATCGAGCGCATGTAGGCGAGCGGCAGGGCCAGGATGGCGGTGACGATGAAGCTCATCAGGATCGCGAGGTGCATCGGCCTGCCTGTTCACAATCCGGCTCGGATACGGCCGGGGTTGAGGATGCCCTTGGGATCGAACGCTGCCTTGACCCGCCGGGTGATCGCGGCGAGCGGCGGCGGCTCCGGTGGCACCACGTCGAGTGTCGCACGCAGCGCCGCCGGGGCGCGCAGCAGCATCCAGGTCCCGCCGGCCGCGCCCGCCGCGGCCGAGATCGCCGCGTGCGCCCCTTCGGTCGCCGGGCCGGCAAGCCATACCAGCCCGCCGCCCCAGTCGAGAAAGCCGAGGGCGCCGGCCCGGGCCGCCTGCTCCAGCACCGCCTGCCCGCGCGAGGGGCGCACCGAGACGCGCCAGATGGCGTCCTCCGGCGCCGCCGCCAGCGGCCGCGCGTCGCGCACCGCGCGCCACAGCGCCCGGCTCGCCGCGTCGTCGAGCAGCTCGGCGGTCGCGAACCCGGCGAGCGCCTGCCGCAGCCGCCCGGTGCGATAGGCGACGGAGGCGGAGAAATCCTCGATGCGGGCGAGCGTCACGGGGCCACCGAGCCAGGCGACCTCCGGCACCCGTGCCGCGGCCGGCGCGGGCAGGTAGGCGGCGGCCGAGACCGAAAAGGGCGAGCCGAGGGCCGCCGCGAGCGCCGCCACCCCGGCCTCGGCTCCGAGCCCGGGCAGCGCCAGGGTGCCGCCTCGCTCCGGCGCGGGCAGCACCTTCAGCGTGATCTCGGTGATGACGCCGAGCGTGCCGTGGCTGCCGGCGAGCAGCTTGCAGAGGTCAAGCCCGGTGACGTTCTTCAGCACCCGCCCGCCCGAGCGCAGCACCTCGCCGGTGCCGTTGACGAAGCGCACCCCGATCACGTGATCGCGCATCGCCCCCCAGGCGATGCGGCGCGGGCCGGAGAGGTTGCTCGCCACCACGCCGCCCAAGGTCTGCGCGCCCCCTGTCTGCGGATTGCGCGCGTCGCCATCGAGCAGCGCGGAAAGATCGGGCGGCTCGGCGATCAGATGCTGGCCGGCCTCGCCCAGTGCCGACTCGATCTCGGCCACCGGCGTGCCGGCGCGGGCGCTGAGCACCAGTTCCTTCGGCGCATGGAGCGGAATGCCCCGGAGGTTGCGCGTGGAGAGGCTGCGCGCCGCCTGCACCGGGCGCAGCATCGCCGCCTTCGTGCCGCGGCCGTACACCAGCAGCGGCTCGCCCGCGTCATGCGCCGCGGCGACCGCTTGCGCGACGCCCGCTTCATCCGCCGGGGCCATCGTCTCGCTCATGCGGCGAGCGGGAACACCTTGCTCGGGTTGAGCAGCCAGCCCGGGTCGAAGGCCGACTTGATGCGCCGCTGCTGCTCAAGCTCCGCGTCGGTAAACTGCACGCCCATCAACTCGCGCTTCTCGACGCCGACGCCGTGCTCGCCGGTCAGGCACCCGCCGACCTCGACGCAGAGCCGCAGGATGTCGGCGCCGAATGTCTCGGCGCGCTGCATGCTGTCGGGATCGTTGGCGTCGAACATGATGAGCGGATGGAGGTTGCCGTCGCCGGCGTGGAAGATATTGGCGACCTTGAGACCGCAGGCATCGCTCATCTCGCCGATCCGGCGCAGCACCGCGGGCAGCCGCGAGGTCGGGATGACGCCGTCCATGCAGAGATAGTCGGGGCTGATCCGTCCGACCGCGCCGAACGCGCCCTTGCGCCCCTTCCAGATCGCGAGGCTTTCCTCGGCGGATTGCGACACGCGCAGGCTGATCGGGTCGAAGCGATTGCAGATGTCGCGGATGCGGTCGAGCAGCGCGTCCTGCTCCTCGCGGCTGCCTTCGACCTCGATGATCAGCAGAGCCTCGGCGTCGAGCGGATAGCCGGCATGGGCGAATGCCTCGCAGGCGTGGATCGCCGGGCGGTCCATGAACTCGAGGGCGACGGGGATGATGCCGGCGCCGATGATCGCATCGACGCATTCGCCGGCGATCTCGTTGGCGCGGAAGCCTGCGAGCATGGCGCGCGCACCCTCGGGTGCCCGCAGGATGCGCACCGTCACTTCGGTGATGATGCCGAGCTGCCCTTCGCTGCCGGTGAGCAGGCCGAGCCAGTCGTAGCCGGCGGCGTCGAGATGCGCGCCGCCGATGTCGATGATCTCGCCCTCGATCGTGACCAGCCGCAGGCCGAGCAGGTTGTTGGTGGTGACACCGTATTTGAGGCAGTGCGCGCCCCCCGAGTTCATGCCGACATTGCCGCCGATCATGCAGGCGAGCTGGCTCGACGGGTCGGGGGCGTAGAAGAAGCCGCGCTCGGCCACCGCTTGCGTGATCCCGACATTGGTGACGCCCGCCTGCACGGTGGCGCACCGGTCGGCGTAGTCGATCGCAAGGATACTATGCATCCGCATCATGCCGACCACGACGGCATCCGCCATCGGCAAGGCGCCGCCGGAGAGGCTGGTGCCGGCGCCGCGCGGGATCACGCGCACGCCGTTCTGGTGGCAGAAGCGCAGCACGGCGGCGACCTGCTCGGTCGTTTCGGGCAGGGCGACGGCGAGCGGCGGCTGGCAATAGGCGGAGAGGCCGTCCGTCTCGTACGGGCGCAGGAGCAGCGTCTCGGCGATCACGCCGGAGGCGGGAAGTGCCGCGCGCAGGCCGGCCACGATTGCCTCGCGGCGGGCGAGCACGTCGGGCTTCGGCGCGGGCTGTCGGACCATCCCGGGAACATGGTCGGCGCGGCGCGCGGGCGCAAGCGCCCGGAGGGGGAATCAGCCCTGGCGGGCCTTCATCCGCGGGTTCTTCTTGTTGATGACATAGACGCGCCCGTGCCGGCGCACGACGCGGCAGTTCTTGTCGCGCGCCTTGGCGGAGCGCAGGCTGTTGCGGATCTTCATGGCGGAGGTTCCTTCGAGGGCGGCGGATACGAAGGGAGGCCCGGGCTGTCAAGCGGGGGCTGTCAAGCGGCTTGCGGGCGCGTGCAGCAAGAGGTTAGCGTTCCGGGCCTTTTCGCGATGTTGCTCGCCATGATCGGCTCTGGGCGTTCTGCCAGGGGTTTTCTCTGCAGCAAGAAAAGAAGGGGGAAATTCGGTGACGATCAAGGAAACCACCAAGAAAGAGGCCGGACGTCCGAAACTGCCGCGGCGCGACCTGCTGGCGCTCGGGGCCGCCGGCACCGCGATGCTCCCACTCTTCGGCCGCGCCGCACGGGCCGCCGAGCCGATCAAGCTCGGCTGGGTCGGCCCGCTCTCGCCGCCGGGCGGGTATGCCGAGGGAGTGTTGATGAAAGATGCCTCGGCGATGGCCGCGGACGAAATCAACAAGCAGGGCGGCGTACTCGGCCGCCCGATCCAGATTGACTACCAGGACACCCGCGGCATGGCGGCGGAAGGCACTGCGGCGGCCGAGCGGCTGGTGGTGCAGGACAAGGTGGTGGCGATCTTCGGCGAATTCCACAGTTCGGTGGCACTCGCTGAAATGGAGGTCGTCCACAAATACAACGTCCCCTTCCTGGCCTGCGATGTGTGGTCGCCCCAAGTCACGGCGAAGGGCTATCCGCAGGTATTTCGCAACTCGACGACTTACCCGCTGCTCGATGAGATGATTGCCGGGTGGATCGTGGCGGTGGGGTTCAAGCGCGCGGCCCTGTTGTGCGAGCAGGACGATATCGGGCTCGAGTGGCGCCAGGGCGTGGCGGACATTCTCAAAAAGAACAACCTCCCCTTTGAGCTCTATACTGCGGATCCGACGGCGACCGACTTCACCGCGCAGCTTCTTCGGCTGAAGGCGGGGCGGCCGCCGTTCGATCTCTTCCTGGTCCTCTATGGCGAGGCCGGGGCTTATCCGATGACGCGGGAGTCGCACTCGCTCGGCTTCGCGCCGACTGCCAAGACCGCGCTTTTCGTCTCGGGTGGCGAAGCCGTTGACCCCACCTTCTGGAAGAACGTGGGCAAGGCGGGCGTTGGAGTCCTGTCCGAGAATGTGGGCCTGCCGAAATCAGCCTGGAACGACAAGACGAAGGCGTTCGTGGCGGCTTTCAAGGCCAAGTACAACACCGACCCGCCCGGCTCCTCGATGGAAGCCTACGACGCGGTCTGGAACATTGCCGAGGCCATCAAGAATACCGGGAGCACGGCGCCCGAGGCCATCATCCACGGCCTTGAGACGCTGCACTGGGTGGGCACGCGCGGCCTTTACACGTACTCGACCAGCAAGAATCCGGCCTGGGCCTACCATCAGTTCATGGACGCGCCGGAGTCGATCCTGCAGTACGACAAAGAGGGCCAGTCCTCGTTCGACGCCCCGATCGTCTGGCCCAAGAAATACGCGACGGTGCCCTATCTCTACAAGCCGCCCGCGGCCTGATCGCAGGGCAGTCGCTTGACGCGATATGATCCGCGCGTCACTGCTATTCTCCCTCTCCGCCCGCGCTTGCGGGGGGAGAGGGCCGGGGAGAGGTGGGTCTGTCGGCTGACTCGGTGCAGCGAGTTTGGTCGCACCACCCACCTCACCCAACCTCTCCCCCCGCAAGCGCGGGCGGAGAGGAGCAGTTGGCCTCGTGCCACCCGTTGAAGACTTGCAATGACGAGGAAGTTTGGAATCGGGACAGTAGGGTGATTTCACCCGACGTGAATACGCCTCCGGCTTCGCTGTCAAGAAGGCCTTCATGCTCGAGTACTTTCTGATCCAGGCCGCCAACGGCATCGTCATCGGCATCATGTACGCGCTGATCGCCACCGGCCTCACGATCATCTTCGCCCTCCTCAAGATCGTGAATTTCGCCCACGGCGAGCTTTACATGCTGGGCGGCTATTTCAGCTACTACGTCATCACCCTCGCCGGCGTGCCCCCATTGCCCGCCGTCCTCGTCGCGATGGCGCTGAGCTTCGCTTTTGCGGTGGCGGTGGAACGGGGCTTGCTCACGCCGCTCTACAGCCCGGCGATGGAGCGCAAGTCCGATTACGGCATCCTGATCACCTTCGGTTTGGCAGTCTTCCTGCGCAACATAGCCATTATCGTGTTCGGGCCGTTTCCGCTCCGGCCGCCCTCCTTCTTCGAGGGCGACCTTGTGCTCGGCGGCCTCATCATCTCCTATGATCGGCTGGTCGCCGCCGGCGGCGGATTGCTGATCCTGTTCGCGCTGATCCTCTTTCTCAACCGTACCGTCTGGGGTCAGGCCTTGAATGCCGTCAGCCAGTCCCGCGAATTGGCCTCCATCGTCGGCATCAATGCCGAGCGCATGTACATGCTCGCCTTCGGCCTGGGCGGCGCCTTGGCCGGCGGCGCCGGCGCGCTGATCGCGCCGATCTACTCGCTCTCGCCTTCGATGGGTCTGGTTCCCGATACGCAGGCCTTCGTGATCGTCATCCTGGGCGGCCTGGGCTCGGTCTCCGGAAGCATTATCGCCGGCATTCTGCTCGGCCTTTCCGAGAATCTCTTCATCGCGTTTCTGCCGGATCCGAATCGCGGGCCCTCCTACGCCAACGCCTTCGGTCTGTTCATCATGATGCTGGTGCTGCTGTTCCGGCCGACCGGCATCTTCGGGCGTCAGCACGCCGCCATGGAATAGGCATGCGCGTGCCCGATATCGTGCTTTGCGTGCTGCTCGCGGGACTGGCTGCCGCTTTCCCGTTCCTGGTGAATGCCTACTGGCTGCACGTCATGATCATCGGCATGATCTACGCGATCGTCGCCGCGAGCTGGTCGCTCCTGGCGGGCTTCGCCGGCCAGTTCTCGTTCGGGCACGTGGCCTTCGTCGCGATCGGCGGCTACACCGCGGGCCTGCTTGCGACCGGACTCAACATCCCCCTGCCGTTCGGCATGCTGGCGGGCGTCGCTATCGCCGCCCTCGTCGGCGCCGGCGTTGGTTGGACCTGCCTCAGAATGAGCGGACCCTATCTCGCGATCTTCACCATGGCATTCGCAGAAGTGCTGCGGATCACCATCGTGACAGAGAACGAAGTCACCGGGGGACCCGGGGGATTGCACGTGCCGCAACTCTTCGAGGCGCCCACCGACCGGCCGTACTATTACCTCATCCTGACGCTGCTCCTGATCTCGCTCGGGGGCATGATGCTGATCCTCGCCTCGCGCTGGGGACTTTTCTTCCGCGCCATCCGCGAGAACGAGCAGGCCGCTTCGGCCGCGGGCGTCAAGGTCACACGCTTCCGCATCCTCGCCTGTGCGATCGCAAGCGGCGTCGCCGGCCTCGCCGGCGCGTTCTATGCGCCCTATATCGGCATTCTCACGCCCGATGTCGCATCGCAGGATGCGATGGGGCTGGTGGTCGCGATGGCGATCGTCGGCGGGATGGAGAGCCTGCCGGGCGCGGTCGCGGGCGCAATCGCCGTTGAGTTCCTGGTCGAGGCGCTGCGCAGCTACGGCCAGTGGCGGCTCGTGCTGTTCGGTGCTGCACTTCTCCTCACCATGCGCTTCGCCCGCAACGGGCTGCTCGCGCCGTTCTGGCTGCGCCTGCGCCGGCTCCTCGCACCCGCCGGCGGCCGCCTGATCAAAGGAACGGCGGATTAGCATGACCGCGGAGCCGAACGAGACGCCGCCGTTGATCGCGAGCAGCGGCCTCTGCAAGCATTTCGGCGGCATTGCCGCGGTGGACCGGATCGACTTCGCCGTGCGCACAGGCGAGCTGGTCGGCCTGATCGGTCCCAACGGCTCCGGCAAGACAACGACGATCAATCTGCTGACCGGCCATCTCGGGACCGACGCCGGGCACGTGCTGGTGCGCGGACGCCGGGTGGAGGGGCTGGCCGCCAGCGGCTTCGCCGGGCTCGGCATCGGGCGGACCTTCCAGATCACGCAACTGTTCAGCCGCATGTCGGTGCTCGAGAACATGATGGTCCCCGGCCTCGCCAGACCGCACGCGCACAAGAAGGTGGTGATCGGAGAAGCGCGGAAGCACCTCGAGTTCCTGGGGCTTGCCGGCCTCGAAACTCTGCAGGCGAAAAATCTTTCCGGCGGCCAGCAGAAGCTCCTCGAGCTTGGGCGCGCGCTGATGCTGGAGCCCGATATCCTGTTCCTCGACGAGCCCTTCGCCGGCGTGAACCCCTATCTCCGCGACGACATTATCCGCCTGGTGCAGACGCTCCACGAAGGCGGCCGCACCTTCGTCATCGTCGATCACGATCTCGATGCGATCCAGCGCCTGGTGCATCGTCTGGTCGTCATGTCGCGAGGGAAAATGATCGCCGACGGTCCGCTCGCCGCGGTGCGCGAGAATCAGGACGTCATCAAGGCCTATTCGGGGGCCTGAATGCCAGAAGAACCCCTGCTTGCCGCACGCAACCTGGTGGCCGGCTACATGCCTGGCATCGAGATCCTGCACGGCGTCTCGGTCGATGCCTGCGGTTCCGAGGTGCGCTGCGTGCTCGGGCCGAACGGCACGGGCAAGTCCACGCTGCTCCGGGTCCTCTTCGGCTTCCTCAAGCCGCGTGCGGGCGCAATCCACTGCGGTGGGCGTGTGCTCGCGGGCGTGGCGCCGCACGAGATGAGCCGCCACGGCGTCGCTTATCTGCCGCAGCGGCCGAGCGTCTTCCCGTTCCTCTCGGTCGAGGTCAACCTGAAGCTCGGCGCCTGGAGCTTCCGTCACCGGCACGCGCAGGTACGCGAGAAGATCGATCGTGCCTACACCGAATTCCCGATCCTGCTCGAGAAGCGCCAGCAGAGCGCGGGCACGCTCTCCGGCGGCCAGCAACGCCAGCTCGAATTCGCCCGCAGCCTCCTGACCGATCCTTCCGTGTTCCTGATCGACGAACCCACCGCCAGCATCGAGCCGCGTATTGCCGCCCAGATCTATCAGCTCATCCGGGGCCTCGCCCGCAACGGCAAGGCCATCCTGCTGGTCGATCAGAATATCAAGGGCGCGCTCAGCATCGCGGATTACGTGTACGTGATGCGAACCGGCTCCCTCTACACCGAAGGGGAGCGGGCAGGATTCGGCGATGACGTGGAGATGCTGGTCAGCCAGTGGCTCTACACGCAGCACCAGCACACGCAGCACCAGCGCACCCACCATCAGCCAGGGGCGCCGCGTTGATCGGCCGGAGCTTGCACGACTAAACTTCCCCCGCCAGGGGAGGCGCGCCATGAAGATCACCGGGCTGCACACCCACATCGTCCCGCCGCGCTGGCTGTTCCTCAAGATCGAGACCGATTCCGGTCTCTGCGGCTGGGGCGAGCCGATCGTGGAAGGCCGCGCCGAGACCGTCGCCGCCGCGGTCCACGAACTCGCCGACTACCTGATCGGCAAGGACCCCGGCCGCATCGAAGACCACTGGACCGTGCTCTACCGCGGCGGCTTCTACCGCGGCGGCCCGGTGCACATGAGCGCGCTCGCCGGCATCGACCAGGCGCTTTGGGACATCAAGGGCCGGGCGCTCGGCGTGCCGGTTCACGCCCTGCTCGGCGGCCAGTTGCGCGACCGCATCCGCGTCTATTCCTGGATCGGCGGCGATCGTCCGGCGCAGGTCGCCGAGGCCGCCCGCTCGGTGGTCGCGCGCGGCTTCAGCGCGGTCAAGATGAACGGCACCGAGGAGATGCAGTTCGTCGACAGCCACGCCAAGATCGACGCCGCCATCGCCAACGTCGCCGCTGTGCGCGAGGCGGTGGGTCCGCATGTCGGCATCGGCGTCGATTTCCACGGCCGCGTCCACCGCCCGATGGCGCGCGTGCTCGCCCACGAACTCGCCCCCTACAAGCTGATGTTCATCGAGGAGCCGGTGCTCTCCGAGCACGCCGAGGCGCTGCGCGAGATCGCCCAGGCGAGCAGCACGCCGATCGCACTCGGCGAGCGGCTGTTCTCGCGCTGGGACTTCAAGCGCATCTTCGAGCAGGGTTGCGTCGATATCATCCAGCCCGACCCCTCCCATGCCGGCGGCATCACCGAAACGCGCAAGATCGCGGCGATGGCCGAGTGCTACGACGTGGCACTGGCGCTGCATTGCCCGCTCGGGCCGATCGCGCTCGCGGCCAACCTGCAGCTCGACGCGGTCTGCTACAACGCCTTCATCCAGGAGCAGAGCCTGGGCATCCACTACAACCAGGGCAGCGATCTGCTCGATTACCTCAAGAACCCGGACGTGTTCGCCTACAGCGACGGCTTCGTGGCGATCCCGCAGGGGCCGGGCCTCGGCATCGAGGTGGACGAGGCGGCGGTGCTGCGGCAGGCCGGCATCGGTCACCGCTGGCGCAACCCGATCTGGCGCCACGCCGACGGCAGCTTCGCCGAGTGGTAGGGCGATGATCGGCATCGACCCATGATCGGCGTTGATTGGGGCACCAGCAGTTTTCGCGCCTATCGGCTCGCGGGCGACGGCCGCATCCTCGACCGCAGCGCAGCGCCGCTCGGCATCATGGCGGTGCCTGAGAGGCGGTTCGACGCGGCGCTGCGGCGGGCGATCGGCGCATGGCTCGCCGACGGCGAGCGGCGGGTTTTGCTCTGCGGAATGATCGGCAGTCGCCAGGGCTGGGTGGAGGCGCCCTATCTCGACTGCCCCGCTGGCCCCGCCGAGCTTGCGCAAGCGCTGGTGGGGGTGCCGTTCGCCGATGCCGAGGTGCGGCTGGTGCCCGGACTCGCGGCGCGCGACGCCGCCGCGATTCCCGAGGTGATGCGCGGCGAGGAAACCCAGATCGCCGGCGCGCTCGACCGCATCGGCGGCAGCGACCTCGTCTGCCTGCCCGGCACGCACGCGAAATGGGCGCGGCTTGCCGGCGGCCGCGTCACCGGCTTTGCGACCTACCTCACCGGCGAGGCCTTCGCGGCGCTGCGCGACCACACCATCCTCGGCCGTATGATGCGCAACGGCCCGAACCGACCCGGACGCGTTCGACCGCGGCGTGGCGCGCTCGGCTGAGGCGGGCGGGCTGCTGCACCACCTGTTCGGCGTCCGCACGCTCGGGCTCGCGGGCGCGCTCGCCGAGGCCGAGGCCGCCTCCTATCTCTCCGGCCTGCTGATCGGCCACGAGGTGCGCGCGGCACTCGCCGAGGCGCCGGCCGGCCGCGTCATCCCGGTGATCGGCACCACCGCGCTCGCGGCGCAGTACGGCCGCGCGATCGCCGCCTGCGGCGGCCTCGCCGAGCCGATCGAGGGCGAGCCGGCGGCGCGCGGCCTCGCCCTGATCGGAGAGCTTGCGTCATGGAGCTGAGCACGTCCGACCTGGCGGCCTGGCTCGCCCGCTCGCCGCTGGTGGCGATCCTGCGCGGCGTGCAGCCCGAGGAGGTGGAGGCGATCGCGGTGGCGCTGGCGGACGAGGGGATCGCGATCGTCGAGGTGCCGCTCAACTCGCCGCGGCCGATGGAGAGCGTCGCCCGCCTCGCGGCCGCGTTCGGCGAGCGGCTGCTGATCGGCGCCGGCACGGTGATGACGGCGGCGCAGGTGGGCGAGATCGCCGCCGCCGGGGGCCGGCTGGTGGTGACGCCGCACGCTGACGCCGCATTGGTGCGCGCGGCCCGTGCGCACGGGATGCTGGCCGTCCCCGGCTTCTTCTCGCCGGCCGAGGCGTTCGCGATGCTCGCCGCCGGGGCGAACGCGATCAAGCTGTTCCCCGCCGAGGCGGCGAGCCCGGCGGTGCTGCGGGCGCTGCGCGCGGTGCTGCCGCCCGGCACCGCCGTGCTGCCGGTCGGCGGCATCGACGCGGCGAACTTGGCCCCCTGGCGCGCCGCCGGGGCGGCCGGGTTCGGCATCGGCTCGGCGATCTACCGCCCGGGCGACAGCGCCGCGACGGTTGCGGCCAAAGCGCGCACGCTGGTGGCGGCGCTTGCCCACGCCCCCTGTTCAGGGTGAACGGCGTGGAAGGTGGTGCTACGGTGGGCTGATGCCGGATGATCTTTATGGGCGTGACATCCTGACCTGGGCGGAGCAGCAGGCCGCGCTGCTGCGCCGGCTCGCGGATGGCGAACGCCTGAACGAGGCAGTGGACTGGCCGCACGTCATCGAGGAGCTACAGGACGTGGGGCTATCCGAGCTGCGCGCCTGCGAGAGCTTGCTGCGCCAGGCACTTGTGCATCTGCTCAAGCTGCACGCCTGGCCGGACGGCTCAGCCGCGCACTGGCGGGCGGAAACCATCGGTTTTTTGGCCGATGCCCAGGCCCGATTCACGCCGGCTATGCGGCAGCGGATCAGTCTCGAGGCGCTGTACCGGAAGGCACTGCAGCAGGTCCGCGCGGGGGAACCGAGTGATCAGCCGCCGCGTGAACTGCCGGCGATGTGCCCCCTCGTTCTCGACGATCTGCTGGCAGATGATATCGATATGCCGGGATTGATGGCCAAGCTGAGCCAGCCGGCGCCATAATGCGACGGCCCGCGGCCGGGGCCCTCACCGCGGCGGTTCGTCGCCACGAGCGAGAAGTCAAGAGTTTCGCAACGCAAGAACGCCTGTTTTCCGGATGCCGCGGTTCGCAAATCGCGCGGCTGCCGCCGCCCGTGCTTAGGGGCGCTGCCCCTCGGCGCGCGTCAAGCGGCTTCCACCCAAAAAGACAGACGCAGTTTGCCGCCGCGCGGCGGCTACCGGCCTGCTTAGAACAACCAGTTGAGCAGCAGCCCGTTGGCGGGCGTCATGCCAGCAGCGAGGCGAAGATGGTTCAGTGTTACGATTAGACCCCGAATGAGAAAGGCGGTTCCACCGAGTGCGATTAGGTTGGCAAACATGCCGAGAAGAAACACCTTGCGCCAGTCACGTCGAGTCCGGGCAACATAACCTTCATGGTGAAAGTGGAACTTCAAAATCCCAAGCCGTATCCGGCTGGCCGTGTAAGCGGCCATACTGACGATGGCACAACTCAATGCTCGCAGGAAAAGCGGTGCTCCCGCGAGTAGCGACCTAGAGAAATCGCCTTTCCCCCAGCCTTGAGACAAGGCGGTCATAACCGTGGCCAAGGCAGCGCCGGAGGCGACGAGCAAGTAGCGGCATACCGTCAGTTGCAGGACCATGAACTTGTCGATCTCGTCGAGGTGTTCGCGCAGCAGGAACATATTCTGCGCAGTCCACCGGCTCTCACGGTTGAGCCAGCGCCGCCAACAGCTCCGCAATCGCGTGGTGGTAATGTTAATCCCGGCCTGAAGCCGGTCTTTCAGCGTGCGCATCGAAGCGGGCATGAGGGACCTCCTGCCGGGAGGTGACGGCATAGAACAGAACGCCGCGTCAACGGCAGCGGCCCGATTTTACGGGCACACCGGCGCAGATGCGCGCCAGAGCAGCTAAGGTCCGCGACCTTGCCCCTGTCCAAAGGCGGCCCACGCTTGACCGTCACTTTGCATAATTCGAGAGAATTTCGAGCCAACGCCAGTTAAGTGCCGTGACAGGCATACCGACCGGATTCTCCTTGGTGTAGGTCGGGCCGCGGGCCTATCATTGGAATGAGAAATGACAGCCACCATCATCCTGTCGGCGTGGGGTGCCGTGCTCGCGACGGGGCTGGCTCTTCTGACCCTTTTTGATAGGACCCGTGCGAGGCCGATCATTCGCGCCTATGTTCGGATGGCCACGCGGAGGGCGTCAGAAGAACCTCGGTTCGTAGCGGCCTCGGTAAGGACTGGCCGCTATGACGATGAGGAAGTCCGGGAATTTTTCGTTGAATTCAGGGCTGAGAATCATGGGACTAAGCCCCTTTCGTTGCTGCACATATATATCGAGACAGCAAAAAGTCTGGCCTACATAACCCCTGAGGGATTACCAGTCGTTCTAGACCCGGGTCGCCCTCGGTGGAATCGCGATTGGGGCTTCCGAATCGGGGTGGTGGTATGATTCTGGGGACTCCGGCAGAGACCGGAGGGTTCGATGGGCTGGCGGCGGGGGCAGGCTTACGCGCAGGACTTGCGGGATCGGGTATTGGCCGCGGTGGGCGAGCCGATTCGGGCGGTGGCGGCGCGGTTTGGCGTCAGCCCGTCCTATGTGTCGAAGGTGCATTCGCGACGTCGCAAGACCGGCGAGACCACGCCGGGGCGGCAGCACAACCATGTGGCGCCGCGTTTGGCGCCGCTCTACGACGCGCTGCGGGCGCGGGTGGCCGAGCAGGCGGACGCGACGATTGCGGAGTTGCGGGGCTGGGTGAAGCGCGAGCATGGCATCGTGGTCAGCCATCCGGTGATGTGGTCGGCCCTGGCCCGACTGGGCCTGACGCTAAAAAAAACGGTTGCGGGCGGCCGAACAGGACCGCGCCGATGTCGCCGAAGCACGCGCCGCATGGGCCGAGCTGATGCCAGAACTCGACACGACCAAGCTGGTTTTTATCGATGAGACTTGGGCCACCACCAACATGGCGCGCACGCACGGCCGTGCGCCGCGCGGCCAGCGGCTGATTGCCGCGGTGCCGCACGGACATTGGCATACCACGACCTTTCTGTGCGGCCTGCGCCACGACGGGCTGGTCGCCCCGCTGGTGCTGGACGGCGCCATCGACGGCCCGTCGTTCCTGGCCTGGGTCGAGCAATTCCTGACGCCGACGCTGACGCCGGGCGACATCGTCATGGCCGACAACCTCAGCAGCCACAAAATCGCCGGCGTGCGCGAGGCGATCGAGACGCGGGGCGCCAGCTTATGGTTCTTGCCGTCCTACAGCCCTGATCTGAATCCGATCGAACAGGTGTTCAGCAAGCTCAAACGGCTGCTGCGCTCAACCGCTGCCCGAACCGTCGATGCGCTCTGGCAGGCGATCGGCCAACTGCTCAACCAGTTCGATCCCACCGAGTGCGCCCGCTATCTCCGTCACTGCGGCTATGCACACCCAGGCCGATAATGGTCTAGAAGGTCAGACGGCTACTACGTTCGAAGTCCAAAAAGAACACTTCGACACACTTGACACTGAGACAAGGGAACGTCGCAAGCCCGAAATTTACGAGATTGGATTCGTTGATGGCCTAGATCGGCGCTATCCCGTGCCAAAAGGGCAACTTCAAAATGTTTTGGATCAAAGTCTGACGCTGCCTACAACGATGGCAGTGTATGTGCGAAAGGAACATCCTGAAGATCGCGTTCTCGCATTTAAAGTAGTTAAGCCCGGCATAACCCAGAGCCGCTCTACTAGAAAACCTGACTTCCGACAAAATCGCCTTCTGTTTTGGCGTTGACCGCGGAAAATAGGCTGTTCCGCCGCGCCGTTTCCTCCGGGTTGCAAAAGTAACACTTTCGGCGCCTGGTATATTCAGGCGACGGTTTCGAGTTCCGGCAGCGGCGTCTCCTCCCGCGACAGCGGGAAATGGCAGGCGGCGATCCGTCCGTCTTGGAGGTCGCGCAGCACCGGGCGCTCCGCCTGGCAGCGCGGCTGCGCCTTCGGGCAACGCGGGTGGAAGCGGCAGCCGGGAGGCGGCGCGGTCGGGCTCGGCACCTCGCCCTGCAAGGGGATGCGGCTGCGCTGCGCCGCGACGTCGGGATCGGCCACCGGCACCGCCGAGATCAGCGCGCCGGTATAGGGGTGGGCGGGCGTGCGGAACACGGTGTCGGTCGGGCCGAGCTCGACCACCGAGCCCAGGTACATGACCGCGGTGCGGCCCGCGATCTGGCGCACCACGCTCAAATCGTGGGCGATGAACAGGTATGTCAGCGCCAGGCGCTCCTGGAGGTCCATCAGCAGATTGACCACCTGCGCCTGCACCGAGACGTCGAGTGCGGAGACCGGCTCGTCGGCGACGATCAGGCTCGGCTCCAACGCCAGCGCGCGGGCGATGCCGATGCGCTGGCGCTGGCCGCCGGAGAACTCGTGCGGGAAGCGCTCGAGGTGCTCGGGCGCGAGCCCGACCAGGGCCATCAATTCGACCAGGCGTGCGCGGATCTCCGCGCCACTGCGGCGCCGCCCGTCGGCGCGCCGATGCACCCGCAGGGGCTCGGCGATCAGGTCGCCCACGCGCCGGCGCGGGTTCAGCGAGGCATACGGGTCCTGGAACACCATCTGCAGCCGCTGCCGGATCGGGCGCAGCGCGGCCCGGCTCGCGCGCGTGATGTCGGTGCCCTCGAACAGGATCTGGCCGTCGGTCACGTCGTAGAGCCGCACCAGGCAGCGGCCGAGCGTCGACTTGCCGCAGCCGGATTCGCCCACCAACCCGAGCGTCTCGCCACGGAACACGTCGAGCGAGACGTCGTCGAGCGCATGCACGGTCTGCCGCCCGCCCGGCCGCAACCGTCCGCCGACCGTGAAATGCTTGGTCACGTGCCGCGCCGAGAGCAGCGGCGACCCGGGATCGCTCACGACGCGCGCGCGAGGGTTGTCACCTCGCCTCGCTCCTCGGGCAGCCAGCAGGCGATGTCCTGCCCATCGCGCCGGAACAGCGGCGGGCGCTCGGCACAGCGGTCGTGGCGGTGCGGGCAGCGCGGCTGGAACGGGCAGCCCTTCGGCACGCGCGCGATCGACGGCGGATTGCCGGGGATGGACGGCAGCCGGTGCGGCTTTGCGCCGAGCATCGGCGGGATCGAATGCAGCAGCCCCATCGTATAGGGATGGCCGGGATGGCGGAAGATGGCGCGCTTGACGCCGCGCTCGACGATCCGGCCGGCATACATCACCATCACCCGGTCGGCGATCTCGGCGACCACGCCCATGTCATGCGTGATCAGGATGACCGAGGAGCCGAAATCCGCGCGCAGCCGTTCCAGAAGCCGCAGGATCTGCGCCTGCACGGTGACGTCGAGCGCGGTCGTGGGCTCGTCGGCGATCAGCAGCGACGGATTGCACGACAGCGCCATCGCGATCATCGCACGCTGCCGCATTCCCCCCGATAGCTGGTGCGGGTAGCGGCCGATCGCCGTGCGGGGGTTCGGGATGCCCATCTCGCCCAGCAGCTCGACCGCGCGGGCGCGGGCGGCGCGGCGCGAGAGGTCGGTGTGCGCGCGCAACTGCTCCTCGATCTGCCAGCCGATCGTATAGACCGGCGTGAGCGCGCTCATCGGATCCTGGAAGATCATCGCGATCTCCTCGCCGCGCACGTGGCGCAGCGCGGCACGCGACAGGCCGATCAGCTCGCGCCCCTTGTAGATGATGGAGCCGCCCACTTCCGCGTTCGGATCGATGACCAGGCCCATCACCGCGAGTGCCGAGATCGTCTTGCCGGAACCGGACTTGCCCACGATGCTCACAATCTCCTGCCGGCCGATCTCGTAGCTGACGCCGTCGATCGCGCGCACCCGCCCGTGCTCGGTGCGGAAGTCGATGCAGAGGTCGCGCACCGAGAGTAGCGGGCCGTCCGCGTCAGCGCCCATCGCGAACCCGCGGATCGAGCGCCGCATAGGCGATGTCCACCACCGCGTTCGCGGCGACGACGAAGAACGAGGCGTACATGACGGCTGCCATGATCACCGGCAGGTCGAGATTCTCGAGCGCATTGAAGGTGAGATAGCCCACGCCTTGCAAGCCGAACACCACCTCGGTCAGCAGCGCGCCGCCGCCGACGAGCGCGCCGAAATCCAGCCCGAACATCGAGACGAAGGTGATCAGCGAGGTACGCAGCGCGTGGCGCAGCAGGATGCGGCGCTCGGTGAGGCCCTTGGCACGTGCGGTGCGAATGAAGTCCTCCTGGTAGGCCTCGATAATGCTGGCGCGCAGCACCCGGCCGTAGAGGCCGATGAACAGGATCGCCAGCACGAACCACGGGATCAGCATCGTCTTGAACCACGCCCACGGCTCGAGCGTGAGCGGCTTGTAGCCGAGCGCCGGCACCCAGGAGAACAGCCAGGTGCCGTGCAGCCGGCTCTGCGTCAGCAAATTCGCGACCTCGCCCACCCAGAACACCGGCATCGAGATGCCGACCAGGCCCAGGACCATCAGCGTGCGGTCGAGCACGCCGCCACGATCGGCGGCGGCCAGCACGCCGACCGCGATCCCGCCCACCACCCAGATCAGCGCGGCACCGAAGACGAGCGAGAGCGTGACCGGCACCGCCTCGGCGATGGTCGGGATCACCTGCTGGCCGCGGTTGACGAACGAGGTGAGGTCGCGGGTGACGAACAGCCGCTTCATCAGCAGCGCGTATTGCACCGGCAGCGGCTGGTCGAGGCCGAATTCGTGGCGCACCTGCGCCAGCACCTCGGGGGAGGCGTTGCGGCCGGCGATGCGCGATGCCGGGTCGGCGCCAGGGGTGGCGAAGAAGATCAGGAACACGAGCACGCTGATGCCGAACATCACGAACACCATCTGCGCGAGCCGCCGCAGCAGGGTGCCCAGCATCAGGCGCGGAACCGCAGCTTGGCGCGCGGGTCGAGCGCGTCGCGCACGCCGTCGCCGAACACGTTGAGCGCCAGCACGGTGAGCGCGATCGCGATCCCCGGCGCGATCGCAACCAGCGGCCTGGTATAGATCAGTGTCTGACCGTCCTGGATGATCGTGCCCCAGGAAGCGGCGGGCGGCTGCACGCCGATCGAGAGGAACGAGAGCGCGCTCTCGGTCAGCATGTCGAGCGCCATCATCAGCGGCGCGAACACGATCAGCGTGGTCATCACGTTGGGCAGGATGTCGCGCACCAGGATGCGCCGGTTCGGCACCCCGAGGCCGATCGCGGCCATCACGAACTCGCTCCGCTTCAGCGACAGCACCAGCCCGCGCACCGGCCGCGCGACATAGGGCACGTAGACGATGCCGATGATGCAGATCGGCAATGCCAGGCTGTCGGCGCTGATCGTGATCGGGCCGATGCGCAGGCCGCGGCTGATCAGCACGATCGAGAGCGAGATCGCCAGCAGATAGATCGGGAACGCCCAGAGGATGTCGAGCAGCCGCGACAGCGTCGCGTCGATCAGGCCGCCGAAGAAGCCGGCGACGACGCCCACGATCGCGGCCAAGGTCAGGCAGATGAGGGTCGAGGTGGAGGAGATCAGCAGCGAGTTGCGCCCGCCATAGAGCAGCCGCGCCATCACGTCGCGTCCCTGGCTGTCGGCACCGAGGAAGTAGGGGCCGCGCCAAGTCGGTCCCACCGGCGTCACGCCGAGGCCGAGCCCGCCCTGGTCCGGCTGCATCACTTGTACCTGCCGTCCGTCCAGCGTGAACGTCACGTCCACGCTGGAGACGAACGGGTCGGTGCCGGAGACGTAGCGGGCATAGAGCGGCGCCGCGGCGCTGGCGATCACGATCAGCGCCAGCACGCCGAGACAGGCCATCGCCGCGCGGTCCTGCACGAGCTTGCGCAACGCCGTCGCCCAAGGCCCCCGGCCGGGCCGGGCCGGGAGGTCCTCGGCCGGCTGGGTCGCTTCGGGCAGCAGCGTCGCGGACATTGCGGCTCCAGCGGGGCGGCTACTGCACCCACACTTTGGAGAAGACCATGTGGAACTGGTCGCTCCAGGTGTAGTTGCCGAGCCGCGTGGAGATGAAGTCGAGGTGCTTCGGATTGTACAGTGGTGCGATCGCTGCGTCGTCGGTGATCTCGCGATCGATCTTCGCCCACATCTTGTTCGCCGCCGGCTGGTCAGTCACGGCGGTGCTCAGCGCCTTCTGCATCTGCTTGTCGATGCTCTCGTTGCAGTACCCGGAGATGTTGATCGAGGAATCCGACCCGGGATGGAAGTTGGCGCAACTGAACAGCACGTTCAGGAAGTCGGAGGCCGCCGGATAGTCCTGATACCAGTCGGTGAGGCTGATCTGCACGTCGTTCTTGGTGTTCTGGATGTAAGTGAACTGGATGTTGGGCGAGATCGCCTTCAGCCCGGCGTTGAAGCCGAGCGAGTTCAGCATGCTTTGCAGATAGCCGCCGACCGCGCGATCGACCGCCCGATCCACCACGATCAGCGTCACCTTGGTGCCCGGCGCCACACCCGCCTGCTGCATCAGCGCCTTCGCCTTCGCCTGGTCCGGCGCGGTCCAGGTCGTGCCCGGGTTCTTCGTCCACGGGCAATAGGGCTGATAGCCGGGGAAGCCGGGCGGCAAGACCTGGCAGGTGGGCTGCGCCAGCCGCGGGCCGCCGGCAAGATTGACGGTCGCACGCCGGTCGATCGCGAAGTTCACCGCCTTGCGCACCCGCACATCCTTGAACGGTGCGAGGTTGGTGTTCATCGCCACGTAGAAAAAGGCGAACAGCGGCTCGATGCGGATCTGCTTCGCATAGCGCGTGCCGAGCTCGCCCAGCCGGTCGGTCGGTGGCTGGTTGAACATCCAGTCGGCGTGCCCGTTCTGGATCGCGGTGACGGCGGCCTCGTCACTAAGGCCGTAATCATAATCGATCTCGTCGGCGTAGCCCTCCGGCTGCGCTTGTGCGCTCCACTGCTTGAAGTGGGGATTGCGCACCAGCTTCATCAGCTTGTTGGGGTCGTAGTTCGTGATCATGTAGGGGCCGGTCGAGGGCGCCGGCTTGGTGCCGAGATCCTTGGCCGGCGTGTCGGCGGGCAGGATCGTGCCGAACGGGACAGCGAGCTTGTCCATGAACTCGGCGTCGGGCTGCGTCAGGTGGAAGGTGACGGTGTTCGCCTTCGCGTCGCCGACGACGCCACCCGAGAGCGTGCAGCTTGCCGGCGTCTTCAGGCAGTCATCGGCGCCGACGATCACGTTGTACCAGGTGCCGGCGTTCGGGTTCGAGACCTTGAACAGCCGCTGGAACGAGGCGACCACGTCCGCGGGGGTCAGCGTTTTGCCGTTCGAGAACTTGACGCCTTCGCGCAGCTTGAAGACGTAGGTCTTGCCGCCGTCCTGCGGCTTCGGCACCTCGGTCGCGAGGTCGGCGACGATTTTGTTGCTGTCCGGGCCGCTGGTCTTCTCGAAGCTGACCAGCCCGTCATAGGTGACGAAGAAGATCTGCCAGAACTGCGAGGTGTAGTTGATCTGCGGGTCGATCGTGCCCTCGGAGGCATTCGAGACCAGCCGCAGGGTGCCGCCCTTGTGCTTCTGCATGAGCTGCGCCCCATCTTGTGCGGGCGTCGCACCCTGCGCGCGCGCCGCCCCGGGCGCTGCTGCGGCGCCGAGCGCGAACGCGCCGGCGGCCAGCAGACCGATCGATGTCATCCGCATGTTCTGTCCTTTCGCACGCATGGTGGGATGGGAGTCGGAGGGCGCCGGCGCGCGGACCGCGCCCGCCAAGCGGTTCACGCAGTCGTGAGTGCAGCCCGACCGGCCATGCAGCACCAAGGGCGCGCGGGCTGCCTCCGCGTCGGTAACCCGATACCAGGTCTGCCAGCCCTCGATGGAACGCATGCGCTCTCCCGGCCAGACGCCGGGCGACGATTGCGGCTGCGCGCGCCGCGTGCAAGCGCCGCGACCCTCGGCGCGCGCAACTCCTCGCGACACGAAGACGTCCCGCTTGGCCCGCGACGGCGCCGGCGGGCAGTTGCGGATCAGGAGGACCACCGGCAGCAGCGCCGCTGATGGGCATTCGCTCCGTCAACGGCGGCATGCTAATGGCCTAGCCCGCGCGCTGCACGGAGAAGTACTGAATGCCCGCCTTCCCGGTCGTCGATAGTCATGTGCATTTCTACGACGTGGCGCGTCTTTCCTATCCGTGGCTGTCGGGCGCGCCGAAGATCGCGACGGCGCATCTGCCGGCCGATTTCGACCGCGCCCGGGGCGCCGTGGCCGTGGACAAGATCGTGTTCGTCGAGGTCGATGTCGCGGACGGACAGGCCGTCGCGGAAGCGCAGTTAGTTGCCGGGCTGGCCGCGGCCGATCCGCGCATCCAGGGCATCGTCGCCCGCGCCCGGCTGGAGCGCGGGGCGGCGGTCGCCGAGGAACTCGATGCGCTGGCGGAGATCGGCGCGGTGCGGGCGATTCGCAGGCTGATCCAGACTCAGCCCGATCCGGAATTCTGCCTGCGGCCGGATTTCGTCGCCGGCGTGAGGCTGCTGCCGCGTTACGGCTGGCCGTTCGACATCTGCGTGCTGCACCATCAGCTACCGGCCGCGACGGAACTCGCGCGATGCTGTCCCGAAGTGTCGTTCGTGCTCGACCATATCGGCAAACCGGGCATCAAGGCGGGGCTGGTCGAGCCGTGGCGCAGCCGAATTGCCGAACTGGCGCGCCTGCCGAACGTGACGTGCAAGATTTCCGGCGTCGCCACCGAGGCCGACCACGGGCAATGGACCCGCGAGCAGTTGCGCCCCTTTGTCGAGCATTGCATCGCGCAGTTCGGCTTCGAGAGGGTAATGTTCGGCAGTGACTGGCCGGTGCTGGAGCTGGCCGGCAGCTATCCGGACTGGGTCGGCATCGTCGATTGGATCGTGGCGTCGGCGTCCGAGGACGAACAGCGCAAACTCTTCCGCGACACCGCCAGCCGCGTCTATCGCCTGCCCGTCTGACGCATCCGGCGTCAGCGGAACAGCAGATCGGGGCCGATGTCGCGCAGCGTCGATACGCCGCACAATCCCATCACGCGATCGATCTCGGTCCGGTACATCTCCAGCACGCGCGCGACGCCGGCCTCGCCCCCGACCGCGAGGCCCCAGATCCAGGGCCGCCCGATCAGGCAGGCGCAGGCACCCAGCGCCAGCGCCTTGACCAGGTCGGCGCCGCGCCGCACGCCGCCATCCAGCAGCACCGAGAGCCGCCCGTCCGCGGCCGCGACGATGCCGGGCAGTGCGGCGATGCTGGCCGGCGCGCCGTCGAGCTGCCGCCCGCCATGGTTCGAGACGATGATGCCATCGACGCCGCGCGCCGCAGCCTCTGCCGCCTCCGCCGGATGCAAAACGCCCTTGAGCAATAAAGGCCCGTTCCAGATCCGGCGCAGCTCGTCGAGGTCGCGCCACGACATTGCGGGATCGAGCAGGGACGCCATGCGGCCGGCCAATGTCGCCATGTCCGCCTTCTCCGCTGGGCGGACATAGTTGCCGAAGGTGATGCGCGGCAGTTCGCGCCGCATGCGCAGCAGCCAGGGTCCCTTCCGCGCCATCGCCGCCATGCCGGATGCGGTGAGCCGTGGCGGAATCGTGAAGCCGTTGCGCAGATCGCGCTCCCGGTTGCCGAGGAGCTGATTGTCGATGGTCAGCACCAGCGCCTGATAGCCGGCGGCGGCTGCCCGTTCCGCCAGTTCCCGGGTGAAGCCGCGGTCGCGATAGATGAAGATCTGCATCCAGCGGGGCGTGGCACCGGTTTCGGCCAACCGTTCCAGCGTGCAGACCGATCCGTGGCTCAGGCAGATCGCTGTTCCGGCGGCCGCGGCGGCGCGCGCCGCCTCGCATTCGCCGTCCGGCCAGAACAGTCCGGCCAGACCGACCGGGCCGACGATCACGGGCAAGCCCAGCCTATGGCCGAACAGATCGACCGACAGGTCGCGCGACGCGGCGCCGCTCAGCGGATGCGGCAGCAGAGAGAGATCGGCGAAGCCCTGTTCGTTCCGGCGGAGCGTCCGTTCATCTTCGGCGCCGCCATCGGCGAAATCGAACACCGGCCGCGGCAGCACCCGGCGCGCCTGTTCGCGCAAGTCCGCGATGCTGAACAGGCGCCGCAGGCTGGCGGGCAAGGGACGGTCGCGCGCCGCCCTCATGCCGCCGGCAGGTTCACGTCGAGCGGGCCGGAACAGGGCGTGCCATGCAACGCGGCATCCACGCAGAACCTCACCATGGCGTTCGGCCCGCTGTCGGTGAAGTCGTCGAAGAAGCTGTCGGGCAGGTCGGGAAACACCGTCTCGCCCAATTTCACCGTCTCGCTGGTGACATAGGGGAACGGCAGAGTGATGTCCCGCCGCGGATATTCCTTGCGCACGATCCGCCGCGCGAGCTCCAGCGCGATCACCGACAGGAAGGGTGGCTGGCCGATGGAGATGCCGGTTACCTTCTGGCCCATGTAGCCGACCATGAATTTGCGGAAACCATTCTCCGCCTCGCCCGCGGTCGGCGGCAACGGCGTGCGGCGGGCACTGAGGAAGGCTTTCAGCACGCCGTCCGTGCCGCCTTGGCACCAGATGCCGTCGATCTTCGGCAGGCTGGGCAGAATCGCCGCCGTGTTGCGCTCGGCCGTCGACGAATCCCACATGCCCGTATAGCGGTTGATCACTTTGATGCCGGGATGCTTTGCCCACACGCTGTCCGCGCCCCGATTGCGATCGCCGTCAGCCTGGGTGCCGGCAACGCCGGTGCACATGATCACGTTGCCTTTGCCGCCGATCCCCCTGGCCAGCCACTCCGCTGCCATCACGCCCCAGTGGAACTGGTCGGCATTGACCTTCAGCGCCGATGGCGCCGTGACCACGTTGTCGAACGAGACCACCAGGATACCGCGTTCGGTCGCCTGTCGGATGATGCCGTTCAGCCCGGTGGGCGAGGCGGCATCGATCAGGATCGCGTCCACGCGCCGGGCGATCAGGTTCGATACCTGCTGCGACTGTTTCGAGACATCATTGCCGGAGTTGAACCAGGTACCCTCGACCTGGGATTTGAACGGCTCCATCGCCAGCGCCGCGCGGAACACGTTCTCCATCTCGATACGCCATTTGTTGCCGATGAACGAGTTCGAGAGCGCGATCGAGAGTTTTTTCGCGGGCGCCGCAAGCGCGTCCTGCCGGGCGATGGCAGACAAGGCGGTGCCGGCAACGCCGCCGGCCACCGCCTGCAACAGCCCGCGGCGAGACAGACAATCGGACATGTGGACCCCCCTCCGTCTGATACCGGTCGTGGAAAGTGTTGACCTCTCCCCCGTCATGCTCGGCCCCCGGGTCGGGCCGAAGGCCCGCCCGAGGACAGGCTCAGGCCGAGCATCCACGACTTTGCCGCCGCACGAAAGACGTGGATGGCCGGCCTTCGCCGACCATGACGGTGGGGCGGGTTTGTGGGCTATGGCTTGGGCACCGAAGCCAAACGCTGTCAACGGGACGCCGGCAGCGCCGAGACCAAGCGCCCGCCGCGCGTTCAGGGCGCGATCGCCCGATAGGCGAGTGTTTGGAACTCCTCGTTGATCGCTGTTAATGGCCGCTAAAGCCGCAGCCTCAGTCTCGGTCGGGAGCGCCAAGAGGGAAAAACCCTCTGTATGATCGCGCCTCATCCACCGCTCTCGCGAACGAAGGACGCGCTAGGAGGCGGGAACGGTAATCGCGCAGGTGAATGAACGTCTCGTCGATTGCGTGCGCCCAATCTGCGTAGAAAAGGGACGGGGCTGCTGCGCAATCGGCAAGTGTGAACGATGCTCCGGCCGCCCAAATCCGCTCCGCCATCCTGCGATCAAGCCAACGATAGATCGTGTCGAGCATCGCCCTGGCTTCCGCGACGCCGTATGCGTCGCGGTCGGCCTCGGCGCGCCTCTGGTTGGAGACGAGCTTCTGCATCGGCGTCATGACGTAATTGTCGAACACGCGATCCATCATGCGAGCATCAATCGCGGCCTGATTATCGTCCGGGATAAGCCGGACCCTGCCCGGGTGATGAAACGCCAGGTGCTCGATGATGGTGGTCGCCTCGAAGATTGCACGTCCGTTCTCGACAAGCACGGGGAACCGCTTCAGTGGCCACAGCGCCTCAAGCTCAGCGTCTGCCGCCTGGTCCTCGGCGCCGAGCATTCGGAACTCGAAAGACGTATCGTTTTCGTAAAGGGCGATCAACACCTTCTGGCAGTATGAGGAGAATGGATGCGCGTAGAGCATCGGTATCATTTTGTATTCCTATCGTTCTCGTATTCGTCGTGGCGGCGCACGAAATCCATGGTGGTCGCCTCGTTGCGTCCCTTCGGCGCCCGATCGAGGATCATCAGGGTGCCGATCAGCTCCTCGGGTCCGCGCCCATAGGATGAGTAGGTGTGGAACACGCGGCCGGCTTCGTCCTTGAAGAAGGCGCTGAGGCCCGGCAGCTCGTCGTTGGCGCGGGCGGCGTCGATCTCGGTGAAGTTGTAGGAGACGGGGCCGCGGGCGAGCTGCTGCGGCGTGAACGACACCCCGAAATCGAAATTGAAGTCACTGCCGAACGACGAGACCCACGGGAAGCGCCAGCTCATGCGGGTCTTGTAAGCCTCGATCTTGGCGAGCGGCGCGCGGGAGACGGCGACCAGGCTGACGTCGTGGTGCTCCAGATGCGGCAACGCGCCATCGAGATGGTCGGCGAGGAAGGAGCAGCCCGGGCACCCCGCCGCCCAGTCCGGGCCCAGCATGAAATGATAGACGATCAACTGGCTGCGGCCGCCGAACAGCGCGGCGAGGCCCTTCCGGCCGTCCGGCGTGTCGAAGACATACGCCTGGTCCACGGCCACCCAGGGCAGTGCCATGCGTTCGGCATTGATCTGGTCGCGCAGCCGCGTCGCCTCCTTCTCGTGCGCCAGCAGTGCCCTGCGCGCCGTGAGCCACTCGTCGCGCGAGACGATCCGGTTGTGCTGCATCTTGGTTCCCCTGCAAGTGGCCGGCCGAACCTGGCCGTGTTCCTAGGACGTTCGGGGCGGCCGCTCCCCGACATCGGCGCGCAGAATTACCTCGCCCCTTCCCTCCACAGGCGCTTCAGCGCGCCTCGCGCGTCGCGCAACCCCTGCGCGCGGCATCCGCGACAGCCTATCGAACCGCAGCACCAGCAGGATCGCGGCGGTCGTCAGCCCGGCGATCAGGCCGATCCAGACGCCCGGCGCGCCCAGCCGGTCCCGCATGCCCAGCCACCAGGCGAGCGGCATGCCCACCCCCCAATAGGCCAAAGCAGTGGCGATCAGCGGCGCGCGCGTATCCTTCAGGCCGCGCAAGGCGCCATTCGCCGCCACCTGCAATCCGTCCGACACCTGGAAAATCGCCGCCAGATGCAGCAGCACGACAGCGCCGGCGAGCACCGCCGCGTCCTGTGTGTAGATCGAGGCAAGCCAATACGGGGCGCCGAACATCGCCGCACTTGAACAGGCCTGTGCGAGCAGCGCGAGGCCGATCCCGGTGAGGCCGGCGCGCCGGACCCCGGCCCCATCGCGGCGGCCGACCGCGTTTCCCACCCGTACCGTCGTCGCGAGCGCGATCCCCAGCGGCACCATGAACGTCACCGAGGCGAGATTGAGCGCCACCTGGTGACTGGCCACCGCATCCTCGCCCAGGCCGCCGATCATCAGCCCGGCGGCGGAGAACAGAGAGACCTCCATTAACAGGCTGCCTGACATCGGCAGCCCCAGCCGCAGCAGGCCCGCAAGCACGGCCCGGTCCGGTCGCCAGGAGCCCCGGGGCCAGCGCAAGCCGGGATAGCAGGGTGCCACGTGGACGAACGCGAGATAGCCGGCGGCCTCGGCCCAGCAGACCAGCGCGTTGGCCAACCCGCTGCCGAGCGCGCCGAGGCCGGGCAGGCCGAAGGCGCCATACATGAGGACGTAGCCGACCGGTGCCAGCAGGATCAGGCCCGCCAACCCGAACATCATCGTCGGCCAGGTGACCCCAAGCCCCTCGGACAGCCCACGCGCGGCGAAGTAGAGCCCGAGCGCCGGCGCGCCGAAGCTCACCGCGCGGAGGAAGGCGATGACGTCAGCGGCCAGCTCCGGCGGCAGGCCGAGCGCGCCGACCAGAAGCGGCCCACCCCAGCCCACCGCGACCCAGGCGAGCAGCCCGGCGGCGCCCGCGAGCAGCAGCGCCTGGTGCAGCACCGGCACCGCCTGCGCCCGCAGGCCCGCTCCGTCCAGCTGGGCCACGGTCGGCGACACCGCCATCATCAGCCCCGACAGGCCGATCAGGGCGACGGTCCAGATGCTCGCACCCACCGCGACGGCGCCCAGCACGTGGGCGCTCAGATGCCCGGCCAGCATCACGTCCACGACGTTCATCGCGATCAGGCAGAGCTGGCCGCCGACCAGCGGTCCGGCCAGCGCGATCGTCGCACGCAGTTCGCTGAGGGCGATGCGTAGGGCGGGGGCGGATCGGAGCATCCGGGATGATAGTCCCAGCGCGGCGGGCGGCGGCAGCACTCGTGCCGCATAGGTGGCATTCACCCCCCTGCCGGACCCGCAACCGCTCGGCCCCGCCAAAGCGAGAGGAAAACTGGCGGACTATCCGACGGCGCTCGAAGCGGCCGGGCGGACCAGGTATTTCTTCGCGATCGCGGCGCCCACGGTGTATTTCGGATCGACGAAGTTGCCGAGCCGGACCCGGCCGCACTGGCTCAGCATCATGTAGGCGTCCCATCGATCGAACCCGTATTCGGCGGCGAGCCAAAGTACCAGCTCGCGGTAGGCGATGCGTGCCGCGTCCTCGAGCGGCCGCGCGCTGCCGATCGTCATGATGAAGTCTTCCTTCTCAAGGCGCGGCCACTCGATCGTCCAACCCTTGATCAGGTCCACGCGGATCGTGGTGACGGTCGCGTATTCCACCGCCACGCCGCACACCTCGCCGTCGCCCTGACAGGCATGGGCGTCGCCGATGAACAGCCGCGCGCCGGCGCTGCGCACCGGCAGATAGGTGATGCTGCCCGGACCCATGTCCGGCAGGTCCATGTTGCCGCCGTGATTGTCGGGGGTGAGGGAATTGATGCTGTCGATCTCGGGCGAGAGGCTCAGCGTACCGATGTGCGGATTGTACGGCAGGGTCACGCGGTCGCTCCAGCGCACCCATTCCTCGTCGATATGCACCTTGCGGACCTTCTCCGGCAGCGGATCGTTCAGCAGCGTGGTATGTGTCGTCCCGGTCAGGCCGCCGAATTCCGGAATCATGCAGCACGTCCCGCGCGGGTTGTGGCCGCGCGGGACCATGCTCTCGATATGCACGGCCACCGTGTCGCCTTTCTCGGCGCCCTCGATCATGATCGGGCCGTTTTGCGGGTTGACGTACGGCATCCGCAGCTTCTGCGTGGGGCGGTCCTGCTCGGTCTGGATCGCGCCCTCGAAGGCGTCGCGCGTCTCGACGAGGATACGGTCGCCTGGTTTCACCGTCAGCACCGGATCGGAATAGGGCCCGATCGTATAGTGATACCGGCCCTGCTTCGCCTCGGTCAGCTCATGGGTCTGCGGCATGCGGTCGCGGCCCGTGCCGCGCTGCGCCATGATCGAGCCTGCCACCCATTCCTTCGAACCCGCACTCGGTTCCAGCATGCGCCTTCCCTTTCGGATCGCCAGGCATCCCGCGAGCAGCGACGCGTTCTGCACCTGGTCGTGGTCGAGCGTATCGACGATGGCGCCTTTGTCGAGCAAGTGGGTGCGGTGTGGTACGTGGGCGGAACGGACTCGCCGCGGACGATGGGCGGCGCTCTTGTGGAGCAACCCTCACGAGGAGTTGTTCTTGCGCGGATATATGGCGATACCGGCACCGGTGCGAGCACATCTGCCCGGACGGGAGCCGTGAGCCCGCGGGTGTCGGCGCGCCCGCGCCCCATTCGTCCTTGGGACAGACTGAGCGAAACCCAAAGGAACTCCCCCATGATCAAAACGGTCTCTCTGCTCGTCGCGCGGCTGATCTTCGGCGGTGTTTTCGCCATGGCCGCGATCTTCAAATTCTCCGGAATGGCGGCTACCGCGGTGTACATTGCCTCGGCCGGCTTCCCTTTCCCGCTGCTCCTTGCGTGGGTCGCAGCCTTCTTCGAGAGCGCGATTGCGCTGGCATTCTTCACGGGAGGGTTCTTTTCCGAGGCAGCCATTCTGGCCGCGGCCTACGTTCTGTTCCTGGCTCTCTCGTTTCACGGGCCTTCCCGCTGGAGCGGCAATCGCGATGAATTTGGCTTCTTTATTGACCATTTCACGTTCATCGCCGGCCTGCTGTTTGCCGCGGTGCATGGCCCAGGGGCGACTTGGGCGCTGCGCTTGGGCGCTCATGTGCGGCGATCATCCAAACTCGGGGCGCTCAACGAGCCGACCGCTTGAGGCGCCGCAGCACCGGCCGATGCGGCATAAGCCGCGGTGTGAAAGTCGATCTCCAGCTCAAGAGTGCGCCGGAAGTGAAAAGCGCAGTGCTCGCGCGCCGCCTGCGTCAATCCGGCGCTGAGCGCGTCAAGCCGCATTTTCAGCCACTCGACGCCTCTAAGGAACCGCTCTTCCGCGTGCAGCGCTACCCAGCGGCGGAGCGCCGGGTCGGATATCGGTCGCTGCGCCGCCCGGCAGCACCAAGTGGCGTACGCCCACTCGGCACCCAGCATGGCGGCCAGGACATCCTCGTATGATCCTTGCGTTGCCACCGCCAGCATGCCGTCGCGAAAAGACGTCACGGCAGGCGGCAAGTCGGTTCGCGGCAGCGGTGAGGCCCGCAACTGGGGGAACGCGCTCTCGAAATAGGGAAGTTGCTCCTCGACCAGCCCGTGCAGTACGCCGATCAGCACCCGCCGCTGCTCGTGATCCGGTGCCTTCAGCATCGCATGTCCGAAGATCAGCACCGCGGTTTCCACGAACTCCCGCTCATAGCACAGGTATCGCATGAACACCTCGGCCGGCAGCCGGTCCGCCTCGATGTCCCGGACGAAGCGGTGCGTCTGCAACGCCTGCCAGGGCTGCGTGGCGTCGCGGCGCAGCGCTTCGTGGAACGGCACCGCGTCCATGCGCTACGCCGACCGTATCATGCCCGCGCGCTGCATGAACTGCCGCGCCCGCCCGGGATCGACCGGATTCCACCAGACGCCGCCCACCTTCAGCGAGCTCGCCACAATCACGCCATCCGCCCGTGCGAGAACATCGCTGACATTCTCCGCCGTGACGCCGCTGCCGACCAGCAACGGCAGCGACGTCGCCTGGCCGATCGCCTCGATCTCCGCGACCGTGGCGGCATCGGCGGTGCGCTGCCCGGTCGCGATCACCGCGTCGGCGTCGAAGAACTCCACGTCGCGTACCAGCTCGGCGATCGGGCGGTCGGCAACGATGGCGTGGGCGCCGTGCTTCACGTGGACATCGGCGAAGACGCGAATCTCGCGCGCGCGCAGTGCGGCGCGGTAGCGGAGCGCGCGGGCGGCCTCGCCCTCGACAAGGCCCTCGTTGGCGACATAGGCATTGGCCCATTGGTTCACGCGGATAAAGCGCGCGGCTCCCGCCACCGCGACCGCGAGGGCGGGAATCGCGGCATTGGCCAGCACGTTCACCCCGAGCGGTACGCCGGTCGCCTGCCGCACCCGGTCGGTGATCACCGCCAGGATCGCCGCCGTCTCCGGGCCGATCGCGTCCGGTTTCAAAAACGGGATGTCCCCATGGTTCTCGATGATCAGTCCGTCGGCGCCGGCGGTCGCATAGGCATCGGCGTCGCGCAGCGCGCGTTCGACGATAGCGGCAACCGGCTCGCCTTCGTATGCCGGGGCACCCGGGAGCGGCAGGCAATGCACCACGCAGATCACGGCCTTCGTGCGGCCGAAAATCTCTTGTATGGCGTTTGGCCGCGCAGGTGCCACACTCATCGTGCCGTCCTGTTCGGGAAGCGTATCCCATGTCCGCCATTGTGATCGGAAACATCACGCTCGACGAGACTTTTCTGCTGCCCGCGCTGCCGTTGCCGGGCGAGACGCTGCTGGCGGAGGGCTGCAAATGCGACCTTGGCGGCAAGGGAGCAAATCAGGCGGTACTGCTTGCTCGCGCGGGGATCCCGACACGGCTCGTCGCGCGTATCGGCGGGGACGAGCCGGCCGCGCTGCTGCGCTGGCTGCTGGCGCAGGAACCGCTCGACAGCGGCTGCTTGATCACCACCGACGCGCCAACCGACCGCTCGCTGATCCTGTTGGCCGCCGGCGGCGAGAACAGCATCGTCTCGACGGCGGGCTGCGCCCGCGCGATGACCGAGGATGATGTCACGCGGGCGGTGCGCGCGACGGATGCGACCCTGCTGCTGATGCAAGGCAATCTGCGCGCTGCGGTTACGCGCCAAGCGCTGCTCGCCGCCAGGGAACGCGGGCTGGCAACGGTATTGAACGCGGCGCCGGTCGATTTCGGTTTTACCGCATTGTGGCCGCTGGTTGACCTCGCGGTGCTCAACCGCGGGGAGGCACGCCAGCTTGGCGGCACGGCAGATGCGCTCGAAGCGGCCATGCGCATCCGCAGCGCGGGCGCCGGGCGTGTGGTCGTGACACTGGGGGCGGAGGGCGCGCTGATGGCGGACGCGAATGGCAGCCGGGCGGCTCCGGCGATGCCGACGACCGTGCGGGACACCACCGGCGCCGGCGACACTTTTACGGCTGTGCTGTCCGCGGCACTGTTCGCGCGACATATGCCGGCGGCCACGGCGCTGCGGGCCGCTGCCCGAGCGGCGGCAATCACCGTCAGCCGACCCGGCACATTGGCGGCGTTTCCGACCGCTCACGAGTTGCACGCCATCCTCGCTGCCGCCTGATCAGCCCTCGCCGGCCGTCCAGGCCAGCAGGTTCATCCACAGTCGCGCATAACCGGGCCAATCGCAGAATTTCTGCGGCGCCCAGTGCGGGCCGATATCCGACGTCCAGGCCGCGCTGCGCCCGCGTCCGTGCCGGCCGACGGCGAGCAGCGGATGGCCGCCCGCCTCCTCTGGCAGACGCGCCAGCAATTCGGCGCCGGGCCTCAGCGCCACTTCATTGGCACCCAGCAGCAATGGCCATTCTTCGTTCAAACCCGCCATCGCCGGATGCGCAGGTGCCAGGATATCCGCACAAAAACCCTCCGGCACCTCCAGCCGATCGTCGTGCGGCAGGCATGTGACCGGCAGCGCCTCCTCCACCGGCGTGCGGTGCCAGCGGGCGCGACCGTCGATGCCCTGGAAGCTGAAATAGCCACCGACCATCACCAGCCCGCCGCCATCCCTGACGAAATCACGCACAAGTTTCAGCCGGTTCGGGACCGGATGGCCGTGCAGCCAGACCTGCTGCGGCAATAGCAGCGTGTTCGATCCGATATCGGACAGCATCACGACGTCCCACGCTTTCAGCCCGTCGGCGTCGAAGGGAAATGCCGCCGAGGCCTCGTGCGCCGGCATATAGGTCAGGCTGAAGCGGCTGCCGGACAGGGCCGCGACCAGCGGCTCGGCACCCAGATGATAAGTCACGCTGCCGAACTGGTCGAAGCCCTTGTAATGGGTGGCAGCACTCATCCAGCTCTCACCCACCAACAGCACGCGAATCGCATCGCTCATTCCGAGCCCTTCCAGAACACGTCGCGCGGATTGTCGATCAGCATGGTCCCGATCGCCGCCTCGGCGACGCCGTGGCGCCGCAACCTTGGGATGAAGTGACGCAGGATGTAGCCATAGCCGAACCCGCCATATCGGGTCAGCATCATCTTCAGGAACACGTCCTGCGACAGCAGCAGCCGATCCAGCAAGCCTGCTTCGATCAGCCCGGCGATGGCGCGCGCGTTTTCATCGTCGGACGGGCACTGCACGCTCTGGTCGGCGTACCAGTAATCCATGCCGATCATGTCGTATTCCAGGAACGCCCCGCGGCGCGCCAGGCTGGCCTGATACGCCGTATCGGCGAAGGAAGGGTTCATGTGGCACAGGACAGTGTGGCGGAGATCGGCACCTTCCTGCTCCACCATATCCAGCACGCGGTGCCCGTGGCGAAACCAGCCGGGCAAATGCACCATCAGCGGCAGGCCGGTGCGCCGCGCCGCGCGCGCCGCACCGCGCAGCGATTTCTGTTCGGCCGGCGTGAAATCGCCGGAGACGCCGATCTCGCCGATCAGCCCGATGCGCACATCGGTGCCATCCACGCCCTCATCAGCGTCGCGCACGATCCGCTCGGCTATCGCGTCCTCCGACAGCGTTGCGAAATCGGGCGGGTGAGACGCTTCCAGATAGTACCCGGCGCCCATCACCACGTTGATCCCCGTGTCCAGCGCGATGCGGCGCAGCGCCAGCGGATTGCGGCCGATGCCGGTGCAGGTCGGATCCACAATGGTGCGGCAGCCGAGCTCGACGGCCTGCGACAATTCGGCGATGGCGAGCCGTTCATCCTGCAATGCGCAATTGTCCAGATTGACGAACGGATCCATGCGCAACTCGCCCAATATGCCGGCATTCACCGGTTCGCAGGCGAGCCGCAGCCGCGCGGGCTCCCGGGGCCGGTGCCACCAGCACCGGCAATCGTTCAGCAGGTGCTCGTGCATCAGCGTGATGCCAAGCTCGCTTGCTGCCACCGGCCCCAGAACGGTCATCACCCGGCCCGACCCTGTATGCGTCTCCGCCAGCTTCGCCATCGGTCTCCTTTCAGCCCGCGCGCCGGGGCGCCGCCAGGCGCGCGAAGACGCGCGTGTTGAGCCAGATCGCGCCCAGGATGATAGCCCCGGTGACGATCTGCGTGTAGAAGGGCGAGACATGCGACAGGATCAGGCCGTTGCCGATCACGGCGATGGTCAGCGCGCCCAGCACGGTGCCGGTGATACTGCCGCGGCCGCCGAACAACGAGGTGCCTCCCAGGACCACTGCGGCGATCACGTCGAGTTCGAACCCGACTGCGGCGTTTGACGATCCCGAGCCGAGACGTGCCGCAATGATCAGCCCCGCGAGTGCGGCGGCGATGCCGGTCAGCGCGAACACCGACGCGGCGATCCAGCGCGCCGGCATTCCCGCCCGTCGCGCCGCTTCCATGTTGGCGCCCACGGCCACCACCTGCCGGCCGTAGCGCGTCTGCTCCAGCACCACGAAGCCGACGATCGCGATCAGGACAGCGATCGCCGCCGGCAGGGGCACGCCGAACACCCAGCCGCGCCCTAGCTCGTCGAAGCCGGATCCCCCCGGAATGGGAATCGAGAATCCCTGCGTCAACAGCAGTGCCAGCCCGCGCAACCCGGACAACGCCGCCAGCGTGACGATGAAGGACGGAATGCCCTGATAGGCGGCGAACCAGCCCTGTATCAACCCGATCGCCACGCCCAGCGCCAGCAGCGCGAGGATCACTACCGGCCAGGGTATTCCATCACGCAACAAGATCGCCGCCAGCGCGTTCACCAGCGCCACGATGGATCCCACGGACAGATCGATCCCGGCCGTGATGATCACGAAGGTCATCGCCACCGCCACGATCAGCAACGGGGCGTACTGGCGCAGCAGATTCAAGAAATTCCCGGCGCTCAGAAAGTAGTCCGTGCCCGACGCGAACACAGCGATGCAGACCGCCAGGAAAACGGCGATCGACAAGGTCTGCGCGTGCTCGATCAAAAAATCCGCGCGACGACCGTGCGGCCTCATGCGTGCAGCCGCCCGCCGACGATCAACTGCACCACTTCCTCCAGATTGGTTTCGCCGATCCGCCGCTCCGCCACCTTGATCCCTTCGTACATCACCGCAATGCGATCGCAGACCCGGAACAGGTCTTGCAGGCGGTGCGTCACCAGGACTACTGCCACACCCTGCTGCTTCAGCCGCCGAATCAGCGCCAGCACCGCTTCCACCTCGGCAACCGCGAGCGCCGAGGTCGGCTCGTCCATCAGCAATATCTGCGGATCAAACGAGGCGGCACGGGCAATGGCGATGGATTGCCGCTGGCCGCCGGAGAGCTGTGCGACCTTCGCTTTCAGATTGGGAATGCGGATGTCGAGACCGCGCAGGATTTGCGCGGCCGCGGCCTCCATCGCCGGCTTGTCGAGGAAGCCGCCATGGCTGATCTCACGGCCCAGGAACAAATTGCCCGCCACGTCGATCGTGTCGCACAGGCTGAGGTCCTGATAGACCATCTCGACGCGGCGGGCGCGCGCCTCGGCCGGCCCTTCGAACCGCACCGTCGCTCCGTTCAGATGGATCATCCCGCGGTCCGGCGTGTAGGCGCCGGCGATGATCTTGGAGAGCGTGGACTTGCCGGCAGCGTTATCGCCGACCAGGCCAAGGCACTCGCCGCCGAACAAATCCAGATCGACGCCGCGCAGCGCGGCAATCGAGCCGAAGCCCTTATGGATGCCGCGCAGCGCCATCAGCGGCGCGGCGCCTGCCTTCGGTGCCGGCGAAGCCGATGCACTCACTTGAACATGGCACGATAGGGTCCGACATTGGCTTTCGTCACCAGCGTCAGCTTCGTATTGATCACCTTCGGTACGCTGCCGCCCTTTGCCAATTTTGCGAGGGCATCCACCGCGGCGCCGCCCATGAGCGTCGGATCCTGCTGCACGACCGCCAGCAGGTATCCCTTGTCGATGGCGCGAATTGCCGCCGCCGAGAGGTCCCAGCCCACCACCTTGACGCTGTTCGCCCGGCCCTGGCTGTCCACCGCCGCCAAGGCGCCGATCAGCGCCGGCTCGCCGGTGGCGTAGATCGTGTTCAGCGTGGGGTTGCCGGTCAGCAGCGTCTCCGATACCGACATCGCGTTGTCCTGGATGTTGCGGCCATCGACCACCTGGACGAGCTTGATTCCCGGATCGGCTTTCAACGCATCCTGAAAGCCCTTCTGCCGCTGGTTCTGGATGAACGAGTTCAGCGCGCCCACGATGCCGAGCTGGGCTTTGCCGTTCATGTGTTCCTTCACGTAGCCGGCGAGGAATTGGGCCACGCGCGCGCCGCCTTCCATGTTATCGACGCCGACCTGGCTTTTCTGCGGACCCGGGGGCAGGATCGCATCCACGGCAATCACCGGAATACCGGCGGCAGCGGCCGCCTTCACGGCCGGCATGATGCCGTTCACGTCGATCGCATCGACGATGATCCCCTGCACCTTCTGCTGGATGTAGTCGTCGATTGCGTTGTTCTGCGCCGCAGGATCGTTGTTGGCGTTGAATATCACCAGCTTGGCGCCGGCCTGCTTGGCCGCCGCACTGGCGCCGTCGTTCATCTGGTTGAAGAACAAGGCCTGCTGATTGATCGTCACCAGCGCGAATGTCGGCTGCGCGGCCGCGGCACGGAGCGCCGGCAGGCCCAGCGCGGCGCTTCCCAGCGCGCCGAGCGTGGTGCGACGAGTGATGGCGATCATTTTATTCTCCCCTTGGTTGTTGCTTTCGAATGGAACGGTGGCGGCGCCACCGAGCGGCGCAGGACGATCTCCACCGGCAAGCGCAGCACTGGCAACCGCAGCATCGGCGGCACGGATGCCGCGCCACCGATCAGTCGCACGGCCTGCCGCCCCATTTCGGCAACCGGCTGGCGGATCGCGGTCAGCGGAGGATCGAACAGGTCAAGTGGTCCGACATCGTCGAAGCCGATGATGGACATCTCGTGCGGCACCTGCACGCCCGATGCTTTCAGCACCGACAGCACGCCGAGCGCGATCTCATCGCTCGCGGCGAAGATGGCGGTGGGGCGGTGCGTCAACGTCAGCAGTGCCGAGGCGGCGGCAGCGCCATGCGCGGCACTGTAGGGGCCGGACAGCTCCGCCAGGATGCGCGCGCCGGGGCCGGCCGCGCGAACCGCGCGCCGAAAACCCTTCAGCCGCTCCTCGCCGCTCATCACGTCCGACGGGCCGCCGATGAATGCCAGCTCGCGATGACCTGTCTGGAGCAGGTGCTGACCGGCAAGGAAGCCGCCTTGCTCGTTGTCGCAAAACACCTTGGGGCCGCGGGCGCCGTGCACGTCCTCGTCCACCAGCACCACGCCGGGCGTCGCATTGATCATGCGGGCCAGCTCGCCGGTGTCGCCGTGATTGGTGACGAAGATCAGACCATCGACATGGTTGCGCCGCATCCGCTCGAGATAGGCGCGCTCTCGCTCCGGCCGGTTCAGCGTGGCGGCCAGCATGAGTTCCAGCCCCGCCGCGTCAGCCGCCGCCTCGATCGCCGCGGCAAGCTGGGCGAAGAACGGGTTGCCGATATCGGGCAGCACCAGACCGATGGCGTCCGCCCGTCCCAGGCTGAGCCGGCGCGCATGCGGGTTCGGCCGGTAGTCGAGCGCGCCGATCGCGTGCTTGATCCGCGCCGCCGTGACCGGCGGCAGGACCAGGCTGGCATTGAGGTAGCGCGAGACCGTGGCAGCCGAGACCCCCGCGGCCGCCGCAACGTCCTTCAGTGTGGCGATCCTGGCAGCCGCGGCCATGCGGTTTGGTAAACCGGTTTACTGCCATATTGTGTTATAGGGGCCAGCGAGCGTCAAGCACAAACATGCTCAGGCGGAGGGACGATCCGGGAAGAAAATGCGCTCCATCTGCCGGCGGACCTCGACGGCGCCGCCGCTGATCGGCTCGACATCATCCCACCGCACCACAGCGCCCACGGCCACCGGCCGCAGCAGGCGCACGCGCTGGGCGAGGCCGATCGGCAGTGCCCCGGCCGCGAGGCTGGCCGCGGCCGGCATGAGCCGGCCCCACACCGTGTAGCCCCCCTCGCCGTCGAGCGTCTCGCCGGCGGCAAGCGCGCGCTTCGCGACCGCGACCACATCGCCACGGAATGCGCGCGGCTGTCCGGTCGGTTCGCGCCGCAGCGCGGCTGAAAGGACGGAGATGTTCAACTCCAGGCCGATGAGATGATACGGCTTGTACATCGCGGCGTAGCGGCCGCTCGCGTCGGTCTTCATGCCGTATTGCCGGAAGCAGGCTGCGGCGTAGTTGCCCGGCGCCTCCAGCACCACATAGACGCCCCAGCGCAGGTCCCGGAACACCGGCCGGCCGTCGCGCTCAAGCGAGGACACCACCTCCACCATCCCCATGCGGTCGAGCACGCCGCCGGCCGCGCGGGGGCGCAGCAGATGCGGCAGATCGTCAACGCCGCAGGGCGGGAAGGCGAGGCCACGCTCCGGCACGTCGAGGCCAGTCGCGTTGGCGATCGCGGCCATCTCGATCGCGGATTTGGTGCCGTCGAGGAAGGAGTTGAACATTTGCGGGTTCATGCCGGCCGCATGCGCCTCCTGCGGCGTGAGGCCATAGTGGCCCCATACGTCGTCGGGCGTGACGGCGTGATAGGCGGGCAGGTATTTTGTTCCTTTCCCCGCCGCAACGACGGAAAAACCGCAGGCCCGCGCCCAGTCCACCAGTTCCGCCGTCAGCGCCGGCTGATCGCCATAGGCCAGCGAATAGACGATGCCGGCACGTCGTGCCTCATCGGCGAGCAGCGGCCCGGCGAGCACGTCGGCTTCCACGTTCACCATGACGATATGCGTGCCGGCGGCAATGGCGGCGCGGGCATGGGCGATGCCGGCGGCGGGATTGCCGGTCGCCTCTACCACCACATCCAGATCGTCGCGGCGGATCAGTTCCATGCCGTCTTCGAGGAAGCGCGTCGCCACGATCCGTTCGTCGTCCCAGCCGATCACGCGGCAGGCCGCCCGTGCCCGCGGCGGATCGAGATCGGCGATCGCCGCCACATCCAGCCCCGGGGTCGTCGGCACCTGGGCCAGGAACATGGAGCCGAATTTGCCGGCGCCGATCAGTCCGACGCGGACGGGCTTGCCGGCCTCAAGGCGAGCGGCCAGCAGTGCGTGGAGGTTCATTCCGCGGCAGCGCGGCCAACGCGGGCATCGGCGCGGGCATAGCGGATCAGCGCATCATCAGGCACCGTCTCGATCGGGGCAAAATCCCTGTGCGCGATGAACTCGGGCCGGGTCGGCTTGCGGATGTAGTTGGAGACCGCGTTCAGCGTCAGATAGACGATCTTGCGCGGATACGGCGTGATGTTTCCGGCCGAGCCATGCACGAGATTGCCGTGGAACATGAGCAGGCAGCCGGGCTTGCCGATCGGGGTGACGATGCCGCCCGCGGCGACCAGCATGGTCACCGTCGCCTCATCGAGGGTCCAGAGCGGATAGGAGGTCGTTTCCAGGTCGTGGGCAGCGTCCAGCGTGCCGGCGGTATGGCTGCGCGGCACCAGCATCAGCGGTCCGTTGATCGGCATTACCTCGTCGAGGAACACGGCGATGTTCATCGCCTTCGGCTCCGGCATCCCGTCGTCGCGCGCCCAGGTGCCATAATCCTGGTGCCACTGCCAGACCTCGCCCGTGAAGGCGGATTTCGCGTTGATCTTGTACTGGTGCATATAGACCTTCTCGCCGAAAATCCGCTCGACCGGTTCGATCATGCGCGGATGGGCGCCGAGCAGGCGGAACGCCTCGTTGTAGGTGTGGGCGGCGAAGGCGGTGCGCGGGGCGCCGGATTTCTCGCGCCAGATTTCCGGCCGCCGCTCGGCGAAGATGCCGTCGGCTTCAGCGCGGAGCACGGCCACCTCCGCCGGCGTGAACAGCTCCGGTAGGAACAGGTAGCCTTCCGAGTGGAAATCGGCGATCTGCCGATCGGTCAGTTTCATGGTCGTGTTCTCCCTGGCGTTCGCGTCCGGCTCAGGCGGCGGCGGATGTCGCGGCGAGGCGCCCGCAGGTGGTGCGGCCGGCCTTCTCGGCATGGCCGTGGGCGGCCTGGGGGCGCCGGCCGCGCCGTGGGGTCATCGCACGTGCTCGGTCGGCTCGAAATGCATTCCGAATTCGGAATTCCGGCGCCCGTCCTTGGCGCCTGTCAAGCTCCGTGGCCGGCGCTGCCGGGTCCGAGTTGCGCGGGCGGCGACACCTCCTATCATGCTGTGGCGGGGCAGATACGGACCATGGGGCGCCCCGATCATCACCACTCCAGACGGTGACGGATTGGCAGCCAATGTCGGTCGGCGACACACAATCGATCAGTGTCGGCCTCTTCGTTCTCCCGGCATTTTCCATGATGGCGCTGAGTGCGGTGAGCGAACCGCTGCGCGCCGCCAATCGGGTCAGCGGCAGAGAACTTTACCGCTGGCGGCTCATCGGCCTCGCGGGCGAGCCGGTTTCCTCCAGCAGCGGCTTCACGCTGGTCCCGCGCTCTTCCATCGACACCGACGCAGAGCCGGACATGATCGTCGTGGTCTCAAGCCTGGAGGTGGCTCAGTTCCATCACGCCGAATTTTTCAAATGGCTTCGCCGCTTGAGCACGAAAGGGTGTCAGATCGGCGCCGCGAGCACGGGCAGCGTCGTGCTGGCCCGTGCCGGCCTGCTGGATGGCTACCGCTCTACGATCCATTGGGAGCTGATGGCCGACTTCGTGGAGGAATTTCCCCGATTGGAGATCAGTCCCGATCTGTTCGTCATCGATCGCGACCGGTTCACCTGCGGCGGCGGGACCGCGGGGCTCGACATGATGCTGGCATTGATCGGGCGGCAGCACGGGCAGCCTCTCGCCGTCGCGGTCGCCGAGCAGTTCCTGCACACGCGCATCCGGCAGCCGACGGAAAGCCAGCGGATGAACATCCTGGCCCGCTATCACATTACCGACGGGCGCCTGGCCACGGCCATCGCGGTGATGGAACAGCATGTCGAGCGGCCGCTTCCGACCGAAGCGGTGGCACTTCGCTGTGGGGTCTCGCCGCGCCAGCTGGAACGCCTGTTCCTTGCCGCATTGAACAACACCCCGGGGAGATTCTACCTGGAGCTCCGGCTTCGCGAGGCGCGGCGCCTTCTGACCGAGACCAGTCAATCCATCCTGCAGATCGCGCTGCGTTGCGGTTTCGCAAGCCCCGCTCATTTCGGGAAATGCTACCGCGAAGCCTTCAAGGACACGCCCGCCCGCTCCCGCTCGCGCCAACCCGGCCGTCAGGAGGGGTATGACGCCCCCAGCGAGCCATGACCGCCGAGCCATGACGGATTCACGACAAATGTTGTCGCCCTCATGGAAGGCACCCGGTCTCGGGAAGCCCTAGACGTCTCGGCCGGAAAGCAAACCGTCGCCATTGCAGTCTTTAGCAAGGGGGCCAGTGAGGGAGGCCAGTGGGCACAATCCACTTCATCTACCAGAATTTCGGGTTGATCCTGTTTCTGACGGCTCAGCACATCGAAATCGTGGCCGTCGCTGTCGGCCTGGCGATCCTGACCGGTGTTCCGATCGGCATCGCCATTACATTGAACCAGCGGGTTGCCGACGCGGTCCTCTATGTGGCGGCGATCATCATGACGATACCCTCGATCGCGCTGTTCGGCGTGATGATCCCGATCCTCTCGGTCATCGGCGAGGGGATCGGATACGTGCCGGCGGTGATCGCGGTGCTGCTCTATTCACAGCTTCCGATCATCCGGAACACCTACACGGCCATCACGAACGTCGATCCGGCCTTGCGTGAGGCGGCGCGCGGCATGGGGATGCGATCATTGCAGCGGCTCCGGCAGGTCGAGATCCCGATTGCCGTTCCGATCATCATGGCCGGCGTGCGGATCGCCGTGGTCATCAACATCGGCGTCACCGCCATTGCCGCCTATATCGGCGCCGGCGGGCTTGGCACCCTCATCAGCCACGGCATCTCGCAAACCGATCCCCGGCAACTGATCACGGGCGCGCTCGCCGTCAGCATCCTCGCGGTGTGCGCGGATTATGGGCTACTCTGGCTGCAGCGCTGGCTGACGCCGGCGGGCCTGCGGGTCTGAGCGGCGGAGAGGAATTCACGGCATGATCACCCTTGAGGACCTGACCAAGATCTTCGAGACTTCCAGCGGCCCGGTCGTGGCGGCCGACCACATCAACATGCACGTGCCGGAAGGAGAGATCTGCATCCTGCTGGGCCCGTCGGGCTGCGGCAAGACGACCACGCTGAAGATGGTCAATCGGCTGATCCCGAAGACGTCCGGCAAGATCCTGGTCGGCGGGAAAGACACCGACGAGCTCGATCCGGTCACCGTGCGCCGGACCATGGGCTATGTCATCCAGCAGATCGGGCTGTTCCCGAACATGACGGTGGAGGACAATATCTGCGTTGTCCCGCGTCTGCTCAAATGGAATGACGCCAAGGCCCGAAAGCGGGCGGCCGAACTGCTGGAACTGGTGGCGCTCGATCCGGCGGTCTTCCTCAAGCGCTACCCGCGGCAGCTTTCGGGCGGTCAACAGCAGCGTGTCGGCGTCGTGCGCGCACTTGCTGCCGATCCGCCGGTCATGATCATGGACGAGCCGTTTGGCGCCATCGATCCGATCAATCGCGAGATCATCCAGGACGAATTCCTGCGTATGCAGCAGAGCCTGCGCAAGACCGTGATGTTCGTCAGCCACGACATCGACGAAGCGGTGAAGATGGGCGACCGGATCGCGCTGTTTCGTGCCGGCAGGCTGGAGCAATTCGACACGCCGGATCACGTCCTTGCCCATCCCGCCAACGGCTTCATATCGGACTTCGTCGGCACCGACCGGACGCTGAAGCGGCTGCGCCTTCTGCACGTGCGCAATGCCATCCACACCGCGGCACCGTCGGTTCGCGGCGGCGATGAGCTGGATCGCGCCGCTCAGCTCATGCGGGACCACGGCCACGAGCATATCGTGGTGCTCGACGAGCAGCAGCGGCCGATCGGGCAGCTCGGTCTCGGGGATGTCCAGGGGCGCCGCGGCACCTGCGCCGAATACGCCCGCGCGCTTGCCGTGACGGTGGCGCCGGACGATGACCTGCGGACCGCGGTATCGCAGATGTTCACCCACGACGTCATGTGGCTGGCCTGTGTCGATGAGGAGGGGGCGTTCGCGGGTCACGTGACGCAGCGTGGCATTACCCATCTTCTGGGGGAGACCTATCGCGTGGCGGCGGCGGAGGCGCGCGCGCCTTCGAATGAAGCGGTGCGCTGATGGCCGCGACCATCGGGCCTCGCCGGCTGATGTCGATCCTGCCGCTTGTCATCATTGTGGCACTCGTCGTCCTGGTGCTCTGGGCGACCGGCCTGGCCGGAGACATCCTCGATCATTGGGACGACATCGTCTTTCTGACGCAGCAGCACGTCGAACTGGTCGCGATCTCCGGCGGACTCGCCATCCTGGTCGGCATACCCTTGGGGATTGCTCTGAGCCGCCCGTCGTTCCGGCGGGCGGCGGACAGCGCCATGCAGGTGCTCAACGTCGGCACGACCGTGCCGACCCTGGCGGTGCTTGCGCTTTCGATGAGCTTTCTCGGCATCGGCACGCTGCCGGCGATCTTTGCGCTCTGGGTCGCCACCCTGCTGCCGATTGTGCGAAACACCTATGTCGGCCTTCTCGAGGTGCCGCAGCCTCTGCTCGAATTCGGCCACCGGGATGGGCATGCGGCCGTGGCAGATCCTGCGCCGTGTGGAGATCCCCAATGCGCTCTGGGTCATGTTCGCAGGAATCCGCACCGCGATCACCATCAACGTCGGCACTGTCCCGTTGGCGTTCCTGATCGGCGGCGGCGGATTGGGACAGCTCATCTTCACCGGGATCGCGCTCGACGAGCCCGGGACCATGCTGGCCGGAGCGATCCCGACCGCAATCCTGGCAATCATCGCCGATTTCCTGATTTCGACCATCGCCCGCGTCGCCGTGTCCCGCGGCGTGGCACCCGTGGCATGAATAGCGTGTGAACCTCAGGGAGTGGAATCATGCACAGAAGAACGTTCATCGCCGCCACCACGAGCGCCGCACTGGCGTCGGTCATGGCGGGCCGGGCCTCGGCCGCCGGCAAGACCATCGTGGTCGGGGGAAAGGACTTCACCGAGCAGCTGATCATGGCCGAGATGACAGCGCAGCTATTGCGTGCGCACGGCTTCAGCGTTGATACCCGAACCGGGATGGGAAGCACGGTCCTGCGCCAGGCCCTGGTGAACGGCCAGATCGACGTGTACTGGGAATACACGGGGACCGCGCTCATCGTCTATGACAAGATCAAGAAGCACCTGTCGCCTCAGCAGACCTACGACACGGTAAAGAAGCTGGATGCAAAGAAGGGGATCGTGTGGCTCAACCCGTCGGCTGCCAACAACACCTATGCGCTGGTGATGAACAAGGCGGAAGCGGACCAGCTCAATATCCACACCATCAGCGATCTTGCCAAGACGATCAATGGCGGCAAGAAGTTGACCTTCGCCTCTGATGCCGAATTCGCCGGGCGGGCGGACGGGTTGCGGCCGCTGGAAAAAGCCTACGGCTTCATGTTCGGGCGGGCCAACATCAAGCTCATGGACCCCGGCCTGACCTACCAGGCTCTGCACAATCATCAGGTGGATGTCGCTCTGGCCTTTGCCACGGATGGGCGCATCCCGGCATTCAATTTCGTGGTCCTCAAGGACGACAAGGACTATTTCCCGTCCTATGCGCTGACCCCGGTGGTGCGCGAGAAGACCCTGGCCGCGGATCCGAAACTGGCGCCTCTGCTCAATGGTCTGTCGGCCAAGCTCGACGATGCCACGTTGGCGAAGCTGAACGCGTCCGTGGATGTCGATAAGAAGACCGTCCAGGCGGTCGCGTCCGCCTTTCTCAAGTCACAGAACCTCGTTTGATTTGTGGCGCAGGAGCCGCGACCCGGCTCCTGCGCCCCTTGCGATGAGAGACAGGGCCAGACATGCCGTCTTCCCGGACATCATCGCTGAAGGTTGGCGTTGCCCAGATCGAGACCGCGCGCGGCGACGTTCGCGGCAATCTGCGAAAGCATTTCGACGTCATCTCCGAGGCGCGCGGGAAGGCGGTCGACGTGCTGCTATTCCCCGAGCTGTCTCTCGTCGGGCATGACGCCGGCGGAGCGGTCCTTGATGTCGCGATCCGGCGTGACGATCCGATGATCGCCGAACTTGCCGTTGCCTCGGGCGACATGTGCTCGGTCATCGGCTTCGTGGAGGAGGGACCGGCCGCGCAGTTCTACAACGCCGCCGCGGCCCTTCGCCGCGGCCGGGTCGAGTTTCTGCACCGGAAGATCAATCTCGCGACGTACGGGCGTCTTGAAGAAGGCAAGCATTACGCCGGCGGGCGGCACGTGAACGCCTTCGCGCTCGCGCCGTCGTGGCGGGCCAGCATTCTCATCTGCGCCGACATGTGGAACCCGGCGCTGGTCCACCTGGCGGCGGTGCATGGCACCACGCTGCTGCTGGGGCCGATCAGCTCGGCGATCGAAGCCGTCGGGGCGGAGTTCGACAATCCCGGTGGCTGGGACGTGAACGTGCGCTTCTACTCCATGACCTACGGCATGCCGGTGCTGATCGCCAACCGGGTGGGGCGCGAGGGTGATCTCAGCTTCTGGGGCGGCTCGCGCATCCTCGATGCGTTCGGAGCGACGCTGGCGGCGGCGAACGGTGCCTCCGAACAGCTCGTGACCGCCGAACTCGATTACGGCGTTCTCCGCAAGGCGCGATACCTGCTGCCGACCGTGCGCGACAGCAATATCGCCCTGGTGCAGCGAGAAATCGAACGGCTGCGCCGGACCATCGGCGAACCCGAGATGGCGGGAGAGTCGTGATGCGCGATTTCATGCTGACCGAGAGCGATCGTGCGTTTCGTGACGGGCTGCGCGACTTCCTCATGCGCGAGCTGCAGCCGGCGGCGGAGGCGATCGAGGAGCGGGATGACTGGAACGCGATCAAGCGCGTCGTCCGGGCCCTCGGGGAGGCCGGATATCTCAAGCTGATGTTCCGCGATCTCTACCGCGGCGGACCTTGCCGAGCCGGGCCTTACCCACGCGACGCTGCTCTCGGAAGAGGCGGCCCGCATCAATTATGCGTTCGAGACGACCATCGCCACCGCCCTGAGCTGCGCCTATCCGCTGCACCGCCATGCGACGGCGGAAATCCGCGAGCGATTCCTGCCCGATATCGTCGAGGGCCGGACGATCGGGGCGATCTGCGTGACCGAGCCCGGCGCGGGCTCCGACACCTCCGGGATACGAACGCAGATCGCGTTCGACGCCGGCCGCCGCGAATGGGTCATCAACGGGTTGAAGCGCTACATCTCGAACGCGTCGGTCGCCGACGTCTATATCGTCTATGGCGTCAGCGACCCGTCCGCACCGCCCGGCAAGGGGCCTGAGCGCGGTGGTCGTTCCTGCCGGCACGCCGGGGCTGAGCTTTCCGCGCCGCTATACGTTCATGGGTCGCCGCGGCTGCGTTGTCGGCGAGGTCGAGTTCCGCGACTGCCGGGTGCCGGCGGATAATCTCCTCGGCGAGCGGCACGGCGGCGGCCGCATCATGGTCGGCATGTTCAACTTCGAGCGCGTGATCCTCGGCGGGTCCGGCCTCGGTGTCGCGCGCAGCGCCTTTGAGATCGCCTGCCGGCACGCAGAGAGCCGCGAAGCCTTCGGCCAGAAACTCGGCTGCAAGCAGCTCATCTGGAGCCGGATCGCGGAGATGAGCTGGCGCATCGACGCCGCCGAACTGATCACCTACCGGGCCGCCAAGCTCTACGATCGCGGCACCAGCGGCAAGGCCCTGATGAAGCCGGCGGCGATGGCGAAGCTGGTCGCGACCGAGACCGCCACGTTCTGCGCCGACAACACCGTGCAGATCCTGGGTGGCGACGGCATCACCAAGGAATATGGCCGCGCCGAGCAGATTTATCGCGATGCGCGCGCGCTGCCGATCGTCGGCGGCACCTCCGAGATGGCCAAGTACCTCATCGCCTCCGCTGATCTTCCAGCCATCAGACCCAACCTCTGACCGACGAGTCGTTCCGATGAACATCGCCAGCCTGCTGACACAGAGCATCGAACGCTATCCGGATCATACGGCGCTGGTGTTCGGCGATCGGCGTTGGACCTATGCCGGCTGGTTCGCCCGCGTGGTCCGCTTTGCGCGCGCGCTCGCCGCCCTCGGGGTGCGACCGACCGACCGCGTCGCCTTCTACGTCAGCACCTCCGAGGCGTCGGTCACCACCTACTTCGCATGCCAGTTGCTGGGGGCGGTCACCGTGCCGGTGAATTTCGGCTGGCACCCGGCGAGGTTGCGCACATCCTGAATGATTCAGGTGCCCGCGTGCTGGTCTATGGCCGTCAGCTTGCGGCCAATGCGCTGGCCGCGACGGCGCTGGTGCGCACGGTCCACGACTGCATATCGTGCGCGGACGATCCGAACGACGTGCCGGCCGGTCACCATCATTTCGAGCACCTGGCCGAGCAGACCCCGGCCGAGGGGAAGCCTTGGCCGGAGATTGCGGCCGACCAGCTCTCGGCGCTGGTCTATACGTCGGGAACCACCGGCCGCGCCAAGGGCGTCATGCACAGCCACGCCAATGACGTCGCCATCGCGATGAACTGCGTGATGGAGTACGGGCTGTCGCACCGGGACATCGCGTTGCATATCGCACCGCTGTACCACGTCGGCGGAATGCAGGCCTATTTCATTCCGCATCTCATGGTCGGCGGCACCAATGTCGTGCTGGGACGGTACGACGCAGTACGGACGCTGGAGACGATCGAGGCGGAACGTATCACGACCCTGTTTGCGGTTCCGACCCAGATCCAGGAGATGCTGTTCCATCCCCGCTTCGATGAGTTCCATACCGGCAGCCTGCGCATGATCACGACCGGAGGTGCCGCAATCTCGGCCACCGCGATGGCGCGGGTGATCGAGGGGTTCTGCCCGAATATCTACAACGGCTATGGCATGACGGAAGCCAGCCTGACCCTGCTGCTGCAACCCGCCGATGCGCTGTCGCATCTCGGCTCCTGCGGCAAACCGACGCTGATCTCCGAGTGCCGGATCATCCGTCATGACAGCGGCCGCGCGGCATCGCCCGAAGACACGGTCGGGCCGGAGGAGGTGGGTGAGCTGATCGTCCGCGGCCCGCAGATGATGTCGGGCTACTGGAACAACCCCATCGAGACCCACAAGAAAATCCGGGCCGGCTGGCTCCATACCGGCGATTTGTTCAGCCACGACGCGGCAGGATTCTATACGTTTCGCGGCCGGCTCGACGATATGGTCGTCTCCGGCGGCGAAAACATCTATCCGCGCGAGGTCGAGGAGGTGCTGTCCCGCTGCCCGGGCGTGAAGGAGGCGGCGGTCGTCGGGCTGCCTGACGCCAAGTGGGGCGCCATCATCGCCGCCTTCGTGGTGAAGGCGGCACCCGATCTCACGGCCGAGGCGATCGACGCGTTCTGCCGGTCGAGCGGTGATCTGGCGGCCTTCAAGCGGCCGAAGCGGATCAGCTTCGTCGATGCCCTGCCGACCAATCCGAGCGGCAAGGTGCTGCGGCGGGAGTTGATCGCGGGCGCCGCCATGACGGACGCATAGCATGACGCAACCACTTCTGTTCGAGCAAAACGGCCACGTCGCGATCCTGACGCTCAACCGTCCGGACCAGCGCAATGCCCTCGAAGGGGACGATCTGTTCGGCCTGTTCGAGACGTATTGCACCCGCGCGCAACGCGATCTGTCAATCCGCTGCGTGGTCCTGACCGGCGCCGGCCGCGCGTTCTCGGCGGGCGGCAACGTCAAGCAGATGCGGGATCGCGCCGGCATCTTCGCGGGCGGGCCGGGCGAGGTGCAGGCGAACTATCATCACGGCATCCAGCGCATTCCGCGCGCGCTCTGGGAACTCGACGTGCCCACGATCGCCGCGGTCAACGGTGCCGCGATCGGCGCCGGCTGCGACCTCGCCTGCCTGTGCGACATCCGCATCGCTTCGGAAGACAGCGGTCTTTGCCGAGAGTTTTGTCAAGCTCGGCATCATCCCCGGCGACGGCGGGGCCTGGCTGCTGCCGCGAGTGGTCGGACTGTCGCGCGCCTGCGAGATGGCGTTCACCGGCGACAGGATCGACGCCGACCAGGCTCTTGCCTATGGCCTGGTTTCGCGCGTCGTGCCGCCCGAGCGGCTGCTGGAAGAAGCGTCCGCGCTGGCGGCGCGGATCGCCGCCAATCCGCCTCAAGCCCTGCGCTGGACCAAGCGGCTCATCCGCGAGGGTTTGCAGGCGAGCCTGCCGACGGCGTTGCAGATGTCGGCCGCGTTCCAGGACATGGCGCATCACACCGACGACCATCGCGAGGCGCTTGCGGCGTTTTTCGAGAAGCGGCCGCCGGGCTTCACAGGAGATCGCAGTGCCGTGAAACCGGCATTTGTGGAGTTCATCCACGATACCCGGTTCGCCGATTTGCCGCCGGAAGTGGCAGCGATGGCCCGGACCTGCATTCTCGATCTGATCGGGGTCGCCTGCGCGGGGAGCCGCACCGCGCTGTCGCGCATCGCGCGTAACTTCGCGACCCGCCATTTCGCCGCGAGCGAGGATGGCAACACGGCGCGACTGATCCTTGACGGCCGCCGCGCGAGTGTTCCCGGCGTGGCGTTCGCCGGTGCTGCGACCATCGACAGCTTTGATGCGCATGACGGGCACGTGCTGACCAAGGGCCATGCCGGCGTCGCGGTGTGGCCGACGGTGCTCGGCCTGCTGCAGGTGGCCGGCAGCCGCGAGGGGCGGGCGCTGCTCGCCAGCGTCGTGATCGGCTACGAGATCGCGATCCGCGCCGGCATCGCACTGCACGCAACCGCCCGTGACTATCATACCTCGGGCGCGTGGAGCGCGCTGGCATGTGCCGCACTTGGCGCCCGCATCTTGCGATTGGACGGCACGGCGACCCGCCATGCGCTCGGTATTGCCGAGTACCACGGACCGCGCAGCCCGATGATGCGTTGCATCGATCATCCCACGATGGTCAAAGACGGGTCGGCCTGGGGCGCCCTCAGCGGCGTGACTGCCGCCTTTCTTGCGGCGGACGGCTTCACCGGTGCGCCGGCAATGCTCGCGGAAGCGCCCGAAGTGGCCGAATACTGGGCGGATCTGGGCACGAGATGGCGGATTCTGGAGCAGTATTTCAAGGCTTATCCAGTGTGCCGCTGGGCGCAGCCGGCGGTGGAAGCGGCGATCGACTTGCAGCGACAATTCGACCTGCGCCCGGCGGCGATCGTGGGCATCACGGTCGCGAGTTTCGAGGCAGCGGTGCGCCTGGCGTGCCGTGCGCCCGCGACCACCGAGGAAGCGCAGTACAGCCTGCCGTTCCCCGTCGCCGCCGCCCTTGTGCGCGGGACCGTCGGTGCGGACGAGGTTGATCGGAGCGGCTTCACGGACCCGGAAATTCGACGCCTGAGCAATGCCACGATTCTGGAGCCGTGCACGCGTTATGAGCAGCGGTTCCCGGAGGAACGGTGGGCACACGTGACGTTCCGCCTTGCCGACGGCCGGACCATCACGTCCGAACCTGCGATCGCGCGCGGCAATCCGGAGAATCCGTTGACGACGGAGGAGCTGACCACGAAGTACCGGGCGCTCGCGTGGCCGGTGCTCGGAGAATACCGCAGTTCGCTGATCGAAGCGGGAGTCGCCAGCCTCGGCGAAGCGGAGGCGGAATTCGACGGCCTCATGGACGACCTGATTGCGCCAGCGTAATGGACGTCAAACGCGCTTCGGACAGGCAGGAGTGGCGCGGTTGACCTAGGCTGCGACCTGGCATATATTTGATTCGCAATGCGAACGGCTATGATCTGCGCACCGCAGCCCGAGGCCGCCGAGGCGGGTGCGGACATCCTGCGCGCCGGCGGCAACGCCGTGGACGCGGCGATCGCGTGCGCCCTCGTTCAGGGCGTTGTTGATCCGCTGATGGCCGGTATCGCGGGTTTCGGCAGCATGGGCGTGTACATGCCGTCGCGCGGCTATCACGGCTATATCGACTTCCACGCGCCCGCACCACGCGCCGCCCGGCCGGAGATGTGGAAGGATCTCATCCTCGCCGAAGCGCGCGACGGCTACGGCTTCATTCTGCGGGGCAACGTCAACGACTTCGGCTACCAGTCCGTCTGCGTGCCCGCGAGCCTAGCCGCGTACTATCAGGCACAGCGCGAGTTCGGCGTGCTGCCGTGGGCGGAGATTGTGCGGCCGGCGATCGCGTGGGCAGAGTCCGGCTGGGTCGTGCGCCCACATGTGGAGCTGTTCTGGTCGGACCCGGGCATGATGGGCCGCGTCCCCAACCCGGAGCGGCTTCGCCATACCGACGCGGGCCGCGCGCTCTATTGCCGCGACGATGGATCGCCCAAGCGCGTTGGCGATCTCGTGCGCAATCCCGACTACGCCGCGGTGCTGCGGCTGATCGCGCGCGGCGGCGCGGACGTGTTCTATCGGGGCGAACTGGCGCAGGCGATCGCCGAGGATTTTCGCGCGCATGACGGCCTCCTCGCACTCGAAGATCTGCACGGCTACGCGCCGAGGCGCCGCGACCCGCTTTGGGGCACGTATCGCGGCTGGCGCATTGCCACCAACACGCCACCGGGCGGCGGCATCATGCTGGTTGAGATGCTCAACATCCTGGAGGCGTTCGACCTCGCCGCTCTCGGCCACAACACAGCGGCCTATATTCGCGTCGTGGCCGAGGCGATGAAACGGGCGACCATCGACAAAGACCGTCACGTTGGCGACCCGGAATTCGTCGATGTTCCCGTCGCCCGGCTGACCGACAAAGGCTACGCGGCCGGCCTCGCCGCCGCGATCAGGGATCAGGAAAAGGCTGACGTGCCGCGATTCAACAGTGGATTGGCGAGCAAGGATACCACCCAGATCTCAGTGATCGACCGCGACGGCGCCTGTGTCTCGATGACGCATTCGCTTGGCATGCCGTCCGGCGTGATCACGCGGGGGCTCGGGTTCATGTACAACGGCTGCATGGGCGTGTTCGATCCGCGGCCGGGAAGCGCCGGCTCGATCGCGCCGGGCAAGGCGCGCTTCTCCTCGATCTGCCCATCGATCCTGTTCCGGGAAGGGGCGCCGTGCCTCGTGATCGGCGCGCCGGGCGCCACCCAGATCGCGATGGGCGTGCTGCAGGCGATCCTGAACGTGCTCGATTTCGGCATGAACATGACGGAGGCCGTCAGCGCGGCACGCTTCTCCGCGACCTCCAACGCAATCGACGTTTCCAATCGCATCCCGCGTTTCGTCACGCGCGAGCTGGAGGCGCAGGGCTATGAGGTCGTGCGCAGCCCCTTCAACTTCGGCTTCGCTGCCGTGCACGGCATCCGCATCGCGGGCGACGTTCTGGATGGGGCTGCCGACCCCGGGCATGACGGGATCGCGATCGCCGTTTGAGGTGCCGCGGGCCCGCCGGGGCCGGCGGCCCCGGACCCCGGGATTTACGCTGCTTGAGATGCTCGTCGTCGTCGCGGTGCTGGCGCTGGTGCTGCTGCTGCTCGTGCAGCACGGGCCGCAGCGCAGCCGCGCGCTCGATGCCCGCGCCGCTGCCGCAACACTCGCCGAGGCGCTGCGTGCCGCCCGCGCCCACGCGATCGAGACCGACCGCACGGTCGCCGTGACCCTCGATCTCTCCAACCATCGAATGCACGCCGGCGACTCGCCCCCCGCCGCGCTCCCGGATCTTCCGATCGCTGCCGAAACCATTTTCGGCCCGCCCTCCGAAAACCGCGTCACCTTCGCCTTTGCCCCGGACGGCAGCGCCTCGGGCGGGCGAATCACGATCGGCGCCGGGCCGGCCCGGACGCGCATCGACATCGACTGGCTGAGCGGGCGCGTTCGGGTCGCCGATGCACGCTGAGCGCGGCTTCACCCTGCTCGAAGTGCTGGTCGCCTTCGCAATCGCGGCCCTGGCACTGGGCGTGATGTTCCGCGCGATCGGCACCGGGCTCGGGTCGGCGGCGGTCGCGGCGCGCTATCAGCAGGCGCTCTCCCGCGCGCGATCGCACCTCGCCGCCGCCGGCGTGCGGCTGGTCCCCGGCACGGAATCCGGCGAGGATGGCGGCGGCTTCGCCTGGCGCGTGCGCATTTCCGTCGCGGGCCAAGGGCCGCCGCTTCCCGCCGGCGTGCGTGCCGTGCTCTACGCGGTGCGCGTCACCGAGAGCTGGGACGCCAACGGCCGCACCCGCGCGGTGACCCTCGACACCGAGCGCGTGGCGACCGTCGCCGCTCCCGTTCCGGCCGCAGCGGTGCGATGAGGCGCGCGGCGGGTTTCACCCTGCTCGAAGTGCTGGTGGCCCTGGTTGTGTTCGGTCTGCTGATGGCGGGCCTCTCGCAAGGGGTGCGAGTGGGCCTGCGTGCCTGGTCGATCCAGGCCCGCCAGAGCGCGCAATGGAGCGACCTCGACGCCGTCGATCGCACGCTGCGCGGGCTGATCGCGCGCATGGATCCGGGCGGGCAGCGGCGCGACCCGCTGCTGCGCGGCGGCCCGCATGCGTTCGCCTTCACCACCGAGCTGCCGCAGGCCGCCGGGGAGCAGGGCACCACCCGCGCCGACGTGGCACTCGGCGTCGATGCCGACCACCGGCTGGTGCTGCGCTGGCGGCCGGCCGAGCACGTGGTCCGCTTTGCCCCGCCGCCGCCACCACGCGTCGCCGTGCTGCTGGACGGGGTCGCGGCGCTCGACCTGCAATATTGGCGCCCACCGGCAGGCGTGCAGGCGGGCGCCTGGCTGCACGCCTGGTCGGGCCGCAGTCTGCCGGCGCTGGTGCGGCTGCACATCGCCTTCGCCGATGGCGCGCGGCGCTGGCCCGGTATCGTCGCCGCGCCCGCGCGAGCGCGGCCGTAACCCGATGCACCGAATCGTGTGCGATTCTGCGCATCCTCGTCTAAGATGTGTCAGTAAGGGCTTGGCCAGCCACGAATCGGGAGGTTGTGCGGGTCCCCTATGCTCGCCGAGTTCTTCGTCTGGTGGGCGCAGCAGCTTCGCGATCTGCTGGGAAGCGCGGGCGCCCGCGCTCCGCGCTCCCGCGCCCTGGTGATCGCACCGTCCGGCCCCGGCCCCTTCTTGGGCACGGTCACCGTCTCGGTGCGCCGCCGCGGGCAGGAGCGCGTGCTTGGCCAGGTGGCCGCCGGCGCGGAGGGCGTCGCTGGCCTGCGCACGATGCTCGGCCGCGCCCGCCCGCCCGCGACCGTGCTGCGCCTGCCACCGGGCGGCGCTGTTCGGGATCGCGACCGCGCTGCTGCGCCGCGAGGGCTTGCGCGCGTAGATGGCGGTGCCATTCGGCCCCGGCCTTGCGCTGGCCGGCTGGCTCGTCTGGCTCTATGGGCTGCATTAGGATGGATGCGTTCGTCGAACGGCCATCGGCCGGCGGCCGTGAATCAATCGAGGCCCTGCTGGCGCGATTGACCGAGCGGCTGGTCGAGACCGGGCAGTGCGACGCCCGCGCCGTCGAGCGCGCCAGGCGGGTGGGCGCCGAGAGCGGCCAGCGCCTCGATGCCGTGCTCACCCAGCTCGGGCTGGTCAGCGACCGCGGGCTGGCCGAGGCGACCGCCTCCCTGCTCGGCCTGCCGCTCGCCACCGCCGAGGACTTCCCCGCCGAGCCGGTGCTGCCGGAACTGCTCGCGCCGCGCTTCCTGCGCGATGCCCGCGTGCTGCCCTGCGCGGCGGCCGACGGGCGGATCGCTCTCGCCGTCGCCGACCCGCTCGATCGTTTCGCCCCCTCGGCCATCGCAGCACGCACCGGCATGGAAGTCGTGCTGCGCGTCGCCGTGCCGCTCGACCTCGAGGCAGCAATCGCGCGGCTCTATCCCGAGGCGGATGCGCCGGCCGACCGAGCCGAAGCCGGCGACGGCGCGCCGCTGGAGGAGGATGCCGAGCGGCTGCGCGACCTCGCCAGCGAGGCGCCGGTGATCCGGCTGGTCAACCAGCTCATCGCGCGCGCGGTGGAGACCCAGGCCTCCGACATTCATCTCGAACCGTTCGAGGACCGGCTGCGGCTGCGCTACCGCTACGACGGCGTGCTGCACGAGGCGGAGGCGCCGCCAGCGCGCCTCGCCGCGGCGATCGTCTCGCGGGTGAAAATAATGGCCCGGCTCGACATCGCCGAGCGGCGACTGCCGCAGGACGGGCGGATCAAGCTCGCGGTGCGCGGCCACGAGATCGATTTCCGCGTCTCCACCATTCCCTCGCTGCACGGGGAGACGGTGGTGCTGCGCGTGCTCGACCGCAGCGCGGTTGCATTCGACTATGGACGTCTGGGGCTGGCGCCGGCAATCGCGGCGCGGTTCGGCGCGGCCCTCGAACTGCCCAACGGGATCGTGCTGCACGCGGGTCGGGTGAAGGATGGCGGCGCGCAGAAGGTGCTGGCGACGACGCGGGCGGGCGCGCTGCTCGATCTGTTCGAGGTGACGGGCGAGGTGAAATGGCTGTCGTTGGCCGAGCGTGCCGCGAAAGTTGCGTATGCGATTGATCCGAACGGCGAGGAGGTCAGTGCGGTATATCGCCGGTTTCGCGCGCTGCGAGACCGGGCTGGGCGGGAGAGATAGGGGCCGGCAGCGACAGGGGCGGCGGCGGATTTACGTTTTGGCCGCAGTGCTGTCGCCGAAATCCCCGGTGAGGGCGTCCGGCAGATCGACGTTTTCGTAGAGTTCGGCGACGGGGATTTCGATACCGATCTCGGGCATTTGCAGCGTGTCCTCGCCGGTCAGGGCGGTGGCGCGCCACGGCTCGTCGCCGGTTGCGGTTGCCCGTTCGAGAACAGTGAGGCCGATGCTGGTGTGTTCCAGGATGACGTAGCGGCGGATTGACGGGACGGTGCGGTATTCGCGGACCTTCACGATGCGGTCGATGCGGCCGGAGGTTGGGCTGATAACCTCGAAGACGACGACCACACCCTCCACCAAATGGGCGGCGCCCGGGGTCTTCGTGCAGGTCACCAGGGCGTCCGGATAGCGGACGGTATCGCCGATGGTTGCGACGCCGGCGTCCGGGCCGAGCGGTCTGCAACCGCTGCCTTGCAGACGTGTGCGCAGGGCGAAGGCGACGTTCTGGGTGATCTGGCTGTGGTTGACGCTGCCGCCGGTCATGGCGACGGGTTCGAAGCCGTCGAACTCGTAGCGTTCGTCGCGGGCCTGGGCCCAGGCGAAGAACTGTTCGCGCGTCATGCGCGGCTTGCGGAGGGCGACGTTCATGGCGGGAGTATAGCACCGGACGGTACGGTTGGGAGGAGTGCAGGCGCTTGCCGGCCGGCCCGCGCGCCGCTATACGGCCGGGCGGATGCTGCTGTAGCTCAGTGGTAGAGCACTCCCTTGGTAGATTTGCCTCGCCTCGCGGGAACGCGGGGCTGAACACCGCCCAAAGTCGGGGAACCCTTCCGTCGGACCAGACGATGGCGATCCCGAGCCAAGCCCGCCATGCGGGAAGGCGTAGAGGCCAGACGGGCGGCGCCCGACGGCCGGTGACTGCCGGCGCGGGGCGAAGGGATGGTCCAGCCCACGAACCGGCGCGCGGGGCGGCGGGCGGCGAAAGCCGTGGTGGGATGAAGGGAGAGGTCGAGAGTTCAATCCCCTCCAGCAGCACCACCCCACCCTCAGCATGCGAAGCGGGACGCTTCGCCGCCCGACCGCGATGACCGGACCCGCCTTGTGTTCAGCGGGTCGGCGCCGGCGGTGGCGAACCCGATCGGCCGAAGAACAGGGCCGGATGAGGCTCGCCGCAGGCTGGGAACAGGGCTGGATCAGGCTCGCAGCCGGCCCGGCTGCTGCCTTGCGCGACGGGATGGGTGATGCAGACAGCAACGGCGCGTGTTGCGCAGGGGCGCTGAATTGGTTTGCAGAGTGTCTGCGTCTAAACGATCGGTCGCCACGAAGGGCTCCTATATGTTGCTTGTTTTGCAAGTGCCTTTCGCCTCCCAATATCATGCCTTGTACCAGGTGCACCGCTTCGATGCTCTTGGCATGAATGTAGGAGCGCTCGGTAGTGGTGATCGGCTGAGCACTCTTGCGATCACCCGGGCCGATCAGCCCGCCGATCTCTGCTCGGCTTGGCTGCCTTCCGGTTCCTGTTCACCACCGCCGCCAGCAAGCTGAAGGCGGGCTCTGTGGTGAGCGTCGTGCCCACGCTGACCATCTTCCCGCTGCTGCGCCGGCGCATCATCGGAAGCAACGCCGTGTCAGAGATTAAGAGGGGAGTGAGGGCCGCCGCGCCTGCCGCTCCTCCGCGCGCGCCAACGAACCGCCGTGCTCCTTCCACTCCCAAGGGCCGTCCACGTCCACGCCCATCCCGCGAAGCGCGCTGACATGTTCCTCGGCATTATCCAGCGGCACATAGCCCAGGAATGCCCAGTCGGGATCCCTGGTCTTGATACGCGTGTTGCCCGAGTAGCCGTTGATGACGAGGCATCCGGGATTGGGATGCCGGAGCGACAGGTCAACCAGCTGCGCGAGGTCGCGCGGGCTCAGCCAGGTTGCGAGCGACCGCTGGTCGATCGGCAGCTGGCGGAAGGTGCCGATTCGCAGCGATACCGATGCGATCCCGTGCCGCTCGTAATAGGTGCGCAACATGGTCTCGCCAAGCACCTTGAACGCGCCATACAGGCTGTCCGGCCGCGGCGCCATGTCGGGGCTGACAGGCACCTCTATCGGATAACAGCCAAAGGCGTGGTTGCTGCTGGCGAATACGATCCGCTTGATGCCGCCCAGGCGTGCCGCTTCCAAGGCATCGAACAAGCCGCGCACGTTCGCCCGAAATAGCGCCTCGAGGTCGCCAGACCCGCCTAGCCCAGCCAGGTGCACGAGCGCCTTGCAGGCAGCGACCATCTGCTCCATCGCGTGGCGGTCCGTGATGTCGGCCAGGACGGCTTCCTCATTGCATGCGAGATCGGGAATTTCCCGCAGATCGGTCAACAGGAGATGGCCGTAGGCGGGCCGCAGGTGCTCGCGTAACGCCGACCCGACCAAACCGGCCGCGCCGGTGATCAGGACCCGGTCGGTGCGCGGGTCGATCATGCGTTGCTCTCCCTCTCCCGCTTCAACTCCGATATTCTTCCACTATCCTGGGCAAAGGCAAGGAAGCCGTCATGCGAACCACCGCCTACGTGTCATGCGCCGACGATAAGCAGATCGTCGTGCTTGATATGAACCGAGCCACAGGCGCCTTGCGCGAGTTATCGCGCACCGATGTGCCCGGCACGGCGGAATCCTCCCCCAACAGCCTGCCGCTCGCCCTCAGCCCCAATCGGAGATGGCTCTACGCCGCACTGCGCACTGAACCATTCCCCATATGCAGCTTCGCAATCGACCCGACCACTGGCGCGCTCGAGCTGCGCGGGACCGCAAAGCTGCCCGACAGTGTGTGTTATTTATCGACAGACCGGACCGGGACTCGTCTGTTCAGCGCGTCCTATAGCGGCGCCAAACTCGGTCTCGCCCCGATCACTGATGGAGTAGCGGGCGAGACCACCCAGGTGCTCGCCACACCGCCGAAGGCGCACAGCATTCGGCCCGATCCGGAGAACCGCTTCATTTATGCCGCCTGCCTCGGCGGCGATGTGGTCCTCGCCCAACCATTCGACGGTTCGAGCCTTGACTCCACGCCTTATCCGGCCGCCACGACCCGCGTCGGGGCGGGGCCCCGTCATTTCGTCTTCGCCCATCGCGGCCGTCACCTGTATCTGTTGAACGAGCTCGACGGCACCATCAACCTCTATGACCGTGACTCGGATACGGGAGCTTTGCGGGAGAACCAGTCCATCACCCTTCTGGCGGGACCCGCCGCCGGCAACGTGGCCGCGGCGGATATCCACCTGACTCCGGACGAGCGGTTCCTTTATGCCAGTGAGCGCACGACCCATATCCTCGCTGCTTTCCGCGTCGATGCCGAAACCGGCCTCCTCATACTGACGGGCCATGTGCCGAGCGAACCGACGCCGCGCGGCTTCGCAATCGATTCACAAGGCAAGTTCCTGCTTTGCGCCGGTCTGACCTCGGGCAGAGTCGCAACCTACGCGATCGATCAGACCAGCGGCGCACTCGGCCGGGTAAGCGCGGTGGAAGTTGGCGGGGGGCCAAACTGGATTGAGATAGTCCCTGAGGAGAGTTAGCCCGAGTTTCGCAACTCGCCCCGATTCGGAGAATTGTAGCGGCTTGCGGTGCTAGTAAGTTGCTGAAAAGCGCGGGAGCAAAGCGCGGGGATCTGCCGAAACCGGCTGCGGTGCCGACCAAGTGGCTGGGTGCCCGGTTCTCCGAGACCGCCCTGCTGATCTCCAGCCTGCAGGCCGGAACGCTGCAGACCAGCGCCAGTGTGCGGATCGGCGCGCCGATGATCTTCGGCCGGCTGTGGGAACAGACTGGTTGTCGCGCGGTGATCGAGCGGCTCGCCACGGGGCGCGGCTTCGGCTTTTCGCTGGAGCGTGCGGTGTTTGCCAGCGTGCTGCATCGGCTGGTGGTCTCCGGCTCCGATCGCGCCGGTGAGAAGTGGCTGGATGCTTACCAGATCGACGGCGCCGACGGCCTGGAGCTGCACCAGCTGTATCGGGCGATGGCTTGGCTGGGCGAGGAGCTGGCCGACCAGAGTGGGGCGACGCGCGCGCCCCGCCGCAACAAGAGCCTGCCCTCGGGCCGGCAAAGCCGGACCCGGGGGATCTGATCGAGGAGGCGCTGTTCGCGCGCCGGCGCAGCCTGTTCAGCGATCTCTCCGTGGTGCTGTTCGACACCACCTCGTTGATGTTCACCGGCGCCGGGGGTGAGAGCCTCGGCCGACACGGCAAATCCAAGGACCATCGACCCGATCTGCGGCAGGTGATCGTGGGCGTCGTGCTCGATGCCGAGGGTCGGCCGATCTGCTCGGAGACCTGGCCGGGGAACGCCACCGACGTAAAGGCACTGCTGCCGGTGGTCAGGCGCCTGCGCGAGCGCTTCGGCATTGCACGGATGGGTGTGGTTGCCGATCGCGGCATGATCAGCACCGAGACGATCAGCGAGTTGGAGGCGCGCGGCATCGAGTACATCCTCGGCGCGCGCGAACGCAGTGACAGCGAGGTGCGCCAGGTCGTGCTGGCCGACCGCAAGCCGATGGTGCCGCTGATTATCCCGCGCGCACGCGGGGCGGAGACGGCGCTGGAGGTCAAGGAGGTGGTGGTCGGTGACTGGGGGCCTGGGACCAGGCCGCGCCGCTACGTGGTCTGCTTCAACCCCGAGGAGGCGCGGCGAGACGCCGCTGCCCGTGCCGCCATCGTCGAGAGCCTGCGGCTGAAGCTGCAGCAAGGCGACAAGGGGTTGGTCGGCAACGCCGGCTATCGCCGGTTTCTCGCTACCCCGTGCGAGGGGCACTTCGAAATCGACGCCGACCGGATCACCGAGGACGCCCGCTTCGATGGGCTTTACGTGCTACGCACCAACAGCAAGCTTCCTGTCCTCTCGGTTGCCCTAGCGTACCGGCAGCTCTGGAAAGTGGAGGCCATTTTTAGGACGGCAAAGTCGATCCTGGAGACGCGACCGATCTACCATCAATCCGACGCCGCCATCGCCGGCCACCTGTTTTGTTCGTTCCTCGCCCTGCTGCTGCGCAAGGAACTCGACGAGCGACTGGCCGCCGCAGACGTGACTGCGGAGTGGGGCGATATCGTGCGCGACCTCGATCGCGTCGAGCAGATGACGGTCGAGCAAGCGACCAAGCGCTTCCTGCTGCGGCCTCACGCGCCAGGTTGCGCCGGTGGCGTGTTCAAGGCCGCTGGCGTCGCCCTGCCGCCGTTGGTGCGCCAGTTGCCGAACGCGACGCCGCCACCGATCGCGGCACCAGCGCGACCGCCGCCGCGTCGCGGACGCCCGCGGCGTGGTGCCACGCGCCCTTGAATTTTCCGGATTCGCGTTCCTAATCAATTGGTTCACGATTCTTGATGTCCAACTTCAGCCAGAGCTGGCATGTCGAGGCTGGTCACGAACGCGTCGATCACTCGCACCACCGCGTCGGCGGCGACGTAGTCGTCCACCGCCGGCGGCAACAGCGTCACCTGTCCGCGATCGACACCTTCGATAAACCCCATGCCACACTCCCCCCGCGAATTGAGGGAGGATTTTCAGGATGACGAGTCCGCGCGACGCGCGTTTTCACACAGCCTGCTTCGCCGACCATGACGGCGGGGGATATCACCCGATCGCGGCCGCCGCACTCTGCACCGCTTCGGCGAGCGTCGGGTGGATATGGACCGCGTCGCGGATCACCTGATACGGCGCGCCCGCGTTCATCACGTCGATGAAGCAGTGCACCAGCTCCGCACCGGCGGCGGCGAGCACCGCCGCGCCGAGGATCGCATTGCTCTCTCCATCCGCCACGACCTTGATGAAGCCCGCCGCCTCGCCGAGCTCTGACGCCTTCCCGCTCTGTGCCATCTCGAACCGCCCGATGCGGACCCGCCTTCCCTCACGCGCGGCCCCTGCCTCGGTCAGCCCGACGCGGCCGAGTTCGGGGTCGGTGAAGATCGCATAAGGCACGATGCGCCGCGTGGTGCGCGCGCCGTCGCCGGCGATCTGCGAGAGCAGGATGCGATAATCGTCCCACGACGTATGGGTGAACATCGGCCCGCCGCGAATGTCGCCCGCCACCCAAATGCCGGCAACCGGCGTCGCCAGCCGCTCATCGCACGGCACGACGCCGTGCGCGTCGGGCGCCAGTCCCACCGTCTCCAGCCCGAGATCGTCGGTGTTCGGCCGCCGCCCGGTCGCGACGAACAGCGCCGACGCCTCGATCGGCGCGCCATGCGCGGCGTGCAGCGCGACCCGATCGCCGTGCGCCTCCGCACGGCGCAGCGTCTCGCCGAGCCGGAAGCGAATGCCCTCGGCTTCCAGCAGCGCCTGAATGGCGGCCGCGACGTCGTCGTCCTCACTGTGGGCGATGCGGACTGCGTTATCGATGACGGTCACGGCGCTGCCCATCCGGCGATAGAATTGTGCCATTTCCAGCCCGATGGGGCCGCTGCCGATGATCGCGAGCGAGGCCGGCAGCGCCGTGCGGTCGAGCCAGTTGCCGGCGTGCATCACTTCGGTCGCCGCCAGCCCCTCGATCGGCGGCATCGCCGTTCGCGTGCCGGTGTTGAGCACCACCGCGCGCGCGATCGTATCGGTGGTCCCGACCCGCACGCGAAAGCCCGCGTCCGTACGGGCCGTCGAGCCGCGCATGGCCACGCAGCAGCGCGGGGTTCGGCGCTTGCGCAAAGCCGCGTTCCAGACCGTTGCGCGAGTGCTCCGCGATCGCCCGCGCCCGCGCGATCACGGCCGGGAAATCGACCGCCACCTCGCCCACGCGCACGCCCCATTCGGCAGCGCGGCGGGACTGGTGGGCGATTCGCGCCGAGGCGATCGCGGCCTTGGTCGGCGTGCAGCCGAAATTGACGCAACTGCCGCCGAGATGCCTGCGCTCGGCGAGGGCCACCCGCATCCCCTTGGCCGCGAGGCCGCGGGCGAGCGGAATGCCGGCCTGCCCGCCGCCGATCACCAGCACGTCGTAGGGGTCGGGCGGTGGCACGGTCACGCTCCCTTCACGCGGCGACGGTCAGCACCACCTTGCCGCGCAGATGTTCCTGCTCCAGCCGGGTTTGCGCGCGTGCGGCCTCGGCGAGCGGCAGCGTGGCACTCACCACCGGCCGCACGCTTTCCGGCATCGATGAGGCGACCGATCTCGGCGAGCTGTGCACCGCTCGGCTTCGCCACGTAGTTGGTGCCGCGCGCCTGGCGGCGTCGCGCCTCGGCTTCGTCCGGCTTCTGCAAGCTCGAGACGATGATCCCGCCCGGTTTCAGCACCGACCACGAGCGCTGCTGCGTCTCGCCCGCGATCAGGTCGAGCACGAGGTCGATATCGCGCGCCACATCCTCGAAGCGCTGCCCCTTGTAGTCGATTACGGTGTCGGCGCCGAGCGAGCGCACGAAGTCGAGGTCTTTTTCCGCCGCGGTCGCGAACACGATGGCACCTTTCGCGTGGGCGAACTGCACGGCGAAATGCCCGACGCCGCCGGCAGCACCGTGGATCAGCACGCGCTGGCCCTCGCGCAGGCCGCCGTGATCGAACAGGCCCTGCCAGGCCGTGAGTGCGGCCAGCGGCACGGATGCCGCATGGACGTAGTCGAGCGTTGCCGGCTTGGCGGCGAGGTCGGCCGTTTTCGCCAAGACCTGCTCGGCATAGCCGCCCTGCCCGGGCGCCGGCATCCCATAGATCGCGTCGCCCTCGCGCAGCGCCCCGCCACCGGCGCCCACCTTGGAGATCGTGCCGGAAAAGTCGCGGCCGAGTGTCGCCGGCAGCTTATCCTCGTTCACGAACCCGCCCTGCCGGATCTTGTAATCGATCGGATTGACGCTCGCGGCCCGCACCGCGATCAGCACCTCGCCCTCGCCCGGCTGCGGGGCGGGCAGGTCTTCGAGCGTGAGCACCTCGGGGCCGCCGAAGCGGTGGATGCGAACAGCCTTCATGGCATCGTTCCTTTCCTGACCACGGGCGCGGCGAGGGGCCGCCATCAGGCCCATCAACCCGCCGCCGTCGCCGAGGTTGCCGGGCGGCGGGCGCACGCCTTCCGGAGCCGAGGTCAGATGTAGCGCAGCGTCGTGAACATCCCCGCATCCAGGTGATAAAGCAGATGGCAGTGGAAGGCCCAGAGCCCTGGGTTGTTCGCGTCGAAGGCGATGACGACCTGCTGCTTGGGCGTCACCAGTACCGTGTCGCGCACCGCGCCCCCGAGGCGCTTGCCGCCGATCTCGACCACCTGGAACTCGTGGCCGTGCAGGTGCATCGGGTGCGGCATCGGCGTCTTGTTGGTGAGCACCAGCTCGACCCGCTCGCCCTTCGCGACCGGCAGCGGCGGGACGTCCTTGTTCCAGACGACATTATTGAGCGACCAGACGTACCCGGCCATCTCTCCGGTCAGGTCGATCCGATGCACCCGGTCGGGCTTGCGCGGCGCGAGCGGCGTGCGTGCGCGCAAGCTGCGTTCCAGGTCGAGCGTTAGCGCCGCCGAGGGTGACGCCGCCAGGTCGGGGATGCGCGTGACGGGTGCACCCGCCGTTGCCAGCACGATACCGGTCTGCCGCCGCTCGCCCTCCAGCACTGCGAGCACGGGATGCGCGCCGGCGCCCGGCGGGATCGCGAGGCGGATATCGAGCCGCTGCGCGACCGCGATCGGGAAGCGTCGGGCGCGGATCGGCACCACCTCGAACCCATCGACCGCGATCAGCTCGCCCTCGAGCGCGCCGAGATCGACGTGAAAGGCGCTCATTGAGGCGCTGTTGATGATCCGCAACAGCACCCGCCCGCCCGGTTCGACGCGAACGATCTCGGGATCGGCGAGGGTGCGGTCGTTGGCGAGGAAGGCATCGTATTTCACGTCGTTCAGGTCGGGTTTCGCCGCCATGCCGGCCATCTTGGCGCTGTCGCGCTTCAGCGCTTCGAAAATCTGCTCGGGCGGGGTGAAGCTGAAATCGGTGAGCATGACCACGACTTCCTGCTGGTCGGGCTGGTCGCGGCCGTCGTGGATGATCAGCGGTGCGGCCATCAGAAGCTGCTCCTGCAGCCCCTCGTGCGAGTGCATCCAGTAGGTGCCGCCGAAGCGCAGCGGGAAGTCGTATTCCGCGCTGCCGCCAGGCTGGATCGGCGGGCCGGAGATGCCGGGCACGCCGTCCTGCCGCCAGGGCGGCGTCAGCCCGTGCCAGTGGATCAGGCTCGGCTGCCCGATCTCGTTCTCGACCCGCACGCGGAAGCGGCGGCCGATCTCCGTGGTCAGGCCGAAGGTGCCGTCGGGCTGGCGGATGCCATAGACCGAGGCGGCGCGGCCATTCACCTCGATCGTGCGGCGGTGCAGCCGCAGCACAGTGGGCGACCTCGCCGTCTCCTGGGCGGTTGTGGGTGCGGTCGCCTTCGCCGGGGTGGCTGCGCCCGCGAGGGCGGACAGCATCAGCGAGCGGCGGGTCAGCATGGGGCGACCTCCACTGGACGGATCAATCCGCGATCCTACTGCACCGGCGCGTGCGGTGGATAGGCGTTCTGGCGGGCCCGTGCCCCTTTGATCACCATTCGTCCCGCTCGCGAACCCAATTCGTTTCGCCGCGTTGTCAGCGCATTGCTTGCACAGGAGCGAAAAGTCACGCGATGGGCACTATCCTGCTGATCATCCTGATCATCCTGCTGCTTGGCGCGCTGCCGACGTGGCCCTACAGCTCCGGTTGGGGCTACTATCCGTCGGGCGGCCTCGGGCTTATCCTGCTGATAATCATCATCCTTTTGCTGGTCGGGTATATCTGAACCCGGCGGACGTGCTCAGGCGGAGCGGAGCACCCGTCCCGCCACCGCGTCCAGCCGCGCCACCAGGCCAGGGTCGCGCCGCTCGGGTGCAGTGATGAGCGCATGGTCGAGGGCGCGGCCGCAGCCGCACGGGCAGGCGTCGCGGCGGCCGCCGAGCGCGGGCACGACGGCGGCGACAAGATCACGCGCATGCGCCGCGTTTTCCAGCAGCACGCGCACCACCGCCTCGACGGTGACGTGCTCGTGCGTCTCGTGCCAGCAATCGTAATCGGTCACCATCGCGACAGTCGCGTAGCAAAGCTCCGCCTCGCGGGCGAGCTTGGCCTCCGGCATGTTGGTCATGCCGATGACGTTGCAGCCCCAGCTCCGGTAAAGATGGCTCTCGGCGCGGGTGGAGAATTGCGGCCCCTCCATCACCAGATAGGTGCCGCCGCGCGCGACCGGCAGGCCGAGGCCGCGCGCCGCCCCCTCCAGCGCGTCGCCGAGGCGGCCGCAGACCGGCTCCGCCATCGAGACGTGCGCCACGCACCCTTCGCCGAAGAAGCTCTTTTCGCGAGCGAAGCTGCGGTCGATGAACTGATCGACGATGACGAAATGTCCGGGTGGCAGCTCTTGCTTCAAGCTGCCGACCGCGGAGAGAGAGATCACCTCGGTGCAGCCGGCGCGCTTGAGCGCATCGATATTGGCGCGGTAGTTCAGATGCGTGGGCGAGAGACGGTGCCCGCGCCCGTGCCGCGGCAGGAACACGACCCGCATGGCGCCGAGCCGCCCGAACAGCAGCGCGTCGGAGGGCTCGCCCCAGGGGGTCGCGACCTCCCGCCACTCGGTCTCCGCCAGCCCCGCGATGTCATAGAGGCCCGATCCGCCGATGATGCCGATGACCGGTTCCACCATCTCGGCCGGCCTCGCCGTCGCGTCAGTGGACGTTGGACCAGACCTTGCGCTTCACGCCATAGGTCATGCCGGTCAGGAACAGCAGGAAGATGACGACCTTGACGCCCGTCCGCTTGCGCTCCTCCAGATTGGGGTGCGAGGCCCAGGTGAGGAAGGTGGTGACGTCATGCGCTTCCTGCGGCAGGGTCGCCTTGGTGCCGTCGGTGTAGGTGACACGATTGGCGGTGAGCGGCGGCGGCATGTGGATCGCGTGGCCGGGGAAGTATTCGTTGTAGTAGGTGCCGGTCGGGATCTTCACCCCGGGCGGCGTCGGCTTGTAGCCGGTGAGGATGGCATAGACGTAATTGGGGCCGCCGGCGCGCGCCTTCACCAGATCGGACTGGTCAGGCGGGATCGTGCCGTTATTGGCCGCCTTCGCCGCCTCGTCATTGGGAAACGGCGCCTTGAACTGGTCGGACGGCAGCGCCGGACGCGTCGTCGGCTGGCCGCTGGCATCGAGCGTCGGCACCTGCACGCTGGCCGCGACCGCCTTCACCTGCGCGGCCGACAGCCCGATCTGCTCAAGGTTACGGTAGGAGAGCAGGTTCATCGAGTGGCAGGCCGAGCAGACATCCTTGTAGATCAGGAAGCCGCGTTGCAGGGAGGCGCGATCGTAGGTGCCGAAGATGCCGTCAAAGCTCCATTTCTGCGCCGGTGGCGTCGGCGCCTCTTCCTGGGCGAAGGCGGGGCCGGCGGCGAGTGCCAGCAGTGCCCCCGCGAGCAGAAGGCGGCGCATCACGCGCGCTCCATGGGCTTGGCGGGCGCGGCGCCGGGCAGCGGCCCGCCACCGCCGCCGATCACCGGACGGCTGATGCTCTCGGGCAACGGCAGCGTCCTCTCGAGCCGGCCCAGGATCGGCAGCAGCACCAGGAAGTGCAGGAAGTAGTAGAGGGTGCAGATGCGCCCGAGCGTCACCCAGAACCCCTCCGGCCGATGCGCGCCGACGAAGCCGAGCCCGACCAGCGAGGCCACCAGCAGCACCATGAGCTGGCGGTAGATGGGCCGGAACCGGGCGCTGCGCACCGGGCTGGTATCCAGCCACGGCAGCGCGAACAGCAGCAGGATCGAGCCGAACAGAAGGATGACGCCGCCCAGCTTGTTCGGCACCGAGCGCAGGATGGCGTAGAACGGCAGGAAATACCATTCCGGCACGATCTCGGTCGGCGTCTGCAACGGATCGGCCTGGATGTAGTTGTCCGGCGCCAGCAGCAAGCTCGGCAGGAAGAACACGATCGCGGCGTAGATCAGCAGGAAGACGCAGACCCCGAAGCTGTCCTTCATCGTGTAGTAAGGGTGGAACGGCACCGTGTCCTGCGGGCTCTTGACGTCGATGCCGAGCGGGTTGTTCGAGCCGGTGATGTGCAGCGCCGTGACGTGCAGGAACACCACGCCGACCAGCACGAACGGCAGCAGGTAATGCAGGCTGAAGAAGCGATTGAGCGTCGGGTTGGCGACCGAAAATCCGCCCCAGAGCCAGGTGACGATCCCCTTGCCGAGCCACGGGACCGCAGAGAACAGGTTGGTGATCACCGTCGCACCCCAGTACCGACATCTGCCCCCAGGGCAGCACGTAGCCCATGAACGCGGTCGCCATCATGATCAGCAGGATGAGCACGCCGAGCATCCACAGCAGCTCGCGCGGCTTCTTGTAGGAGCCGTAGTAGAGACCCCGGAAGAGATGGATATAGACGACGATGAAGAACATCGACGCGCCGATCGCGTGCACGTAGCGCAGCAGCCAGCCGAAGTTCACGTCGCGCATGATGCGCTCGACGCTGTCGAAGGCCATGTGCGTGTTGGGCGTGTAGTACATCGCCAGGAACACGCCGGTGGCGATCATGATCAGCAGCTGGATGGTGGCCAGCGCGCCAAAATTCCAGAAATAGTTGAAGTTCTTCGGCGTCGGGAAGGTCGCGTATTCCTTGTTCATCAAAGTGAAGACCGGCAGCCTGGTGTCGATCCAGTTGACCACCGGATTCTTGAAGTCGCTCTGATGCAGGCCGGCCATCGCCTCTTGTCCCCGTCGTCGCTGACGCGCGGCCCTCATACGACGCACCCTTTGCCCCTGCAACACGCGGACGCTTGCCTGTTGCAGGCCCCTGTTGCACAAGCGCCACATGACCGAGCGGCCGCCGCACGAGGCCCTGAAGGACGCCGCCCGCGCCTGGTTCGAGGGATTGCGCGACCGGCTCTGCGCCACTTTCGAGGCGATCGAGAATGCGCCAGGCACCCCGCTCGCCGACCGCCCGCCTGGACGCTTCGCGCGCACCGTCTGGGACCGGCCAGCCGCCGACGGGGGAGATGGTGGCGGCGGGGTGATGAGCCTGCTGCGCGGCCGGGTGTTTGAGAAGGCTGGGATCAACGTCTCGACCGTCTGGGGCGAGTTCGGCCCCGCCTTCCGCGCGCAGATTCCCGGTGCCGAGGACGATCCGCGGTTCTGGGCGAGCGGCATCAGCCTGGTCGCCCACCCGCAGAGTCCGCGCGTGCCGGCGGCGCATTTCAACACGCGGATGCTGGTGACGACGCGCGGCTGGTTCGGCGGCGGCGGCGACATCACGCCGATGCGCCCCGAGGCGCCGCAATCGCAAGCCGACGCGGCCGCCTTCCACGCCGCTTTTCGCGCCGCCTGCGACGACGCACGATCCCGGCTACTATCCGCGCTTCAAGGCGTGGTGCGACGAATACTTCTTCCTGCCGCATCGCGGCGAGGCGCGGGGCCTGGGCGGCATCTTCTTCGACCACCATTTCAGCGGTGACGCGGCAGCCGATTTCGCCTTCGTCCAGGATGTGGGGCGGGCGTTCTTCGACGTCTATCCGGCGATCGTGCGCCGCCGCATGGCCGAGCCGTGGACGGCGGCGGAGCGTGCCCACCAACTGGTCCGGCGCGGCCGCTACGTCGAGTTCAACCTGCTCCACGACCGCGGCACGCTGTTCGGCCTGCGGACCGGCGGCAATGTCGAGGCGATCCTGATGAGCCTGCCGCCGGAGGTCCGCTGGCCCTGACGTGAGGGCGGGCGGCCGATCCCGGCGACGGGCAGCGCAGCGGTGGCCGGCTCAGCGGCGCGCGGCGGCCTTGCCCTTGGCGGCGGGCTTCGGCTTGCCCTTGCCCCCGCCCGCCTTGGCGGCATTGAGCTGGTCGCGCACGCTCTTCGCGGCGGTGAAGCCGAGCTTGCGGGAGGCAGCGATCTGGATCGTCTCGCCGGTCGCCGGGTTGCGGCCCTGGCGAGCGGCGCGCTCTGTCACCTTGAAGCGGCCGAAGCCGTTCAACGCCACCTCGTCGCCCCCGGCGGCGGCCTCGGTGATCGCGGCCACCATCGCGTCCACCAGTTGCCGCGCCTGCACTTTCGTCAGATCGTGATCGGCGGCGATCCGATCGGCCAGTTCCGCAGTGTTCATCGGGCCGTCCCTCCCAGACTGGAGGAGCATCGATTGCGGGTCCTGCCCGAGCCTGTCAACCGGTGAGCGCAGGGTGGCCCCAGCGCCTCAGGGCGCCGATGTTTCGGTCGGTCCCAGGTGGTCAGTCCCAGTCGGGCGCCCAGGAGGGGCTGATCAGCCGCCGCATCTTGGGCAGGCGCGCGATTGCGGCGCGGTCGGCCTCGTCCAGCCGCAGGCCGAGCGCCGCGAGATTCTCCCGCTGCCGCGCCGCACCGGCCGCCTTGGGAACCGCCGCCACCCCGTCCTGCCCGAGCAGCCAGGCGAGCGCCACCTGCGCCGGCGTCGCATCGTGCCTGCGGGCGATCGCGACCAGTTCCTCGTGGCTGGCGAGCTCGACGCCTTTCGCGAGCGGGCTGTAGGCGGTGACGGCGACGCCGTGCGCGCGGGCGTAGCCGAGCACCGCCGACTGGTCGAGCATGACGTGATACTCGACCTGGTTGCAGGCGATCGGCGCGCCCACCTCCTCGATCGCCCGGCGCATCAGCGCCACTGGGAAATTGGCGACGCCGATCGCCCGCGCGCGGCCCTGCTCGCGGAGCCGCACCATCGTCTCCAGCACGCGCGGCAGATCCATCTGCGGGCCGGCCAGTGGATCAGATAGAGATCGACGTAGTCCAGCCGCAGCGCCGGCCAGGCTGCGCTCGATCGCGGCGGCGATCGCGGCGGGCGCGAGCTGGTCGTGCCAGACCTTGGTGGTGACATGCACCTGCTCGCGCGGCACGCCGGCGGCGGCGAGGCCAGCGCCGACCGCGTCCTCATTGCGGTACGCGGCGGCGGTGTCGATGTGGCGATAGCCCAGCGAGAGCGCGCTCTCCACCGCCGCCTGGCACTCGGCGCCCTTCATCGGCCAGGTGCCGAGGCCGAGCCGCGGCATCGCCATGCCTTGCATCGTCAGCGTCTGCATTCGGCCTCCGAGAACATCATCGGCCGGAAGCATGATACCGTTGCCGCAGGCCGGGCTCCGCCCAGACCCGCCAAAGGGCTCGCCCTTTGGAAACCCTTTCTGAAGTGAATGGATTCTCAAGGCTAGGCCTTGAGCGGGTCCAGGGCAGAGCCCTGGCCTTCGTCCCTTTCGACCGGCAGAAGCCGCGCGATGTAGGGCGGCAGCGCGAAGGCGGCGGCGTGGACCTCCGGCGTCCAGTACCTGCGTCGTGCCCATGATGCCCGCCGCCTCCGCGCGGCCCCGGATGGTCTCGACCGGCACCGCGCCCAATCCGGCGCGCTTGGCAGCGAAGCCCAGCGTCATGAAGCCGCCGACATAGGTGGGCACCGCCGCGACATAGGCGCCGACATGCGAGGAAGAAACGCGCCCGGCGGGCGGAGGTCTCGCGCAGCTCGCCCGCCTGCATGAACGGCACCCCGCACTGGTTGACGATCACCCCGTCCGCAGCCAACGCCCGTGCGCAGTTGCGGTAGAACTCGTCGGTGAACAGCACCTCGCCGACGCCGATCGGGTCGGTGCTGTCCACGATGATCGCGTCATAGGCGGCATCGTGGGTGCGGCGCACGTGCTCGATCCCGTCGCCCACGATGACCTCGGCGCGCGGATCGTCCCAGGCATCGCCCGCGATCGCCGGCAGGTGCTCGCGGGCGAGGCGGATCACCTCGCCGTCGATCTCCACCATCACCGCGCGCGCGACGGTGCGGTGCTGCAAGACCCGCCGCAGCACGCCGCCGTCGCCGGCGCCGATGATCAGCACCCGCGCGGCGGCGCCATGCGCCAGCAGCGGCACGTGGGCGATCATCTCCTGATAGACGAACTCATCCGCCTCGGTGATCTGGATGACGCCGTCGAGCGCCATCACCCGGCCGTGGGTCGTGGTCTCGAAGATCGCGATGTCCTGGAACGCGCTCTGCACGCGGGCGAGCTCGCGCTTGATGCGGAAGCGCTGGCCCCAGTCGGGGTAGAGGGTCTCGTTGATCCAGGCGTCGGTCGCCGCCATCGCCGTCAGGCGATGCGGCCGCGCCGCTGCTCGTCCACCACCATCCGTGCGGGGCGGAACGCCGCCTCGATCACCGGCAGTGAGTTCCGCCGGATCGCAGGCGCCGCACATGAAGATATCGACCGCCGCAAAGTCGCGCTCGGGCCAAGTGTGGATCGAGATATGGCTCTCGGCCAGCACCACCACACCCGATACCCCGCCGCTGGGCGAGAAGTGGTGAAAGTGGCTGTGCAGGATGCTGGCCTTCGCCGCGACCGCCGCCTCGCACAGGGCGCGCTCGATCAGCGCCGGATCGTTGAGATTGGAGGCACCCCACAGATCGACCAGCAGATGCGCCCCCGCGAAGCGCATCCCGTCCTTCTCGACGAAGTAGTCCTTGGCCTCCCCGAGGGAGGTTTGCGTCGTCTGGTTCTCGCTCGGGTTCTCCGAGACCATCCCCAGTTGAGCGAGTGCGTTCATCACGTACCCCCAACCATGCAGATGGCCTGTTGGGCGGACTCGCCCCCTTCGGCCAAGGGGCGGGAAATAGGGGTAGGGGGGGTGGGGTGCAAGGGGAATTGTGCGCTGCCATGGCGATGGTAGCGGCGGGCGGATTTGAACCACCGACCAAGGGATTATGATTCCCTTAATCAGCCATTTTTGAATTGTCTCTGCCCGTCTCCCGGCGTTCCGACCTGACTGCGTAGCCAACGGAAAATATTGCATTTGTGATGAAACCCTGCTATCCTTACCGTTTCATGGCGGATCAGGGCGGCTCCCAATGTCGAAGCCCCGATGCAGCCCCACTGAAGCCCCACGCGATCAAGGGATTCCGAGCATGGCGGTGAGACTGACAGAGACGGCGATCAGCAAGGCCGTGGCGGAACTGCCTCAGACCGGGCGGCGCGACCTGTCAGACACCGCCTGCGCTGGCCTGCGGCTGCGCCTGACGCCTGCCGGCGGCCGGGCATGGGTGCTGGCCTGCCGGGATCGGCAGGGGCGCATGAGGCGCTTCCCGCTGGGCGCGTTCCCCGAGATGTCCATTTCAGCAGCACGCGCCGAGGCGCGGACGATGCACCACCGCGTGCGGCAGCAAGGCGCCGATCCGGTGGCGGACGCACGGCGCGAGCGGGCGATCGGCGCGGCAGCAAAAGCCGGCGTCGGCACGCTTGCGGCTCTGTTGGACATCTACGAGACGCATGATGGTAAGCGGTTGAAGAGCTGGCCTGCCGGCCGCAAGCGGGTCGAGCGGGTGTTCAAGGCCCTGCTCGGCCGGCCCGTGGCCACCCTGACCGCAGCCGACCTTCAGATGGCAGCCGACGCTTATGCGGCAGCGCAATCGGGCGCCTTCGCGGTGCGGACGCTGCGGCCGGCCCTGCGATGGGCGGCCCGACGCGGCCATCTGCCGGAAGCAGTCGCCGACATCCGCCAGCCCGCCGTCGTGCAGCGCCGCCGCCGGGTGCTGGACCGCGAGGAACTGGCGAGGCTGCTGCCCGTGCTGCGCGCATCCGACAGGCCGCACGCGGCTGCTATGCGGGCGATGCTGCTCACGCTTGCGCGGTTGAACGAAGTCTGCGGCGCGACGTGGCGGGAGATAGACCTGACCGGCGGCACCTGGACCATCCCGGCCGAACGTTCAAAAAACGGCGAGCCGCATATTGTGCCGCTGTCGCGGCAGGCGCGCGACTTGTTCGCCGCATTGGGGCCGGGGCAGCCGGGCGATCTGATTTTTGCCGCGGCGACTGGCACGGTGCTCGGGAACTGGGATCGTACCTGCAAGGCGATCCAGGCCGCCAGCGACACGGCGGGCTGGCATCGCCATGATCTGCGCAGAACCGCCGCGACGCTGATTGGCGAGATGGGCGGTTTGCCCGACATCGTGGAGGCAGCTCTGAACCACACTTCGATCCGCTCGCCGCTGGCATCTACATACAACCGCAGTCGCTACAGGCCGCAAGTCGCCGCAGCGCTGCAGCGGCTTGCCGATGCGCTCGACGGCATCGAGGCTGGGCGCGCGCAGGTCGTGCCGATGCGGCGGCCGGGCGCCTGACCCCGGCGCGTATTACAAAATCATAAGCAGGCGCTGTTCGGTATAGGTGCCCATGTTTTCCGAGGCTTGGGGGTGCCGTCGGGGACGCTGCAAGATCGAGGTCAGTATAGGACGATCCTGCCCAAGCGCGTGATCCTTCCCAAACGCTCGCGGATTTCTCGCGGGCACCACGGGAAGGGCCAATCATGAGTGCTGAAACTTCAACCGCACTGACCCCCGAATACGTGACGATCGCGGATGGCTGCCGGCTGTTCGGATTATCGAGATCAGCCGTCTACCGCGAAGCCGGCGCAGGGCGGTTGCGAATTCTCAAGCGAGGCCGGCGCAGCGTGCTGGCCATCGCCGAACTGCGCGCCAACGCGATGGCGCTGCCGACCGCCACCGTCCGCCCCTCCAAATAGGAACCCCCGGCTCGCGCTGGTGTACGCGGCCGGGGGATCAGTGATAGGCGAACTCTGATACAAAAGACCCTATCACAGTCCGGTTTGAAGCGCCAGCGGAGTCTCCACGATCGAGGCTTCGATATGACCGAAAGACCTTCCCTCCGTGTGGTGCCGGTTGGCCTGCGCGATCTGCATGATCTGCTGATAGCACAAAACCGGCAGGTCGGCGGCCTACCGCCCGACGTGATCACGCTCCTGAGCGACGCCCAGCGGATCGTCTGCGAAACTTGGCGGACGCTGGCGAGGATCGCCGATCGCGCCCAGCTGTACTCAGTGAATTCCGACGAAGATTTCGAGGCATTTCAGAATCGTAGCGTGTGGACGGAGGAGGCGCTATCGAGCGCCGAGTCAACGCTCGCGCGTGTTGCCGCAGTGCGAGCTGCATTTTGGCAGCGGGATTTCCACCGGTTCCCGTTTATAGCTACGACAATCCGGAGGGCGGCCCAGTAGGCAAAAGGGGCAAGCGGCCAGTGGGGAAGGCGTGGCAGGAGCGCGCGCGGCTCGACCCGCCCGAGGCGGCGGTGGTGGCGCCGGGGCCTGGCGCGCTGAACACAGGAATTTTGTGCGACGGGCTGCGCCCAGTCGATAGCGACATTGACGATCCCGTGAAGGCCAGGCAAGTGGACGCACTCGCCGAACAGATACTCGGCCCGACGCTGGTGCGCCGCCGCGCTGGATCGCCGCGCCCGCTGCGGCTCTACCGTGCGGCCGAAGGCGAGCCGTCCAAGAGAGAAATCGTCGGCGCTGCACACAAGCCGAATAGCGAGGCTCACGGCTGCAAGGTTGAGGTTCTCGGCCGAGGGCAGCAGTTCGTCGCCGATGGCCGGCACGAAAGCGGCGCGCAGTTGACGTGGAGTCCGATCGGCCCCGCCGGGTATGACCGTGCGTTCCTGCCGACTGTGACCGAAGAGCAGGTGCTCGCCTTCCTCATCGCGGCAGCGGCGATTATCGGTGCACCGCCGCCCGATGGTGGGTCAGGGACGGGCAACAGGGCAGAGGCGGCACCAACACCGGAAGAACTGCTAGCAACCGATCCTGACGCCCTGGCGGCCATCGTCTCTGCCATGCCGAACGGTCGCGAGTTCGACGATCGCAATGAATGGGTCAAGCTGGCGCATGGGGTTGCTGCCGCCTTTGCAAACACTCCGGAACGGGCGAGGGAATTGTGGTTGGAGCACGCCGACAAGCGCCCGCAGACGCCTGGCGAAGCAGAAGAGGTGTGGGACACACTCGGGGACGCGCATCGAACTGGCGAGGCATGGATACTCGCGAAGGCCAAAGCGTGCGGCGTAGACGTTTCTGCTTGCAAAGTGCTGCGCGACGAAAGGCTCGCCGCGGCTGCTTTCGCCGCCGTGCCGCTCAATGATGCCGGCAAGGGCAGCGTCGGCGCAGCCGATCCCGACCTGCTCGCGCAGCCGGATATGGGCGTCCTGCGGTTGCATCGGCGCGCGCCGCCAACATTGCCGCTCGACGTGTTCGGGCCGGCATGGCGGCGGTGGATCGAAGCGGCGGCCGAGGCCGCGGGCTGCCCGCCCGACTACGTAGTGGCGCCGCTGATCGCCAGCGTGTCGGCATTGATCGGCAACGCTAGGTGGGCACAGGCAACACCCGGATGGGCGGAGCCGCCGCATCTCTGGTGCGCGTCAGTGGGCGAGAGCGGCAACGGTAAGTCTCCCGGCGGTGATGCGCTGTTCCGTCACGTGCTTCCGGTGATCGAACGGCGGATGGCGGCTGATTTCCCGAATCGATTGCGTGAATGGCGCGCGGCTGCCGAATGGCACGGCGCGGCCCATGAACGCTGGAAAAGCGATGTGCGGACTGCGCAGAAGGGGAACCTGCCGCTGCCGCTGCCGCCCAGCGACGAACCGCCGCCCGAACCGCAAGCACCTCGCCTGCGGCAGTCCGACGTGACAATCGAGCGAGTGGCAACGCTGCTCGCCACAGCGGCTCCAAAGGGGCTTCTGATCGTGCGCGACGAGCTAGCGGGCTGGCTGCAGGGCATGAACAACTACCACGATGCAGGGCGGGCTTTCTGGATCGAAGCATACGGCGGCCGGCCGTACCGGGTCGAGCGGCAAAAACATCCGCAGCCGATTGATGTGCCATATCTCGCGGTGGCGGTCGCCGGAGGTACGCAGCCTGATAAGTTAGCCGCGCTGATGCGGGAGGCCGACGACGGACTGCTGTCGCGGCTCTGCTGGTTCTGGCCGGAGGGGCTGCCGTTCCGTCTTGGGCGCGCGTCATCGGCAGCAGTGTGGGCGGAACAGGCGCTCGACAGGCTGCGGCTGCTTGAGATGGCGCCCGGCGCCGAACCAGGAGCGCCGCCCCGCCCGGTAATGGTTCCGCTTGCCGATGCGGCTGTTTCACAGCTTGAAGGCTTCGGCTGCGAGATGCAGGAGCAGCAGAAAGGTGCTGGCGGCTTGATGTGTTCGGCGCTGGGCAAGGCGCGCGGGACCGCGCTCCGACTTTCCTTGGTGATCGAGATGCTGTGGTGGTGCGGCGAGGACGGGATGATCACGCCACTACCCACAACCATCAGCAAGGGCGCCCTCCTCGCTAGCGTGACCTTGGTTCGGGATTATTTTATGCCAACGGCAGAGCGCGTCTATGGCGACGCCGCAACCGCGCCGGTGGATCGTAACGCCGCGACTTTGGCTCGGTGGATTATCAAATCGCGGCCGGCCGAGGTTCACGTCCGGCACGTGCAACGCAGGGTGCGGCTGTCGGGGCTGGGCGACGCCGAGGCGATCCATGCCGCCTGCCGCGAACTGGTCGCGGCGGGGTGGCTGATCCCGCCCGCCAGCAGCGGCTCGGCAGGGCGCCCCAAGGCAGCGTATCCCATAAATCCGTTAATTCTGGAGGCACCCATGTGAGTTGCCAATGGCGGCGCGATACAGCGGATTCAATTAACAGAATCCGCTTTCGATTTTTCAATCCGGACCCCAAGCCTATTGTGTCGATTGAGTTGGTTGTGTCGGCCATCGGAGAAGGGAGACGGGCACACGTCGGCACGCGGCGGCGGCGCTACAAGAGGCAGTGAGTTGTCATGAAAGCACCGAATAAAACAAATCCCGGTGGCACCCTTGGCGATTTCCTGCGCCAAGCAGTTGCCCGGCAGGGTATGCCGCCCGGCCTTGCGGAAACCCGACTGCTCCGCCCGGAGGTGGCGGCGGCGTACGTCGGCTTGGGCACGAATATGTTATGGCACTATCGACGGCATGGTGGCGGTCCGGCATATTTCAGACTCGGCCAGCAAAGCATCGCCTATCGGATCAGCGACTTATACCAAGACCTGATGGTCGCGACTTATTGGGGATTCCCCGACGCGGCGGCGATCTGCTTGAAGGCTGGCGAACGGGGGGAGTTTCGCCATGCCGATCCCGCTGCGGGCCGATTTTGACGCGGCCGGCGTGCGCCGGGCGGCGCGCGCGAGCCGCGATGCCAAGCAGGTGCGCCGCCTGTTGGCGCTGGCCGCGATCTATGACGGGGCCACGCGCAGCGAGGCGGCGGCGATCGGCGGCGTGACCCTGCAAATCGTGCGCGACTGGGTGCTGCGGTTCAACGCGTACGGTCCGCAAGGGCTGATCGACCGCAAAGCCCCCGGTCAGCCGTCCCGTCTGGACGCCGCGCACCGGGCGGCACTGGCGGCGGTGATCGAAAGCGGGCCGATCCCGGCGGTACATGGTGTGGTCCGGTGGCGGATCATCGATTTGTGCCAATGGGTCTGGGACGAATTCCACATCAGCATCTCCAAGCAGACGCTGAGCCGCGAGCTGCGGGCGATGGGATACCGCAAGCTGTCGGCACGGCCGCACCATCATGCCCAGGCCGCAGGTGCGGTCGAGGACTTTAAAAAAAAGACCTTCCCGCCGCGCTGGCAGCGATCGCGCGCGAGCGGGGGATCGATCCTGCCGATATAGAGGTCTGGTTCGGCGACGAGGCCAGAGTGGGCCAGAAGAACAAGATCACCCGCCGCTGGTCGCTGCGCGGCACCCGGCCCTCGGCGCCCCACGACCAGCGCACCGCTTCCACCTACATCTTCGGCGCCATCTGCCCGAAAGAGGGCAAAGCGGCGGGCCTGATCCTGCCCTGGTGCAACATCGAGGCCATGAACCTGCAACTGGCCGCCATCTCGGGCGAGGTCGCCCCCGGTCGGCACGCCGCGCTGCTGCTCGATCAGGCGGGATGGCACCTTTCGCCACGGCTCGCCGTGCCCGACAACATCACCATCGTCCCGCTGCCAGCCAAGTGCCCCGAGCTGAACCCGCAGGAGAACATTTGGCAGTTCATGCGCGACAACTGGCTCTCCAACCGCATCTTCACCGGATACGACAATCTGGTCGATCACTGCTGCAGCGCCTGGAACAAGCTGGTGGCGCAGCCATGGACAATCATGTCCATCGGCCTGCGCGATTGGGCTCATGGGTTCTGATCAGAGAATCTTGGTATTAGAGGAGTGGTTGCAGGGGCGGCGCATAGAGGCTGAGCGGCGGCCACGTGGCAGGGGGCGTCCACCGAAAGTTGCTCCCTAATCATTTGCAGTGCGATACATATCTACCCAAACACCCCTAATAAATCTCTCAGGATACCCCCTGCCGGCAGTAGACGTTTCCCTTACCGACCCCGCGACGCAACGGACACAATCGACACAATATGGGGCGGTGGCGGCTGGTTTGTCGGAGCGCGGCTGGACAGCCCCTTGGGGATTATCGTCGACTCCAGTATCCTCACGCCTGATCGGCTCTGCGGGCCGATCGCGGGCTTTCTCGTGGCCGCCGTGCTTGCCGGTGCCTTGTACGGTTGCCGCAGCGATCTTTGACATGCAGCAATCGCCGCGGGTGATCGCTCGGCACCGGCGCGACGCTCCGATTGGCGAGAGCACCCGGCGACTTCCGTCCGGCGCCCGCCGCGAGCCTCAACTCACCGAAGATAATAGTGTGGCACGCACTGCCAGGTCCTAGTGGTCGAAATCTGACGCCTGGTTCCTGCGCCCGACGTCGGCTAAGGGTGGTGGAAAGGGGGCGTTACCGAATGCCCGCGCGTGCGACCGAAATGCGCCCATTCTTGCCGTTCCTGGACCACGATACCGTTCCCGAAACCGGCGTTTCGTTCATGTTTGCGGCGACTGGCGACCAGCACGGTTCGGGCACTCTCGACGAGGTTCCCTTCCGGCCCTGGTTGTCAGGGATGGAAAAGGAGACGATGAACGACGATCCAACCAGGCTGTCGGAATTCAGGCGAAGGCCGAATACAGGAAGGCGCGGAGGGAGTTCACTGCCGAGGTCCTACGCGCGCAACGCGTGTCGCGTGGTGCTGCCGGCATCCGTTCCGAGACAGCCCAGCATTACTGGGCATCGGTTCTGTTTACGCGGATGGTCGTGACGGCGATGAGCATCCAAGTGCTGACGCCGGAGCTTCAACCCGGCGCGCACTGGGATTTCAGCGCGGTGGCGTCCATCACCCGCAATCTCGCGGAGTGCTACCTCTTCTTCTACTTCCTCTGCGCCGACGACGTTCCCCAGGTCGAGAAGGAGGCGCGGATCATCCTGCTCAACCTTCACGACAACGCCTCTCGCCGGAAGCTCTTCGGGGAGCTCGACGAATTGGACGACGACGCCGAGAGAGCGACCGCCAAGGCCGAGGTCCATGACGATCTGGTCCGCAAGTTCAACGCTAACGCGTATCTCTCGGGCTTGCCCGAGATGCGGCAGAAGGAGCTGATCAGAGGCGAGAAGACGCCCTTCGTGCAGGACGAGATGATCGAGCGCTCCAACATGGACAAGAAGAACTTCCGCTTCCTATACCGTCTGTTCAGAGGCTGACCCGGAATGGTCCCGGAATAGTTTAGCGAGTCATTCAAGGAAGTGGACGATGGGTGGGTCACCTTGCGGTCTGCAGGAATTATACGGGGTTGCGTGATTTCAGCGGCTTCGGTTCTCTCGTGGTTGCGAAGACACGAAGGAATGACCCGATGGCCTGGCCTGAAATCACGCGCGCCAAGTATCGGCGCGATGGGCTGCGCTATGCAAGCGATACCACCAGCGAGGAGTGGGGCGTCATCGAATCGCACCTCCCCGCGGCGGCCAGTTGCGGGCGGACGCGCGAGACCGACTTGCGAGATGTCGTCGATGCGATCTTCTATATCGCACAGTCGGGCTGCCAGTGGCGGCTACTGCCGAAGGAGTTCCCTCCGTTCACGACGGTGCAGCGGTATTCTTGCTTGGCGGGATAACGGAACCTGGCAGACCATCAATCATGCGCTGCTGATGTTGGTGCGCGAGGCCGCCGGCCGCGAGGCAAGTCCGAGCGCGGGCGTGATCGACAGCCAGTCGGTCAAGACCACGGAGGCTGGTGGTCCGCGCGGTTATGCGGCCGAGAAGATGATCAAAGGCCGAAAGCGCCATATTCTCACCGACACGATCGGCCTGCCGGTCGGGATCATCGTTCACCCCGCCGACGTTCAAGATCGCGATGGGCGCCAGGCCTGCTGGCGAGCGTCCGCAGCGCCTTCCCCTGGTTGCGCCATGTCTTCGCCGACGGGGGCTATGCCGGTGACAAGCTGAAGGGCGTCCTCGAAAACCTCGGCGACTGGACCATCGAGATCGTCAAGCGGTCAGACGCCGCCAAGGGCTTCGTCCTGCTGCCCCGGCGATGGGTCGTCGAACGCACCTTTGCATGGCTCAACCGCAACCGTCGCCTGGCCAAAGACTTCGAGGCGACAACCCAAAGCGCGGTGACTTGGCTTTACATCACCAGTGTCAAGCTCATGATGCGACGGCTGGCAGCCGCTTGAGCCGCCGTGGTGGGCCAAATTTCCCCATTAAGTCAATATACTGAGGCGTTCCGACCGCGATTCGAGTCACTCTCAGCAATCACACGCACACCGGTCCGGTGGCCTTCTATCGCATGGCCGAGCACGGTCGTGGTCGAGGCTTCCAGAACCCCAAGGATACCTTCTACATGGCCATTGCGCTCGGCTTCGCCGGTGATCCTATGCGGCGGGCCACGGCCGACGTCCTCGCTTTCTTCCCGGACGCGGAGACGCGCGGCGCGGCGATCGAGGCAGCCGAGGCGAAGGCGCGGCCAGCGTCCGGTCGGAAGAAGCAGCGCCCGAAGAGGCGCTGAGCCGGAATTATGCGAAAATCGTTGGGTTTCGCATTGCGCCAGACCCGGCTCCATGTATGATTTGCATCTGTTCGGGACTGGGTGCGGATGGCGGACGGTAGCTCGATCGAGTGGACCGATGCGACGTGGAATCCCGTGACGGGGTGCACGAAGATCACGGCTGGCTGCGACAACTGCTATGCCTCGCGCTTCTCCGAGCGTTTCCGTGGCGTCCCGGGTCATCCGTTCGAGAACGGCTTCGATCTGACGCTACGCCCTGAGCGGATCGGCCAGCCCCTGTCTTGGCGGCGGCCCCGCATGATCTTCGTCAACTCGATGAGCGACCTGTTCCACAAGCAGGTGCCGCGTCAATTCATTGATAGCGTGTTCGACGCGATGGAGGCGGCCGATTGGCACGTCTTCCAGGTGCTGACCAAGCGCAGTTCGCTGATGCGCGACTATCTCAAGCGCCGCTACGCCGATTCGACACCCCCAGCACATATATGGCTGGGGGTGTCGGTCGAGGACGGTCGATCACGGTCGCGCATCGACCATCTCCGAGCGGCGCCCGCCGCGGTGCGCTTCCTCTCGATCGAGCCGCTGATCGGCCCGTCGGCGGGTGGACCTACGGGGCATCCACTGGGTGATCGCCGGCGGGGAGAGCGGCTCCGGCGCCCGACCGATGCAGATCGATTGGGCGCGCGAGGTTCGCGACCAGTGTGCCGAACAGGGCGTCGCCTTCTTCTTCAAGCAGTGGGGCGGCATCCGGCCAAAGACCGGTGGCCGGAATTTGGACGGCCGGGAGTGGAACGAGCTGCCGATGCCCGTGGCGACGCGCGCAGCCTAGATGACGGTCGCGCTCGATAAATATGTCGGGCGGGAACAGGCCTTCATCAAGCACTTGCTGCTGCGCAGCTACTTCTCCGCACTCATCCACAAGACTGTCAGCAAGTACGACGAGTTTGTATACGTCGACGGCTTTTCGGGGCCGTGGGAGAGTGCCGACGAGGGCTTCGGCGATACGTCTTTCGGCATCTCGCTCGCCGAGATGCGAAAGGCGAAGCAGGCGTGGGCGGGCCGCGGGCGGACGATTTGTATGCGCGCGCTGCTGGTCGAGAAGCGGCAAAAGGCGTTCGCCGACCTGCAGGCCATACCGGCCCGTTTCCCCGACATCGAGGTCGAGCCGTTCCGCGGCGAGTTCGTCCCGCTGGTGCCGACCCTGCTGCACGACTTCCACGAACGCCTTCTCGTTCCTTTTCATCGACCCGAAGGGTTGGCGCATCGTCATGAAGGGTATCGCGCCCCTGCTGCAGCGACCGAACTGCGAGGTACTGTTCAACTTCATGTTCGAGTTCATCAACCGGGCGGCGTCGATGTCCGAGACTGCCCGGAACAGGGCCTGGACGAACTGTTCGTGGCCCCGGGATGGCGCCCCAGGCTTGTCGGCGCGACGGCAGTTGCTGGGAAGAGGTTGGCGAACGTGAGGAAGGAGATCCTGGTTGAGGCCTTCTCCGACACGATGCGGAGCATCGGCAGCTACGGGTTCGTTGCGGAAACGCCGATCTTCCGGCCCATGAAGGACCGAACACTCTATTCGCTGATCTATGCGAATCGCCGATCCTCGGGCATTGAGGTTTTTCGCAAGGTGCAAATCGAGACGCTCGTCAGGCAGGAGACAGTGCGGACGTCGATGCGCAAAGCAAAAACTCACGGCGAACAGTCCGAGCTCTTCGGCCAGGTCGAGATGGGTAAGACCGAGACCGAGATGTACCTCGAGGCGGAGCGCAGAAAGGCCGATGCCCTACTGCTTGCACTCGCACCTGCCTATCCCGATCGCGCCACCTACGGTGACGTTTGGCCGCGAGTGCTCGCCAGGCACGCGGTGACAAAGCCCGAGCTGAACAAGATAGCGGCCAAGCATCGGAAGGAAGGACGCCTATACTTCCCCGACTGGCTGCCGGGGAAGAAGGTTCCGTCCGACGACGGCCGCATCGCGCGGTCGGCGATCATCGAATCAATGGGATGAGAAGAGACGTGGCGGACGGGCCACTCCAGTTGTTCCGCTTCGCATGATCTTTGGGCGAAAGCAGACGGTCCGGAATTGGCCAATTCCGGCCGTCTAGCGAAGGGCAGTTGGACGTCCGAGATGGGTCACGACCTGCTGGTCTTCCAGCCGCCGGTGAGGTTCCTCTACCGGGTCGAGAGCGGCCCCACGTCATGGTATTCAAGCGTGAGATTTTGACCACTAGATCGCGGGCCGCGCGTTCGATCGCACCATTTCGCGGGCGATCTCCTTGAACGCCTCCACACCGGCAGGCCCGATCCGCTCCACAAGCCACGGCGGCCACTGATCCGAAGGCACCTTGCCCAAGTACCGATCCATCTCCACCATTTCGTTGGCTGCTGCTGCGGCAGCCGCGATGCGGGCCACCACGTCGCCCCCCTGCGCCACTACCGCCGCCACCGGCACAACCCGCTGCCAGTCACCCGAGACAGGCCGGCCGTAGGCGCGGTCCAGCACGTCATTGGCGCAGGGACGCCGCGTCTCGGCCGACAAGGTCGGGTCCTTGGCAAAGCCCACCAGAAGCGCAATCATGTCGGCCGCGTGCAGGCGTGCTTCAAGGCCGGCGAGGTCAATCTCCTTGAGGAGTTGCCGCTCACTGGTAGACAGCTGCGTGAGGGATGCGGCTCGTTTTGCCATCGAGGCCGTATCATAGCGCACTCTGCACCCCTGACGTCTGCTATCCGTCTGTAGCGCAGTAAAGGAGTTGGGCGGCCGCATTCTTGCCGTCGCCGGGGTCCATGCTGACGAGGCAGCGGAACGTGGCTCCGATGCCCCACGCGCGTTCGTGCCCCACATCAAGTCCAAAATTATAGGCTGCGACGCGAGCGTCATGGCGCGAGTTACGTTTGCCATGGGTTTCTGTGGTTCAGATGGCCACGCAACCATCACCTCGGCCATCATGCGGCTGGGCAGCAAGCTCTCGGCTGAAAGGTCGACCGAGTGACTCCAGCCGCCCGCATATGCGGTAATCAGTGACGGCAGCTCTCCGCCATCCTTGGGCACGTTCGTGCGCGACGACGTAGCATCCGGCTTGCCCCATGGTGCCCCGTCATCGGGAAATGTTTTGCCCCATCACCAGATCAAGGGATGACCCGGCGACACCGAAACTGATCTGCATCCCGCTTCTACTCATCGCCGTGAGTGCCGTAGCTCAGCAGCGCAGAGGGTCGAGCAGTGCGCCTCGACAGCACCCGCAATGGTGAATTTGCTGCCCACAACAGCTCGCTCGCTCAGGCAGATACTCGGTCTCCACGATGCGTGTCACTTCCCGGAATGTTGGGAATTTATCCATTGTTCCGGTGACATTGGTTGGCGGCCAGCTTTACGCTCAGCGTCCGCATACCCAAAGTAGCTAACGCCAGCGGCAGCCGGACCGTGGCTGGTGCCGGGCCAACCGCGTTCCGCGATGACCTTGTTGCCGCGATCTCCCGGTGTTCCGATCCCGGCTGCACTCAACGCGGAGTCGCGGATCGGCGCGTTGCGCGGCGGGAACGGCGTTCTATGGATGCCTGACGCATCGGATCGCACCTGCCAACAGCAGCCCGGCGAGCGCTGCTCCGAGCAGCAACGCGCTAGCGGGTTCAGTGACAGAGACGGGGCCGGGGATGGGACCAGGGGCGCCTAAGAGGCCGATGTGGAGCGTGAAGTTCTGGTTCGGTCCGGTTCCCCAGCTCCAGACATAGGTGCCGGGCGTCACACCAAGGCTGCTGAAGGTCTGGTTGAGATACGTCGAGGTATCCGACAGGGGATTGTTGGAGACGTAGCCGCCTGGCACAAGAATAGAAAACGTCGCAAATATCCCGACGAGGTCTCCGCTGCCGCTGTCGGCGTCGTGTTCAGTAAAACCGCTCCCGAAACTCTCCGGTCCATTGAACTGTCCAACTGGCCCGGAAGTCCCGGAGTATTGGTTAAATCCGGTCGAGTTTGCCGGCCCGGTATTGATAAAGCCAGGAGGTATTATCGCGGCCGTGCTGAAGTTAACTCCGCTAGGTTCTAGGCCGGTCAGGTCGAGTGGTCCGCTTCCGGTCGCGACGACATCGCTCCCGACTTCTTTGAGCGTCACGACGTAACCCGCCCACGCCGGCGGGGCGGACAGGCCGGAGCCGAGCAGCAGCGCAGCGCCGAGCGCCGCCGCCGCCCCCGCAATGCGTGACACGACCGTCATGTCGCTCCCTCCCCTCTGGTCACTGTGGCAACAATGGCTGACGCTGGGACGATAAACAATGCTGAAGATCGCGCCGCTCGCACCGTTCCCCGGTTTCGACCCGATAGCGGTCGAGCAACAATCTCCGCGCTTTGGGTGTCATGCGCTTCCGCGCCTGACCGCGACAAGGCCGTCCTCTCGATACGCGGGGAATGGGTTCATCCTACGGCCCCGGCTTCGGCCGTATTCTACCACGCACGCCAACGCGCTGCTGGCGCCGATCCACAACCAAATGCCGGTGGTGATCGAGCCGGCAGACTGGCCGGTGTGGCTCGGGGCGGTGGAAGGCGATGCAGCGGCATTGCTGCGCCCGGCGGATGAGGACGTGCTGCGGCTCTGGCCGATCAGCCCGCGCGTCAACGCGGTGCGGAAAAACGACGCCAGGGAGCGACGCCGCGTACCAGCTCCTAGTGCATAGGTCAGAACATGCGCTCAGTGGCAATTACACGAACTCAGCGAACTCCGCTCGCCTAGGCGCGCGCACGGCCGAAACGCCGGTCCGGCCCGGCTCAGGCGACAGCCCAGCCATGCCGGACACAAACCGGCCTCAACCGAGGTGACAACCTCGGCCGGTGCGGGCGCGCGATCAGGGAGCCGCGCGCGTCCGGCGCCGAGCCGCCGCTAGGGCGAGCAACCCCACGCCGAGTACCGTGGCCGTGGCCGGCTCGGGCGCGGCGACGGGGCCAGGCGCACCGGAGCCAACGGTCGGCGAGCTCGTCAAGGTCCCGATCTGAAGGGACGTATTAAGCACGTTGATGCCGAACGCGTTGTTGAGCGCGGTCACGGCGGCCGGGGTAAGTGTCAACGGGACGTTGGAGAGGCCGCTAGAGCCGAGCGTGAATAGCCCGATGTTGCTTGCTGAACCGCCATTGATCGAGACACCAGCGTCGATCACGGCGTTCGCCGTGTCGATCAGGTAATGACGGGTATTCACGACCGTGGTAGGGGAGCTGGCGGATATCTCAAGGCCGCTGCCCACATGCTGGATAAGGTCGCCTGTTGAACTGGTTGAGCCCCCGGTGATCGGGAACGTGGCAACAGGATTTGTGCCCGACGAGAGCGTGGCGGAGCCGAGCGGCGAGATGCTCGCGCCGAGCGAGGCCAAGATCGACGCAGAGGTGAGGGTTACCTGGGTTGTCCCGCCGGTGATTGGCGCCGCCTGCGCCGTTGCGACCATTCCGACCGCGAGGCCGAACGCGCCGAGGAGTTGAGGCGTTCTTTTCATGGCCGACCCTCCGACAATCACTATGCGCCACTGACGCCTGCCCTTTATACCCGATTGCAAGCGCATGTTAATTGCAAACGTTCGTTACCGAGATCGCGGAAGCGGCCCGACGCAGGCGTCCGGTGCAGGCGCCGCCGAGCCTGGGCGGCCGGTCGGGCGCGGGGCAATTCGAGCCGGTCGAAGTGGTGAAATTTTTTCTCGGGGGTAGGCCGGCCCTCGAAAGGATCGGACGGGTCGCCCTCACCTCCCCGCCCCATGCCAGAATAGTGCCGCGTTCTGCCATCGAGCCGTAGTCTGCTTCGCGGCGCCGGTGGCCGGTGATAATGAGGGGATCGAACCCTCATCACGAACGCGGCATCGCACGCCGGTTGCTGGGCAGCACGTCTCCCGCCAGCCCCGCAATTAGGGGGTGACTCGCCGCCATTGAAGCCCCATTGAAGCCCGAAGCGGCAAACAACGGTGCGTCGGTGGTATCTGACGGCTCGCAAGTGGTTGAAAAGACACGGTAGCGGCGGGCGGATTTGAACCACCGACCAAGGGATTATGATTCCCCTGCTCTACCGCTGAGCTACGCCGCCCCATGCGCCAGTGCGCGGGCCAGGAGATAGGCGGGAGGCATGGGGGCGTCAATTGGGCGGTCCGCGCGAGCGAGGCGCCGCGCAAGGGTCCTTGGCCCGTTCAACAGTAGGTTGCACACTGGCGATCGGGGACGCGGGCGGGGGAGTCGTGACCAGGAACGGAGCAGGGCCGCACACGGCATGACAGCCGCGGCGACGCACGAGATCGAGCGGTTCGCGGCGGCCGTACGGGCCGACCGGCGCGCAAACCCGGGCATCGGCGGCGATGGCACGGGACTCGAAGTACTGCTGGCGCCGAGCTTTCAGGCGCTGATCGAGGCGCTGCTGGCGCAATCCCTGTCGCTCGCGCCGCGCGTATTGCCCGAGTACCGCAAGCAGGCGATCGGGCGGCCGGACCTCGCCTTCGCCCGTCCGGGCGAACCGGCCCGCGCCTTCATCGAGCTGAAGCAGCCGGGCAACAGTCTGGCGCCTGGACGCCTGCACGGCCACGACGAGGACCAGTTCCGTCGCTTCCGCGAGCTGCCGCTGTGGGGCTTCTGCAACTTCCATACTTTCCATCTCTACCGGCGCAAAGAACTGATCGAGCAGGTGGCGATCCTGCCGGCGGCGGCGCTCGACCCTGCGACGGCCGACGCAACGGCCACGCGCCTGATCCGTCGGCATGACCCGGCCCCGTTTCTCGCCATCCTGGAGACGCTGGCCCTCGCTGCACCGATCCCGCCGCGGAGTGCCGCCGAGTTCGCGGCCACGCTTGCTCATGCCGCCCGCTTGGTGCGCCACGTGATCGCCAATCAATGCCGTGTCGGCGCCCCTCCCGCTCTGGACGCCGTGCAGGATGAGTTCCGTGAGACGCTGTTCGCCCACCCTGCGGCCGGCGGCTACGACCCGAGCGACGAGAACGATCTGTTCGCCAACGCCTTCGCCCAGACGCTTGCGTTCGGCCTGCTGCTGGCACGCGAGGCCGCGGGGCGGGAGGTGAGCCGCGATTCCTATCGCGCACTGCCTGAGGGTGCCTATCCGCTGTTGCGCGCGACGCTGCGGGCGCTGACGCAGGACGAGATTCTCGACGTGCTCGGCGCCGGCTTCGACGTGATCCTGGACACAGTGAACACTGTCGATCCGGCACTGCTCGCACCGCGCGGCGGGACCGATCCGATCCTCTACTTCTACGAGGATTTTTTGAGCGTGTTCGACCCGGCCGCGCGGAGACGGCACGGTGTCTTTTTCACACCTGTCCCGGTGGTCCGGTTCATGGTCGCGGCCGTCGATCGCGCACTCCGCGAGGGCCTGGCGACCGAGGGCCTGCTCGACCCCTCGGTGCTGCTGCTCGATCCGGCCTGCGGCACCGGCACGTTCCTGATCGCCGCTGCGGCGGCGGGAGCGGAGACGGCGCGCGCGACGCTTGGCGAGGGCGCGGTCGCACAAGCGGTCGCGGACCTGGCGCGTCGCCTGCACGGGCTCGAGCTGCTGGTGGGGCCATAGACGGTCGCCAACTATCGGCTGCTGCGGGAAGGAAGTGGCGGCACCGGCGCGGCCCCCGCGGGACGGCTGCCGATCTATCTCGCCGACACGCTGGCGCCGCCGCGCGACGCGACCGGCATCACATCACACCTTGTCTTCATGTCGGTGCCGATCGTGGCGGAGCGTCGCGCCGCCGACGCGCTCAAGCGCGACACGCCAATCATCGCGATCTTCGGCAATCCGCCGTACCGGCGGCTGGATGCGGGCGAGGAGGCGGCGATCACGTCCGGCTGGGATAACGGGTTCTGGGACGACCTGAAGGCGCCGGTGCGCGATGCTGGTTGGGGCGGTGAGCTGAACACTTTTCCCGATCTCTACATTGCGTTTTGGCGCTGGTGCCTGTGGAAGTTGTTCGAGAGCGACGGAGCACCGCGACGTGGCGTCGTGTGCCTGATTACCAACCGCACATTCCTCGCCGGACATCCGTATGCGGGGTTGCGGCGGATGCTGCGCCAGCGGTTCGACTCAATCGACATCGTCGATCTGCGCGGCGACAGCCGCGGCGCCCGGCCGGCAGGGATCGAGACGGATGAGTGCGTGTTCGCGATCCAGGCCGGCGTGTGCATCGTCATCGCGCTTGCCCATGGCGGCTCTGGAGAGGCGCGAGTCCGCTATGCCGACGCATGGCGCCACGATGCTTTCACGGAACGCCAGAAACTCGATCTGCTTGTGACCGCGAGCACCGATGAGGCCGCCTTGACATTCGTGGATGTGCAGCGCGACGAGCTCGAGGATTTTGTGCCGTCCGCGTTTCAGAGCTTGCTTTGGCCGGCACTGGTTCATGCGTTTGGCTTCCGTTCATCAGGAGTTCAGACCAAACGGGACGAGTTCGTTTACGGGTTCTCGGCCGCCGCGCTCACGAACCGTTGGAAGGTGTTTTCGTCGCTATCAGAAGATGAGGCGGCGCGGACACTTCACGAGACATCGATGGTAACTGTTGCGGGCGCGAAAAGCGTACCGTTGGCTCCGACCGAGATTGGTCTTGTCATCTACCGGCCACTGGACCGTCGTTATCTGATGCGGGCAAATCGTCTCATCGATCGGCCTCGGCCTGATCTGGAAATCGCGTGGGGCCAGTCCAACACAGCGATCTACGCTCTCCCCTCCGGCACCGGTGCCGGTCCATCAGTCTGGGTGCATGGCTTGCTGCCGGACTACCACGCTTTCCGCGGCAGCTACGGCGGCTAGCCTTCCCGCTCTGGGACCGCCGGTACGGCGCGGAGGCGCACAATCTCACGCCTGCACTGCTCGACGGCCTGACCCGTGCGTATGGCCGCACGGTTGCTCCGCAAGAGGCGTTCGATGCAATTATCGCCCTGCTCTCCGCTCCCGCCTACGCGCGCCGCTTCGCTTGGGATTTGGAGGAGAGTTTTGCCCACATCCCCTTCCCAGCCGATCCCGCCGCCTTCGCCGAAGCGACCCGAATCGGCGCCGAAATCCGCGCGCTGGAAACCTTCGCCCGCGACCCCGCCCCAGCCTTCCGCACGGCCCGTCTGCTCGGCCGAGCCACCGGCATCACGCTCGCGATGCCACCGATGGCCCGTGCCTTCCACGCTGACGGTGCCGGGAGGGGCGAGGTGGCGTTGCAAGAGGATCGCTCGCTGCGCCTCGCCGGCGTGCCGGAGCGGGCCTGGGCGTTCGCGGTCAGCGGCTATCGCGTGCTGCCGCGCTGGCTCGCCGCCCGCAACGGCGAGGCGCTGGACGCGGCACTGCACCGCGCGATCCTCGACCTCGCGTGGCGGCTGGAGGAATTGCTGCAGTGGCTCGACGTGGCCGACACCGTGCTGGCCCGTGCGCTCGCTGCCTCGCTTACCCTCGCCGATCTCGGACTGCGGTCTTCCCAGCCGGTGGCGAATTAAGCCCTCTCCGCGCCCGGGGCGGAGAGGAAGTTGAGCGCTGCCTGCGAGTGTCGCACGGAGGGTTTCACCCCCGGCGGGTCGGCGTCGGTGGTGGCGAACCTGATCGGCCGAATAACAGGGCCGGATCAGGCTCCATGAGGCCCAAGAACAGGGCCGGATCAGGCCCTGAGAACAGGGCGCGATCAGGGTCGCCGCCCCTGAGAACGGGGATTTTCTCGCCGCCGGCTCGCGCGCCGGTCGCACCGTCCCTTCTCCGTCATCTCGGCCTCCGCGGCAATCATGGTCAGCAGTTCGGCATCCCAAACTCCCGTCAGCTCCTGCCGGGACGGGCTCCGCCCGCCGGCCGGCAGTGCTTCTAACACCATCCTTGCGCTTTGTCAATAGGCAAAACCGCAACCCGCCGCCCTCGTGAGCCGGCCATGACGATGAGACAACGGAGAGGCTTCGACGATTCATCGTCAAAGACCGCTGGTGTAAGCTGGGGGCATGAACCACGCGACTCGACAGGCCGACCTGTTCGCGCCTCAACCCGACCTCTTCGACGCCATTCCCCAGACGCAAGCGGGGCCGGCGGCAGAGACGGTCCGCGCCCGGCTGCACGCGCTACTTGGGACCGCCCGCGCCGCCGCAAAAATGCCCTGGGAGCCGCAGCGGGAGCGGGTGAACGCGCTGCTGTTCCACAACATGGCGAACTGGCTGCCGGAGGCGGAGCGTGACGACCTTCGCGCCGCCTTTACGGCCGAGCTGGATCGCCTTCGGGCGGTGCGATGAACCCGCCGCCCAGCACCCGATCGCCGTCGTAGAACACGCAGGCCTGCCCCGGCGCCGCCAACGCCGGCATATCGAGCAGCACCTCGGCCCCGTCCGGGGTCGGCGCCACGACCGCCCCTTGCACCGCGTCGCGCGCGCGCAGCTTTACCTCGCAGCGGCGCGGTGCCGCAGCCGCGAGCCAGTTCACCTCCCGCAACACCACCCGCCGGCTGCCGCTCGTGCGCGGGCCGACCACGATCCGCCGGCGCGCCGCGTCGATCGCCGTCACCACGCGCCCCGCGCCGCCCGCTGCTCCCAGGCGCTTCGCCTGCCCCACCGTGTAGCGCGCGATCCCATCATGGGCGCCGAGCACTTCCCCCGCCCCGTCCACGATCTCGCCCGGCGCCGCCGCGTCGGGCCGCAACCGCGCCACCACCCCCGTATAGGAGCCGGCGGGGACGAAGCAGATGTCCTGGCTGTCCGGCTTGGCCGCGACCGCAAGCCCGAGCCGCGCCGCCTCTGCCCGCACCGCTGCCTTGTCGGGCATCTCGCCGAGCGGGAAGCGCGTGCGCGCGAGCTGGTCGCGCGTGGTCGCGAACAGGAACCAGGTCTGGTCGCGCGCGGGATCGGCGGCGCGGTGCAGCTCCGGCCCGTCCGGGCCATCGACGCGGCGGGCGTAGTGGCCGGTCGCCATCGCCTCGCAGCCGAGATCGCCCGCCAGCGCCAGCAGATCGCCGAACTTGAGGTGCTGGTTGCAGCGCACGCAGGGCACCGGGGTCCGACCTTCCGCGTACTCGTCGGCGAAGGGCGCGATCACGCTCGCGCGGAACCGCGCTTCGGCATCGATCACGTAATGCGGGATGCCGAGCGCATCGGCGACCCGGCGCGCATCGTGGATGTCCTGCCCGGCGCAGCACGCGCCCTTGCGGCCCGTCGCAGCGCCGTGGTCGTAGAGCTGCAAGGTGACGCCGATCACTTCGTGGCCGGCCGCGTGCAGCAGGCCGGCGACGACGCTGCTGTCCACGCCCCCGGACATCGCGGCGAGAACCCTCATGTGAACTAAAGCCCTCTCCGCCCCTGGGGGCGGAGAGGGTTGGGTGAGGTGGGGGCCAGCGGCGACAATGTTGAGGGCGCAAGCCACCTTGGCACGCATGCGGCGGCGCAACGGCACGGAGCATCCCCCACCTCATCCCGACCCTCTCCGCCCCCAAGGGCGGAGAGGGAGCTAAGCGCTCGCGCCCTCACTCGTTCAGCATGTTGCGGGTGCCGGCGGGCAGCTTCACCACCAGCCCGTCCAGCGCCGGGGTCATCACGATCTGGCAGCCGAGCCGCGAGGTCTCGGTCAGGCCGAAGGCGAGGTCGAGCATGTCCTCCTCGTCCTCGGTCGCTTTCGCGAGCTTGGGCAGCCAGCCCGGATCGACGATCACGTGGCAGGTCGAGCAGGCGAGCGAGCCTTCGCACGCGCCCTCGATATCGACATCGTGCTTGTGCGCGACTTCCAGCACAGAGAGCCCGAGCGGCGCATCCACCTCTCGGCGAGTGCCGTCGCGCTCGATGAAGGTCATCTTCGGCATGGTGCGGGGATCAGGCCTCGATCAGCTCGGCTTTGTGCGCGGCCGCCAGCGCCGTCGCGGCGAAATCGACGTCGGCCGGCGAGGTAAAGCGTCCGATGCCGAGGCGCAAGCTCCGGCCGGCTTCTTCCGCGCTCAGCCCCATCGCGCGCAGCACGTAGGAGGGTTCGATCTCGGCCGAGGAGCAGGCCGAGCCGGTGGAGACGCAAAGGTCCGGGCAGGCCGCCATCAGCGCCGTAGCCGCGCGGCCGGGGAAAGTGAGATTGAGGTTGCCGGCGATACGGGCCTCGCGCGCGCCGTTCACCCGCAGGCCGGGAATGTCGCGCAGCAGCGCCGCCGCCAGCCGCTCGCGCAAGGCGCCGATCCGCCCTACCTCTTCCGCCATCTCGGCCCGCCCGATCCGGCACGCCTCCCCGAAGCCCACGACCAGCGGCGCCGGCAGCGTGCCCGAGCGCAGGCCGCGCTCCTGCCCGCCGCCGGAGAGCAAGGGTGCCAGCCGCACTCGGGGGCGGCGGCGGACGTAGAGCGCCCCCACCCCCTTCGGTCCGTAAAGCTTGTGGGCGCTGAGCGAGACCAGATCGAGGCGCAGCCCCGTCACGTCGAGCGGGATCTTCCCCCCCGCCTGCGCCGCGTCGGTGTGGAACAGGGCGCCGGCCGCGTGGGCGAGGGCCGCGAGGGCGGCGAGGTCCTGAATCACGCCGGTCTCGTTGTTTACCGCCATCACGCTGACCAGCAGCGTGGGCACCGCGAGTGCTGACTCCAGCGCCGCGGGGTCGAGCAGCCCATCAGGCTGCACCGGCAGGAACACCGGCTCGAACCCCTCGCTCGCCAGATCGGCGACACTCTCCAGCACGCATTTGTGCTCGGTCGCGACGGTCACGATCCGGCGGCGCGGGTTGCCCATCGCGACCGCGTGGCGAGCGGCGCCCTTGATCCCGAGATTGTTCGCCTCGGTCGCACCAGAGGTGAACACGACCTCCCGCGGCTCGGCACCGAGCAGGGCCGCGACCTCGGCGCGGGCGGCTTCCGCCGCTGCTTCGGCGTCGCGGCCCATTGCGTGCTCGACGCTGTGGGGGTTGCCGAAGCGCTCGGTGAAGAAGGGCAGCATCGCGGCGACCACGCGCGGGTCGCACGGCGTGGTCGCCTGGTTGTCGAGATAGACCGGACGGTTGGGGCGCATGGCCTCGATGTGGGATCAGGCGGCGCGGCGCGAAAGCCGCTCGGCCATCGCCGCATAGGCGGCCACGCACGCCTGCATGTCGGCCTCGGTCGCACACCACGGGAGCGACACCCGGATCGCCTGACCGGCGAGCGCGCCAAGCCCCATCGCGTCCAGCACGTGGCTGCGTGCGACCTTGCCCGAGCTGCACGCCGATCCGGCCGAAACCTGCACGCCGGCCAGGTCGAGCGCGATCACCTGCGTCTCGGCCCGCACGCCGGGCAAAGCCAGGCAGGCGGTGTTGGGCAGGCGAGGCGCACCGGCGCCGCAGGGGATGGCGTCGTTGCCGATCGCGGCGCGCTCGATCGCGTCGCGCAGCGGTACGAGTTGGGCGGCGGCCGCCGGCTCCGCTTCCTGCGCGGCGGCGGCGAACCCGGCGATCGCGGCCAGGGCGGGCGTGCCGCCGCGGCGCCCGCGCTCCTGCCCGCCGCCCGCGATCAGCGGTGCCAATGGCCGGTCGGAGGCCAGCAGCAGCGCGCCCGCGCCCATCGGCCCGCCGAGCTTGTGCGACGAGAGAGCGAGGCTGTCGACACCGCTGCCCCCGAGGTCAAGCGCGAGCCGCCCGGCCGCCTGTGCCGCATCGACGTGCAGCAGCGCGCCGTGACGGCGGCACAGTGCGGCCGCCTCGGCGGTCGGCTGGATCGTGCCGGTCTCGTTATTGGCCGCCATCAGGCAGACGAGTGCCGGCGGCCCGGCCTCGAGCAGCGCCGTCAGGGCTTCGAGGTCAGCGACGCCCTCGCGATCGACCGGCAGCAGGGCGGCGCCGGGGGCGGCGGCGCGGACGGCGTCGTGCTCCGTCGCGCCCACGATCAGGCGGCGGCCTGCGCCCAAGGCCGCGACGGCAAGGGCGTCGGCCTCGGTGGCACCCGAGGTGAACACCACGCCGCCGGGGCTGGCGCCGAAGCGGGCGGCGATGGCCTCCCGGGCATCCTCGAGAATCCGCCGCGCGGTGCGGCCGGCGGCGTGAACCGAGGCCGGGTTGCCGGCGACCGTCATCGCCGCAAGCGTCGCTGCCTGCGCCGCCGGGCGCAACGGCTCGCTGGCGTTGGCGTCCAGATAGGTCACGGCCGACAGGCTACTCCGCTGCCGGCTGCCGGGTCAGGGCGGCGAGTCGCGCCTCGACGCTGGCGAGTTCGGCGCGCAACGTCTCGATCTCGCGCAGCAGCGGGTCGAGCGCACAGTCGCTCGGGGTTCCGTAAGCATCAAAGGTGGGCCGCGGCTGGCTGCGCTCGACCGGGCGGGCCGGGATGCCGACCACTGTTCTGCCGGGGGCCACCGGCTCCACCACCACCGCGTTGGCCCCGACGCGGGCGTTGTCGCCCACGGTGAAGGCGCCGAGCACCTTGGCCCCCGCGCCCAGGATCACGCCCCGGCCGATCGTGGGATGGCGCTTGTGGCCGCGCGCCATGCTGGTCGTGCCGAGTGTCACCTGGTGATAGAGCGTGCAGTCGTCGCCGACCTCGGCGGTCTCGCCGATCACCACTCCCATGCCATGGTCGATCACGATCCGCCGGCCGATTCGGGCGCCCGGATGAATCTCGATGCCGGTGAGGAAGCGGCCGAGATGGGAGACGAAGCGACCGAGGAATCGTGCGCGGTGAAGCCACAGCCAACGCGACGCGCGATGAAACAAGACGGCGTGCAACCCAGGGTAACAGAACAAAATCTCGGCCGCGGACCGGGCGGCCGGATCGCGCTCCCGATAGGCGGCGATGCTCTCCCGCAGGAACATGAAGGCCATGCGACAAATCCGTTATGAGGTGTGGATACGTCCACCTATAGTCGAGTCGACGGCGCCGGCCGACCACAGCGGACCTTGCATCCCACTTGGGCATTGCCGACTTGGGCAGTCAAGAATGCGTGTCAATGGAACGCGCGGCGTCGTGCTAGGATGATTTGGCAGGACACCGGCAGGATACAGGGGCAAAACGGGGGGAGGAGTTGGATCGGGCCGCCGGAAAGACCGGCGGCGGCTGGAAGAACAACGGTTGATAAGAACCTGGCGTGTATCGCCGGGCGGAAGGATATTCGGAGCGCCATGCCTGAGGTGATGTTTGCCGGCCCTGACGGCCGGCTTGAGGGTCGCTACCACCATAGCAAGGAGCCCGGCGCGCCGCTCGCGCTGGTTCTGCACCCGCACCCGCTGCACGGCGGGACGATGAACAACCGCATCGCCTACCGGATGTACCAGTCCTTCCAGGGTCTGGGTTTTTCGGTGATGCGCTTCAACTTCCGCGGCGTTGGCCGCAGCCAGGGCCGCTACGACGGCGGCATCGGCGAGATCGGCGACGCGGCGGCGGCGCTCGACTGGATGCAGATGGTCAATCCCGGCGCGTCCGGCCTGTGGATCGCCGGCTACTCGTTCGGCGCCTTCATCGGGATGCAGTTGCTGATGCGCCGGCCGGAGATCTCCGGCTGGATCAGCGTGGCACCGCCGGCGAACCATTACGATTTCGGCTTCCTTGCCCCGTGCCCGTGCGGCGGGCTGATGCTGCACGGTGACGCCGACGATCTGGTGCCCGAGTCGGCGGTGAGCAAACTGGTCGAAAAGTTGAACACGCAGAAGGGCGTGCACGTCGATTACCGGGTGTTCGCCGGCGCCGACCATGTCTTCGCCCGCCACGCCGAGAAGGTGGCCGAGGCGCTGGAGGACCACGTCGGCAAGGCAATCGCGCGCAAGGCGATGGCGCTGGCGGCGGACTGATCCGACTGACCAACGGTTCGAGCCTCCCCCAACCCCTCCCGCAAGGGAGGGGAGTGGCCCGCATCAGGTCAAGGTCTCGGTGGCGTGGAAGTTGCGGAAATCAAGCGCGCGGCGGCCGTCTTGGGTCAGCCCGAACATGTCCACGAAGCGCGCGCCGAACAGGATCTCCTCGGCCAGATACGATGTGCGTGCGTGGATTGTCTGCGACATCGTCTCATCGGTGCCGCTGACGGTCACCAGCAATTCGGCCTGCTCGGCCCGTAGCGATTCGGGGGTGGCGCCGTGCAGCGGGCTCTCGGCGTCGATCGGGTGCATGGCAGTCATCGTGAGCCCGAAGACCGGCGTGCGGGTGCGAGCGAGGCTGAGGTCGTAGAAGCGGCGCATCTGCTCGCCCTCGGCGGTGCGAATGTTGCGCAGCAAGGTCATGCCCACCTCCGCCTGCAAGATCTGGTTGCGCCGCTCATTGCCGAGGCGGACCATCACCGTGGGGATGCCGTCGAGCGAGGCCACTACCGCGCAGCGGCTGAACATGATCCGCGCCCGCGGGCGGGAGAAACGGGCGAAGGCAAGCCCCGTCACCAGGGCCAGCACCATGATCCCGAACAGCACCTCGACCGTCATCAACAGGTTGGCGTAGAGCGTCTTCGGCGCCATTACGCCGTAGCCGATCGTCGCCATGGTCTGGACGCTGAAGAAGAACGCGTCGGCGAAGGAACCGGGACGCGCGTTGGCGATCGCACCGGGCTGCAACCAATAAAGGGCGCCAAACACAAAGTTGCTGCCGAGATAGAGTCCCGCCCCGATCGCCATGAAGCGCGGCCATGACGTGGTCAGCGCATGGTGGTAGAAATCGCCGAACCAGGTGCCGCGGCGCCCAATGATGGCCAGCGCGGCATCCCCCTTGCGGCGAACCATGCGCGGCGGCTGGCTGGCCTGCGGGCCGTCGGGCCACGGGAGCAGCATCGGCGGCTCGGGGCGGCGACGGCGGCGCGGCGGCGGGCGTCGGGAGCGGCTGGCGGCCTCGGTCATGCCCGCCAGCCTATCACGCCGGCGCCACGATACGCGCCCCGGGCATCGGCGGGGGTAGCTCGCGCACCGCATTTTCCCCATGCCCCGCCTGTGTTACGGCCTGTGTTACGGGCAAGCCGCCCCGAAATCATCGGACGCCGTCATGCCGAGCAGCGATTTCCTTACCGAAGCGGCCGCGCGCGGCTTCATCCACCAGTGCACCGATCACGAGGCGCTGGGTACGGCACTGCGCGCCGGCGTGGTCAGCGGCTATATCGGCTTCGATTGCACCGCGGACAGCCTGCATGTCGGCCACATGGTGCAGATCATGTTGCTGCGGCTGCTTCAGCGCCACGGCCACCGGCCGGTGGCGCTGATGGGCGGCGGCACGACGCGCATCGGCGACCCTTCCTTCCGCGAGGAGGCGCGGCAGTTGCTGAGCGACGCGGAGATCGCACGCAACATGGCGGGCATCCGCCGCAACATCGAGCCATTTTTGCGCTTCGGCGACGGCCCCACCGACGCAATCATGCCGAACAACGCCGACTGGCTCGACAAACTCGGCTATATCGAGTTGCTGCGCGAGGTCGGGCCGCATTTCAGCGTCAACCGGATGCTCTCGTTCGACAGCGTGCGCTTGCGGCTGGAGCGTGAGCAAGGGCTGACGTTCCTCGAGTTCAACTACAGCATCCTGCAAAGCTACGACTTCCGCGAGCTGCTGCGGCGCCACGACGTGACCCTGCAAATGGGCGGGTCGGACCAGTGGGGCAACATCGTCTCGGGCGTGGAACTGGTTCGCCGCACCGACGGCAAGCAGGTGTTCGGCCTGACCGCGCCGCTGATCGCGACCGCCTCGGGCGCCAAGATGGGAAAGACCGCGCAGGGCGCGGTGTGGCTGACCGCGGACCGCCTGTCGCCGTACCGAGTACCTGGCAGTTCTGGCGGAACACCGAGGATGGCGATGTCGGTCGCTTCCTCCGCCTGTTCACGGACCTTCCGTTGGGGGAGATCGCGCGGCTGGAGGCGCTGGGCGACGCCGAGATCAACGCGGCGAAGAAGGTGCTGGCGACCGAGGCGACGGCGCTGCTGCACGGGCGCGAAGCGGCCGAGGCCGCCGCCGAGACCGCGACCCGCACCTTCGAGGCGGGCGAGGCGGCCGAGACGCTGCCGACGCACCTTGTGGCGTCCCGCGAGCTCGAAGCCGGCATCCCGGCCTTCCGCCTGTTCGCCGAGGCGGGGCTTGCGGCCAGCAACGGCGAGGCACGGCGCCTGATCCGCGGCGGCGGCGCGCGGCTGAACGACGCGCCCGTTGCCGACGAGGCGCTGATGGTGACGCGCGCCGATCTGCGCGATGGCGCGATCAAGCTCTCGGCGGGGCGGAAGCGGGTGCTGCTGGTCCGTCCGGGCTGATCCCGGCTCGTGTCGGCAGCGGCGGCGCGGCGGCCGGGCTGAACCATCGGCCCCGCCGGGTCGGGGCCGATGGCTGTTGCTCAGGCAGGGATTCTTCCGAAACGACCGCTCTGGAAGTCGGCCATCGCCTGCCTGATCTCGTCGGCCGTATTCATAACGAACGGCCCCTGCATGACGACGGGCTCGTCGATGGGCTCGCCGCTCAGGACCAGCAGCGACGCATCGTTGTTCGCTTCCAGCGTGACCTCGCCGCCTGTGCGGTCGAGCACGACGAGCTGCGCTTCCCGCACCACGGCATCGCCATTCACCTGCACCGTGCCCTTCAGCACGACGACCGCGACGGTATGTCCCTCGGGCAAGGTGAATGACGCCGTGCCATCCTGGCGGAGCCGCACATCCCACAGGTCGATTTGCGTGAAGGTGTGCGCCGGTCCGCGATGGCCGTCATACTCGCCGGCGATCACCCGCACCGTGCCGGCGCGATCCGTCAGCTGCACGGCCGGGATGTCGCGGTCGAGAAGCGTCTGATAGCCGGGCGCGGCATTCTTGTCCTTCGCCGGCAGGTTCACCCAGAGCTGGACCATCTCAAGCGTGCCACCCTTACGGGTGAACGCGTGGGAGTGGTACTCCTCGTGCAGGATGCCCCCTGCGGCCGTCATCCATTGGACATCACCGGGACCAATGACACCGCCCTTACCGGTCGAATCCTGGTGCTCGACCTCGCCCTGATAGACGATGGTGACGGTCTCGAACCCGCGGTGCGGATGGACGCCGACGCCGCGCGGCTCGTCCGCCGGCGCGAAATCAGCCGGACCGGCGTAGTCGAGCAGCAGGAAGGGACTCACATGCTCACCGTGGCTGGCGTGCGAGAACAGCGAGCGGACCGGGAATCCATCCCCCACCCAATGCGGCCTGGGGCTGCTGTAGATCCCGAGAACCTTTCTCATGGTGCTTTCTCCTTGTCGCGGCGCCCCGAGGGCGATTGCGCTGGGGGAAACATGCGGGCGGGACAGGTCTGGGGGTAGATTCTGAGATCAGGCTATAATGTCCTATAGATAGGACAATGAAATGCAGGACCTCAACGATCTCCGCTTCTTCGCCGAGGTAGTGGAGCAGAATGGCTTCGCTGCCGCAGCCCGCAAGCTTGGGATGCCGCGATCCCGGCTCAGCCGCCGCATCGGCCTGCTGGAGGATCGGCTCGGCGTGCGGCTGATCCAGCGCTCGACCAGGCGCTTCGCGGTCACCGAGATCGGCCGCGAATACTATGGTCACTGCGTGGCGATGATGGTGGAGGCCGAGGCTGCCCAGGAGACGATCGACCGCATGCGGTCCGAGCCGCAAGGCGTGGTGCGGGTGAGTTGCCCGTCCTCGGTGATCTATTTCCAGGTGGGCGGGATGATCGCCCGCTTCATGGCCCAATGCCCGAAGATGGAGGTGCTGCTGGAGAGTACGAATCGGCGCGTGGACGTGATCCGGGAAGGTTTCGACATCGCGATCCGGGTGCGCTTTCCTCCGCTCTGAGGACAGTGACCTCGTGATCCGGAAGCTGGCGGAGAGCCCGCAGCGGCTGGTCGCGAGTCCCTCCGTGCTGAAGGAGTTCTCTGGTCCTCTCGTTCCGGCCGATCTTGCTGCCCTGCCGAGCCTCGCGTGGGATCCCGCGAAGCAGGAGCATGAGTGGCGCCTGGACGGCCCGGATGGCGCCATCGCCACGATCCGCCATCGTCCGCGCTTCGTCACCGAGGACATGGTGGCGTTACGCCTGGCGGCAGTGCGAGGCGTCGGCGTCTGTCAATTTCCGACCTTTGTGATTGAGGACGACGTGAAGGCCGGACGGCTGATCGATGTTATGGCGGAATGGAAGCCGAAAGCGGGGATCATTCACGCCGCTTTTCCGTCCCGGCGGGGCTTGCTTCCGTCGGTGCGGTCGCTGCTGGATTTTCTGGCAGCCGAATATGGCTCCCTCAGTCGCGCTGCGGACATCGAACCCAGCCTGCTGCCGGCGGCGACGGCGACGGCGCCCGCATAGGAGGAACGATGCCGCTCGAACTCTCGGTCGCGAAAGCGTCGGCTTCCTACGCGGGTCGGCTCACGAAGCGGACGCGGCGACCTTGTCGATTGCACCGCCAAACTCGACCCAATCTTTGAACGCGCCGAGGTTATAAACCCGGTCATAACCCATATCTTTGAGCACCTTACCGCTCAGGGCGGAGCGACCGCCGGAGCCGCAATAGAGGATCAGGGTCTTTTCCTTCGCGAAATTCGCGTCGTGATAGGGCGAGTCTGGATCAGCGCGGAATTCCAACATGCCGCGTGAAACGTTGATGGCACCAGCGACCTTGCCGCTCTTTTCCACCTCCGGCGCATCGCGCACATCGATCACCAGCGTGTCGTCCTTGGCCATCAACGCCTGCGCGTTGGCCGGCGTGATCCGCGCCACGGCGGAGTTGGCGGCTTCCATCATCTGCTTGACGTTTGTGGCCATGCTGATCCTCCCTCTGGGCCGGCCTATTCCGGAACAGCCTCGCCGGAGCCGCCGAATTCGGCGGGAAAGTCCTTCAGCTTCGGCAATCCATCGCGCATCGGCAGCACCGTTTCAGAATAGTTGACGTGTACCTGCGGGACAAATTCGAGCTCCGGAATGGTCGCCGCGAAAACGTCGATCATCTTCAACGGCGGATGGGCGGTCATCAGATGGCCGCCGCAGAGCCGACAATACTGACGATCGCTCATTTCCGTCTTGTGATATGTCGCGACGTTCTCCGCGCCCTTGGTCACTTCCACTGCCTCCGGCGACCAGAGCGTGAACGCATTGACTGGGCCGCCCGACCAAGAACGACAGGACCGGCAATGGCAGTAGCCCATCGCATTCGGCTGGCCGCTCACCTGAAGCTCGACCGCGCCGCAGAAGCACGCACCCGTATAGGGGCCGCTCATGGTTCCATCCCGTGTCGCACGATTTCGGCGGGCATTGTCGTTCGATTCCGCTCGGAGGCAAGCCCCCTCGACAGCGCGTCTTGGAGCCCCACCGTATTCCACTGCTGGGTGTTCGCCGCGGGCGCGCTACGCTCCGGCCGCTGTCGCTGCGATGCGAGCCGGGTTGCCGCGCGCGGTCGAGTGCGGGGGAATGTCACGAGTGACCACGCTGCCCGCGCCGATCACGGCATTATCTCCTATCGTCACACCCGGCAGAATGATCGCGCCGCCGCCAATCCACACATCCTGACCGATCTGCACGGGACGCCCGAACTCGGCACCCGTCCGGCGCAGCAATGGATCACGGGGATGGTCTGCCGTGTATATCTGAACCGCCGGGCCGATCTGTGTTCGTGCACCAACAGTCACCGCAACCACATCAAGGACCACGCAATTGAAATTGAAGAACACGTCTTCGCCAATCCGGATATTGTATCCGTAATCGCAATGAAATGGCGGCCGGATGACCGCGCCCTCTCCAGCCTCGGCCAATATCTCCCGCAGGAGGGCGTGCCTGTCCTTGTCGGACGCGCTGAGCGCCGCGTTGTAGCGGACCATCCACGTGCCGGCGGCGCTTCGGTCTGCGGCCAACTCAGGATCATTGGCGTGGTAGTGATCCCCCGCCAACATCTTCTGCTTTTCAGTTCGAATGAGCGACACGTCGAGGTATCACACGTCCACCGCCTCCGCCTGCACTGTCCTGGCCCGCTCCTGGATGAACTGAAAGCGCAGCTCCGGCCGTCGCCCCATCAAGCTCTCCACCAGATCGGCCGTGCGCGCCCGTTCCTCGGCCGGAGCCACCACGCGAAGCAGCGTCCGCTTCGCTGGGTCCATCGTCGTTTCGCGCAACTGCGCGGGCGGCATCTCGCCGAGACCCTTGAAGCGGCTCACCTCCACCTTCGAGCCCGGCTTGAACGCGGTCCGCACCAGCCGCTCACGCGCGGTATCGTCCATCGCATAGACCGACTTCGCGCCCTGGGTCAGGCGATAGAGCGGCGGCTGCGCGAGATAGACATGCCCGTGGCGCACCAGCTCGGGCAGCTCGCGATAGAAGAAGGTCATCAGCAGCGATGCAATGTGTGCCCCGTCCACGTCGGCGTCGGTCATGATGATGATGCGGCCGTAGCGCAGGCGGGCGCGGTCGAAGCGCTCGCCCACGCCGCAGCCCAGCGCCTCGATCAGGTCGCGCAGCTCCTGGTTCTGCCGCAGCTTGTCGGCGGACGCACTGGCGACGTTAAGGATCTTGCCCCGCAGCGGCAGCACCGCCTGCGTCACCCGGTCGCGCGCCTGCTTGGCCGAGCCCCCGGCGCTGTCGCCCTCGACCAAAAAAATCTCGGTCCCCTCGGCGCTCTCCCGCGCGCAGTCGGTCAGCTTGCCAGGCAGGCGCAGCCGGCGGGTCGCACTCTTGCGCCCGACCTCCTTGGCCTCCCGCCGCCGCAGCCGCTCCTCGGCGCGCTCGATGACGAAGGCGAGCAGGTTGTCGGCCTGCGCCGGATGGCCGGCGAGCCAGTGGTCGAAGCGGTCGCGCAGCGCCGGCTCGATCAGCCGCGCCGCCTCCTGGCTGGTGAGCTTCTCCTTGGTCTGGCCCTGGAATTGCGGCTCGCGCAGGAAGACGGAGAGCTTGATCGCAGCCGGCCCGAGCGCATCCTCGGCGGTGACGGCGGCCGCGCGCTTGTTGCCGCGCTGCTCGCCCCAGGCGCGCAGCCCCTTGAGCAGCGCCGCCCGCAGCCCCGCCTCATGCGTGCCGCCCTGCGGCGTGGGCACGGTATTGCAGTAGGAATGCAGGAACCCGTCGGCCTCGGCGAGCCATGCGGCGGCCCATTCGACCCGCCCGGCGCCGCCGGCGAGGTCCGCTTCGGCCGCCCAGATTTCCGGCACGGCGCGGGCCGCATCGCCGGCATCCTCCTCCAGGCTATCGCGCAGCCCGCCGGGGAAGTGCAGCACCGCTTCGGCCGGCGTGTCGTCGCCTTTGAGCAGCGCCGGGTCGCAGGACCAGCGGATCTCGACGCCACGAAACAGGTACGCCTTGGAGCGGCACAGGCGATAGAGCCGGGCCGGGCTGAACGTGCTACTGCCGAAAATCTTCGCATCCGGCCGGAACCGGATCGCGGTGCCGCGCCGGTTCTGCACCGGGCCCGCGTTCACCAGCTTGCCCAGCGGCTTGCCGCGCGCGTACTCCTGCCGCCACAGCGTGCGGTCGCGCGCGACCTCCACCTCCAGCCGCTCCGACAGTGCATTGACCACGGACGCGCCGACGCCGTGCAGCCCGCCCGACGTGGTATAGGCCTTGCCGCCGAACTTGCCGCCCGAATGGAGGGTGGTGAGGATCACCTCCAGCGCCGAGAGAGAGCGGAATTTCGGGTGCGGATCGACCGGAATCCCGCGCCCGTTGTCGCGCACCGTGAGCCAATTGCCCGGCTGCAGCACCATTTCGATGAAGCTCGCGTGGCCGGCCACCGCCTCGTCCATCGCATTGTCGAGCAGCTCGGCGGCGAGGTGCTGCATCGCGGTCTCGTCGGTGCCGCCGATATACATGCCGGGCCGGCGCCGCACCGGCTCCAGCCCCTCCAGAACCTCGATGTCCTTGGCGGAGTAGTCCTCGGCGCCACGCCCGCGCGCGGCACTGCCGAACAAATCGTTCATGCTGTGTTCGCCTCGCTCCCCCGACGGTAGCGGCGCCGAGGAGTCGGGGGCAAGCGGCCGGCGCTCGGCCAAGGCGGTCGGGGCGGCGCCAGCGCCTTCAGGACCCGCGCGGTTGCAGCGCCGCGAGTAACGCCGTCACGTCCCCTTCCAGCAGCGCGTCCAGCGCGAACGGGCACGCCTCGGGCAGTGGCGACGCCACGCCGCCCGTTCCGCATGACGTCCGCGCCCTCCGCCGCGCGCGGGCATAAAGCTCGTCGAGCGTGATCCGCCGCCGCATCGACGGCGTGAGCCGCCGCGCCGCGTCGTCCAGAAATAGGCCCGCCTCGTCACGCAAGTGCCCCGCCGCTTGGCTTTCTGGCCAAGCGTGCAGCTTGAGCAAGTGCGCCATCACCTGTTGAAGCAAGCTTTCGCAGGCCCGCAGCTCGGAGAGCCCCACGTCCTGCACCTCCTCGATAACGTGCGGTTAGTCCACGGCTTCGTTGACGCGCTCGCCGGCCGACAAGCGGCGCAGGAGGTCCGCTTGCCGCTCCGCCAGGCCAGGGCGTCGTGCTCATAAAGCCCGTCCGGCATCAAAGCCCTCCTGCCGTCGTCGCTTGAGGATATCGCCGATCGGCGGGCGTCGCATCCCAATTGCCCTGGCGCCCGGTCTGGCGCTCAGAGCGTCCGGTGGTGCGGGTTGGTCGGCTCCTGCAAATGCGCCTCGAGGAACCAGAGCTGCTTGTCGAGGCCGCGCGAGACCTCCGTGAAGATGTCGGCGGTGTCGGGGTCGCCCGCCTCGTCGGTCTGCTCGATTGCGGCGCGCACCGCGTTGGCGACCCTCGCGTACCGATCGATCAGCTCCTTGAGATGGTCGGCGATGGCATAGACGTCCGTCGGATAGGGCGGCAGGCTGGTCGCCTTGCCCACCGTCTGCACGGTGCCGAACGCCGTGCCGCCGAGCTGGGTGACCCGCTCCGCCATCGTATCAACCCACTCGTCCTGCTGCTTGCGAAAGCCGTCGAGCATCAGGTGGATGCCGATGAACTGCGGCCCCTTGAGGTTCCAGTGCGCCTGCTTGGTGATCAGGGCGAGGTCGATCCCGTCGGCCAGGCGGGCGTTGAGCACCTCCATCGAGACCGCCTTGGCATTGCCCGCAAGATCGTTGTGGGTCTTGTGCTGCTGTCCCTTGGGGGCCTTGTCGGCCATTGGCGTGTCTCCTGTTGCGGTTACGTCGGCCCTGCCAACGCGCGCGGAGCGGCGGCGTTCCGGTGCCCCGCGCGGCCTTGCCTGGCGGCGCGGTTCGGCCAGAGTGGTGCGCCGGTACGATGAAGGTTGGGCGATGGAGCTGCGAGGCAAGGTTGCACTGGTCACGGGATCAACGAGCGGCATCGGCTGGGCGATCGCGCGCGCGCTCGGGGCCGCCGGGGCGGACGTAATGCTCAACGGCTTCGGCGAACCGGTCGAAATCGAGCGATTGTGCGACGAGCTCGCGGGGCTCGGCGTGCGGGTGCTGCACGATCCCGCCGACATGGCCAAGCCGAGGCAGATCGCGGCGATGGTCGCGCGCACGACCGAGGCGCTGGGCGGCCCGGACATCCTGGTGAATAACGCCGGCATCCAGCATGTGGCGCCGATCGGGGATTTTCCGCCCGAGCGTTGGGAGGCGGTGATCGCAATCAACCTCTCCGCGGTCTTCTACGGGACGCAGGCGGCGATCCCGCCGATGCGCGCGCGGGGCTGGGGACGGATCATCAGCATCGCCTCGGCGCACGGGCTGGTCGCGAGTGCGGAGAAGGCGGCCTATGTCGCCGCCAAGCATGGAGTGCTGGGGCTAACCAAGGTCGCGGCCATCGAGCTTGCCGGATCGGGGATCACGGCGAACGCGATCTGCCCCGGCTGGGTGCTGACGCCGATGGTCGAGCGCCAGCTCGCGGCGCGGGCGGAGCGTGACGGAACCAGCTTCGATGAGGCGAAGCGTCGCCTGCTCGCCGAGAAACAGCCAATGGTTCGCTTCACCACGCCCGAACAGATCGGCGCGCTGGCGGTCTTTCTGTGCTCGGAAGCAGCGGCGACGATCACCGGCGCGCCGCTGCCGATCGACGGCGGGTGGGTAGCGCAGTAGCGAGGGTGGTATGGAGGGGACGGAGGCCCCAATGAGCGACTATGACACCGACATCCTGCACTGGAGCGAGAGCCAGGGCGATTTGCTGCGTCGTATTGCTGCCGGCGAGCGGGTGAATGACGCCGACCTCGATTGGCCGAATATCGCCGAGGAGATCGAGAGCGTGGGACGGAGCGACCTCACAGCCACCAAATCGCTCCTGCGGCAAGCACTCGCCCATATGCTGAAAGCGGAGGCCTGGCCGCTGTCGCGCGATGCCCCGAGCTGGCGCGCGGAAGCCCGGATGTTTCGTGCCCAGGCGCGTGACCATTTCACCGCGTCCATGCGTCAGCGCATCGACGTCGGCGGTCTCTATCGTGACGCGCTGCGCGCGATGCCGGAGACCATCGACGGTCAGGCACCGCTTCCGCTGGCGCAGGCTTGCCCGGTCACGCTCGACGAGCTCCTGGCGGACGACTAACACGCGATCGCGCGACCCCAGGTCACGCTTGCCACTCTGCCCCCGAGAGGCTAGGCCAAGCCCATGAGTCGCATGTGGGCCGCATGACGATCCATTCAGGGTTCCCCGCCGGCGGCCCGGAGGCGGCGCTCGATCACGCCACCCTGCTTGCCGCGCTGCCGGCACTCTCCCGCGCCCGCGTCCTCGTCGTGGGCGATGCCATGCTCGACCGCTACCTCTACGGCTTCGTCCAGCGCATCAGCCCCGAGGCGCCGATCCCGATCGTCGCGGTCGAGCGCGAGGTGACGATGCCCGGCGGCGCCGGCAACGTGATGCGCAATCTCACCGCCCTCGGCGCCGCAGTCGCCTTCGTCTCCGTAGTGGGTGACGACCAGGCCGGTTCCGACCTCACCGGGCTGATCGGCGGACAGAGCAATGTCGAGCCGTGGCTGCTGATCGAGGGCGGGCGGCCCACCACCGTCAAAACCCGCTACATCGCGCTCGGCCAGCAGCTTCTGCGCGCCGATCAGGAGGTGCGCAGCCCGATCTCTGCGCGCCTCGCCGAGCGCCTGCTGCGCATCGCCGGGGACGCGCTGGCGGCGACGGCGGCGATCGTGCTGTCGGACTATGCCAAGGGCGTGCTGGCGGGCGATCTGGCGCCGCGGCTGATTGCAGCCGCGCGCGCGGCGGGTCGGCGGGTAGTGGTCGATCCGCACGGCCCCGATTTCGCCGCCTATGCCGGCGCCGAAATCATCACCCCCAACCGCCGCACCCTGCACGCCGCCACCGGCCGCGACGTCTCGACCGAAGCGGGGGTGATCGCCGCGGCCGAAGCGCTGCGCGCGGCGCACGGCTTCGGCGCCGTGCTGACGACCCGTGGCGAAGACGGGATGACTTCTGCTCGACGACACCGGGCCGCACCATTTCTCCGCCGAAGCGCCTGAAGTCTATGACATCTCCGGCGCCAAGGACACGGCGGTCGCCACCCTCGCCGCTTGCGTTGCCGTCGGGCTGCCACTGCCGGTTGCGGCCTGCCTCGCCAACCTCGCCGCAGGCATCGCGGTGGGCAAGGTCGGCACCGCGATCGTCACCACGACTGACCTCTCGGCCGCGATCTCGCCGCCGGGCGGTGCGCCGCGCAAGATCGTCACCCGCGAGGCCGCCGCCGAGCACATCGAGCGCTGGCGCCGCCGTGGCTGGCGCACCGGCTTCACCAATGGCTGCTTCGACCTGCTGCACCCTGGTCACGTCTCGTTGCTGGAACAGGCGCGCGCCCGCTGCGACCGGCTGGTGGTCGGGCTGAATTCGGACGCGAGCGCCGCCCGCCTCAAGGGCGAGGGGCGTCCGGTGCAGACGCAGGCGGCCCGTGCGGGGGTGCTGGCGAGCCTCGGCGTGGTTGATCTGGTGGTGGTGTTCGACGAGGACACGCCCGAGACGCTGATCCGCGCGCTGCGGCCCGACCTGCTGGTGAAGGGGGCCGATTACCGGATCGAGGGTGTGGTTGGCGCCGACCTGGTGCAGGGCTGGGGCGGGCAGGTGCTGCTGGCCGAGCTGCTGCCGGGCCATTCGACGGCCGAGACGGTCGCGCGCATCCGCGGCTGAGCGGACGGGCATCAGCTCTCGCGCTGCAGTCTCCAGGCCAGTGCCGCGAGCACGAGGGCGAGGGCCACGAGGCAATCGAGACCGGCGGTGAACGCGCCGCCATAGCCGGCGGCGTTGCCGGCCGCATGGGCGAGCACGCCGAAGAACACCAGGCCGAGCAGGGCCACGCCGAGTGAATTGCCGAGCTGCTGGGCGGCGGCCAGCACGCCCGCGGCGGCCCCGGCGTGCTGACCCGGCAGCCCGGCCAGCACCGTCGCGACAAGCGGCGCCATGACCAGTCCCATGCCCGCGCCATCGACGAGCAGTGCCGCGAGCAGCAGCGAGAGGGGACCGCCTGTGCCGACCCCGCCGACGATCAGGCGCAGCGCACCGAGGCCGAGCGCCATGCCGAGCGCGCCGATCACGAGCGGCGGCCGGCCGAGGCGCTGCCCGATCCGTCCGGCGCCGAGCGAGGTCGCGCTGAACGAGAGCGCCACGGTCGTGAACACCAATCCGGAGGGCAGCGGCGCGAGCCCCCTTCCCTCCTGAAGGTAGAGTGCCAAGATCAGGAAGAACGAGGCGACACCGCCGAACAGTGCCAGCACCGCAACCAGTCCGATGCGAAACCTGCCGAGGTGAAACAGCGCCGGATCGAGCAGGGGTGCCGCGCCGCGCGCGGCACGCCGGCGCTGCTGGCGGACGAACGCGGCCCACAATGCCGCCGCGCTCGCGAAACAGGCCCATATCCAGCCCGGCCAGCCGCGGGCGCGGCCCTCGATCAGCGGGACCAGCACGCAAACGGTGCCGAGCGTCACCAGGCTCGCGCCAAGCAGATCGAGCCGGCTGTCTGACGCGGATCGCGACTCGGCGACCGTCAGCGGAGCCAGCACCAAGGCCGCCACGCTGATCGGGAGGTTGACCAGGAAGCAGGCGCGCCAGCCGCGGCCAAGAATGTCGGCCCTGATCATCAAGCCGCCGATCACCTGTCCGCAAGCCGAGGCAAGCCCCAGGACGACGCCATAGGCGGCGAAGGCACGCGCGCGGTCCATACCGACGAAGGTCGCGCCAAGGATCGCCAGCACCTGCGGCGCCAGCAGGGCCGCGCCGGCGCCCTGCGCCCCACGGGCAACGATCAGCGAAACCGCGGTGGGCGCGAGCCCGCAGGCGGCGGAGGCGAGCGTGAACACCGCGATGCCGAGCGTGAACACGCGGCGCCGTCCGTACAGATCGCCGAGCCGTCCGCCGATGATCAGCGGTGCGGCGTAGGCAAGACCATAGCCGGCGACCACCCACTCGATCGCTGCGGTGCCGGTGCGCAGCTCACGCTCGATCGACGGGATCGCTACGTTGACGATGAAGAAATCGAGCACGACCATGAAGGTGCCGCCGAGAACTACCGGCAGCGCGAGCCAGCGACGCAGCGTCAGTCCGTCGCGCGAGGCCGCCAGCGGGCGCACATAAAGCTTGCTCATGATCCCGTCCCTCGGGCTCCGGGTCGTGATTGACCCGGAGCACGCGGTCAGGATGGCGGTGGCGCGACGGGTGGTCGATTACGTGGCAGGTAATGTGCGGACGGTGGACGGCGCGGCTGCGTTTGATCCGCGCCGGCAAGGGTAGCGGGCGCTCAGGCCGCGGCCTGCATGGCCGGCGCCGATGGCGCCTCTGCATAGCGCAGTGCGCAACCGACATGCACCGCTACCGTCAAGGGGCCGACCAGGGCACTCAATACCGACGCGGGCAGGGCTGCATGTCCTGTCGTCCAGCGCCAGCCATTCTTGATCTCGGGTCCGTGGAAGCCTTCTCGCAGCAACTCCGCATCGTAGCGGATGCTGACCCGCACACCGCCAGCCTGAAGGACGATCTTTCGCACAGCGACGCCAAGCTGCCGTTGGTCTGCATTTAATCCCACAGCAGCCGGAATGGCGCTGCGCGATGCAATGTGAAGCGTCTTTGTTGGCGTGCTGATGTGGAAGACGTGAACGCCACCTTTGATTTGACTCGCGGCGACGCGCGAGCCTTCCGCAACGAGGTGCAGGTCGGGATCGTCAGTCCAGCGTGCTGCCGGCTGACCGCCGGCCCGATCCAGCAATCGTCGCCAGATCCGTTCCAGCAGCGGCCCCTCGGTCACGACTTTCGCGAGCGGCACCAGGGGTGAGGTCTCGCTGCGAGGTGGACTGTAAAACCACATTCCATTGCCGTCGTCCCGATAACTCTCTGCCGGAGCGCCGTTCGCGAGCAAGACCTCATGGGTATCCAATTCAATATGGAATACGTCCAATATTTGCGCGCGTTCGTTCCAGACGATCGAGCGGTGGTTGACCAGGTTTTCCGCTGGCACCAGGACGCCATCCAGATACAACGAATGCCCTTTGGTCACGTGCAAATCGCGGTGCGGAATCCCGTCGCTGATTGCACCGGCACCGATAATGACGGCTGCGCCGCGGGAACGGTCGCTCGCGCGTACACGAATCCGACCGCGCCCGATCCACTTGATGGTTTTCATCTCTCCCGACAGGGTCGCCACGCGATCACCGAGGCGCAACGTCTCGATCGGCATCTCTCCCGACGGCACCCGGATCAGGGTCCCCGCGCAAAAGCAGAGCAATGGAGGCGGTGAGTAGTCGAGCGTGGGCTCCGTCGTCAAGATAGTGGTGCCTAAAACGCTGGCCAGGCCGGAGGCAATATCCGTTATAGGAATACCATAGAAGCTGTTGTTGGCTATACTTGCCGTTACGCCGGTCTCGTTGCGGACAGCGGTCGCCGCGGGAACGAGATCGTTGACGAAGGTGTTGTCCTCGACCGTGAGGCTGGAATTCGGGTGCACATTGCCTTCTTCGCCGGACGTCACCATGACCGGGTTCTGGGAATGCGGTCCCTTCTCTACGATGTTGTTCTTTATCAGCGCGTTACCACCGTTCGGCAGGTCGATCTCGTAGCTGGACGTGCTGTTCGGACCGTCCTGGATCCGATTGTTCTCGATGATCGTGTTGAAGGCGCGGCTTTTGATTTCATGTCCTACATTCGCTGCAGTGAACAAACTGTTCTCGATAGTGAGGGTGCTGACTTGGTTGACGTAGAGGTTGTGAGTCGCGCCATATCCCTCGCTGTGAGGGTCACTCACGCCGTTATTTGCAAACTCCGAGCCGTTGATCGTGATGCTGCCATTCGGGTCATCCGCAGCTAGCATGCCATCCTGGTTATTGACAAAGCGATCAGAGTTCAGGACGAGATTGCCGCCTTGATAGCGGATTCCTGCCCCGTTGGCGCCATCGGCACTCGGGATTGCAGCACCGGAAAAGGCCAGGTCGTCGATTTCGACGTGCACGCCGGGCGCACCGACGGTGAAGATTGCCTTCAGGTTCGGCGGAGGCACGGTGGCAACAACGCTCACCAGCCCACCAACGCCCTTGATGGTGAGGTCTTGGAAGATCGACACAAAGTCGTTTGTATAAGTGCCGGCCTGCACGAGGATCGTGTCGCCGGCTTGTGATGCTGTCACCGCGGCGGAGATCGTCGGAAACTCATCGCCAGGTCCGACCGTCAACGTTGCCATTTGTCTGGTCCCCCGCTCATTTGGTTACACCGAATCGACCTGATGCGGTCACGGATGTATTCGGCGTTGGGCGTTGCCCCGTGTACGCCACGTCATGCCGATCTAACGACTCGCAGACGATCCTGAAACACAATTAAATGCCGACCGCAACCCAGCCGTCCGTCGATCTAGCCAGAAGGTTCTTACATTGCAATCTTGGGCTCGCATTCTGATGCAGATTGTATGACTTTGCCCGGTTGAGCGCATGGTAGTCGTCACAATTTGCGACATCGGCGAGGCTTACGCCGATTGCTCACCGTCGTCCGGCGGCGCACTGCAAGATCTCCGCGGTCGCGGCGTCGGCCGGGTAGAAGCACTCCAGCGCGAGTTCCGACAGCGTGACATCGACCGGCGTGCCGAATACCGTGATGGTGCTGAAGAAGGCGAGCACACCTGCCTCCGTCAGCAGTTCGAATGGCACCACCATACCCGCGTAGTCGCGCGCCGGCCGCGGCGGGCGCGGTGCGCCGGGTGCCGGATAGCCCTGCAATTCCTCGCGCAGCGCGATCAGCACCGGATCGGCGCTCGCTTCCACCTGCCGGCGCAGTCGTTCCAGCAGATGCCCACGCCACTCGCTCAGGTTGAGCGTGCGCGGCGCGAGGCCCGCCGGATGCAGCGCAAGCCGCATCACGTTCACCGGCGGCCGCAGCAGTTCGGCATCGACGCCGGCAAGCAGCGGCGGGATCGCGTCATTCGCCGCTATCAGCGTCCAATGCCGGTCCACGGCGATCGCCGGATACGGCGCGTGCCCCTGGATCACCAGTTCCATCGCCCGACGCGCCGCGGCGAGCGCCGGATCGTCGAGCTTGCGTTCCCCGAATACCGGCGCATAACCCGCAGCGGCGAGCATGACGTTGCGATCGCGCAGCGGAACCGCCAGATGCTCGGCCAGGTGCAGCACCATGTCACGGCTTGGCTGCGCTCGGCCGGTTTCCAGGAAGCTCAAGTGCCGCGCCGAGATATTGCCCTCCAGCGCCAGACCGAGCTGGCTCATGCGCCGGCGCTGGCGCCATTCGCGCAGCAGAGGTCCGAACGTGCGAGCCGTGAGTGACATGACGCGACGATAGCGCGCGACGTCGGTCGCTTCCATTACCTGCGGAGTAATCGACTGCGCCCCCGTGCTGATGGTTCATGGCTCACGGACCCGCAGCCGGGCGCCGCGGTCCGCAAGCAGAGGAGCAATCGCATGAGTTCAGTCAACGAGATCGTCGGCGGCTACATCGCGGCATGAAACGAGACCGACGCCGGCCGTCGCCGCGACATCATCGCGCGGACATGGAGTGAGGGCGGCAGCTATCTCGACGCTCACCGCGAGGGCACCGGACACGCCGGCATCGACGCGATGATCGCCGCAGTCCAGGAGCACTTCCCGGGCTATCGCTTCCGCCTGTCGAGCGGAATCGAGGCGCACCATGACCGCGTGCGGTTCAGTTGGAGCGCCGGCGGCACCGAGCAGGCGCCGCTGTTCTTCGGCGGCACCGATTTCGCGATGCTGGCCGATGACGGGCGATTGCGCGCGGTCACGGGCTTCATCGACGCGATGCCGAGCGTGACGTAAAGCCCAGGGCTGTCCCTCCGAGGGCATTCCAATTGGCCGAAGACGCCCAATTGGAACCTTGGCACGCTCCGCCCTGGACCCGCTAAGGCACAGCCTTGAGAATCCATTCACTTCAGGATGGGTTTCCAAAGGGCTGTGCCCTTTGGCGGGTCCGGGCAGAGCCCGGCCTTTCTTCCTTACGCGCCGTCCCGCTTCAGCACCTCGCCCGCGAGATAGAGGCTGCCGCAGATCAGCACGCGCGCGGGTTGGCCGGATTTCGGCAGCGCGTCGAGCGCCGCCTCCACCGTCGGGCCTTCGCGCGCCGCGCCGCCCGATGCGGCGATGATCGCCGCGATCGGCTGCGCGAGGTACTGGCCCGGCTCGGCGACCGCCCACACCGTCGCCGCGTGCGGCAGCAAGGGCGCCAGGAAAGCCCCCGCGTCCTTGGTCTGCTTCATCCCCACGATCAGGTGCAGAGGCCGGTCCGCCCAGAGTGCGACATGCCGCCCCAATGCCTCGCCCGCCCCGGCGTTGTGGCCGCCATCCAGCCATAGCTCCCACTGCGCCGGCAGCCGCGCCGCGAGGCGGCCGGTCAGACGTTGCAGCCGCGCCGGCCACTCCGCGCGGGCGACGCCGGCGAACGCGGATGCGGGAATGTGCAGGCGGGACGCGCGGAGTGTCGCGACCGCGAGCGCCGCATTGCCGATCTGATGCGCTCCCGGGAGTGAAGGGGACGGCAAATCGAGCGCCCCGGACGCATCCGTATAGCGCCAGCCGCCGGGCTGCACCTCTGCGTGCCAATCCCGCGCTTGAGCGAACAGCCTCGCACCCAGCTCCGCCGCACGCGCGCCGATCACCACGGCCGCCTCGCCCGGCTGCGCCGCGACCGCGACCGGGACTCCCGGCTTGATGATTCCCGCCTTCTCGAACGCGATTTCCGCCAGCGTCTCGCCCAGCATCTCGCGATGATCGATCGATACCGGCGCGATCGCGCAGGCCACCGGCCGCGCGATCACGTTGGTCGCGTCGAACCGCCCGCCGAGGCCCACTTCCAGTACGCAGAGTTCGGCCGGGACCTCGGCGAACAGCTTGAGCGCGACCGCGGTGATGACCTCGAACACCGTGATCGGCGCGCCGGCGTTGATCCGCTCAACCGCCTCCAGCGCGTCCTCCAACGCGGCGTCGGGGACGATCGTGCCGGCGACGCGGATGCGCTCGCTGAAGTGCACCAGATGCGGCGAGGTATAGACGTGCACGCGCCAGCCCGCCGCCTCGCCGATCGCGCGCAGGAAGGCGCAGGTGCTGCCCTTGCCGTTGGTGCCGGCGACATGGATCACCGGCGGCAGGCGCCGCTCGGGATGGCCCATCTTCTCCAGCAGCACCTCCAGCCGGCCGAGGCTGAGATCGATCAGCGTCGGGTGCAGCCCGTGCAGCCGCGCGATGATCGCCTCCGCACGCCCCGCTTCGCTCCCGCTTGCTCCGCTCACGGCAGCGTCAGGCGGCTTGCGCCGGCTCCTGCAGTTTCACACGCAGCAGGTCGATCACACGGGCGAGCCTCTCGCGCAGCTCGGTGCGCTTGACGACCATGTCGAGCATCCCGTGTTCGAGCAGGTATTCGGCGCGCTGGAAGCCTTCGGGCAGCTTCTCGCGCACGGTCTGCTCGATCACGCGCCCGCCGGCGAAACCGATCATCGCCCCCGGCTCGGCGATGTGGATGTCGCCGAGCATGACGAAGCTCGCGGTGACACCGCCGGTGGTGGGGTCGCACATCACGACGATGAACGGCAGCCCGGCTTCCTTGACCAGCCGGGTCGCGATCACGGTGCGCGGCATCTGCATCAGGCTGACCGCGCCCTCCTGCATTCGCGCCCCACCGGTGGCGGTGAACACCACCAGCGCCGCGTCCTGCAGCACGGCGAGCTTCGCCGCGGCGACGATGCCCTCGCCGACGGCCGCCCCCATCGAGCCGCCGATGAAGTCGAAATCCATCGCCGCGACCACCGCCTTGTGGCCGCCGATGCTGCCGTGCGCGACCGCGATCGCGTCCTCCATGCCGGTCTTGTCGCGCGCCTCGCGCAGCCGGTCGGCGTAGCGCTTGGTATCGCGGAAGCGCAGCGGGTCCGCCGGCACGCGAGGCAACTCGATGCGGGTCCAGCTTCCCTCGTCCAAGGTCCAGCCGAGCCGCTCGGTGGCAGTTGCGCGCATGTGGTGGCCGCAATGCGGGCAAACCTTGAGGTTCTTCTCGAGGTCGCGCTGGAAGATCATTTGCTCGCAGGCGGGGCATTGGTGCCAGAGATTCTCCGGCACGTCCCGCCGGCCGAGCAGCGTGCGGATCTTCGGGCGGACGTATTCGGTAAGCCAGCTCATGCCGCCATCCTCGCACCGCGCACGCCCGCAGCGAGCGCCCGTACCTCGTCGAGCACGATCTCGACGGCATCGGGCGCCGCCCGGCCCGCGGGGTCTAGATGCCTGGACAAAGTCTCGATCAGCGCCGAGGCGACCACCGCGCCGTCGGCGATGCGCGCGATTTCGGCCGCCTGCGCGGGCGTGCGCACGCCGAAGCCGACCGCGATCGGCAGGTCGGTGAAGCGCCGCACGCGGGGAATTTCGCTCGCCAGCTCGGCCGCGGTGGCGGTGCGGGTGCCGGTGATGCCAGTGATGCTGACGTAATAGACGAAGCCCGAGCTTCCTTCGAGCACACGCGGCAGGCGGGCATCGTCCGTCGTGGGAGCGACAAGCCGGATGACGTCGATCGCATGGGCCGCCGCGTGGGGGACAAGCAAATCCGCCTCCTCGCTCGGCAGATCGACGACGATCAGCCCGTCCACGCCCGCCGTCGCGGCGTCGGCGCAGAAGCGCGCCGGGCCGTAGCTCGCGATCGGATTGAGATAGCCCATCAGGATCACCGGCGTCGCATCGTCCGCCGAGCGGAACTCGCGCACCATCGCCAGCACGCCCGCGAGCTTGGCGCCGGCGGCCAGCGCGCGCTTGCCGGCGGCCTGAATGATCGGACCGTCCGCCATCGGGTCGGTGAACGGCATCCCGATCTCGACCAGGTCGGCACCCGCCGCGGGCATCCCGCGCAGCAGTGCGAGGCTGGTCGCACGATCGGGGTCGAAGGCCTCGACAAACGGCATCAATGCGCCCCGCCCCCCACGTCGCAGCGCCGCGAAGCGGACCGCGATCCGGCTCACAGTGCCACGCCCAGATGGGCGGCGACGGCGAAGATGTCCTTGTCACCGCGACCGCACAAATTCATCAGCACGATCGCGTCCGCGTCCATTGCCGGCGCGATCTTCTGCACGTGGGCGAGCGCGTGCGCCGGCTCCAGAGCGGGGATGATGCCCTCGGTGCGGGTGCAGAGCTGGAACGCCGCCAGCGCCTCGGTGTCGGTGGCGGCCGCGTATTCGACGCGGCCGATGTCATGCAGCCAGGCATGTTCCGGCCCGATGCCGGGATAGTCGAGGCCGGCGCTGATGCTGTGCGCCTCGAGGATCTGGCCGTCCTCATCCTGCAGCAGATAGGTGCGGTTGCCGTGCAGCACGCCGGGCCGGCCGCCGGAGAGGCTGGCGGCGTGGGCGCCGCTCTCGAGCCCGCGGCCGGCCGCCTCGACCCCGATCAGCCGCACCGAGGGATCGTCCAGGAACGGATGGAACAGCCCCATCGCGTTCGACCCTCCGCCGATCGCGGCCACGCACACATCCGGCAGCTTGCCTTCCGACTCGTGCAGTTGTGCGCGCGCCTCATTGCCGATGACGCTCTGGAAGTCGCGCACCATCGCGGGATAGGGATGCGGGCCGGCGACGGTGCCGATCAGGTAATAGGTGTCGCGCACATTCGCGACCCAGTCGCGCAACGCCTCGTTCATCGCATCCTTGAGCGTCGCGGCGCCCGAGCTGACGGGCTTCACCTCGGCACCCAGCAGCTTCATGCGGAACACGTTGGGCTTCTGCCGCTCGATGTCGGTGGTACCCATGTAGATCGTGCAGGGCAGGCCGAACAGCGCGCAGACGGTGGCGGTCGCGACCCCGTGCTGACCGGCGCCGGTTTCCGCGATGATCCGCGTCTTGCCCATCCGCCGCGCGAGCAGGATCTGCCCCATGCAATTATTGATCTTGTGGCTGCCAGTGTGGTTCAGCTCGTCGCGCTTGAAGTAGATCTTGGCGCCGCCGAGGGCACGGGTCAGGCGTTCGGCGAACCAGAGCGGGCTCGGGCGACCGACGTAGTTTTTCAGGTAGGCGTCGAGCTCGCTGCGGAAGGCAGGGTCACGGCGGGCCACCTCGTAGGCCTGCTCGACCGCCAGGATCAGCGGCATCAGCGTCTCGGCGACGAAGCGGCCGCCGTACTCGCCGAAGCGGCCGCGCCCGTCCGGGCCGTTTCGCAGGCTGTTGGCCCCGGCTTGGGTGCGGATCTGGTTCAAATTCGGCGCCTCCGGTCAGGCAGGCGTCTTAGCGCAGGCCAGGGGTGGGGTCACGGGGCCGCCCAGGGGTCCACGACCGGGGTCGGCAGGTCGTCGAAATGGCGGAGGTTGCGGGGCGCGAGCGTGGCGCGCGGGGAGACGGCAATGCCGGCGATCATGGTGTCGCGCAACTCGCGGGTCTGTCCGAGCCGGCGGCGCGCGGCCATCAGGGTCGCGGCTTGCTCGGCGGCGAGCGCGTCGAAGCTTGCGATACGCCCCTCCAGCTTTTCCAGGAGCAGACGCTCGAAGCTGCGCAGCCGTGCCTCTCTCCGGCGCCCGTCCGGCATGATTGCGAGGCCGAGCCGCACCTCCATGATGGTCACGCTGGTGGTCCAGACCAACGGTCGGGGCTGCCGGTCCAGCCACGCGGCGACGACCTCGACGACGCGCTCGTGCATGAGCGCGGAGATCACATTGGTGTCGAGAAGGATCACTCGTCAAAGGTGGCCGGCACGATCGTTCCGCGCAGTTCCGGAATTTCCTCACCCTCGCGCAGACCGATGCCGCGAAACATCTCGGCAATCTCGGTCCCGAGCCCTCCTTCCGGCTGCTCCTCGTCCGCTCCTTCCGGCTGCTCGTCGCCTTTCAGCCCGTCGCGCAGGATGTCGCGCGCCTCCTCCTCCATGCTGCGGCCGTGCCGCGCCGCCTGCCGCTTCAGCCGGGCCTTCATCTCGTCCTCGACATTTCGGATCAGAAGCTGACCCACCGGCACCTCCTGCGTCGATCTGCGATCAAGATAGCGTGGCGGTCCTTGCCGGCAACCCGCTTCCGATACCCGCCCCTGACACGCCGGCCCCCGCCGCCTATCTTCCGGGCAGCCAACCGGGAGGATCGCCATGCTCAACCCCGTCGCCCCGCTGCCGCTGAAGGACCCGAGCCTGTTCCGGCAGGTCAACCACATCGACGGCAAGTGGGTGGAGGCCGATAGCGGCCGCACCACGCCCGTGCGCAATCCCGCAACCGGCGACGTGATCGGCGAGGTGCCCGCCTTGGGCGCCGCAGAGACCCGCCGCGCGATCGAGGCCGCCCACCGCGCCTTCCCCGCCTGGCGCGCGAGGCTCGCGCACGAGCGCGCCGCGATCCTGCGCAAGCTGAACGATCTGATGCTCGCCAACGCCGAGGACCTCGCGATCATCATGACCGCCGAGCAGGGCAAGCCGCTCACCGAGAGCCGCGGCGAGATCACCTATGCCGCCAGCTTCATCGAGTGGTTCGCCGAGGAAGGCCGCCGCGTCTATGGCGACACCATCCCGCAGAACGCAAAAGGCCGGCGCATCATCGTGCAGAAGGAGCCGGTGGGCGTGTTCGCCGCGATCACGCCGTGGAACTTCCCCGCCGCGATGATCACCCGCAAGGCTGGCCCCGGCTGGGCGGTCGGTTGCACCGGCGTGATCCGCCCGGCCAGCCAGACGCCGTTCTCGGCGCTTGCCATCGCGGTGCTGGCGGAGCGCGCCGGGATGCCGGCAGGCGTGTGCAACATCATCACCGGCCCCTCCGGCGAGACCGGCGGCGAGCTGACGTCGAACCCGCTCGTGCGGAAGCTCTCATTCACCGGCAGCACCGAGGTCGGTGCCAAGCTGCTCGCGCAATGCGCGCCCACGATCAAGAAGACCAGCATGGAGCTGGGCGGAAATGCGCCGTTCATCGTGTTCGACGATGCCGATCTCGACGCCGCGATCGCGGGCGCAATGGCGTGCAAGTACCGCAACACCGGCCAAACTTGCGTGTGCGCCAACCGCATCCTGGTGCAAAGCGGCATCTATGACGCGTTCAGCGCGAAGTTGCGCGAGACGGTCGAGAAGATGAAGGTCGGCAACGGCATGGATTCTGGGCGTCGTGCAGGGGCCGCTGATCAACGCCGATGCGGTCAAGAAGGTCGAGGAGCATATCGCCGATGCGCTGCATCGGGGTGCGAGGGTCGTCACCGGCGGCCATCGCCATGCGCTCGGCGGCAATTTCTTCGAGCCGACCATCCTGAGTAACGTGCCGCGCGGTGCCGAGATCTTCCGCGACGAGACCTTTGGCCCGGTGGCGCCGCTGTTCCGTTTCACAACCGAAGCCGAGGCGATCGAGATGGCGAACGACACGCCGTTCGGCCTCGCCGCCTATTTCTACACGCGCGACCTCGGCCGCGCGTTCCGCGTCGGCGAGGCGCTGGAATACGGGCTGATCGGCATCAACGAAGGCGTGATCTCGACGGCCATCGCGCCGTTCGGCGGCATGAAGCACTCGGGCCTGGGGCGCGAAGGCTCGAAATACGGCATCGAGGAATATCTGGAGGTGAAGTATCTCGCGATCGGCGGCATCGGTACGTGAGCGAACGCCGCTTCGACTTCGACCTGTTCGTGATTGGCGGCGGCTCGGGCGGCGTGCGCTGCGCGCGCATCGCCGCCGGCCATGGCGCCCGCGTCGGCATTGCGGAGGAGCGGTTCTGGGGCGGCACCTGCGTCAATGTCGGCTGCGTGCCGAAGAAGCTGATGGTGCTCGCCGCCGGCTACGGCCCCGCCGCCGAGGATGCGCGCGGCTTCGGCTGGCACGCCGAGCGCGGGACGCATGATTGGGCCGGTTTCATCGCGACCAAGGATGCCGAGATCGCGCGGCTGAACGGCATCTACGTCAAGCTGCTGTCCGGCGCCGGCGTCGAATTGTTCGAGGCGCACGCCCGCTTCCTTGATCCGCACACGCTCGACGTCGGCGGCAGGCGCGTCACCGCCGAGCGCATCGTGATCGCGACCGGCGGCCATCCGCACCGGCACGACCTGCCCGGTGCCCAGCACGCTGCGCTGTCCGACGACATCTTCCACCTGCCGGCGATGCCACGGCGCATCGCGATCATGGGCTCGGGCTACATCGCGGTGGAGTTCGCCGGCATCTTCGCCGGCCTTGGCGCCGAGGTTGATCTGATCTTTCGCCAGCCCCGCCCGCTGCGTGGTTTCGACGACGATCTGCGCGAGGCGCTGGCCGAGGCGATGACTGCGCAGGGCATCCGGCTTCACGCCGCACGAACCGCGCGCCGGATCGAGCAGCATGGCGAGACGAGCGTCGTGCATCTCGACGATGGCGGCGCGATCACCACGGATCTCGCGTTCCTGGCCCTCGGCCGCAGGCCCAATCTGCGCGGACTCGAGTTGGACCGCGCCGGCGTGCGCGTGAACGAGCGCGGCGCGATTGCAATCGATGCCGAATGGCGCACCAGTGCGCGGCATATCCACGCGATCGGCGACGTGACCGACCGGATCAATCTCACGCCGGTGGCGATCGCCGAGGGCCATACGCTTGCCGACCTGCTGTTCGGGATGCCGCCCGGCCGGTCGTGGTCGTTCGCCGCGGTGCCGAGTGCGGTGTTTTCCAGCCCGCCGATCGGCACCGTGGGGCTGACCGAGGCGCAGGCGGCGGCGCGTGGGCCGACCGATATCTATCTCACCCGCTTCACGCCGATGCGCCACACGATGAGCGGGCGCCCGCTCAAGACGATGATGAAGCTGGTCGTCGATCAGGCGACCGACCGCGTGCTTGGCGCCCACATGCTGGGCGAGGAGGCGCCCGAGATCGTGCAGGGCCTGGCGGTCGCGATCACCGCGCGCGCCACCAAGAGCCAGTTCGACCGCACCATCGGCATCCACCCCACCGCCGCCGAGGAGTTCGTGACGCTGCGCACCCGCACCCGCGCTGTCGGCGTGGCAGCGGCGGCGGAATGATCCTTGTTGGGAAACGCACGCGAACTGCGCTAAACTGCGGGAAAACAGCAGGAGGACCGTTCGTCATGCCCGGGGCGAGTGCGGACATCACCGCCTTCTTCGAGCCCGCGACCAGCACCGTGACCTACATCGTCGCCGACCCCGCCAGCCGAGACGCGGCGGTGATCGACAGCGTGCTCGATTTCGACGCGGCTTCCGGCCACACCTCCACCACCTCGGCCGAGCGCGTGGCGCAGGCGGTGGCGGAGCGGGGCTTGCATGTCGTGTGGCTGCTGGAGACGCATGTTCATGCCGACCATCTCTCGGCCGCGCCCTGGCTGCGCGCACGGCTCGGCGGACGCATCGGCATCGGCGAGGCGATCCGCGACGTGCAGGCGCGGTTCGGCACGCTGTTCAACGCCGAGGCAACCTTCGGCCGCGACGGGCGGCAGTTCGACCAGCTGTTCGCCGATGGCGAGCACTTCGCGATCGGCGCGCTCGATTGCCGCGTGATCGCCACGCCCGGCCACACCTCGGCCGACGTCACCTATCTGATCGGCGATGCGGCGTTCGTAGGCGATACGCTGTTCATGCCCGATTACGGCACCGCGCGCGCCGACTTCCCCGGCGGCGATGCGCGCGCCCTCTACCGCTCGATCCGCCGCATCCTCGATCTGCCACCCGAGACGCGCATCTTCACCTGCCATGACTACTGCGCACCGGGTCGCACCGAGCACGCGTGGGAGAGCACGGTCGCCGAACAGCGCGCCGGCAACGTGCATGCCCGTGACGGCATCGACGAGGACGCGTTCGTGGCGATGCGCACCGCGCGCGACGCCACACTCGCGATGCCCAAGCTGCTGATCCCGGCGGTGCAGGTGAACATGCGCGGAGGCGAGTTGCCGCCGCCCGAGGAAAATGGCGTGCGGTATCTGAAAATCCCGGTCAATACGCTCTGATCTTCAGTGAGCGGCTCAAGCTCTCTCCGCCTCGGGGGCGGAGGGGGAGTGCAGCGCCCGCTCGCGAATCAGGGCGAGGATGGCGTCGATCGTCGGCGTGGGACGTCCCACCAATCGGCCCAATTCCTGAACGGCCGTCACCAGCGCATCAATCTCCATCGGCCTCCCGCGCTCGAGATCCTGCAGCATCGAGATCTTGTGGCCGATCACCGAACCGGCCGCCGCCAGGCGCCGATCTATCATCTCGGCAGGAATGTTAACGCCCAGCGCTTCGCACACGGCCTTCGCCTCGCGCATCATCGTGATGCAGAGCGCCCGGAGGCCGGGCTCCGACGTGATCCGGTCGAGCGTCGCATGGGTCAGGGCCGCGATCGGGTTGAAGCAAACATTGCCCCAGAGCTTGAGCCAGACATTCCACCGGATCGCGTCGCGGATCTGCGCCTCGAACCCGGCCTCGATCAGGGCCCGGCTCAATCTGACGACCCGCTCCGACCGGCGGCCGTCCGGCTCTCCCAAGGTGAAGCGCCTGAACTCGTGGTGCTGGACGACACCGGGTGCCACGATTTCGCAGGCCGGATCGACCACGCAGCCGATCGCGCGCGCGGGCCCGATGACGTTCCACTGCCGGCCGTCCGGATCGACAGAGCGCACCCAGCGCCCTTCGAAACGGCCGCCCTCCTTGTAGAAATACCACCACGGGATGCCGTTCATGGCGGTGACGACGGCGGTATCGGGACCCAGCAGCGGCGCGAACAGCGCCGCCGCCTGCCAAGCCTGCTGCGCCTTCAACGCGCAGATCACGAATTCCTGCTGAGCGAATTCGGCAGGATTGTCGCTGGCCGGAAGGCGAACCGTCTTCTCCTGGCCATCGATCCGCAAGGTCAGGCCATGATCCCGAATGGCTCGCAGATGATTGCCGCGCGCGACGACAGAGACCTCATGGCCCGCGAGCGCCAGCTCCACCGCGAGGTATCCGCCGATGGCGCCGGCGCCGAAGATGCAGACCTTCATGCGGATTTCCTCGTGGCAGCCCCGTCCGCCTTTCCGGTCAGCGCCGAGCCGCTACTTCTGCCCTCCTCTGCCGCCCGCCACAGATACCATGCTGCGGTCGAGCGGTACGGCGCCCAGGCCTCGCCGATCTCCGCAAGTGCGCGCGGCTTCGGCTGCGCCTTTAAGCCCTTCAGCCGCCGCCAGCCCTCGCGCACGCCGAAATCATCGACCGGTAGCACGTCCGGGCGGCCGAGCGTGAACATCAGCAACATCTCCACGGTCCAGCGCCCGATCCCGCGCAGGCTCACCAATCGCTCGATCAGCGCCGCGTCCGACAGGCGCTGTGCCAAGCGCCGCGTCGGCACCACCCCCGAGACGGCTCCGGCCGCGATGCCGCGGATGGTCTCGATCTTCGCGGCCGAGAAGCCGCAGGCGCGCAGCTTCGCCGGGTCCGCCGCCAGCAGCGATTCCGGCCGGGGGAATGCCTCGCCGGGAAACAGAGCGAGGAACCGCGCCGTGATCGCGCGCGCTGCCGCCCCATGAAGCTGCTGGTGGGCGATCGCCCGCACCAGCGCCTCGTACGGGCTGGAGCGGTCCTGCCGGATCCGGCACGGCCCGACGCGACGGATCAGTGCCGCGAGGTCGGGGTCGCAGGCGGCGAGGTGGGCGATGGCGCGGGCAGCGGTCACGCGCGGCATTGAAGCGGCAGATGCCGCTGCCCGCAACTTGAATGCGAGGCGCAAGGGCGCCACACTCCACCAGGAGTTGCGAGGCCGTCATGCACCCGATACGCCACGCCCAGCACTTGACCGAGGAGCACTGGGCCGAGGAACACCGGACCGAGGAGCAGGAGCAGCGCGACGCGGACCGGCAGACGCGCAGCCTGGCGGGGCTCGCGCTCGCTTTGGCGGTGGTGGTGATCTCCCTGTTCCTCGTGCGCGAGCTGCAGGCGAAGGCGGCGCTGGAGGATTGCCTGCTCGCGAGGCATCAGGATTGCGACCTGTTCGTGCCGCAGCCGACGGTGTGGCCGGCAGGTTGACAACCCCGCGTGCGGCGCGAGTTTGCCGCGCATGAGCGAGGCACATGACGGCATCCTGATCTGGGGCGCGGGTGCGATCGGCGGCACGGCCGGCGCCTTCCTCAAACGCGTGGGCCATGATGTGGGCTTCGTCGATATCGTGCCCGAGCATGTCGCGGCGATCCGCGATCCGGCGCGCGGATTGCGCATCACCGGCCCAATTGATGCGTTCAGCATCACCGCCCCGGCGATGCGGCCCGAAGAGGTGCGCGGCACCTGGAAGCGCGTGTTCTTGGCGGTGAAGGCGCATCACACCGAGGGCGCGGTGCGCGCGATCACGCCGCATCTGGCGCAGGACGGATTTATTCTCTCGCTCCAGAATGGTCTCAACGAAAACATCATCGCGCGCATCGTTGGCCGCGACCGCACGATCGGTGCCTTCGTCAATTTCGGCGCCGACTGGCTTGAGCCGGGCGAAATCCTGTTCAGCAATCGCGGCGCCGTGGTGCTGGGGGAACTCGATGGGCGCATGACGTCACGCCTCGCGGCGCTGCACGCCGTGATGCGCGACTTCGAGCCGGATGCGATCATGACCGAGCACATCTGGTCCTATCTATGGGGCAAGCTCGGCTATGGCGCGATGCTGTTCGCGCAGGCGCTCGGGGAGAAGGGCATCGCCGACTGCCTGGCACGTCCCGAGCTGCTGCCGGCCTGGCGTGCGCTCGGCTCCGAGGCGGTGCGGGTGGCGGTGGCTGAGGGCGTCGATCCGCTCGGCTTCAACGGCTTCGATCCCGCCGCGTTCTCGCCGGACGCGAGCGAGGACGCGGCGAGAGGATCGGTCGCGGCGATGGTCGCGTTCAACCGGCCGAACGCGAAAACCCATTCCGGCGTTTGGCGCGACCTCGCGGTGCGCAAACGCCGGACGGAGGTGGACGTGCAGATCGCGCCGATCGCCGAGATCGGCGCGCGCCACGGCATCGACTGTCCGGCGGTGCGGCAGCTCGTCTCCCTGATCCACGAGGTCGAGGACGGACGCCGCACCCTGTCGGACGACAATCTGCTGGAGCTGCTCGCGCCATGAACATCCGCTTCGACCAGAAGACCGTGGTGGTGAGCGGCGCCGGGCACGGCTTCGGCCGCAGCATCGCCGAGAGCTTTTCGGCACTCGGTGCGCGCGTGTTCGGCTGCGACCTCGATGCGGGCGAACTCGCCGAGACCGCGCGCGGGGGCGTGCAGACGAGCGTTCTCGACCTGCGCCAACGCAAATCCGCCGCTGCCTGGATCGGCGCGATCGAACAGCAGACCGGCGGTGCGATCGACGTTTTGGTCAACAACGCGGGCGGCGTCGCCGGCCACGCGATGCGGCCGATCGAGCAGGTGGACGACACCGAATGGGACACGATCTTCGCGATCAATGTCGGCGCGGCCTTCGTGCTCAGCCGCGCCGCGGCGGCGGGGATGAAGCGGCGCCGCTCCGGCCGCATCATCACCATCAGCTCGGGCGCCGGGTTGCAGGCGTCGCTGACCGGCGTGCAGGCCTATTGCAGCGCCAAGCACGCCGTTGTCGGGCTGACTCGCCAGCTCGCGCACGAGCTCGGGCCGTTCGGCATCACGGTGAACAGCGTGGCACCCGGCTTCGTGCGCACCAACGCTGCCACCGAGGCGCAATGGGCGAGCTACGGCGAGGCGGGGCAGCGCGCGCTGGTCGAACGGATCGCGCTCAAACGGCTCGGCACCGCGCAGGACATCGCCAACGCGGTGCTGTTCTTCGCCAGCGACTTCGCCGGATGGATCAGCGGACAGGCGCTGCAGGTGGACGGTGGGAAGTGAGCAGTTGAAGCCCTCTCCGCCCCCAAGGGCGGAGAGTAAGTTGAGCGTCGCGGGACGAGGGTCATCACGAATGACGGCTGAAACTACAGCAATCCCGCGGCGATATTGACGGTCAGCGCGACGATCACGGTGTTGAACAGGAATCCCAGCAGCCCATGCACCGTCGCCAGCCGGCGCAACGGCTTGGCGGTGATCTGCACATCCGAGACCTGGAACGTCATCCCCAGCACCAACGCGAAATAGAGGAAGTCCCAATAGTCCGGAGCTTCATCGCCTGGAAACTGCAGACCGCGCGCGAACTTGCCGCTCTCGGGCGTGCGCTCGTAATATTCGTGCGCATAACGCAGCGTGAACAGCACGTGGCTGAGCAGCCATGACAGCCCCAGCGTCGCCGCCACCAGCGCCACGATCACGCCGCGCCAGGATTTCGCCACCGTCTTGATCGCCGAGAACTCGCCCACGATTGCAGCCAGGCTCACGATCACGCCGGCGACGACGATCCAGAACATCGTCCACTCCGCCTCCTGTTGCGCCTCAGCGTGCGCGGCCATGCGCTGCGGGCTGGCGTCGATGAACGAGGCCGCGCACCAGGCAAGGAAGAAGACGGAAAAGATGTCCCACGCGACGATCGTGCGTGTATTCGCCGGCAAATGCGCCGGCAACAGCAGAAATGCCGCGACCCCCACGACGATGCTGCCGAACAGGCGGCGATGGCCGAGCAGAACCCGCCGGACCCGTCCGCGCGGCAGTGTGATGCTCACCCGAGCGTCGCCAGCAACCCGGCCATCAGCCGGCCGCGCCGCACCAGGCTCTCCTCGACGATGTATTCGCCGAGCGTGTGGAAGCCGCCGCCCTCGACGCCCAGGCCGTCGAGCGTGGGCACGCCCATGGCACCGGTGAAGTTGGCGTCCGAGCCGCCGCCCGCGCTCTGGTGCGGAAGCTCGAAGCCGAGGTCGCGCGCGAGCCCGCGCGCGTGCTCATAGAGCGCCATGCCGGCCGCGTCCGGCTCCCACACCGGGCGGGTGACGCCGCGGCGGACAGCGAACGCGACATCCGGGCCGGCCGCGGTGCGGGCGAGCATCGCCGCGACGCCCCGATCGAGATCCGCCTGCCGCTTGGCCATGCTGAGCGCCTCGGCGGTACAGGTGGTGGTGACGCAATTGACCCACTGCCCGCCGCGGATCACGCCGACGCTGAAGGTGCAATCCTCCGCCGTCATCGCCTCGATCGCCAGCACCTGCCGAGCCATCTCGGCGATCGCCGAGCGTCCTTCGGCAAGGCGCGCGCCGGCATGGCTCGGCCGGCCGGTCGCCTCCAGATCGAAGCGTGCGATCGCATAGCGGCCGGTGACCACGCCGCCATCGCTCCGCCCCGGCTCGGGGATCAGCACGAAGCGGTGCCGCGCCGCCTCCGCCTCGATCAGGTCGCGGGTGCTCGGGCTGCCCACTTCCTCATCGCAGGTGAAGAGCACGGTGACCGGCAGCCTGGTGGCGACGGAGCCGCGGGCGAGCTGGCGCAACGCCTCGAGCGCCAGGTAGTTGCCGCCCTTCATATCGCAGATGCCGGGGCCGAAGCAGCGCCCCGCCTCCCGCCGCCACGGCAGCAGGGCAAGCGTGCCGATCGGATGCACCGTGTCGAGATGCCCCATAATAAGGATGCCGGGCTCGCCGGCGCGCGGATGGGGCAGGCGCGCGCGCAGGCAGTCGCCGAAGCCCATCCGCCCCGCCACGCGCTCGACCTGCGCGCCCATGAGCACCAGATCGCGCGCCGCGAGGTCCATCATCCGCCCGACCGAAGCGGCATCGAAGGTCGGGCTTTCGCAGGCGACCCAGGCGCGCAGCCCGGCAAGCATCGTGTCGAGGTCGAATCGCAGGCCGCCAATATCCATACGCCTGCCTAGCGCGCCGCCCCGGCGCTGGCCAGCGCCAGGGCGCGGGTCAGGGCCGACAGGTGTCAGGGGCGCCGGGTCAGGGGCGACGGCCGCGCGGCAGCGCGCCCACAAGGCGATCGGCGATGTGATGCACCTTGCGCCGGGCGGCCTGCACCACCGGGTCGCGCCCGTCCATGCCGCGCTGGCTGGCGATCACGTCCTCGATGGCGCCGGCAATTTCATCCTGGCCGACCACCCCGGTCTCCATCAGAGCGAGCATCAATGATTCGACCAACATCAACGCCGCCATCGCGGTCGGTTCTGCGTCGTCGGTCATCACCGGACCTCCTCCCGCATTCGTTGTAACCATGACGGTTATGCTACCTCCAATAGAAAGTGGTCGGCTGTGTAACTGTTCCGTTGATTTGTCATAAAATTTTCGCTACCACCAGCGTCAATGCATGATAAATGAACCGATGCTGTGTCAAACGGGGCAAGCAACGACCCTCCAGGGCAGCGTCGGGACGACGTCAACGAATCCGTATCTCACAACAGTCCCAGGAGGGAATGGTTCGCCATGAATTACATGCCGACGCAAACCACGGTTGCGTGTGCGGATTGCCATCTTCGGCACCTGCCACATTTCCAGGATTTCGGCGACGACCAACTCCGCACCGTCGAGCACCTTAAGCTCGGTCATCATCGCGCCGAGCGCGATGCCGTGCTGCTGCGCGCCGGCGAGGAATCCGCTCCCCTCTTCACTCTGTTCACCGGCTGGGCGTTCCGCTTCCGCTTGCTGCCCGATGGGCGGCGCCAGCTTTTGCGCATCCTGCTGCCGGGCGACATGGTCGGGCTGGAAACGCTGCTTGGCGAGGCGCCCACCTACTCCGTGCAGACGGCGAGCGACGTCGCAATGTGCCTGCTCGACGGGCCGCGCACCGCGCAGCGCATGATCACAGAATCCTGGCTGCGCCAGCGCATCTTCGCCCTGGTCTGCCGCGACCGCGAGGCTCTGGACGAGCTGCTGACCCGCATCGGCCAGTGCGACGCGGAGGAGCGTGTCACGTGGCTGCTGCTCGACCTCCATGCCCGGCTGCAGCGCCGCAGGCTGGCGACCGAGAACAGCTTCTCACTCGCGCTGACCCAACAGCAGATCGCCGATCTGCTCGGGCTCAACGTGATCCATCTGAATCGCGTGCTGCGCCGTCTGCGCGGACGTCAACTGGTCGGGATCACGGGACGCAAGGTGACACTGCAGGACATCCCCGCCTTGCAGCGGCTGGCGGCGGTCCAGCCGGCCCGGCAGTCGCAGTCGCAGACGATGCTGCTCTAGGCTTCGGGGCGCCGATCGACGACTCGGCGCGCCTTGCCGAGGCTGCGCTCGACCGCGCCCGGCGCCTCCACCACGACGCGCGCGCTCACACCCACGATCTCCTTGATCGCGTGCGCGAGCGCCGCCTCGTGGGCCGAGGCCGATGCGCCCCATGCCTCCGGTCGCGCCTCGACGTGCACGGCCATCGCATCGAGCCGCCCCTCCCGCGTCAGCACCACCTGATAATGCCCCGACAGGGCCGGGACGCGCAGGATCAGCTCCTCGATCTGAGTCGGGAACACGTTGACGCCGCGCACGATCATCATGTCGTCGCTACGGCCCGTCACCTTCTCCATCCGCCGCATGGTGCGTGCGGTGCCCGGCAGCAGGCGCGTGAGGTCGCGGGTGCGATAGCGCACGACCGGCATCGCTTGCTTGGTGAGCGAGGTGAACACCAGCTCGCCCGGCGCGCCGTCGGGCAGCACCGCGCCGGTCTTCGGGTCTATCACTTCGGGATAGAAATGGTCCTCCCAGATGTGCAGTCCGTCCTTGGTCTCGACGCATTCGCAAGCGACCCCCGGCCCGATCACCTCGGAAAGCCCGTAGATATCGACCGCGTGCATGTCGAACGCGCCCTCGATCTCGCCGCGCATTGCATCGGTCCAGGGCTCGGCGCCGAAGATGCCGACCTTAAGCGCGGTCGCGCGCGGATCGGCGCCGGCAGCACCGAATGCATCGAGGATCGCGAGCATGTAGCTCGGCGTCACCATGATGATGTCGGGCGAAAAATCTCGGATCAGTTGCACCTGGCGCTCGGTCTGGCCGCCCGAAACCGGAATGACGGTGCAGCCCAGCCGCTCCGCCCCGTAATGGGCGCCGAGACCGCCGGTGAAAAGCCCGTAGCCGTAAGCGACGTGAACGATCATGCCGGGGCGTCCGCCGGAGGCGCGGATCGAACGGGCCATCACCTCGGCCCAGGTATCGAGGTCGTCGCGCGTGTAGCCGACCACCGTGGGCTTGCCGGTGGTGCCGGACGACGCATGGATGCGCGCGACACGCTCGCGCGGCACGGCGAACATGCCGAACGGATAGTTGGCCCGAAGATCGTGCTTGGTCGTAAAAGGAAACTTGGCGAGATCAGGGAGGTCGGCGAAATCGTCGGGGTGCACGCCGGCCGCGTCGAACGCTCGGCGATAGTGCGGCACGTTGTCGTAGGCGTGGCGCAGCGACCAGCCCAGCCGCTCTCGCTGCAAGGCCGCGAGTTCGTCGCGCGAAGCGGTCTCGATCGCGTCGAGCGTGCCGGGTTGCGGCGACAGGTCAGGTCGCATCGAAGAATCTCTCCCCGGTGCTGCGCGACTGGCCACGGAACTCGGCGATCGTCTCGCCGCCCTCGGCAGTGACGCGTACGTCGTAGAGGCCGCTACGTCCGGCGCGGGCGCGCTCGGCGGCCTCGGCGATCAGCACCTGCCCGAGCCTGCCGGGACGCAAATAGGTGACAGCGCAGTGCTGAGCGACGACGCGCTCGCCGTAGGTGTTGCAGGCGAAGGCAAAGGCGCTATCGGCGAGCGCGAAGATGAAGCCGCCGTGGCAAATGCCGTGGCCATTCACCATGCGTTCCGCGACCGGCATCGACAGCCGCGCGCGGCCGGGTGCCACGTCGAGCAGCCGCATGCCGAGGCCCGCGCTGGCGCGATCGTCCGCCCACATTGCGGCGGCACACCGCTCGGCGAGCGCCCGCGCCGCATCGCTCATCATCCGCCCGTAAAGCGCGGAGCACGCTTCTCGACGAATGCGCGCACGCCTTCGGCGAAATCGGCACCGGTTGCGGCCTGGTGCTGCAGGTCGCGCTCGAGATCAAGCTGGTCCGCGAGCGTGTTGGCCGGTGCCGCGAGCAATGCCCGCTTGATCAGCGCGTAAGCACCCGTGGGACCGGAGGCGAGCTGCGCCGCCAGCGCCTCGGTCTCGGACATCAGGACGTCGTCATCGACTGCCTTCCAGATCATCCCCCACGCCTCGGCCTGCTCGGCGGTGACAGGCTCGCCGAGCAGCGCGAGCCCCCGCGCGCGCGCATCGCCCACCATCCGCGGCATGAACCAGGTGCCGCCGGAATTGGGGATCAGCGCGATTTTCGCGAAGGCCTGGATGAAGCGAGCCGAGCGCGCGGCCAGCACAATGTCGCACGCCAGAGCGAGATTCGCCCCCGCGCCGGCGGCGACGCCATTCACCGCGCAGATCACAGGCATCGGCAGCGCCCGCAACGTCCGGACCAGCGGATTGTAGAAATGCTCGATCGTGCCGCGGACGTCGTTATCGGCGAGGGCCGCGAGGTCCTGCCCGGCACAGAAGGCCCGGCCCTCACCCGCGATCAGCAGCGCGCGGCAATCAGGATCATGCGCCGCCGCGTCGAGCGCACGCAGGATCGCGTCCTGCATCGGCCGGTCGAGCGCGTTCATCTTGTCGGGCCGGTTGAGCCGGAGCCGGTGCCACCCGCCGCAAGCCTCGCTGATGATCGTGCCGGTCATCGCGGCGCCATCCTGAGTGCCGCGTCGAGCCGGATCGTCTCGCCGTTCAGCATCGGGTTGGCGATGATGTGCAGCACCAGCGCCGCGAACTCGGCGGGATCGCCGAGCCGCGACGGAAACGGCACCGACGCGCCGAGGCTGTCCTGCACCTCCTGCGGCAATCCCGCCAGCATCGGCGTGCGGAAGATGCCCGGTGCGATCGCCATCACGCGGATGCCGAATCGCGCCAGCTCGCGCGCCGCCGGCAAGGTCATGCTGACTATGCCGCCCTTCGAGGACGCATACGCCGCCTGCCCGATCTGTCCGTCGAGGGCCGCGATCGAGGCGGTGTTGACGATCACGCCGCGTTCGCCGCCGGCAAGCGGATCGAGCGTGGTCATCGCGGCAGCCGCCAGCCGCAGCAGGTTGAAGGTGCCGATCAGGTTGATGCGCACCGTGCGCTCAAACGCGCCCAGATCGAGCGGCCCCTCGCGCCCGACGATGCGCCCCAGCGTGGCGACGCCCGCGCAATTCACCAGCACCCGCGGCGCCCCGTGCGCCGCCTGCGCCGCCGCGAGTGCGGCTTCGGCCGAGGCCGCATCGCCGACGTCGCAGGCATGCGCGAAGCCGCCGATGCGATCCGCGACCTCGCGCGCCGCGTCGGCGTTGATGTCGAGCACCGTTACGCGCGCACCCCCCTCGGCCAGGGCCGTCGCGGTCGCGGCGCCGAGGCCGGAGCCGCCGCCGGTGACGATCGCCGTCACGCCGTCAAGCCGCATCCTTCGCCTCCTTACGCGCCCTGGCCGGTTTCGGCGATCAGCGCGCCGCGCCGAGCGCCCAGGCCAGCACGCCCTTCTGCGCGTGCAAGCGGTTCTCCGCCTCGTCGAACACCACCGATTGCGGTCCGTCGATCACCTCGGCGGTTACTTCCTCGCCGCGATGCGCGGGCAGGCAGTGCATGAAGATCGCGTCGGGTGCCGCAAGCTTCATCAGTGCCGCCGTGACACGATAGGGGGCGAGCAAATTATGGCGGTTCTGGTTCGGATCGTCGTTCATCGACAGCCAGGTATCGGCCACCACACAGCGTGCACCGCGAACCGCCGATTCGGGATCGTCGCCCAGCTCGATCGCCGCTCCTGCGGCGCGCGCCCACGCGACCAGCTCGGCCGGCGGGCGCAGTTGCCCGGGGGAAGCGAGCCGCAGCGTAAATCCGAATTGCGCCGCCGCCTCGATCCAGCTTCGTGCGACGTTGTTGCCGTCGCCGCACCAGGCCACGACCTGATCCGCAATCGGGCCGCGATGCTCCTCGAACGTCATCACGTCGGCCATGAGCTGACACGGATGGCTGGTGTCCGTCAGGCCGTTGATGACCGGCACGGTCGCGGCCTGCGCCAGCTCGCGCAGCCGTGCCACGCTGTCGGTGCGCAGCATGATCGCATCGACATAGCGCGACAGCACGCGCGCGGTGTCGCTCACCGTCTCGCCGCGGCCGAGTTGCATGTCGCGGCCCGACAGCACGACCACGTCGCCGCCAAGCTGGCGCATCGCCACCTCGAAAGAAACCCGAGTGCGCGTGCTCGGCTTCTCGAAAATGAGCGCCAAGGTCCGGCCAGCGAGCGGGCGCGAGGAGACGCCCGCGCGCTTGAGGTTGGAGGCGATGTCGAGCATCTGCCGCAAGGTCGCCGCGTCGTGGTCGCGCAGGTCGAGAAAGTGGCGCGGCGGCACCGGCCCGTCCTGCGCGCTTGTCTCCGTCCGCCGCCGCGCCGCGCCGCTCATTTCGCAGCGGCCTTGTGGGCGGAGGGCAGGCAGCGGCGGGCGGCGCGGTCCAGCATCGCTACCGCCTCGGCGCAATCGGCATCGGTCGCGACCAGCGGCGGCACCAGACGAACGACGTTCTCGCCCGCGGTGACGCTGAGCAGCCCTTCCGCGATCGCCGCCTGCTGCACCTCGCCTGCCGGCACGAGGCAGCGCATGCCGAGCATCAGCCCGGCTCCGCGCAGCTCGGCGAACACCGTCGGATAGGTCGCGACCAGGCGCGAAAGTTCCGCCCAGAGGTAGCGGCCTTTGCGATCGACATCGGCGAGGAAACCCGGCGCGAGCATCACGTCCAGCACCGCGTTGGCCGCGGCGCAGGCGAGCGGGTTGCCGCCGAAGGTGGTGCCGTGCGTGCCGGGCATCAGGTGCTTCGCGATCGCTTCTTTTGCCAGGATGGCACCCATTGGGAAGCCGCCGGCGATGCCCTTGGCGGCGGCGAGCACATCCGGCTCGATGCCCGCCCATTGATAGGCGAACAGCTTGCCGGTGCGACCCATGCCGCACTGGATCTCGTCGAGGCCGAGGAAGACGCCGAACTCGTCGCAGGCCGCGCGCAGATCGCGGAGGAATTGCAGCGAAGCGGGGCGGATGCCGCCTTCGCCCTGCACGGGTTCGACGACGATGCCAGCGGTCGCGGGTCCGATCGCGTTGCGCACCGCGTTCATGTTGTTGAACGGCACGTGATCGAAGCCTTCGACCGGCGGCCCGAAGCCCTTGAGGTATTTCGCATTGCCGGTGGCCGAGAGCATCGCGAGCGTGCGGCCGTGGAAGGCGCCGTCGAAGCAGATCACGCGGAACCGCTCGGGATAGCCGGTCTCGGCCTGGGCCTTGCGGATCATCTTCACCATGCCCTCGTTCGCTTCCGCGCCCGAGTTGCAGAAGAAGACACTGTCGGCGAACGTCGCCTCGACCAACCGTGCCGCCAGCCGCTCGGCCTGCGGCACGCGATAGAGATTGGAGACGTGCATCACTCGCGCCGCCTGTTCGGCGATCGCGGCGACCAGGTGCGGATGGTTGTGGCCGAGCGAGGAGGTCGCGATGCCGGCGCCGAAATCGAGAAATCGTCGCCCGTCAACCGTCACCAGCCAGGCGCCCTCGCCCCGCTCGAAGGCAAGGTCGGCGCGGTTGTAGGTGGGCATCAGGGCGGCGATCATGTGTGGGCGTTCTCGCATCCCGAACGGTTCAACCCGCCGGCGACCCGTCGCAGGCGGTTGCGGGGAGGGCGGGAGGATGCGGGCCGGGCGCGGGGCGTGTCAACGCGGGGGCGGAAGCGGTATCGCCTGCGCTGTCGGTCTCGGGGCACCGGAAACGCGGAATAGGCGGCGCGAGACCACCGGGAGGGCTGCGCATGACTTGGTCCATTGTGGCGTTCGATGCGGCATCCGGCGCATTCGGGGTAGCGGTGGCGACCAAGAGTTTCGCCGTGGGCGCCACCGTGCCGCATCTGCGCGCCGGGGTGGGAGCGGTTGCGACACAGTCCATCGCCAACCGCTATCTGGGGCCGGCGGTGCTGGACGCGATGGCACGGGGATTGGCGCCGGAGCTCGCGATCAAGAGCGCGCTGGCCGGCGATGAGGGAAGCGGGCTGCGCCAGTTGCATGCGGTGGACGCGCAGGGCCGCGTTGCCTCCTGGACCGGCGGAAATTGCGTGACTTGGTGCGGCAGCGCCGAGCGCCATGCGGTGAGCGTGGCCGGCAACATGCTGGCCAACGACGCCGTCGTGTCGGCCACATTGCGCGCGTTCACCGCCGATACGGGCCCGCTGCACGAGCGGATGGTGGCGGGGATGGAGGCCGGAGAGGCTGCCGGCGGCGATCGGCGCGGCCGGCAATCGGCGGCAATGGTGGTAACCACGACCGAGGATTTTCCCGACCTGAATATCCGCGTGGACGATCACGCCACACCGCTGCCGGAACTACGCCGCCTGCTGGGTATCTGGCAGCGAGACCGTGCACCGGGGCTGGCGCAAGCGCCGCGCAAGGCGGCACCGGCCGGGCTGACCGACCTCGACGCCATCGAGGCACCATGGATCGCCGCCGGGTTCGAATGGCGGCTGAGAAGGTAGCTTGCGTGTTTCGCGGCTCCTGCCAACTATTCCGCAAAACAGGGACAAGGGAAGTCGCCATGAAACGTCGCCAATTGCTCGCCGGGGCCGCAGCAGCCGCTCTGCCGATGCTGTCCCGCCCGGCGACCGCGCAGGCTGCCGTGCGGACCTTAAAGTTCATCCCTGAGGGGAATCTGCAGAATCCCGATCCGATCTGGTCCACCACCACGGTCGCGCGCAATTTCGGCTACATGATCTGGGACACGCTGTACGGCGTGGACGCGAGCCTGCAACCACGACCGCAGATGTGCGAAGGCCATGTGCTGTCAGCCGACGCGCTGACCTGGCGGTTTCGGCTGCGGGAGGGGTTGAAGTTTCATGACGGCGCGCCGGTGCGCGCGGCGGACTGCGTCGCCTCGGTATCGCGCTGGATGAAGCGCGACGGGTTCGGACAGCGCATAGAGGCCTCGCTGAACGAGCTCGTGGGGCTGGATGACCGGTCGTTCGAATTCCGGCTGAAGAGGCCGTTCCCGCTGCTGCTTCACGGGCTGGCACATCCGGTGGTCAACGTGTGCTTCATCATGCCGGAGCGTATGGCAAAGACCGATCCGTACAAGCAGATTGACGAGTATGTCGGCTCCGGCCCGTATCGGTTTCTGCGCGATGAGTGGCAGGCTGGCGCGCTCGCGAGTTTCGCGCGATTCGACGGCTACGTGCCGCGACAGGAGCCACCAAGTTTCGTTGCGGGTGGCAAGCAGGCCAATTTCGACCGTATCGAGTGGACCATCATCCCCGATGCCGCGACCTCCGCCGCGGCGATCCGGGCCGGCGAGGCCGACTGGTGGCAAAGCCCGACCATCGACCTGCTGCCGCTGCTGCGCAAGGCGCGCGATGTAGTCGTGGAACGGCTGGACGATTACGGCACGATTGGGGTGATGCGTTTCAACATGCTGCATCCGCCCTTTGACAACGTGAAGCTGCGGCGTGCCATCCTGCCGGCGATCAATCAGGCGGATTTCATGGACGCCGCGATGGGCGGGGATGCCCAGCTCTCCCGGACCGGGGTGGGCGTATTCACGCCGGGCTCGCCTTTGGCCAACAACGCCGGCTTGGAAGTGCTCACCGGACCGCGCGATCTGCAAAAGGCAAAGCGACTGGTGGCCGAGAGCGGCTACCACGGTGAGAAAGTCGTGTTCCTGGCAGCGACCGACTATCCGGTGCTAAACGCCTTGAGCCTGGTGGGCAGCGATTTGCTGCGCAAGCTCGGCCTCAACGTTGATTTCCAAGCTATGGACTGGGGCACCATGGTTCGGCGCCGCAACAACAGAGACACGGTCGACAACGGTGGCTGGAGCGCCTTCTGCACCGGTTGGGAAGGGCTGAACCTTGTCGACCCGAGCTTGGACTATCCGATCTTTGGCAATGGACTGAAGGGTTGGTTCGGCTGGATGAAGAGCCAGCGGCTGGAGGATCTGCGCACCGCCTGGTTCGATGCGCCGGATCTGGCAGCCCAGAGGAAGGTCGCGGAGCAAATCCAGTTGGCGGTGTGGGACGAGGTGCCGTACTACCCGCTCGGGCAGTGGTTCCAGCCGATTGCGCGGCGCACCAGCATCACCGGAATCGTGAGAAGCCCGTTCCCGCTATTCTGGAACGTCCGCAAGGCTTGAGCCGCCTCGACCCAGCTTGCCCACCGGTCAGCATCGGCGCGATAGTCGCGGACCCTCACGGAAGATGGAAGCGGCGATGCCCCTCGATGATCCGGCCATTCTCGCAGCCCTGCGGGGCAGCCACGATGTCGAGGCGGTCTGCCGCACCGCCGGTGTCACACCGGCCGCATTCACCGCCGCCCGCGACGCCCTGCTGCGCCGGCACGCAACACTCGCCGACGCGACACTCACGGGTGCCATCGGCAGCGCCGTCACGATCCGACGCGACCGCGCCGGCATCCCGCACATCAGCGCCGCCCGCACGCCCGACCTGTTTTTCGGCCTCGGGCTCGCGATGGCGCAGGACCGGCTGTGGCAGATGGACCGGCTGCGCCGCCGCGCGCTCGGCCGGCAGGCGGAAATCCTCGGCCCCGCCTACGCCGATAGCGACATGGCCCACCTGACCGTCGGTATCGACCGCATCGCCGAGCGTGAGGCATCCGCGATGGACGAGGCGACCGCTTCCCTGATCGCCGCCTTCGTCGCCGGCATCAACCGCTGGATCGAGGCCGCACACGACACGCTGCCGATCGAGTTCGCGGTCATCGGCTACGCGCCCGCGCCGTTCACCACGCGCGACATCGTGGCCATCGGCCGCGGCATCTGGTGGTCGCTGAATGGCCGCATCGACCGCATCGCCGCCGCGGAGGCCGCGCGCTTTCTCCCCGAGGCGCTGCGCGGCCTCTATCTCACGCCCGAGGCCTCAGAGAGCGTCGTGCTGCCCGATGCGACCGGCACCGATGACGCGACCGGCAGCAACAACTGGGCACTGGCGGGCGCACGCACTGCCTCCGGCTTGCCGATCCTGTGCGGCGATCCGCACCAGCCGTTCTGGGTGCCGTCGAGCTGGTACGAGTTCGCCCTGCACGGACCCGAAGACCATGCCGCCGGCGCCGGCCATCCCGGCCTGCCCGGCATGTGGTGGGGCAGCAACGGCACCGCCGCGTGGTGCATCACCAACAACGCCGCCTCCACCCGCGACCTCTATGCGGAGACGACCGATCCAGGCGATGCGACCCGCTATCGCGACGGCGGCGGCTGGCGCCCGTTCGAGACCCGCACGGTCGAAATCCCGGTGCGCGGCGAGGCCACGCGCCGGCTCGCGGTGCGCGAGACGCGGCGCGGCCCGATCGTGAATGCGCTGATCCCGCCTGTTGCCGAGGGCGGCGACCCGCCGCTTTCGCTGCGCTGGGTCGGCGCCGAGCACATCGACGACATGCGCGCGGCGATTACGCTCTCCCGCGCCCATGACTGGGCAGCATTCCGCGCGGCGCTTCGCGAGTGGTCGATCGCGGTGTTCAACTTCGTCTATGCCGACCGCTCGGGACACATCGGCTATCAGATGGCGGGGCGCATCCCGATGCGCGGACGCATCGTGCCAGGGTTTCGCGACGCCGGCGAGCCGGCCGATATCTGGCGCGGATACATCGATTTCGACGACCTGCCGCGCAGCGCCGATCCGCCGCAGGGCTACGTCGCCAGCGCCAACCAGCGGATCGTGCCGCCCGACGATTCGCGGGGCATCTATGGCGCCTATTCGCAGGGCCATCGCGGCGTGCGCGTCGACCAGGCGCTCGGCGACAGCGCGCGACTCGATCGCGATGCCAACATAAAGTTCCAGAACGACGTCAAGAACTGCCGGGCCGAGCGGCTGGTGGCTCCGATCCTGCGCCATCTCGGCGATGATGCCGAGGCGGCGCCGCTCGCGGCCGTGCTGCGCGGCTGGGATTTCACCTACACGCTCGACAGCCCCGCGCCCACTGCGTTCGAGACCTTCATGGCGCTATGGCAGCGGCGGGTGCTGGCGCACCACCTGCCGGCGCGGCTGATCGACCTCACGATGCAGCAGACCGGGCTTGCGGCGGCACTGCTCGAGGGCGAGGTGCCGGGCTATTTCGAGCGCGGCACCAGCGAGGCTGCGCGCGCGACGGCCGCCGAGGCGGTCGCCGCGTTGCGTGCGCGCCTCGGCTCTGACGCGAGCGATTGGAGATGGCAGCGCGTGCATCTCGCGCACTGGCGTCACCCGCTCTCGGCGCCCGCCAACGCGGCGGCGTTCGACATCGGCCCGGCACCGGTGGACGGCGGCTCGCACACGGTACGCAATGCGGGCGGCGAGCTGCCGCCGCATATGGCGACGTCTGGCGCCGAGTATCGGATGGTGGTCGATTTCGCCGCACCCGATCGCTTCCTCGCGGTGCAGAATATCGGCAATTCCGGCATCCCCGGCAGCCCGCACTATGCCGACCAGTTCCAAGCCTGGCTCGATGGCACCTATCACGTCGTGCATCTCGACCCCGCGGCACTCGCCGCCGAAACCGAGAGCACGACGCGCATCGAACCGGGCTGAGGGTGACGGCTACCCCTTCAGCCCGGTTATCGCGATGTTCTCGATGATCCTGCGCCGCTTCACGAGGAAAATAACCAGCATGGGGATGGCGGAGATGACCGAGCCGGCCATCAGCTTGCCGTACTCGGCGGTGAAGCGAAACTGGAACACGGTCAGCCCTAACTCCATGTTGAACAGGCTCTGGCTGTTGGCGACCAGCAGGGGCCAGACGAAGATCGTCCAGCCTTGGATGAAGGCGAAGATGCCGACCGCGGCCAGCGCATTGCCCGCGAGCGGCGTGATCACCCTCCGCAAAATCCACCATTCCGACCCGCCATCCACTCGCGCCGCCTCCAGCAGCTCGGTCGGCACCGTCGAGGCGACGTGCTGGCGCATCAGGAAGATGCCGAACGCCATGAAGAGATAGGGCAGCACGATGCCCTGATAGGTGTTGATCCAGCCGATCTGAATGAGCTGCAAGTAGAGCGGGATCATGTAGGCCTCGAACGGCACGATCGCGGTCGCGATGATCAGTCCGAACAGCAGTGTCCGGCCGGGGAAGCGGTATTTAGCGAAGACGGCGCCCGCCACCATCGACGTCGCCGCCACCGCGACGGTCGCCACCAGGGCGATCCCCAGGCTGTTGAGAAAGAAGCGGCCGAACGGTGCGGCCTGCCAAACCCCGGTATAATTCGCAAGAGTGGGGACTTTCGGCAGGAAGTGCGGCGGCCAAAGCGCGATTTCCGGCTCCGGCTTGAACGAAGTGACCACCATCCAGATCATCGGCAGCACCATGATCACCGCACCCAGCGCCACCACCGCATGAGCGAGCAAATTGCCGAGCCGTGCCACGAGTGGCGTCCTGCGGTGCGCCATCTCAGGTCTCCTTCGCCGGATCATTGCGGGCGACGGTGAACTGGACCACGGTGATACCCAGCACCAGCAAGGTCAGCACCACCGCCTCGGACGAGGCATAGCCCATGTGATGGTAGGTGAACCCGTTCTCGAAAATGTCGTACACCAGCACGCGCAATGCGTTGCCCGGAGCGGTCTGCGATCCCAGTGTCATCACGTAAACCTGAGTGAACACCTGAAACGAGGTGATCGTCGAGGTCACCAGCACATAGAGCAGGATCGGCCGCAGCAGCGGCAGCATGACGTGCCGGAAGCGCTGCCAGGCGGTGGCGCCGTCCAGGCTCGCCGCTTCGAGATAAGGGGCCGGGATGTTGCGAATGCCGACCAGGAACAGGATCATGTTGTAGCCGAGCACGCGCCAGACGCTCATGATGATCAGAGCCCACAAGGCCACGTTGGGATCGGTGAGCCAGGGCACGGCGTGAATGCCGGCCAGCGAAAGCACGTAATTGAACGCGCCGTAATTGTAGTCGTAGATCCACTTCCAGGCGATGGACATCGGCACCAGTGGCGTGATGAAGGGCAGGAAGTAGATCGTCTGGTACAGTGGCGAGAGCCGGCTCCTCCGACTGAGGAACAGCGCCAGCGGCAGCGCCAAAATCGTGCTGATCACTACCGTCGAGACCGCGTAGATCGCCGTGTTCTCGAGGGCGAGGATGAAATTGTCGTCCTGCAGCAGGTTGACGTAGTTGGCGAGGCCAATGAACGGCTTGAACGGGCTGATCAGGTCCCACTTGCGGAAGCTGAGCAGCACGCTGAAGCCGATCGGGATCACGCGGACATAAGCGAACAACACCAGCACCGGCAGCAGGGCCGCATAGCAGAACAGCGTCAGCCGGGTGCGCCGGCGCCAGCGCCGCACCCGGGCGCGTGCCCCGAATACTCGCCCCCCGGCGGGTGCTCCCTGCCAGCGGGAGATTTCGGGTGCGTCCATTGCGCTACGTCGCGCTGTACAGATCCGACTCCTTCAGCAGTTGGTCGGTCTGTCGGGCGAAGCGGCGGATTGCCGCGGCTACCTTATTCGGGTTGTCCTTCAGCGCGGGATCCACGTAAGCGGGCGATAGCTGCTCGGCCAATCGCGTCTCGATCTCGTCCCAGGGCGGCAGCACCGGCTCGAGATAGAACTGGAGATCCTTGGGCGGCGTCAGGAAAACCTCGTACTGCGGTATCTTCTGGAGCAACGGCGACCAGTCTATTCCCTTCTGACGTGCCGCAACCCAGCCGCTGATCTCTGTCAGCTTCACCGAGTTCTCCGGATTGGTCAGGAACTTTACGAAATCCCAGGCTTCCTTCTGATGACGGCTCTTGCCGCTGACGTTGATGCCGTCCTGCTGCAACAGGGTTTTCTTCGGCATCCCGGGCGCCCAGCGCGGGATGGTGGTCACGCTATAGTCGAGCTTCGGGTTGTCCTTGTCGATCTGCCCGATCACCCACGCCTCGCGGAACAGCATCGCGGTGTTGCCGGCAACGAAGGCGTCCGCGTCGTGCTGCACTTTCGGATCGTCCACATGGTATTTCTGCACCGCGTCGATGTAGAATTGCAGCGCTTCGCGTCCCGCCTGGTTGTCGTAGTTCTGGTGGTATTTCCCTGCCGCCGTCTTGACGATCAGCGACCCGCCAGCTGGTTCGAGCACGAAGCGGAACTTCTCCGCGATGCCGCTGCCCTGACCCGAGAGCCGCAGGCTGATGCCGCTGCGGATCATCTTGCCGCTGGCGTCGAATTTCACCAGCTTGCGGGCATCGTCCATCAGCTCGGGGAAGGTCTGCGGCGGCCCGGCGATACCCGCCGCCTTGAACATCGCCTTGTTCCAGAACATCGCCGGCGTGCTGAACAAGAACGGCAGTCCGTAGGTCTTGCCGCCCTGCATCGTGAACGCCTGTAGCGATTCCGGCCGGTAATCCGCCTTCAAGGACTGGTCGATGTCCGGCGGGTTCGGATTTATCAGGCCGGCCGCGGCGAAATTGACCGTGATGTTGGTGCCGACATCGAATATGTCCGGGCCGGTGCCGGTCGGCATCGCGGCCGTCAGCTTCTGCTCAGTCTCGCGCAGAGTGGTGGAGAAGATCGTGAACTTCACATTCGGATGGGCCTTCGTGTAGGCATCCGAAACCGTCTTGTAGACCGGCACCAACTCGGGATAGCCGGTCCAGATGGCGAGCGTGATCGCCTCCGTCGCGGCCCAGCCCGTACGGGCGTCAAGACCCGCGCACGCTGCGGCGCCGGCGAGCTGTAACGCCGTTCGCCGCCCGATCGGCCTGCGGCATGGCTGCGCAGTTTCCATCCGATGCTTCCTCCCACCGTCGGTGTCCGATGACCAAGCCTAGCGCCGCGCGCACCCGAATGGCGAGTCGCCTTCGACCGCCGCCGAATTTCAGGCGGCGCTGGCCCGGCGGCGGCGCGGCGCCGGCAGCGGTTGCGGCGGCGCTTCATCGGACACCGAGAGGGCGGCCAGCAGCGCCTCCCGAAGCTGAGCGAGCTTGCGCTCGTTCTCCACCTTCAATCCGAACACGTCCTTGACGTAGAACACGTCGACCGCCCGCACGCCATAGGTGGTCACGTGCGCCGAGGCGATCTGCAACCCCTGCTCGGAGATCGCGGCGGTGACGTCATGCAGCAGCCCAGGCCGATCGCGCCCGTTGACCTCGACCACGGTGTGGGTGTTGGACGCGCGGTTGTCCAGCACGACGCGCGGCGGCACGTGGATCGCGCGCATCCGGCTGCCGAGCAGGGCCTTGGAGACGCGGCGGATCTCGGCTGCCAGCCGCAGCCGTCCGGTCAGCGCCTGCTCGACCAGCACATAGAGCCGTGCCAGCCGGTGCGGCGCATCGAACGCGCCGCCCGCGGCGTCCTGGATCCAGAACGTGTCGAGCGCCATGCCGTTGGTCATGGTGTGGATGCGCGCATCGACGATCGAGGCGCCGGCAACCGCGAGCGCGCCTGCGATACGGCTGAACAGCCCGGCATGATCGGCGGTATAGACCGTCACCTCCGTCACCGCGCGCGCCGGCAGCACCTCGGTATCGACGGTCAGCGGCGCGTCCCGAGCCTCCGCATCGCGCACCAGGCGGGCGTGGCGGGCGTGCGTCTCGGGATCGAAGGCGAGCCAGTATGAGGGATAACCGAGCGCGAAGAACTGTTCGCGCGCCGTCTGGTCCCAGTCGGGCAGCAGCTCGATAACGGCTTCCTTGGCGCGCGCCAGACGCGTGTCGCGCTCGGTGGTGGCGAGCCCTCCCGCCAGCACCTCGGCGACCCGCGCGTAGAGCTCGCGCAGCAAGGTCGCCTTCCAGCCGTTCCAGACTTTTGGCGAGACGGCGCGCATGTCGGCGACGGTCAGGATCAGCAGCAGCTTGAGCCGCTCGGGCGACTGGATCGTGTCGGCGATGTCGAGGATCGTCTTGGGATCGTCGATATCGCGATGGAACGCGGTCTGGCTGAGCAGCAGATGGTGCAGCACCAGCCATGAGACGGTCTCGGTCTCCTCCGCCGACAGCCCGAGCACTGGCCCGACATCGAGCGCCAGCTCGGCGCCGATCTCGGAATGGTCCCCGCCGCGGCCCTTGGCGATGTCGTGCAGCAACATGGCGACATAGAGCGCCCGCCGGGACTGCAAATCCTCAACCAGGCCGGACGAGACCGGCGCCACGTCAGCCAGCTCGCCCCGCTCCAGCGCGTTGAGCACGCGCACCGCCTCGATCGTGTGCTCATCGACGGTGAACACGTGATAGGTGTCGAACTGCATCTGCCCGACGATGCGTGCCCAGTCGGGGATGAAGCGGCCGAGGAAGCCGGTCTCGTTGAGGATCGACAACCATTTCGCGCCGTCGGAGCGCAGGTGCTCGGCATCCCGTCCGCACAGCAGGTCGAGGAACAGGGCGGCGGCCTGCGGATCGCCGCGCAAGGACATCGCGCCGCGCACGTTGCGGATCAGCGCCCGCAGCGCCAGTGGATGCAAAGCGAGGTCGCGATCGCGCGCCACTTGCAACAAGCGCAGCATCTGCAACGGCTCGTCGCGGAAGTCGCGCCCGGGCGAGCCCAGGAGCTTGCCGTCGGCGAGCACGAAGCCGGCGCGCAGCAGCGCGGGATCGGTTTCGGCCGCGAGAGCAGGCGGGCCCAGGGCCGCGCGCACGATCGCCGGCTCCAGTACGCGCGTCACCCGCGTGATCTCGCGGGCGGTCAGGAAATAGTGGCGCATGAACCGCTCCACCCCGTCCTGCCGACCGTGGCGGGTGTAGCCCATGCGCGCGCCGACCACGGGTTGCAGGTCGAAGGTCAGCCGCTCCTCGGCGCGGCCGGCGACGTAGTGGAGGTGGAAGCGCACCGTCCACAGGAACGACCAGCAGCGCCGCGCCAGCCGCGCCTCGTGCGCGGTCAGCAGGCCGCCGCCGGGGCTGTCCTGCCCGACCAGGTCGCCCATCACCAGCGTTCCGAACACGTAGCGGCTCAGCCAATAAAGCGTCTGCAGATCGCGCAGGCCGCCACGCCCCTCCTTCACGTTCGGCTCGACCAGGAACGGGCTGTCGCCGAAGCGGCGATGGCGGGCGTCGCGCTCGGCCTGCTTGGCGGCGATGAAGCCGGCAAAGCCCGCCGCCTCGCACGCGGCACCATAGCGGGCCTGGAACTCGGCATAGAGCGCGGCACTGCCGGCGATCAGCCTCGCGTCGATCAGCGAGGTGCGAACGGTGGTGTCGGCTGACGCCTCGGCCGCGCATTCGGCGATCGAGCGGGTCGCGTGACCGACCTTCAGGCCGAGGTCCCACAGCAGATAAAGCATGAACTCGACCGCTTGCAGCACGCGCGGGCCGGGCTCGGCGGCGGTGAGGAACAGCAGGTCGATGTCGCTGAACGGCGCCAGCACGCCGCGGCCGTAGCCGCCGGTGCCGACCATCGCGAAGGGTTCGGGGGTGCCAGGGATGATCGTCTCGACCGTGTATTCATGCAGCGCCCGCAACAGGCCGTCGATCAGTGCGCCGAGCAGCCGCGCCGCTTGCAGCCCGGTCAGCTCGTGCGCCTCGAAGCTGGCCTGAACGTGGCTCTGGATGCGCGCAAGGTGGCGGCGGAAGACACCAAGGGCGAGGTCGCGCGGCACCGTGCCGTGCGTGGCGGCGAGATCACGCAGCGCGTCGGCCAGCAGGCAGGCGGCGGCTTCCGGTGCCTCGGGCAGGGGGATCGGACTCAACATTCAGCGTTATGGTAACCGCTCCGGAGCGGTTGTCACGGCACACAGTGATTTGAGCCGGTAGAGCGCCTCGATCGCCTCCCGCGGCGTGAGGCGATCGGGGTCGAGCGCCACCACCGCCGCCTGCAATGGATCGGCTGCCTCAGGCTCCGGCTCCGCGGGCCCCGGGATCGCGGCAAACAGCGGCAGGTCGGCCGCGGCCGTCAGCGGCCCGCTCTTCTCCAGCTCCGCCAGCAGCCCGGCGGCGCGGCGCACCACCGGCGCCGGCACGCCGGCGAGGCCGGCGACATGGACCCCCCAGCTCCGCCCGGCGGCGCCCGCGGCAACCTCGTGGAGGAACACCACGCTGCCCTTCCACTCGCGCACCCGCATCGTGTGCGGCCGCATCCGCGCCAGGCTCGCCGAGAGCCGTGCCAGCTCGTGAAAATGGGTGGCAAAGATCGTCCGGCAGCCCGCCCGGTGCAGCGCCTCCAGCACCGCCCAGGCGATCGCCAGTCCATCCAGGGTCCCGGTGCCGCGGCCGATTTCGTCCACCACCACCAGGCTGCGCGGGCCGGCCTGGTGCAGGATCGCGGCGGTCTCGACCATCTCCACCATGAAGGTGCTGCGTCCGCGCGCCAGGTCGTCGGCGGCGCCGACGCGCGAGAACAGACGATCGACCACACCGATCTCGGCCCGGCGGGCCGGCACCGGCAGCCCGGCCTGGGCGAGGATGGCGATCAGCGCGTTCTGCCGCAGGAAGGTTGATTTGCCGGCCATGTTCGGCCCGGTCAGCAGCAGCAGACGCCGCTCCGGCGAGAGGTCGCAATCATTGGGCACGAAAGCCGCCCCGCCGGCGAGTGCTGCCTCCACCACCGGATGCCGCCCCGCCGTGATCCGGAACCGGCCATCATCGGCCACCAGCGGCCGGCACCAGGCGCCGCCTTCGGCCAGCGTCGCGCAGGATTGCGCCACGTCCAGAGCCGCGAGCGCCGCGGCGCAGTCCGAGAGCGCCGGCGCCTGCGCGACCACCGCCTCCACCAGATGCGCAAACACGGCACGCTCCCGGACGGCCGCGCGCTCGTCGGCCTCCAGGATGCGGCGGCTGAGCTCGGCCAGGTCCGGCTGGGTGAAGCGGGCGCCATTGGCCATGCCCTGCCGCAAGGTCAGCTCGGGATGCGCGCGCAACGCCTCCACCGCGCCGGCGGGCGCCTCCAGCACGTAGCCGAGCTGGGCGTGATGGCGGATGCGCAGGCTGGCGACGCCATAGCGCTGCGCAAGATCGCGCTGCATCGTCCCCAGCACCTGGCGGCTGTCGTCGCGCAGGCGCCGCTCGGCATCCAGCTCGGGATCGAAGCCGGGGGCGATAGCGCGCCCGTCCTCCAGCCGCGCCGGCGCCGGATCGGCCAGCGCAGCCGCAAGCCGCGCCCGCAAACCGGGTGCCGCACCAAGGGCGGCGCGCGCGGCGGCAAGCAGCGGCGGCGGGTTCCCGGCGAGCACGGCGGCGGCGGTCTCGGCAGCGGTGAGGCCGTCGCGCATTGCGGCGAGGTCGCGGGGCGTCCCGCGCCCGAGCGCGAGCCGGCCGAGCGCGCGGGCGAGGTCGGGGGCGGTCCGAACCGCCGCACGCAGCCGCGCGGCGACGTTTGGCGTGGCGATCAGCCACGCCCAGGCATCCTGCCGTGCCGCAATCGCGGCCGGATCGGTCAGCGGCGCGGAGAGCCAGGCCCCGAGCAGCCGCGCCCCGGACGCGGTCAGCGTCCGCTGCACCGCCGCGAGCAGCGTGAGCGCGGTGCCGCCATCCCGCGCCCGGGTCACCTCCAGGCTGGCCCGCGTCGGCGCGTCCAGCGCCATCGTGCCCGCCTCGCCCTGCGGCGCGGGGCGGGAGAGGCGCGGCAGCCGGCCCGCCTGGGTCGCGCGCACGTAGTCGAGCGCCAGCGCCGCCGCCATCGCCTCGGCATCGGTGAAGGCGCCGAAGGCATCGAGGCTGGCGGCGCCGAACGCCTCGGCGACCGCGCGGCGAGCGGCGAGCGGCGGCTTCGGCGCCGCCTCCGGCGCGCGTCGTCCGGCCCATTCGTCGAGCGCCAGTCCCTCCGGCGCCAGGATCTCCGCCGGATCGAGCCGCCCGAGCAGTGCTGCAAGTCCGCCCGTGGCGACCGGCGCGGTCTCGAACAGGCCGGTCGTGATGTCGAGCCAAGCCGCGCCCACCGCCTCGACCGCGCAGGCCAGCGCCAAAAGTAAGTTGGGCCGCGCCGGGTCGAGCAGGGCGTCCTCGATGAGCGTTCCCGGCGTGACCAGCCGCACCACCTCGCGGCGGATCGGGGCGCGCGCCCCCTTGCGCGGCGGTTCCATCTGCTCGACCACCGCGACCCGGTGGCCGCGGCGGATCAGTCGTGAGAGGTAGAGTTCGGCCGCCTGCACCGGCACGCCGCACATCGGGATCGGCGCCCCCTCGTGCTCGCCGCGCGCGGTCAGCGCGATGTCGAGCGCCGCCGCGGCGGCCTCTGCATCATCGAAGAAGAGTTCGTAGAAATCGCCCATGCGAAAGAACAGCAGCGCGTCCGGATGGGCGGCCTTGAGCGCGAACCACTGCGCCATCGCCGGCGTTGCCGTCCCTGGGCGGCTGTTTGGCGAGCGGGGGTCTGGCTGCGGGCGTGGCTCGGGGCCGGCCGCGCGGCATCGGCTTGCGGAGCATCCATCTGCCCAACCTAGCGGTGTGCTGCCGGCCTGCGAAGCTGCGGGTTCCCTAAGCTGCGGGTTTCCCTGGCGGCGCGCCGCTGTCTTAATGGCCACAAGCAACGCGAAGGGGAGTGACGCCCGATGGCCGACGGCAGCCAAGAAACCCGGACCGCGCGCGTCTCCAGCGAGGAGGCGCTGGCGTTGCACGCGAGCGGCCGGCCGGGCAAGCTCGAGACGCGCATCACCAAGCCGCTGACCACGGCGCGCGATCTCAGCCTCGCCTATTCGCCCGGGGTCGCCGAACCCTGCCTGCACATCGCTCGCGACCCAACGCTGGCCTATGACTACACCACCAAGGGCAACATGGTCGCGGTGGTGTCCAACGGCACCGCGGTGCTGGGCCTCGGCAATCTCGGCGCGCTCGCATCGAAGCCGGTGATGGAGGGGAAGGTCGCGCTGTTCAAGCGCTTTGCCGACATCGACGGCATCGATCTGGAAATCTCGACCGAGGACGTGGACGAGTTCGTCAACTGCGTGCGCTATCTCGGCGCCGGGTTCGGCGGCATCAACCTCGAGGACATCAAGGCGCCGGAGTGCTTCGTCATCGAGCAGCGGCTGCGCGAGCTGATGGACATCCCGGTGTTCCACGATGACCAGCACGGCACTGCGATCGTCGCCGTCGCCGGGCTGATCAACGCCTGTCATCTGACCAGGCGGGAGCTGGCCGACGCACGGTTGGTGGTGAACGGCGCCGGCGCCGCCTCGATCGCCTGTGTCGAGCTGTGCAAGGCGCTCGGGATGCGCGGCGAGAACATCATGATCTGCGACACCAAGGGCGTCGTGTATCGCGGCCGCAGCGACGGGATGAACCAGTGGAAGAGTGCGCACGCGGTCGAGACCCGCGCGCGCACGCTGGCCGAGGCGCTGGACGGCGCCGATATCGTGTTCGGCCTCTCGGTCAGGGGCGCGCTGACGCAGGACATGGTACGCAGCATGGCGGACCGGCCGATCATCTTCGCAATGGCCAACCCCGATCCTGAAATCACGCCCGAGGATGCGCGCACGGTGCGGCCCGAGGCGATCATCGCCACCGGCCGCAGCGACTATCCGAACCAAGTGAATAACGTGCTCGGCTTTCCGTACATCTTCCGCGGCGCCTTCGACGTGCGCGCGAGCACCATCAACGACGCGATGAAGGTCGCCGCCGCAGAGGCGCTCGCCCAGCTCGCACGCGAGGACGTGCCCGACGAGGTGCATACCGCCGGCAGCGGTCACGGCATGAAGTTCGGGCCGGACTACATGATCCCCAATGCCTTCGACCCGCGCCTGATCTCGCGCATCCCGCCCGCGGTCGCGCGCGCGGCGATGGAGAGCGGGGTCGCGCGCCGGCCGCTGGCCGATCTGCGGCGCTACGCGCGCGAACTGTCGGGCCGGCTCGATCCCACCGCGAGCGCGCTGGATGCGATCAGCGAGCGGGTGCGCGCCAATCCCAGGCGGGTGGTGTTCGCCGAGGGGGAGGAGGAGAAGGCGGTGCGTGCGGCCGTCGCGTTCCGCAACGCCGGCTACGGCACGCCGGTCCTGATCGGACGCGAGGACCGGGTGGCTGCGACAATGACCGCGATCGGCCTGGGCCAGGTGGAGGGGATCGAGATCCACAATGCCCGCATCTCCGGCCAGAATGCGCGCTATCTGGATTTCCTCTATCAGCGTCTGCAACGTCGCGGCGCGTTGCGGCGCGACTGTCAGCGCATGGTCAACCAGAACCGCAACGTGTTCGCCGCCTGCATGGTCGCGACCGGCGATGCCGACGCGATGGTGACGGGCCTGACGCGCCCAACCGCCGTCTGCCTGGAAGACATCGACCGCGTGATCGATCCCGCCCCGGGCAGGATCGCCTTCGGGCTGACCATGTTGCTCGGCGCCCACGGCACCCTGTTCGTGGCCGACACGCTGCTGCGCGAGCGCCCGACCTCCGAGGAACTTGCCGACATCGCGATCGGCAGTGCTGCCGCGGCGCGGGCGATGGGCCACGAGCCGCGCGTGGCGCTGCTGTCGCATTCCACCTTCGGCAACCCGCTGCACCGTACCGTGCACGGCATCCGCGAGGCGGTCGTCCTGCTGGAGCGGCGCGGGGTCGATTTCGAGTTCGACGGCGACATGAGCCCGGATGTGGCGCTAGAGCCCGGGGTGCGCGCGCTGTTCCCGTTCTGTCGGCTGACGGCCAATGCCAATGTGCTGGTGATGCCGGGGCTGCACTCGGCGCACATCTCATCTCGGCTGGCGCCACGGCTCGGCGGCGGCGGGACGATCGGGCCGCTGCTGCTGGGGATGGCAAAGCCGATGCAACTGGTGCGGCTCGACGCGTCGGTGAGCCAGGTGCTCGACATCGCGTGCCTGGCAGCGCACCAGGCGATCCCAGGGTAGGCGGCTTCAACCTCAGCCACTACCGGGTTCGCCCGTCCGGCTACGCGGTGCGCCCGTGGCAGTGCTTGTATTTCCGCCCCGAGCCGCACGGGCAGGGTGCGTTGCGCGGCGTCGCCGCCCAGGTCGCCGGATTGTCGGGATCGACCGCCTCGCTGCGCAACGGCCCGGCCACCACCCGCATCGGCTCCGCCTCGGCCAGCGCCAGCTCGCCGCCGGCCAGCGCCGGATCGGGGTGGCTCTCGAACATCCCGCTCGCGGTGATGCCGACCGGCTCCGGCGGCGCATCGGGCGCCAGCTCGACGCGCGCGAGCATCGCCGTGACCCGTTCCTTGAGTTCGTCGAGCATGGCGTTGAACATCCCGAACGCTTCGCTCTTGTACTCATTGAGCGGGTCGCGCTGGCCATAGGCGCGCAGACCGATGCCCTGGCGCAAATGGTCGATCGCCAGCAGGTGCTCCTTCCAGACCGCATCCAGCACTTGCAGCAGCAGCGACTTTTCGATGTAGCGCATCAGCTCGGGACCGAGATTGGCCGCTTTGGCCGCCATCATCGCATCGGCCGCGCGCTCGATCCGTTCGTGGATCGCGACCTCGTCGATGCCCTCCTCGCCCGCCCATTCGACGATCGGAAGATCGAGCGCCAGCACGCGGTTCATTTCCTCGGCCAGCTCCGCACTCTCCCACTGCTCGGCGAACGCCTTCTCGGGGATGCGGCGCGCCACCATTGCCGCGATGATCTCGCCGCGCATCTCCGTCACCGTCTCGGAAACGTCGTTGGCCTTCATGAACTCGCGGCGCTGCGCATAGACCTCGCGCCGCTGATCGCTCATCACGTCGTCGTATTTGAGCACGTTTTTGCGCATGTCGAAGTTGCGCGCCTCGACCTTCTTCTGCGCCTTCTCGAGAGCCTTGTTGATCCAGGGATGCACGATCGCCTCGCCTTCCTTGAGGCCGAGCTTCTGCAGCATCCCGCCCATCCGGTCCGAGCCGAAGATGCGCATCAGATCGTCTTCCAGCGACAGGAAGAAGCGGCTGGCACCCGGATCGCCCTGCCGGCCGGAGCGGCCGCGCAACTGGTTGTCGATGCGCCGGCTCTCGTGCCGCTCGGTGCCGATCACGAACAGGCCGCCGGCCTGTTTGACCACCTCATGCGCGCGCGCGATCTCGTCCTTGATCTCGGCCTCGCGCGCCGCGCGCAGGGCGGCGTCCTCGACACCCGCCAGCTCCTTCTTCAGCCGCATCTCGAGATTGCCGCCGAGCTTGATGTCGGTCCCTCGCCCGGCCATGTTGGTCGCGATCGTGACCGCTCCCGGCGCGCCGGCCTGTGCCACGATCTCCGCCTCCATCTCGTGGAAGCGCGCGTTCAGCACCGCGTGCGGCACCCGCTTCTGCTTCAGGATGCCCGAGAGGTGCTCGCTCTTCTCGATGCTGACGGTGCCGACCAGCACCGGCTGGTGACGCGCGCGCGCCTCAGCGATCAGCTTCGCCACCGCCTCGTATTTTTCCGCGGCGGTGCGGTACACCTCGTCGTCCTGGTCGGTGCGGATCACCGGCACGTTGGTCGGGATGTCCACCACGTCGAGCTTGTAGATCTCGGCAAACTCGTCGGCCTCGGTCATCGCCGTGCCGGTCATGCCCGCGAGCTTGGGATAGAGGCGGAAATAGTTCTGGAACGTGATCGAGGCGAGCGTCTGGTTCTCCGCCTGAACGGTGACACCCTCCTTGGCCTCCAACGCCTGGTGCAGCCCCTCGGAGTAGCGGCGGCCCTCCATCATGCGCCCGGTGAACTCGTCGATGATGACGATCTTGTCCTCGCGCACGATGTACTCGGTGTCGCGCGCGAACAGCGTGTGCGCGCGCAGCGACTGCGTGACATGGTGCAGCACCGACACGTTGAAGATGTCGTAGAGATTGCCCTGCTCTATGATGCCGGCTTCGCGCAACATCTCCTCGACGCGCTCCGATCCGTCCTCGGTCAAATTGACGGTACGGAATTTCTCGTCCTTTTCGTAAGTCGTTTCGTCCACAACAAGATCGCGGACAACCGCGTTCACGCTGCGGTAGAGATCAGAGCTGTCCTCGGCGGGGCCGGAGATGATCAGCGGCGTGCGCGCCTCGTCGATCATGATGTTGTCCACCTCGTCCACGATCGCATAGACGAAGTCGCGCTGGACCATCTCCTCGAGGCGGTACTTCATGTTGTCGCGCAGGTAGTCGAAGCCGAACTCGTTGTTGGTGCCATAGGTGATGTCGGCGGCGTAGGCGGCGCGGCGCTGGTCGTCGTCCAGGCCGTGCACGATCACGCCGACGCTCATGCCGAGGAAGCCGTAGATCTGGCCCATCCACTCGGCGTCGCGGCGGGCGAGGTAGTCATTCACCGTCACCACATGCACGCCGGTGCCGGCGAGCGCGTTCAGATAGACCGGCAGGGTGGCGACCAGCGTCTTGCCCTCGCCGGTCTTCATCTCGGCGATCTTGCCCTCGTGCAGCACCATGCCCCCGATCATCTGCACGTCGAAATGGCGTTGATCGAGCGTGCGCTTGGAGGCCTCGCGGACGACCGCGAACGCCTCGGGCAGCAGCGCATCCAGTGTCGCACCGCCCGCGAGCTGTTCGCGGAATTCGGCGGTCTTGGCCCGCAATGCCTCATCCGAGAGCGCCGCGAAGGCCGGCTCCAGTGCGTTGATCTGCGGCAGCCGGCGCTGGTAGGCCTTCAGCCTGCGATCGTTGCTGGTGCCGAAGATAACGCGGGCGACGCTGGCGAGCATACGGGGCCTTCCGGGGCGGGGCGCGGCCCACACCTCCGGGACGGCGGACGGGCCAGCTTGGGCGAGTTGCAGATAGGCCCCACCCCGCCCCCGGTCAACGCACGCGTCAACGCGCGCATCGGTGCGCCGCCTCGCCGGGCCTCAGCAGCCGGCGCCCGCCTTGCCGCAGCCGAACCCCTCGGCCACATTGGCACCCCTCATCGAGGTGCTCCCATGATCATGCCACGCCTGAGCCTTGCCGCTCTGCTCGCGGCCACCCTGTGCTGCGTCTCCATGCTGGCGCAGACCGGGCTCGCGCAGACCGCGCCGGCCGGAACCACCCCGCCCCCCGCCGCCGCAACGCCCGCCCCACCGCCCGCCGGCGACCCCGTCGTGGCGCGCATCGGCGATCAGACCATCCACGCGAGCGACGTCACCGCGGCCATGCAGACGCTGCCTGCGCAGCTCAAGGGCCTGCCGCAGCCGGTGCTCTTCCCGATGGTGCTCGGCCGGCTGGTGGACGAGGCCGCCCTGGTCGCCGAGGCTCGCAAGCAGGGCCTGCAGAACGACCCCAAGGTCGCCGAGGCGATGAAAGCGGCCAGCGACCGCGCCCTGCAGAGCGCGCTGCTGCAAAAGGAGGTGGGGCCCGACATCACCGACGCCGCCGTAAAGGCGCAGTACGACAAGGAGTACGCCGGCAAGCAGGGGCCGAAGGAGGTCCACGCCCGGCACATCCTGGTGCCCACCGAGGCGGAGGCGAAGTCCATCATTGCCAAACTCAAGGCCGGCGCGGATTTCGCGACCCTCGCCAAGCAGGAGAGCAAGGATACCGGCAGTCAGGCCTCCGGCGGCGATCTCGGCTGGTTCAAGCAGGGCGACATGGTGCCCGCCTTCTCCGCGGCCGCCTTCGGGCTCAAGCCCGGTGAAGTCTCGCCCACGCCGGTGCATACCGAGTTCGGCTGGCACGTGATCCAGGTGCTGGGCGACCGCCGTGCGCCACCGCCCACGCTCGACAGCGTGAAGCAGCAGATCGTCCACTCGCTGATCAGCAAGGGGATCGCGCGCGCGATCACCAAGGCGAAGGCCGACGTGAAGATCGAGACCTTCAACGAGAACGGCACTCCGCACCGCGCGACTGACACCGCCACGCCGCCGCCTGCGGCCAGCAAACCCTGAGCGGCCCTTGGCCGCCCCGCCCCGCTCGCCGCTTGCCGTCGGTCTGCCCGAGCTGCCGCCGATCGCCGGCGTGCGGCTGGGCGCGGCAGCCGCGGGCATCCGCTACCAGGGACGCACCGATCTGGTGATGGCCGAGATGCCGGCGCGCAGCACCGTCGCCGGCGTGTTCACCCAGAGCCGCTGCCCGAGCGCGCCGGTCGATTGGTGCCGCGCCGCGCTGCCGGCCGGGCGCGCGCGGGCGCTGGTGGTGAACGCCGGCAACGCCAACGTCTTCACCGGCCGCGCCGGCGCCGAGGCGGCGCGCGCCACCGCCGCCGAGGCCGCCCATCTGATCGGCTGCCGGCCGCGCGAGGTGTTCCTCGCCTCCACCGGCGTGATCGGCGAAGTGCTGCCGCATGACCGCCTGACCGCGGCACTGCCTTCGCTGCACGCCTCGCTCGCCGAAGGCGCGTGGGAGGCGGCGGCGCGCGGCATCGTGACCACCGACACCTTCCCCAAGGCCGCGACCCGCACCGCGCGGATCGGCGAGACGGAGGTGCGCATCTGCGGCATCGCCAAGGGCAGCGGCATGATCGCGCCCGACATGGCGACCATGCTCTGCTTCGTGTTCACCGACGCGGCGATCCCCGCCCCCGCCTTGCAGGCGATGCTCGCGCGCGGGGTCGCCGCGAGCTTCAACTGCACGACGGTCGATAGCGACACCTCCACCAGCGACACGGTGCTGCTGTTCGCGACCGGCCAGGCGCGGCACGCGCGCATCGCGCCTTCGGGCGGGCCGATGCTGCGCGGGTTCCGCGCGGCGCTCGATGCGGTGCTGCACGACCTCGCCTTGCAGGTGGTGCGCGACGGCGAGGGCGCCCAGAAGCTGGTGCATATCACGGTCTGCGGCGCGGTCTCGCGACGTTCGGCGAAGCGGATCGCGATGGCGATCGCGAACTCGCCGCTGGTCAAGACCGCGATCGCCGGCGAGGACGCGAACTGGGGCCGGATCGTGATGGCGGTCGGCAAGGCGGGCGAGCCGGCCGATCGCGACCGGCTCTCGGTCGCGATCGGCGGCGTGTGGATGGCGCGCGACGGCGCGGTGGTCGAAGGCTACGACGAGGCGCCGGTGGTCGCACACATGCAGGGGCGGGAGGTGGCGATCGCGGTCGATCTCGGCCTCGGCCGTGGCCGGGCCGAGGCGTGGACCTGCGATCTGACCCACGGCTACATCGACATCAACGGCAGCTACCGGAGCTGAGCGGCGGGAGCCGGCGGCCGCCGGCGCTGCCAGCCGCGCATCACGAACAGGCCCGCCGGCAGCAGCAGGGTCGTCCACAACCAGCCTACATCCTCGACCGTTTTGCGCGCCAGGTCGAACCAGCCCTGCGCGGTCATCGGCCAGGCCACCACGACGTCGATGCGCGCCTCACGCGTGATGATCGACCGCTGCGCGTCCTGGCTGCCGATCGAAAGATGCGCGGTAAAATCGAGGAACAGCGTCAGCGATCCGGTCGCGGTTGGCGTGACGAACCAGTGCCACTCGGTCGTGTTCGCGCGGCTGACGATCTGCGTCTCGGTGTTCTGCGGCGCGATCTTGAAGCCTTCGCCGTAGAGCGAGGCGGTCATCGTGTCGGAGACCTTTAACGGATCGACTTCGACACGACCGGCTGCGGGCAGCAGCCCCTTCAGCGCATCTCCCGAGAGATTGAGCGACAGCACTGCCCGGATCTCCCGCGTGCGTCCGAGCTGCATGTGCGTGGGCGCGGTGAAGGCCACCTGCGCCGGGGCGAGCTTCGCCAGCGCCGCGTCGAGCGCGCTGCCGAGCGAGGGGGCGGTCGTGGCGGGCCGTAAGCCGCGGGTGACCGGGAGCGAAAGCGGCGGGGCCGCCGCCGGCGCGGTGATCTCGGGCGGCGGCGGCGGGACTGCGGGACGGATGGCGCGATGCCGCACGCGCGATTCCGGAATTGACGCCAGTGCCAAATGCTGCCGCACCGGCGCCCCTCCATGCTGCAGGCGGGCGGCCATGGCGATGCCGATCACGACCGCGCAGACGGCCAGCGATAGCCACGCGGCAATCTTCACGGATGCGTTCGGCACCGCCCTCATCCTCCTGGCGCACTGCTCACGGGAAGGGCCGCGTGCATCATTGCGCCACGGATTCGCCGAGCACCGGGCGGATGAACTCGAGTGCCTGCGCGAAGCCCACGAAGCGGCCCAGCACCGCGCGGCGCGGTAAATCCACCACCGCCCAGCCGACGCCCTCGAAGCGCACCAGATAGGCCGGATCGGGATTCTCCCGCACCCAGATCACCGCCATGCCGGCGGGATCGATGGCACCCTCGGGCGTGCGGTGGACGATCTCGGCATCGTGCAGCCCCATCCGCCGTCCGGCCTTCACCCAGGCCGCGAGCAGCGCGCGATGGGCCTCGGAGAGGCGGGGCCGGAACGGCACCACGTTGGAGATCGCAACCGGCATCGCCGTGGCCTGCGTGATCGCTGCCATGTCCCCGCTCCTTGCTGGCGCGGCCATCGTGCGGGGTTGGACCGGCCCGCGGATGTGAGACACTTCACACGGCGATCGCTTTTCGGCTTGGCGATCGGGAATGGGGGACGGGATGGCGCGGATCGGCGTGATCGGCGGCGGCATCGTGGGGCTCGCCTGTGCCCATGCGCTCCGCGCCGACGGTCACGCCGTCACCGTGCTCGACCGCGAGCCGGACGGCGACAAATGCTCCTGGGGCAACGCGGGCGGGATCGGTGTCAGCGAGGTGATCCCCGCCGCCAGCCTCGCGGTGCTCGCCCGCGTGCCGCGCTACCTGCTCGATCCGCTTGGCCCGCTCGCGATCCGGCCGGCGCATCTGCCCGCGCTGCTGCCCTGGCTTGCCGGCTTCGTCGCGTCGGCCCGGCCGGCGAGCGTCGCCCGCGGTGCCGCCGCACTCGCCGCACTCACGGCCCGCGCGCATGACGATCTCGTGCCGCTGCTCGCCGCAATCGGTCTATCGGACGCGCTGGTTCGCGGAGGCGCGCTCACCGTCTATCGCAGCCGTGCTCGGTTCGAGGCCGAAGCGGCGGAATGGGGGCTGCGCGGGCGGCTCGGTGTCGTGTGGCAAGCGCTCTCGGGTGGGAAGGTGCGCGCGATGGAGCCGGCGCTTGGCCCGGCGGCCGCGTGCGGCGTGCTGGTGCCTGGCTGGTCGCAGGTGCGCGACCCGCGCGCGGTCTGGGCGGCGTTGCTCGCAGCCTTGCGCGCCCGCGGGGTCGCCGTGCGCCGCGCCGAGGTGGTCGATCTCGACGCCGACGCCCGCGTGCGCACCGCCGACGGCGCGCACCACGCATTCGACGCGGTGGTGATCGCCGCCGGCGCGTGGTCGGCGCGGCTCGTGCGTCGCCTTGGCGATCGCGTGCTGCTCGCCTCCGAGCGCGGCTACAACACCACGATCGCGGAGCCGCGCGTTATTCTCTCGCGCGAAGTGATCTTCGCAGCAGAAAAATTCGTTGTCGCGCCCCTGGCGCCTGGCCTGCGCATCGGCGGTGCCGCCGAGTTCGCGGGCCTGGACGCGCCGCCCAATTTCGCCCGCGCACGGCGGCTGCGAACCCTGGCAAAGCGCTACCTGCCGGGCCTTTCGGACGCGCCCGGCACAGAATGGATGGGCCAGCGTCCCGCGACGCCCGACAGCCTGCCGGTGATCGGCCTCTCGCCGGCCGCACCTCGCATCGCCTACGCGTTCGGCCACGGCCATCTCGGCCTGACGCTCGCCGCCACCACGGCGCGATTGATCGCCGACCGGTTCGCCGGCCGACCGGCGTTGCTCGACCTCGCACCCTATTCAATCGCCCGGTTCGGCAGCATCGTTACGCAACTGCCTTTGGAATTGTTGCGCAGTACCGAAGTCCGGGCTTCCATTGCAGTACACGACCGCCGTATCATGAGGCTCCCCACGAAAGCCGCCCGCGATCGGGAAATGTCGATCGCGTTGGGTCATAACCTCTCCGGGGCAGTGGGACATTACGCCGCCGGCCGACACCGCAAGCAACCAACAAAGCGAGGGCGATTGACATGGTCATCCGTTCGAGCCGTCGCAGGGCGCCGGCCGGTCTCAATCGATGTGATCCTGCTGAGCTGCCACGCAGCATAAGGCGAGGCCTCGTTCTCTTTGCCGGCCTCGCGCTTCTCGGCCCGGCGGCTTTGGCGCAGCAGCCACCCCCGGCCGCCACCGCCTCGCCCACCCGAGGCGAGAGCGCAGACAACACAAAGGCCGCGTTGCAAGAGAGGGTCCGGAACGCCGACGACGCGGTGAAGCGGTTGCCGAGCGATGTTCCGGCGTTTCTTCGGCACTTTTACCATTCCGCCCTGACAGCCCCTCGCCCCAATGCTGCGCCGTCAAGGTTGCGTAATGAACGGGGAACGACGGCCCCGCCGTGCGCGCAAAACACCATCTACGATGGCGGCGGAATCCCCGCAACGATCAAGAAGAGCGGCGCGGATAGCGACCTTGCCGGTTGTGCGGGCTCGTCACCAGCCAGGCGGTGCGACCCAGACCGGCTCCAACGCGTTCTTCGATTCCCTCGGCTCGAACGGACGGACCTGCGCCACCTGTCACCAGCCGCCGAGTGGGATGAGCATCAGCGCCGCGAACATCAAGGCTCGCTATCAGGCGACCGGTGGTACTGATCCGGTGTTCGCAGGGGTGGATGGGGCCAATTGTCCCAACAATCTGCCTTCCAATACGGGTAATGGCGCGGCCTTCCGCGCCGCGCACTCTCTCCTGCCGACGCGAGGCCTCATCAGGGTATTTCTGCCCATGCCGGAGGGTGCCCAATTCACCATAACGGTCGTGAGCGATCCGTACGGGTGCAACAAGGACCCGGCCTATGACCAGGACACGATCGACGGCAAGACAGCGCAAATGATTTCGATTTACCGGCGTCCGCGAATCTCGGCCAATCTTCACTTTATCAACTTGCCCGGCCTGCTCCAGGGGCCGGCCATCATGTGGGATACGCGCGAACCCAGCCTGGAGAGTCAGGCTCGGGATGCGACGCTCGGGCATGCGCAGGCGCAGAATCCGCCTACCCCGCCGCAGATCACGCAGATGCTTGGGTTCGAGATCGGCATCTTCAGCGCGCAATCCTACGACAGCAACGCGCATAACCTCGACGCCGCCGGAGCCACGGGCGGCCCTAAAAACCTGTCCTCCGCGCCAACGGGCCAGGGCGGACCGCCGAACAACATCACCTTCACGGAATACAATTCCTGGGCAGGACTCGCGGGGAATTTGGTCAACGAACAGCGCGCCGCGATCGCCCGAGGCCAGAAGCTGTTCAACAAGAAGACCTTTACCATCTCGAAGGTGGCGGGCTTGAACGATACTTCCACCGCCGCGATAACCGGAACGTGCAGCACCTGCCACAATCAAGCCCATAGTGGGAATAACCTAAAAGGGAAGGTTGCGACCCTCGAAATCGGGATTGGGGGCGGCTCCAGTGCGCACCAGGGTCCGCCGCCATCGCCGACTCTCCCTATCTTCAAGGTCACGTGCACGGGCGGGCTGAGCACACCGTTCAATGGCAACTCGGTCACTACGAACGATCCCGGCCTCGCGCTGATCAGCGGCAAGTGCTCCGATATCGGCAAATTCGCTGGTCCGCAACTCCGCGCTCTTTCCGCGCGCGCACCGTATTTCACGGATGGCTCGGCGCCTAAACTGCAAGATGTCGTAACGTTCTACGACCGGCGCTTCGGCATTGGTTTGAAGCCGAATGAGGTGCAGGATCTCGTAAGTTTCTTGAATACGCTCTGAGTTGCCTTCTCCCTCGATAGGGGTCGGGAAGGGCGATCGCCCTCCCCGCCCTCCGAACCGTGCGTGCGATTTTCCCGCACACGGCTCTCCAGTTGCTGGTTTCCTCATCGTGAGTGCCTCGCGTTGCCGAAGGCCGCTTGTAGGGTGAACAGCCCTTGAGCCGCGAAGAAGGCATTGGTCCAGCGCCGGTGGTCGGCTTCGCTGCGCCCCATCGAGGGACGCTTCTCCTGCTTGCGCAGGATGGCGCGCAGCCGCCGTCGGATAAAGCCGTCGAGCTTGCGGAACAGGCGCGGCCTGGCATGCATGAAGTAGCCAAACCACCCGCGCAGCAGCGGATTGAGGTCAGCGATGATCCGCCCCAGGCTGTCACCTCGGCTGCGGATCGTCCTGGCTCTCACCCTGTCCCGGAAGGCCTTCAAACTCTTGGTGCGCACGTACCGCCGACCGGCCTCGAACCGGTAGCCAAGGAACTCAAATCCCTGGCCCGGTTGTCGGCTGTCGGTGATCCGTGTCTTGTCCGGGTGCAGCGTCAGGCCGTTGGCAGTCACCCACGCCGTCACCTGGCGCAGGGCTGCCGTCGCCTCCGCTTCCGACGCGCAGAGGATCACAAAGTCGTCGGCGTAGCGCACCATCCGATCGCCGCTCCGCTCCATCAGTCGGTCGAGCGCGTGCAGGTACAGGTTGGCCAGCAGCGGCGACAGCACCGCCCCTTGGGGCGTTCCCGTCGTCGGCTGCCAGTGCGCCATCTCCGTCATGATCTCCTGGCGCAGGAAGCCCTCGATCAACGCCAGCACACGGCCATCGCTGATCGAGCCTGCCACCATCGCCAGCAGCCGGTCGTGCGGGATGGTATCGAAGTAGCTCTTCAGGTCGGCATCCACCACGAAGGTGCGGCCTTCCTTCAGCAGCCGGTCGACTTCCCGCAGAGCGTCCTTGCAGCCGCGTCCCGGACGGAAGCCGTAGCTTCCGGGCCGGAATTGCACTTCAAAGATCGGCTCGATGACCAGCTTCAGGGCGGTTTGGACAATCCGGTCCTTGACCGTCGGAATCCCCAGCGGGCGAGTTTTGCCGTCCGCCTTGGGTATCTTCACCCGTTTGACCGGGCTCGGCCGGTAGCTGCCGTCTTCCAGGCTCTCCCGGAGTTCCCGCAGATACCGCCCCGACTGCCCAGCGAACCGTTCGACACTTTGCCCATCCACACCGGCCGCCCCCTTGTTGCGGGCAACACGCTGCCACGCCAGTTCAAGGGTTGCCGGTCGGGTGACCTTGTCGATCAGACTGAACCACTTGCCTCCTTTGACGCCGTTACCAAGCGCCGACACCATGCGATCCGTCCAGATCGAAGCTTCCGTCCACCACAGTTCGCGGGGTTTCCCGACGATGGCATCTGTCCCTTGCTTAGCCTTGGCGGCACTGCCGGGACTTTCCTGCTCCATGCTCGACCTCTCGCATCCAGCTCCCTGCCTCCCTTCCCTTGGGTCGGTTTTGCTGCCCGTCCCTCTCGTGGCTCGCGCCACCGCGGTACTATGAAGGCTCTGACTCCTGGCGGTCTCACCCGAACCGCCAGGTCTCTCCGTTTCAGCCGCCTTGCCGTCCCGGCATTCCGCCCTCAACCACGTGATCCGCCCGCCGGTCGCTTTGTCAGTCGCCTCAGCGCCGGCGGTTGTTCCAGGCTTCGCCATTCATGAGCAGGCTCGCCACCAGACCCCGCCGAAACAGGTTCGTCATCCTACGGACTGCCGGTTCACCTCCGGTTGCTCCCCACCCCGCCTCTCGGCGACGCAGTTACCTTCGATTACTGGGCTGCGACCAACCCAGGCACGGACTTGCACCGTGCAGACAAAGCGTCCTCGCGGACGCACTCATGCTCGGCGAAGGCCGACCATCCACGACTTTGCCGCGGGACGAAAGTCGTGGATGGTCGGCCTTCCAGGCTGTGTGAAAACTCGCGTCGCGCAGACTCGTCATTCTAGAATCCTCCCTCAATTCGCGGGGAGCGGATGGGGTTTATCGAAGGTGTCGATCGCGGACAGGTGACGCTGTTGCCGCCGGCGGTGGACGACTACGTCGCCGCCGACGCGGTGGTGCGAGTGATCGACGCGTTCGTGACCAGCCTCGACATGCCAGCTCTGGGCTTCGAGCGAGCGGTGCCGGCGCGGGAGGGCCGCCCGGGCTACGATCCGCGCGATCTGCTCAAGCTCTATATCTACGGCACCCTCAACGGGGTTCGCTCGTCGCGCAAGCTGGAGCGCGAATGCCAGCGCAACGTCGAGCTGATGTGGCTGCTGGGCCGGCTGACCCCCGACTTCAAGACGATCGCCGACTTCCGGCGCGACAACGGCCCGCAGATCATCGCCAGCTGCGGCGCGCTGGTTCGGTTCTGCCGCGACCGCGGCCTGTTCGCCGGCGGCATCGCGGCGATCGACGGCAGCAAGGTCCGCGCGGCGGCGAGCCGCAAGCAGGTGATGAGCCGCGCCGAGGCGGCGGCGGAGATCGCGCGCCTCGACCAAGCGATCGCCGACCACCTGGCGGCGATGGACGCGGCCGACGCGGCCGAGCCGGACGAGGCGAGCGGGCAAGCGGTCACGGAGGCGCTGGCGGTGCTGCGCGCCAAGCGCGGCAAGGTTGCCGAGCTGGCGCAGCGGCTGCGCGAGGAGGGTCGCGAGCTCGGCGTCGCCGGCGAGCCCGACGCACGGCCGATGGGCAGCGGCGCCGGGGCCAAGCCGCCCTCCTACAACGTGCAGATCGCGGTCGATCCGGCCAGCCACATGATCCTCCACCACGAGGTGACCACGGATGCGAACGACCTTCGCCAGCTGCTGCCGATGGCGCTCGCGGCCAAGGCGGTACTCGGCGCCGCGGCGCTGACGGTGGTTGCCGATACCGGCTACGCCAATGCGACGCAGGCCGCGCAATGCGAGGCCGAGGGCATCGCCGCCGCAGTGCGGCCGCCGGCGCAGGTCAACCGGCGAGGCGACTACTTTGCGCCGATGGCCTTCCGCTACGATGCCGAGACCGACACGATGACCTGCCCGGCCGGGCGCCGCCTGGTTCGCAACGGCGGGCACAGGTCGGACAACGCCGTGCGCTACCGGGCCGAAAGCTGTGCCGGATGTCCGCTGAAGTCGCGCTGCACGGGGGCCGACCGACGCCACGTCTATCGACTGATCGACCAACCGGCGCTCGACCGGATGGCGGCACGGATCGCGGCGGACCCGTCGCTGATGCGGTTGCGCCGATGCACGGCCGAGCACCCGTTTGCGGCGCTGAAATACCTCCTGGGCGGTCGCTTCCTGCTGCGCGGCAAGGCCAAGGCGGCCACCGAAACCGCGCTCGCCGTGCTCGCCTACAATATCGGACGCCTCAGCAAGCTCCTCGGCCCCGCCAGCCTCGCCGCCGCACTCGCCTGACCGGAGCGGGACCGCCGCTGCCACAGACCCCAGCCTTGACCGCCCTTCAATCAAAACTCAGGTTCTCGCACAGCCTGCTTCGCCGACCATGACGGTGGGGATGAATTGCCGCGACGAGTTGATGTTTCGGCGGCTGGTATTGCGACCGTGAATTTACCGCACGATGAAGCCGTGCGCGAGCGGATCGCGATCATCGACGAAGATCGTGTTGTGCCCGATCACTCGCGCCCATCCCGCCACGCTCGGCCGGATCGCGCTCCGCCCGCCGACCTCGGCGGCCGCCTCCACCCGGCCGTCGAACATCGTGCCGATGATGCTCTCGTGGATGAACTCCTGCCCGACCGCAAGCCGGCCGCGCGCGGCGAGCTGCGCCATCCGCGCCGAGGTGCCGGTGCCGCAGGGCGAGCGGTCGATCGCGCGGTCGCCGTAGAACACGGCATTGCGGCCGTGCGCGCGGGCGGGGCGCGGTGTGTCGCACCACATCATGTGCGTGATGTCGCGGATGCGATCGTCCTCGGGATGCACCGGCGCCACAGCCGCCTGCGCCACCGCCCGCACCCGCGGACTCGCCGCCTGGATGTCGGCGGCACTCATGTCATCGAGGCCGCGCCAGTTCCGCTGCGGCTCGACGATCGCATAGAAATTGCCGCCATAGGCGACATCGATCACCAACGCGCCGAGGCCCGGGACCTCGATCTCCACCTCGGCCGCGTGCAGATAGGAGGCGACGTTGAACAGCCGCACCTGTTCGACGTATCGCCCCTCCTGCCGGTACTCGATGCCGACCCGCCCGGCCGGCGCCTCGATCGCCATCCGGCCCGGCGTGCGCGGCACGACGAGGCCGCTCTCGATCGCGGCGGTCACGGTGCCGATGGTACCGTGGCCGCACATCGGCAGACAGCCGCTCACCTCGATGTAGAGCACGCCGACGTCGCAATCCTCGCGCGTCGAGGGATACAGGATCGAGCCCGACATCACCTCGTGCCCGCGCGGCTCGAACATCAGCGCGCGGCGCACCCAGTCGAAGCGCTCGCGGAAGATGATGCGCTTCTCGGCCATCGGCACGTGCGGCAGCAGCGGTGCGCCGCCTACGACCATGCGCACCGGATTGCCGCAGGTGTGGGCGTCGATGCAGAAGAAGGTGTGGCTTGGCATGGCGTCCTTCGGTCCCGGCGGCACTCAGTCGCCGTAGCGGCCGGTCAGTTGGGTCTTGGCGACGGTGTGGAAGTGCAGCATGAAGCCGACCACGGCCGCCGACGCGCCTTCCTTCAGCGGCAGCATCTCATCCACCGCGGACAGCGTGAAGATGTAGTGGTGCGGCTTGTCGCCCTTCGGCGGGCACGGGCCGCCGTACCCCATCCCGCTGTAGTCGTTGCGAATCTGCACCGCACCTTTCGGGGCCAGATTTGCCTGCAGGTCGCCGGCATTCTTGGCCAGCGCGGTGGTGCCGGGCGGGATGTTGAAGATCACCCAGTGCCAGAACCCGCTGCCGGTCGGCGCGTCGGGGTCGAACAGCGTCAGCGTGAAGCTCTTGGTGCCGGCGGGCGCCCCGCTCCAGGACAGGGCGGGCGAGATGTTGCCGCCATTGCAGCCGCCCTTGTTGAACACCTGCTCCGGCTTGACGGTGCCGCCCTCGGTCAAGGCGGGGCTGGTGAGCGTGAACCCCTGCGCCTGGGCCTGGCCGACGACGACCGCGCCCAGTACCGAGCGCCGCGCCCAGGAATTGCATCGGCCGCATGACCTTTCCCTCCTGCCAGTTATACCCGTAGCCTGGAGTTTCCCCCACCTCACCCCGGCCCTCTCCGCCCCCAGGGGCGGAGAGGGAGTTGAGCGTGGCCGCTTGCAACGTGGAATACCACGGAGGCCCTTTGGCATTCAGTCGCCTGTCTCGTCAGCTCGGGCGCCAGTTGAAGCGGGTCGTGAGCCAGCGGCGCAGCACCAGCAGGGCGGCGGCATCGACCGCCAGCGCCTCGGTGCTGGCACTGGCGACCGGCGCCGCCTGCGGCCGCACCGCGATGCTGCTCGCCGCCGCTTGCAATTCGGGCGCCGCGGCTGCCTTCGCGCAGGCCAGCCGCCACAGCGCCACCATCGCCGCCGGTGTCAGGTGCGGCAAAACCAAGGCGACATCGAGCTGCACCGCCGTCGCCGCGGCACGCCAGGCCGGCATCAGAGGTGCCGCCGGCGGCAGGCCACGGGCGGCGCGCAGCTCGGGCAGCGTCGGCAGGGCGGGATAGGCGGCGTCGCGCTGCCACGCCCCGGTCGCGTCGGGGCTGCCCATGCTGAGCAGCGGCAGCGCGCCCGAGGCGGCGAGTGCCGGCAGAAGCTGTGGCACGTCGCGCCCGCCCACGAACACCGCATCCACCACGCCTCGCGCCAGCGCCTCCCGCCGCGCCGCCTCGGTGCCGATCCCGAATACCGGCACCAGCCGCAGCCCGAGCAGCTCGATCGCGAGCAGGCCCGGCAACTCCGGCCCGTTCGGGGCCGCGGCCGCGAAGCGTACCGGCGCGCCGATCCCTAGCCGCTCCAACGGCAGCCTGGCCGCGATCACGCCGCTGCCGATGCCGGCAAGACCGGGGACCCAATGCGCCACATCGAACTTCGCCCGCGGGTCGCCGACCAGCCAGAGCAGGGCGGCGCTGCCGGGCAACAGCAGAGCGGTGGCGCCGTCCGGCGTCGTGCGCGCCTCGAACTGGTTGGCGGCGGTAACCCCGTCCGCGCCACCCACGGGGTCCTGACGTAGCGGTTCCGTCAGCGGCAGGCCTTGCTGCAACAGCGGCGCCAGCAGCCGCCCCCATTCCGCGGTCCGCCCGGTCGGCGGGCCGCCGACCAGAAGCGTCGCTCCCTCGGGGAAGGCCGCGACCAGTGCTGCTGCGGCGCCGTGTCCGGGTCTCGCGAACGCGGCGGCTGCGGAGAGCAAGGCGGCGCCTGCGAGGATGCGACGACGCGGCAACTCGGGTGCGGTCATCGGGGTCTCCGGCAGAGGGGGTCGGGTCGGGCGGACGCCACGTCGGGGCGGAGGGCGATCCTGCTTACAGCGTCAGCCCGCCATCGACCACCACGGTCTGTCCGGTCACCATCGCCGCTCCGCAGCCGAGGAACGCGATGACCTCGGCGATGTCGTCGGGTGTGCAGCGACGTTTGAGCAGCGCCCGCTCGACCGATTGGCGCCGCCTCTCCTCGGTCCATTCGATCTGCCACTCACTGTCCACCGCACCCGGCGCCACCGCGTTGACCCGCACCTCCGGCGCCAGCGCCCGCGCCAAGTCCTTGGTCATCTTGATCAGTCCGGCCTTGGTCGCGCCATACGCGAGGCTGCTGCCGGTCGACCTGATGCCGGCGATCGACGCGGTGTTGACGACGGCACCGCGCGTCGCGCGCAACGCCGCGGCCGCGGCCCGGGTGCAGCGAAACGGCCCGAGCAGGTTGACCGAGAGCAGCAGCGACCAGAATTCCTCGGTCATCCGGTCGAGATCGTGCGGCTCGATCACCGCGCGAGCGCCCGGCGTTCCCGCATTGTTGATCAGCAGATCGAGCCGGCCGAGTCGGCCGATCGCCGCCGCCACCATCGCCTCCGCGTCACCCGGCCGGCCGACATCGCCGGGTGCCGGATGGGCGTCGTACCCGGCCGCGCGCAACGCCGCCACCGCCGCCGGCCCGCGCGCGTCATCGGGCAGGAAGTTGAGCGCGACCACGGCGCCGCCGCTCGCCACCAGCCTCGCCGTCGCAAGCCCGATGCCCGAGGCGGCGCCGGTTACCAGAGCCGCCCGCCCGGCCAGCTCGTAGCGAATCACGCTACACGCTTCCCGCTCAGCTCGTCCAATACCAGGCGTTGAGGTTCCAGCAATCCGACAGCGAGTTCACGTTCGGCGCCAGCCCGACCAGCCCCTTCTTGGTGCCCTTGACCATCGCGTACTGGAAGATCGGCAGGAAGGGCAGGTCGTGACGCACGTATTCCTGCACCTGGTGATAGTCCTTGGTGCGGCGCGCACGGTCGAACGTGGCGTCGGCATCGCGCAGCAGCGCATCGACCTTCGGGTTGGAGTACTGGCCCGAGTTCTGTCCCGCCCCGCCCTTGGCCGGGATCGACCAGCCGGCCAACCGCAGCGACGGATCGGGATCGGCGCCGATCAGGAAATCCTCGCCCACCATCACGCTGTCGAACTGCGACAAATGGTAGTAGTCGCCCCAGATCACGGCGGCCGGCATGTTGTGGATTTTCATGTTGGCGCCGATCGCCGCCCAGTCCTGCTGCAACAATTGCTGCGCCTGCTCGCGCACGTGGTTGCCGGCGGTGGTGGAGTTGAGGAACTCGAGCTTCTGCCCTCCCTTCGCGCGCACGCCGCCCGCGCCCGGCTTCCATCCGGCCGCGTCCAGCATCTGCTTCGCCTTCGCCGGATCGTGTTCGTGCTTCGGCAGGCTCGCGTTGAAGGCCCACGACTCGCGCGGCAGATAGCTCTCGGTTTGTGACGGCAGTCCATAATAGATCGCGTCGATGATCGGCTTCTTCTGCATCCCCAGATACAATGCGTCGCGCACCACCTGCTCGCCGAACACCGGCTTGCCGAGATTGAACGTGATGCTCTCGACGAACGCCTGCGGCACCACCACCACGACGCGGTCCTTCAGCGTCTTGGCCTCGGCGTAGTGGTCGGGCGTGATGCCCTGAATCTCGGTATAATCGATATCGCCGGTGCGGAACTGGGTGTACATCACCGTCAGGTCGGGAATGTATTTGAACACCACGCGCTCGACATGCGGGCCGGTGCCGAAGAAATGTGGGTTCGCCGCAAGCGTGATGTGGTCGCCCGCGACGCGCTCGCGCCATTGGAACGGCCCGGTGCCGACCGGCGACGTGTTCAGCGAGGAATTGTTCGGGTCTTTCGCTTTCTCGACGATGTGCTTGGGCACGATGAACGTCCACGCCACGATCGAGGGATAGGGCGCGTAGGGCTTCGAGAGCTTCCAGGTGATCTCGGTGGGGCTGACCACCTTCACGTCCTGGAGCAGATTGTGCCCGTCGCGCGATCCGGCACGGAAATTGGGGTTGTTGATCAGGTCGAGCGTGAACTTCACGTCGTCGGCCGAGAACGGCGTGCCGTCATGCCACTTCACGTCTGGCCGCAGCTTGATCTTCCAGGTCAACCCGTCCTCGGAAATACCGCCATTGGTCACACTCGGCACTTCGGCGGCGAGCTGCGGAAAGAACTGGCCCTTCGGATCGACGCCCCAGAGCGGCGAATAGACCGCCCACCAGACGCCCTGATCGACCTCGATCGCCGGCATCAGCGGGTTGAATACGGTCGGCTCCTGCGACAGGCCGACCACGATCTGCCCTTTCGGCGTCGCCGGCGGCTTCGACGTCCCTTGCGCGCGCGCAGCCGTACCGAGCGCACCCGCCGCTGCCCCTGCCCCCAAAACCAGCAGCGAGCGACGCGGCAGTCGCAGCCCGCCAGAGGTAGAAACCTCGATCCCGACCCGACCCGCTCATGCTGTGCCTCCTGCACCCGTGCCGCCGCGCTGTTGCGCGACCGGTGCGAGTGTGTTCCCTCGCCGTGAGGACCGCAATCCAAGGACCGTGTGGCGGAACGAACTCACACTCCGCTATGCGTCGGCCAGCGCCGCGCCCACGCGCACGACCACGCCCGGCCAGTCGCCCGGCTCGCGCTGGCGCACGATATGCAGGCTCGGGTACCACGGGCTGTCGTGGCAGCCGGTGAGCCAGCGCCAGCAATTGTCGAACCGGTCCAGCAGCAGCACGCGCTTGCCCATCGAGGCGGCGAGATGGGCAACCGCGGTATCGGCCGACACCACCGCATCGAGATTGGCAACGATTGCGGCGGTATCGGCGAAATCGGCGACCGCCGGCATCGGATCGTGCAGTGCCAGGTCAACTTCGGCGATCTGCGCCGCTGCCGGCCCTTTCTGCAAACTGACGAATTGCACGCCCGGCAGATCGCCGAGCGGCGCGAGTGCGGCGAGCGGCAGGCTGCGGCGGCGGTCGATCGCGAGCGCCGCCGGGTTGCCCTGGCGCGCCGCCCCGGCCCAGCACAATCCGACGCGCCGTCCTGCGCCCGCGGGCAGCCGCGCCGCCCAACGTGCCACCGATGCCGCGTCCGGCACGATCGCAGCGGGCGGCGGGATCGTCTCCGATGTAGTTGCGAACACGTGCGGCAGCGACAGGAACGGCGCGTGCCAGTCGAAGGCGGGTGCGAGCGCATCGCCGCTCAGCACCTCGGCGATGCCGGGGATCGAACGCGCGATCCGGGTCAGCTCCGGCGGCACCCAGGCCAGCACGCGCGCGCCTGCCTGCGCCAGCAGCGGCACGTAGCGCAGCATCATCAGCGTATCGCCCATACCCTCGTCCTGCGTCAGCAGCACGGTTTTTCCGGCGAGCGCCGCACCGGGTTCGAGCTGCCGCGCTGGCGGCAGCAGCGCGCGCCCGGGCAGGCGCAGCCGCCATTCGTGCGCCGCGAACCCCTCGGCGAGCCGCCCGGCTTTGAGCAGCGCATAGGCACGGCCGAGCTGGATCGCCACATTGTCCGGTGCGAGGTGCCGCGCCGCGTCATAGGCCGCGATCGCCGCATCCATCCGCGCTTCGGCGGCGCAGGCGGCACCCAGATTGGCGAGCGCGCCGGCGTTTTCGGGCTCGATCGCGAGCACCGCGCGAAAGGCCGCGATCGCCTCGGCAATGCGGCCTTGCTCGGCGTGGAGAATGCCAAGCAGGTTTCGCGCCGCGGGCGAGGCCGCGGGACCCAGCCGCATTGCGGCCTGATCGAGCCGCCCCTGCTCGTGCAGGAAAGCGGCGTGGGCGAAGGCGAGGCGTGCATCCTCGGGCGCGAGCCGGGCGGCGGCGCGGAAATGCGCCTCGGCCTCGGCGGCCCGCCCGGCGCCACGCAGCAATCCGGCGAGATCGCCGCACGGATGCGCGTGCGCCGGCCGCGCGGCCGCGACCCGCGCCAGCAGCGGCGCCGCGCGCTCGGCCTCGCCCGCCAGCCCGTGCGCGAGGCCGAGCAGCAGCGCCGCCTCGATGTCGTCCGAATCGCCCGCGAGTAGCCGCTCCGCTGCTACTGCGGCTGCGGCGGCGCGGCCGGCGTGCAGGTCGGCGACGGCGCCCCGCAGCACCGCCCCGCGCGGCGGGCCGGACACGATCAGGGCGCCAGCCAGATCGGCGACGGGATGCGCGCGAGGAACGCCGCGTGGGCCGCCAGCTCCGCCTCGGCCGGCACCATCGGCCGCGGCGCGCGGCCGCCCGCCGCCCGGTAGTTCACAGCAGGCACCGCCGCCGCCTCCACGGCCACAAGCGCCAACCCGCGCTGTCTCCCGCCGGTCAACTCGACATACACCTCCGCCAGCAGCCGGCAGTCGAGCAGCGCGTTGTGCGTCGTGCGAAGCGAGAGGTCGATCGCGAACCGCCGGCACAGCGCATCGAGGCTGTTCGGCAGGCCGGGAAAGCGCGTGCGCGCCAGCTCCATCGTGTCGAGCATCCGCGCGCGATCGAGCGGCTGATGGCCCGCGCGCGAGAACTCTGCGTCGAGAAAGCCGAAATCGAACGCGGCGTTGTGCGCAAGCAACGGACCATCGCCCAGGAAGGCGATCAGATCGGCTGCGATTTCCGCGAAGCGCGGCTTGCCGCGCAGCTCGGCGCGCGAGAGGCCGTGGATGCGCGTCGCCTCCTCGTCGATCTCGCGCTCGGGGTCGAGGAAGGCGTGGAAGTGACACCCAGTTGGAAGATCGTTGACCAGCTCCAGCGCCGCGATCTCGATCACGCGGTGGCCGGATGTGGGGTCCAGCCCAGTCGTTTCTGTATCGAACAGGACCGCGCGGCTCATCGCAGCCCCGCGATGTAGCGGCGGAGTGCGCGCAACGCGTGGCCGCGCGAGAGGCCGGTATGAACCACCAGATCGGCGCGGCGGCGTTTCTCTGCATCGGGCATCTGCCGCGCGATGATGGCGGCGGTCTGCTCGGGCGTCATGCGACGGCGGCGGCGCACCCGCGCCGCCTGCACCGAGCGCGGCGCACTGACCACCACCACCTCGTCCACGCGCCGCTCCCCGCCGGTCTCGAACAGCAGCGGGATGTCGAGCACCACGGCGCGGCGCCCGGCACGGCGGTGGCGTCCGACGAAAGCGCGCTCGGCGCGGCGAACAAGCGGATGCAGGATCGCCTCCAGCCGCGCCATCGCCGCCGGGTCCTGCACCGCCGCGTCGCGCAGCGCCGCGCGATCGACGGCACCGGCGCGCACCGCAACGGGGAAGCGCTCGGCGATCGCGCGCACCGCGGCGCCGCCGTGTGCCTGCAGCCGATGCACCTCGGCATCGGCGTCGAAGACGGGAATGCCGGCGCGCCGGAACGCCTCCGCCGCGGTCGATTTGCCCATGCCGATGCCGCCGGTCAGGCCGATCACCTTCACCGGCGCGCAATGTCGGCGGCGACGAAAGCTTCGAGCGCGTCATCGACCTCCGGCCGCGCGCCGAACCATGCCTCGAACCCCAGCCCCGCCTGGTGCAGCAGCATCCCGAGCCCGCCCACGGTGCGCAGCCCTCGCGCCGCGGCCCCGGCCAGCAACGGCGTTTGCAGCGGCACATAAACGATGTCGGCCACCGTCATGGCGGGAGCGGCGCGCGCGAGGTCGAGCGGCAGCGCCTCATGCCCGCTCATGCCCGCCGAGGTGGCGTTGACCAGCAGTGCGAAATCGCCGAGCGCCGCTTCGCGCTCCTGCCACGGCACGACGCGCAGGCCGGGCAGCGCCTGCGCCAGAGCCTCGGCGCGGTCATGGGTGCGATTGGCGAGGCTGACCGTCGCCCCCGCATCCTGCAACGCCGCCGCGACCGCGCGCGCCGCCCCGCCGGCGCCGAGCACCAGCACCGGTCCGGCGGCGGGATCGATGCCGTGGGCGCGCAGGCTGGCCATGAAGCCGGCGCCGTCAGTGTTGCGGCCGAGGATTTTTCCACCCTCGAACACCAGCGTGTTGACGGTGCCGCTGCGGCGGGCGGCGGTGTCGCGCTGGTCGCAGATTGCGAACGCCGCGCGCTTGTGCGGCAGCGTCACGTTGCAGCCGCGGAACCCGGCGGCGCGCAGGCCATGGATCGCGACCGAGAAATCCCCCGGCTGCACCGGCAGCGGCAGATAGGCGCCGTCGATCCCCATCCGCTGCAGCCAGTAGCCGTGCAGCCGCGGCGAGCGCGAATGGGCGACCGGCCAGCCGACGATACCGGCGAGTCGCGCCTGTCCTGTGAGCATGGGCATCAGTGCACATGACACCGCAGCCTGGCGCCGATCAAGCGCCGGGTCGCAGGGGAGTCGGCCCGAGGTTGCAGGAACCGATCACTTGCCCAATAAAAGGGTTGCCCCTCATCGTGGAGAGATGCCGATGCCCATCGCCTCAGCCACCCTCGCGGGCACCGCACCGCGCAGCCGGATATCAGATCGCGCGCCTGCATTCCTGGCCGCCTTGCTGGGCGTGTTCATGCTTTGGGGCGTCGGGTTCTCGACCATCAGCGCCGCCCACAACGCCGCCCACGACGTGCGCCACTCGACCGGGTTCCCCTGCCATTGACCGGCTGAGGCGTCCACCGGGGCTCTGATCTTGGACGCATTCCGCAGAATCGTCTTCGTGGCGGTGGCCGCCGGCCTGATCGTGGGCGTGCTGGTGACGGTGGCGCATCACTTCGGAACGGCGGCGATCATCCAGAAGGCGGAGGTCTTCGAGCGGGCCGCCGAGAGGGTGCCCGCCATGCCCGGCATGACCCACGATGCCACCGCCGCCGCATGGCAACCGGCGGACGGGTTCGAGCGCTCGTTCTATACCGGACTGGCGGACATCGTGACCGCCATCGCCTTCGCTCTGCTGCTGACCGCCGGCTACGCGCTACGCGGCGGCGAGGTCGATTGGCGCACGGGCCTGTTCTGGGGCCTCGCCGGCTTTGCGACGTTCGCCTTGGCGCCAAGCCTCGGCCTGCCGCCTGAGGTGCCAGGGACCGAGGCGGCGCCGTTGCTGAGCCGTCAGATTTGGTGGGTGGCGACCACGCTCGCGACCGGCGGCGCACTCGGATTGCTGTTTCTGCAACGTCGGGCGGTTGGGGTGGTGGCGGCGGTCGTTCTGCTGATCCTGCCGCACCTCTACGGCGCACCGCAGCCGGCGGAGTACAGGAGTGCGGCGCCGGACGCGTTGGCGCATGAGTTCGTGACCGCATCCATCGTCACGACCCTTCTGTTCTGGCTGGCGCTCGGCAGCCTGACGGGGCATTTCTATCGCGTCATGCAATCCTTCACGAGCAGCGGGGAGATGCTCGGCATATCCGGCCTGCGGCGGTAGCCGCCGCCGAGAACCGGCGCCCCGAGGCGTGCGGCCGTCGTCGCGCTCGCCACAGGCTCGCGCAGTTTGCTGACATAGACGCGGATCGTAAACAGCACGTTGGCAGGAAACGTCGAAGCTGGCAGCTCGCCTCGGCGGACCGCGTCACCTCGAGCGAACATGCACCGGATCGGGGTCGTACGGCGCCGGGACTTCGCCATCCGCAGCCGAACGAATCGCCTGCCACGCCGTGCTGGTCTCGATCAGGCCGTAATCGCTTTCGAGAAGGGCAAGAAATGTTTCGGTGGCCATGATGTCGGCGTCCAGGCCCTCGAACTGAATGGCGGCGATGAGCATGGATCGAGCGGCTCTGTCGTCTACCAGGAGAACTACCGCCTCGCCCTGGCCAATGACTGCCGCAGCGGCGGGAAGGATTTCGGCCATGCTGCGTTCGCCGCGGTTCCGCCAGGACGGCTTGTCGTCGGGGACACTCCCGCCACGCGACCAGTTCCGCATTTCCCGCTCGTAATCCCGGCCTTCCGGGGTGGACTGCACCCGGATGCGGTGGCGGTTCTCATGGAACCACTCGCACAGCGCCCGGCGCTGCTGGGCCCGTTGGTCGTCGCCGGGGTCCGGATCGCGCAACGCTTCGATCCGGACCATGTCGGTGACCCACACCTCGGCCTCGATCGCGAACAGCCAATCGAGCGCTGCCTTACCCAACATCGAGAGCAGCGAGAGGGGCGTGTTGTCCGGGATCAACAGCCGGGGTATCCGATCGTCGTCGTCGCTCATTGGCGTGGCCCAGCGGCGTCCGGATCGTGCGATGCCGAGCGGCGGATGCCGAGCCTCCGCCTGACGCGCTCCAGCTCCGCCCGGACCGCCGTTACGTTGCGGCCCGACAGCGCCGCCTCGGCCATCTCCCGGCCGGCCGTCCGCAGGTCCGATGTGTCGTAGCCGAGCGGATCCTGACCCCTGCCTCGGACGACGAGCGACCGTCGCGGCAATGCGGCGCGCGGGACCGATTCGCCGGCGGCCTCCTTTAGCCGCCGAAATTCGGCCGCCGACATGAGAACGACCCGCGGCTGCCCGCGATTGACCAGCACGGTCGGCGCGGATTCAGCCGCGGCCAAAACCTCGCCGAGGTTCTTCTGCAAATGCAGGGATCGGAACTCGTCCATCGCAAGGCACCTCAATTCGAATATATTTACGTAAAATGACGTATCAAGGCAAGCGCGCTCACACCGCGAGCGTGTCCTCGACCGCCCAGCACAGCAGGACGGAATCGCCCGGCGCGTGGCTCTCCATGCCGAAGCGATGCGGCTCCTTGGCGGCGATCAGTGTGCCGTCCGCCGACGCGGCCAGGTAGCGGCGCACCTCGCCCACGAACGTCACCTCGCGCACGATGGCCGGCAGCGCGTTGCCGCCGGCGGGAGCGCCGTGGGGCCGATGCAGCGCGATCTTCTCCGGCCGCACCATCAGCCGCGCCCCGCCTTCGCCCAGGCCGCGCAGCACCGCCTCGCCCACGCGCAGCGCCACCTCGCCCGGCCACGACTTCGTAGGCACACCGGCGATGAAATTGCTCTCGCCGATGAACGAGGCGACGAAATGGTTGGCCGGGCGGTCGTAGATCGCGGCCGGCGCCCCGAGCTGCTCGATCCGGCCCTCGTTCATCACCGCCACCCGGTCCGACATCACCAGCGCCTCGCGCTGGTCGTGCGTGACATAGACGAAGGTGATCCCCAGCCGTTGGTGCAGATGCTTGATTTCGAGTTGCATGTCCTCGCGCAGCTTTTTGTCGAGCGCGCTCAGCGGCTCGTCCATCAGCAAGACGCGCGGGCGAAAGATGATCGCGCGCGCGATCGCGACCCGCTGCTGCTGCCCGCCCGAGAGCTGGCGCGGCGCCCGGCCGCCGTATCCGGCCATCTGCACCAGATCGAGCGTCTCGGCCACGCGGCGCGCGATCGCCGCCCGATCGACACGGCGCTGGCGCAGCGGGAAGCCGATGTTCTCGGCGACGTTCATGTGTGGGAACAGCGCGTAGTTCTGGAACACCATGCCGACATTGCGCCGGTAGGGCGGTACCCGCGACATCCTCTGCCCATCGATCGTGATCTCGCCGGCACTCGGCGTCTCGAAGCCGGCGAGCATCATCAGCGAGGTCGTCTTGCCGGAGCCGGACGGGCCGAGGAAGGTAATGAACTCCCCCGGCTCGATCGCGAGGCTCATGCGATCGACCGCGACGAAACTCCCGAACTGCTTGCTCACCGCGTCGAGCCGGACCGCCGCCCCGGCGGGCATCTCCCCTCCCGCGCGCGCGGCCGGCGCCGCCGCCTGCCCGTCCATGCCGATCCCTCGCCCCTATCCTCGCCCTGGTGGCGTCCGCCGAGCGTAGGCCGGCGGACGCGGCGGCGTGAAGGGCTTTGCGCATGAGCCGGACAAGCTGGCATGCTTGCGCGGCACGGCGATGGGGGCGGCATGGCATCGGAGCAGGTGATCGCATTGGCACCGCCTTCCCTGGCGCCGCCTTCGCTGGTACGCGCCGCCCGCGCGCCGCTCGATCGCCGCCTGTGGCTGGTGGCGCCGCTGCTGATCTACCTGTTCGCCTTCTATGCCTTCCCGGTCGGGGCGATGATGCTGCGCAGCGTGCGCGACCCGCATTGGACGCTCGTGCATTTCGCCGAGATGCTGCATTCGCCGGTCTATCTGCTGGTGCTGTGGATCACGGTGCGGATCAGCGTGGTGGTGACGGCCGCGGTTCTGCTGCTCGGCTATCCGGTGGCGCTGGTGCTGGCCCGCGCGCGGCCGGCGCGCGCCAATCTGTTGATGGTGCTGGTGCTGGTGCCGTTCTGGACCAGCATCCTGGTGCGCAGCTACGCCTGGATGGCGCTGCTCGGACGGCAGGGCATCATCAACCACGCGCTGCTGGCGATGGGGCTGATCGCCGAGCCGCTGAAGCTGCTCAACACCACCTTCGCCGTCTATGTCGCGATGGTGCACGTGCTGCTGCCGTTCATGATCCTGCCGCTCTACGCCGTGCTGCGCGGCATCGATGCGAACCTGCTGCGCGCGGCCTCCAGCCTCGGCGCGCGGCCGTCGGCGGCGTTCCGCCAGGTGCTGCTGCCGCTCAGCCTGCCGGGCGTCTCGGCGGGATGCCTGCTGGTGTTCATCCTCTCGCTCGGCTTCTACATCACCCCGGCGCTGGTCGGCGGCCCGCGCGACCTGATGATGGCGATCCTGATCCAGCAGCAGATCGACCTGTTCAACTGGCCGTTCGGCTCGGCGCTGTCGGTGGTGCTGCTCGCGGCGGCCCTGGGCAGCTACGCCCTCTTTGCCCGCGTGCTCGGCGTCGAGCAGGCGTTCGGCCGCAGCCGCGCCTGAGATGGCACGCACCATCCCGCCCTGGCTCGCGGTGCTGGCCGGTGCGGTGCTGTTCTATCTGATCTTCCCGATTTTCGTGATCATCCCGGTCTCGTTCTCGTCGGCGACATACCTTGCGTTCCCGCCGCCGGGGTTCTCGCTGCGCTGGTATCGCGGCTTCTTCGGCGCCGCGCAATGGACCGGGGCGGCGTGGTACAGCATCTGGGTCGGCGGCGCCGTCACCGTGCTCGCCTGCGTGCTGGGCACGCCGGCGGCATTCGGGCTGGTGCGCGGGCGCTTCCGCGGGCGGCGACTGCTGAACGGCTTCATCCTCTCGCCGATCATCGTCCCCGGCATCATCGTCGCGATCGGCATCTATTTCGTCTATGCCCGGCTCGGCCTGATCGGCCACCCTTATGCGCTGATCCTGGCGCACACCTGCCTCGCGGTGCCGTTCGTCGTCATCAACGTCTCCGCCGCCCTCTACGGGTTCGACGAGCGGCTGGAGCAGGCGGCGATGAGCCTTGGTGCGACACCCTGGGCCACGTTCCGGCAGGTCACGCTGCCGCTGATCCGGCCGGGCATCCTGGCGGGTGCGGTGTTCGCCTTCATCACCTCGTTCGACGAGCTGCTGGTCGCCCTGTTCGTCTCGGGCAGCACGATGACGCTGCCGCGGATCATGTGGCAGTCGCTGCGCGAGGAGATCGACCCTACCATCGCCGCCGCCTCCACCCTGCTGATCGCGCTGACCAGCACGCTGCTGCTCTCGGTCGAGCTGCTGCGCCGGCGCAGCGCCCGGCTGCGGGGCGGATAAGGCGGGGCGGATAACGGCCGCTTGCGGCCGCCGATCCACGGCCGCATCATTGCGGCAGGAAATCCATGGAGGCTCCCATGCGCACCCGTTCCGATCTGCCCGAGATCATCGCGCAGTTGGCGGCGGAGCCGCCGCACATCGCCGATTTCGGCCGCCGCCGGCTGATCGCGGGCGCCGGCCGTTTCGGCCTCGGCGCCGCGGCGATGGCGGCGCTCACGCGCGGCCTCGCCTTCGCGCCCGCGGATGCCGCCGAGCCGGTCAAGCTGCCGGAGATGACCAGCGTTCCCGCCAGCCTCAAGGGCAGCGGCGAGGTGCGCGTCTGCTCCTGGGGCGGCGCGTTGCAGGCGGCGCAGCGCACCGCCTACTTCAAGCCGTTCGAGCAACTTTGCGGCATCAAGGTGATCGAATCCGAAGGCCCAGACCCGGTGAAGGTCAAGGCGATGGTCGATACCGGCAACGTCGAATACGACGTCGGCGAGTTCGATCGGTCGAGCGTCATCAACCTCGAGAAGAAAGGTTCGTATTGGGAGCCGATCGACTACGCGCTTTGCGACACCGCCCATATCGACGCCGCGTTCCGCTACAAATACGCGCTCGACATGCTGCCCTATGCGCAGATGATGGCGTACCGCACCGACGCCTTCCCCAAGGGCGGGCCGGCGGACTGGAAGCAGTTTTGGGACGCGAAAGCCTTCCCCGGCCCGCGCACCATGGCCGCCGGATCGGGCGGTCTGGTGCCGGAGCTGGAGTTCGCGGCGCTGGCGCGCGGCGTGCCGGTAGACAAGGTCTATCCGATCGACATTGCGAAGGACTACGAGTCGCTCGGCAAGATCAAGCCGCACGTGGTGAAGTGGTGGACCGCGGGGGCGATGCCCGCGCAGATGCTGGCGGACAAGGAGGTGGTGCTGGGCACCGCCTGGAACGGCCGCATCGCCGCGATCCAGGCGGCCGGCGCGCCGGTCGCGATCAACTGGCATAACGGGATGCTGCTCAATGACGCCTGGGCGGTGCCGAAGGGCGCCAAGAACGCCGGCAACGCGATGAAGTTCACCGCCTTCATCACGCTGCCGATCTCGCAGGCGCGGCTGTCGATGCTGATCCCGTACGGCTTCGTCAACGACGAGGCGGTGAAATACATCCCCTCCGCGCGGCTCGATGTGCTTCCCACCGCGCCGGCGCAGCGCAAGCAGCTATTCATCTATGACACCAAGTGGTGGGCGGATAACCGCGATGCGGTGATACAGAAATGGGCGAGCTGGGTGTTGAGCTAGTGATATTGAGCTAGTACCGGGACTCATAAGTAGTAGCCGTGAATATGGCGAGGACCGTCATCGCGAGCCGGCCGCTTGGCCGGCGCGGCGATCCAGGCGCGCGGCACTGTGCGGCGGGCCTGGACTGCTTCGTCGCGTTGCTCCTCGCAGTGACGGGATGAGATGCGATGGACAATGCACCTGCAAAAACGGGCACTAGCGCGGCGCCCATGACCGAGCAGAAGCGCTTCGCCGCGGAGTGGATCGAGCGCAACCGCGCCCGGTTCTCGGACTTCAACGCGCAGATCTGGAACCTTGCCGAGCCGGCATGGCGGGAATACCGCTCGGCAAAACTCTACTGCGATCTGCTGCGCGCCGAGGGGTTCGAGGTCGAGGAAGGCTCCGGGGGGATGCCGACCGCCTTCGCCGCGCGCTGGGGAAGCGGCGGCCCGACAGTCGGCAGCTACGCCGAATACGACGCGGTGCCGGGCAACTCGCAGGCGCTGGTGCCGCGGCGGCAGCCGCGTGCCGGGCTGCATCCCTGGGCCGCCGGGCACACCGACCCGCACTCCGCCCTGGGCACCACGGCGCTGGCGGGCGCCCTCGCCGCCAAGGCGACGCTGGAGCACTTCCGTCTGCCCGGCACGATCCGCTTTCTGGGCGAGCCGGCCGAGAAGATGTGCGGCTCGAAGCCGGTCCATGCCGCCCGCGGCTATCTCGACGGCTGCGATGCGTTCGTCGTCTATCACCCGAACCGGCTCAACACGGTCGCGCACGAGACGCATTGCGGCAGCTATTGGAGCGTCGTGTTCACCTTCGAGACGCCGGAGCCGGAGCGCTGGATCGACAAGGGCCTGGTGCCCTCGCGCGGCGCCCATGCCGACGCACGCTGCCCGGGTGCGATCGATGCGCTCTGCCTGATGTATACAATGACGAAATACACCAAGGAGGCGATGTTTCCGCATACCGGGACGTGGACGCTGAACGAGTTCGTGCTCGCCGCCGGTGACGCGACCTCCGACAACCTGCCGCCGCGGTTCAGCCAGATCCAGTATTCCTGGCGCTCGCCCACGCTCGCGATCCAGAAGCGCATCTACGACGTGCTCGCGAACAACGCGCGCCACGCGGCCGGCACCACCGGCTGCGTCGCCTCGGCGCGCTGGGTGACCAAGACGCGCGTGGGCCTGCCCAATCTGGCGATGACCGCGCTCTGCTTCGACAACATGCGCCTGTTCGGCCCGCCTTCCTTCCCCGACGCGGCGCGCGATTTCGCACGGGACGTGCAGAAATCGCTCGGCTTGGCGCCGATGGACAATCCCTTCATCGACGAGAACGAGACCTTGACCGATCCGGCCGAGAACGAGGCGGCACTGCGCCGCGGCTTGCCGGAATGGCAGCGCAACTTCACCTCCGACGACTACGTGGAATACACGTGGCACGCGCCGACCGCGCGCGTGTTCACCATGCGCCCGACCTTGCGCCCGCCCGAAGCCGGCTTCGACTATCCGGCGTGGGCGGTGAACGTGATGGGCGGGCTGCCGGCGGCGATCGATCCGGGCGTGTTCCTTGGCGCCAAGACGATCGCGGGCAGCCTGCTCGACCTGCTGACGCGCCCCGAGATACTGGCCGCGGCACAGGCCGAGTTCCGCGAACGCACCGGCGGCGGCATCGGCGGGTCGAAATGGGTGGCGCCCTTGCTGCCGCGCGACTTCGCCGCCCCCGTCGATCTGCGCTGGCCGGAATACGTCGCGACCGCGCGCGGCGACGAATGGTGGCTGCCCACGCCCGCGCAAGGCTCCGGTGCCGGCGAGCGGCTGTAACCAAAACCCCAACCGCGAGGCTTGCGCCGTGGCGTTCCTTCGCTCCCTGCTCTGCGGCGCGGCCCTTGCCGCCGTCGCCGCTGCGTCCGCCTCGGCGCAGAATTTGGAAATAGCGACCGATTTCTCGCCGGTCGGGCTCGATCCGCATGTCGCGACCGCGTTCTCGACGGTGATGATCGACAGCGTGATCTACGAGGGCCTCACCGCGATCGACGCTTCGCTGCACGTCGTGCCGGCGCTTGCTGCCTCCTGGACGGTCTCAGCCGACGGGCTGACCTACGATTTCACGCTGCGTCCGAATGCGACGTTCCAGAACGGCCGTGCGATGACGCCGCAGGACGTGATCGCCTCGATCGCACGAGTGCGCGATCCCAAGACCGGCTCGCCCTATGCCTCGCGCTTCGCCGCGATCGCGAGTGTCGCGGCGACCGGCGCCCACGGCGTGCGGATCACGCTGAAGCAGCCCTCCGCACCCCTGCTCACCCAGCTCGCGGCGCTCGCGATCGTGCCGCCCGAGGCGGTCGCGACCTTGCAGCGCAAGCCGGTCGGCACCGGCCCGTTCGCGTTCCGCGAATGGGTGCCCGACACCGATATCGCACTGGTGCGCAACCCGCATTACTGGGACAAGGGACTTCCGAAACTCGCCGGCATCACCTTCAACATCGTCCCCGAGGCGGCGACACGGCAACTCGGTCTCACCAGCGGCAGCTATGCCATGCTGCCGGCAATCGACGCCGCAACGGCGCAGGCGCTGATGAGTGCGCCGGGTGTTACCGTCGAGAAAAGCCAGGACCTCGCTTACAGCCTCGTCGGCCTCAATGTCAGCCGACCGCCGTTCAACAACCCCGAGGTGCGCCGGGCGCTGAATATGGCGCTCGATCGGCAGCAGATCGTGCAGGCGGCGTATTTCGGGCAAGGGGCGCCCGGCGGCCCGCTCTCGCCGGCGCTCAAGGACTGGGCGCTGCCGACCTCCGATTTCCCTTGCTATACGCACGATCCCGCGGCGGCGAAGGCGCTGTTGCAGAAGGCGGGGCTGACGCTGCCGGTGACCGCGGCGCTCGATGTGTTCGGCGGATTGCAACAGGTGGTCGATGTGGCACAGGTGGTGCAGGCGCAGGCGAAGGCCGCCGGCTTCGAGTTCACGCTCAACGTCGAGGAAGCCGGCCGCTTCATCCAGGACTGGAAGAACAGCCGCTTCCAGGGCTTCGTGTCGCTGAACAGCGGCGGGCCGGATCCGGACGACTATCTCGGCCGCACCTTCCAGACCGGCGGCGCGGCCAACGTGTTCAAATACAGCGATCCCGAGATCGACACATTGCTGAACCAGGCCCGTACCGCCTCCGATCCCGCGCAGCGCAAGCCGCTCTATGACAAGGCGCAGAAGCTGCTCGCCTGCACCGGGCCGGTCGTGCATCTGGTGTACGGCACCCTGTTCACCGCGCTGCGCAATACGGTGCATGGCTTTCACATCAACCCGACGCGCTCGCTGCGCAGCCTGCGGGGGGCGTCCGTGACGAAGTGAACAAAGGTCGGGGCTCCGCCCCGAACCCCGCCAAAGGCGCAGCCTTTGGAATCCATTCCATCCCCACCGTTATGGTCGGCGAAGGCCGGCCATCCACAACTTCCCGGTGTGGCACGACCGAAAGACATGGATGCTCGGCCTTCGCCGAGCATGAGTGCGTCCGCGAGGACGCTTTGTCTGCACGGTGCAAGTCCGTGCCTGGGTTGGTCGCAGCCCAGTAATCGAAGGTAACTGCGTCGCCGAGAGGCGGGGTGGGGAGCAACCGGAGGTGAACCGGCAGTCCGTAGGATGACGAACCTGTTTCGGCGGGGTCTGGTGGCGAGCCTGCTCATGAATGGCGAAGCCTGGAACAACCGCCGGCGCTGAGGCGACTGACAAAGCGACCGGCGGGCGGATCACGTGGTTGAGGGCGGAATGCCGGGACGGCAAGGCGGCTGAAACGGAGAGACCTGGCGGTTCGGGTGAGACCGCCAGGAGTCAGAGCCTTCATAGTACCCGCGGTGGCGCGAGCCACGAGAGGGACGGGCAGCAAAACCGACCCAAGGGAAGGGAGGCAGGGAGCTGGATGCGAGAGGTCGAGCATGGAGCAGGAAAGTCCCGGCAGTGCCGCCAAGGCTAAGCAAGGGACAGATGCCATCGTCGGGAAACCCCGCGAACTGTGGTGGACGGAAGCTTCGATCTGGACGGATCGCATGGTGTCGGCGCTTGGTAACGGCGTCAAAGGAGGCAAGTGGTTCAGTCTGATCGACAAGGTCACCCGACCGGCAACCCTTGAACTGGCGTGGCAGCGTGTTGCCCGCAACAAGGGGGCGGCCGGTGTGGATGGGCAAAGTGTCGAACGGTTCGCTGGGCAGTCGGGGCGGTATCTGCGGGAACTCCGGGAGAGCCTGGAAGACGGCAGCTACCGGCCGAGCCCGGTCAAACGGGTGAAGATACCCAAGGCGGACGGCAAAACTCGCCCGCTGGGGATTCCGACGGTCAAGGACCGGATTGTCCAAACCGCCCTGAAGCTGGTCATCGAGCCGATCTTTGAAGTGCAATTCCGGCCCGGAAGCTACGGCTTCCGTCCGGGACGCGGCTGCAAGGACGCTCTGCGGGAAGTCGACCGGCTGCTGAAGGAAGGCCGCACCTTCGTGGTGGATGCCGACCTGAAGAGCTACTTCGATACCATCCCGCACGACCGGCTGCTGGCGATGGTGGCAGGCTCGATCAGCGATGGCCGTGTGCTGGCGTTGATCGAGGGCTTCCTGCGCCAGGAGATCATGACGGAGATGGCGCACTGGCAGCCGACGACGGGAACGCCCCAAGGGGCGGTGCTGTCGCCGCTGCTGGCCAACCTGTACCTGCACGCGCTCGACCGACTGATGGAGCGGAGCGGCGATCGGATGGTGCGCTACGCCGACGACTTTGTGATCCTCTGCGCGTCGGAAGCGGAGGCGACGGCAGCCCTGCGCCAGGTGACGGCGTGGGTGACTGCCAACGGCCTGACGCTGCACCCGGACAAGACACGGATCACCGACAGCCGACAACCGGGCCAGGGATTTGAGTTCCTTGGCTACCGGTTCGAGGCCGGTCGGCGGTACGTGCGCACCAAGAGTCTGAAGGCCTTCCGGGACAGGGTGAGAGCCAGGACGATCCGCAGCCGAGGTGACAGCCTGGGGCGGATCATCGCTGACCTCAATCCGCTGCTGCGCGGGTGGTTTGGCTACTTCATGCATGCCAGGCCGCGCCTGTTCCGCAAGCTCGACGGCTTTATCCGACGGCGGCTGCGCGCCATCCTGCGCAAGCAGGAGAAGCGTCCCTCGATGGGGCGCAGCGAAGCCGACCACCGGCGCTGGACCAATGCCTTCTTCGCGGCTCAAGGGCTGTTCACCCTACAAGCGGCCTTCGGCAACGCGAGGCACTCACGATGAGGAAACCAGCAACTGGAGAGCCGTGTGCGGGAAAATCGCACGCACGGTTCGGAGGGCGGGGAGGGCGATCGCCCTTCCCGACCCCTATCGGGATATATGAATGGGGTCTGGGGCCCGCGGCCCCAGCGGGGTCGAGGGGCGGAGCCCCTCGCCTTTGATGACCCGCGCCCTCCTGCGCCGCCTCGGCGAACTCGGCTTCGTCGCCTTCGGCGTCTCGGTCCTCAGCTTCCTGATGATCCGCCTGATCCCCGGCGACGCGGTCGCGATCATGCTCGGCGCCAATGCCAACGTGACACCGGCGCGCATCGCGGCCCTTCGGCACCAGCTCGGCCTCGACCGCCCGCTGCTCGCGCAGTACGGGCACTGGCTCTGGCGGGCGCTGCACGGCGATCTCGGCACCAGCGTCTGGACCGGCCGCCCGGTGCTCGCCGAAATCGCCGCGCGCAGTGGCGTGACGGCGGAACTCACCCTGCTCGGCCTGCTGGTCGCGATCGTGCTGGCGCTGCCGGCCGGTTGCGCGATGGCGGCGCTGCGCTCCTCGACGGCCGACTACGCCGTGCGGCTGCTCAGCATCGTCGGCATCACGCTGCCCTCGTTCTGGCTCGGCACGCTGCTGCTCTACGGCGCCGCCGCACTCGCTCCGGGCGTGCCGCTGATCGGCTGGGTCCCGTTCACCCGCGATCCGCTCGCGAACCTCGCCCACATCGCCCTTCCGGTGGTGGCGATCGCACTGCCGGTGGTCGCCTCGCTCGCCCGCATCGTGCGCGCCGCGATGCTGGAGGCGCTGCGGCAGGACTACGTGCGCACCGCGCGCGCCAAGGGGCTTTCCGAACGCGTCGTGCTGTTCCGCCACGCGCTGCGCAACGCGCTGATCCCGTTCGTCACCAATGCCGGCATCATGGCCGGCTACCTGTTCGGCGGCTCGGTGGTGATCGAGCAAGTGTTCGCGCTGCCCGGCCTCGGGCGGCTGATGGTCGGCGCCATCGCCGAGCGCAACTATCCGTTGGTGCAGGCGGCGATTCTGCTCGCTACAATGGTATTCGTGGTGGTCAACGCCCTCGTCGATCTGCTCTACGCCGCGATCGACCCGCGCGTAAGACGATGAGGCGCGATCCCGTGCTGCTGTTCGCCTTCGTGCTCGTTCTGGCGCAGGCGGCGGTGGCAGCCCTCGCGCCGCTGGTGGCGCCCTACAGCCCGAACGCGCAGGACATCCTGGCCCGCCTGCAAGGCCCGAGCCGCGCGCACTGGCTCGGCACCGACAATTTCGGCCGCGACGTGCTGGCGCGGATCGTGTTCGGCTATCGCACGCTCTTCGCCGTCTCGGCCGGGTCGGTGCTCGGTGCGCTGCTGGCCGGCGGCGGCGCGGGCGTTCTGGCCGCGTGGTTCGGGGGCCTGCCCGATCGTATCGTCATGCGACTTATGGACGTGCTGTTCGCGTTCCCGATCATCCTGCTCGCGATCGGCATCATCGCCGTGCTCGGCCCGAGGGCGGCCAGCACCGCGATCGCGATCGGCGTGGTATACGTGCCGATCTTCGCCCGCACGTTGCGTGCGCCGGCGCTGCTGCTGGTCGGCTCGGAATACGTCGCGGCCGCGCGCGCGGTCGGCGCGGGCGGCCCTCGCATCCTGCTGCGCCACCTGCTGCCCAATCTCTCGCCGGTGATCCTGGTGCAGGCGAGCCTCTCGCTCTCGACCGCGATTCTGGTGGAGGCGTCGCTGTCGTTTCTCGGTCTGGGAACGCAACCGCCCACCGCCTCGTTGGGAAGAATGCTGAGCGAGAGCCGGGCCTTCCTGATGCTCTCGCCCTGGCCCGCGGTGTTCTCCGGGGCCGCGATCCTGCTTGCCTCGCTCGGCTTCAACCTGCTCGGCGACGGCTTGCAGGATCAGCTCGATCCGCGGCTGAGGAGCGGCTGATGAGGGAGGTTCCATCTCCGGCGACCGAGGAGGCAAGCCCACGTACCAGCGACCTCGACACCTGGGACGACGCGACGATCCTCGATGCGCTGTGGGAGGGGCAGATGGCGGCGATCGCCGCGGTGCGCCCGGCGCTGCCCGCGATCGCCGCCGCCGCCGCCGCCGCCGCCGCCCGGCTCGGCGCCACCGGCCGCCTGGTCTATGCCGGGGCCGGCTCGTCGGGGCGCATCGGGGTGCAGGACGGGGCCGAGCTGCCGCCGACCTTCGACTGGCCTGAGGACTCGGCTGGTGCTGTTGATGGCCGGCGGCGAGGCCGCCTTCACCCGCGCCATCGAGAACGCCGAGGACCGGCGCGACCACGGCGAGGCGGCGATCGGGGCGCATCGGATCGGGCCGGACGACGTGGCGATCGGCCTCGCGGCCAGCGGCACCACGCCGTTCACCCTCGCCTGCCTGCAAATCGCGCGGGCGCGCGGTGCGCTCACGATCGGCATCGCCAACAGCCCCGACGCACCCCTGCTGAATGCCGCCGACCACGCGATCCTGGTGGCGACCGGGCCGGAGGCGATCGCCGGCTCCACACGTATGAAGGCGGGCACGGCGCAGAAAGTGGTGCTCAACCTGTTCTCGACCTTGCTGATGGTGCGGCTCGGCCGCGTCTATCGCGGGCAGATGGTCGATATGCTCGCGCGCAACGCCAAGCTGCGGCACCGCGCGGTGCGGATGCTGATGGGGCTGACCGGCCGCGACGCGGAGCAGGTGCGGCGCGCGCTGGAAGCGGCCGGCGGCAAGGTGAAGCTCGCGATATTGCTGCTCGAAGGTCTGGATCGCGCGTCGGCGGAGGCGCTGCTGGCGCAGCACGCCGGCAATCTGCGCGCCGCCCTGGCCGGGCGCGGCAGGTGAAGCCCTCTCCGCCCTCGGGGCGGAGAGGGTTGGGTGAGGTGGGGGCCGGCTTACGATCCCAGGCCTGAACGGCGATCTGGCGCGCGATCTTGCCGCCGGTGACCTCGAGCGTCGCTGAACAGAACACGCGCTTTCCGTCAGGATAGGTGCATGCTTGCGTGAACGCCAGTCGATTACCATCGGCGATGCCGTTTTCCACACGATGCGTCATCGTCCGACCACAGACATCGTCGAAATAGGCGGCGATGGCGTCGTGGCCCCTAATTTCGTGCGGCCGGCTCGGCGGGTTGTTCTGGTCGATGATCTGCAACACGGCGTCGTCGGCGTAGAAGCTGGCGAGAGTTTCGCCGTCGCGGTTTTCGATGGCGCGGCGAAGCGTCGGGATCGTGAGCGTTTCCATCGGCGTATTCTCCTCCTCCCGGGACAGTGTGCGGGGCAGTGTGGCTTACTGCTTGGCCGAAGCTGCTTTCATCCGTTGCGCGGCGAGATGCAGAACCGTGTCGGTCTCCTGTCGGAATCCCGCTGGATCGGCCTGCATGCCATTCAGCACCGTGCTCCAATGCCGACTGATCGCCGCCATCGCAACGGCTTCGCGGATTTCGGCGTCGGTTGCACCATCGAGCTTGGCCGCTTCGGTGTGGAAGTAGATGCAGTAGGAGCACGGGATCTGAGCGGCGACGGCCAGGCCGATCAGCTCCTTTTCCTTGCCGGAGAGCGCGGTTTTCGGATTGAGCTGCACCGTCTTGAACTCGGCCCATGCTCCCCCGATGCCTTCCTCCGGAAACAGCTTGAAGAAGGTGGGCACGCTGCCGAGCGTCGCCTCAATGTCGCGATAGGTCGACGGGGCACCCTGCGCCATCGCCGAGCCGGCGAACAGCGAGCCGGCAATTCCGATGGCCACTCCGACGGAGCGCAGGCCGTGAACGGCCCGTTGCATGACGATCCTCCCTGCTTGGTGCGTTTGGTGCGCTTGCGTTGGTTCGAATCGTGTCGGTCGCCGTTCCTCTCTACCTACTAGTAGGGTGCTTGTCAACTAGTAAATAAGGAGCTACAGCCGCGCGGCGGGAGGCACGCATTGCGCGAGTGGCCGACCCGCAACGCCACGGAAGGGTTGTCATGCCGACGCTTGCCGCCACCTCCCCGACATCAAGCCGCATCCTGGACGTGGCTGAGCGCCTGGTGCAGACGCGCGGCTTCAATGCCTTCAGCTACGCCGACGTGGCCGGCGCGCTGCACGTCACCAAGGCCTCGCTGCACTACCATTTCCCGACCAAGGCGAAGCTGGGGGAACGTCTCATCGAGCGCTATCGGACATCTTTCCTGGCCGCCTTGGATCAGATCGACGGCAACTGCCGCGATGCCGGCGCGAAGTTGACAGCCTATGTCGGCATTTATTCGGCGGTACTGGACGGCCACCGCATGTGCCTCTGTGGGATGCTGGCCTCCGATTACGCGACGCTGCCGAAAGCCATGAAGGAAGGGGTTCGGCGCTTCTTCGATGCCAACGAAGCTTGGCTTGTCGAAGTGCTCCTGGGTGGGCGCGAGAGCGGGGAGCTTGCCTTCGCAGGGCCGCCGGTCGAAACCGCGCGGGTGCTCGTCGCGGCGCTGGAAGGTGCCATGCTGCTGGCGCGCTCCCACGGCGATCCCTCCCGGTTGCGATCGGCGGCCCATCGCTTGCTGGCCGATCTCGGCGTCCGGGCGCCGGTGGTCTCGGACGCCACCGTCTAGAGGGTGACTGCCACCGTCCGTCGATCTCGTATCCTTGCGGCTATCGCCCGCTTCGGCCGATGGCGGTGCCCATGCTGAACATGCAGACGGACTTGCTGCGCACCTTTGCCACCGTCGCCGACCTGCGCAGCTTCACCCGCGCCGGCGATGCGCTCGGCCGCACGCAGCCGGCCATCAGCCTGCAGATCAAGCGGCTGGAGGATTTGGTACGCGCGCCATTGTTTGAGCGCGACAGCACGCCGCTGCGCCTTACCCGTGCCGGCGAGCTGCTGGCGACCTATGCCCGCCAGATCCTCTGCCTGCGTGGCACTGGGCGCCATGCTGGCGAGCCGCGAGACGGCGGGGCGGGTACTCGAGGATTGAGCAGCAAAAACGTCGCTGATGCGTTATGGGCTAGACCACCATTTCCGCTCGGGAGATAATGCCATGCCCAAGCTCGCGCTATGGGTTCCGCTGGAGGCGAAGCCAGGCAAGGAGGCGGAGGTCGAGGCGTTCCTCGGCTCGGCCCTGGCAGTCGTCGAGCAGGAGCCGAAGACGGTTGCGTGGTTCGCCGTGCGCATGGGGCCCACCAGCTTCGGCATCTTCGACGCCTTCCCCGACGAGGCGGGCCGCGAGGCGCATCTGTCCGGCAAGGTCGCCGCGGCACTGATGGCAAAAGCGCCGGAGCTGTTCGCGAAAACGCCGCCGATCGCCAAGATCGACGTGCTCGCGGCCAAGCTGCCGCGATAACCCGAGCGCAGGGAGTATCGGCGTGGACGCCAAGCTCACCGACGACGACCTGCTCCGGCACATCGAGCGCCTGGTGGCCGAGGAGGACGCCTTGTACGGCCAGCACGCGCCGCAGGCCGCGGATGCGGAGCGGCTGAAACGGATCAACGTGGCACTGGATCGGTGCTGGGACCTGCTGCGCCAACGCCGCGCGCTGCGCGAATACGGCCGCGATCCGGCCGAGGCGAAGCTTCGCCCGGCCGGGGTCGTGGAGAAATACGAGGGCTGAAGGTGCCGCGGCGATCGCAGGCATCACCCAGCAGGTCGGCCGCCGCGATTAACTGCCGCGATAATCGCGCGCGGCCTATCGCGCGCCGTTTACCCGCGTTCCAGTGCGTCGTCGATGTCTCGCTCCGGTCGATCGTTGTCGCCGACGACGCCAGAATCGCGTTCGCGGATAATACGCTCGCGCTCCTGAGCCTGCCGCAACGACTTTACGTCGGCGAGGTCCTGCTCCCGCCCGGCCGCCAGCTTCGCGGCGATAAGGTCGTCGGCAGACATGAAGGGCACCTTGAGCGCCGTCTCGGCGTCAATGGTCTCCATGACGCGCCGCCGCCATGCCTGATCGAAATCCACGCCCGATATTTCCGGCAGGATGTCCACCATGGTAGGCGGCATTCCCATTCGAAAGAACGAACCGCGCTCGACGAAATCGTCCGCCTTCAATCCCTCGATTGGCGCGCCGAATTTTGCCAGCGCACGGAACACCGCAGCAGCATTCGCCTTGTCGGGCTTGATAAGAATGTCGAGGTCCTTGGTCGCGCGCGGCTGTGCGTGCAGCGAGACGGCATGGCCGCCCACAATAAGGTATTCGACCTTCTCAGCGTTTAAGGCGGACAAGAGTTCTTCGAAGTTGCGATCCATCGGTTGATAAGCCCTTGAGGCTATATGCCTCCGCCGTCAGTTCGGTCACAGCGTCCATGCGTTCATGCGCTGGCCGCCGCCGCCAATAGTCGTATTCGTCCGCCTTCATCGCTTCCAGGCTGGCGTAGCGCCGGATTGTAAAGTGAGATTTTTTATCCATAGCTGCAACTATAGCATCAAAAGCCGACACGACGAACGCACAAAACCGGCCGGGCGAAGCGGCTGAAGCCGCAGCGGCGGCGATCGCGGGCATCACGCCAGCAGGTCGGCCGCCATGATCAGATGCACATCGACCGGCTCGGCGCGGCCGCGCAGCCGCAGCCCGGGGTAGAAACGCGAGCACGGCGCCGCGCCGGCGCGGCGCAGCACCTCCGCCGAGATCGCCGCGTCGCAGCCGAGCGTCCGTGTCGCCTGCTCCAGCCGCGCGGCCACGTTCACCACGTCGCCGAGTGCGGTGGTCACGAGATGGCGGCGCACGCCGATCTCGCCCACCACCGCGCGCCCGCAATGGGCACCGAGGCCGAAGCGCAGCCGACACCCCAGCTCCTCGCCGAGCGCGGCATCGAGGTCGCGCACCCGCCGCGCGATCCCGCGCGCCGCCGCGATCGCCTGCGCGCAGGCCTCGTCCGGCCCGACGGCGAGGCCGAACAGCGCCAGCAGCCCGTCGCCGGTGAACTGGTTCGGCTCGCCCCCGGCCGCCAGCACCGCACCGGTCAGCGCCTCGACGAAGCGGCGCAACGCGAACACGGCATCGTACGGCGGCCGGCCGGCCGCGAGCGCGGTCGAATCGCGCATGTCGGCGAACAGGGCGACGACGAAGCGCTCCTCGGCCACGTGCAGCGGCCGCCAGCCGGCGACGAACTCGCCCGCAATGGCGGGCGGGATCAGCGGCAGGATCGCGACGTCGGCGAGCGGCACGGTCTGGCAGGCAAGGCGCACCGCCGCCGGGTCGGCGCCCACGCTTTCGAGCAGCGCGCGCTCGGACGGCCGCGGCGGCGGGACGGCACCGGGGTCCGCGAACAGCCGCACCCGGCACGTCGAGCAGCGGCCGCGGCCGCCGCAGACCGAGGCGTGGGGCACACGCAGCTTGCGGCTGGCATCGAGCAGCGAGAGGCCGCGCGGCAGCCTCACCGAGCGCCCGTCCGGGTAGCGCACCTCCACCCCCCGCCGCCCGGTCTCGTGCCAGCTCCGCACCCGCCGCGCCGCCAGCGCCAGCACCAGCAGCCCGGCGTAGAAGATCAGGAACTCGTTGCGAAGCCCAAACAGCCAGGCCGTCTGACCCGGGGCGCCGGCCTGCGCGGGACTGAGGTATTCGGCCCGCCATGCCGGGTCCGGCAGGTGGCGCACCACGTCGCGCGCCCCCTCCTCGAAGCCGAGCAGCGCCAGCACCGGCAGCAGCACCGCGCCGAGCAGCAGATACCGCCGCGCGCGGGCGTACCAGCGGCGCAGGCTGAAGGCGTAGTGCAGCCCGATGCAGGCATGGGTCCAGGCGACGATCAGCACCGTCACCTGGATCACGCCCAAAATCGGGAGTGCCACCCACATCACGTGCAGTTCGGTCGAATAGGTCTTGTCGGCGCTGAAGAACAGTTTCGCCCCGCGCGTCACCGCGACGTGGTTGGCGAGCAACGCCGGGATCGAGAGGCCGAGCACGAGCTGCACGACCTCCGGCGGCCGCCAGCCGACATAGCGGCGCGCGTAGAGCGACCAGACGCCCAGGAGGGGATGGATCAGCAGCGCGCCGTACAGCAGCGTGGTGCCGACCACCCCCTGCCAGATCCATTTCTGGACCCGCAGCATCGCCTCCATCGCCCCGAGCGAGATGTTGCCCAGGCTGTGGTCGATCAGGTGCGTCGCGACATAGGCGAACAGCACGCATCCGGTGGCCAGCCGCAGCCGCCGCTCGCGCGGGCCGACCCGGAACAGGGAGATGGCGTGGGCGGGCAGCGGGCTCATGGGCGCGGAACGATGGGCGGGAAGCCGCGCGCCCCGCAAGCCGTCGCCGCGGGCTATAATCGCACCGGCGACGAGAGGAGGGCGAGCTCTGAGCCTGTCCGGCCCCGTCTTGAATAGAAGCCTGCATTTTGCGCGCGGCGCCCCCCTCGCCCCACCCTCTCCCCCAGGAAGGGAACCCGTCATGGTCGGCGGAGGCCCACGGCTGTCCGGTTCATTTTGCCGGCGTGGGTGCACGGCATTGATTCTACTCAGTCCGAAGGGTTTGCCAACGAATCGGACATGAGGGACCAACGCCATGCCGCATCAGAATACGGTGTTTCGTGCGCCGATAAAATCGCTGCCTTGGGGGGTGCTGGACCGGCTGGTCGCGGCAGCCGGAGCCGATGCGGGGTGCGCCGGCTGAGCACGAGGATCAGCTTCTGGCGATGATCTTCGCTCAGTTGTCGGAGCGGCGAGCCTGCGCCCGCTGCAGGCCGTGCTGGAGAGCCAATCGCCCAGCGCTACCACGCGGGGCTGCCGCCGGTGCACCGTTTTACGCTGGCCACGCCAATTCCAAGCGGCCATCCGCGATGTTCGTCGACCTGCTCGCAGCCATCGTCGCGGCGCGGGCCACGGCTTGCGTCGTATGGTCGGCGAGAGCGTGCATCTGATTATCCGACCAGTATCCGCTGAGCGCGATGAGCGATTGTCGCGCTTCTCGGCCACCGTGTGCTGGGTGAGCGCACGTGGTGTATGACGCCGATGCCGAGGTTCCGATCTACGCGGCCGTCACGCCGGCGCGGGTGAACGACATCACCGCTGCCAAGAAGATGCCCATCACGGCGGGCGCCACCTACGTGTTCGATCTCGGCTACTACGACTATGGCTGGTGGGCCGAGCTCGATGCGAAGGCCTGCCGCATGTCACGCGCTGAAATCAACTCCCCGATCACGGTCTTTGAGACCCTGCCGGTTTCTGCATGCGCTATCCTCTCCGACCGGATCGAGTTTTTGCCGAGCGGATAGCGCAGCATCGGCACAACCCGATGGCGAACGCGGTGCGCGAGGTGCGGGTCAGATCGTGACCGGCAAGGTCCTGCGCATCATGAGCAACGACCTCGATGCGCCGGCGCAGGAGATTGCCGATCTCTACCAGCGCCGCTGGGAGATCGAGCTGTTCTCCGCTGGGTCAAGCAGACCCTGAAGATCCGCCATTTTCTGGCACCAGTGAAAACGCCGTGCGTATCCAGGTCGCCGTCGCGCTGATCGTCTTCCTGCTGCTCAAGCTGGCTCACGCCGGCCAAAAGGCGGTCCTCAGCCTAACCACCTTCGCCCGCCTGGTGCGCCAACCTGATGCACCGAAGCCGATCCAGCACTGCGACCGACCGACGCCAAACCCGATCCCGGCACGCCCAAAGTAATCGCCAGATGCGCTGCAATGGGCCTAAGAACCGGACAGCCTGGCGGAGGCCGACCATCCACGTCTTTCTGTCGTGCCGCATCGTCAAGTCGTGGATGGTCGGCCTTCGCCGACCATGACGGTGAGTCCTCGTCCAAATGCGATGACCCCGCTGCGAAGGGCGGGGGAGGGGCTTCGCGTTCGGTAGTCTGGTTGAACCTGAGACGCCGCCGTCGTAAAGGCACTATCGCATTTACGCCTACGCAGAGGCAGAAGCGCCGTGAACATCCGCAGCGAAGACGTGAATCGGCTCGCTGCAAAACTGGCGGCCAGAACGCATATGAACAAGACCGAGGCGGTGAAGCGCGCCCTGGAGAACGAGCTGCGCCGCATAGACGAGGCCGTGCCGCTCAGGGAGCGGCTGCGCCCGCTCCAGGACCGGGTGCTGGCCCGCCCGGCGACCGGGCTGGAAACGGACAAGGCGCTCTACGACGAGCTCAGCGGGGACAGGTAAGGTCGCGGCCAGGCGCGCCCCGGCAGGCGTAAGCTGATCATGAGGGCATGGCAGGATTCGGCGGGGCCTCGTTGCCTCACGCGGCCGAGACTGCCAATTTTGCGGCCGCCCCGGAGCTGGCCGGGGTGCTGGCTCGGGGGATTGCGGCGCGTGGCGATGCGGATACTGCTCACCGGCGGGTGCGGCTTCATCGGCTCGGCGGTGGTGCGGCACCTGATCCGCCGCACCGAGCACGTCGTGGTGAATGTGGACAAGATGACCTACGCCGCCTCGGATGACGCGCTGGAGGAGGCAGGCCGCCACCGCCGCCACGTCCATGTGCGCGCCGACATCGCCGATCCGGCCGCCATGCGCGAGGTGTTCGCGACCCACCGGCCGGAGGCGGTGATGCACTTGGCCGCCGAGAGCCATGTCGATCGCTCGATCGACGGGCCGGGCGCGTTCGTGCAAACCAACGTGGTCGGCACCTTCGTGCTGCTCGATGCCGCGCGCACCCATCACGCCGGACTCGACCCCGCCTCCCGCGCCCGCTTCCGCTTCCATCACATCTCGACCGACGAGGTGTTCGGCGCCCTCGGTCCCGACGACGCACCGTTCACCGAAGCCACGCCCTACGACCCGCGCAGCCCTTATTCGGCAAGCAAGGCGGCATCGGATCATCTGGTGCGCGCCTGGCACCACACCTACGGGCTGCCGACGATCGTCAGCAACACGGTGAACAATTATGGTCCCTGGCAATTCCCCGAGAAGCTGATCCCGCTGGTCACGCTGAATGCCTGCGACGGCAAGGAACTACCGGTCTATGGCGACGGGTCGCAGCGGCGCGATTGGATCTATGTCGATGACCACGCCGAGGCGCTGGTGCGCGTGCTGGAGCAGGGGCGGCCGGGCGAGACCTACGCGATCGGCGCCCGCCAGCCGCGCAGCAACCTCGAAGTGGTGCGCACGATCTGCGCGGTGCTCGACGAGATGATCCCCGACCCGATGGGTCCGCGCGCGCGCCTGATCCATTTCGTCCGCGACCGGCCGGGACACGATTTCCGCTACGAGATCGACCCTTCGCGCACCGAGGCGGCGCTCGCCTGGCAGGCGGCGCACGATTTCGAGCGCGGGTTGCGGCGAACGATACGCTGGTATCTGGACAACACCGCTTGGTGGCAGGCCCTGCGTGATCGCGGCGGCTATAGCGGGCAGCGGCTGGGGACCGCGGCATGAAGGGCATCCTGCTCGCCGGCGGCTCGGGGACGCGGCTGCATCCGATCACGCTCGCGACCTCGAAGCAGCTCTTGGCGGTCTATGACAAGCCGATGATCTATTACCCGCTCTCGGTGCTGATGCTGGCCGGCATCCGCGACATCATGCTGATCTCGACGCCGGAGGACCTGCCCCAATTCCGCCGGATGCTCGGCGGCGGCGAGCGGCTCGGCCTGCGCTTCGCCTACGCCGAGCAGCCGAAGCCCGAGGGCATCGCGCAGGCGTTCCTGATCGCCGACGACTGGATCGCGGGCGATCCCTGTGCGCTGGCACTCGGCGACAATCTGATTTTTGGCGACCACCTCTCCGCATTGTTGCAGGCCGCCGCCGCGCGGCCGAACGGCGCCACCGTTTTCGCCTATCAGGTGCGCGACCCCGAGCGCTACGGTGTGGTGTCCTTCGGTCCCGACGGACGCGCGCGCGACATCGTGGAGAAGCCGGCCGCCCCGCAATCGAACTGGGCCGTCACCGGCCTCTATTTCTACGACCGCCGCGTGAGCGAATGCGCGCGCGCAATCCGGCCCTCCAATCGCGGCGAGCTCGAGATCACCGACCTCAACCGCATCTATCTCGAAGCAGGCTCGCTGCATGTCGAGCGGCTCGGTCGCGGCTGCGCCTGGCTCGACGCCGGCCAGCCCGACAGCCTGTTGCAGGCGGCGACCTTCGTGCAGACGATCCAATCGCGCCAGGGAATGCTGGTCGGCTGCCCGGAGGAGGTGGCGTTCCGCATGGGGTTCATCGATGCCGAGCGGCTGCGCGCGCAGGCGATGCGGCTCTCCAAGACCGAGCTCGGCCGCGTGCTGCTCGAACTCGCCGACGGGCTGCACGCCTGAGGATGGCCGGCATGGAGATCGAACGCCTCGCCATCCCCGAGGTGATCCGCCTGAGCCCGCCGCGCTTCGGCGATGCGCGCGGCTTCTTCTCCGAAACCTTCAACGCGAAGCGGCTCGCAGAGGCAGGGATCGACGCCGCCTTCGTGCAGGACAACCACAGCCTCTCGCGCGAGCAGGGCGTCGTGCGCGGGCTGCATTGCCAGATCGCACCCCACGTGCAGGGCAAGCTTGTGCGCGTCGTCCGCGGCGCAATCTGGGATGTCGCGGTCGATCTGCGGCGTGGCTCGGCCAGCTACGGCCGCCACGTCGCGGCGGTGCTCTCGGCGGAGAACTGGGTGCAACTCTGGGTGCCGCCGGGCTTCCTGCACGGCTTCTGCACGATCGCGCCGGATACCGAGGTGATCTACAAGGTGACGGGCGACTACGACCCCGCCGCCGAACGCGGCGTGATCTGGAACGATTCTGATCTCGCACTGCCCTGGCCGGTTGCCGAAGCAGACGCGGTGCTGTCGGAGAAGGACCGCAAGCTGCCGCGTCTTCGCGACCTGGACGCGAACTGGTTCACCCTCTGATGCCACCGATCCTGGTCACCGGCGGCTCCGGCCAGCTCGCGTCCGCGCTCGCCGGCGGCGCGGACGTGATCGTCGTCGGGCGGCCCGGTTTCGACTTCGACCGACCGGAGACGATCGCGACCGCCTTTGCCGCCGCGCCGCGGCTGGTGGTCAATGCCGCCGCCTGGACCGCGGTCGATGCCGCCGAGACCGCGCCCGAAGCCGCTGCGCGCGCCAATTGCGACGGCCCGGCGGCGCTCGCCGCGCTGTGCGCGGGCGCCGGCATTCCGCTGATCCACGTCTCGACCGACTATGTGTTCGACGGCGCCAAGGGTGCGCCCTATGTCGAGACCGATCCCCCCTGCCCCACCGGCGTCTATGGCCGCACCAAGCTCGCCGGCGAGCAGGCGGTGCTCGCCGCCTGCCCCCGCGTGATCGTGCTGCGAACCGCGTGGGTCTATGCGGCGACGGGAAAGAACTTCGTCCGCACCATGCTGGCGGCCGCGCGCAAGACCAGCCGGCTGCGGGTGGTCGCCGATCAGCGCGGCTGCCCCACAGCCGCCGCCGATCTGGCACGCGCGATCGTGGCGATTTCGGCCCGGCTCGACGATGGCGGCTGGCGTGACGAGTTCGCCGGCATCTTCCATGCCGCCGCCAGCGGCGAGACGACGTGGCATGGACTGGCCTGCGCGGTCTTCGCATCCGCCGCACGGTACGGCCATCCTGTCCCGGAGGTGGCACCGATCGCGACCGCCGACTGGCCGACCCCGGCGCAGCGTCCGGCCGATTCGCGCCTTGATTGCGGGCGCCTCGCGCGTGTGTTCGACGTCCGCCTGCCGCCCTGGCGCGAGAGCCTGGACCGGACGATCGACGAGATTTTCGCCCGCGATCCGCCCTGAGTGCCTATGGCGGCAACCGTCGCCATCCCGCTTTCGGTCTGGAACGGGGCCCGCTTCCTCGCCGTCCAGCTCGACAGCCTGCTGGTGCAGACCCATGCCGACTGGCGCCTGGTGTGGCGCGACGACGGCTCGTCGGACCGCAGTGCGGCGATCGTGCGCAGCTTCGCCGCCCGCGCCGGCGCCGGCCGCTGCATCGAGGCGGATGTCGGCCCCGGCCGGCTGGGTGCGGCCGCCAGCTTCATGGCCCTGCTGCGGGCGGCGCTGCGTGCGGTGCCCGACGCAACGGCCTATGCCTTCGCCGACCAGGATGATCTGTGGCTGCCCGATAAGCTCGCCCGCGGCCTCGCCGGCCTCGCCCCGCACGCCGGCCATCCGGCGCTCTACTGCGCGCGGCAAGTGCTGGTCGATGCCGAGCTCGGCCATCTCGGCCTCTCGCCGCCGCTCGACGGGCCGCGCGGCTTCCCCGCGGCTTTGGCGCAGAACATCGCCACCGGCTGCACGGTGATGCTCAATCCCGAGGCGGCCGCCCTGGTGGCGGGCAGCGAAATGCCCGCGGGATCGCTGCACGACTGGTGGGCGTATCTCGTGGTCAGCGCCGCCGGCGGCGCGGTGGTCACCGACGACGTGCCGGTGGTGCTGTACCGCCAGCACGGCGCCAACGTGGTCGGCGCCCCCGCCTCGCGCGCGCGCCGGGCAGGAGCGGCGCTTGCCCGCGGGCCACGGCGCTTCATGGCATTGCTGCGCGCCCATGTGGCGGCGCTGCTGGCGCAGCCGCACCTGCTTTCTCGCTCGGCGGCGGCGGATCTGGCGCGGATCGACGCGGCACTGCGCGGCGGGGTGCTGCGCCGGCTCGCCTGCCTGCGCCTGCCCGGATTGCGCCGTCAGACGCGGATCGAGGACGCGTTGTTCCGGCTATGGTTCATTTTGGGATAATGCCTCACGCCGCGGCAGCGAGGGCGGCCTCCGTCTCCTCCAGGAAGCGGCGCGCGCTCATCTCTTCAAGATCGAGCTCCCTCTCAAGTGCGGCCAGTACCAACTCGTGGATCGCGCCGACCTGATAGAGGTGCAAGCTCTCCGCCCGACCGGCAATGACGGCGGCAAGCACGGCGCCGAAATGCGCGGCGCGGTCCTCGGCCAACACCTGTCCCGCTTCGCTGAACCGAGCTGCGGCATGCGCCCGATGGCTGTACTGCTCGACCAGCCGCGGATGCCGGTGTGTTCCGTCCGGTTGCAGCGACTCCCGCTCGATCGCGGCGAGCTGCGCGCGCGCCATGCGCGCACGCGCTTCCGCCTCCGACAGCAGCGTGGATTGCCGCGCAACATATCGGTCCAAGTGCAACGCACGGATCAAGGGCGCGAGCGTGGTCCCCTGCACCAGCACGGTCGCGAGAATGACGGCGAAGGTCGCAACGAGGATGAAGTCGCGGCCGGGAAAGCCCTCCGGCAGCGCAAGGGCCGCCGCCAGGCTGACCACGCCCCGCATTCCCGCCCAGCTCATCACGATCGGCACCCCGATCGGCGGATAGGGATCACGGCGTCGCAGCGACGGCGAGAGCGCGCGCGTGACATAGGTCAGCGGCACGATCCACGCGAAGCGCGCCAGCACGACGACGCCGACGATCGCGCTGATGGCGGGCAGCGGCCCGGCGATCGCCTCCCAATCGCCGCCGAGGCGGGCCAGCACGCCGCGCAGCGATAGCCCGATCAGGATGAAGATCAGGCTCTCCAGGACGAAGACGATCACGTCCCACACCGCCCGCGCCTGGGTGCGCACGGTCGCCGACAGCGCCGTATGCTGGCGCCAGCCCATCACGAGCCCGCAGGTGACTGTCGAGAGCACACCGGAGACGCCGAGCGCCTCGCCGGCGATGTAGGAGACCCACGCCGCGAGAAAGCTGGCGACGATGCTGAGCGACGCTTCGCTGAGCCGGCCCATCAGGCTGCTCGCGGCCAGGCCGAAGACGATGCCGGCGATCACGCCGCCTGCGGCCAGCACACCAAAGCTCAGCACCGCGCCGCCGACGCTGAATGCGCCGGTCAGGACGGCCGCCACGGCGAAGCGATACAGCACGAGGCCCGTCGCGTCGTTGACCAGGCTCTCGCCTTCCAGCAGGACGAGCATCCGCTGCGGCAGGCGCAGGCCGTGCAGCACCGCCTTGGCCGAGACCGCGTCCGGCGGCGACACGATCGCGCCGAGGGCGAAGCAGGCGGCCCAGGGCAAGCCGGGCACGATCCAGTGCGCCGTCACGCCGACCGCCAGGGTCGTGAACAGCACCGCACCGACCGCAAGTTGCAGGATGATCCGCAAGTCGGCACGGAAATCGCGCCAGACGGTGAAGAAGGCGCCCGCCTGCAGCAGCGGCGGCACGAAGAGCACGAGCACGAGGCCCGGGTCCAGCTGGAGATTCGGCAGACCCGGGACTAGGGCAAGCGCCACGCCGCCCAGGATGAAAGCGGCCGCCGGCGGCAGGCGCAGGCGCCGCGCAAGCAATTCGAGCGCGACGACGACGCTCATCAGCAGCAGGATCAGCTCGAAGCGTAGGACCGGGCTCATCGCGGCCGTCCTAGCACGCGGTGCCCTGCGCGCGTATCCGCCCAGTTGTTCCTGCTTTGCCATCGCTGCGGTGACTGGAGCGAGCGCCAATGACCAAACTGGCACTGAATCAGAGAGTTCTGGGATTATCCTGGGATAAGCGGCATGTCCCGCGCTGCCGCCGCATCCGCCGCGATCTGCGCGCGCAGCTCCTCGATGCCCCCGAAGCGGCGCTCGGCGCGCAGGAAGGCGTGCAGCGCCACCTCGATTTCCTGTCCGTAGAGATCGTCGGAAAAATCGAACAGATGCGCCTCCAGCCGGCTCTCCGGCCCCGCATTCACGGTCGGGCGCCGGCCGATATTGGCGACGCCCCGATGCACGCCGCCATCTGCCGTCCGCACGGTCACGGCATAGACGCCGCGCGCCGGCTCCAGATGCGCGCCGAGTGCCACGTTCGCGGTCGGGAAGCCGATCGAGCGCCCGCGCTCGTCTCCGTGCGCGACCGTGCCGCTTATCGCCCAGGGCCGGCCCAGCTCGGCGGCCGCGCGCTCCGGGTAGCCCTCCTGCAACAGCCGGCGGATGCGGGTGGAGGAGAGCGGGCCGCCGGCATCGGCGAGCGGCGGCACCAAGGTCAGCCCCATCCCCCGTGCCTCCGCCTCGCGCGCCAGCATTGTCACATCTCCGCCACGGCGGTGGCCGAAAGCGAAATCCGGCCCGCAGGCGAGGTGCCGCGCGCCCAACCCCCGGTGCAGCACATCCGCGACAAATGCCGCGGCGGGAATGCGGCTGAACGCCTCGTCGAAGCGCAGCTCATAGATGATGGACACGCCGAGGGCGCCGAGAAGCTCGGCCCGCGCCTGCGGCAATGTCAGTCGGAACGGCGGGTCGTCGGGGCGGAAGAAGGCGCGCGGATGCGGCTCGAAGGTCAGCACCGCGAGCGGCGCGTCCGGCCGGCCGGCGTGCAGGCTGCGGATCACCTGCGCGTGACCGAGATGCACGCCGTCGAAATTGCCGAGTGCGACCGCTGCCCCCCGCGCCTCCGGCGGCAGGCCGCGCCAGTCGTGAAAGCGGGTGATCACTCGGCCGCGGCGGCAAGGCCCCGGACCGCGCGGGAGGGCACCATCACCAGCGCCTCGCCCTCGATCACCACCGTCTCGCCCACGGTGCAGACCGTGCGCAGCGTGGCGCGCCGGCGCCGCGGGTCGAGCGCGACCACCTCGGCGGTCGCGGTGACGGTGTCGCCGATCTTCACCGGAGCGAGGAACTTCAGCGTCTGGCTGAGATAGATCGTGCCCGGCCCGGGCAGGCGGGTCCCGAGCACGGCGCTGATCAGCCCGGCGGAGAGCATCCCGTGCGCGATGCGTTCGCCGAACCGGCTGCGGCGCGCCGCCTCGGCGTTGATATGCAACGGGTTGGTATCGGTGCTGACGGCGGCGAACAGGAGGATGTCGGCCTCGGTGATGGTCTTGGCGACGCTGGCGGTCTGCCCGACCTGGAGATCCTCGAAGAAGAGGCTGCCGATGAAATTCCCGCCGTCCATGTCGTCCTACGATTTGTTGTGCGCTGCACCTATGAGGTAACGGCGGCGCAAAATCAATGGTCAAGCTGCGCGGGTTTCAACACGCCGTGAACCGGATTGGATGCCGCCGCGCGCCGTGCCAGCGTTCGTCATAACGTTGTTCGTCATAACTTTGCCGGAGTAAGTGCGATGCAGGCATTGATCGTGGGCGCGGGCCCGGGCCTGTCGGCCTCGTTCGCGCGCGCGCTGGCGGCCGAGGGGGCCACGGTCGCGCTGGCGGCGCGCCAGACCGGCAAGCTGGAAAGGCTGGCGGGCGAGATCGGCGCCTCGACCCATGCCTGCGACGCGGCCGACCGGGCGCAGGTCGCGGCGCTGTTCGCGGCACTCCCGGCGCTCGACGCAGTGCTGTTCAACGCCTCCTTCCGGGTGCGCGGGCCGCTGCTCTCGCTCGATCCCGCACAGGTCTGGCGCACGCTGGAGGTCTCGGCCTATGCGGGCTTCCTGGTGGCACAGGAGGCGGCGCGGGCCATGCTGCCGCGCCGATCAGGCACGATCCTGCTCACCGGCGCATCGGCGAGCGTGAAGGGCTATCCGCAGTCGGCCCCGTTCGCGATGGGCAAGTTCGCGCTGCGCGGCCTGGCCCAGAGCATGGCGCGCGAGCTGCACCCGCAGGGCATCCACGTCGTGCATGTCGTCGTGGACGGCGGCATCCGCGCCGATGGGCGGCCCGATCCCGCCGATGCGCCGGATTCGATGCTCGACCCGGACGCGATCGCCGCGACGATGCTGGCGCTGCTGCACCAGCACCGCAGCGCGTGGTCCGACGAGATCGCCGTGCGGCCGTGGGTGGAGCGGTTCTGAGCGCCGCGTGCCTAGGAGACGGCGCTGCGCCCCATAAGCTCTCGGTACAGCCGATCGACCTCTTGTGCCTGCCTTGCCGTCAAATCCGAACGGCCCAGAGCTGCAAGTTGATCGGCACGCGGTTGCACGTTGTGGCCGGCGACAATAGCCCGTAGCGGCAGCGCGTGGCAGAGCGGCGCCGCGGCGAGGGCGGGTTCGAGGAAAGCGCTGCATGCCACAGCCACAATGGAGGACCCGAGGACGAGCAAGGGAGAGGATTTGTAAGTCACCGCGACCTCCGATTGGCCACCGAACCAGATGATGTCGAACTACGTGGAACCGAATTGCATGCCGCTTTATCCAGCATGGTGATAGACGGGCCATGATGGAGAGGACGAGGCCATCGAGCGCAAGGTGCAGCTCGAATGCACGCAGTGCCGGCCGATCATCAGCGGGATGGTGATCATGAGCAGGAACGCCAGCAGGGCGCCCACGAATGGCAGCGCTATTTGGAGCGCCTTCTCCCCGCTCGTACCCTTTGCGCTCATCACGCATGTCCAACTCCGTCCTGCACGGACCCGGCATATCCCGGTTCCTAAAGTGCAGACCGTTGGCCGCAACACGATATTCCGCTTGTCGGGACGTATCACGTACGAGAGTGAAGTAGCGCGCCGGCCCGCCCTCTCGCGCTTGGGGGCGAAGGGCGGTAGCGTGAGGGCGACGCGCTCTTAGGATGACGCCATGACCACCGCGCTCAAGCTCCCCGACCGGATGACCACGGCCGAGTTCCTGGCCTCGACCCCGACCGATCCGTTCCTGCAACTGGTGGACGGCGTGCCGCAGGCGATGACTCACGCCCAACCGGACGCATGGCGCGCTGCAAGGCGAGCTGGGCGGCTGATCCGCGATCATCTACGCGCCAGCGTCGGCCCGTGCAGCCTCATCGTCACCCCCGGCGTGATCCCGCATGTCCGCGCGGACGCGAACGTGCGCATCCCCGACCTCGCCGTGACCTGCTCGCCCTATGAGGCCGAGGAGGCGACCCTCAGCGATCCGGTGCTGCTGATCGAAATCCTCTCGCCCAGCAACCGGGCGGAGACCTGGTCGAACGTCTGGACCTACACCACGATCCCGAGCGTGCAGGAGATCCTGGTGGTGCGCAGCGACGCGATCGGCGCCGACCTGCTGCGGCGCCTGCCGGACGGGAACTGGCCGGAGCGTCCGATCACGATCACCGACGGCGATCTGGTGCTGGAGAGCATCGGATTCTCGGTCCCGCTCGCGGCGCTCTACAGGACCACGCGGCTGGCGCGGCGCTGATATCAGGCCGGCACCCGGAGCGCCGGTTCGGGCAGCGCCTGCAAGGCGGGAGCGCATCGAGATGGCAGGCGGCGCGCTGGCCCGGGCCGCCCGCGGCACCGTCGTGAACGCGCAGCATCGGCTCCTCGGCAAGGCAGCGGTCGAACACGTACGGGCAGCGGGTATGGAAGCGGCAGCCGGCGGGCGGGTTGATCGGGCTCGGCACGTCGCCGGTCAGGATGATCCGGTCGCGCCGCACCGTCGGATCGGGCACCGGCACCGCCGAGAGCAGCGCGCGCGTGTAGGGATGGCGCGGGTCGGCGAACAGCGCACGCCGCTCGGCGACCTCGACGATCTTGCCCAGATACATCACCGCCACCCGGTGCGTCAGGTGCTCGACGATGGCGAGGTCGTGGCTGATGAACAGCAGCGCCATCCCGAGCGCCGCTTGCAGATCAGCGAGCAGGTTGACGATCTGCGCCTTCACCGAAACGTCGAGTGCCGAGACCGCCTCATCGCAGATGATCAGATCCGGCTCCGGCGCCAGCGCGCGGGCGATGCCGATGCGCTGGCGCTGCCCGCCCGAGAACTCGTGCGGATGGCGCCCCATCGCATCGCGCGGAAGCTGCACCTTGTCGAGCAGGGCTGCCACCCGGTCGTCGAGCTCGGAGCGGTTGGCGGCGAGGCCGAAATTGACGATCGGCTCGGCCAGCATGTCGCGCACGCGCTGGCGCGGGTTGAGGCTGCTGAACGGGTCCTGGAACACCACCTGGATGCGCCGCCGCAGCGGGCGGAGCTGGCGCGGCGGGCAGGTTGTCGATGCGCTGGCCATCGAGCCACACCTCGCCCGCGGTCGGCGGCATGAGGCGCAGGATGGTCTTGCCGACGGTCGATTTGCCGCAGCCGGATTTGCCCACCAGCGAGAGCGTCTCGCCGCGCGCGATCTCGAAGCTGACGCCATCGACGGCATAGACGAAGCCCGTGGTGGTGCCGAGCACCCCGCCATGCAGCGGAAAGTGCTTCTTGAGATCGCGCACTTCGAGCAGCGGCGTCATGCCGCTCGCCCTTCGCGGCGACGCGCTGACATGCTGCGCACCCCTCCTCCAGCCCCCTCGCGGAGAGGGGAGAGGGCGGCGCGACGGAACCTGCAGCCGAACCGCATGCTCGGCGAGGCCGACCATCCACGAATTTCGCTCGGACGTCCTCCGTGCGATCCTTGCACGACGGACGGCAATGGCCGGAGGCAGGGAGAATGGAAAAGGGTGGCTGGCTCTATATCATGACCAACCGGCCGAACGGCACCCTCTATGTCGGCCTGACGGCGGACCTTGCCCGGCGGGTCTGGGAACATCGCGAGGGCATCGCGAGCCAGTTCACCCGGCGCCACGGATTGCAGCGGCTCGTTTATGCCGAGCGGCACGACGACATCCGTGCGGCGATCCAGCGCGAGAAGACCCTCAAGGGCTGGCGGCGAGCCTGGAAGGTGCGGCTGATCGTGAGCCGAAACCCGGACTGGAGCGATTTGCACGACCATTTGGCGTGAGGCCGGGAACCCGAGAGGCCTCCTTGCTGTGGCGAAAGACGTGGATGGTCGGCCGGAGCCTGTCCTCGGGCGGGCCTTCGGCCCGACCCGGGGGCCGACCATGACGGTTGCTCCTCGGCCAAATGCGATAGCCTTGCCCACAAGGGGAGGGGGCGGAACGTCGCTCCGATGTGCGCCAGTGTCATGCCGCCATCCGGCGTTCGGCGTAGTGGCAGGCGACCAGATGCTGCGGCGATTTTTCCTCGACCGCCGGGGCCACGCGACGGCAGAGCTCGGTCGCCATCGGGCAGCGGCCGGCGAACGCGCAGCCGACGATCGGCGTGCGCAGGCTGGGCACCAGGCCACGGATCTCCACCAACCGCGTGCGCTGATCCTCGGCCTCCAGCGAGGAGCCGAGCCGCGGCACCGCGCCGAGCAGACCACGCGTATAGGGATGCTGCGGGTCGGCGAAGATGGCGCGCACGTCCGCCTCCTCCACCTTGCGGCCGGCGTACATCACCACCACGCGCTCGGCCATCTCGGCGACGACGCCGAGATCGTGGGTGATCAGCATGATCGCCGAGCCGAGCCGGCGCTTGAGGTCGCGCATCAGGTCGAGGATCTGCGCCTGGATCGTCACGTCGAGCGCCGTTGTCGGTTCGTCGGCGATCAGCAGCTTCGGGTTGCAGGCGAGCGCGATCGCGATCATCACCCGCTGCCGCATCCCGCCCGAGAGCTGGTGCGGATACTCGCGCACCCGCCGCGCCGGCTCGGGGATGCCGACCAGTGCCAGGATCTCGACCGCGCGCGCCTCCGCTGCGCGCGCATCGAGCCCCTGGTGCAGCCGCAGCGTCTCGCCGATCTGCCGCCCGACCGTCAGCACCGGGTTGAGGCTGGTCATCGGCTCCTGGAAGATCATCGAGATGTCGTTGCCGCGCAGGCGTCCGCATCTCCGCCTCGGAGAGTGCGAGCAGCTCGCGGCCCTGGAAGCGGACGCTGCCCGCGATCTTGCCCGGCGGCTCGGGGATCAGCCGCAGGATCGACATGGCGGTGACCGACTTGCCGCAGCCGCTCTCGCCTACGACCGCCAGCGTCTCGCCCGCTTCGATCGAGAACGACACGCCCTCGACTGCGCGCACCACGCCGTCGGGCGTGCCGAAATGCGTCTGCAGCCGATCGACTTCGAGCAGCGCCATCGCGCTCAGAGCCGCTTCGCGAGCCGCGGGTCGAGCGCATCGCGCAGCCCGTCGCCGAGCAGGTTGACCGCGAGCACCGTGACCGAAAGGAAGAAGGCGGGGAAGAAGACGATGTAGGGCTTGATCTCCCACAACGCGCGGCCCTCGGCCATGATATTGCCCCAGGAGGGAATGGTGGGCGGCGTGCCGGCGCCGATGAAGGAGAGAATGCTCTCGATGATCATCGCCGAGGCGCAGATATAGGTCGCCTGCACCATCAGGGGCGCCAGCGTGTTGGGCAGGATGTGGCGCAGCATGATCTTCGGCACCCGCGTTCCGGCCGCGGTCGCGGCCTCCACGTAGGGCTGCTCGCGCAAGCTGAGCACGATGCCGCGCACCAGCCGCGCCACTTGCGGCACGTTGGGAATGGTGATCGCGATGATGACGTTCTGCACCGACCCGCGCGTGAGCGCCATCAGCGCGATCGCAAGCAGAATGCCGGGGATCGCCATCAGCCCGTCCATCACCCGCATGATGATCGTATCGAGCCAGCGCACGAAGCCCGAGATCAGGCCGATCGCAAGCCCCAGCACCGAGGAGGCGAGGGCGACCAGGAAGCCCACCACCAGCGAGACGCGCGCGCCGTACATGACGCGCGAGTAGATATCGCGGCCGAGCATGTCGGTGCCGAACACGTAGGCGGCCGAGGGACTGTGCAGCCGCCGCATCGGCGAGATTGATGTGGGATCGGTGGTGCCGAGCCAGGGCGCGAAGATCGCGATGAAGATCATGATTCCGATCAGCACGCCGCCGGTGACGATCGTCGGGTGGCGGTGTATCGCAGTCCCCACGCGCCCGCGGGCGCGCGGCGGCGGCAGCAGCTCGGGCAGCGCCGGCGCGACCGCAATGCCCGGCGGCAAGATGTCGGGCGGGAGGGTGGAAGCGCTCAATAGCTGATCCTCGGGTCGAACAAGGTGTACAGCAGGTCGACGATCAGGTTCACCAGGACATAGGTGAAGCTGAACAGCAGCACGACGCCCTGGATCACCGGATAGTCGCGGCGCAGGATGGCATCGACCGTGAGCCGGCCGAGGCCGGGGATCGCGAACACGCTCTCGGTGACGACGGTGCCGCCGATCAGCAGGGCGACGCCGAGCCCGACCACGGTGACGATCGGCACCGCCGCATTCTTGAGCGCGTGCAGGAACAGGATGGAGCGCTGGCCCACGCCCTTCGAGCGCGCGGTGCGCACGTAGTCCTGGCTCATCACCTCAAGCATGGTGGCGCGGGTGATGCGCGCGATCAGCGCGATGTAGATCAGGCCGAGTGCAACGGCGGGCAGGATCAGGTGCTGGAGGAACGGCCATAGCCCGGCGCTGATCGGAGTGAAGCCCTGCACCGGGAGCCAATCCAACCACAGCGCGAAGATGTATGCCAACACATAGCCCAGTACGAATACCGGCACCGAGAAGCCGATCACGGCGAGCATCATCACCGCGCGGTCGATCAGCGTGCCCTGCTTCCAGGCCGCGAGCACCCCCATCGGGATCGCGACCGAAACCGAGAGCACCATCGTCAACACCATCAGCGAGACCGTCGGCTCGACGCGCTGCGCGATCATGTGCGTGACCGTCAGGTTGGTGAAGATCGAGTGGCCGAGATTGCCGTGCAGGATCTGCCACAGCCAGTGGCCGAAGCGGACCAGGAACGGCTGGTCGAGCCCGAGCGAGGCGTGGATGCGCGCGATATCGGCGGCGGTCGCCTGATCGCCCGCGATGATCGCCGCCGGATCGCCGGGGGCGATGTAGAGCAGGCTGAAGACGAACAGCGCCACGAACGCCATCACCGGGATGGTCGCGAGGATGCGACGGACGGCGTAGGCAAGCATGGGCGTGGCTGCTCCCCGACGTCCCGGCGAAGCGTCCCGGGTGTCGAGCGGCACACTGCCTCACTCAGCGTCGCGATGCCAGCAGAGCCGCCTGCCCCGACGGCAGCGATTGCGGCAGCGAGGCCCGGCCGAACCGTGGTCCGGCCGGACCGAAGCCGTTATGCCTGCTGCGCGATGCGCGACGCGACCAGCGCCACGGCGATCTTCTCCGACACCCAGCCGAGCAACGCTCCGATCACCAGCGAGACGACGATCGTGAACAGCGGGTTATGCATCGAGGCCGCCAGCAATGTGTCGAGCTTGGTCCCCAGCAGCGCGTGCGCGACGACCGCCGCGAAACCATAGACGCCGGCAGGGATGACCGCGAACATCGGATTGTGCGCGGCGAACACCAGCACGAACACCATGACGAACACGACGATGCCGGCCCAGACCGCCACGCCGAGCGTGGCACCCAGCGGGATTTCCGAGATTATCAGAAGGGTGATCCAGCCGACCACCGCGCCGAACACGGTGTTGACGACGGTATTCCGCAGGCCGGTCTCCTTGCCTCCGCAATGATAGAAGCAGGCCCAGGCGATAAAGATGGCCCAGATCTGCAGGTTGAGCGCGGCCAGCGGGCCGAGCACCACGAAGGTCGCGATCCCGCCGAGCACGCCGATACTGATCGCCAGCGCCGTTACGAGTGACATGGCCGTTTCTCCCTACGGTTCCGTCCTGACCGCGCCGGTCCAGCGACCGCTGCATGTGGATCAGGCTTGTAGGCAAACCGTAACGTGCCGGCAGCGTTTCAGCAAGCAATCTCGGCGTCAGGGCAAGATAGCGCAACGAGCGGGGCTCAGGCCGGCTCCGGCAACCGCAACCAGTCCGGGATACGCGGCACGAGTGCTGCGCCGTCACAGGCGAGCGTCTGGCCGATGGCGTCGATTCGCAGCAGCGCCATGCCCAGCCGCTCCCGCCCCGAGCGCATCACGCCGACCTCCCGACCCCCGGCGATGATCGGGGTGCCGGGCGCGGGCAGGCCGCCCTCAACCGCGACCGGAAGCAGCCGACGCTTGACCAGGCCGCGATACTTGGTCCGCGCCGTGAGTTCCTGGCCCATGTAGCAGCCCTTGTCCCAGGACACTCCGTGCAACTCGTCGAAGCCGGCCTCCAGAAGCACGGATTTCTCCGCCTCCAGATCGCGCGGCTCGGGCAGGCCGAGGGCGAGCCGGTGGCGGTCCCACTCGGCGGCATCGGCATTGGCGGCAAGCGGCGCTGCGGCGAGCACGCGAAAGCCGGCCTCGGGCAGCCGCGGGTCGGGTGCGATCAGCGCCGGTTGGTCGGGCGTGCCGTCCCAGCCGACATAGACCGTGAACGGCGCGGGCGCGATCGCGACCCGGGCGCGCAGGCGGAAGCGCGCGAGGCGCGGCGCCAGCATCGCCGCCTGCCCCGTATCGCAGTCGAGCAGCAGCCGCGCGCCGTCGGCGAGGACGAAGAAATCGGCGAGATATTTGCCCTGCGGCGTCAGCAGCGCCGCCCAGACGGCGCGACCGGGAGCCGCCTCGGCCACGTCGTTGGAGACCAATCCTTGCAGGAACGAGACGCGGTCGTCGCCGGAGACCTCCAGCACGGCACGGTCCGGCAGATGCGCGAGCTTGCTCATGG
>CAVWFK010000045.1:0-27136 GCA_963754235.1 uncultured Alphaproteobacteria bacterium | reverse complement strand
ACTTTGCTGTGTGGCGCGACAGAAAGACGTGGATGCTCGGCGGCTTCGCCGAGCATGACTTGGGGAGTGCGAGGCGAAGGCTCGTGAGACCGGCTTCACCCATCACTCATCCGCCCGAGTGACCACGCGGGCGCCGCGCTGGAACGTGACATAGTTCCATAGCCAGTTCAGCGACACCACGAGCGCGGTCGCGGAGCGTCACCAGGAAAAAGATGTGGACGACGCTCCAGAACAGCCACGCGATGAAGCCGGTCAGCTTGACGCGGCCGATCCGTACCACCGCGGCCTTGCGTCCGATCGTCGCGAGCTCGCCCTGATCGCGATAGCGAAACCGCGCCTCGGCGGGGCGGCCGGCGATGAGCGAGGCGATCCGGCGGCCGACGAAATCGCCCATCTGCTTGGCGGCCGGCGCGACACCGGGAACGGCGCCGCCATCCGGGCGAACCGCCGCAGCCGTGTCGCCGATGGCATAGATTTCCGGATGGCCGGGCACGCTCAAATCGGCCGCGACCGTGATGCGGCCGTGCCGGTCGGCGGCGACCCCGATCCATGAAGCGGCGGACGATGCGCGCACGCCCGCCGCCCAGATCAGCGTGCCGGCCTCGATGCGGCCAGCCGAGGTGTCCACGCCGCCTTCGTCGCAGCCGGTGACCTGGACATCGAGGCGAACATCCACGCCCATTCGCCCCAGCGCTGCCAGGGCGTAGGCCGACAGGTCCTCGGGCAGGGTCGGGAGCAATCTCTGCCCGGCCTCGACCAGCACCACACGCGCCTCGGCCGGATCGATCAGGCGAAAATCGTGACGCAGCGTGTCGCGCGCGACCTCGGCGATCGCGCCGGCCATCTCGACCCCGGTCGCCCCGCCGCCGATGATGACGAAAGTCAGCAGCCGGATCTGCTGCGCACGATCCGACACCAGCTCAGCTTGCTCGAACGCCAGCAGAATCCGCTTGCGGATCACGGCGGCATCGGCGATCCGCTTCAGTCCGGGCGCGAACCGCGCCCATTCCTCGTGCCCGAAATAGGAGTGCGTGGAGCCGGTCGCGAGGACAAGATAGTCGTAGTCGAAGCTGCCCTCGTCGGTCTGGACGCGGCGCGCACGAGAGGTCGATTTCGGTGACTTCGGCCATCACGACGCGCACGTTGGCTTGCCGTCGGAGCAGGCTGCGGATCGGCCATGCGATGTCCGACGGCGCGAGCGCGGCCGTCGCCGCCTGATAGAGCAGCGGCTGGAAGGTATGGTGGTTCTCGCGGTCGATCAGGGTAATCGCGGCGTTCGCGCGCCGCAGCGCCTGGACCGCCGTGAGGCCGCCGAAGCCGGCGCCGATCACGACGATGCGCGGCACGGGCGCTTCAGGCATTTGGTGCGCAGGCCGGGACGCCGAACGTTTTGAGGGTGGCCGCAACCATCCGTCCCGCCACCTCCTGTCGTTCGTAGGCATCCGGTGGCTCGCGAGCAATGCCGGACGGCGAACGCCTGCCATGCCGGTCCGTTTCCGCGGCCCCCGCGACGCGGAACCCGGCCCGCGATCGCCGGTTGACGCAGACATGGACCGCAGGAGGCAAGCATGGCCAAGGAGACGAGGGCGCAGCGGGAGACCGTCGGGCGCGTGATGCACGAGTTCAAGCATGGCGAGCTCAAGCGCGGCCGCGGCGGCAAGGTGCGCAACCCCAAGCAGGCGGTCGCCATCGCGCTCAGCGAGGCGGGCGCCTCCAACCAGCAGTCGCCGCAGGAGAACCGGCGCCGCCTCGCCAAGACCAAGGCCCGCGAGCGCGCGGGGCGGACGGCGCAGGCCAGCCGCGAAGGCGACCAAGACCCGGGCGCAGCTCTATGAGCAGGCAGCGCGGAAAGGCGTCCGGGGCCGCTCACGGATGACGCAAGGCGGAGCTGGAGCGGGCGGTGCGGGGCTGAGCCGTCGTTGCGGCCTCAGCGCTTGCTGAACTGGAAGCTGCGGCGGGCCTTCATGCGGCCGTATTTCTTGCGCTCGACCACGCGCGGGTCGCGGGTGAGGAAGCCGGCGACCTTGAGGATGCTGCGCAGCTCGGGTTCGTAATGCGTGAGCGCGCGGCTGATGCCGTGGCGCACCGCGCCGGCCTGGCCGGAGAGGCCGCCGCCGACCACGTTGCACATCACGTCGAACTGGTTGTAGCGGTCGGCGACCAGGAACGGCTGGGTGATCAGCATCCGCAGCACCGGGCGGGCGAAATACTGCGCCGCCTTCTTGCCGTTGACCACGATCTCGCCCCGCCCGGGCCTGATCCACACCCGCGCGACCGCGTTCTTGCGCCGGCCGGTGGCATAGCTGCGGCCCTGCGCGTCGCGCTTGGGCTCGCGCCGGGGCGCCTCGGCCGCGGCCGGCGGCTGCGCGACGACGGCGAGATCCTTGAGATCGGCGAGCGTGCGGGTCTGGGTGCCGGACATCGTCAGGCCCTCCGGTTCTTGCGGTTCATGGCGCCGACGTCGAGCGGCTGCGGCTGCTGGCCCGAATGCGGGTGCTCGGGCCCGGCATAGACGTAGAGGTGCTTCATCTGCTGGCGCTGCAACGGCCCGCGCGTGATCATCCGCTCGACCGCCTTCTCGATCACCCGCTCGGGATGCTGGCTGTCGAGCCGCTGGCGGATCGAGCGGCCCTTGATGCCGCCGGGATAGCCGGTGTGGTAGTAGAAGATCGATTGCTCGGCCTTGTTGCCGGTGACGCGCACGCGCCGCGCATTGACGATCACGACATTGTCGCCGCAATCGACATGCGGCGTGAATTGCGGCTTGTGCTTGCCGCGCAGCCGGTTGGCGACCAGCGCCGCGAGCCGCCCGAGCACCAGCCCGTCGGCGTCGATCAGCACCCAGCCCTTGGTCACCTCCGCGGGCTTGAGCGAAAGCGTCGTCTTCATCCCTGCGATCCTGCAAACCGGTCGCGGCTTATCGCTGCAAGCCGCGCTGCCGTCAAGGCTCAGGGTTTGTGGTATGATATTACCACAATGGTCAATCCTGCCGCCGCATGATTATAAATGTCGTCATGTCCCAGGCGTTGCGGATGCCGACCAGCAGCAACAGCCCCGCGCCCGAGTGCCAGCACGCCGCACCCGATGCCGTGCTGCCACGCCAGCGCGATGCCGGCCGCGATCACCAGGACATAGCCGACGGCGGGGAGTGCCGCGTAGCCGAGCCGATCCTGCATGTCGATCGTCCGGCTCAGGCCATGCCGGACCATGCTGCGCCACACGAGACCGCAATAGACGAAGCCGAACAGCCCGTCGGCCCCGACCAGAAGGCCGAGCAGCACCCAGCCCGACACCGGCGCGATGGCGATCAGGCACGCCACGAGCACGCTGCTGAAATGGACGACGCTCGGCGAGAGGAACGCCCGCAGCGCGTGCTGCTTGTCCTCGGTGAAGATACTGGACCCGACCGAGGCGGCGACGAACAGCAGGCCAACCAGGGTCGCCGCGGCGGTGCCCAGCAGCACGTAGAAATCGTGCCAGGATCGGACGGCGTCGGCCAAGGATGTCATCGCATTCTCCGGCGGATAGGGGCAGGCGCGGCTCGGCTTGCCGGGCCGGCCGGCCGCGCACGATGCGGCGATGACCGATGCCCCGCCGCGCGGCCTCGCCGGCCGCGTCGCCAATTACGGCGACCGCGACTTCGCGCTCTATTTGCGCCGCTCCTTCGCCAAGTCGATGGGCTATTCGCAGGCGATGCTGGAGCGGCCGGTCGTCGGCATCCTCGACACCGGCTCGGGCTTCAACAACTGCCACCGCACGGTGCCGGAGCTGATCGAGGCGGTGCGCCGCGGCGTGCTCGCCGCCGGCGGACTGCCGCTGCCGTTCCCGACCGTCTCGCTGTGCGAACCTTCGCTGTTCCCGACCTCGATGCACTACCGCAACCTCGCCGCCATCGATGCCGAGGCGATGCTGACCGCGCAGCCGATGGATGCGGCGGTGCTGGTGGGCGGCTGCGACAAGACCGTGCCGGCGCAGCTCATGGCCGCCGCCTCGGCCGACATCCCGGTGGTGCAGCTCGTGACCGGGCCGATGCTCGCGGCCCCGTTCCAGGGCGAGCGCCTGTCCGCCTGCACCGATTGCCGCCGCTACTGGGCCGCCTATCGCGCCGGGCGGGTGAGCGGGGAGCGCATCGCCGAGATCGAGGGGCGGCTCGCCGCGACCGCCGGCACCTGCGGCGTGATGGGCACGGCGAGCACGATGGCCTGCCTCGCCGAGACGCTGGGCTTCATGCCCGCGGGCACCGCCGCGATCCCCGCCGTGCACGCCGACCGGCTGCGCGCCGCCGAGGCGGCGGGGATGCTGGCGATGCGGCTGATCGCGGCGCCGGTGCGGCCCTCGGCGCTGGTCACGCCGCATTCGGTCGAGAACGCGCTGCGGGTGCTGCTCGCACTCGGCGGCTCGACCAACGCGCTGATCCACCTGACCGCGATCGCCGGCCGGCGCGGCATCCGCGTCGATCTCGCCCGGCTCAACGCGCTCTCCGACGAGACCCCCGTGCTGGTGGACCTGAAGCCCACCGGCGAGGGCTACATGGAGGATTTTCATGCCGCCGGCGGGATGCCGGCGCTGCTGTGGGAGCTGCGCGACCTGCTGCACCAGGACACGCTGGATGTCACCGGGCACGATCCTGGGCGACCGCCTCGCCGAGCCCGCCTTCGTCGATCGCCGCTTCATCCGCGCCCGTGCCGAGCCGGTCTCGCCGGTGGGCGGGATCGTGGCCCTGTTCGGCAGCCTGGCGCCGCGCGGCGCCATCCTCAAGCGCAGCGCCGCGACCCCCGCGCTGTTCGAGACCGAGGCGCGCGCGGTGGTGTTCGACGGGCTGGACGACCTCGCCGCCCGCATCGACGACCCGGCGCTGGACGTGAGCCCCGCCGATGCGCTGGTGCTGAAGAATGCCGGGCCGCTGACGCCGGCGGGGATGCCGGAGGCGGGATACCTGCCGATCCCCCGCAAGCTCGCAAGCGCGGGGGTGAAGGACATGCTGCGCATCAGCGACTGCCGCATGTCGGGCACCGCGTTCGGCACCATCGTCCTGCACGCCACACCGGAGGCGGCGGCGGGCGGGCCGCTGGCGCTGGCCGAGACCGGCGATCGCATCCGCCTCTCGGTGCGCGAGCGGCGGCTCGACCTGCTGGTGGACGACGCCGACACTCGCCCGCCGGCGCGAAGGCTGGCGGCCGCCGCCGAAACCCGCGCGCGGCTGGGACCGGATCGTTGCCGATCAGGTGACGCAGGCCGACGAGGGCTGCGACTTCGCCGTGCTGCGTGGCGGCTGAGCCGGTCCACGTCGTCGGCGCCTCCGGCCGCTCCGGCGCGGCACTGTGCCGGGCGCTGGCGGCGGCCGGACTTCCGTTCGTGCCGGTGGTGCGCGACGCCGCGCGCTGGGCGGCGGTCGGGCTGCCGGGGGCGGCGCGGATCGCGGACCTGGCGGACCCGGCGGCACTGGCGACGGCGCTCGGGGATGCGCGTCGGGTCGCGAGCGGGGCGCACGCCCGCCATGCGGCGGCGATCCTGGCCGCGGCGCCGAATGCGCACCGCTTCGTGCTGCTCGGCAGCACACGAAAATTCACCGCCTGGCCGGACGAGCACGCGCGCGGCGTGCTGGCGGGGGAGGCGGCCTTCCTCGCCGCCGGCCGCCCCGGCGTGATGCTGCATCCGACGATGATCTACGGCGCGGCAGGGCGAGGACAACGTGCAGCGCCTCGCCGCCCTGCTGCGCCGCCTGCCGGTGGTGCCCCTGCCGCGCGGCGGGGCCGCGCTGGTGCAGCCGATCCACCAGGACGATGTGACGCGCTGCCTGATGGCGGCACTCGCGCGCGACTGGGCGGGGCCGCAGGCGATGGTGATCGCCGGGCCGGAGCCGGTGTCCTATGCCGGGTTCGTCGGCGCGGTGGCGCGCGCCGCCGGGCTGGCGCCGCCGCGCATCGTGCCGCTGCCGCTGCCGCTGCTGCGCGTGGGCGCGGCGCTCGCGCGGGCGCTGCCGGGCCTGCCGCGCGTGCAGCCGGCCGAGCTGCGCCGGCTGCTGGAGGACAAGGCGTTCGACATCGGCGCGATGCGGCGCGAGCTGGGCGTGGCGCCGATCGGGCTGGCCGAGGGGCTGGCGCGGACCTTCGCGGCTCAGAACGGCAGTGGGGCGCCGTCGCGCAGGATCGCGTCCGCCTCCGGCGTGTAGCCCGCGCCGGCGCCGTGCAGGACCAGGCCGGGCAGCACCCGGCACGGCGCGCGGCCGCCGCGCACGGCGCGCAGCAGCAGCAGCTTCGCGTCCCGCCCGGCGCGCGGCCAGAGCGGCAGGATCGCGGCCGCCCCGCAGCCGGCATCCGGCAGCGCCGCGAGGGCTTCGGGCAGCCGGGCCGCCGGCAGTGCCAGCGTCAGCGTGCCGCCCGGCCGCAGCCGCCGGCCGAGCGCCGCCGCCCAGTCGGCGATCCCGCCGGGATCGGCGCGCTTGGCGGCATGGCGGCGCGGATCGGGCGAGGGGGTCGATCCGGCCGCGTGATAGGGCGGATTGGCGAAGGCGTGGTCGAACCCGCCTTCGGGCGTGGCGTCCAGCAGCGCCGCGCGGACCGCGAACCCGTCGAGGCCGTTCGCCGCAACGTTCTCGGCCGCGAGCGCGGCGAGCGCCGGGTCGGCCTCGACGCCCAGCCCGCGCACGCCGGGGACCCGCCAGCCGAGACAGAGCAGCGCGGCCCCGGCGCCGGTGCCGCCTTCCAGCACCCGTTCGCCGGCGCTGGCCGGGATGCTGGCGGCGAGCAGCACCGGCTCGATGCCGCTGCGAAACCCCGCCGCCGGCTGGCGGTAGCGGACGCGGCCGCCGAGCAGGGTGCCGTCGGTGGTGTCAGCGGTCAGAGCTCGCCGGCCTCCGCCAGCACCCGGCGCGCGCGGGCTTCGTCGCGGGGGCTGACCGCGAGGCGGCGGGGGATCGCGCCGATGCTGCCGTCGGTGGCGCTGGCGTAGGAGTCGAGCAGCACCGCCTCGATCCCGGCGTCGCGCAGCAGCGCGGTGAGGAAGCTCAGCCGCACCAGATCGTTGGAGAGGACGATCGTGCGCATCGAGCGTCAGCGGCCGGCGACGCTGTGGCGGCAGCCGGCCATGCTGGGCGGACGGGCCAGCAACGGGCGCATGATGGTGGCGACCTGGCAGGCCGAGAGGCGCTGATGCCGGCGCAGTGTCGGCTGGCGGTGGGTGTTGATGACCTGCACGCCGCCGCCGACCAGGCGCAGCCGCAGGGTTCCCTGCCGCATCGCGCGCACATAGAGCGGCGCCGGCCCGCCACGCCCGGTGACGATGCCGGCGCCCATATCGGCGACCTGCTGGCGGTAGCCGGCGGCGAGCTCGGGCGTGTGGGAGTGATAGAGGCCGACCGCGGCATACCAGTTGCCGTCCGCCTCGGCGCGCAGCTCGGTCAGGTAGCGGGCGGCGTAGTCGGCGTTGGCGGCGGGGTCGAAGGCCTGCGCGAGCGAGGCGAAGGCGTGCGGATGCATCTGCAGATCGACTTGCAGGCAGCCGACGTCGATGAACGGCACGCCGCGGGCCAGCGCCAGTTCGGTCCAGACGACGGCCGCCTGCTTGCTCTCGAAGAAGATGCCCTCGCCGTCGGCATCGACGGTCCAGGGCCAGGGGCGGATGTCGGCGAGGGTGTTGATCGGCCGTCCGCTCTCGACCTTGGCCATGGTGCCGAGCAGGCCGGCGGGCAGGTGATGGCGCGTCTGGGCGGCGGCGATCGCCTGGGTGCAGAGCGCGCTCTGCTGCTCGTCCCAGCTTGGCGGCGGTGCTGCGGAGGTGCCGTCGCGCGCCGCGGCGAGGCCGGGGGCGAGCAGGGCGAGGATGAGGACGAGGACCGGGGCGAGAGCCGGGAGGCGACGCGGCAGGGGCATCGGCGTTGTATGGCACGAGGCGGGGGCGGCTTCCCAGCCTTGGCGCTACCCAGCCCTTCACCCGGCCTTCACCCGGTGGCGGGCGCTGGTATAGGCCGGCCGCGCGGGCGCATAGCTCAGTTGGTAGAGCAGCTGACTCTTAATCAGCGGGTCGCAGGTTCGAGCCCTGCTGCGCCCACCATAAAATCAAAGACTTAGATCGGTATCGCGGATTAAGCCCCGAAAATTGTCCGCACCCTGTCCGAACAGAGCGATTCATATTGTTCCGAACGCAGACGTATTTACTTGCCTATCGCGAGTATTTCACTCACCGTTAGGGCGGCATGGGGGCTAATGATCTCCTTGGCCGGCTTGGACGGCTGGCGACTAAGCGAGGTTGGCCGTTCGACCAACGGCCAGGCACGCGGCATACGAAGGTTCGGCTGAATGGTAAGCGGACCGTGATTCCTCGCCATGGCGGCGACCTCCCGCCTGGGACGTTCCACAAGATCAAGAAGGACCTGGGCCTGACGGACGCGGACTTGCAGGTGTGACAATGCGCTACGCATATCCAGCGACCCTTGAGGAAGAAGCAGACGGGCGCGTGACGGCGTATTTCGATGGCCTTCCCGGGGCCACCTTCGGTTCATCCCGCCAAGAGGCGCTGGCCAACGCGGCTGATCTTCTCGCGACTGCCCTTGAGATGTTGCTTGAGGACGGCGAGGTTCCTCCGTCGCCGGCTGCGGCGAACGGTCGCCCCCTCGTCGAGGCGGAAGTCACCCGCTAAAGCCGTCCCGGCGGCGCACGGGGGCGGCAGCAGTGCCGCCCTAGAGCGCCTTCCGGCCCGGCGGCTTCTTCCCGGCATCGGCGGCCTCGGCCGCCAGCCCGCGCTCGATCAGCCGGCGGATCACCTCAGGACGCGATGGCTTCTTCCCGGACTGACGGGCTGCCCAAGCATCAATCGCGGCCAGCGCGGGCGGCATCAGCCGCACGCCCACCACCCAGCCGGTCCCGGTGGCCGGGCGACCTCGCTTTTTTTGTCAACTTTAAATTGCGGTGCCATCGCCAAATCAGTTAACTGATTTCCGGCCGCCCCATAGCACAACGCCGCCGAATTCGGGCGAAACCCGCCCTAAGTGTCCGTCCAGGAACATCTTGAGTCCTTGGAATTGCTTGTGATTCAATGGCGGCAGCCCGATTCGCAGGAGCCGCTGGATGTGGACGAACGACAACCGTGGCCGGTATGATCGTAGCGGATTGCGCTACCCCAGTGACGTGACGGACGAGGAGTGGGCCATCATCGGGCCTCTGATCCCGCCTGCCAAGAAGGGCGGCAACAAGCGGACGGTGGATGTCCGGGAGGTCGTCAACGGGGTGATGTATATCCTGAGCACGGGCTGTCAGTGGGCGGCGCTGCCAAAGGATCTGCCAGCGCGCAGCACGGTGAACGCTTATTTCCTCCGCTGGGACGACGACAGGACGCTCGATCGCATCCACCACGCGCTCTACGTGCAATGCCGAGAGTTGGCGAGCCGAGAACCCGGCCCGACCGCGGCGATTATTGACAGCCAGAGCGTCAAGAGTGCGGAAAAAGGGGGCTCAAAATTGACCCGCCGGGCTACGATGCCGGCAAGAAGATCAACGGAAAGAAGCGCCACGTCCTGGTAGATACGCAGGGCCTGCTGCTGCACGCCATCATTCACGCGGCGGACATCCAGGATCGCGACGGCGGCGTGCTGCTGATGAGCACGATGTTTGGCCTGTTTCCCTTCTTGCTGACACTCTACGCTGATAGCGGCTACCAGGGACCGAAATTCCAGGAGGGACTGGCGGCTGCCTACGGCCAGATCAACGTGGAGATCGTCAAGCGGTCTGATGTCGGCAGGTTCGTGGTGTTGCCCAAGCGCTGGATCGTCGAAAGAAGCATCGCCTGGCTCAACCGCTGTCGCCGCCTCGCCAAGGATTGGGAATGCCTGAACCGCAACGCCCTTGCGTTCCTGCGCTGGGCTTCCGTCAGGCTGATGGTCCGAAAACTCTGTCGCGCCGGGCGGTTCCCGGCAGAGCGGCCGAACGGGGTGGTTGCACACCCCGCCCGGCCTGACCCACGGCAGGAGCACTCATCATGCCGCAGGCTACTCATGCCCATATCACACCCAAACTCGCGCCGCTGGCATCGCGGAGCGATGGTGACCGGCGCGAACGCGCCGCGCGGCTCAAGCATCCGGTCCTCCGGGCTGCCTGCATTGCTGCGATGGCGCTGGCGATGGCCGCCAGCATCAGCCACGCCCAAGACGCCGGCATGTCGGCCTCGAATGGCGAAGCTGTCGGCATGGCGGCCGGCGGCATCGCCGGCGGCCTCGCCGGCGGGGAGGTCGGCGGTATGATCGGCGGCTCCATCGGGGCCGGTGTCGGCTACGGCCTCGGCGCCGGCTACGACGCCGTCGATGCCAACGGCGGAACGATGGGGATGGGTTATGCCGGCGCCGATGGCATGGGCACCGGCGGCCAGAACATGGGCGGCGGCTGCGGCTGCAGCACCGGCGGCGAAGGTGCCAGGTAAGGAGGAAACTATGATGCACATGTCCAAACCGCTACGCGGCCTCGTGAGCGCGGCAATCTTCGCCGTCAGCTTCGCGATCGCCTACGGCCTGCGCGGCCAGGTTCATACCGTCGGGTGGCCAGTGCTGGGCGGCCTGATCGGGCTCTCGGTCTACTTCATCTGGACGATCTGGACCGCGGTGCGGCACGGCCCGCGGGCGCTGCTGCATCGCTGAACACAAAGCGGCCGGGCGGGGGTGGGGTGCGCCCGCCTCCGCCCGGGCCATAGGCATGGGAGGAACCAATGTTCAAGGCTATCCACAGTCATACTACGTCCCGCCGCACCCTGCTCGGCGCCGCAGCAGCGGCGCCGCTGGCCGCGCTGCCGGTGGTCGCGGCTGCCGGTGCGCCCGGTGGCGATGCCGAGCTGCTACGGGTGTGGCCGACTTTCACCAGCTCGAAGCCGAGTATCGCCGGCGGTTGGTGGCCGCGTCCCGAGCCTGGGATAGCCGCTCCCCTGATCTGCAAGCTGCGGAGGCCGCACAGGCGGCAATCGAGGGTCCCCATGAGGCTGCGATGGAGGCGATCACCGCGCTGCCGGCCCGAACGCCCGCAGGACTGCGCGCGAAGGCCAGGGCGGCAGTCGCCTTCTTCCAGCCTGACTTCCCGAAGGACTATCCGTGCGACCGCATGGTGTGGTCGGTCATGCGTGACGTGGCCGGGGAGGGCGTGTGATGCTCACGACGGAGCAACAGGCGGCCATGGAGGCCGCGGATAACGCCCTGGACGGTATCTTGCGCGCCTGCGACGCGATGAACTGCATGGCGGGCAACGAGATCAGCGGCAACGGCGCGATCTCCGGCACCACGGTCCAGTGGTTCGCCGATCAGATCAAGGCCGCTGCAGAGCTGGCGCTCGGGCATCTCGACCCTCTGCGCCTCGACCTGTCGTGCCGCGCGGAGGGCACACCATGACCACGCCCCACCTCGCGCCCTCGCCGCGTCCTCGCTCCGGCCGAACGGCGCGAGCGGGTAGCGCTCCGCAAGGCGCAGGGCGGCGTGACGATAATTGCCGAGGAGGCGGTCGCGAACGCTGGGAGGGCAGCGCCCTGCCACTATCTCCTCGCCGCCGCCGCGGCCTCGCGCCACCGCGGCTCCTCCAGCAGCTCTAGCAGCGCGTCCAGCCCGTGCTCGGCATCGCATCCGTCCGGCGGCAGATAGCGGTTCGGCACGGCCTGGCAGTCGCGCAGGAGGGTGTGGAGGAGGCGGGTGGCTTCGGTCTGTGTGGGCGTCCGTTCCGCCCCTAACTGCTCGACGTAAGCCCGCGCTCGGCCCTCCGCATCCCGACCGCCGAACAGTGTGATCGAGACACCGCACCCTCCGTCCGCGTCCAGCACCTCGACACGCCACATCCCGTCCAGGCCGCGATCGCGCGTGAGCTTGATTTCGGGTTCGGGACGCGGTGGCTCGGGCATGGACGGCTCCTGCCGGATCATCTGAGGGGTTTGCAAATACCCAAGAAACCCGGAAAATTTGCCCCGCAGGGAGGTGAAACCCTCCGGGGCTCGCGAGGGTTGCCGCACGGTGTTGCGATCCCTCAGTGCTGTGCGTCGCCGGCGCGCCCGGCTTGGGCTTGGGCGGCTGCGGAGCTGGGCCGCCTGGCCCGCTGCCGTGGCGCGGTGGCGCAAGGGGGCGTGTCATACCGCGACCTCCCCGTCGGGGTGCTCGGGGACGCGACGCGCATTTCGGCACCGATTGGCACCCCCGATCAGCGTCGGGGTGCTCTTGGAGCGCGACAGCGGCCCGCAGCCCGAGCACGGCGGCGAGTGTCCCGATACGATGCCGCAGGCCATCCGCGCCACCGATGCGCAGGGGCGCTCCTGCGTCTATGTGCCCGTTCGGGTCGATGGACGCGTGGTGGATAGCCTCGGGTTCAGCCTGCAGCGAGAGGAGTGAGCGGCCCCTGATCCTGAGGCTACCGGCGCCGCACGACTTCCGCCAGCCCGAGCACCCCGAGGCCCAACAGCGCGAGCGAAGCCGGCTCTGGCACTGAGGCCGGCCCGCCACCCGCCGGTGTGTACGTGTAGGCGACGTTCAGCGTGGCACTGAGATCCCGAGATCGGCCGTCGCCCCATAACCCGGTATCTTCGTCACTGGCACCGTCTCGGCCCAGACAACCCAGCCCGGGCCGCCCGCGTCCGCTAGCGGCACATCGCCTGTGACGATGAATGCTCCGCCGAAGGGTGGGGCGTAGGCCACGTATCCGCCGAGGCCTGGCGACGCTATCGCCGCCACGTCGGGCAGTTGCATGAGATGGCCTGGCAGCACGCCGACCTTCGAGCCCAGCGTCACCGGAACCATCCCCGTGAGCTGCGGCCCGCTGGCGATGACCCAGCCTTCTCCTGGGGTGAAATCCGGCCATCGTGAGCGTCTCGTCCGTGAGGGTTCCCAGGCTCGCGTTGAAGGCCGGGAAGGCGACGTTGATGTCGCCGAAGAAGGCGACGCCGGTGCGACTGACTGGAACGCTTTCGGTGACAACTGCGGCCGCGGCCATTCCGGGCGCGAGTGCCAAGGCAATTGCCGCCGGCGCCATGAGATGCCGCATCGAACTCCTCCCTGTTTCGTTTTCTCATTGTAACGAAAGGCACTGTGCGCTCCGCTCGCGCCGGACGGTGAACACGTTGCCGTGTGGTTGGAATAAAGCGGCCAGGTCCGTGAGGCGGTGCGGCCGGCTTCATAATGACGAACCCGGCGCGCCTCAAGGTGCTCCACCAGGTTCCCGGCCGCTAGCCTCGGCCATGAACCCGTCGCGTCGTGGTGGTGTCAGGGCGCCACTCGGACGGGACTGGCGCCCTTGTTCCCGCCCTGTTCTCGGCGACAATGGCGCGGTGCATCCGCCGCCCTTCCGCCTCGACCATCGCCTCTCAGACTGGCCCGACTGTTCGTTGGAGCTGCACTGCTGCAAGGGCGTGGTGCTCTACCCGGCTCGGCTGCTCGCGGCGAAAGGTGGCAACCGGACGTTCGAGGCGGTCCTGGCCAGGCTGCGGTGCGATAGCTGCGGGGGCAAGCCTGCGCCGGTCTATCTCTGTGCCGGGCACCGCCAGCACGTCGGCGGTGCTGCCCCGGATTCGGCAATCGAACTGGTGCCAGAGCCGCGCTGATCCGGCCCGACTTAGGTCGGCGGAAGAATGGGGTGGTGCGGGCCGAGTAGGGGCCGGGGCGGTTTGTACCTGTGGGAGATAGATAGAGGCGGAATGTCGTAGTTGCATGGCAGACCAGCAGAACCGTTAGTTGACCCGATTTTTCTTGACACGTCGAGTCGCACCGATTCTCTGTGCCTCATACATGGAGGGACAGGGAGCGCCGTATCATGTCCTCTAGTAGAGAGATCGTTTCTAAAACCATTCGGATAAAGGTTGTCCAGCATCGAAAGTCCGATTTGCTGGTCGCAATAAGTGACGACCTCAGTGGACTGATGGTTCCTGGTAGGACCGATGAGGAGTTGCAGGACAAGATTGAAGGGGCGATCCGCGAAATCCTGGAAGCGCAGGGCCATACAGTGATATCTATCACCACGGAGAAGGACTTCGGATCACTTGCCCCCAGAATTCCTGCGCCGAGAGTTTACAGCCAACGCTGAGTTCGAGGTTGCCCACTAGGTGGATTGCCAAACGTACAGAGCGATCGTTAGGTCTCTGGGACTAACTCCTTACAGACCGTCGCACGATGGAGTGACCCTTCATCAAACGAGGGATCGCCAATTTCAGCACGTGCTCGATCCCGAGCCATTAACTCCGGAAGAACGCGAGGCTGCAATCCAACTTTTGAAGGCGCAGCTTGGTACTTGGGATCATTAGGACGTGTGGACGGATTTGATCAAGATCAGCCCGCAAGCAAAAGCGACGAGGGCGCCGTAGCTGTCGGCAGTCTTCTCGCAGCGTAGGGCGACGCGCTTGAAGCGCTTCAGTTTGCCGACGGTCTGCTCGATGCGGGCGCGGGCTCGGTAGAGTATTTTTGGAAAGAAGGCTGGTCTGGCCTTGGCGTTGGCGCGGTGCGGGATGACGGGGACGATACCCCGCCGCCGGCAGGCCGCGCGATTGGCCGCCGAATTGTAGCCTTTGTCGGTCAGGGCCGCGCGCGGCGTGATGTCCGGCCCGATGTCGAGCGAGGTTTCGAGCTGGGTGCAATCGCTCGCCTCCCCACCGGTCAGATGGAAGGCGATGGGCAGGCCGTCGAAATCCGCCTTGAGGTGGATCTTGGTCGAGAACCCGCCCCGCGAGCGCCCGAGCGCCTGATTTTGCTGCCCCCTTTTGCGCCGGCGGCCGAGACATGCGCGCGCACCACGGTGCTGTCGAACATCTGCACCAGATGCGCGGTCTTGCTGGTCTCGGCGAGGAGCTGGAAGAACGCCTCGAACACGCCGGAGCGGCTGAGCCGCCAGAACCGCTTCCAGACGCTGTTCCAGTTGCCGAACTCTGCCGGCAGCGCCCGCCAGGTGATGTTGTGGACCGTGAAGAAGTGCAGCGCTTCCAGGAACTTGCGGTCGTCATGCCCAGGCTCTCCCCGGCGCGACTGGGCCGCCTCGAACACTTCCAGCACAATCTCCCAATCGCCCTCGCTCATTCCCGTCAGCATGGACCGGCTCCCTCTTGCCGGTCACCCATTGATTCGATGAAAACCCAATTCGGGAACCCCCTAAATGCGACTTCCCGCTATCCGTCCACACGGCCTAGGCTTAATGCTGCCAATACCAGCCCACATCCGCGAAACCGGGTGGCCTAGCAGCCTGTCGGACTCGCGTCTCGGTCTGAGCCGAGCGAGCCGCTGCACCCCGGCTGAGCCTTGGCGCCCCTGGGACGCCATGTGAGACCGTTGCTGGGGATCCGCGCCTCGCCGCTACGCGGCGAGGCCGAGCGCGAACATCCGCTTCAGATTCCATGCCATGGTCACAAGGCGCCATTCCCCGCGCGCGCCATCGAGCCCACGCAGCAGGAACTGCCGGAATCCCAGGACCGACTTGATGATGCCGAACACCGGTTCTGGCGTCTGCTTGCGCAGGGCGTAGAGGGCGCGGCCCTGCGGCGTGTGCAGCCGATACGCCATCGCCTCGACCGGCGTGGGGTTCTCCGGTGCCGGCGGCGCCGCGGCGAAGCGCTCCGCCAGGGTCGGGTGGTGTGCCTCGCGCCCGAGCGCGATCACCGGATCGATCCCGGCCGCCTGGCAGGCCTCCACATTCGCCGCGCTGAAATAGCCGTTGTCCGCCAGGAGCACCTCTGGCTCGCCGAGTTCGTCCGGCAGCTCAGCCAGTTTGTCCAGCATGGGCGAAAGCTGCTGTTTGTCGGTCGGCGCCTGCACCACCTCGGCAACCACCACCAGCAGGTTACCCGCGGCCACCACCGCCTGCGCGCTGTAGCATTGCTCAAAACCGCCGCCCGCCCCTGGCATGATCCTGCTTTCCTCGTCGGTCAGATTGACCTGATCGGTTGGCAGCGGGGTCGCCACCGGCGGCCTCGGCACCGGGCCACTGGGCTTCTTTCCGATCGTTGCCGTCCTGGCCGCCCGCTCCGCCATTCTGGCCTCATGCTCGGCCTGCTCACCCAGATAACGTTCGCGCGCCCGCATCGCGATCGTCGCCCTCGCTGCCGCCAGCTTGCGCAACCGATCGGGCGGAAGTTGCTCATGCGGCGCGTGGTCCCGGGCCGGTGGGCAAATCGGTCAGCCAATTCTATGATAGCCAGCGACCCCGCGTTAAGTCCGACAGGCTGCTAGCGCGGCGGCTGCCATCATCCCGCGCAGCGTCCCGTTCAGCTCCCGGCGCCGATCCTCGCGCTGGGCGTTCATCCCGCCGGCAGCGTGCACACCAGATCCACCACTTTGGTATCAAGCCCGCCCTCGGGCGCTGTGCAGGCCCAGCACCGCCAGACCGCGTCCGGCTTGCCCTCCCGCCATTCACCACCAGTCGTCCCCGCCTCAGCCGCGGCCCAGCACGGGCCGCCTGTGGCGCCCTGGCCGGCCCCCCTTCGTGTAGTGGCACGACTTGGCGAAACCAGCCGATCCGCGACACTGTGCCACAACAATGTTCGTCCGCTTCCGCCAAACCCCCCGCCATCTCCAAGCCAGCATCGCGCAGGCGGTACGGGCGGATGGACATGTGCGCCAGCAGCACATCGCGGCGCTGGGGTCGGTCGCGGTTCCGACATCGCCGGCCGCCCGGCTCGCCTTCTGGGACGAAACTGCATCAGCGCCTTTCGGCGTTGGGCAACCGGCTCGATGGCGCCGAGCAGCGGGCGGTCATGGCGGCGGTCCATGCCCGCATCCCCATGCCCACGCCGGACGACCGCCGCGCGGTCCAGCTCGAAGCGGCGGAACACGAGGCCCGCTTCTGGACCGCAATTCGGCGACGCCTCCGCCGAGCAGGCTGCCGGCTTGAAAGAGCTGGCGACGCACACGGCGCACGCGGCGGAGAAGGCTGCGTCCGCGGCTGTGGAGAACGCGGGCAAGGCCGCACAGGCGGCGGATCGTCGGGCCAGGGCGGAGCGCGGCGAGGATTTGGGGCAGGTCGGCAAGGAGCTGACCCGGAAGGATGTGCTGCGCATCCTCCGGGCGGAAGCCGAGCGACGTGCGCCAGGCCCTGCTCTTGGCGCAGCTTGACGAAGCCCAGCTCGGCGAGGTGGTGGCGGAAATACAGGAGCGGCAGCGGGCCGTGGAGCGGGCGGCGGCTCGCGCCGTGCTGAAACGCCAGCAGCGCGGATGAGCCCCGGCCGGCGGCCTAACGGCCGCCAGCCACCACCGGGGCGGTTCTGCATCCGGCGCCGGCGTTTACGTGTCTTTCACACGAGGCGGGGAGAATTCGCGAATTGGGGATTATGGAGGCGAACTGTCAATGAACGAACGTCAGGCCGCCGGGAATGCGACTGGGTTTGTCGGCTATGTACTGCTTCAGGCTGGCCGCCCACTCTCTTCTTGGGAAATCGTCAAGGAATTGGAAAAACTGCCCAAGATTCCACCGGAAGTGCGGGTGTCTCTCGGCCTCGGCAAGTGCGCCGCCTTGCGCGCTCGCTATTTGAACCGGCATTTGATGAAGCTGGTAGGCGAGGGCTGCGCGCGCATGACGGGCAATTCGCCGCGGGCGGCAAAGTGGGCGTTCGTCGTCCCGCGGGGAATAAAATTAGGACAAGCAACAACGACGGGCCGCTGCCGGGGCGAGGTGGGCCGCGCCCCAGGCCGCGCCCTGATCCGTGCCCCCGCGCTGGAGCCGGTAGCAGCGTAGCGGCTCGGCCTCACGTGAGCCTACCAGCCGCCCCGGCTCGCCACCGGGGCGGCGCTGCATTGAGGGGCCGTCGCCAGGAGGCGCCGCCATGCCCGCATCCCCACCCGCCTGCTCCTCGCCCTCGTGCGAGACTGCCAAGCCGTGCTAACGAGCTATTTGATCCCAGGGATCCCGAGGAGGCCGTGTTGATCCCAGACGGGATCAGTGCCGAGGAAGCCGAGGACAAGCTGCGGGAGCTGCTGGACGGGCCGCGGTGGCGGGAGGCGGAAGCGGCGGTCGAAAAGGAAGCAGCGATCCACCGGCCGCGTGGTGGGCCATCCCCGCGCGCGCGGCTGCGGCCCCCGCGAGCTCTTCGCAGAAAGTGAAATCGGAAACGCCTGTCAAACGTCTCCGGGAACATTCACCCGAAGATCATGGGCGTCACTTGGTGCTCGGAATCCGACATTCAGCTCGCCGTCGAGAAGGTGAAGCCCGTCCTCGGCGTCATCAAAAAAACCAGGTGCGCGACGGGCGCCAAGCTGGCCGAACCGAAATCGCAGCCGGCAGAGCAGCCCCTTATCAGCGGCGAAGCCGCCGTGGAGGGGAAGCCTCTGAAAGTGATGGCACGGCTCCAGGATTAAGCGTGGCGGTAGGGCACGCCAGCATACAACCTGTTGAATTAACCCGCGATACAGAAGGCGAAGTTGGATGAAAGCACTTTCGATCAGGCAGCCGTGGGCCTGCCTGATCGTGAATGGACATAAGGACATTGAAAATTCGCGATTGGCGATATGCACCAGCGTTCCGAGGCCCCTTCCTGATCCATGCTGGCAAGCGTTTCGGCGGTCCGCACCACGTCGACGAGTGGGATTGGCCAGATATCGAATGTCCAGACGCGTTCGAGCTTGGCGGCATTGTTGACGTCGTGACGCACAGTAAGTCGCCATGGTTCACCGGCCCACTCGGTTTCGTGCTCCGGAACGCACATCCCCTCCATTTTTCCCATGCCATGGCAAGCTTTGGGTTTTTCGAGATCGAATACCCAAGACACATACCGGCCCTCCTCCTCCGATAAGACGGCGGATCGCTTATGCCTCTATGTAGGCAGGATTGCGTCGACCAACGACTCTATGTCTCGAGCGACACCGTCCAAAATCAAGGCTTTGCGGATCGCCCGCCGTTTTGCGGTGAAATGATTGATGTCCGTCAGGTCTACGCCCGCGGCGACCTGTTCAGCACGCTCGCCGGCCTCTGCCAGATCACGATGCACCTGGTCTGTTTCGTCATATTCGGGAATCGGAAGCGTCCAAACCAGATTGTCGAAATGCCGCTTGTCCCGTTGCCCATGCGGCTGCAGGTCTGTTACCTTGGCAAGGACTGCGGCGCTGTTAACTAGCGCAACGAGATAGGCGGCTTCCCTTGCCGATCGTGCCGCCGCCCAATAAGCCGACGTGTCGACGATGACGTCGAACGCCGGGATCCGCGCGGCGCTCAACCGGGTTCCTGCCTTGGAGTATAGGACCCGGATGGTCGGCGGTCCGGCCTGGCTGGACAATTTCCGCATATAGTCGATTTGCTGGGATAACGTCAGACGTGGTTGGCCGTTTACATCCTTGTTGCAATGCGCGACCCATTTTGTTTCGGCATCGCGCAACCAAGATGACAAATACTGATAGCCTGCGTTTGCGGCAGCGGTCGAGTCGAGCAGAGTGCCGCCGTCCATCGGAATGACTGCGGTTAGCGGGTCCAACAATCTGAACGGAGCGATGGTCTCGCCCAAGGCCAGCTGCCTGAGAAACTGGGTTTCGATGGGACCAAGCGGCGGCTCCACGCTCGTCCACGGAATCTTGTCTAGGTTCGTTTGGCGGCCGCGCATGCGTGGTGCGTCTCGCCGGCCACCGAGCCGGCTGGCTCGCTCCGGTTCAACAATGAAAAACCGCCTCGGCGACAACGACGCGCCCTGTTTAAATCGCGCGCGGTACGGAGACACGCCGACAAGGCTTCGCTCGCGCGGCCAGGATACGCGACTATGGGTCAGGAATGTTTGTGCCTCGGCTTCGTTCGCATCGCGGCGGGGCAGGTTGCCTTCCCAACGGTCTACTTCGGCCGGATGGGCTCCCGCCATCTGCCGACGGCCGAAGAGAACGCAGGTGCTTGTGGTGCTGGCGCCCGACTGCGCGCCGAAAATTGGCCAGACTCGCTCAAGCGACCACGCCTGTTGCAAGCGGACCCTTGTCTGACCAAGGCGACCGGCGCGCAGCCCGCCGAATACCGGGGCGTTGAGAACCGCGAAAGGCAGCACAAAGGCAAGCCGTCCACCCGGCTTTGCGTAACGCTCCGCACCGCGCGCCCAGAACAGCGCGCACATATCCTGTTGCGTCGCGAGATTGCCGCCGACCCAAAGTTCATACGTTCGCAATGCTTCCCGCAGTCGATCCTTCATATTCGGGCTGAGATGCCGATAAACGATCCATGGCGGGTTGCCGACCAGCACGTCAGCCAGCTGTTCTTCCCGCGATAGCCAAACGGGACGTACCAAATTGCGGAACACAAAGGTCCAAATGCCGTTGCGACCGTCACGATAGAGCTTCTGCAATTGAGTGAAAGTTTCGGTGAGGCGCTCAACATCGGCGCGTGCGGCACCTTCGATGCGTTTCAATCTACGGCCGATATCCTTCGCCGATGCACCATCCGCCAATCCTTGGTTAAGCGTATCGAGAGCTTGTTCGAACAGACCCTGATCTTCGGCAAACCCTGCGGGAATTTGCAGCGGCCGATCGTCGCCCGGGACTTCGACCAGAACGTCCGCGCCATCGACGAAGCGGCGCAGGTTCCATTGCATAGCGTCGCCGAGAAAGACCGGCACACTAAGCTTCGACGGCCGTTCCTCGACCAGGTTGCCGAGCGCCAGTAGCCAGGTCACGCGCGCCAGCGTCACTGCGACAGGATGCACATCGAGGCCGCGAACGTTTTCCTCGCACGCTTCGAGGATGCTGGTTCCTGCCCAGCCTGCAGCCCGGCCGGCGGCTATGAGATGGCGGATGGCGTGGAACAGGAACGTCCCCGAACCGCAGGCGGGGTCGAGCACGCGTAGCTTGAGCGGATCGTCGATTGCAGCCGCCAGGACGCGGCCCGCGAGCCAGTCGGGCGTATAATATTCACCAAGATCGTGTCGCTGCTCGGGATCGACCAAGCTTTCGTAGAGGATTTTCAGGACGTCTGCTTCCACATCGCGCAGGCGAAAGCGCGCTGTCTGTTGCGCCACGTGCCGAATTAACTCTGCACCTGCGGCAACCTTCAGCGGCCAATCGAAGAAATCCGCCTCGACGGCACCAACGATACCCTCGTCCGCGAGTGCACGGCCAGCCAACAGATCCGCCGGATCATTGACAGGCAGATCAAGGACGCGCGCGGCGATCGCCTTCACCACCATGGTCAAGTAGGTGTGCTGAACGAACAGCGGGTCTTCACCAACTTCGTCGCCGTATGCTTCGGCCAAGAGGCGATGCCAGAGATCCCGTTTAAGCTGGACCTCAGGATCGTGCCCGACCTCCGACCAGACGGTCTCGAGGACGAGGCGCGCTCGACCGAAGGTCATACTGTTGCGCCCGAATGCCTGCACTACACGGCGCGGCTCGGGCAAAAGGTCGGGATTGTCAGATAGCTGCAGTTCCAGCCAAGCCATCAGCTCATTCGGCCGATCCGGATCGCTCGTGCATTTGGCAAGCTCGTGGAGAATGTCGTTTCGCAGCTCGAAGGCTATAAACTCTGCGCCGTCCAAGGCGATGCCGGTCACCGGTCGGGGACTGCGCGTTCTCTTTGCTGCGTCCCGAAGGTAGTCCGGCAGCTTTGCGTGGACATCCCCAATCTCGCGCCGCAGGTCGCTCTTGAGCTCGACCAGGGTCGAGCCCCACATCGTGTCGATGCGCCCACTGTGGTCCAGCAGGTAGACCTCGTGATCGATCTCCTCATAGGGCGCGCCAAAGCCGGACCGAAACCGTTCCGTTATGAGACTGCGCAGGGCCTCGTGACGCGGGCGGCCAGCCAGCGCTCGCACAATCTCAGGAAGCCGCTCGGCGCGCCAGTTCCCGCTCACGAACGTATCATGTAACTTTCGATTGCCGATTCGCCAAGGATGGCCCGAATCGGGCGACCATGTTAACCGACGTGCCATGTCCACCTCGCAGGCCGACCTGTTCGGAATCCAATCTCGCGCTGGCGAGGCGCCGAGCGCCGAGATCGTGGACATTGTCCGGGCCCACCTCCGGCAGACGCTCGATCTGGTTAGATCGGCCGATACGATGCCGTGGACGGATCACCTCGACATAATCCGAGCCGACAATGCCTTCCGCTACGGCAAGGAGGCACTCCCTCCCGAGGAAGCGGCAGAGCTTTGGGACGCGTTCAACCGCGAGATGGACCGGCTTTACGCCGTGATGAACGACGGCAAGGAGCCGGACCCTAGCGGTTAAGGCGAACTTTCCACCCCCTCCGCTCGCGTTATACCAAGACTCTCTGATCAGAACCCATGCGCCCAGTCGCGCAGGCCGATGGACATGATGGTCCAGGGCTGCGCCACGAGCTTGTTCCAGGCCTCGCAGCAATGATCGACCAGATTGTCGTAGCCGGTGAAGATGCGGTTGGAGAGCCAATTGTCGCGCATGAACTGCCAGATGTTCTCTTGCGGGTTCAATTCGGGGCACTTGGCTGGCAGCGGGACGATGGTGATGTTGTCGGGCACGGCGAGCTGCGCCGAGAGGTGCCATCCGGCCTGATCGAGCAGCAGCGCCGCGTGCCGACCCGGCGCGACCTCGGCCGAGATGACTGCGAGGTGCAGGTTCATCGCCTCGGTGTTGCACCACGGCAGGATCAGGCCCGCCGCCTTGCCCTCGCTGGGGCAGATGGCGCCGAAGATGTAGGTCGAGGCGGTCCGCTGATCGTGCGGCGCCGAGGGCCGGGTGCCGCGCAGCGACCAGCGACGGGTGATCTTGTTCTTCTGGCCAATTCTGGCCTCGTCGCCGAACCAGACCTCTATGTCGGCGGGATCGAGGCTTCGCTCGTGCGCGATCGCCGCCAGCGCGGCGGGGAGGTCTTTTTTTAAAGGCTTCGATCGCACCCGCGGCCTGGGCGTGATGGCGCGGCCGCGCAGCTGCGGTACCTCCGCCGCCATTCCACCCGCTTCGCGGGCGGAACCTTGGGCGGCTCCGCCCATCGCGCGCAGCTCGCGGCTCAGCGTCTGCTTGGAGATGCTGATGTGGATCTCGTCCCAGACCCATTGGCACAGATCGATGATCCGCCAACGGACCACGCCGTGCACGGCCGGGATCGGCCCGCTCTCGATCACCGCCGCCAGCGCCGCCCGGTGCCTGGCGTCGAGACGGGACGGCTGGCCGGGCGCCTTGCGGTCGATCAGCCCTTGCGGGCCCTGCGCGTTGAACCGCAGCACCCAGTCGCGCACGATCTGCAGGGTCACGCCGCCGATCGCCGCCGCCTCCGTGCGGCTCGCCCCGTCATAGATCGCGGCCAGCGCCAGCAGGCGGCGCACCTGCTTGGCATCCCGGCTCTCGCGCGCCGCCCGGCGCACGCCTGCCGCGTCAAAATCCGCCCGCAGCGGGATCGGCATGGCGAAACTCCTCCGTTCGCCAGCCTTCAAGCAGATCGCGGCCGCGTCGGGGAATCCCCGTACGAGTTGTGATCATCAGGTTTTGGTATAAGTTCCGCACCGGAACATCCGACCCGCCGTGGATGAAACCTGTGGCAATGTACATCGTCATCGCGAGGGCGCGCGGAGCACCGTGGCGATCCACGCGGGCCGCTCCTTGCCTCACGCCTGGATCGCCACGCCGCCAAGTGGCGGCTCGCGATGACGGCCGAGCCAAGGGTGGTTTCTGTTTAGCGGTGCGGCGCCGACCTCTTGCACCAGATTGGGATGCGACCGCGGGCGAACGCCTACGAGTTTGGCGACGTAGCCGTTTCACCCGGTGTTCTGGTAGGCGACGATTTCCCGGCCCAGTGGCAGGCGTGGATCGAAACGGAGATGCGTAATGGAGGTGAACACCGCCTCCGCCGTTTCAGGACTCGCCTCGAGCCGGCAGACAATACCGCCTTCGTCACCTCGTAGCTGACCCAGGTAATGCGGCAGCTCACCGGCATGGCGACCCCGCGTTGCTGACGCAGAATTATCTGGAGTTCGGGCGTCACGCGTGCCGGATGGGCAGGGCCGCACTGACCCGCTCCATCAGGCGTCCGACCTGGTCGGGGTGGTCGATCACTGGGTCATGCGGCCAGCGCCGCGTCTGGGAGCTGTGCGCCAGAGTGGATTTGTCGCGCCAGTTCCAGGGTAGGAGGGTATGCAGCTCGTGGGCTTTGGTGCGCCCGGAGACGATCCGCTCGAGCACGTCCGTGAGCCAGGTCATCGGGTCAACGCCGTTCAGCTTTGCGGTCTCGATCAGCGTCATCGCAATCGCCCAGTGGCGTGTTCCGCCATCTGACCCGGCGAATAATGCATTCTTGCGCGTGAAGTCACCGGTCTGATCGAACGCTCCACCACGTTCGTGTCCATCTCGATCCGGCCGTCATCGAGGAACGCCAGCAACCCCGGCCAGTGCCGGATCGCGTAGCGCATCGCCTTCGCCAGGTCGGACACGGCCGACACGCGCGGCAGCTGGTCCTGCAACCGGCATGCAGCACTTCGACGATCGACCGACTTCGGGCCTGCCGAACCTGCCTTCGCTGTTCGGCGGGATGGCCCCGATTCTCGGCCTCGATCGCGTAGAGCTCACGAATGCGCGCCAGCACATGCGCGGCGAGCGGCGACTTCGTCGAACTCGAAGAACTGATAGAACGGCCGCCGCATGTGCGCCCAGCAGAACGCCAGCTCAATTGAGTTGTCGCCCGATCCCCGGCCAGCCGCTTGAACCCTGCATACCCGTCGACCTGCAGCGCGCCGCGGAATGCCGCCAGGTGCGCCGCGGGATGCATGCCTTTGCGATCCTCGGAATATACATACGCCGCCGCCGGATGCGTCGGTCCGCACCAGGGCCGGTCATCGACCGCATAGCACCACAGCCGCCCCGTCTTGGTCCGGCCGCGCCCGGATCGAGCACCGGTAACGTCGTGTCGTCCGCGAACACCTTCTCGGACGACAGCACCGTGCTGACCACCAGGTCATAGAGCGGCGCCAACCACCAGCAGGCGCGGCCCACCCAGTTGCTCAGCGTCGAGCGATCGATCTCAATCCCCTGCCGCGCCAGCATCTTCGCTTGCCGATGCAGCGGCAGTGAGTCGCGTACTTGCTGACCACCACGTGCGCCACCATCGCCTCGGTCGCCATCCCGCCGTCGATCGGCCGCTCCGGTGCCGGCGCCGTCACCACCGCGCCTTCGCAGGCGCGGCAGGCGTAGCGTGGCCGGCGGGTGACGCGCACGCGCAGCTGCGCAGGCACCACGTCGAGCTGCTCGCTGCGGGACTCGCCGATCACATGCAGCGCGCCGCCGCAGCACGGGCAATCACGGCGGTCGATGTCGATCACCACTTCGTAGCGCGGCAAGTGCACCGGCAGGTCGCCGAGATTGCGCTGCGGCGCTGCCGCCCGGCGCTTCGGCTCCTTCGCCGTCTCCGGCGCCACCGTCTCCTGCGCGGCCTGGTTCTCGGCAACCGTCTGTTCCAGATCCTCGAGCCCCAATTGCAGCTGCTCCGCCGTCAGTTGCTCGGACCGGCGCCCGAACTGGTGGCGCACCAGCCGCTGGATCAGCAGGCGCAGCTTATCGTTCTCGACATTCAGCTCGTGCACGACCTCCCGCAGCATCCGCTGCAGGATGCTGGGGTCATCGGGGAGGTTCTCCAAGTCGATTCGCACGCCGCGATGCTGCACGACGCCGCCGAATCGGTGCCAGCATTTCCGCATCGGCGACGCGGTTTTTCACCCCGCCAGTTCCGGTTGACGCCGCGACGCCGGCGCGCGCCATTCGCATCCGTCCAGCAGCGCCGCCAATTGCGGAGCGGTCAGCGCGATCCGGCCTGTCGTGTCCGCCGACGGCCACGTGAATTGCCCATGCTCGAGGCGCTTGGTCAGCATGCACAAGCCGACACCGTCATGCCACAGCAGCTTGATCAGCCCCGCACGACGGCCGCGAAAGCAAAACACGGCACCGCCGAACGGATCGTCGCGCAGCGACTGCTGCACCAGCATCGCCAACCCGATCATGCCCTTGCGCATGTCGGTGACGCCGCACGCCAAGTAGACCCGCCCCCCGGGCGCGAGAGCGATCATCCGCCTTGCAACGCGCTCAGCACCCGCCGCAGCGCCCGGCCGTCCACCTGGGCATCCACCCGCACCGATGCGCCACCGGGCAGCACGATCTCGATCAGCCCCTCCGGGCGGGGCGCCGGCGCAGCCGACCCGCTCCAGGCCCGGCCTCGGCGGCACCGGCGCCAACTCCACCTGCGCGAACCTCGGCTCCGCGCGCGTGATCACCGCCGTCGGCCCGCTCAGCAGTTGCCGCCGCCAAGTGTAGAGCTGCCCGGTGCTGATCCCGTGCTTGCGCGCCACCTCGGCCGCGGTCAGCCCCGCCTCAAGGCTCTCCGCAACGATCTCGCGCTTCTGCTCCGCCGTCCAAGCCCGCCGACGCTCGCCACGGACGATGACCTCCACCCGCCGCTCCGAGCGCTCATACGACCTGTCGTACGAGCGCTCTCATCAAGCCCGGACCCATTCGCTGACTCGTCCATCCGGCGCTTGCATCACATCGCCGCTACGCGCCGCCAGGTGGCGCCGCCGCACCGCTTACGCTTTGCGGGTCCATCCCGGACATTGGGATGCCTCCAGTGCCGTCCCCCGAATTCCGGTCCTCTCGAACCAGTCTCGAATAAACCTTCGGCCGCGCGCTCCTCGGCTGTTCCAGCGAAACGGGAGTTCGACCGCGTCACAAGCTCCTCCGCAGAAATCGAGTCCCCGGCGCGAGGCATACAGGTCACCAATGATGTCGGTCTCAATCGAATTCGTTCATATCCGTCTTCATCCAGTGAGCAATGCAGCGGGTACGGCCACTCGAGGTATTGCGAGCCGCCTATTCAGATGTCCACGAGCCGCGATGGATCCTCCTCTCCAGCAACTTGCCCAAGTGGCGTAGAATCAAGCTTTCCGAAACCATCGTCCGACAAGCATAACCCAACCGGGAGCCCGTCCATGTGCCCGGAAGTCTAAGTCAAGGCGGTATGGCCGCTTACATTGGTACGTGGCCGTGTTTCGGGTCATGACAGACATGTTCTTGCCCAGGAGAGCGCGCTCCACAGCTGCCTGCTCGCCTAATAATAATACCGGCAGCCTGACCTGTTGACTTGCATGTGATTTGGGCCGGCTCGGCGCGGTGTGATTCGCTCTTGTTCGCAGAGAGGGCGGCCGAATCACGGCTGTTGCGATCACGCGGACGTAGTTGGATGCGGACGGGCTGCGATCGGCGGCGGCGCGCGGCGAGAGGATTGCGACCGCGGCGCACGAG
>CAVWFK010000044.1:0-701528 GCA_963754235.1 uncultured Alphaproteobacteria bacterium | reverse complement strand
GCCAGCCAGGATGACGGAGCCGGCGGTCGGCGCCTCGACATGCGCGTCCGGCAACCAGGTATGCACCGGCCACATCGGCACCTTCACCGCGAAGGAGGCGAGAAAGGCCAGAAACAGCCAGAACTGCATCTGCGGTGGAAATGGGGTGTGCAGCAGCACAACAGATGTTGGTGGTGCCGGCGTAGAACCACATCGCGAGCAGCGCCAGCAGCATCAGCACCGAGCCGAGCAGCGTGTAGAGAAAGGACTTGATCGCGGCGTGGACGAGCCGCAGGGCCGCCCCAGATGCCGATGATGAGATACATCGGAATCAGCATGCCCTCGAAGAACAGTAGAACACGAGGAAGTCGAGAGCGCAGAACAGGCCGACCAGCATCGTCTCGAGGATCAGGAACGTGATCATCTACTCGCGCACGCGGGCGTGGACCGAGTCCCGGCTCGCCAGCACGCAGATCGGCGTCAGCAGCGTCGAGAGCAGCACGAACAGCACCGAGATGCCATCCACGCCCATCCGGTAGGAGACCTTGAACGCCGGCAGCCAGGTCACGTCCTCGACGAACTGAAAGCCCGGATCGGCGGGGTCGAAGCGGAACCAGAGCACGAGACTGAGCGCGAAGACGATCAGGCTGGTCCAGAGCGCGGTCCAGCGTGCGTTGGCGGCCACCGTCGCCTTGTCGCCGCGCACGCAGAGCATGACGGCCACACCCGCCAGCGGCAGGAAGGTGATCAGGGACAGGATCGGAAAGCCGGCGGCGTTCATCGCGCCCTCAACCGAACAGGAGGAAGATGCTGACCAGCAGCACGAGGCCGATCAGCATGACGAAGGCATAGAGCGCGAGCGAGCCGGTCTGGATGCGCGTGACCTCGGTTGAGCCGTCGGTGGTCAGCGCCGCGAGGCCGTTGGGCACGCCGTCGATGATGGTCGCATCGCCGGTCTGCCACAGGAAGCGCGCGAGCCGGAATGTCGGTCGGACGAACACGAAGTCATAGAGCTCGTCGAAATACCATTTGTTGAGCAGGAAGCGATAGACGCCCGGGAAGGCGCTGGCGAGCTGCGCCGGCAACGCGGGCTGAACGACGTAGAACAGGAAGGCGACCGCGATGCCGAGCAATGCGAGGATCAGCGGCAGCAGCGAGATCAGCGACGGAACCTGGTCGATCTCCGCGAGCACGTGGTTCTGCGATCCGGTGGCGATCGTGCCCATCCAGAATTGCTGCCAGCCGGCGCCGATGAACAGACCGTGGAAGGCGAGGCCGGTGAAGGTGGCACCGATCGCAAGCCCGATCAGCGGCCCGGTCATCACGGCCGGACTCTCATGGACGTGCGCTGCGATGTGCTCGTCGAACCGCGGCTGGCCGTGGAACGTCATCAGCAGCACGCGCCACGAGTAGAATGCGGTCAGGGCTGCAGCAAGCGTGCCGCACGCGAACCCGTAGAGCGCCACCGCATCGCCGCGCGCGAAGGCGGCCTCCAGGATCGCGTCCTTGGAGAAGTAGCCGGAGAAGGGCGGGATGCCGGCCAGTGCCAGGCTGCCGATCCACATCGTGACGTAGGTGATCGGAACTTTGCGCCAGATGCCGCCCATCCTGCGCATGTCCTGCTCGTCGGACATGGCGTGGATCACGGCACCCGCGCACATGAACAGCAGCGACTTGAAGAAGGCATGGTTGAACAAGTGGAAGATCGATGCCTGATAGGCGCCGGCGCCGGCGGCGAGGAACATGTAGCCGAGCTGCGAGCAGGTGGAATAGGCGATCACCCTCTTGATGTCGTTCTGCACGCAGCCGATGGTCGCCGCGAACAGGGAGGTGGTGCCGCCGATGAAGGTGACCATGCCGAGCGCGAACTGCGTCTGCTCGTAGATCGGCGACATGCGCGCGACCAGGAACACGCCGGCCGTCACCATCGTCGCGGCATGGATCAGCGCTGAGACCGGTGTCGGCCCTTCCATCGCGTCGGGAAGCCAGGTGTGCAGGAAGATCTGCGCCGACTTGCCCATCGCCCCAATGAACAGCAGCACGCCGATCACCTCGTAGGCGCGCCAGGTGCCGCCGAGCACCTGGTAGGTCGCCGTCTGATGCGCCGGGATCGCGGCAAAGATGGTGTCGAACGAAATCGAGCGGAACAAAAAGAAAATTAACGCGATGCCGACCGCGAAAAACAAATCGCCCACCCGATTGACCACGAAGGCCTTGATCGCCGCGGCGCAGGCGCTCGGCCGCTCGTACCAGTAGCCGATCAGCAGATACGACATGAGGCCGACACCTTCCCAGCCGAAGAAGAGCTGGACGATGTTGTCGGACGTCACCAGCATCAGCATCGCGAAGGTGAACAGGCTGAGATAGCAGAAGAAGCGGCTGGTCGGCGTCTGCTCGTGCGCCATGTAGCCGACGCTGTAGATGTGGATCAGCGTCGAAACGGTGGTGACCATCGCGACCATCACCACCGCAAGCGTATCGTGCCGCAGTGCCCATTCGACATGGAAGCCGCCGGCCTCGATCCAGGTGCCGATCGGGAACAGCTCGGCCGCACCCTGCTTCAGGATGAACGGGACGAATTCGGTGATGCCGCAGGCCGCGGCCACGACCATGCAGAGGATCGTCACCCCCTGGCTGGCACGGTCGCCGATCAGCCGCCCGAACAGCCCGGCAATGGCCGCGCCCAGCAGCGGCGCGAACACCGCGATCGTAAACAGCATCGGCTCAGCCCCGCATCATCGTGACGTCCTCGACCTGGATCGAGCCGCGATTGCGGAAATAGACGACGACGATCGCAAGCCCGATCGCCGCCTCCGCCGCGGCCACGGTGAGGACGAACATCGCGAACACCTGCCCCACGAGATCGCCGAGGGCTGCCGAGAAGGCGACCAGGTTGATGTTGACCGCGAGCAGAATCAGCTCGATCGACATCAGGATAATGATGACGTTCTTGCGGTTGAGAAAGATGCCGAACACCCCGAGCACCAGCAGGATCGCCGCGACGGCGAGATAGTGTCCCAGTCCAGGCATCAGTCGGAGCCTCCGGGCGGGTGGGCGAGTTCGGCGTTCTGCTCGACGAGCTCCGCCGGCTCCGCCTGTTTGGGCCGACGGATGCCGATTTCGCCGACCCCTATGCCGAGCCCGACCTTCACGACCACCAGTGTATCTTCCGGGCGGCGCGCGTTCTGCACCGCGATCGCCTGCTTGCGCGAGGCGCGGCGGTCGCGCAGGGTCAGCACGATCGCCCCGATCATCGACACCAGCAGCACCAGTCCCGCGATCTGGAACAGCAGCACGTTGTCGGTGTAGAGCACGTTGCCGAGCGCCGCGGTGTTGGTCAGCCCCGGCAGCATCGGATGTAGCCGGAGCGAGGTCGCGGCAGGCGCGATGCGCCAGCCGGTGAGAACCAGCGCCAGCTCGGCCAGCAGGATCGCCCCGATCGTCGCCCCTACCGGCGCATAGCGCTGGAACCCCTCGCGCAGCTCGACGAAGTTGACGTCGAGCATCATCACCACGAACAGGAACAGCACCGCGACGGCCCCGACATAGACGATGACCAGGATCATCGCCAGGAACTCGGCGCCGGCGAGCACGAACAGGGCGGCGCCGTTGAAGAACGCCAGGATCAGGAACAGCACCGAGTGTACCGGATTGCGCCCGGTCACGACCATGCCGGCCGAGAGCAGCAGCACCACGGAGAAGACATAGAAGGCGACGGTCGGTAGGATCATCGGTAGGGCGCGTCCATCTCAAGGCGGCGGGCGATCTCGCTCTCCCACCGGTCGCCGTTGTCGAGCAGCTTCTGCTTGTCATACATCAGCTCGGACCGCGTTTCGGTCGCGAATTCGAAATTCGGCCCCTCGACGATGGCATCGACCGGGCAGCTCTCCTCGCACAGGCCGCAATAGATGCACTTGGTCATGTCGATGTCGTAGCGGGTGGTGCGCCGCGATCCGTCCTCGCGCGGCTCCGCCTCGATCGTGATCGCCTGCGCCGGGCAGATCGCCTCGCACAGCTTGCAGGCGATGCAGCGCTCCTCGCCGTTCGGGTAGCGCCGCAGCGCGTGCTCACCGCGGAAGCGCGGGCTGAGCGGTCCCTTTTCGTAGGGGTAATTGATCGTCGCCTTCGGGCGGAAGAAGTAGCGCAAGGTCAGCCAAAGCCCGGCGGCCAGCTCCGAGAGCAGCAGGCCGCGCGCGGTGCGGTCCAGGGAGGCCATCTCAATCCTCGCTTCGTTCACGCGGCATGGGGCAGCCATCCGGTCGCCAGCAGCACGCCCGCCACGATCACGAGCCAGCCGAGCGAAAGCGGCAAGAATACCTTCCAGCCGAGCCGCATCAACTGGTCGTAGCGATAGCGCGGCATCGTTCCGCGAACCCAGATGAACACGAACAGGCAGATGCAGATCTTGATGATGAACCAGATCGGTCCCGGCAGCCAGGTAAAAGGCGGAAACGGGATCGGCGACAACCAGCCGCCCAGGAACAGGATCGTCGTCATCGCCGACATCAGGATCATGTTCGCGTATTCGCCGAGGAAAAACAGCGCGAAGGTCATCGCGCTGTATTCGACGAAAAAGCCGGCGACGATCTCGCTCTCCCCCTCCGGCAGATCGAACGGGTTGCGGTTGGTCTCGGCCAGGATCGAGACGAAGAACACGATGAACATCGGGAACAGCGGGATGAAGTACCAGATATGCTGCTGTGCCAGCACAATATCGTTCAGCCGCAGGCTGCCCGCGCACAGCACCACCGAGATGATCACGAAGCCCATCGAGACTTCGTAGCTGACCATCTGCGCAGCCGAACGCAGCGCCCCGAGGAAGGCGTATTTCGAGTTGCTCGCCCATCCGGCCACCATGATGCCATAGACGCCGAGCGAGCTGATCGCGAACAGATAGAGCAGGCCCACGTTGATGTCGGCGATCGCCCAATCATTGGTCACCGGGATCACCGCCCAGGCGAGCATCGCCAGCGAGAAGGTGAGCATCGGCGCCATCAGGAACAGGAGTCGGTTTGATCCCGCCGGGATGATCGTCTCCTTCATCAGCATCTTGATCGCATCGGCGAAGGGCTGATACAGCCCGAAGGGCCCCACCACGTTCGGTCCGCGGCGGATCTGGATCGCGGCCAGCACCTTGCGCTCGGCGAGCGTGAGATAGGCGACGGCGATCAGCACCGGCACCAGCAGCGCCAGCGTCTCGGCAATTATCAAAATGAGCTGCCCGAGCAGCGTGTGCAGAAAAAACTGCGCCATCGTCTATTCCGCAGCCTGCAAGGTCGGTCGCACGAACAGGCGCGAGCACTCCGCCATCGTGGGACTGGCACGGCTGATCGGGTTGGTCTGGTAGTAGTCGGATATCGCATACGCAACCGGTGCGTCCGACAGCGCCGCCGGGTCGCCGGCCGGCCCACCCTGGTCGGATGCCGCGAGCCGCACGTGCTCGCCCACGCGGGCGAAGACGGGATTTATTTCAACCAGCCGCCGGCGCAGCGCGTCGAGATCGTCATAGGGCAAGGGCCGGTCGATCACCGCGCTGAACGCACGCAGGATCTTCCAGTCCTCGCGCGCCTCGCCCGGCGCGAACACGGCGCGGAACCCGCGCTGCACCCTGCCTTCGGTGTTGACATAGGTGCCGTTCTTTTCGGTGTAGGCGGCGCCCGGAAGAATAACGTCGGCGCGCCCGGCGCCGCGGTCGCCGTGATGGCCCTGATAGACGACGAAAGTGGACTCGCCGATGCGCGCGGTGTCGAACTCGTCCGCACCGAGCAGCCATAGCAGATCGACGCCACCGTCCAGCATCGCGTCCATGCTCTTGCCGCGCGCGCCGGGCAGGAAGCCGAGATCGAGCGCGCCCACGCGCGCCGCCGCCGTATGCAGCACGTTGAAGCCGTGCCATTCGAGGCCGAGTGCGCCCACCGCGAGTGCCAACCGCCACGCCGCCGCCAGCACCGCCGCGCCGTCGGGCCGCGCCAGCGCGCCTTGCCCGATAATCAACATCGGCCGCTTCGCCTGCCGCAGCGTGTGCCCGAAGGGATTGCCGCCATCGTGCAGGGCGTTCAGCAGTGCCGCCGAGTCGCCGAGGAAATCCGCCGGATAGGTGAGATCAGTGGGCGGCCCGATCGCGCCGATCGGCACATTACCGTGCAGGAAGCGCTTGCGGATGCGCGCGTTCAGCACCGGCGCCTCGTGGCGGGGATTGCTACCGATCAGCAGCAGCGCGTCCGCCTCCTCGATCGCGGCGATCCCGGCATTGAATAGATAGAACTCGCGCCGCGTCGCATCCAGCCGCGCGCTGTCCTGGCGGCAATCGAGATTGGCCGACCCCAGTGCCGCCATCATATCCTTCAGCGCCGCCATGCTCTCCGCATCGCACAGATCGCCCGCAATCGCGCCGATCCGATCGCCCGGCATGTCGCGCAGCCGCGCCGCAATGGCGGAAAACGCCTCCGGCCAGGTCGCCGGCCGCAGCCTTCCGTCGTGCCGCACCCAGGGCCGGTCGAGCCGCCGCCGCTTCAGCCCGTCGATGGAATGGCGCGACTTGTCGCCGATCCATTCCTCGTTGATCTCGTCGTCCACGCGGGGCAGCACCCGCAGCACCTCCGACGAGCGGCTGTCGATGCGGATCGCCGAGCCGAGCGCATCGAGCGCATCCACGCTGTCGGTCTTGCGCAGCTCCCACGGCCGAGCGACGAAGGCGTACGGCTTCGCGGTCAACGCGCCGACCGGGCAGATGTCCACCAGATTGCCCGACAGTTCCGAGGTAAGCGCCCGCTCGATATAGGTGCCGATCTCCATGTCCTCGCCGCGCGCGGTGGCGCCCAGTTCCGAGACGCCGGCGATCTCGGTCGAGAAGCGGATGCAGCGCGTGCACTGGATGCAGCGCGTCATCACGGTCTTGACGATCGGGCCGAGATACTTGTCCTTCACCGCGCGCTTGTTCTCGACATAGCGCGAATGGCCCAGGCCGTAGCCGTAGGACTGATCCTGCAAGTCGCATTCGCCGCCCTGATCGCAGATCGGACAGTCGAGCGGGTGGTTGATGAGCAGGAACTCCATCACCCCGCGCCGCGCGGCGCGGACCATCGGGCTGTCGGTCATCACCTTCATGCCGTCAGCCACCGGATACGCGCAGGAAGCGATCGGCTTCGGGGCCTTTTCGATTTCGACCAGGCACATCCGGCAATTCCCGGCAACCGAGAGCCGGTCATGGTAGCAGAAGCGCGGAATCTCTTTCCCCGCCGCCTCGCAGGCCTGCAGCACCGAGATGCCGTTCGGCACCTCGATCTCGGTGCCGTCGATCGTCAGCTTCGCCATGCGCTCACTCCGCCGCCATCGGCAGATCAAGGCCGCGGCCGGAGCGCTTGTAGGCGGCGATCCGCTCCTCGATCACCGGGCGGAAGTGGCGGATCAGCCCCTGGATCGGCCACGCGGCGGCGTCACCGAGCGCACAGATCGTGTGCCCCTCCACCTGCCGCGTGACCTGCTCCAGCATGTCGATCTCGGATACTTCCGCGCGCCCCTCGACCATGCGGTACAGCACCCGCATCATCCAGCCGGTGCCCTCGCGGCACGGCGTGCATTGGCCGCAGCTCTCGTGCTTGTAGAACTTCGCCAGCCGCGCGATCGCGCGGATCACGTCGGTGGACTTGTCCATCACGATCACCGCCGCGGTGCCGAGCGCGCTCTTGGCGTCGCGCAGGCTGTCGAAATCCATCAGCACCGTGTCGCACATATTCTTCGGGATCAGCGGCACCGAGGCGCCGCCGGGGATCACCGCCAACAGATTGTCCCAGCCGCCGCGCACGCCGCCGGCATAGCGGTCGATCAGCTCGCGCATCGGGATGCCGAGTTCGTCCTCGACGTTGCACGGCTTGTTCACGTGCCCGGAGATGCAGTAGATCTTCGTCCCGGTATTCTTCGGCCGCCCCAACGCCGAGAACCACGCGGCACCCCTGCGCATGATGGCCGGCACCACGGCGATGCTCTCGACGTTGTTCACCGTGGTCGGGCAGCCATAGAGGCCGACCGCCGCGGGGAAGGGGGGCTTGAGCCGCGGCAGCCCCTTCTTGCCTTCCAAGCTCTCCAGCAGCCCGGTTTCCTCGCCGCAGATATAGGCGCCGGCGCCGCGATGCAGATAGATATCGCAATCCCAGCCCGAGCCGCTTGCGTTGCGGCCGATCAGGCCGGCCTCGTAGGCTTGGTCGATCGCCGCCTGCAGCACCAGCGCCTCGTTGTAGAACTCGCCGCGGATGTAGATGTAGCAGGCGTGTGCGCCCATCGCGAACGATGCGATCAGCGCGCCTTCGACCAGCTTGTGCGGATCGTGGCGCATGATGTCGCGATCCTTGCACGTACCGGGCTCGCTCTCATCGGCGTTGACGACCAGATAGGCCGGCCGCCCGTCCGACTGCTTCGGCATGAACGACCATTTCGTGCCGGTTGGAAACCCGGCACCACCGCGCCCGCGCAGGCCCGACGCCTTCACCTCGTCGATGATGGCATCGCGGCCGCGCGCCAGGATTGCGGCCGTGTTGTCCCAATCGCCCCGGCGGCGCGCGGCGTCGAGGCGCCAGTCGTGAATGCCGTAGAGATTGGTGAAGATGCGATCGCTATCGGCCAGCATCACTCGCTCACCGTCGTCAATGTGTTGGGTCCGCCCTCGGGCGCCGACGTTTGCCGCGCAATAGTCGGCCCCGGCGCCGGGCGCTCGCCGCGGCGGAGCGCGGCCAGCAGCGCCTCCGTGCGCGCGCCGTCGAGATCCTCGTAGAAGTCGTCGTTCACCTGCATCATCGGCGCGTTCACACAGGCGCCGAGGCATTCGACCTCGGACATCGTGAACATCCCGTCGGCACTCGTCTGACCCCAGCCGGTGATGCCGGTGGCCGCGCGGCAGGCGGCCACCACCTCGTCCGAGCCGCGCAGCCAGCACGGCGTCGTCGTGCAGATCTGCAGGTGGAAGCGGCCGATCGGGTGGGTGTTGAACATCAGATAGAAGGTCGCGACCTCATAGACGCGGATCGGCGGCATCCCCAGCCGGAGTGCCACGGTGTCCATCGCCGCGCGCGGCACCCAGGCGCTGCCCGTCGTGCGCGCCATCTGCCGCTGCGCGATGTCGAGCAGCGGCAGTACCGCGCTGGCCTGCCGCCCCGGCGGGTATTTCGCGATCCAGATCGCGATCGCCGCCTCGCCCTCGCTGTCGAACGCGAAGCTCGCGGGCTGCTCGAAATCCTCGCCCGCCCAACCATTGCCCAAATCCTGCGCCATCGCGCTACCGGTCGACCTCGCCGAACACGAGGTCGAGCGAACCGATGATCGCCACCGTGTCGGCCAGCATATGGCGCCGAGCCATCACTTCGAGCGCCTGCAGGAAGGCGAACCCGGTTGGCCGGATCTTACAGCGGTAGGGCCGGTTGCTGCCGTCCGCCACCAGATAGACCCCGAACTCGCCCTTCGGTGTCTCGGTGACGGTGTAGGTGGCACCAGCGGGAACGTGATAGCCTTCGGTGAACAGCTTGAAGTGGTGAATCAGCGCTTCCATCGAGTGCTTCATCTCGGCGCGGGGAGGCGAGTTGAACTTGTGGTCGGCGACCTTCACCGGTCCCGGCCGCATCTTTGCCAGTGCCTGCTTGATGATGCGCACGCTCTGCCGCATCTCCTCCATCCGCACCAGATAGCGGTCGTAGCAGTCGCCGTTGCGCCCCACCGGGACATCGAACTCGACCTGGTCGTACCGGTCGTACGGCTGCGACCGCCGCAGATCCCACGGCACGCCGGAGGCGCGCAGGCACGGACCGGCGAAGCCCCATGCGAGCGCGTCCTCGGCTGACATGATGCCGATATCGACCGTGCGCTGCTTCCAGATCCGGTTGGCGGTCAGCAGCTCCTGCAATTCGTCGACGAATTTCGGGAACGTCTCGGCCCACGCCGCGATCCGGTCGGTGAGGCCCGCCGGCAGGTCACGCATGACGCCGCCGGGGCGGACGTAATTGGCATGGAGCCGCGCCCCAGAGGCGGCATCGTAGAACTCCAACAGCTTCTCGCGTTCCTCGAACCCCCACAGGCTCGGCGTGATGGCGCCGACATCGAGTGCGTAGGTCGTCAGGTTGAGCAGGTGGTTCAGCACGCGGGTAATCTCGGCGAACAGCACCCTGATCCACTTGGCGCGCTCCGGTGCCTCGATGCCGAGCAGTTTCTCGACGGCGAGAGCGAAGGACTGCTCCTGGCACATCGGCGAGACGTAATCGAGCCGGTCGAAATACGCCACGTTCTGCAGATAGGTGCGATACTCGATCAGCTTCTCGGTGCCGCGATGCAGGAAGCCGACATGCGGGTCGGCGCGCTCCACCACCTCCCCGTCCATCTCCAAAATCAGCCGCAGCACACCGTGCGCCGACGGATGCTGCGGGCCGAAATTGATCGCGTGGCTGTCGATCTCGATGGCTTTGGTGCTGCCGTGACGCTCAGCCTCAAGATCGGCTTCGCGCTTGAAGGTCTCGCGGCTGCCGCTCATCTCTGGCCCACTCATCTCTGGCCCTTGCGCGCCTCGTGCGCCTTCTCGTCTCCGGGCAATGTCGTCATCGCCTCCCACGGCGATTCGAAATCGAAGCTGCGCCAGTCCTGGGTCAAATTGACCGGCTCATAGACGACCTGCTTGCGCTCCTCGTCCCAGCGCAGCTCGACATAGCCGGTGAGCGGAAAATCCTTGCGCAGCGGGTGCCCCTCGAAGCCGTAATCCGTCAGGATGCGCCGCAGATCGGGCTGGCCGGAGAAGACGATCCCGAACAGATCCCATGCCTCCCGCTCCCACCACGTGGCAGACGGATAGACGGCATGGGCCGAAGGCACCGGCGTCTCTGCGTCGGTCGTGACGATCAACCGCAGGCGCTGGTTGCGCGAGACCGAGAGCAGACAATAGACCACGTCGAACCGCTCGCCGCGCTCCGGCCAGTCCACGCCGCACAGTTCCATCAGTTGCTCGAAAGCGAAGCGCGGATCGTCGCGCAGGGTGCGCAGCAGGCCGGGCAGCGAGTCACGCGCGGCATGGGCCACCATTTCGCCGAATGCGATCTCGACGCGCGCGACGCCGGGCAGGCCCGCCACCGCCTCGCGCTGCGCATCGGCCAGGTCGGTGCCCGGGTCGGCGATCGTGTCAGCCACGCAGGATGGTCCCGGTGCGGCGGATCTTCTTCTGCAATTGCAGGATGCCGTACACCAGCGCCTCGGCGGTCGGCGGGCAACCCGGCACGTAGATATCGACCGGGACGATGCGATCGCAGCCCCGCACCACGGAATAGGAGTAGTGGTAGTAGCCGCCGCCGTTGGCGCAGCTTCCCATGCTGATCACCCAGCGCGGCTCCGGCATCTGGTCATAGACCTTGCGCAGTGCAGGGGCCATCTTGTTGCACAGGGTGCCGGCGACGATCATCACGTCGCTCTGGCGCGGGCTCGCGCGCGGAATCACCCCGAAACGGTCGAGGTCGTAGCGCGGCATGTAGGCGTGGATCATCTCGACCGCGCAGCAGGCGAGCCCGAATGTCATCGGCCACAGGCTGCCGGTGCGCGCCCAGTTCACCAGCCTGTCCACCTGGGCCACGACGAAGCCGCGCTCGATCACCTCGCCGGTGATGCCGCGGGCCACGGCGTCCTGCCCCGCATCTTCGCGGTTCCAGGCAATCGGTGCGGCCGGCCCCGTTGTCGCACTCCCCGTTATGGCACTCATGGCCTCACTCCCATTCCAGCGCGCCCTTGCACCACTCGTAGATAAATCCGACGGTTAGAACTGCAAGGAAGCCAACCATGGAGAAAAAGCCGAAGGCGCCGATATGCGACAGTGACACCGCCCAAGGAAACAGGAAGGCCACTTCCAGGTCGAAGATGATAAATAGAATCGCGACCAGGTAGTAGCGCACGTCGAACCGTCGGCGGGCGTCGGCGAAGGCCTCGAAGCCGCACTCGTAGGCAGAGAGCTTGTCGGGATAGGGCTTCTGCCGCGCCGCCAGCATCGAGCCGCCAACCATGGCCACCGCGATCACGCCGGCGATCGCCAGGAACACCAGGATCGGGAAGTAGTCGCCAAGATAGGCGAGGTAGCCGGACATCGGTCGCGTCCCCGGAGGTCAGTCAATGCCGCGGGCCAATCAATGCCGCGGTGCAGCGTGGCCGGACACTACGCCGAACCCCAGCTTGCCGCCATAGGGGCGGCGCATGCAATCTGGCGCGAGTGACGGGGCTCGAACCCGCGACCTCCGGCGTGACAGGCCGGCGCTCTAACCAACTGAGCTACACCCGCGCGGCAGATGCGGCGAATTAGGCGCGGGCGGCTGGGCCGTCAAGCCGGCAGCCGGTCGCGGGCGGTGGTGGGCGGTGACGGATTCGAACCGCCGGCCCTCTCGGTGTAAACGAGACGCTCTACCGCTGAGCTAACCGCCCCGGAGCGAACCGCCCCAGACCGCACGCTCTTGGGCGAACGCTCATGAGGCTCCGGCCAATCAGTTCACGGCATCTTTCAGTGTCTTGCCGGCACGGAAGCGGACCGAGGTGGAGGCGGGGATGCCGATCTCCTCGCCGGTGCGCGGATTGCGCCCTCTGGACGCCTTGCGCTGGGCCACCTGGAATGTGCCGAAGCCAACCAAGCGCACCTCCATCTGCTTCTTGAGCGCGCCCTCGATCGCGGTGAACACCGCATCCACCGCCCGGGTCGCGTCGGCCCGGTTCAAATTGCTCTCGTCGGCGACCGACGCGATCAGCTCCTGCCGGTTCATGCTCCTGCTCAATCGGTCCTCCCCCCGGTGGTTGGCGGGGGCGCGCGGCCGGGTCGCGCGTCCCCGACCGCGTTTTCCAGCACGTCGCGACATCGATCGCAAGCGATTCGAGCCGCTCAGTGCGGCAGCGAGGCGCCGGTCTCAGGCTGTGGCGTGGGCACGACCGGCTCGGCCGGCTCCTCCCACTGGATCGCCACCGGCTTGCGCACCAATGCCTGCGCGATCACGTCATCGACGTGAGCCACCGGCACCAGCTTGAGGTGCTTCTTCACGTTGTCCGGAATTTCGGCGATGTCCTTCTCGTTCTCCTTCGGAATGAGCACCGTGGTGATGCCGGCGCGGAGCGCCGCCAGCAGCTTCTCCTTCAGCCCCCCGATCGGCAGCACCCGTCCGCGCAGCGTGATCTCGCCGGTCATCGCGAGGTCACGGCGGATCGGGATGCCGGTCAGCACGCTGACGATGCTGGTCGCCATCGCGATGCCCGCCGACGGCCCGTCCTTGGGGGTGGCGCCCTCGGGAACATGGACGTGGATGTCGCGCTTCTCGAACAGCGTCGGCTTGATGCCGAAGCTCTGCGCCCGGCTGCGCACATAGGACAGCGCCGCCGAGACGCTCTCCTGCATCACGTCGCCGAGTTTGCCGGTGTGCTTGACCTGGCCCTTGCCCGGCACAATCACGCTCTCGATGGTCAGGATCTCGCCGCCCACCTCGGTCCAGGCAAGGCCGGTGACGACGCCCACCATGTCCTCGGCCTCGGTCTCGCCGTAGCGGAACCGCCGCACGCCGGCATATTTCTCGAGGTTCTTGCGGGTGACCGCGACCTTCTTCGACTTCTTGGTGACGATCTCCTTCACCGCTTTGCGCGCGAGGTTGGCGATCTCGCGCTCCATGCTGCGCACGCCGGCCTCGCGCGTGTAGTAGCGGATCAGGTCGCGCAGCGCGTCGTCAGAAAGCGACCACTCCTCGGGCTTTATCCCGTTCGCCTCCGACTGCTTGGCGATCAGGTGCCGCTTGGCGATCTCTACTTTTTCGTCCTCGGTGTAGCCGGGGATGCGGATGATCTCCATGCGGTCCATCAGCGGCTGCGGCATCCGCAAGCTGTTGGCCGTGGTGACGAACATTACGTCCGAGAGGTCGTAGTCCACCTCGAGGTAATGGTCGTTGAAGGTGCTGTTCTGCTCAGGGTCGAGCACCTCGAGCAGCGCCGAGGAGGGATCGCCCCGCCAGTCCGCTCCGAGCTTGTCCACCTCGTCGAGCAGGAACAGCGGGTTCGAGGTCTTGGCCTTCTTCATGCCCTGGATCACCTTGCCGGGCATCGAGCCGATATAGGTCCGGCGATGGCCACGGATTTCCGCCTCGTCGCGGACGCCGCCCAGCGACATGCGCACGAAGTTGCGGCCCGTGGCGCGCGCGACCGACTTGCCGAGCGAGGTCTTGCCGACGCCGGGCGGCCCGACGAGGCACAGGATCGGTCCGCGGATCTTCGGGCTGCGCGATTGCACCGCCAGATACTCGACGATGCGCTCCTTGATCTTCTCCAGACCGTAATGGTCGGCGTTGAGCACTTTCTCGGCTGCGACCACGTCGTTGCGGATCTTGCTCCGCTTCTTCCAGGGGATCGAAAGGATCCAGTCGAGATAGTTGCGTACCACCGTCGCCTCGGCGCTCATCGGCGACATCGTGCGCAGCTTCTTCAGCTCGGCGACCGCCTTTTCGCGCGCCTCCTTCGACAGCTTGGTCTTTTTGATCTTCTCCTCAAGCTCGGCGGTCTCGTCCTTGCCGTCCTCGCCTTCGCCAAGCTCCTTCTGAATCGCCTTGAGCTGCTCGTTGAGGTAGTATTCGCGCTGCGTCTTCTCCATCTGCCGCTTGACGCGGTTGCGGATGCGCTTCTCCACTTGCAGCACGCCGATTTCGGACTCCATGTGCCCGAACACGCGCTCCAGCCGCTCGCCGACGCGCGTGGTCTCAAGCAGCTCCTGCTTCTCGGCGATCTTGAGGTTGAGGTGGGCGGCGACGGTATCGCCGAGCTTGCTCGGGTCCTCGATCTGGTTGAGCGTCACCAGAACCTCGGGCGCGATCTTCTTGTTGAGCTTCACGTACTGCTCGAACTGGCTCACGACCGTGCGGCTCAGCGCCTCCAGTTCCTTGGCGTCGCCGTCACGGTCGGGCAGCGGCTCGACAAAAGCCTCGAAATGGGATTCGGTCTCTTTGAACCCGGCGATCTTCGCACGGCGGCTGCCCTCGACCAGCACCTTCACGGTGCCGTCCGGCAGCTTGAGGAGCTGCAGGATCGTGGAGACGGTGCCGATTTGGAAGATGTCGTCAACGGCCGGATCATCCTGGGCGGCGTTCTTCTGCGCGACCAGCAGAATCTGCTTGTCTTCCTTCATCACCGCCTCGAGCGCGCGCACCGACTTCTCGCGGCCCACGAAGAGCGGCACGATCATGTGCGGGAAGACGACGATATCGCGCAGCGGCAAAACGGCCATCACATCGGCGCGCGCCGGCGCGGGCCTGGCCTCCTCGGGCCGGGCTCCTTCGGGACGGCCCCCTTCTGGACGACCCTGTGCGGGGCGGTCAGATTCGGACATCGGTTTGACCTCCTTCAAGGACAGTCGGACGCGGATCGCCCAGATCAGGCACGGCCCGCGCGCGTCCCGACCAGTCGCCGGGACTGCAAAGCATCATATCGGCTGGGGTTGCCGGACGCACAAGACTTGAAACCGGCAGCGGCGACGGGGCGGGTCCGCGTCAGGCGCCGCTCTCGGCACGCTCCTTACCGTAGCTGAACAGCGGGTTGGCGCGACTCTCGGCCACCTCGCGGTTGATAATGACCTCCTCCACCCCGTCCAATCCGGGCAGGTCGAACATGGTCGAGAGCAGGATCGCCTCCATGATCGAGCGCAGGCCCCGCGCCCCGGTCTTGCGGGCGATGGCCCGGGTCGCGACCGATTTGAGCGCGTCGTCGGTAAAGGTGAGCTTCACCCCCTCCATGTCGAACAGCCGTCCATACTGCTTGACCAGCGCGTTCTTGGGCCGGGTCAGGATCTCGATCAGCGCGCCCTCGTCGAGGTCCTCGAGGGTGGCCACCACCGGCAGCCGGCCAATGAACTCGGGGATCAGGCCGAAGCGCAGCAAATCCTCGGGTTCCACCTCGCGCAGGATCGCCCCCATCCGCCGCTCGTCCGGGCCGCGCACCTCGCCGCCGAAGCCCATCCCCGAGCCCTTGCCCCGGGCGGCGATGATCTTCTCCAGCCCGGAGAAGGCGCCGCCGCAGATGAACAGGATGTTGGTGGTATCGACCTGCAGGAACTCCTGCTGCGGGTGCTTGCGGCCGCCCTGCGGCGGCACCGAGGCGACCGTGCCCTCCATGATCTTCAGGAGCGCCTGCTGCACGCCCTCGCCGCTCACGTCCCGCGTGATCGAGGGGTTGTCGGATTTGCGGCTGATCTTGTCCACTTCGTCGATGTAGACGATGCCGCGCTGCGCCCGCTCGACGTTGTAGTCGGCCGATTGCAGCAGCTTGAGGATGATGTTCTCGACATCCTCGCCGACATACCCGGCCTCGGTCAGCGTGGTCGCGTCGGCCATCGTGAACGGCACGTCCAGGATGCGCGCCAGCGTCTGCGCCAGCAGCGTCTTGCCCGATCCGGTCGGCCCCACCAGCAGGATGTTCGACTTCGCGATCTCGATGTCGTTGTTCTTCTGGCCGTGCGCCAGCCGCTTGTAGTGGTTGTGGACCGCGACCGAGAGCACCTTCTTGGCGTGGTCCTGGCCGATCACGTAGTCGTCGAGGACCTTGCAGATCTCGCGCGGGGTCGGCACGCCGTCGCGCGACTTGACGAGGTGCGTCTTGTGCTCCTCGCGAATGATGTCCATGCAGAGCTCGACGCACTCGTCGCAGATGAACACCGTCGGCCCGGCGATCAGCTTGCGGACCTCGTGCTGGGACTTGCCGCAGAACGAGCAGTAGAGGGTGTTCTTGGAGTTGCCGGACTTGCTCATGGACACTCCCGCTCCGGCTCGGCCGGGGCCTGATCGCCGCGATTATCCCCCCGCCCGGGCAACCGGACAAGGGATTGCCGTCCGAGGCCGATCTCCTCAGGGAGCAGCCTACCGGGGGCATCCTACGCAATAAATGGGCCGTGTGGCCCGAAAAATGGGCCGCGTGGGCGGTCAGCCTCGCGCGGGCGGGGTCTCCGACGACACCGGCCGGCTCTCCACCACCTCATCGACGATGCCGAAATCCCGGGCCTCCTCGGCCGAGAGATAGCTGTCACGCTCCAGCTTGCGCTCGATCGCCTCGATCGGCTGGCCGGTGTGGCGGACGTAGATTTCGTTCAACCGCTTGCGCAAGGTCAGGATCTCGCGCGCCTGGATCTCGATGTCGGTCGCCTGCCCCTGGGCGCCGCCCGAGGGCTGGTGGACCATGATCCGCGCGTTGGGCAGAGCGAACCGCTTGCCTTTGGCGCCCGCCGCCAGCAGCAGGCTGCCCATCGAGGCCGCTTGGCCGACGCACACCGTGCTCACCGGGCTGCGGATGTATTGCATCGCATCATAGATCGCCAGGCCGGACGAGACCACGCCGCCCGGGCTGTTGATGTAGAAGGCAATGTCCTTGGTCGGGTTCTCGCTCTCCAGGAACAGCAACTGCGCGACGATCAGCGCGCCCACCTGGTCATAGACCGCGCCGGTGAGGAAGATGATCCGCTCCTTCAGCAGGCGCGAATAGATGTCGAAGGCGCGTTCCCCGCGGGCGGTCTGCTCGACCACCATCGGCACGAGGTTGTTGGAGTAAATCTCAACCGGATCGCGGTCGGCCATGATCAGTCCCCTGCGTCGGGCCGAATGCCCCGACCCAGGTAAGATAGTCTCACGCGGGCGGAGTTCCAGCCGCCTCCCCCTGCTCCTGGTCGGATGGCGGGGCCGCAGCCGCCGGGGGCACCGGGTCCGGCTCGAGGTTCAGCTCTTCCGGAGCCACCTCGCGATCGGTCACCTGGGCCAGTTCGAGGATGAAATCGATGACCTTCTCCTCGAAGATCGGCCCGCGCAGCCCCTCGGCCGCTCCCGGGTTCTTGCGGAAGAACTCCATCACCTGCGCCTCGCGGCCGGGATAGCGGCCGGCCTCGGCGCGCATCGCCCGGGTCATCTCGTCGGGTGCCACCGTGATGCCGTTGAGCCGCCCGATCTCGGCCAGCAGCAGGCCGAGCCGCACCCGCCGCTCAGCGATGGCGCGGTATTCGGCCCGCAAGGTCGCCTCGTCCTTGTCCTTGTCCTCGGCATCCGCCTGCCCGGCCGCGCGCTCCTGCTGCACCCGCGACCAGATCTGGTCGAACTCCGCCTGCACCATGCCCTCGGGGATCGGGAACTCGGCCCGTGCGGCGAGCGCGTCGAGCAGCTCGCGCTTGATACGCAGGCGGCTGAACTGGTCGTATTCGCGCTGCATCTGGCCGCCGATCGCCTGGCGCAGATCGGCCAGGCTGTCGAAGCCGATCTTCTCGGCGAAAGCGTCGTCGATCGGCGCTTCGATCGGCCGGCGAAGCGTGCGCGCCGTCACCTCGAAGGCGGCCTGCTTGCCGGCCAGCGCCTTGTCCGGGAAAGTCTCGGGAAGGGTGGCCCCAATGGTGCGGGTCTCGCCCGGGCGGAGCCCGGCCAACCCCTCGCTGAACCCGGGGATGAAGCCCTCGGCACCGACCTCGACCGTCTGGCCGGTCGCGCTGCCGCCCTTGAACGCTTCGCCGTCCACGCGGCCGATGTAGTCCACGGTCAGGAGCTCGCCGGGCTCGGCGCCGCGATCTTCTTCCACGGGCGCGCTCTCGCGGCGGCGGCGGGCGAGGTCGGCCACCGTCTTGTCGATCGCGGTCTCGGCCGGCTTGGCCTTCAGGCGGCTGACAGAGAGCGTCGCGAGATCGGGCACCGCGATCTCGGGCATCAGCTCGACTTCGAGCTTGAACGCGAGGTCGGCCGTGCCGGCGGCGGCCTCGATGACGTCCACCTTGGGCTGCAGCGCCGGGCGCAGGCCCCGATCGGCGAGCGCCTGGCGGGTCGCCTCGCTGACGCTCTGCTCCAGCACCTCGGCCTGCACCGCGCTGCCGTAACGTTGCCGGATCACGGTCGGGGGCACTTTGCCGGGGCGGAAGCCGGGCAGGTTCACGGTGCGGCCCAGCTCGGAGAGGCGTGCACTCCGCTTGCCCTCGATCTCGCTGCCGGGGACGACGATGGTGAAGCCGCGCTTCAGCCCGTCGGAGAGCGTCTCGGTCACCTGCATCGCCGCGAAAACCCCATTGCCTCGGGTGCATTGCCCTCGGCTGCCATACCTTGGGCGGTGGTGCGGGCGGAGGGACTTGAACCCCCACGGCTTGCGCCACCAGAACCTAAATCTGGCGTGTCTGCCAATTCCACCACGCCCGCGCGCAGCGGCCGGCGTGCGGCGGCGCGTGTAGCGCACGCCGCACCTGGTCACAAGGTCAGCCTCGGCACAGGAACGCCGGTCCGAGAGCTGAAGCCGCGAGGAAGGGAGGCCGGTCGGCGGCCCTCGAGGCTACGCCGGATCGAATCGGTTGAGATCGGCTCGCTCGCAGACGAAGCGTTCCCGCCACTCTTCGTTCTGCGCGTCGGCCTGCACGCCCATCGGCACCGGGCAGACGATGTCCCGGCGCCGCACCGTCTCGCCCACCAGGGCGGCGACCCGGCGCACCACATCGAGCGGATCGGCGCGGAGCTCCTCGTAGCTCACCACCAGCGGTTTCAGGGCGTTGCGCGCGAAATAGGTCTCCCAGCGCATCCGGTTAGCGGCCAGTTCGCGCAGGATCGCCTCGATCGCAGGGCCGTCGAACGCGGCGGCGCATTTCTCAGTGTGATGGAAATGGTAGGACATCGTCGCGCGAGCGCGATAGAGCGAGATGGCTTGCCCCAGCAGGTCATGCCGCAGCAGCCGAACGAACACCGGCGCAGGAAACGTGGCCGTGTGCTCTGCGCCGGCCAGCAGGCGATCGACGTGCCACGGGTGCAGCTTCATCGCGAAGCAGCCGTTGCCGGTGGTGCCCACCTGGTGGGCGATGCCGAGTTGAGCCGGCACGTCGTCCGGATAGTCGGGGATGAAGCGTCGCATCCAGAGCGTGTTCAGGTATTCCGACGGCCGCCCGAGCCGCCCCGTGGCGCCGAGCAATTGGCAGAGCCACTCGCTGCCGGTCCTCTCGTCCGTGGCCAACACGATGGAACGGGTAGGCGGGCCGAGGTCCGGGTAGCGGCCCAGCCAGGATTCCAGGCCGGACCCGCCGATCCGGCCAAAATGCGGATGCCAGTCCGGCCCCACCCCGTTCGGCCCAACCGCAGGCTCGCCTCGCCGGGATGCGGCCCGGAGGCCACGAACGGCCCGCAGCAACGCACCCGCCCGTCTCGTCGGCTCGAACGCCAAACGGCGGCGAGGCGCGGTGTCGTGCGCCCTCACCCCGCCAGCAGCGCCTGTGCGCAGGCGTCCAGCACCGCGTCCGCGTCCATCCGGTATTCCCGATACAAATCCGGGATGTCGCCGCTCTGCCCGAACCGGTTCGGCCCCAGCGCCACCACGCGCTGCCCACGCACCGCGCCGAGCCAGGTGTGCGTCGCCGGATGACCGTCGAGCAGCGTGACCAGCGCCGCTCCCGGGGCCAGCGGCGCCAGCAGCCGCTCGACATACGCCGCCGCGTCCCGCTCGCCCGCGCGCCGCGATGCCTGCGCCGCGAGCCACCCCGCGTGCAGCCGGTCGGGGCTGGTGACCGCAAGCAGGCCCGCACCCGACTCTTCGGCGGCAAGCTCGGAGAAAGCCGCCTCGGCCTCGGGCGCCACCGGCCCCTGATAGGCGAGCGCGATCCGCGCGCCCTCGCGCGGCGCCACCACCCAGTGCGCACCCGCGATTACCGCCTCGGCATCGAGTGCGCGCGCCTTCTGCTCCAGCGCCCGCGTGGAGAGGCGCAGCCACACCGCCGAGCCGTCGGGGCGCTGCATCCAGTCGAAGGCGTGGCGCAGCAGGATCGCGAGTTCGTCCACATGCGCCGGCTCGAAGCTCGCCAGCCGATCGACGCTCATGCCGATCAGCGGCGTGTTGATCGACTGGTGCTGCCCGCCCTCCGGCGCGAGCGACAGGCCCGACGGCGTCGAGACCAGCAGGAAGCGCGCGTCCTGATAACAGGAGTAGATCAGGGCATCGAGGCCGCGATTGACGAACGGATCATAGACGGTGCCCACCGGCAGCAATCGCGCGCCGAACAATCCGCCGGTCAGCCCCGCAGCGCCGAGCAGCAGAAAGAGGTTCTGTTCGGCGATGCCGAGTTCGACGTGCTGACCCTTGGGACTCATCCCCCAGCGCTGCGCGGAGGCGAGCTTGGCATCGCGAAACACGTCGTTGCGGGTGTGGCGGTCGAAGATGCCGCGGCGATTCACCCAGGGGCCGAGATTAGTCGAGACCGTCACGTCCGGACTCATCGTCACGACCCGCGGTGCCAATTCGGCGCAGCCGCCCTGGCCGCGGCCGATCTCGGCCAGAATGTCGCCGAACCCCGCCTGCGTGGACATCCGTCTGCCGGTCATTTTCGGGATCGGCAGCGACGCCGGCACGGAAATCGGCGGGGCCGACAGCGCGCGCCCCTCGGGCGTGAGCGGGGCGCCGAACGGGCACGAGGCGAGAAAGTCGCGCAGCTCCTCCGGCGGGGCGGACAGCCCCTCGAACGGGTCCCATTCGTGGCCGGGCCGGATGCCCATCACCTCGCGGAACCCGGCCATCTGCTCCTTCGTCATCAGCCCGGCGTGGTTGTCCTTGTGGCCGGCGAAGGGCAGTCCCATGCCCTTGATCGTGTAGGCGATGAAGCACGTCGGCTGGTCGCCCTCGGCCTCGGCTGCGCGCAGCGTCTCGATGATCGCCTCGATGTCGTGGCCGCCGAGATTGGTCATCAGCGTTGCGAGTTCATCGTCCGACAGCGGATCGACGATCGCGCGCAAGCTCCGCGAGCGGCCGAGATCGGCGAGCACCGCCTGCCGCCACGCGGCACCCCCCTGGAAGGTGAGCGCCGAATAGAGGCTGTTGGGGCAGTCGTCGATCCAGCGGCGCAGCGCCTCGCCGCCCTCGCGCGCGAACGCGGCTTGGAGTTTGCGGCCGTATTTCATCGTGACCACGTTCCAGCCCATGTCGCGGAACAGGCCCTCGATGCGGCCGAACAGCCGGTCGGGCAGGACGCTGTCGAGACTTTGGCGGTTGTAGTCGATGATCCACCAGACGTCGCGGACGTCGTGCTTCCATCCCTCCAGCAGCGCCTCGTAGATGTTGCCCTCGTCGAGTTCTGCGTCGCCGGCAATTGCGATGTGGCGGCCGGCCGGCAGCCCGTCGCGCGCAAGCCCGTGCAGGCGCACGTAGTCCTGCATCAGCGCGCTGAACGTCGTCATCGCCACACCGAGGCCAACCGAGCCGGTGGAGAAATCGACCTCCCCGCCATCCTTCACCCGGCTCGGATAGGATTGCACACCGCCGAGCTGGCGAAACGCTGCCAGCTTCTCGCGGCTCTGCCGCCCGAACAGGGTGTTGATCGCGTGGAACACCGGGCCCGCGTGCGGCTTGACCGCGACCCGGTCCTGCGGGCGCAGCACCTCGAAATAGAGGGCGGCCATCACCGAGATGACCGACGCGCAAGACGCCTGGTGGCCGCCTACCTTCAGCCCGTCGCGGTTCGGGCGGACGTGGTTGGCGTGATGGATGGTCCACGCCGAGAGCCAGAGCAGTTTTTTTTCCAATTCGCGCAGCAATGCGAGCCGGCGCTCCGGCAGGCCCTCCGCGCGCGTTGCTGCGATGACGTTCATGGGCTCGCTCCCGGCAGCCGGCCCGCCGCGCGGCGCTGCTCATAGCTCTTGAGGTGCGCGTAGGCGATCGCGAGCAACGTGTCGTCGATTCCGTACTCGCGCGCACGGCGGAGCAGATAGCCGGTGATATGATCGGCCTCGACCCGCCCGCCCGCTTCCAGGTCGCGCAGCATCGAGGCGTTAAACGTGCTTGCCTCGTTGCCGAGCATCGCACGCAGCTCGGTCAGGAAGCCTTCGGTGGGCGGATACCCGGCGGCTCGCGCGATCTCGATCGTGTCCTGCAGCATCCGTCGCAGCATCGCCCCACCTTCCGGCGAGCCGCGCAGGATCTCGCCGATATTCGCGCGCATCAGGCAGGTGGCCGATGCCATCGTGCCCAGCATGACCAGCTTTTGCCACATCTGGCGCATGATGTCGGGCACCGCCTGCGCCTGCACGCCGGGCGCGGCGGCAAAAACATCCCGCAGCGCCGCACAGCGGGCGCTCACCGGCCCGTCCTGCTCGCCGAACACGAGCTCGCGGTTGTCGTCGAGGTGGCGCACCACGCCGTCGGCGGTCAGCGCGGCACCGATCTTCGCGACGCCGCCGAGCACCGCGCCCCGGCCGAAACGCTCGTTCAGCGCCTCCATGTGCGAGATGCCGTTGAGCACCGGCAGCACCGCGGCGTGCGCGCCGATCCCCGGCTCGATCGCCGCCATCGCCGCATCGAGATCGTAGGCCTTGCAGGTGAGCAGCACGAGATCGTGCTCGGGCCGCACCGCTTCGGCGCGGACGGTGCGCACCTCGAGCCGCGCGTCGCCGTGCCGGCTTTCGATGCGCAAGCCGTCGCGCGCGAGCTGGGTCTGCCGCGCCGGGCGCACCAGAAAAGTGACGTCCGCTCCGGCTTGCACCAGCCGGCCGCCGAAATACCCGCCGAGAGCGCCGGCGCCGAGGACCAGGATGCGCATCAGGACGCCGCTTCGTGCGTTGTCTTCACGGCAGATCTCCACGTGTCCGATCCCATCAGGCCCTGGAGCAGCGTCGGCACGTAGAGATCGGCGTCCAGCTTCGGGAAATGGATGCCCAACCCGCTCGGGCTGATCTCGATTGCGTCGAGATCGCCTGGCCTCGCCCTTTCCAATCCCTGTGCGTCCCGCGGGGAGAACGCGACTTCAAGCCCGGTGCTCAGAAGAACCACAATGCGCCCGATGCGGCGATCGTAGCGTGCTGCGACGGCAGTGGCCGAAGCGGCGCGCAACGGCGCCATCTCCACTTCTGCCTCGAGGCGCTGTTCGTCACTCACGGCCATGGATCAGACTCCAGGATGAGCACAGATCGTCGAGGATGCGGCCTCGTAAATTCCCTCTCCGCCCCGAGGGGCGGAGAGGGCTTGAGCCGTCCGCTGCACCGTCGCGATCATGCCCACCCCCGCGCCAGCCGCCGCACCGCGGTGGCCGCGTGCCGCTTGCCCTCGCCCACGTAGTCCTCGTGGTTCTCCTCGATCCGCGCCGGGTCGTAGAGATAGTTCACCATGATGGAGGCACTCTCCTTAACCCCACGTTCCGACGTATCGGCGAGAATATTGATCCGCTCTAGCCGCGCGCCGTTGCTGAGGTGGAAGTGCGCCACCGGGTCGCGCGCCCGCGTGCCGCGTTTCTCAAGCAGCAGATAGCGCGCGCACAGCCGCACCAGCACCGGCTCGACCGCCCGCAGCATGGCGGGATCGCGGAACCATCCACGCCGCGCCAGGATCGCGGCCAGCGCCCGCGGGCCGGTCTCCGGCGCCGGCCCCTCGGGCGGTGCGGCGGTGCGCAGTGCGGAGCTTTCCTCCTCGGAAAGCAGCAATGGCCGCGGCTCGGCCAGTTCCGCATCCAGCCAAGGACGAAAGCCCGGCACCGGCGAGAGGGTGGTGAAGCGGGTCAGGTTGCGGAACTCCGCCGAGAGCAGCTCGACCACCTGCTTGATCAGGAAATTGCCGAAGCTGATCCTCGCCAGCCCAGGTTGGCAGTTGCTGATCGAGTAGAAGGTCGCAGTGTCCGCCGTGCGCGGATCCTGCAACGGCGCTTTCTCATCGAGCAGCGCCTGCACGCTGCCCGACAGACCCTGCACCAGCGCCACCTCGACGAAGATCAGCGGCTCGTTCGGCATCCGCGGATGGAAGAAGGCGTAGCAGCGGCGGTCGGAATCGAGCCGGTTCTTGAGATCGCGCCAGGAGCGGATGTAGTGCACCGCCTCGTAGCCGACCAGCCGCTCCAGCAGCGAGGCCGGGCTGTTCCAGTCGATCTGCTTCAATTCGAGAAAGCCGACATCGAACCAGTTGCCGAGCAGGCGGCGGAGATCGGCTTCGAGCGGCACGAGCAGCGGCTCGGTGCGCACCGCCTCGAGCACGGTCGCGCGCAGATCGACCAGAAACTTCATCCCGTCAGGGATGGTGGTGAACTGCGTCAGCAGCCGCACCCGCGGTGGTTCGAGCGCTGCCCGCAGCCGCGCCTTGGCGAGCGCCCGCTCGGGGGGATCTGTCGCTGCCTGCAGGCCCGCATAGGCAGTGGCCACCGCCTCGGGATCGCTGTCGAACCCGGCGAGCGCGCGCAGGAAATCGATCCGCCCGGCGGCATCGAGGGCAAGATAGGAGCGGGCGAGCTTGGCGGCGCGGTTGCGGGCGCTGACCTCGCCGCCGCGGGCGACAAGGCAGGCCTGCATCTGGTCGGCGATGGTCTCGCCTTCCTCACCCGAGACCGAGGCCGCCATGTCGCGCCAGACATTCGTGATGCGCCGGATCGCGCGGTCAAACAGGCCGCTGGGCGCGACGGTCTCGCTCATAGGAGGCTCCTGTGACGAGCCTCCATTATAGCGCAGCGGCAGCGTTGTGAGACTGCGTCGCGCGCATCACCGCTTGCGGCAGCGCGGGGGGCAAGTCCTCGGCGACCAGACCGGGGCCGGCGATCTGCGCCGCCTCGCCGTGCAGCCATGCACCGGCACAAGCCGCCTGCCACCCAGGCAGCCCTTGCGCGAGCAGCCCGGCGATGATCCCCGAGAGCACGTCGCCCGCGCCGGCGGTCGCGAGCCAGGGCGGCGCCGAGGCGTTGATCGCGGCGCGGCCGTTTGGCGCCGCGATGACGGTATCGTTGCCCTTGAGCAGCACCGTGGCATCCGAGCGCGCGGCGGCGGCGCGGGTGGCGGTCAGGCGGTCCGTGCCGAGCGGGCCGAAGACGCGGGCGAACTCTCCGGCGTGCGGGGTCAGTACCGCACAGCCGCGCAACGCCTCGGGCCGGCCGGCGAAGGCCGTGAAGCAGTCGGCGTCGGCCACCACCTGCCGCCCGGCCGCAAGCAGTGCGGGCAGGGCGCTCGCAGCCTCGTCGGGGCCGAGGCCGGGGCCGCAGACCCAGACCGCGCGGCGCGGATCGGCAAGCAGCTCCGCCAGCGCCGCCTCGCTCACGATCACGCCGGGGCTGCCGGCGCGGAAGGCGTCGGCGTGTGCGCGGGCGGCGATTGTTACCATGCCGGCCCCGGCGCGCCGGGCGCCTTCGGCCGCGAGCCGTGCCGCCCCGGTCATCGCCCCGCCCAATATGGTGACGTGGCCGCGCGCATATTTGTGGTCGCCGGCCTCTGGCGTCCGCAGGCGCCACAGCGCCGGCCCGTTGGCAAACGTGCGCGGCCGCACCTCGGCCAGCATCGACGCCGGCAGGCCGATATCGGCGAGCAGCGTCTCGCCGCAACGGTCGCGCCCCGGCAGCAGCAGGTGACCCGGCTTGCGGCGGAAAAACGTCACTGTCAGCGCCGCCTGCGGGGCATAGCCGCGCACCGCGCCGGTGGCCCCGTCGAGGCCGCTCGGCACGTCGATCGCCAGCACGCGACGCGCGGCGCGCAGGACGTCGATCACCGTCCCGTCGAGATCGCGCGTGAGCCCGGCACCGAACAGCCCGTCAATCACCAACGGAGTGCGGGCGACCAGTTCGGCGTCGAACGCAACGACTGGCCCGCGGAAACGCCCGGCTGCCTCAGCCGCGTCGCTGCCGGCCTGGGCCGCCGCGAGCCGGGCAACCGCGACGGGCCAGCCCTCGGCGGCGAGCAGCCGGGCGGCGACATGCCCATCGCCGCCATTATTGCCGGGGCCGCAGAGCGCCACGGTGGGGCAGGGGGTGAAGCGGCGGCGGGCGGCGCGGGCCACGGCGCGGCCGGCATTCTCCATCAGCGTCGCGACCGGCACCCCGGCGGCGATCGCGAGCGCATCGGCGCGGGCGGCTTCCCGCGGCGACAGCAGCTCGGGCGGGTATTCGCGCATGGCCCCCAGAGTGCCAGCGGGACAGCGGCGGGGAAAGCGCCGGAAAACGACGGCCGCCAAAAAGACGGGCGGCGCCGAGCGGGGCGCCGCCCGCAGTGGTGCACCGCGAGCGGTGCCAACCGGGGAGGAAACGCGAGGCTGCTGGCATCAGCGACCTCACGCGCAGGATGACGCACGCAGGTTAAGGAAGGTTGCACGCAACCATGCGTGCGCGGGTGCGGGCGACCGCGCGATCCGCCGGGCGTCAGCTTGTCAGTCGAGGTTAAAACCCGTCACCAAACCATTGTTGCGGGCCGTTGCGGTCTCGGGCATAACACATACGACAGCGCGTGAGGCGCGATGGTTCGGCGATCGACCAGGGCGGCGGCGCTGCTCGCGCCGCCGGACCGGCGGCCTGCGGCGGCCTGCGGCGGCGCTAAAGTCGCGCCGCTCGAGCCTCGCACCTCGCTCGAATGTGCTCCCCGCGCCAGCGCCATCAAGGGATTGGCACTCACCGGAACACCGCCTCCAAGAGGGCGCTATGGCTTCATCGTAGCGCCGCGCTAGAAGCAGACGATGATCGCGCGGACCGCCGGTGCGCTGGCCCTGGCTGCGGCGCTGCTCGCGCCGGCTGCCCGGGCAAACCCGGCAGACTTCGCGCTCGCCGCCCCCGCCTCCGCCCCTGCCGTGCTCGCCTATGTCCGCGTCGATGACTGGCAGGCGGCCGAGGCCGCCGCGTCACGCTGGCTCGATCCGGTGGCGCGCAAATATGTCCATTACGACCGGCTGACGGCGCCAGGCGCCGCGGGCGTCGCGGAGATCGACGCCTTCCTGCATGACAACCCCGACTGGCCCGGCCGCGCGACGCTGGCACTCCGCCGGGAGCAGGCGCTCGCCGCCGAGCCGGACGATGCGACCGCGCTCTCCTTCTGCACCCGCCTGCAATTGACGCTGACGACGGCGCTCCTGCGCTGCGCCAAGGCCTTCGCCCATGCCGGGCAGGAGCCGGCGGCCGAAGCAGCAGCGCGGCAGGCATGGCTGCTCGGCCTGGTCGGTGCCGACGCCGAGCGGCGGTTCATGCAGCGTTGGGGCCGCGCCGTCACGCCCGCGGATCAGTGGCGCCGCTTCGACCGCGTGGCCTCCGACGCCGCGGCCGCACAGCGGCAACTGGCGCGGCTGGATGCAGCGCACCGGCAGGCCGCGCAGGTGCTGCTTGCGCTGCGCCGCGACGACCCTCGTGCCCCCACCGTGCTCGCGGCGCTGCCGACGGCGACGCGCGCCGACCCCGCGCTGATGCTGGCCGAGGCGGCGCGACTGCGGCGCGCCGGTCGGCTCGCCGATGCGGGACAATTGTGGGCCAGCGCGGGCGCCGCCGCCGAGCGAGCCGCCGATCCGGCACGGCTGCCCGGCTTCTGGGACGAGCGCGATGAGCTGGCGCGCGACCTGCTGGCGACCGGCGATGCGACCTCCGCCTACACGCTGGCCGCGACGCCAGGCCGGATCGCGCCCCGGCAGGCGCTGGACGCCGACTTCCTCGCCGGCTGGATCGCGCTCCGATGGCTGCACGACCCGGGCCGCGCGGCGCCGCATTTCGCCGCCCTCGCCACGGCCTCGAAGGCGGCGATCACCGAGGCGCGGGCCCACTATTGGCTCGCCCGCTGCGCCGCCGCACGCGGCGATGCGGCAGCCGCGCGGGCGGAGTTCGGCATCGCGGCGCGCTGGCCGACTACTTATTACGGCCAGCTCGCGGCACTCGCGGTTGGCGACGACTCGGCCGGCCTCAACGCGCGCATCACCGCGTTGCGCGACCCGCCTTGGACCTCCGCGCAGGCGCTCGCTTTTCTCGGCCAGGAGGACGCGCGCGCCGCCGCCCTGCTGGTTGCCTGGGGTGAGCCGTGGCGCGCACGGCCGTTCCTGCAGCAGCTCGCGGCGAATGCGACCGACCGGGCCGGGCAGGCAATGGCGGCGCGGCTGGCACTCGGCTTCGGCCTGCCCGACCAGGCGGTGGCGATCGCACGGCGCGCCGGCGTGGGCGGGCTGGTGCTGGCGGATGCCGGCTGGCCGAGAACCGTGGTGCCGCCGCCTGGCCCGGTCGAGCCCGCCGTGATTCTCGGCCTGATCCGCCAGGAGAGCAGTTTCGACACGGCCGCCGCGAGCCCGGCCGGGGCGCGCGGGCTGATGCAGCTCATGCCGGACACCGCGCGGGAGGTGGCACTCCGGCTCGGCGACGACCTCCAGCTCGTCTCGCTGATCGGTGATCCGCGCGAGAACATCCGGCTTGGTGACAGCTACCTGCAAACCTTGCTCGACCGTTTCAGCGGCTTCCTGCCACTCGCCTTCGCCGCCTACAACGCGGGGCCGGCGCGGGTGGAGCAGTGGCTCGCCGTCAACGGCGACCCGCGCGGCGGCGGCGCGATCGGGATGATCGACTGGATCGAGCTGATCCCGTTTGACGAGACCCGCAACTACGTCCAGCGCGTGGTCGAGAACGTCGCTGTCTATAGGGCGCGGGAGGGCGTGGTGCGGCCGTATTCGGTGGAACCTTGGCACGACTGAGCCCGGCCACCCTGCTCGCGAGCGGTTTCGGCGCAGGATACGTGCCCCGCGCACCCGGCACCGCGGCATCGCTGCTCGCGGTGATCGCCGGTGCGGGGCTGATGCGGCTGGCACCCTCGGTGCTGCCGGCGGCGGTGGCGGCGGCGAGCGCCGCTGGCATGTGGGCCGTGCGCCGGGCGAGCGGCGGCGCGGATGCCGGCTGGGTGGTGATCGACGAGGTGGCGGGGCAATGGCTCGCGCTGACGGGCCTCGCCCGGCCGAGGCTGGCAGGGCTGGCGGCGGCGTTCGCGCTGTTCCGCTTTCTCGACGTGGCCAAGCCGGGCCCGATCGGCTGGGCCGACCGGCAGGTGGGGCCGGCCGCGGTGATGGGCGACGACCTGATCGCGGGCGGGCTGACCGCGTTCGCGCTCTGGGCGATGCGGCGCGGCTTTCCGCGGGTATTTGACTGACGGTTTTGGTGCCTCAATAAATCCACGCACCGGAGACACCATGATCGACGACGCCACCTTCGACCTCGCCGCCGCCCTGCTCGACGAGCTGCGCCGCCGCCGCTGGCTGCTCGCCACCGCCGAGAGCTGCACCGGCGGGCTGATCGCGGCGGCCCTGACTGCCATCCCCGGCTCGTCCGACGTGCTCGACCGAGGCTTCGTCACCTATTCCAATGCGGCGAAGCGCGAGATGCTCGGCGTGCCGGAGGCGATGATCGCGACCCACGGCGCGGTCAGCCACGCGGTCGCCGAGGCGATGGCGGAGGGTGCCATCGCGTACTCCGCGGCGTCATTCGCGATCGCGGTCACCGGGATCGCCGGGCCGGAAGGTGGGTCGCCCACCAAGCCGGTTGGTCTCGTCTGGTTCGGCCTCGCCGCCCGCGGCGGCCGCACCTTGACCGACCACCGCATCTTCCCCGGCGACCGCACTGAAGTCCGCCGTGCGACCGTTGCGCACGCGCTCGCGATGCTCAGGCGGCGCGCGGTCGCCTGAACCAACACAATGTCTCATTGAGGCGGCGGCGGGCCCGGCCGATCCGCGCCACCCCCGCGAGCCGGCGGTCGAGAAAGGCCAGCGTCGCCTCGTCCGCCTCGCTTGCATCCCGCAGCCAGTAGAGTCGCGTCGAGGTATAGACCCCGGCCAGGATCGCCCGCTTCGTGTACCAGGAGAAATCAGCCGATCGGTCGCCCGCCGCGTGCCAGATCGCATCGACGGTGCGCGCCGTGCAGCAGGCGGCGAGCCGTGCGTGGCGCGGCAGGGCCAGGATCGCCATCGCCCGCCGCACCGCCTCCTTGTGCGGGCGGTCCTGCGCCAGGCGCAGCGCGATCACCCCGCGCACCCGCTCCGGCAGCCGCCCGGCGATACCAACGGAGGCTGCCTCCATCCGCCGGTCCGCGAGGTCGCAGGCGGCTTCGATCATGGCGGGGGCACCGCCGGGGAACAGCAGGTCGGCGTCGGGGCCGCTGGCCCGGCGCAGCGCGGCCACGGTCCAGCCGTCGAACGCCACGTTCGGCAGCAGCGCGTCGATCGCGGCGTCGCGCTCGGCGCTGCGCTCGGGCGGCCTCACCGCGGTTCCTCCGGCGGGTAGCGCATCAGCTCCTCGGTAAACCCGAAGCGGGAGAAATCGGTCATCCGCATGGGATAGAGCACCCCGTCGAGGTGGTCGTATTCGTGCTGGACGACACCCGCATGAAAACCCTCGACCTCTGCCGCGACCGGGGCGCCGTCGCAATCGACGCCGCGGTAGCGGATGCGGCGAAAGCGCGGCACCGCGCCGCGCAGGCCGGGGATCGAGAGGCACCCCTCCCAGCGCAGCTCGCGGGCCTCGCCCACCGGCTCGACCGCAGGATTGATGACGATTGTGTTGCCCACGGCTCGGTCGTCGGGCGCGCCTGTGCTGCGCTCGGGGCGGACGCGGAAGACGAACAGCCGCAAGGGCACATGCACCTGCGGCGCCGCGAGCCCGGCGCCGAGCGCATCCTCCATCGTCTCCATCATGTCGGCGACCAGGCGCCGGATTGCGGGTGCGCCGGGATCAGCGACCGGCTCGGCGCGCTGGAGCAGCACGGGGTGGCCCAGGCGGGCGATCTTGAGAATGGCCATGTGATCTCCGACATGGGGTGGCGAAACGCTTTGGCGAGGCGCCGGCCCGTGCTATAGCGCCCGCCTCCCGGAACGCCCCGGATCGGCCGGAGGCACACGACCAGCAAAGAGGAGAAGGCGGCCAAGTGCAGGTTCTCGTCCGTGACAACAATGTTGATCAGGCCCTCAAGGCGCTCAAGAAGAAGATGCAGCGGGAGGGCGTGTTCCGCGAGATGAAACTGCGCCGCCATTACGAGAAACCCTCCGAGCGCCGCGCCCGCGAGGCGGCCGAAGCGGTCCGCCGTGCCCGCAAGCTCGAGCGCAAGCGGCTGGAGCGCGAGGGATTTCGAGTCAGCACACGGTCGCGACGTAACCGTCGCGACGCGGATCGGCGGCACCCGTCATCGCGCCGGTCTCGACATCGATCGAGACCGCCTGCATCCCGCCGACCAGCATGGTCCAGTTCTCGACCGCCTCGATATCGTGCCCGCGGGCGCGGAGTGCTGCGATCGTCGCTGCGGGCACTCGGCCCTCCACCTTCACGACCCGCCCGTCCAGCAGCCGCGCTCGCGGCGCCTCGATCGCATCTTGCAGAGAGAGGCCGAAATCGAGGTGCTGCACCATCGCCTGCGGCTGCGTCTGGCAAATGCCGTAGCTGCCGGGGGTGCCAAGCGCCAGCGCCGGCTTGCCGCGACACAGGCTGATGGTCGGCGCCATCGGGATCGCCAGCGGACCGCCGCCCTTCATGTGATTGGTGCCGCGCGGATCGATCTCTCCCCAATAGAGGAAATTGTTGAGGCAGATTCCGGTCCCCGGAACCACGACGCCGCAGCCGAATTTCGCGCCAAGGCTGTGGGTGATGCAGACCACGTTGCCCTCGCGGTCGGCAACCGAGAAGGAGGTGGTGTGCTCCATGCCGACCGCCGCCGCCTCGCGCGTCTCCATCCACTGCTCCGTCGGCCCGTCGATCGGCCGGCCGTCGCGGACGCGGCGGCGCAGCCTCTCAAGATTGCCCGGCGAGAGCACGCGCGCGAGGCGCTCGGGCGAGGGGTTGTCGTTTGCGATGCGCTCCCCGGCCGCGAGGCGGATCGCGCGGTACACCGTGTCGAGATGCTCGACGCCGTTGCGTTCCATGCCTGTGAAATCGAACCCTTCCAGGATCGCGAGCGTCAGCAAGTGCTGGAATCCATGGCAGGGCGGCGGCAGGGTATTCACTGAGAGGTCGCGATAGGGGCCGGCAAGCGGCTCGCGCCAGATCGGCCGCACGGATTTCAGATCGTCGAGCGTGAGCACGCCGCCGAGCTTCTGCACGTGCGACACGATCCGTTCGCCGAGCACCCCGCCGTGCAGGTATCCGGGCCCAACGGCCGCGATGCCCTCGAAGGTACGCGCAAGATCGGGCTGGCGCAGGATCGCGCCGTGGCGCATCTGCCCGCCCCCGCCGGTGTAGTTGCGTGCCCAGTCCTCGCAGAAGGCGGCGTGCGCGCGCAGCTCGACGGCGACCTCGTTGATCGCGTCCACGTTGAACTCGACCAGCGGGAAGCCGTCAGAGGCGAGCCGGATCGCCGGGGCGAGCACGTCGGCGAGCGGCTTTTGCCCATGCGCGCGCACCAGCTCGCACCAGCCGGCGAGATTGCCCGGCGTGCCGATGGCGAGCGGGCCGCGCGCCAAGTCTGCGCGCGTGCGGAAGCGCTCGGTGCTGAACCGCGATGGCACGCGGGTTACGTAATCGAGCGTGCAGACGCGGCGCTCGGCGGCGACGTAGCAGGTCGCCATGCCCATGCCGGCGAGGCCCGACATGTAGGGCTCCACGACGTTCAGCGCCGCGGCGGTCGCGGCGGCCGCATCGAACGCATTCCCGCCATCGGCGAGCAACCGCGCCCCGGCCTGCGCGGCCAGCGGATGGGCCGCCGCAACCATGCCGTGCAGCGATGAGACCGTGGGCCGTTTGCCGTGCATCGCGTCTCTCCGGGTTTCGGGCAGAACCTTCTCGCAGCGTCACGGGCGTGTCCATTCGGTCCGGGTGCGGGCACTGCGTCCATGACCAAAGGTTAAGCCGCGCCGAGGCTTGCCCGCCCGCCCGCGCCGGGGCAGCGTCGCCGCCATGACCCTGCTCGCCATGCTGCTTGGCCTGGTCCTGCCGGCCTGCGGCCATGCGGGCGCGGCCGGGCTGCCCGCCCCCGCACCGATCGACTTCGCGCATCTGCGGCGGCCGGGCACCCCCAATACGGCACTCGCCGCCCCGGCCGGCTTCTCGCCGAAACCCGATCTGGTAACGCCGGACTACGCCCTGCCTGCCGCTGCCCTGTTCGCGGCCGCGCAACAAATCGCGGCGAGCCAGCCGCGCACCTGGCAGCAGGCGGCGTTTCCGGCTAGGATGCAGGCGGACTATGTCGCCCGCAGCGCGGTGCTGAACTTCCCCGACCTCGTCACGATCCAGGTGCTCCCGGACGGTGCCGCGCAAGCCCACCTGATCCTGTGGTCGCGCAGCGTCTATGGCCGCTCCGATTTCGGGGTGAACCGCAGGCGCGTGGCGGCGTGGCTGACGGCGCTTGATGCCGCCCTGGCAAGGAGAGCCTCCTGAATGCGCGGCCTCGGCCCCTTCCTGCGTGACGCCTGGCTGCTCTCCCGCCCGTATTTCCGCTCCGAGGAGCGGTGGTCGGCACGCGGGCTGCTCGCCGTCATCATCGCGCTCAACCTGCTCATGGTTGGCATGACCGTGGTGCTCAATTTCTGGAACGGCGCCTTCTACGACGCGCTGCAGCACAAGGACTGGGAGGCTTTCGTAGCACTGCTGCTGTGGTATCGCCGCGATCCCAACGGCTTTTTCGGCATCCTGCCGGGCTTCTGCGAGATCGTGGCGCTCTATATCGTCGTCGCCGTCTATCGCGTCTATCTGAACCAGTGGCTGCAGATCCGCTGGCGGCGCTGGATGACGCACCGCTTCGTCGATGAGTGGCTCGACGACCGGGTCTATTACCGCATCAGCCTGACCGCACGCACCGACGGCACCGGCACCGACAACCCCGACCAGCGCATCTCCGAAGACATCCGCAGCTTCGTGATGGAGACGCTCTCGCTCGGCCTCGACCTGCTCTCCAACGTCGTCACCATGATCAGCTTCCTCGGCATCCTGTGGACGCTGTCGGGCCCGATCACGCTGCTCGGCGTGCGCATTCCCGGCTATATGCTGTGGGTGGCGCTGGTCTATTCCGTGGTCGGCACCTGGCTTACTCATCTGGTCGGGCGGCCGCTCGCGATGCTCAACTTCCGCCAGCAGCGCTTCGAGGCGGATTTCCGCTTCGCGCTGGTGCGTCTGCGCGAGAATGTGGAGGGCGTGGCCCTCTACGGCGGCGAGACGGAGGAGAAGCAGGAGCTGGGCAACCGATTCGTCAACGTGATCCAGAACTGGTGGGGGATCATGTGGCGGACCAAGAAGCTCAATGCGCTGATCGCCGGCTATTCGCAGGTGGCGGTCATTTTCCCCATCATCATCGCCGCGCCCCGCTACTTCGCCGGCGCGATGCAGCTCGGCGGCCTGATGCGCATCGTCGATGCGTTCGGCCAGGTGCAGGGATCAATGTCGTGGATCGTCAACAACTACGCGGCACTGGCCGCGTGGCGCGCGGTCGTCGAACGTCTCGCGACCTTCCATCGCGCGATCGTCGCCGCCAGGGCGCTGACCGGGCACGGCGCGCAGGGGGCCGTCGCGGCCGGGACGGAGCTGCGCCTGCGCGACCTCGACCTTGCCCTGCCCGACGGGCGGCTGCTGCTGGAGCGCGGCAGCCTCGCCCTGCATCCCGGCGAATCGACCGCAATCAGCGGCAAGTCGGGCAGCGGCAAGTCGACGCTGTTCCGTGCGATCGCCGGCATCTGGCCGTTCGGCGAGGGGCGGGTGGAGCGGCCGGCCGGCACCTACCTGTTCCTGCCGCAACGGCCCTACATCCCGCTCGGCACGCTGCGCCACGCCGTCACCTACCCGATGCGCGGGGCGGATTTCGACGACGCGCAGGTGGCGGCGGCGCTGACCGATGCCGGGCTTTCGGACCTGTTGGCGCGCATCGACAGTGCCGAGATGTGGGCGCAGACGCTCTCGGGCGGCGAGCAGCAGCGGCTGGCGATCGCGCGTGCGCTGCTGCTGGCCCCCGACTGGCTGTTCCTCGACGAGGCGACCGCCAACCTCGATCCGGAGGCGGAGCAGGAGCTCTATGCGATGCTGCGTCGGCGGCTGCCCCGCACGACGATCGTGTCGATCACCCATCAGCCGGAGGTGGCCGCAATGCACGATCGGCGCCTCGTGTTCGAGCGGGGTCCGGACGGACCGGGGCGGATCGCGGTACCGGGGGCGCCGGCGCTGGCGAAGTAGCGTCGCCACCGTGCCGTCACCTCAGAACAGGTCAGAACAGGAGCGCCGCCGATGCCTAAGCCCGCCGACCGCGATCCCGGCGACGCCGTGCCGCCTGGCGTCGCACCCGAGACGCCGCCACCGCTCAGCCCGGAGGAGCGGGCCGCCAAGGAACGGCTCGAGCGCCTGCCCAAGGAGCAGCAGGCAAAGGACGAGCCGCCCAAGGGTTGATCGCAGGCACCGGCGCGCGACATACCGCGCCCATGGCCGCAGACCCCTACCAGACGCTCGGCGTGGCCCGCGACGCGACGCCGGAGCAAATCCGTCTCGCGTATCGGAAGCTCGCCAAGCAGCTCCATCCCGACCTCAATCCCGGCGACAAGCAGGCCGAGGAGCGGTTCAAGGCGGTCTCGGCGGCCAACGAGCTCCTGTCCGACGCCGAGAAGCGCGCCCGCTTCGATCGCGGCGAGATCGACGCCGCCGGCCAGGAGCGGCCCGAGCAGCATTTCTATCGTGGTCACGCCGAGGGCGGTCAGGGAGGCAAGTACCGCGCCGGCGCCGGGCCAGGGTTCACCGAGCGGACGTTCTCGGAGGAGGAGCTGGGCGATCTGTTCGCCGACCTTTTCGCCCGCGGCGGGCAAGCAGGGAGTGGTGCGCAGAGGGAAATCCGGATGCGCGGCGCCGACCAACGCTATCTGCTGGAGGTCGGCTTCCTGGACGCCGTGCTGGGGGCCACGCGCCGGCTGTCCCTGCCCGACGGGCGCACGCTCGATGTTCGAGTGCCTCCCGGCATCGAGGATGGGCAGACGCTGCGCCTGCGCGGCCAGGGCGGTGCCGGCCTGGGCGGCGCCCCCGCCGGCGACGCACTGATCGAGATCGGCATCGCCCCGCATCCGCTGTTCCGCCGCGAGGCCAACGACATCCATCTCGACCTGCCTGTATCGCTGCGCGAGGCGGTGCTGGGAGCGAAGGTGTCGGTGCCGACGCCGAGCGGAGCTGTGATGCTGACCGTGCCCGCCCATTCCGACACCGGCGCCCGCTTGCGCCTGCGCGGACGTGGCGTCGCGGCGCATGGGAAACGGGCGGCGGGCGACCTTTACGTGACCTTGCGGGTGAAGCTCGGGCCGCCCGATCCGGCGCTCGACGCGTTCCTGCGCGAGCACGCGGCGGCGGCCGAGGATGACCCGCGGGCGGGGATGGAGGCGTCGTGATCACGATCGAGACGCTGGTGGTGACGGTGGCCGGGCTCGACCGGGCCGAGCTTGAGCGCTGGATCGCGAGCGCCTGGGTCCGGCCCGAGGGCGAGGCGCCGGCGTGGCGGTTCCGCGAGATCGACGTCGCCCGGGTGCGGCTGATCGTCGAGCTGCGGCACGAGCTGCGCATCGACGAGGAGGCGATGCCGGTGGTGCTGTCGCTGCTCGACCAGCTCTATGCGACGCGGCGCCAAGTGCGGCGGCTCGGCGAGGTGCTGCGCGCGGTGGCGCCGGAGGAGGTGCGGCGCGCGGTGTTGGAGCGGCTGGAGGAGGGGGCGGGGTAGAGCGGTCCGCTGGTATCCTGCCCGTTCTATGGCGTGACCCTATTCCGAGCAGATCGGCCGAGCAGCTGGGTCCCACGCGGGCGTCGGCGGAAAGCCAGACCGCGGCGTTGCCTGCCGCTATACCGCAGGCGGCGAGGCATGGCTCGCCTCGTAGAGAAACCAAGCACGCCGCTCGGCCTCGTCGATGAACACCTCCAGCAGGCTGGCCGTAGCCACGTCGTTGTGCTCGTCGATCATGCTGTGCGCCTCGCGCATCCGCTTAGCCAGCATGCCATTGTCTTCGCGCAGTTCGGCCAGCATATCTTGTGGCGTGACATAGGATGCGTCGTTGTCCGCGACGCGCTGATTGCGTGCCACCTCGCCGATGGAGTGCAGCGTGAGATGGCCTACCTTCCGTACCCGCTCGGCCAGTACGTCGGTCATCGCGAAAATCTGGTCGGACTGTTCGTCGAGCATCAGGTGATAGTCACGGAAATGCGGTCCGCTCATGTGCCAGTGGAAGTTCTTCGTCTTCATGTAGAGCGCGAAGACGTCTGCGAGCAACCCGTTCAAGGTGGCCGCGATGTCGCGGGCAGCATTGGCACCGAGATCGGTGGGGGTGGCGAGCGCCGGCGCTACGCCACGCGTCTTCGGTTGATTGGCCATGGGAGAGCCTCCTTATGCGATTGACCCGCGACACTGTTGTGGTCGTCAACGGCGAAGGTAGGCGCGGTATCACCGGGGTCACCCGCGTCCGCGTTCATATCGAATATGGCCGGCGGGAATTGGACGCGGCGAGGCGGACGACCGATCTCGGCCGTGGACGGACGCCCTCGATCCTGCCGATCGCGGACCGCCGCCCGGGTCCATCGCTGCGTTGCATTGCGCTTCGCCAGAGACGGACCCCTTCCGGTCCACCCACGTCTCCAAGGAGGCAAACCATGAAGACCATTCTCATCGCTGCGGCAAGTGCGCTGGCGCTCTCCGCAAGTCCCGGCCATTCGGTCGTGGCAAAGCCCTATGCGCCGCCGGTGCAGACCGCTGAGCTGGAAGGCGGCTCCAGCAACAACAACTACGGCACCCCGCAGCCGCAGCCCGAATACGCTGCCTTCGTGCAGACCGCTGAGGCAGAAGGCGGCGCCAGCAACAACAATTACGGCACCCCGCAGCCGCGGCCCGAATACGCTGCCTTCGTGCAGCCTTCGGCGGCGGCCACGGCTCCGGTGTCGCTCTGACGGAAAACCGCGCGGCTGACGATGGAAGGCGGACGAAAGGTCCGCCTTCCGGTCGTGCCCGCGTTCGGTGACGCGCTCTCATAACGCATCGTGCAGCCGGGCGCGGTGCGCCATGCCCAATCCCTCATGCCGGCAAGACTCGAGGTGTCTCCATGAACCCGCTCTCGAAGTCGCTGATCGCCGAGTTCATCGGCACGTTCGCGCTCATATTCATCGGCGCCGGCGCCGTCGCGATCCTCGGTTCGGATCAGATTGTCGGCGTGGCGCTGGCGCACGGCTTCACCATCATGATCTTCGCCTATGCCTACGGCGAGATCAGCGGCTGCCACATCAACCCCGCCGTGACCGTCGGCCTCTATGCCGCGGGCAGGTTCCCTGCACGCGACGTCGTGCCCTACATCGCGGCACAGCTTGCCGGCGCCATTGTCGCGGCGTTTGCTTTGCTTGCCGTGCTCGGCGGGCCGGTCAATCACCTGGGCGCCACCACCATCGACCTGCACCGGACCACGGTGCTCGGCGGAATGCTGCTCGAGGGAATCGGCACGTTCTTCCTCGTGAATACCGTCGCAACGACGACCGGTATCGGTGCTGCCGGGCGCCTCGCGCCGTTCGCGATCGGCATGACGGTCGCGATCTGCATCCTCGGCTTCGGCCCGCTCACCGGCGGCAGCGTGAACCCCGCGCGGACGATCGGGCCGGCGATCGCATCGGGACTCACCGGGGAGGTGGGCGAGTATATCGTTGCCCAGCTACTCGGGGGGATCGGCGCGGGGCTGCTTTATCGCCTGCTGTGGGCGGCGCCGATCGGCGTCTCCCGCCCGGCCGCGCGCCGTGACGCCGTCGCCAGTCCCGGCCGCTGATCCAGTGCCGCCCGTCTTTCCACGCTTCGCAACGACAACCCTGTTCCAAAGGAGATCAGCCATGAACGATATGGTGAGCAATATGGCGCCCGTCGCGCACGGGCTTGGCAAGGTGCCGCTCGGCCGCACCGGGATGAGCATCAGCCGTGTCGGCTTCGGCGCCTGGGCGCTCGGCGGCGGCGACTGGGCCGTTGGCTGGGGCAGCTAGGACGACGAGGCCTCCATCGCGGCGATCCGCCACGCGGTCGATCGCGGCGTGAACTGGATCGACACCGCCGCCGTCTACGGCCTCGGCCGCTCCGAGCGGGTGGTCGGCGAAGCGATCCGGCCCATCGCGCCCAGCGAGCGGCCTTTCGTATTCACCAAATGCGGCCTGGTGTGGGACGAAGCGCAGCGGCAGGCGATGCCGAGGCGGATCGCCAACCCGCGCAGCATACGGCGCGAGGTTGAAGCCTCGCTGCGGCGGCTCGGCGTCGAGTGCATCGATCTCTACCAGGTGCATTGGCCGTCGCAGGACGGGACGCCGCTGGAAGAATATTGGCAGGCCATGCTGGACCTGCGGCGGGAGGGGAAGGTCGGGGCCGTGGGACTGTCGAACCATGACGCCGCCCAGCTCGCCCGGGCCGAGGAACTGGGCCACGTGGACACACTGCAACCGCCCTTCTCGGCGATCCACCGCGCGACGGCGATCGTGGAACTCCCCTGGTGCGCGGCCCATAAGACGGGCGTGATCGTCTACAGCCCCATGCAGTCGGGCCTGCTCTCGGGCGGGTTCAGCCGGGAGCGTGCGCGGGGCCTGCCGCCGGATGACTGGCGGTCCCGGTCCGAGGATTTCACGGGCGCCGGGCTGGACCGCAACCTCGCACTCGCCGCGGCACTGGGCCGCGTGGCAGGACGCCATGGCACGTCGACGGCCGCCGTTGCGGTCGCCTGGACCCTGGCGTGGCCCGGCGTGACGGCCGCGATCGTCGGCGCACGAAACGCAGGGCAGGTGAACGGTTGGATCGGTGCCCCAACTGTCGAACTGAGCGCCGCCGATCTCGATGAGATCGCGCTTGCCATCGAGCGTACCGGCGCGGGCTCCGGACCCGCGCGGCATCGCAGGCGATAGCCGAACTCAGCCTTCGACGACGACCAGCGTCCGCACCTCGATGCTCTCGCGGGGTGCTGCGTTCTCCGGGGTGTCCGGCAGGTCAAAAGCGCCGTGCGGCGTGAAGCGGGCGCGGCCGTCGTCGAGGCTGTCCCAGCCTTTGATCAGCAGCACTTCTTCCGGGGTCATCCTGGGCGCGTAATACCAAGTCTGCGCCGGATTATAAGCAAGGTGGTAGATCTCACCAACCCGGTCCGGAAACACCTGGTCGGTGGCGATCAGATCCGCGGCCCGAATGCTCGAAGCATCGGCCACGGCCAGCGGCGAACGCTCCACCGGGCCACGTATCGGTCGCCAGACGTTGATCTGCATGATTCTCGTATAGGACGCGGCGAGCCGGGCGGCATCCAGCTCGCCCAGAAGATCCTTCACCCGCTGCGGGCCGCTCCTCTCTGTGTAGTCCACATGCACTCGGGTTGCAGGGCCGCGCAGCCCGTCCCGATTGTTCGCACCCGAGCCGCTATCGGAGCGGCGCGTTGCGTCGAAGATGACGACGTGGCTGGCGCCCGTGATCGAGCGCAACAGTGCATCGATCTCCGGGTAGTAGATGTTGCTTACCGCGTCGTCGTCGTACAAGTCGCCGACCGTCGTACGGTGGTGACGCAGTTCAAACCCCTCTTGGTCGAGCGACAGCGCGCCATCGAGCGGTCGCATGTCATGGATCCTGACGGTGTGGCGTTCGGTCTCGAAGAAGGTTCGCGGCACGCTCCCGGTATACGCCGAGCTGTGGAACACCGGCTTCGTGCCCGAGGGCGTGATAAAGGTCAGCGCGGCGCTGACGCTGGCAAAGGTCTGCAGGGCTGCGGCGGTGCGGGTAGTGCCCGAAACAGCGTGGTTCACGGCGTGCCTCCTCAGGTTGACGCGACCGGCGCGCGGCCACGGCTTTGCATCATCGACGTAGGTAGGCGCGGCGACCCGAAGGTGCCAACGAGTTCGGCTCAGGGCGGCTTGAACGTCGTTCAAGTCGCGGCGGCTAGAGCACGCAACCACCGCTCCAGACGCCGCGCTGCGGCCGTCAGCGGCACGTCGGAGGGCTGGCACAGGTAGTAGGCGGCTCCGGTTGGATGCCCGGCGCCAAACGGCGCAACCAGGGTCCCGCGGGCCAGCCGCTCGTCGACCATTGGCCGTCGGCCGATGGCAAGGCCGTGTCCGCTCTCAGCCACCTGCAGCGTCTGCTCTATTCCCTCAAGCTCGATGGCGCCGGTAAGTGCCGGAGGTGCCAGGCCGCGAGCACGGGCCCATTCCTCCCACTCGTTGGGAAAGCGGGCGTTGACGATCAGCCGGGCGCGCTCCAGCGTTGCCGACAGGGCATCGTCCGGCTGACGCTTCAGATATCCGGGCGCACAGACGGGCAACGCTGCCTCCTCCAACAGGAAAACCGCGTTGATGCCGATCCAGGAACCCTTGCCGTGGCGCACCGCCAGATCCACTTGATCGCGCTTCAGGTCGAGCACGCGGGTGGTCGGCACCAGCTGTAGGTCGATCTCGGGGTGTTCGCGCTCGAAGACGCCGAGTTGCGGGATCAGCCACGTCGCCGCAAGAGAGGGTGGCAGGGTCAGGCGCACCACGTTGCGTCCGGTTGGGCGGATCATGGCTGCGGTGGCCGCCTGAATCTGACGGATCGCTGGGTCGATCTGCTCGAGGTAGCGCCGGCCCGCCGCCGTCAGCCGCATACCGGAACCGGACCGGTCGAACAATGCCGTGCGCAGGAAGTCCTCGAGGTGGCGTACCTGATGGCTGATCGACGACTCCGTCACGCCGAGGCTCCGGGCGGCGTCACGGAACCGGCCATGGGCGGCAGCGGCCTGAAACGCGCGCAACGCGGCGAGCGGCGGCAGCGGGATCTTCGGCTCGGCCATGTCGGAAAGCCTGCGGGCGATGTGAACAGGATTTAAGTAGGGTGCTGGTTGCGAGGGCCACTTCGCGATCGATCGCGCCAAGGCCGAGGAAGACGCACGCTTCGCTGGCGTGTTCGTGCTGCGCACCAACACCGATCTCAACCCGCTCGCTGCGATGCTGCGCTACAAGCAGCTCTGGACCGTCGAGCAGACCTTCCGCACCGCCAAGCACCTGCTCACCACACGGCCGATCTTCCACAAGCTGGACGAGACCATCCGCGGCCATGTGTTCTGCAGCTTCCTCGCCCTCGTGATCAAGGCCGAGCTGGAAGCCCGCATCGCCGCCTTCGCTCGCCAGGCATCATGGTCCGCCATCATCGCCGATCTCGACGCCCTGACCGAGACCGAGATCGAGCAGGACGGCAAGCGCTTCCTGCTGCGCTCCGCCCCGAGACCCGCCGCCAGCCTGGCACTGCGCGCGGCGGGTTGGCCCTGCCGCCGACCGTGCAGGCACTCGCCACAAGCTGATCGCCATCATCGGGAATGTAGTGCCAAGCCGCCGCCGCGGCGCGAATCCCCGCGCCTATTCAATTGCCTGGCAAAGGTCGCTGTCGAAGATGGGTCGGAGAGCCGGATGCCGGAAACCGGCGCGTCCGGTTCGATGAGCGGGGATGGGAAACGGAGCGACGCCAAATGGTTCAAGCAACCGCGCCCATCCTCCACTCTACCACGCGGCGCGCTCGGATAGCGTAGGGCATGAACCAACAGGGCAAAGGCGGGTGTCGGCTGCCGACGGCTCGGATAGTAGAGGTGATAGCCGGTGAATGGCGGACACCAGTTTGCGAGCACCCGAACCAGCTCGCTGCTGTTGAGATGCTTCTGCACCTGCCGCTCAGTGAGATACGCTAGGCTAGACCAAAGCCGGCCACGGCAGCGTTCAGAATGAGCGCCGAGGTGTTGAACACGAGTTGACCTTCGACCCGAACCCTGAGGTCACGCCCGTTCTTCTCGAACTCCCAGGCGTAAAGGCCGTGGGTCGGCAGGCGAAGATTGATACACTCGTGCGTGGTCAGATCCTGCGGTGTTCGCGGCGCCGGGTGCTTCGCGAAATACGCGGGCGTTCCAACAACGGCCATGCATATGTCCGGTCCGATACGCACAGCAATCATGTCCTTCGACCTGCTTGCCGAATTGCACGCCAGCGTCAACGTGCTCGGCCACGACATCGGTCAGGCCATAATCGATAATGATCTCCACCTTGATGTCCGGGTAGTTCGGCAGCCGCTTTTTGACAGCGGGCCAGAGCACCGCCTCCGCTGCGTTCTCCGTGGCCGTAATGCGGACGGTGCCGGCCGGCATGTCTCTCAACTCACTGAGCGCGGCCAGCTCGGCATCGATCTCCTCGAAGCGGGGGGCCACGGTCCGGAGCAGGCGTTCGCCCGCCTCGGTCGGTGCAACACGGCGGGTTGTCCGGGTCAGCAGCCGAATGCCCAGCCTTGCTTCAAGGCCGCGGATAGTCTGGCTCAGCGCCGATTACGACAATCCGAGCTTTGTAGCCGCCCGGGTGAAGCTCTGATCAGACCCTCCTTAACCGTCTACTCCTCACCAGTCTCCCGGCGCACACCAACAGAGCTCAAGGAGGTCCCCCCGCATCGACTGACGCAATGTGCCGCCGGGCAGGGCCGGGGCGTGATCACAGTCGGAGAACTCTCGCAGACACGATCAGCCGAAGTCTATCCGACGATGGTTCCTCGACCGAGGCAGCTCCACGACGTGCGACCCCTTCCGTCGCACCCAAACCGTCCCGGGAAATTGCAACCGAGCCAGCATTCAGTTCGACGTTGCGCGTTCGCGCTCAGTCGATCGAGGTCCAAATCGCGTCGCTCTGGCTCGAGCGGACCGCAGCGCCGATGAAGCGCACGCCGCGCAGCCCGTCCTGAACACCAGGCAGCAGAGCGGCCTGCGGATCGGGAGCGCACCCTGCCCGCCGCGCGCGGATCAGCGCGGCGGCATCCCGGTAGAGCTGCGCGAAGGATTCGAGATATCCCTCCGGATGCCCGGCCGGGATGCGGGTCGCGTGGGCGGCGGCGGGGCCGGCGGACGGGCCGGCGCGTGTGATGAGGCAGGGCGCCTTGCCGAGTTCCGCGTGGCGCAGATGGTTCGGGTGCTCCTGCTGCCACTCCAGCCCGCCCCGCTCGCCGAAGACGCGAAGTCGCAAGCCGTTCTCGTGGCCGGGTGCGACCTGGCTCGACCATAACGCGCCGCGGGCGCCGCCGGCGAAGCGCAGCATTATCTGCGCGTTGTCGTCGAGCCGTCGTCCTTCGACAAACGTCGACAACTCGGCTGCGAGCGACTGGCAGCAGAGGCCGGTGACGAACTCTGCAAGGTGGAACGCGTGCGTACCGATATCGCCGACGCAGCCACCGGGACCGCTGCGTGCCGGGTCGGTGCGCCATGCCGCCTGCTTCTGCCCGGTCTGCTCAAGAGGCGTGGCCAGCCACTCCTGCGGATACTCGACCTGCACGACACGAAGCGCGCCGAGCGTGCCGGCGGCGATCATCTCGCGCGCCTGTCGCACCATCGGATAGCAGGTATAGGTGTGCGCCAGAACGAACAGCCTGCCGCTGTCGGCTACGGCGCGCGCCAGATCCTCCGCTTCCTCGACCGTTCGCGACATCGGCTTGTCGCAGATCACGTCGATGCCCGCATCGAGGAAGGCGCGTGCCGCCGCGTGATGGAGATGGTTCGGCGTGACGATCGCGACGACGTCGATCCCGTCCGGCCGCGCCGCTTCCGCGCGCGCCATTGCGCGAAAGTCGGCATAGGCGCGCTCAGGCGCGATGCGCAGTTCGGCGGCGCTGGCACGGGCGCGGTCGGGCTCGGAGGAGAGTGCGCCGGCAACCAGCACGTATTGGTCGTCAAGCCGCGCCGCGATGCGATGCACGGCGCCGATGAAGGCGCCCTCGCCGCCGCCGACCATGCCGAGGCGGAGCCGCCGCCCGGACGCGACCGCGGCGCTGCCTTCGATCGTCACCGCACGAGCCCCAGCATGCGGCGGTTGGCGTCGTCATCCGCGCCGACGCCGGCGAAATCGTCGAACGCCTTGCTCGTGACCTCGATGATGCGGTCGCGGATGAAGGGAGCACCCTCGCGCGCGCCCTGCTCGGGACTCTTGATGCAGCACTCCCATTCCAGCACCGCCCAGCCGTCGAAATCATGCTGCGACAGCCTGGAGAAGATGGCGCGGAAGTCGATCTGGCCGTCGCCGAGCGAGCGGAACCGGCCGGCGCGGTCCGCCCAGGGCTGATAGCCGCCATAGACGCCGCCGCGGGCTGTCGGCCGGAACTCCGCGTCCTTGACGTGGAACGCACGGATGCGCGCGTGATAGGCATCGATATAGCCGAGATAGTCGAGCTGCTGCAGCACGAAGTGGCTGGGGTCGTAGAGCAGGTTGCAGCGTGGATGGTTGCCGACGCGCTCCAGGAACATCTCGAAGGTGGCGCCGTCGTGCAGGTCCTCGCCGGGATGGATCTCGTAGCAGACATCGACGCCGGCATCGTCGAACGCATCCAGGATCGGCCGCCAGCGCCGTGCCAGCTCGTCGAACGCCGCCTCGATCAGCCCAGCCGGACGCTGCGGCCACGGATAGACGTAGGGCCAGGCAAGCGCGCCGGAGAACGTTGCGTGGGCGGCAAGGCCGAGCCGGCGGGAAGCGCGTGCCGCCTTGCGAAGCTGTTCGACCGCCCATTCCTGGCGCGCGGCAGGATTGCCGCGCCGCTGCATCGGTGCGAAGCCGTCGAAGGCCGCGTCATAGGCCGGATGCACCGCAACGAGCTGGCCCTGCAGATGCGTCGAGAGCTCGGTCAGCGCGACGCCCGCGTCCTGCAGCGTGCCGCGCACCTCGTCGCAATAGGCGTCGCTCTCGGCCGCGCGGTCGAGATCGAACAGGCGCTTGTCCCACGAGGGCAATTGCACGCCCTTGTAGCCGAGCTCGGCGGCCCAGCGCGCGATCGCGGGCAGGCTGTCGAACGGCGCGGTATCGCCGGCGAACTGCGCGAGGAAGATAGCGGGGCCGCGGATCGTCATCATGCCCGCGTCTCCCGTGCGTGCCAACGAAACAGCTTGCGCATCTGTCGCCTCCCTGGTCGGATCAGCTAAGCGCCTCGCGCACCGCCCCGAGCCAGATCGCGACCGCCTCGGCACCGGGGTCGGGATGGCCGAGCGCCCGCTCGCCCAGATAGGAGCTGCGTCCGCGGCGCGCGGCGACGCGCGCGGAGGCCGCCGCCCCTTCGCGCGCTGCTTCGACGGCCACGCGCAGCGCATCACCGGCCGGCCTGCCCGCGGCGAGGGCAGCCGTCAGCGCATCAGCAGCCGGGTACAGCGCGTCCAGCATCGTGCGGTCGCCGCGGACCGCCCCACCCAGCTCGGCGATCGCATTGGTGCCGGCCCGCAGCGCGCCGGCCCAGTCCTCCGGCCGTGGCGCGGCCGTCCCATCCAGGGTGTGCGCTGCGCGGAGCAGCAGCGCCGCATACAGCGGCCCCGAGGTGCCGCCAAGCGCGCGCATCACCACCTCCGATGCCGCCCGCAGCGTCGCGGTCGGCGCCGTGAGGTCGAACGTCGGGAGCGCACGCTCGACCTCCTCCGCCCCACGCGCGAGGCTGAGGCCGAGATCGCCATCGCCCACGGCCTGGTCGAGCCGGGTCAGCCGCGTCTCCTCGGCGCGGAGCGCGGCGCAGACGGCGCGGATCGCACGCGCGAGCGGCCCGGCCTCGCCGCCGCCGCCGGGCGTCGCTGGCGCGGGTATCATCGGGACGACGGGCACCGCGCGGCGATCCCGGTCGAGCCGCGCCGGGCCGGCCACCGCCGGCGCATTCGGCCAGGCGGGCGCGCCGGTCGACGCGTCGAGGCGTTGCAGCCGGGTGTCGTCGAGTGCCATCAACGAGAGCGAGCAGCCCGCCATCTCCAGCGCAGTCAGCAGCGACCCGGCCCAGGCGCGCTCCACCACGATCCCCGCCTGCTGGAGGAACGCGAGCGCGCTGCGCGCCACGATCGCAAGCTCCATTGCCGGCGTGCCGCCCAGTCCGTTGACCAGCAGCGCCACCCGCTCGCCGCGGCCGAAACCGCGATCCGCCACGATGCGGCCGAGCATGTCGCGCACCAGCGCGTCGGCGGGCAGAATGCGCTCGCGCGTCACCCCGGCCTCGCCGTGGATGCCGAGGCCAAGCTCGATCTCCGCCTCGCCGAGCGCGAAGCCGGGACGGCCGGCGGCCGGCACGGTGCAGGGCGTGAGCGCGACGCCCATCGTGCCGAGCCGCGCGATCGCTGCCTTCGCCTCCCGCTTCACCGCATCGAGCGGCAGGCCGGCGGCGGCGGCCGCTCCCGCCACCTTGTGGACGAGCACGATGCCGGCGAGGCCGCGCCTGCCGGCATGCGCACCGTCCGCCGCCAACGCCACGTCGTCGTCCACCACCACCATTTCGGCCGGGATGTTGCGGGCGCGCGCGAGTTCGGCGGCGAGGCCGAAATTCAGCCGGTCGCCCGTGTAGTTCTTGATGATCAGCAGCACGCCCTCCGGGCCGGACACCGCCTCGATCGCGGCCAGTACCGCGTCGGTGCCGGGCGAGGTGAACACCTCGCCCGATACGGCGGCGCTCAGCATGCCCGGACCGACATAGCCGGCATGGGCCGGCTCGTGCCCCGCCCCGCCGCCGGAGATCAGCGCGACCCGGCCGGCGACCGGCGCGTCGGCGCGAAGCACGACGTTCATCCCCTGCAGCATCGCGAGGCCCGGATTGAGGCCGACCAGCCCCTCGAGCATCTCGGGCACGACGCGGCGCGGCTCGTTGATCAGCTTCTTCATGCGCGGATCAGCGGCAGCAGCGTCTGCGCCGTGCGCTCGACCAGGCGGGTGTAGAATGCCTCGCTCAGCAGGCTGCTGCCGTGGTCCTCGATGAACTTGCGCTGCTCGGCGGGGATGTCGACCGGATTGGTTTCGAGCTGGTCGGGCCAGGGCGCAACCGGCGTGCGGTCCACCGCGGCGACGAACTCGTTGGTGAGCGCGCCGTCGTAGCCGATCTCGCGCAACGTCGCGACGATACGCGGCCAGTCGAGCGCGCCCATTCCGGCAGCGAGACGGTTGTTGTCGGCGACGTGGAAATCGGCGAGCCGGCCCTTCGCCGCGCGGATCGCTGCGAACATGTCGGCCTCTTCGATGTTGAGGTGGAAGGCATCCAGGCAGACGCCGCAATTCGGCCCCACCGCCTCGGCCAGCGCCACCGCCTGATCGGCGCGGTTGAGGAAATAGGTCTCGAACCGGTTCAGCGGTTCGAGCCCGAGGCGCACGCCGACCCGTTCGGACAGCGCGTAGACCTCCTGTAACCCATCCACGACCCAGCGCCATTCTTCCTCGGGGGTGCCGTCGGGCACAACCTTGCCGACGGTGGCGGGCACCACCGTCGCCATTTGGCCGCCGAGATCGGCCGCCATCTGCACGACCGATTTCACATACGCGACCGAGTGGCGGCGCTGCGCCGGATCCTTGGCCGCGAGATTGCGGTCGCCGAGCTGCAGCGTCACCGCCCCCCAGCAGCGTATGCCGTGCTGCTTCAGCAGCCGGCGCGTCGCGTCCACGTCGTATTGTGCGGGCTCACCGCTGATCTCGATGCTCTCGAACCCGATACGGCTGATGCGCCGCAACGTCGTCGCGAGCGGTTCCGCACGCATCCAGTTATGCGTCGAGAGATGCATCCCCGTCCTCCCCGCTCGTGCCTCGCCCGGCCGGCCTTCACAGTAAGCCGGCACGGCAGCCCTTCTCAAGCAGGCCGCGACCTGGGTTAGGATCGCCGGCGAAAGGGACGATGCGATGCCGCTGAACGCGCTTTTCCGGACGCCTAGGCCCGAACCGCGGCCCACCCGGCCAGCGCGCGGGGCTGCTCGGATAGTCGGCTGCCGTCGCGGAAGAACACCACATGCTCCAACGGGCATTCGATCGCGAGCCGCGCGGGGAGCGACGTGCCGAGTGCTGGTGCCACCTTCGCCTTGATCCGTGACGTGCCGACCGAAAGCGTGAGCAGCCGCTGGCCGCCGATGGTGATGGCGCTTCGCAGCAGCGACGCCGGCACGCTGCCCGGGGTGCCCGCCGGGCGAACGCGCACGTATTCGGGACGGATCCCGGCGCGCAGCTCCGCCGCTCCGCCCGCCGGGGTTGCGAGCGGAGCCGAGAAGACGTCGAATATGAGCCCGCCATCGCCGCCGCGGGCGGGCGACAGGAAGTTCATCCCCGGATTGCCGAGGAACCAGCCGCCGAACTCGCTGTCCGGGCGGTCGTAGAGGTCGCGCGGCGCGCTGCACTGGCTGATCGCGCCGTCGCGCATCAGCGCGATGCGGTCGGCGAGTGTCATCGCTTCGGTCTGGTCGTGCGTCACGTAGATGATCGTCTGCCGGAACCGGGCGCGGAACTCCTTGAACGCGCGGATCAGCGCTAGCTTCGCGTGGACTTCCAGGTTGGTCGTCGGCTCGTCGAACAGGATCACGTTGCAGCTGCGCGCGATGGCGCGGCCGACGGCGACCTTCTGGCGTGCGCCGCTGTCGAGCTGCACCATCCGCAGGTGCCGCTGCGCCCCGAGCGCCAGCACCTCCAGCACCTCGTCGATCCTGCGCCGGCGGTCCTGGCGGGAGAAGCGCCGGTCGTGCTGAAGCGCGATCTCGATGTTCTCCTGTACCGTGCGGGTGCGGTACATCACGGGGTACTGGAACACCATGCCGACGTCGCGCCGGCGCGTCGGCAGGCGAGTGACGTCGCGATCGCCGAAGATCACGTGACCGCTGCTCGGCGTCTCCAGCCCCGCGATCATGCGCATCAGTGTCGTCTTGCCGCAGCCCGAGGGGCCGAGCAGGCAGGTCACCGTTCCCTCGGCGAAGCTCATGGTGACGTCGTTGACGGCGGTGACGGCGCCGAAGCGCCTGATGAGGCCGGACAGCCGGATGTCAGGCATGGCCGCGTGCCACGCGTGCGCCGGATGCCCGATCGAAGACCAGGATGCCGTCTGGGCGCAGGCAGAACGGGAACGCGGCGCCGAAATCGAGGTCGGCGGCCGAGCGGCTCGGCACGGTGGTGACCAGCATCTCCTCGCCCGCCGCGAAATGCACGACACATTCGGCGCCGAGATTCTCGACCAGCCGGATCTCGCCGGTGCTCAGCGCGGCATCCGGAGCGGCCGCCAGGGCGGTGGCATCGGCACGGGCGATCTGCTCGGGGCGGATGACGACGGCCAGTTCGGACCCGACCTCGGCCTCGAGCATGACCGGGAAGGCAGCCAGGCTGGTGACGCAGCGTCCACCTTCGATGCGCCCGCGCAGCACGTTGCAGCGCGGGAAGCCGACAAGCTCCGCGGCGCGCAGGTGGCGCGGCTCGTGGTAGAGCAGGTCGACGCGGTTCGCATCCACCACGCGTCCAGCGTCCATGACGACCAATTGCTCGCCCATGATCAGCGCCTCCAGCGGGTCGGCGGTCGCGTACAGGAACGTTGCGCCGAGCTGCGCCCGCATCTCGGTGAGATCCTCCATCAGGCTTTCGCGCAGCTTGAAGTCGAGTCCGACGAGCGGATCGTCGAGGACGAAGATGCGTGAATCCTTGAGGATGCCGCGCGCGATCGCGGCGCGCTGCTTCTCGCCGCCCGAGAGCTCGCTCGGTCGCTTGTCGAGCAACGCGCCGATGCGCAGCACCTCGGCCGCCTGGGCGACCCGACGCCGCACCTGCTCGCGCGGCACGCGTTGCAGCGTGAGCGGATAGGCGACGTTGTCGAACACGCTCATGTGCGGAAACAGCGCGAAGCTCTGCGGCACGTAGCCGATCGTGCGCTCCGCGGCGGGAAGCCGGGTGATGTCGGTGCCGTCGAACAAAATGCGACCTTGATCCGGCGTCTCCAGCCCCAGCAGCACGCGCAGCAGGACCGACTTGCCGGCGCCTGGCGGGCCGCAGACGACGGTGAGGCGCTCGGCCTCAATCTCGAGGTCGAGGCCGGCGAGCGCGACCGTGCGGCCGTAGGTCTTGACCAGGCCATCGAGATGGATGCCGCGCACGGCGTCACCGGCCCATCGTGGCGAGCACCGGGACCAGCAGGATGCCGGCGGCGAACACCAGCGCCACGAGGGCCAGGATTGCGGCGGTCAGGGCGAGCGCGCGGCCGGCGCTCGCCTGGCGCGGCAGGTTGCCGACCGCGATGTTGAGCACCGTCGCCACCATGACCGCGAGCAGGCCGGCCTGGTAGGCACGAAAGCTCCAGGTCTGCGCAATCAGCACGAAGCCCAGACACATCAGCGTGATCAGCGCGACTTCCAGGCGCGGGACGATACTGTGCCGCACCGCCTCAGACCTCGCCGCGCACCGTGCCGAAGGTCATGCCGACCAGCAGGTAGCGCTGGAAGAAATAGACCACTAGGATTGGCGGCAGGATGTAGGCGCTGGTCAGCGCGGAGATGAATGTCCAGTCCACGCCGCCGTTCGAATAGAGCCCGGTGCTGAGGGCGACCGGGATGTTGGAGGTGCGGATGCCGCCGATGATGTAGTTGAACAGAAACTCGTTCCATACGAAGATGAAATTGAAGATCAGCGCCGCGATCACGCCGGGGAACACCTGCGGCAGGATGGTGCGCACGATGATGCGAAGCCAGGACGCGCCGTTGACAATGCCGGTCTCGTCGAAGCGCGGCGAGACGCCGTCGATGAACCCCTTCAGGATCCAGACCGAGAACGGGATGGAGAACATGGCGTAGAACAGGATCATGCCGGCGTAGCTGTCCTTCCAGCCGAACGCGACATACATCAGGAAGACCGGCAAGATCACCGCCGATCCCGGCAGCATCCGGATCGACAGCAGGATGAACATCAGGAAGTTGGTTCCGCGCGGCCGGAAGCGAGAGAAGGAGAATGCGGCGAGGAAGGAAACCGCGACGGCGATTAGCACCGCGCTGACTGAGAGCACCACGCTGTTGAACAACTGGTGCAGGAAGGAGGCGCCAGAGAACAGGCGGACGTAGTTTTGCAGGGTCGGGTGGAACACGAACAGCGGTGGCACCGCCAGGATCTGGTCGGCGGTCTTGAACGACGACAGCAGGATCCACAGCACCGGCGCGAAGAACAACAGTGCCACCAGCCACAGGATCAGATGATAGAGATGCTGGCGCCAGTTCATGCCGCCTCGAGCCTCCGCTCGCGCGAGTGCAGCACGAAGATGAATGTCGCGGTGAAGGCGATCGAGATCAGCAGCAGGATCACCGCGAGCGCCGATGACCAGCCCATGTTAAAGGCTTCGAACGCGCGCCGGTAGAGCGTCATCGCGACCAGCTGCGTGGTCGAGCCCGGGCCGCCATAGGTCATGTCGTAGATCAGGTCCATCGTCTTGAAGGCGTCGATGGTGCGCAACAGGATGCCGAGCATCAAGATGAACTTGCCGTGGTGGAACACCACAAGGCGGAGCTTCTGGTGCCACGCCAGCCGGTCGACCTCGGCCGCCTCAAGCTCCGCCCGCGGCACCGAGCCGAGGGCGGCGAGCGCCATCAGCACCATGAACGGCGTCCACATCCACACATCGACCGCCAGCACCGCGCCGAACGCCGTGCTCGCCTCCTGCAGGAAGCGCACGGCCGGAAAGCCCAGCGCTCGGATCGCGCTGTTCAGCACCCCGAAGGTGGGATCGTATATCAGGCGCCAGAAGGTGCCGCTCGCGACTGGTGTCAGCACCATCGGCGAGAACAGCATCGTCAGCGCAATGCGGCGTCCGGGCAGGCCCTGGCTGTTCCAGAACAGCAGGCCGAGCAGCAAGCCGAGCACCGTCTCGATGCCGACCGCGAGGAACACGAATATCAGGGTGCGGCTCAGGTCCAGCCACACCCCCGCGTCGTTGAAGATACTCTGGTAGTTGTAGAGGGCCGCCCAGATCGGCGGCCGTCCGCTGGTCAGCGAAAAGCGGTAGAACCCGAGGCCAAGCAGCCAGAGCGTCGGGATGACGTTCCAGACGATGAAGAACACCAGGACCGGCAGCAGCAGAACGGTCGGCAGCACCTCGCGCCGGCTGAGGAAGCGGGCGAACCCACGCGCCCGCACCGCCCGACCGGCGGCGGCCGGCAGGGCGGCCGGAACGTCGCTCGCCATCAGGCTAGAGCCGGATGCCCGAGCAGGCGGAGGTCGGCTGCTGCTGCGCCGTGCCCTCGTCGAACAGGATCGCCTGCTGCTTGCAGGCCACGTATTGCAGGGCATGCATCGGATCGGCGATCTGGCCCGTCATGTAGCCGGTCCAGGCCTCCTGCTGCACGCTCAGCATCTCGGCATATTTCGGGTCGTGCCAGAAATCGCTGCTGCGCTCCAGCATGTATTTGTAGGTGCGGTTCCAGGGATAGAGCGCATCGAACCCGGCCTTGGTCAACGTTGCCTTGTCGCACGGCAGGCCGCCGCGGTGCAGGTAGTCGTTCGCCGTCTCCGGCAGATACCACCACTTCATGAAATCGAGCGCCACCCGCATGTGCGCCTTGTCGTTGAAGGCGTTGATCACCCAGGGCTGGCCGCCGATGATGTAGTTACGGCGGAGCGTCCCGGACTTGTCCTTGAACCCGGGCGGGGGGACCACCATCACCTTGCCCTGCAGCTCCTTCGGGATCATCGTCGCCCCGGTCGCGAGCCACTGCCAGGCGCAGAACACCTTGCCCTGCGTGAATGCGTCCACCACCTCGGCGATGAAATAGTTGGTGGCCCCGGGCGGGTTGTATTTCAGCATCGATTTGTAGGCTTCCATAGCCCGCGCGTTCACCGGCTGGTCCATGACGCCCTGCACCTGACCCGTCTTCGGGATTCCAGATGTCGCCCCCCATGCTGCGCATGAAGGACATCAGCGGGCAGCTCAGCGCGTCGTATTCGCGCGAATACTGCATCGCGATGCCGTGATAGCCCTTCTCGGGACGATTGAAGAAGGCGACAAGCTTCTTCCAGTCCTCGAGATCCATCTTCTCGAAATCCTCCCAGGTGGTCGGAAGCTTGCTGCCATGCTTGGCCTGAAACGCCTGCGCTTCGCCGGGGCCGTTCAGGATGTCGGTACGGACGAAGATGCTCTCGGTGTCGCCGACCTGCGGGAAGCCCCAGAGATTGTTCGTGCCGTCCGGATAGACCTGGTAGGCGTTGCGGATCACCGGCGCGTACCACTCGATGCCCAGCTCCTTGTCGTGCGCGATGATGTCGTTCAGCTTGACGATCCATTTCGGCGTCGCCAGCGCGCCCAGCCACTGGCTGTCGCTGATCATGATGTTGTATTCCTGGCTGCGCGTCGCGAGCGACGTCGCCGCCTTCTGGAACAGCGCCCCGAACGGCGCGCCCGCGAACGAGAAGCTCACGTCGTAGCCGTAGCGTTGCTTCGCGTATTTTGCGAACTCCGGCGACATGTCCACGCTGAGGCTGCTGGGCAGCCAGCCGGCGACGCCGAGGATCGACATGTGGACCGACTTGCCGGCGAGTGGATGGTTCTTCTCGGACTGCGCGAAGACGTGCCGCGGATAGGCCAGCGAGGACGCAGCACCAAGGGCGGCGCCCCCGCACAGCAGGGATCGGCGGCTGATCCCGCCCGATTTCGCCAATGGAGCGGACGAGACGGCATCGCTTGCCGCCGGAGACGGATCCCTGGACATGCTTCATCTCCCCTTTTGTGTCATCCGTGACGATTGTTTCGCGCAATGCTAGGAGTGGCGGCCCGCTCTGGTCAACAGTGTCCTGGCGGCCTCGACCTGGCCCTGGCGGCACGACTGCGCTTTGATGCGGCGGGATTGAGGGCGAAGGGAGGCGCGTGTGCCGGGGCGGGTCTATGTCGCGGGCACCTGCGACACGAAGGGGCAGGAACTCGCTTTTGCGCGTGACCTGATCGTGGCGCAGGGCATGCCGGCGGTGATCGTCGATCTCTCCACCCGCGACACCGCGAGCACCGCAGCGATCCCGCCGCGCGATGTTGCTGCGCAACACCCGGCGGGCGCGGACGCGGTCTTCAGCGCCGATCGCGGCCGCGCGGTGGCCGCCATGGCGGTCGCGTTCGAGCGCTACATGGCGGGACGCGACGATGTCGCCGGGCTGCTCGGGCTCGGCGGTTCCGGCGGCACCGCGCTGGTCACGGCGGCGATGCGCGCCCTGCCGATCGGCACGCCGAAGCTGATGCTCTCGACCGTCGCCTCGGGCAACGTCGCGGTCTATGTAGGCCCGAGCGACATCGCGATGATGTATTCGGTGGCCGACATTGCCGGCCTCAACCGCATCTCGCGTGTCGTCATCGCCAATGCCGCACACGCGATGGCCGGCATGGCGCGGGCTCGCGCACCGGCGTCGCAGGCAGAGACGAAGCCGGCGATTGGGCTGACGATGTTCGGCGTAACGACGCCCTGCGTGAACCAAGTGGTGGCACAGCTCGGGGGCACCTACGATTGCCTCGTGTTCCACGCCACCGGCACCGGGGGGCAGTCGATGGAGAAGCTCGCCGAATCCGGGCTGATCGCCGGCTTCGTCGACACCACGACGACCGAGGTGTGCGACCTGCTGCTGGGCGGCGTGTTCCCCTGCACCGAGGACCGCTTCGGCGCCGTCGCCCGCACCCGCCTGCCCTATGTCGGCTCCTGCGGCGCGCTCGACATGGTCAATTTCGGCGCCCGCGAGAGCGTCCCGGCGCGCTACCGTGACCGCACCCTCTACGTCCACAATCCGCAGGTCACGCTGATGCGCACCACGCCCGAGGAATGCACCCGCATCGGGCGCTGGATTGGCGAGCGCCTCAATCGCTGCGAGGGCGAGGTGCGGTTCCTGCTGCCGGAAGGCGGCGTCTCGCTGCTGGATGCGCCCGGCATGGCGTTCCATGACCGGCAGGCAGACGCGGCGCTGTTCGCCGCGCTGGAGGCGAGCGTGGCGCAGACGGCACGGCGCCGCCTCGTCCGCCTGCCGTGCAACATCAACGACGCCGCCTTCGCCGCAGCGCTCGCCGACACGTTCCGCTCGATCGCCGGCGCGGCCTGACCATGCCCCGCATGCCGCGTGCCCGCCTGCTGGAGACCTTCATCGGCATGGCACGCGCCGGCGTGCCGATCGTCGGCGGCGGGGCTGGCACCGGGCTGTCCGCCAAGTGCGAGGAGGCGGGCGGCCTCGATCTGATCGTGATCTACAATTCCGGGCGCTACCGGATGGCGGGGCGGGGCTCGCTGGCCGGCATGCTCGCCTACGGCAACGCCAACGAGATCGTGCTGGAGATGGCGCGTGAAGTGCTGCCAGTCGTTGCTCGCACGCCGGTGCTCGCGGGCGTGAACGGCACCGATCCGTTCTGCGTCTTTCCGGACTTCCTCGACCGGCTCGCGGCACTCGGCTTCTCCGGCGTGCAGAACTTCCCGACCGTCGGGCTGATCGACGGCACGTTCCGCGCCAACCTCGAGGAGACGGGGATGGGCTATTCGTTGGAGGTGGAGCTGATCCGCCTCGCGCGAGAGCGCGACCTGCTGACGACGCCCTACGTCTTCAATCCGGAGGAGGCGCGGGCCATGACGGAGGCCGGCGCCGACATCATCGTCGCGCATATGGGCCTGACCACCGGCGGGACGATCGGCGCGGGAACAGCGCTGCGGCTCGAGGATTGCGTGCCGAGGATCGACGCGATCGCCGCGGCGGCGCGCACTGTGCGCAGCGACATCCTGCTGCTGTGCCATGGCGGACCGATCGCTGCTCCCGAGGACGCCGCCTACATCCTGAAGCATTGTAGCGGTATCCACGGATTCTATGGTGCCAGCAGCATGGAGCGGCTGCCCGCGGAGGCGGCGCTGACCGAGCAGGCACGCAGGTTCAAGACGATCGAAGTCTAATAGACGCCTGCTCCCAGGGGGTTGGGGGTTTGATGCGCCGCGCCGCCATGGCCGTCAGCTGGCAGGACACGGACTCTGGGCGCATTGCAGGCTGAGTCTCTTGACAACCGCATTCGGCCATCGACAAGCTGTTTGTGCACAAGGAATTCAGGGGGCTCCGATGTCCGGTGATTTGCGTCGGCGGGATGTTCATCGGCTGCTCGGCGTCGGACTCGCGGCAGCCACCACGGCCGGCTTGGTGCGGCCGGCGCGCGCCGCCGAAACCATCACGGTGCTGAACTGGCAGGGCTACGGCACGGACGAGCCCTGGGCGCTGAAGATGTTCAAGGACAAGACCGGGCTCACCGTGCGGCACGACTATTTCAGCTCGGAACCCGAAATGGTGACCAAGCTGCGCACCAATCCGGGCGCCTACGACGTGGTGCTGATCGACACCGCCCGCACCCGCACCATCGCCGGCGACGGGCTTATCGACCCGATCGACCTCTCGAAACTGCCGAACGCCAGGGACCTCGATCCGGCGCTGCGCGACCACAAGAACCTGGTGCTGGACGGCAAGCATTACGGCGTGTCCTGGCTGTGGGGCATGAACTCGCTGGCTATCCGCAAAGGCAAAGTTTCCGGCGCCGACAGTTTTGCTATCTTCTCCGATCCTGCCTGGAAGAACCGCGCCGCGCTGTTCGACGATGCGGTGACGGAGATCGGCATTGGCGCGCTGATGACCGGGCAGGACATCAACGCGCCCAAAGACATGAATGCGATCGCGGCGAAGCTGAAGGCGATGAAGCCGGACGTGAAGCTGCTGTGGTCCAGCGAGAGCCAGTGGAACAAGGCCTTTGCCGCCGACGAGTTCGACATCGCGATCTACTGGTCCGGCGCCGCGGCCCGCGCGCAGACCCGCTACAAGCTGCCGGTGGAGTTCATCGTGCCGAAGGAAGGCGCGATCGGCTGGCTGGACGGCCTGTCGATCCCCTCTGCCGCCAAGCACAAGACAACCGGGCTGGAGTTCATCAACTTCATGATCGACCCGGGCTTCTACGTGACCTGGGCGGAGAAGGCTGGCGCTGCCGCATCCGCCAACAGCAAGGCGATGGCGGAATTGCCGTCCGGCAACGCCATCCGTGCCATCCATAAACCGGAATACATCGCCAAGCTGCAATTCATGTCGACGCTGTCCGACGCAATCCGCCAGCAGATCGTCGATCAGTGGTCGGAGGTAAAGGCTTTCTATGCCGCCTGATGCGCCGCGCCGCAGGAGACGCAGCGCGGATCGGGATGGACTGGCGATCGCCGGGTTGCTGACGCCCGCCTATGCCTGGATGACGGTCGCGATCTTCTTGCCGCTGGCGGCGATGCTGTATTTCAGCTTTCTCACTGCCGCGCCGTTCGGGCACACCACGGCCGCGCCGACCCTCGCCAACTATCTCGCCTTCGCTCGCCAGCCCTACCTGACGCGCGTGGCATGGCGCTCGTTGTCGCTCGGGCTGTGGACCACGTTCCTGTGCGCGCTGATCGGCTGGCCGGCGGCGCTGGCTTTGTCGCGCGCGGTCGGCGGCCGGGTGCGCGCGGCGCTGTTCCTGCTGACTATCCTGCCGTTCTGGACCAACGGGCTGGTGCGCATCTTCTCCTGGACGATGGTGCTCAGTGATGGCGGCCTTCTCGATCGCGCCGTGCGCACGGTGATCCCATGGGCACACATGGGCGAGATACTGTACACTTATGCGGCGATCGTGATCGGCCTGGTGCACGCCTATCTGCCTTACATGATCCTGACCAGCTACGTCTCCATCGCCGCGATCGATTCCGCGGTCATCGAGGCGGCACGCAGCCTGGGCGCGCGCACGCCGGTGATCTTTGGCCGGATATTGCTGCCGCTGTCGGCACCCGGCCTGGTGTCCGGCGCGGTGCTGATCTTCGTGCCCGTGATCGGCAGCTTCATGGAACCGCGCATCCTGGGCGGCCGCGCCGGGGTGACCATGGGTACGGTGATCGAGGACCAGTTCACCCAGGCGTTCAACTGGCCGCTGGGGGCGGCGCTGTCGTTTTCCATGCTAGCGGTGGTGCTGCTGATCTTCGTATTTTTTCTGAGCGTGAAGCGCCTGCGCACGGCGCCGGCATGATCGCGCTGGGCCGCATCTGGCTGGCGGTGGTGCTGGCGTTTCTCTATCTGCCGATCGGCATCATGGTGGCGATGGCTTTCAACGCCTCGCCGCTCTACGCCCTGCCCTTCCAATTCTCGTTCGACTGGTTCCGCGCGCTGGCCGGAGCCGACGCCATCCTGACGGCGGCGCGCAACAGCATCGTCATCGCCGTGGTCACTTGCATCGTTGCCACCACCATCGGCGCGCTGGCAGCGCTGGCTCTGACGCGGCGCAGCTTCCGCGGGCGCATGCTACTGCACGGGTTGCTGCTGCCGCCGATCGCCATTCCCTGGCTGATCATTGGCACGGCGATGCTGGTGTTCTTCTACTGGAGCGGCATCGGGCGCGGCATCCACAGCATGATCCTGGGCCATGTCGCGCTGGCTATCCCTTATGTGGTGTTGGTGGTCGGCCCCGGGCTGCAAGGTCTACCGGACCAGTTGGAGGACGCTGCGAAAAGCCTTGGCTCGACGCCCGTGCACGCGTTCTTCGCCATCACCCTGCCGCTGATTGCCCCCAGCATCGCCGCCGCCGCGCTGTTCGCCTTCGCGGTGTCGCTCGATCAGTTCGTGATCTCCTATTTCCTTTCCACGCCCGGTATGACGACACTGCCGGTACTGATCTATGGCGCCATTCGGTCCGGCTTTACACCGGAGATCAACGCGGTTTCGACCATCCTACTCGGCGCCTCGCTGGTGCTGCTGCTGAGCTTCGCGCTGTTGGCGCGGTTCGGAGATGTCGTTGAGCAGCGTTGAGATCGAGGCTGTTTCCAAATCGTACGGTGCGTCCCGCGTGCTGGACGCAGTCGGCGCTTGCTTCGCCGACGGGCGGCTGACCAGCCTGCTCGGCCCGTCGGGCTCGGGCAAGACGACGTTGTTGCGAATTGTTGCGGGCTTCGTGGCGCCGGATGCGGGCAAGGTGCGCATCGGCGGCGAATTGGTGACGGACACACCGGTCTGGCGGCGTAATATCGGCATGGTGTTTCAGTCCTACGCGCTGTTCCCGCATATGAACGTGACGGAGAACATCGCCTTCGGCCTGCACCGCCGCGGCGTGCGCGGTGCCGCTGCCGAACGCGACGTGCAGCGCGCGCTAGCGACGGTGCGGCTGGAAGGGTTCGAACGTCGGCGGCCGAAGCAATTGTCGGGCGGCCAGCAGCAGCGCGTCGCACTGGCTCGCGCCATCGTCACGCGGCCGCGCGTGCTGCTGCTGGACGAGCCGCTTTCGGCGCTGGACCGCAGGCTGCGGCAGGAGATGCAGGTGGAGTTGCGCCGCATCCAACGGGAGGTGGGGCTGACCACGATTTTCGTCACCCATGACCAGGAGGAAGCTCTAACCCTCTCCGACGAGGTGGCGATTCTGGATGCGGGCCGCATCGTGCAGTCCGGCGCACCGGCCGAGGTGTACGAACGACCGTGCACGCGGTTCGCCGCCGCTTTCCTGGGCGATGCCAATTTCTTGCAAGGCCGCGTGACTGCGGGCGGCGTTGAAGTCGCTGGGCGGATCGTGCGAACCGCGGATGCACTGCCAGCATCGGGCGAGACGGTAACGCTGGCGGTGCGGCCGGAGAAGATCGCGCTGCTCCGGAGCGGTACGGAGCTGGCAGACAACATGTTGCCCGCGACGGTGCGGGAAGTGGTCTATGCCGGGGCCGCTTCCACCTACATGCTGGAAGGGCCGGACGGCGCGATGCTGAAAGTGTTCACGCAGAACCGCGAGGCCATTGCGGCAATACCGGGCGACTTGGTGCAACTGTCCTGGCGGGCGGCGCATACCGTGCTGATGAAGGGATAGCGCATGCAGCCCAGCCCGTCCGTGCCGCTGGCGCGCGCCTGGAACACCTGGTCGGGGCGGCCGGCGGAGATGATGTTCCTGCCGCTCGGCGTGCGGATCACACCGGTGGCCTATGCGTCTAGCATCCGCAAGGCCAGCCTGTTCCCCGCGGGCGATGCGGTGCTGCGGCGGCGCGCCATCGACGCGTCGCTGGTGGAGCTGGACCTGACCCATGCTGGCACGCGCCTGTCATGGTTGTATCGCAAGGCTGGGCCGTTCGGAGTGGTGGGGTCGTGGCGCGCGGCAACATTGGGCGAATGGGGGTTGCGGTTCTGGGTCTGCCTGTGCCTCTCCGCCGATGGCGGGGAGGACGTGCGGCTCGACCCGACAAGCGGGGCGGCGGTGGTGGAGGTCGGGCATCGTTTCGTCGCGGTGGCGATGTCTACGCCGCCGGCGCTGGTGACCGGGCACGATGCCATCGCCGACCTCGCGGCGGAATACGAGCAGCATGGCTACTGGCACCTCGCCGCGCGCGCGGATCATGCGAAGCTGTTGGCGCTGCGCTGCAATCTGGAAATGCACCGCGACGGGCATTTCGCTGGCGCGGTGGCGGATCGCGCCGATCTGGCGATTGGCGCGGCGCGACGCCTGCTGGGCGAACCCTCGGAAGCACCCGCGCTGCCGGTGCAGGAAGGCCGCCTCGCCGGTGCGTTGGACGCGGTGCGCGACGTGGTCGGCTGGAACGCGGTGTGGGACGCCGTGAATCGCCGCCCCTACATCGCGCTCAGTCGCAACTGGGATGCGGCAAAATTCGGCGGCTTCGGCGTGTGGCTGGACGATCAGATGTACGCCGCCGCCATGGCCGCCTGTCTGGATGCGGAGATGGCGCGGGAGACGCTGGCGGCGGCGCTCGATGGGGCGACGCCGGCTGGCAATCTTGCCTGCCTGGTCTCGGCCAATGATGCCTGGGTGGACCGCAGCCAGATCCCGATCGGCGCCTATCATGGCCTGGCAGGTCGCAGAGCGCGGGTCGCGCGCCGTGCTGGAGCGCGCCTACCCGGTGCTGGCTGCCAATCATCGCTGGTGGTGGCGGGAACGCGACCCGGCCGGCACGGGGCTCGCATCCTATGGCACGTCGGATGTCGGCGACGGGCTGTACAAGGGCACGCATTTCGGAGCGCGCAACGAATCCAGCATGGACAACGCGTCTTTCCACGACGAGGCGGTGTACGATCCGGCGACGCGGCTGCTGGACATCGCTGATGTCGGGCTGAACTCCATGCTGGCACTGGATGCGGAGATGCTGGCGCTGATCGCGGCCGAACTCGGCGCCGATGACGATGCGGCGTGGTTTGCCGGCCGTGCCGAAGCGACACGAGGAAAAATCTGCAACGAATTGTGGGACGAAACCCGCTCTATTTTCGCCAACCGCAAGCGCGACGGGCGTTTCGTTCGCAGTCTGGGTGCTACCAGCTTCTACCCGCTGGCCGCCGGCGCCGCGACCGAGGAGCAGGCCGCCCATCTGCTGGACCATTTGCACGATCCCGCGACGTTCGGCGGCCGCTACGTCGTGCCCAGTGTTTCCCGCGACGATCCCGCCTTCGCCGACAACACTTACTGGCGCGGCCGTATCTGGCCGCCGATGAATTTCTGGATCTGGCAGGGCCTGCGTCGCTACCGCCAGGACGGCGCGGCAGCGCGCCTGGCGGAAGCCAGCATGGCGCTGTTCCGCCAATCCTGGGAGTTACGCCGCCTGTGCCCGGAGAACTTCAACGCCGCCAGCGGCGAGGCGCTGGACCAGCCGGACACCGACGGGTTCTACATCTGGGGCGCACTGATGCCGATGCTCGGCGTGGCGGAGGTGATGGACGTCTCACCCTGGGACGGTTGGACCATCCGCAACGACGGCATGCCCCTGCGTCTCGGTCCGATCCGCAGCCCGGCCGGTACGGTGGTATTGACGGTGGCTGACGGCGCGATGACGCTGGCGCGTGGCAGCACGCGGCTAGTGGAGACCGATATCCGCGGCCAGTTCCGCCATCTCCGGATCGCGCCAGGACAGGTCAGCGTGGAACTGCCGCCGGGCGCGGGCGGCATCATCCGCCTGCCGCCCGCGCTCGTGCTGCTGTGCCGCCTGGGCGGTGAAACCATCACGCCCGCCGCTGGGGCCGACGGTATCGCGATCACCGTCGGCCCCAGCGATACGCCCCGGAGGCTGCTGATCGTCCGGGAGGGGTAACCCGCCCCTACTCCACCCGGGCCCAAGGCACTCCGCCCGACATTCCCCGGGACGAGGCGGCCTGGGTTCCGCGACCTCGCCGGCCGACCCGTGACGACGAGGATTCGCGGCACCCGAGCACGCGGATGACTACGAAGCCATGTTGAAACCGGAGCTGTTGCCGGGGGTCGGCAAGGCCAAGGGCTACCGGGGCAGCTATCTGCTCCGGCGGGAGCTCGGGGCCGAGGTCGAGTTCGTCACCATCATGCTTTGGGACTCGCTCGATGCGATTCGCGCCGTCGCGGGCGCGGAGTATGAAGTTGCCGTCGTCCCCGAGGAGCGCCGCAGGTTCCTATCCAGGTACGACGGCAAAGCGGCGCATTACGAGATCGCGTCGGTCCACGGCTTGGGCTAGACCCCCACAGCGGCGCTTCAGCCTTTCCGTACCGGCGTCATCAGACCGAGGGCGGCCCCGGTGCTGTCCATGACGAAGCCGAGCCGGCCGACGTCGGGGACATCGAAGCACGGGCGCATCATCTTGCCGCCCTGCTCCGTGGCCAGCTTGAGGCGCGCATCCACGTCATCGACCTCCAGATACTCGAACCAGTGCGGGGGCACCTCCGCCGGCATGTCCTGCGGCATGGCCATCATGCCGGCAGCCGGCTTTCCGTCCAGCTCGGCGATCCAGTATGTGCCGTTCTCCATGGGCATGGGTTTGAAGGTCCAGCCGACGACGCTGGCGTAGAACCGCTTGGCGGCTTCGACATCGCGCGTCAGCAGTTCGTTCCAGACGAAGGTTCCGTGGCCCATCGGCGCGTTCCTTCAGTTGTGGCGATGCGGCCGACAGCGTAGCGGCCAAGCGGGACGATAGCCAGAACCGTCGCCGGACGATCCTGAGCGCGCCGCCTTAGCCGTAGGGCGGGTGGTGCATTCCGGCGGGGGAGACCGTGAACACCTCGCACCCATCCGGTGTCACGCCCACCATGTGCTCGAACTGGGCCGAGAGGCTGCGGTCGCGGGTCACCGCGGTCCAGCCGTCATCGAGTACCTTCACTTCCGGCCGGCCGGCATTCACCATCGGCTCGACGGTGAAGAACATCCCGGGACGCAGCACGGGGCCTTCGCCGGGGCGGCCGAAATGCAGCACGTTCGGTGCCTCGTGGAAGCGCCGCCCGACCCCGTGGCCGCAGAAATCGCGCACGACGGAGAAGCGCTGACCCTCGACGTAGGACTGGATCACGTGGCCGAGATCGCCGAGCGTCGCCCCCGGCCGCACCGCGCCTACGCCCCGCATCAGCGCCCGATAGGTCACGTCGATCAGCATCCGCGCGCGCGTGGACGGCTGGCCGGCCACGAACATGCGGCTGGTGTCGCCGTGCCAGCCATTGAAGATCACGGTGATGTCGATGTTGAGGATGTCGCCCTCGGCGAGGCGACGTTCGCCGGGGATGCCGTGGCATACCACGTGGTTGATCGAGGTGCAGATCGACTTCGGATAGCCGCGATAGCCGAGCGTCGCCGACACCCCGCCGCGCCGCCCGATGAAATCGAGGCATAGCCGGTCCAGCGTTGCGGTGGTGACGCCGGGGCGGACGTGCGGGGCGATCATGTCCAGCGTCTCGGCGGCAAGGCGGCCCGCGGCACGCATCCCGGCGAAATCCTCCGGCGGATGGATGGTGACGCGGCGCGTTTCTCCCCCGGAATCCATCGCGGCTCCTGGTCCATGCTCCAAACTCGCCGGAGCGTGGAAGCACGCCGGCGGCAATTCGCGAAACATGAGCAAGCGGGCAGGTTGGCGCAAGAGGCGTAACCGGCTGGCGCGCTTGCGCGAACCGCCTTCCGCAGGCACCGGAGAACACGGACGATGACCGCGGCTGGGGTGCCGGCGCTTGGGGTGCCCATGCTTGGGGTGCCAGGGCTTGGGGCGCCAGGGCTTGGAAGCGTCTGGCCGATTGGCGCCATGCCGCGGTCGTGCTCCAATCGCCGCCTCGCGGCTTGGAGCGGCGCGACGATGGCGGAGGCGGCGGACGCGGTGGAGCGCCGGCGGGCGGGCTGGATGGCAGCCGCCCAGGCCGGCGACGGCGCCGCCTATGCCGCACTGCTGCGCGAATGCGCACCCCTCGTCCGCGCCATCGCCCGTCGCCGCGGCCTCTCGCCCGAGCGGGCGGAGGACGCCGTGCAGGACGTGCTGCTGACGATCCACCGCGTGCGCCAGACCTATGACCCGGCGCGCCCGTTCTCCGCGTGGCTGCGCGCGATTGCCGAGCGGCGGGTGATCGACGCGCTGCGCCGCGACGGCCGCCGCAACGCCCGCGAGGTGCACGATCCGATCGCGATGGAGGCGCAGGCCGATGCGGCTCCCGAGCCGGGACAGGCGATCGACGCGGCGCGCCAGATGGGCCAGGTGCGGGCGGCGCTGGCCGGCCTGCCGCCGCGGCAGCGCGAGGCGGTGGAGCAGATCGGACTGCACGGCCGCTCGCTCGACGAGGCGGCAGCCGCGACCGGACGGACCAAGGTGGCGTTGAAAGTGAACCTGCACCGCGCGCTCAAGACGCTGCGGCTGCGATTGGGCCCGGATTCCGAGCGATGAGCGGGCCGGCCCGCACCGAGGCGCTGATCGAGGGGCTGGCAGCGGGATTGCGGCCGGTGCGCCGGCTGGCGCCGCCCAGCCTGCGCGCGGTCGCCTGGCTGCTGCTGGTGCTGGCCGGCGCGGTGGTGATGGCCAGCGTCGCCGACCTGCACGCGATGGCGATGCGGCTCGCCGCGGCCCTCGACATGCGGCTCGCGGTCGCCGGCTCGACGCTCACCGCGATCCTGGCGGTGGTGTCTGCCTTCGAGCTGAGCCTGCCGGACCGTGCCCGCACCTGGGCGCTGCTGCCGCTGCCGGCGGCGGCGCTGTGGCTTGGGGCGAGCGGCGTGGGGTGCCTGCGGATGTGGCTGCTGCCGGACAGCACGGTCGGCACGCTGTCGGAGACGGCGCATGATTGCCTGGTGTTCATCGTCGGCATCTCGCTGCCGCTATCGGTGGTGCTGTTCCTGATGCTGCGGCAGGCACGGCCGCTGCGCCCGGGGCTGGTCGCCGGCATGGGCGGGCTGGCGGCGGCTGCCGCGGCGGCCTCGCTGCTGTGGTTCATCCATCCCTATGATGCGGCGGCGACCGATCTGGTCGTGCATATCATCGCGGTGCTGATCGTGGTGGGCATCGCGCGGTTCGCCGGCGGGCGGCTACTGGGCGGCTGAGCCGGTCAGGCCACCATCCTTGGCTACCTGCTCCGCCAGCGCCAGCGACGCGGTCAGGCCGGGGCTCTCGATCCCGAACAGGTTGACCAGCCCGCGCACGCCATGCACCGCCTCGCCCTGCACCACGAAGTCCTGCTTTGCGACCGAGGGCGGCACGATCTTGGGCCTGATGCCCGCGTAGCCCGGCTGTAGGGTTCCGTCGCGCAACCCCGGCCAGTAGCGGCGCACCGCACCATAGAACAACTCGGCCCGTGCCGGATCGACGCCGTACTCGATGCGGTCCACCCACTCCACGTCCGGCCCGAACCGCGCCTGCCCGGCGAGGTCGATCGTCAGATGCACGCCCAAGCCCCCCGCCACCGGCACCGGATAGATCAGGCGCGAGAACGGCGAGCGGCCGGCGAGCGTGTAGTAGTTGCCTTTGGCGTAGTATTCGCGCGGCACCGTCTCGGCCGGCACGCCCACGATCGCACGCGCCAGCGCGGGCGCGTGCAGCCCCGCGGCATTCACCAGCACCCGGCAGCAGAGCGCGGTCGGCTCGGCGCCGCCCACCTCGATCATGATGCCGCCGGGCTCCGCCCGACCGCGCAGCACCGGGCTGAGGAACGCGAATGCGGCGCCCGCGCCCTCCGCGTCGCCCTGCAATGCCAGCATGAAGGCGTGGCTCTCGATGATCCCGGTGGCGGGCGAATGCAGCGCCGCGACACAGCGCAGTTCCGGCTCCATCGCGATCGCCTGGTTCGCCCGCAACGTCTCCAGCGCCACCCCGTTCGCCGCTGCCCGCGCACGGATGCCTTCGAGCGCCGCCGCCTCCGCGTCATCGGCCGCGACGATCAGCTTGCCGCAGTTGCGGTGCGGCACGCCGTGCTCGGCGCAATAGGCGTAGAGCATCTGCCGTCCCGCGACGCAGGACCGTGCCATCAGGCTGCCTGGCGGATAGTAGATGCCGGCGTGGATCACCTCGCTGTTGCGCGAGGAGGTCTCGGTGCCGATCCCCTCCGCCGCCTCCAGCACGATCACCTCGCGCCCGGCCAGCGCCAGCGCGCGTGCGACCGCGAGGCCCACCACGCCTGCGCCGACCACCACGCACTCGATCTCGTCCATCTTCTCACCGCCGCTGCGCGGCGAGCGGCACCGCGATTCCGCCGGCGACGCCCCGTCGCGCCGCGACCTCCAGCCCGATCACCTCCCACACGCCGCCGACGCGCGCCAGCAGCGGCGCGCCGCTGCTGCCTGCTGTCGCGCTGCAATCGTGCAGGATCAGCGGCCGCGCAGCCGCGTCGGTCCCCCAGCCCGTGACGGCGCAATTCATGTCGGCGACCATTTGCTCGATGCGGTCGGCATCATAGCCGCCGAGCACCACCGGCGTCCCGATCGCGACCGGGACCGCCGCCAGCGGCAGCGTGCGCCCGAGCGCGCCGAGCGGGGCCGAGAGCCGCAGCACCGCCCAATCTGCGCCCTCGCTGGGCAAGCCGTACGCCGCGTCGTAGCCGGCTACGATCCCGAGCGAGAGGGCCACCGCGTGCCCGGCATACCGCCCGAGCCGATACCCGGAGAGCACATGCACCGACGACGGCGCGACCGGCCGATGCGTGAACGGACTTTGCAGGCAGTGCGCGGCGGTCAGGGCGAGGCTGGCGCCGATCAGCACGCCCGAGCAATGCACGCCCAGCTCGGTCTGGACCCGCACCACTGCCCGCCACGGCGCCCGGTCCACATCGACCGCGACCCGCGGGTCGTGCCCTCCGACCCCTGGGATCGCCGGCGACAAGGCCGGCCGCGGCACCGGCTGCGCCCGCGCGGCAAGCGGCAGGCCGGGCAGGAAGCAGGCAATCGCCATCGCGGCGATGCGTCGGACGTGCCAGCCACGCGGCTGTTGCGGCATCCTCTCCCCAAAGCAGATCGGAGGCCGATTCGCATCATGGAGTGGCACCGCCTTATCGCGAGCTTCCTTGCCTTCGTCGCCGCGCTGGCGGCCCTGCTGCTGGCGGCGATGGCGACCGCCGACGAGTGGGTGCGCAGCGTGCTGACGGCACTCGGCGTCGGCTATCCGGTCCAGACCATCATCCTGATCCTGGTCGCGTTCCTGGTCCTGCTCGCGGCCCTGCGGCTGATGGGCGGCATCGTGCGGGTGCTGATCGTGGCGCTGATCGTGCTGTTCGCGATCCATCTGCTGCTGCCGACGTTGCACGTATGATCCGTGCCATGGTGGTTGCCAACGCAGCGGGCGCGGCCGAAACTTTCTGAACTCGGTCCGAGTTCGCGGGAGGCTGGATGGCGATGCCCGATGGTCCCGAAGCCGGCTTCGACGCCGTGCTGGAGCGGCTGCTGCCGCGGCTGCGGGACTACGCGATCGTCCTGCTAGGTCCCGGGACGCGCTCCGACGCGCTGCTGCAAAGCGCGATTGCGGTGGCCGCCTTGCGCCATCTGCTCGCGGCGGCCGGGCGGGCGGATGGCGCGAGCGCGATGCCGCAGGTGGTTGCCGCCGTGCTCGGCGCCTGGCTCGATCGAGCACCGGGCGTTGCCGACCAGCAGGGCCGGGCGGTGCACGAGCTGTTCGACGAGCTGACCGATGCCGCCGCGCGCGCCCGCATCGAGGGCCGGGGGAGCGCTGCCGCGGCCCTCGCCGCTGCGGCGTCCGAGCTGGAATGGGCGCATGGCTGGCTGTGGCTGCCGCCGACGCTGCGCGCGCCGGACCAGCAGGGCGCCGAGCTGGTAGCCCACTGATCCGCAGCACGGCGACGATCGCGCCTATTCGTCGCGCTGCCAGATCTCGTAGGCGTTCTCGCGGGCGATCATGCCGTCGCGGATGTGGAAGTTGTGCACCAGGCGCAGCCGGACCTTGGTGCCGATCGGCAGCGGAACGTTCGGAATGCCGTCGCCGGTCAGGCGGAAGGTGGCCCACATGTCGTCGAATACCCGATCGGGCGAGGCGAAACGCTCGATCGGCTGGAACCGGATGTCCTCGATGGAGGCGAAGAGCCGGAGATACATCTCCTTGATCTTCTCCCGCCCGGTGTAGCTCACGCCGCGCGTGGGGGCGTCCCAGACCGCATCCTCGGTGTAGAGCTTGATGCATTCGTCGATGCGGTCGGGGTTTTCCTCCTCGAGATGCATTGCCACGAGGTCCGTGGCGTAGCGGCATTTCTCCTCGTAGGTCATCGGCTGGGCGCGGCGGGCGAGGAGTGCTTCGACGGTCCGGCGTGACTCCTGGGCCAAGTCCATGGCGCTCTCCTACGGTTGGGCGGCCTGACCCATAGCACAACGAGTCGCTCCCGGTCCAAGCTGGGCCAGACCAAAAAGGCGATGTGACCACGCCCCCTGACGTGTCAGAATACGCGATCATGATCCGCGGCTTGGTGATCGCTGTCCTGGTCATCAACCTCGTCCTGTTCGCGCCGGTGGCGCACGCGCAGGACGACCCGGCCCTCTATCAGGCGACCGCCATCGTCACCGGCACCGACATGCGCCAGCGGCCCGTTGGCTTCGCCCGCTGCCTGACGGAGGTGCTGGTCAAGGTGTCCGGTGCGCCGCGCCTCCAAGGCGATCCGGCGGTCGCGGCCCTCGCCAAACATGCCGACACGTTCGTGGAGTCGTTCAGCTACGTTGATCCGGATGCCTGGCGTCTGCATCATGACGACCAAGGAACGTACGACCGTTCCTACGAGCTGACGGTCCGTTTCAATCCAGGCAAGATCGGCGCGGCGTTGGCGACACTCGGCCTCACGCCGTGGCGCGGCAAGCGGCCGTTGCTGGTGCCGGTGATCCTGGTGCGCCGCGATGCCACACCTTACCTGCTGTCGGCCGAAACCCCGCGCGGTGCGATGATGCGCGAGACCATCGTGCAGGTCGCCGGCGAATACGGTATCGGCATCCATTTTCCGACCGAGGACGATCTCGCGGCCTGGGGCGTCGGTCTGATTGGCTTCCCGGCGCCGCTCGGCACGCCTGATCCCGAAGCGTTGCAGATCCCGGGCTCGTTGAGCTGGAACGTGAAGGCGCTGGGTTGGGTCGGCATCTGGCGGGTCCGGGTCGGCGGTGTCGAACACGACTGGCAGATCAGCGGCGTCAGCTTCGACCAGGCGTTCGCCGACGTGATCCGCGGCGCCGTCATGCTCGCCCACGGCACCGGCACGCCGTGAAGCGGAAGGCAGTCACGATGCCGGCGCTGCGAACGGGTTGCGGATGGTGAGCCGGCCGGCCCCGCACGTCTATCATGCCGGCCTGCTTCCTGCGACATCCGGCGTGGCGACGCCGTCATCGCGAGCCGCCGCTTGGCGGCCAGGCGTGAGGCACGGAGCGGCCGCCTGCCGCCTGGATCGCCACGGCGCTCCGCGCCTCGCGATGACGCTCGCGCTGACCGGACCCGCCTGATGTCCTGCGGGTCGGTGCCGGCGGCGGCGAACCTGACGGCCGAAGAACAGGGCCGTATCAGGCTCCGTGAGGCCCAAGAACAGGGCCGGATCAGGCTCGCCGCCGGCCTGAGAACAGGGCTGGATCAGGCTCGCCGCGCCTGAGAACTGGGAAAATTCCTGTTCGCCGCAGCGGGTGGGGTGGCTCCGGGGTCTCGCCGCCGGCTCGCTCGCCAGCCGCACCGTTCTCCTCCGTCATCTCGGTCTTCGCGGCGATCATGGTCAGCAGCTTGGCATCCGAAACTCCCGTCAGCTCCGCGCGCCGGCTCCGGCTCCGTCCGCGCCGGCGGCGATTGCGGCACCTTCTCTCACTTCTGCCTTGTTTGTTGTCAAGATGCATAACGGCGCTGTGGGGGCCAACTGCTCCTCTCTGCCCGCGCTTGCGGGGGGAGAGGCTGGGTGAGGTGGGTGGTGCGGCCAAAATCGATGCACCGAGCCAGCCGCCAGGCCCGCCTCTCCCCGGCCCTCTCCCCCCGCAAGCGCGGGCGGAGAGGGAGAAGGGCAGTCACGCACGGATTATAGCGCGTCGAGCGATTGCACCGCACCGGCCAGTTCCTCGTGAACCCAGTGCCTTCACCGCCCGCAGCGGAGCAGCATGCGCGCCGCACCCGCTCCCGGCTCAGCCCGCTGTTTTATCCCTGGCGGGTCGGCAACGCCCGCGCGAATTCAAACCGGGTTGTGGCGCGGTGGCGCTCCATCGCTGCGGCCGAAATCCCGCCGCATCAGCACCACGTCGGTACTGGCCGTCGCGCGCAGCGCCAACGGTCGCCCAACCCAGGCCCGCATAGAGCGGCGCCGCCGACCAGGTGTAGAGCCATAGCGTCGTGATCCCTGATGTCCGCGCCGCGCATTCCACCGCCTTGACCAGCAGCGGCGCATAGCCGCGACCGCGCGCTTCGGGGCGCACGCACAGGCTCGCGAGCCACGGCGTCAGGTCCGGGCGCGCGTCGAGATCGTGCGCGACCAGGCTCGCGGTTCCGACCGGCTCGCCGCCGGCCAGCAGCGCGAAGCAGGGCTCGGCGGCGCCGAGGCGACGGCGCACATACGCCACCGCGTCCGCGACCGTCCGCCCGCGCTCGCGCCCGAACTCCTGCCACAGCATCCTGGCGACCGGCTCGATCAGCCGTGGCTGATCCGCGATGGCGACAATCGCGAAATCCACTCGCCTACACTCTCAGCAGTCCCACCAATCGTTCCGCTTCTGCGACTATCGGATCAGCGAGTGCGGCCGCCCGCGCTGCCCCGTCACGCAAAATCGCGTCCAGCGCCGGCTGGTCGTCCAGCAACCGTGTCGTCTCGGCCGCGATCGGCGCCAGACTCTCGACCACCAGCGCCGCGAGCGCCTCCTTGAACGCGCCGAACCCCTGGCCGCCGTGCTCGCGCAGCACCGCGGCCGCGTCGGTCCCCGCGAGGGCGGCGTAGATGCCGACCAGGTTGCGCGCCTCCGGCCGCTCGGCGAGTCCCGCCGGCTCCGAAGGCAGCGGCGCAGGATCGGTCTTGGCGCGGCGGATCTTGAGCGCGATCGTGTCGGCGTCGTCGTTGAGGTTGATCCGGCTCTGGTCCGATGCTTCCGACTTCGACATCTTCCGCATCCCGTCGCGCAGGCTCATCACCCGCGTGGCCTGGCCCAGGATCAGCGGCTCGATCGCCGGGAAGAAATCGGCGCCGTAATCGTGGTTGAACTTCTGCGCGATGTCGTTGGCGAGCTCCAGGTGCTGGCGCTGGTCGTCGCCCACCGGCACGCGGGTCGCGTGATACGCCAAAATGTCGGCCGCCATCAGGTTCGGATAGACGTAGAGCCCGGCCGAAACGTTCTCGCGATCCTTGCCCGCCTTGTCCTTGAACTGCGTCATGCGATTGAGCCAGCCCAGGCGCGCGACGCAGTTGAAGATCCAGGTCAGCCGCATATGGGCCGAGACGGCGGACTGGTTGAACAGGATGTGCCGCTTTGGGTCGATGCCGCAGGCGATCAGGGTCGCCGCCATCTCGCGCGTCTGCTGTGTCAGAGCCGCCGGCTCCACCCACAAGGTCAGCGCGTGCCAATCGACCACGCAATACAGGCACTCGTGATCCTGTTGCAGCGCCACCCAGTTGCGGATGGCGCCGAGATAGTTGCCGAGATGCGGAATGCCGGATGGCTGGATGCCGGAGAAGATGCGCTGCATGGCGCGATCTTTCCGGCTGCATCCGGTTCGGTCAACCGGGCTTGGCCAGCACCCGGCGGCGGCGGCGCAGCAGGGTGCCCGCGAACTCCCGCAGCCCGAAGGCGCCGATCGCCTGCCCGGCGGCGCCGTAGGCGAGCACGCCGATCGCGACCACCGCTCCGAGCCCGAGCCAACGCAGGACGCCGGGCCGGTCAAGGGCTGCGAACACCGTGCCGCGCGCACCCCACAGCACCACCATCATGGCCGCCGAGGCGATCGCCATCCGCGGCAGCCGCGCCCGCAGCCGCGCGTCGATGCGCAGGTGCCCGCGCGCCCGCAGTACGGCGCCGAGCAGCACCACGTTGCAGATCGCGGCGAGGCTGGTCGCGAGCGCCGGCCCCATCTGCTGCAGTGGCCGCATGAACGCGACGTTGAGCACCAGATTGACTGCCACCGCGACCACTCCGACCTTCACCGGGGTCGCGGTATCGGTGCGGGCGAAGAAGCAGGGTGCCAGCACGCGCACCAGCACGAAGGCCGGCAGACCAACCGCGAAGGCGGCGAGGGCGCCGGCGCTGGCGCGGATGTCGGCCACGCTGTTGAAGGCGCCGCGGCCGAACAGCACCGCGATCACCGGCTCTCGCAGCACGATTAGCGCCAGCGCCGCCGGCAGGGTCAGCACCAGCGCGTATTCGATCGCCCGGTTCGCGGTGTCGGCCGCCGCATTCGCCTCCCCCGCCCGCACCTGGCGGGAGAGCAGCGGCAGCATCGCGGTGCCCACGGCTGCCCCGATCACACCGAGCGGAAGCTGCTGCACGCGGTCGGCATAGTAGAGCAGCGAGACGCTGCCCGCCGGCAGCAAACTCGCGATGATGCCGTCGACCACGACGTTGAGCTGCGTGACCCCAGCCCCCAGCAGGCCCGGCGCCATGCGCCGCAGCAGCAGCCGTATCTGCGGCGTCAGCAGCGGGCCGCGCGGCCGCAACGCGAATCCGGTCCGGTGCAGCGCCACCAGCAACAGGCCGAGCTGCGCCACGCCCGAGAACAACAGCCCCCAGGCGAGCGCGTGACCCGCGGTCGCGACGTACGGCGTGAGCCAGATCATCGCCGCGATCGTGCTGACGTTGAACAGCATCGCGGATCCGGCCGCCGCCGCGTAGCGATCGAGCCCGTTGAGGACGCCCGAGACCAGCGCCGTGAGGCAGATCAGAACCAGATAGGGAAAGGTGATGCGGCAGAGGATTATCGTGACGGCGAACTTGCCCGGATCGTCGGCGAAGCCCGGTGCCAGGAGCCGCACGACCCAGGGCATGAATATCTCGCCCAGCAGCACCAGCACGCCCAGCCCCACAGCCATGGTGCCGAATGCGGCCGAGGCGAAGCGTTCGGCGAGCGGGCGGCCCTCGGCGGCAAGCATCCCCGAAAAGGCCGGGATGAAGGCGGCGTTGAAGGCGCCCTCGCCGAACAGCCGGCGGAACAGATTGGGCAGGCGCAATGCGACGAAGAACGCGTCGGCCACCGGCCCGTCGCCGAGCAGGGCCGCGATCAGCATGTCGCGCGCGAAGCCGAGCACACGGCTCACCATCGTCCAGGCGCCGACCGTCACGATGCCGCGCAGCATCCGCCTGCCCTACTCGTCGCGCCGGGGCCGGGCAAGCAGCCGCTCGACCGCGTCGGCGAGCCCGATGCGTTCGTCCAGCAGGTCGGCAACCGCGCGACAGATCGGCAGGTCGAGCGTGCCGGCGCGCGCCACCAGCGCGGGCGCGGTCGCGACTCCTTCGACGACGCCCGTGCTGGCCGCCAGCGCCGCGGCCACCGTCGCGCCGCGGCCGAGTGCCAGGCCGAGTGCGAAATTCCGGCTCGCGGGCCCGGTGCAGGTCAGCAGCAGGTCGCCGAGGCCGGAAAGCCCGGCGACGGTCTCCGCCCTGCCGCCCAGTGCCGCCGCTACCCGACCAAGCTCGGCAAGCCCCCGCGTGACCAGGGCGGCGCGCGCGTTCTCGCCAAGGCCGGCGCCGATCACCGCCCCGGCCGCGATCGCGACCACGTTCTTCGCCGCCGCCCCCACCTGCGCCCCCACCGGATCGGCGTTGCCGTAGAGCCGGAACGCGGGTGTCGCGAGGCGGGCTGCGCAATCGCGGCGCAACGCGGGATCGGCGGCGGCGATCACGCAGGCGGCGGGCAGGCCGCGCGCTACCTCGGCGGCGAAGCTCGGTCCGGTCAGGAAGGCGGCCGGCACGCCAGGGTGCAGCTCGGCCGCAATTTCCAGCGGCAGAAGCAGCCGTCCCTGCTCCACCCCCTTGGCCGCGAGCAGCAGCGGCGGCCCCGGCGGCAGCCGGGACAGAATCGCGCGCAGATGCTGCATCGGCACCGCGACGATCGTGAGGTCGTTTCCGCTCGCTTGGATATCGCCGGTGACGCGCACGGAGTCGAGCAGCCGCACACCGGGCAGATGCCGGCTCTCCCGCGCTTGCGCGAGCGGCACCGGATCGCGCGCCCACAGCGCGACCGCAGCCCCCGCGCGCGCCGCCTGCACCGCCAGCGCCGTGCCCCAGGCACCGGCGCCGATCACCGCGACATTATTCATCGAGCGGCCGCCGACGTCGAAGGGTTGTTGTCAGAACACAGTGTCGCTCCGCTGTCAGCGCGGGTGAGGCCCGGCCTCGAGCGGAATCCGAAAGCGCGCCTCGAACTCTTCTTGTGTCAGCCCGAGCGCCTTGCGCAGCGTCTTTGCGTGCGGCACTTTGCGGGCCGCCTGCCACTCGGCATCCGCCATTGGCCGAGCGTCCTGATCAGCAATTGCCGCCGCATGCACTTCGGCATCTGTCATCGGCCGCGTGGGAGTGTGCGGGAATGGTTGCTCGCGGCCATCCTCCAACACCTGGACGACGGTTCCGTCAGCGCGCGTTCGCGCGATAATAGTTGTCAACCGATTTTCTCCCTCCCGCCGTCTTTACCTGCCGAATTCACACATATTTGTCGCAATAACCAGTGCCGGCGAGCGGCTAAGCCCTCTCCGCCCTTGGGGGCGGAAAGGGTTGGGTGAGGTGGGGGCCGGCCGCTATGAAGTTACGGACCAGAACCACTCTCGCACGCATCCTGCGAGCCGCGCAGGCAAAATCGAAACGAGCCGGACCATCCCCACCTCACCCCGGCCCTCTCCGCCCCCGAGGGCGGAGAGGGAGGGGAGCGCCGGGCGGCCCTGGCTGCGGCGCCGATCGCCACCACACCCTTCACCCGCTGAGGTCGTCGAGCGGCCAGCGCGGGCGCGGCGCCGTATCGAGCGGGCTGGCAAGCCCCGCGCGCAGCCGCTCGATCCCGGCCCAGGCGACCATCACCGCGTTGTCGGTGCAGAGTCTTGGCGGCGGGGCGACCAGCGCCACCTCGTTCGCCTCCGCGACCGCCTCGATCGCGTGCCGCACGGCGGCGTTGGCCGCGACACCGCCGGCCACCACCAGCAGCTTCGCCGCCGGCATCATGCCGAGCGCGTTGGCCGCGCGATCCGCCAGCACCTCGGCGACTGCCGCTTGGAACCCGGCGGCGATGTCGGCCGCGGTCTGCGCGGGCAGCGGCCCCTCGGGGAAGCGCTCGACGAGCTGCGCCACCGCCGTCTTGAGGCCGGAGAAGCTGAAATCACAGCCCGGCCGGCCGAGCATCGGGCGCGGCAGAGGATGCACCGACGGATCACCCCGCCGCGCCAGGCGCTCCAGCGCCGGCCCGCCGGGCCACGGCAGCCCGAGCAGTTTTCCGACCTTGTCGAACGCCTCCCCGGCCGCGTCATCGACCGTGGCCCCGAGCCGGCGGTAGCGCCCCAGCCCCTCGATCGCGACGCACTGGCAATGCCCGCCCGAGACGAGCAGCAGCAGATACGGGAACGGCGCGCCCTCGGGCGCCAATCCCGGCAGCCGGGGGGTCAGCGCGTGCGCCTCCAGATGGTTCACCGCCACGAACGGAAGGCGCTGCGCGATCGCCACGCCACGGGCGAATCCGCTGCCCACGATCAGCCCGCCGATCAGCCCCGGCCCGCTGGTCGCGGCGACGCCGCCGAGATCGGCGAAGCCCAACGCCGCCTCGTGCATCACGCTCGCCACCATCCCGGGCAGGTGCGCGAGATGCGCGCGTGCCGCAATTTCGGGCACCACGCCGCCGAACGCCGCATGATCCCCCATCTGGCTCAGCACCGCCTCGGCGAGCACCCGCCCCTCGGCGTCGAGCACGGCCGCCGCGGTCTCGTCGCAACTCGTCTCGATCCCGAGCACCGGTCCCGGCATCATCCGCTTCCCTCGCCCGCCGCCATCTCATAGGACAGGGGCATGGTCTTCGCCCATACCGAGGCACCACCGCTCGCGGCGATGCCGACGCTGCGGGTCGGCACCCGCCCCTCGCCGCTCTCACTCGCGCAGACCCGCGCCTGCCTCGCCGCACTCCGCGGCCTCGGCGCGTTCGAGGAGCACGTGATCCGCACGACGGGCGATGCGGTGCAGGACCGCCGCCTCGCCGAGATCGGCGGCAAGGGTCTGTTCGCCAAGGAGATCCACGAGGCGCTGCTCGACCGGCGGATCGACTTCGCGGTGCACAGCCTGAAGGATCTGGAGACCGGGCTGCCGTCCGGCATCGTGCTTGCCTGCACGCTGCCGCGCGAGGATGCCCGCGACGCGCTGATCCTGCGGCCGGGCGCCGCCGCCCGGACCCGGCGAACCTCGATCCAGCCGACCCTTGGGCGCCGCTGCCCGCGCGCGCCAGGATCGGCACCAATTCGGTGCGGCGGCAGGCGCAGCTTCTGCACGTGCGCCCCGACCTCCGCATCACCAGCCTGCGCGGCAATGTCGGCACGCGGCTCGACAAGCTCGCCGGCGGCGCCTGCGACGCGACGCTGCTCGCATTCGCCGGCCTCAAGCGCCTCGGCATCGCCGAGCGCGCCACGGTTGTGCTGGAGCCGGAGACGATGGTGCCGGCGGCCGGCCAGGGCATCGTGGGCGTCACCGTGCGCGCCGACGACGCGGCGTTGCGTACGATGCTGGCGGCGGTCGAGGACCCCGCGGCGCGCGCCGTCGCCACCGCCGAGCGCGCGTTGCTGGCGGCGCTCGACGGCTCCTGCCGCACCCCGATCGGCGGTCATGCGCGGCTGCTGCCCGACGGCACACTGCACCTCACAGGTCTAGTCGCGCGCGCGGACGGCAGTTTTTTGCTGCGGCGCGTGCTGCGCGGCGCGGCGGCCGACGCCGCGCGGCTCGGCACCGAACTCGGCGACAGCCTGCGCGCCGACAGCCCCGCCGATTTGTTCGGCTGAACGGAAGGGAACACAGAATGGGCAGCACGATCGAACTCAAGGCCGCCGACGGGCATAGGCTCTCGGCCTACACCGCCGGCCCCGCCGACGCGAAGCGTGCCCTGGTGGTGATCCAGGAGATTTTCGGCGTCAACCGGCACATGCGCCAGGTCTGCGACGCCTTTGCGCGCGAGGGCTATGCGGCGATCGCCCCGGCTCTGTTCGACCGCGCCGAGCGCGGCGCCGAGCTCGGCTACGGGGAGGCCGACATCGCGCGCGGCCGCGATCTGCGCGGCCGGGTGCCCGATGCCGGGGTGATGGCTGATATCGAGGCGGCGGCGGCGCACTTCGCAGGCAAGCGGCTCGGCATCGTCGGCTATTGCTGGGGTGGAACGATCGCCTGGTGGGGGGCGACGCGCAGCCACAGCTTCGCCGCCGCGGTCGGCTGGTACGGCGGCGGCATCGCCGCCACCAAGGACGCGCCGACCCACTGCCCGGTGCAGCTCCATTTCGGCGACAAGGACGCGTCGATCCCGATGGCCGACGTGAAGGCGATCCGCGCCGCGCAGCCGGGTGTCGAGGTGTTCGTCTATGCCGGCGCCCAGCACGGCTTCGGCTGCGACGAGCGGCCGAGCTACAGCGCCAAGGATGCGGAGCTGGCGCAGCGGCGGACGCTGGAGTTCTTCGCCCGGCATTTGGGTGATTCGACCAGTGGCGCCGCATTATGAGCTATCGGACCTTTTCCGTAATGACCAAAGTATCGCTGAGCGGCTCAATCCCTCTCCGCCCCCAGGGGCGGCGAGGGAGTTGAGCCCGCCTGTTCGGGGCGCCGCCACGGGTCTAGGGTGGCCCTTATGCAGAAGCTCCTGAATCGGTCCGAGGCCGGCTCCGGCTCGGTGACCGAAGGCTATTTCCGCCCTCGCGAACGGGTCGAGCTGTCACCCCCCGTCGCCGACGAGATCAAGACGACCACCTGCTACATGTGCGCCTGCCGCTGCGGCATCCGCGTCCACCTCAAGGGCGGCGTAATCCGCTACATTGAGGGCAACCCCGACCATCCGGTGAACCGCGGCGTGCTGTGCGGCAAGGGATCGGCCGGGATCATGCAACAATATTCGCCGGCCAAGCTGCGCAAGCCGCTGCTGCGCGTGGGCGAGCGCGGCGCCGGCGCGTTCCGCGAGATCGAATGGGACGAGGCGCTGCGGATCGCGACCGAGTGGCTGGGCAAGGTGCGCGCGAGCGACCCGAAGCGGCTCGCCTTCTTCACCGGGCGCGACCAGAGCCAGGCGCTGACCGGCTGGTGGGCGAAGCAGTTCGGCACCCCCAATTTCGCCGCGCATGGCGGGTTCTGCTCGGTCAACATGGCGGCGGCTGGCCTCTACACGCTGGGCGGCAGTTTTTGGGAGTTCGGCGATCCAGATTGGGACCGCACGAAATACCTGCTGCTGTTCGGCGTCGCCGAGGACCATGACAGCAACCCGATCAAGCTCGGCATCGCCAATGTGCGGCGGCGCGGCGCCAAGTTCGTCAGCATCAACCCGGTGCGCACCGGCTATTCCGCGGTCGCCGACGAGTGGGTGGGCATCCGGCCGGGTACCGACGGGCTGTTCGTGCTCTCGCTGGTCCACGAGTTGTTGCGCACCGATCGCGTCGATCTCGATTTTCTGGTCCGCTACACCAACGCGCACTGGCTGGTTCGCCGCGATCCGGGCGGCGCGCAGCACGGCCTGTTCGTGCGTGACGCCGAGGGACGGCCGCTCGCCTGGGAGCGCACGCAGGGGGCGGTAATTGACGCCGCCACGCCCGACATGCAGCCCGCGATCGTGGGCGAGTTTTCGCTCCCCGACGGCGGCCGGGCGGTGCCGGTGTTCCAGCTCATGGCCGAGCGTTATCTCGGCGGCGAATACGCACCCGCGCAAATCGCCGAGCGCTGCGGCATCCCGGCCGAGACGATCAGCCGCATTGCCGCCGAGATCGCGGATGTCGCGTTCGATCAGGAACTGGTCCTCGATCAGCCCTGGACCGACACCGCCGGGCGCGGGCATGAGAAGATGGTCGGGCGGCCGGTCTCGATGCACGCGATGCGCGGCATCTCGGCGCACTCCAACGGCTTTCAGACCTGCCGCGCGATCCACCTGTTGCAGATGCTGCTGGGCGCCGTCGATACCCCCGGATCGTGGCGCTACAAGTCGCCATATCCGAAGCCGATCCTGCCCGGACCGCCGCCAGCCGGGCGCGGCTGCGCGCCGAACCACGAGATGGAGGGCATGGCACTAGGCTTCCCGCGCGGGCCGGAGGATCTGCTGCTCGACGACGACGGCCGGGCCTTGCGCATCGACAAGGCATTCTCGTGGGACGCGCCGATCGCGGCCCACGGGATGATGCATATGGTGCTCGGCAACGCGGCGGCCGGCGATCCCTATCCGATCGACACGCTGTTCATGTACATGTCCAACATGGGCTGGAACTCCTCGATGAACCCCGGGGAGGCGGCGCGGCACCTGACGGCAAAGGACCCGGCGAGCGGCGAATACCGCATCCCGCACGTGATCTATTCCGACGCCTACGCCTCCGAGACGGTCGCTTATGCCGATCTCATTCTGCCCGACACGACGTATCTGGAGCGGTGGGATTGCATCTCGCTGCTCGATCGCCCGATCGGCAGCGCCGAGGGTCCGGCGGACGCGATCCGCCAGCCGGTGGTGGCGCTCGATCGCGACGTGCGCCCGTTCCAGGATGTGCTGATCGATCTCGGCGCGCGGCTCGGCCTGCCCGGCTTCGTCAACGACGACGGCGCACCGCGTTACGCGAGCTATCCCGACTACATGGCCCGGCACGAACGCAGACCGGGGATCGGGCCGCTCGCCGGCTGGCGCGGCGCGGACGGGACGGAGCACGGCTGCGCGGCCCCGAACCCGGACCAGCTCGCGCGCTACGTCGCGAACGGCTGCTTCTGGCAGCACCATCTCCCGCCGGACGCGCTGTATTTCAAGCACGCCAACCGCACGTACCTCGAGGAAGCGCACCGGATGGGAATGGTGCCGAACACTGAGCAGATCGTGCTGCAACTCTATGTCGAGCCGTTGCAGCGCTTCCGCCTCGCCGCCGAGGGTCACGGCGACATCCAGCCGCCGGAGGACCGGCGGGCCGGCATCCGGAAGGTCTTCGATCCGTTGCCGTTCTGGTATTCGCCGCGTGAGCAGATAATGGTCGAGACCGCCGCCTATCCGTTGCACGCGATCACGCAGCGGCCGATGCCGATGTACCACGCGTGGCACTCGCAGAACGCCTGGCTGCGGCAGATTCACGCCAGCAACCGGCTCTATGTGAACCGGCGTACCGCGACGGCGCTCGGGCTCGCCGACGACGACTGGGTGTGGGCGGTCAGCCGCAACGGCGGGGTGAAATGCCAGATCCGCCTGATGGAGGGAGTCAACCCCGACACCGTCTGGACCTGGAACGGGATCGGCAAGCGCGCCGGCGCCTGGGCGCTGGGCAAAGACGCGCCCGAGGCGCGGCAGGGTTTTTTGCTCAATCACCTGATCTCGGCACACCTGCCCGACGGCGAGCTGTCCAACAGCGACCCGATCACCGGACAGGCGGCCTGGTACGATCTGCGCGTGCGGCTGGAGAAGGTGGTGCCGGGAGAGGCGGGCGAGACCGCGCCGCAGCCGGCCGCGCAAGCCTCGCTCCCCAATATGCCGCGCCCGCCGCGCATCCTGCGCTTCAACGCCTCGCCCTGGGCTGCGAAATAAAGGGGGCTGCGACATGACCGAAATCCCCGCACCCGTGCCGGGCGGAAAGAAGCTCGGCCTGGTGATCGACCTCGATACCTGCGTCGGCTGCCACGCCTGCGCCACCAACTGCAAGGAATGGAACACGAGCGGCCATTCCGCGCCGTTGCCGGATTACCAGCCGTATCAGGCCAAGCCCGACGGCGTGTGGTTCAACCGCATCCACAGCTACGAGGCGGGCGAGGGGGCAGCGGGGCGTACCGTGCATTTCCCGCGCTCCTGCCTGCATTGCGAGAAGCCGGCCTGCGTCGAGGTCTGCCCGACCGGTGCGAGCTACAAGCGCGCCGAGGATGGCATCGTGCTGGTGAACGCCGAGATCTGCATCGGCTGCCAGCTCTGCGCCTGGGCCTGCCCCTATGGTGCCCGCGAGTTCGACGAGGATGCGGGGGTGATGAAGAAATGCACGCTCTGCATCGACCGCATCTACAACGAGAACATCCCCGAGGCGCAGCGCATTCCCGCCTGCGTCCTGACTTGCCCCACCAACGCGCGGCATTTCGGCGATCTCGGCGATCCCGACAGCAAGGTTTCCCGCCTTGTCGCCGAGCGCGGCGGCTACGGGCTGATGCCGGAGATGGGCTACGCGCCGGTCAACCGCTACCTGCCGGTGCGCAGACGGGAGAGCGTGGCGGCGCCGGCTTCGGCCGAGCCGGAGGAGGGAACTGGCGGGATGCTGCGGCGCTGGCTCGACCGCGCGCTGTCGCGTTGATGCCCGGACTCGCGCCGACGCCCAGCCTAGGTGAAGAGCGAAACATAGCCTTCGTCATCGCGAGCCGCCGCTTGGCGGCGTGGCGATCCAGGCGGGAGGCGCCGTGCGGCGGGCCTGGATTGCTTCGTCGCTTCGCGCCTCGCAATGACGAGGGCCGGTTGCGTGACAACTCACGTTCCACGGATAGTGGTACTGGATTGCACGCATGAAGCCGTCGCTGTCGATCATCGCGTTCAGCACCCTCTCGGGTGCCGGTTTCGGGATGCTGGCCTGGACCGGGCTGCTGGCCGCCGCGAAGCTGCTGCCGGCCGGCGCGTGGTTCGGCGTGCTGGCAGTGGGCGTCGCACTTGCACTGGCGAGCGCCGGCCTGCTGGCCTCGACGCTGCATCTCGGCCACCCCGAACGGGCGTGGCGCGCGTTCTCGCAATGGCGGACGTCGTGGCTGTCGCGCGAGGGTGTCGCCTCGCTCGCGACCTACCCGCCGTCGCTGGGCCTGGCACTCGCATGGGGTCTAGCGGGGGGCCGGTGGAGCGTCGCCGTCGCCGTGCTCGGCGTGCTCACAATCGTGATCGTGCTGGCCACGGTTGCCTGCACGGGGATGATCTATGCGTCGATCAAGCCGGTGCGGCAGTGGCACAACCGGCTGGTGCTGCCGCTCTATTTGCTCAATGCGCTGGCGAGCGGGGGAGCGTGCCTCGCGGCGGTATCGGCCGGATGGTCGGGAAGTCCCGACGGGGCATGGCCGGCGATCGCCGCAGGGTTCTGTGGGCTGCTGGTCAAGCTCGGCTATTGGCGGCACATTGACACCACGCGCGGGGTCAGCACGCCGGAGAGTGCCACGGGACTCGGTGCGATCGGCCGCGTGCGGGCGCTCGACCCGCCGCACACGGAGGAGAATTACCTGCTCCGGGAGATGGGCTTTCGCGTCGCCCGCCGGCACGCCGGGCCGTTGCGCGTAGTGGCGCTGGCGCTCGGCTACGCGGCGCCGATCGTGCTGCTCGGCGCGGCACTGGGGGCGGGCGGCACAGCGGCGGCGGCCTGCGCGGCAGTCGCCTCAGTGCTGGCGCTTGGCGGGATGTTCGTCGAGCGCTGGCTGTTCTTCGCCGAGGCGACGCACACGGTGGTGCTGTACTACGGTCGGGCCGCGTGAGGGCACGTCGCGTTCAATAAAGCCGCGTCCGGTACGCGCTCTCGATTGACAACGCAGGTGCGGAGAACTCAGCCCAGGGCTGATACCGTGTGGCGTGAAGGAGCAGACACCGGGCGGCCGAGTGCTTGCGCCTCCTCGATCCAGGCCGCGATGGCGTCGCTTACGTTCCGTGCCGCCAGCTCGCGCGTCGCGCCGTCCGACATGCAGCCCGGCAGGTCGGGCACGGTCGCGAGATAGCCGCCGCCGTCCTCGGGGGGTAGAGGCTCGATCAGCACGGAGTAATCAGGGTGGGGCACTGGTGCCTCCGACAGCCTCGATGAACCTTACCAGCTTGCGAATATACACCGGTTTGACCGGGCGCGCGCTGGGGATGGTCAGAATGAGCTGCTGCGAGGGGTGGGAAACCTTGTAGTGCGAGCCCCGCCCGATGGCGGGTTGCAGCGGGCGCCGTGCTGGGCGCAAAGGCTCCCCACGTCGCTGATGGTCCAGTCCGCGGCCGGGTTGCGGCGCATACGGTCGAGGAGGTCACTGGGAGCCATAGCGTACGGCCCGTGGCGTGAGGGCGCGTCGTGTTCAATAAAGCCGCGTCCGGTACGCATCCTCGATCGTGCGCTCATAGTCCGCACCGTCCAGCTCGGCGATCTGATCGCCCAGGATGCGGGCAAGCGTGGGGAACGCACGCCGTTCGACATGCCGATCGGGGTTCCACAGATCGGCGCGGATCAGCGCCTTGCCGCAGTGGAAAAAGACCTCCTCCACCGCAACGATCAGCCCGCCCACCGGCGGCTTGCCGCCGGCCGCGAGCGGGGTGAGCAATGCCGTGTCTTCGGTGAAGCGGGCGTGGCCGTTCACCCGCAGGGTTTCCTTGATGCCCGGGACGAAGAACAGCAGGCCGACCTGCGGATTGGCGGCGACGTTGAGGAAGGTATCGACGCGCCGGTTGCCGGGCCGGTCGGGGATCAGCAGCGTCGCGTCGTCCGCCACCGCGACGAAGCCCGGTGCGTCGCCGCGCGGGGTTGCGTCGGCGCGGCCGTCTGCGTCGGCCGAGGCGATGACCAGGAACGGCGAGAGCGCGATGAAGGCGCGGGCGTGGCGGTCGAGCCGCGCGAGCTGCTTGCGCACCGCAACCGGCGAGGGCTCGCCATAGTGGGCGCGGATCGCGGTGGCATCGGGATATGTGTCCATCGGCCGAGCCTGCGTGCGGGGAGCCGGCCGCGTCAAGCGGCGGGAGCCAAGGTGCGGCGCCTCGCCCCTACGCTTCTCCAAGCGCGCGGAAATGCTGCGAGTCCCGCCGCAGGTTCACGTTATAGAACGGGTCTCGCCGGATCATGGCCTCCCAGCGGCGCATCAGCCGGTGCTGGTCGAGCGCGTCGAACGCCATCCGCTTGGCGCTGCGCGACTCGAAATGCCGCAGCTCGGCAAACGGCGTGTACACCACGCGCCAGCCCGCTTCGCCGAGCTTGAGGCAGAAATCGACATCATTGAAGTCGAGTGGGTAGCTCTCGTCGAAACCGCCGACGGCCTCGAACACCGATTTGCGGAACGCCATGCAGGCGCCGGTGACGACCGAATAGTTGCGGATCACGTGGCTGAACTGATTGTAGCCCGGTTCCTGCTTCGGCAGCTTGACCATCACGTGAGCCCCGGCACCTAGAACGCCGAGGGCAATGCCGCAGTGCTGCACCGTGTCATCGGGATAGAGCAGCCGCCCGCCGGCAATGCCGACGCCGGGAATCTCCAGCATCTCCAGCAGCGCTCCGAGCCATTCGCCGTCGAGCACCTCCATGTCGTCATTCAGCAGCACGATCCGCTCGGCGTCTGCACCGCGCACTGCGACATTGGCCTTGTGCGCAAAGTTGAACGGCAACGCGCCGGGATCATACAGCACCAACTGCACCCGCTCATCGAGCAGCGGCAGGGCGGCGGCGGCATCGGCCGCCTTGGCATCCACGACAACGCGGATTTCCATGTCGATGCCGGCGTCGAAGCGCACGATCGAGCGGATGAAGTTTTCGGCATAGACCTCGCGTCGCTCGCCAATCCGACCCGCGGCGCAGCCGGTCAGGATGTTGAGCGAGACGCGCCCGCGCTTGATGCGCGGACGGACCCGATAGGTGCCCGGCGCGTGCCCGTACTCTACGGTCGCATCAAGCCCGATGCGGCAGACATAATCGGCGACCGCACGGCTGCCGGCGTCGGTCGCGGTGTCCGTCGCCGCACTTGATGCGGCAGCCGAGCCCTCGCGCCGATGGTAGAGCAGCCGGTCCACGTGGCCGACCAGCGTGCCGGAAGCCACCAGCCGCAGCACGAAATCGTGGTCCTCCGCGCCCTCGTATTCCTCGCGAGCCGCCGAGTTCAAGGAACCGAGCCTTTCGTACGCAGAGGCCGTGCCGCACGTACATGGCGCTCATCAGGTATTCGTGGCTGAAATCAGGCTTGTAGAAATGCGCGCCCTGCTGCCCGTCGGAAGACAGCTTGTCCTCGTCGCAATAGTAGACGGCGGGGATCCCCACGCTGGCAATCGCGGCACGGTAGCCGGCGAGCAGCTCGGGGGCGACGCGGTCGTGGGGGTCGATCATCACCAGATGCGCGCCGCAGCTCACGAGCACCGCCGCATTGGTGGCGCGGGCTGTCCCCGTGTGACCGCGGGCGAAGCGCACTCGAACGCGGGCGTCGCGCGCGCGCAAGCCCACGAGGGCTTCGCGAGTGCGCGGGTCGATCGAGCCGTCGTCGGCGATGCACCACTCCCAGGCCGGGTCGGTCTGCGCGCAGAGATCGTCGTAAAGCTCGCCGAGCAGGGCGGGATCGATGTTGAAGGTAACCGTTATGATCGAGAAGAACGGCGAGACGGCGGCGGCCGGCCCCTCGGCCGCACCCGGCGCCATTGGCGCGGAGGCGCCGGTCGCGAAGCGCTCCGGCACGCGCGCGCGCAAGCCGGCGAGCACCGGCCGCGGATCGGCGTCGCCAAACCCGAGCCGCTCGCGCAGCGCGCCGACGAGACGCCGGCCTACCGCTTGCGGCGAAAGCGTCTCAGCAAGCCGTGCCGCAGTCGCGTCGAACACCGCACGCCCCGCCTGCGGCGCGTCGAAGAAGCACGCCAATGCTTCGGCGGCTGCCGCTGCGTCGGGCTCGAACCAGATCGCGCCGCCGCGGTACGGCCCGCGATCCGCGCCGATTTCGGCCAGCCGTCCGGGCAGAAAATACGGATAATCCTCGCCCAGCAGATCGGTGCCGCCCGCGTGGCGGGAGCAGAAAGCCGGCACGCCGAGTGCGATCGACGAGAAGAGGTCGATCCCGAAATCCTCGCCGCGGTGCGGCGAGACGAACGCATCCGCGATCGACTTGAGCTTGCAGAGATCAGGAAAATCGAGAGCTTCGTCGATGACCGTCACCGGAGACGCTTCCGGCCGGCGCGCGTCCGGGCGGCCCCGCGCAGGCGTCTTGAGCACGAACAGCGCACGGTCGGGGAAGCGCCGCTCGAACGCCGCCGCCACTGCCTCGAACACGTCAACGCCCTTGAGCGATGCGTCGGACGCGTCGTCCGTCACGAGCAGCACGATCCGCCGCCCCGCCCTGCGTGCGGCGATCAGGCGATCGATGGCAGGATGGCCACGATAGGCGTCGCGCGCCGCACGCAACGCCGCACGATCGACCACGTACGGCACGGTCGCGATCGCGCGCTCCGTTTCCGTCGCGAAGGCTTCGGCGCACCAGGCGCTCGGGGTCACGATCAGGTCGAAGCCGTCAAGGGCCGCGCGCCATTCCGGCCGTGGCGTCGGCAGCTCGCACGCCCAGAAGCCGACCGACGCGCGGCGGTCGAACATCGCCGTGCCATGGCGCGCAACGAAGGACAGCACCTGATCGGGGTTGAGGAAGATGAGGTTGAAGGCGAAGCGCAGATCGTCAGCGGCGACGAGATCGAAGCCGGCGCCGGGGCGCACGAAGCCCGAGACGTCATAGGCGTCGGCCGTGATGCCGGCACCGCGCAGTGCCGCGAGCGTGTCGCGGGCCGCCGCACCCGCTCCGTTGGCAAGCGCAAGCGGGCCGAAGAAATTCACGCCTCGGACGTCCCCGGCCAGATTCTCGGGCGCGCGATACTGCGCCTCGGAGGCGCCTGAGATCGGCGGCGAGGCGACGAACGGCCAGATCGCGTCGGCGATCGTGCGCGGCGCCGCGATCTCGCCGCGCGCGAGGATGCGCCGCGCCAGCACTGACGCGTCCGCGAGCGAGAGCATCGGCGCCCGGTGCTCGGGCGCGTGCTCCCGGAGGGCGGCGAAGAACGAGGCCGCGTCGTGTGCCGCGAGCCCTGCCAGCCTCGGGTGCGGCGCGCGGCCTTCCGCAACGCCGAGCGCGAGGAAATGCTCAAGCCCGGAACGCAGCGCGCCGCTGCGCACCCGCGCGTGCGCGGGCGGGTTCGTGGCGAGGTAAAACGGCGCGTCGAACCACCAGACGACGGTGCTGAGATCGCCCGGCGCGCGCAGCAGGTAATCGCGCTCGGTATGGCCGCGCCGCTCCTTCTCGATCAGGCCGAGGCCGAAATCGGGCAGGTTCTCCCGTCCTTCCGACCAGCCGAGCGAGACGAAATGATGAAAGCCCGAGCGGTACTCGCCAGCCGCGACCGCCGCCGCGACATCAGGATAGCGGTCGAGGTAACGGGCCTCGTCGAACAGCCCGTGCGGGGAGAGGCGAAGTGCCGCCGCGTGCTCGGCGTAGAAGGCGAAGGCGGCGTAGTCGTCCATCGTGGCCAGTGCGGGATGCGCCGCACAGTGGCGCCAGCGCAGCGGCCACGGGTTGAACCAACGGTTCGGCACGAAGCGCCGCGCCGGAGGCAGTGCGAAGAAAGCGGCGGTGGCGCCGGCGCGCTCGACCGCGATCTCCTCGAAGCGGCGCAGGTGCTCGTGGACATAGGCGACGTCGAAATAGATCGAGGCCGCGCGGCCCTCTTCGATTCCGTGCCTGAAGAAATGACGGCGCGGATCGAACCCCTCGCCGCGCGCCACCATGGCGGCGATGTCGGGATGGTGGGAGACGTAGAAGCGGGCGTCGAAGACGAAGTCGGGCGTGCCTTCCATCGCTCACCGCGGGCTGGGATATCGATGCTTCCGGGCGCCGGCTGCCGGTGTCAAGCAATCGTGGAGTTTGCCAACCGGCCGGCGCTTGGCTAGCTCTGCCGGCGCGGGGAAAGACGGGTGGCGGCAGCAATCGGCGAGCAGGAGCAGGACGCACCGGAGACACGGCCGGGATTCTTCACGGTCGTCTCCGGCCGTCGCCTGCCGCTCGCCGCCGCGCTGATGGCGGCCTTGGCCGAGCACCATCCTCTCGCCCGCCGGCATGTGATCGTGACCGACGCGATCCCGCCCGGCAGCACGCTCGAGGGCGAAGTGATCGCGGCTGATGCGCTCGACCTTCCGCGGCTCGCATGGATGCGGTTGTGGTACACCGAGCGCGAGTTAGAGGCGGCGCTCAAGCCCGCCGGCTTCCTGCATCTGATGTTCGCGGAGGGGCTCGATCGGGTGGTCTATCTCGACCCGGCGACGCTCCTGCTGGCCCCACTGCGCCCGGTGCTCGAGGCGCTCGGCGCGCACAGCCTGATGCTGGTGCCCTCGCTCCTCTCCCCCGCCGCTGCCGCGACGGACGACCTCGCCGTGCTGCGCGAGGGCGCCTATGACGGCAGCCTGATCGCGGCAAGGCGCGACCGCGAGAGCGTAGATTTCCTGCGCTGGTGGGGCGGACGCTGCCAGACCCACTGCCGCGACGATCCCGCGGCTGGCATGGCGCTCGACCGGCGCTGGCTCGACCTGGCGAGCGGTTTCGTGGGTCGCGTGCGCGTGCTGCGCCATCCCGGCATCAACGTGACGCCCGGCAACGCCGCCGCGCGCGATGCGGCGCCGGACCCAGCCGGCGTTTGGCGCGCGCGGGGACAGGCACTGATCTGCTGTCGTTTTCCCGAGGCGGCGATCGAGGCCGACGCCGAATTCGGCCCGCTCGCGCTGCTGTTCGACCGCTTCCGCATTCAACTCCGGGCCCGCGGCTGGACCGAGGCGCGGGCGCGGCCTTACGGCTTCGACCGCTTCCCTGACGGCCGCCCGGTTATCCGCCCGATGCGGCGCTGGCTGCAGCGCGCGATCGACGAAGGATGCCTGCCGCCATCGGCCTCGCCGCCGCCGGACGGCGCCTTCTTCGACGAGGCCGACGAGACCCTGCGCGGCCGCGGCGTCGCGCTGCCCCGCGCGCTCTATCAGCTCTGGCTCGACGACGAATGTCTGCACCGCACCTTTGACATCTTCACCCGCGCCGGGCTGGCGTCGTTCTACGACTGGGCGACCGGCGAGGCGGGGCGTGCCGCGGGCCTCGACGAGGCAACGATCGCCGCCGCCGGCCTGACGGCCCGCGCCAGCCTTGGCGGCACGCCCTCGCCACCCTGGCCGGCGCTGGCCAGTCGCTGCTGGACCGATCGCGCGAGCGAAGTCGCGGCGGCGCTGGCCGCCGATCTGGTGGTGGAGCGCGAGGGCGAGGCGATCCCGGTGCCGGCACAGGCGGCTCTGGCCTGGGAGCTGCGTCGCGACCTGCCGCCGAGCTTCCCGCTCGCGACCCTCGCCAGCCTGCGCGGTTTCCTCGCCTGGGCGATGAGCCGCGGCATCACCGAGGGCGCGGTCGATCCGGCCGCGCTATCACCGGCGTTCCTCGCCTGGTGGAACGCGCCCGCCGTGGGCCACGAGACCGCCCCCGACGTGCCGGTGACGCAGGGGATGATGGTGATGCACTGCCTGGCCGAGCCGAAGCTGCGGCTCGAAGGCTGGGGGCAATTCCCGCGCACCCGCGTCGGGCGGCTCGCCGTCGGGCTGGCCTATGCGCGGCTCGCCCCCGCGCTGTTCGGCTGGCCGGCGGCGATGGTCGCGCCGGTTGTGCGCTATTTCGCCGAGCCGGGGCCGATCGCAGCCGAAGGCTACCGCTTCAGCCGCGCGGCGGTGGCGTTGTGGGAACTGCGCAAGGATTTGCAGCGGCGGTTCCCGCTGGCAACGGAGCCGGGGCGCACCGGGCTGCTGCGCTGGCTGCTGATGCAGGGGATCGCCGATCTCGGCCTCGACCTCGCGGGGTTCGACCCGGCCCTTGCGGCCTGGGCACAGGCGCCTTCGGCGGTCGCACCGAGCCTGCCCAATCTGCTCGCGTTCATCCTGCGGGAGCGCGCCGATCTGCGTCGCCGCTTCGATCCCGCCACGCCTTCGGGCTGCGCCGGGCTGCTTGAATGGGCCAAACAGCATTTCGCGCGCGAATATGCCGCCCGCGCCCTCGGCTCGGCGCTCGCGCCGCCGGCACCGCCGCTCGCCCCCCAGTCGCGCCGGGCGGCGCTTGGCCTGCTCGGGCCTTGGACCGCGCCGACCGGGATGGGCGCGCTGCTACGCGGCCTCGTCGGGGCGCTGAGCGAGGTAGGCTTCGCCGATTTCCTCATCATCGACCGCGACGCGGCGGTGCTGCGCGATCACAGCGGTGCGGCACTGCCGAGCGGCAGCCGGCTCAGCCTCGACGTGCTGGTATCGGTGCACGACGCCGATCAGGCGCACGCCGTCTGGAGCTTCGCCCGCTCGCTCGGCGTCGCCGCCGCGTGCCATTTCGGGCTCTGGCACTGGGCGCTCGAACGCCTGCCGGCGCATTTGCGCCATGCTTTCAGCTTCACCGACGCGATCCTCGCCACCTCGTCATTCCAGCAGCGCGCTTTCGCCGCCGAGGGGCTGCGGCCGGTCTCGCTGGTGCCGATGCCGCTGCTCGATCCGCCCGAGGTGCGGCCGGCATCGCGTGCCGATTTCGGCCTGCCGGAAGCGGGGCCGCTGTTCCTGCTGGCGTTCGCTTGCGCCTCCATCCGGCGCATGAACCCCGAGGCGCTGATTGCCGCCTTCCGGCGCGCCTATCCCGATCCAGCCGAACCCGCGACGCTGCTGATCGCGACCGACGGCGGCGCGGAGCACCCGCACGAGATGGCGCGGCTGCGCGCACTTGCCATCGACCCGCGCATCATCCTGCGCGACGAGACGCTGGGCCGCGCCGGCATGGCCGGGCTGATCGCTGCGGCGGATGCGTTCGTCTCGCTGCACCGGAGCGTGGGTTTTGGTCGCGGCATCGCCGAGGCGATGCTGCGGGGGATTCCGGTGATCGCAACCGCCTGGTCGGGGCCGGCGGATTTCCTGGACGCGAGCACCGGGTGGCCGGTCGATTACCGGCTGGTGCCGATCGGGCTCGAGGAGGATTTTGGCACGGCCGGGCAGCACTGGGCCGAGCCCGATATCGACCACGCGGCGGCGCTGCTGCGCGAGGTCGCGTCCAACCCGGAGGAGGCGCGCCAGCGCGCCGCCCGCGCGCAGGCCCTGATCCGTCGCCGCTACGGCGCCCAGCCGGCGGCCCAGGGCCTGCTGGGTGCGGCCGGGCTGCGGCAAATGCTGGACTGGCAGGCGCCGCGCGACTGGGCGGCGTGATGCAATGATAGTCAGGCTGGCATTTCCACCGCCGTCTCGGCCTTCGCCGCCGCAGCGAAGGCGGCCACCGTCTGTTCCACATCCGCTTCATTATGGGTAAGCGAGACGTAGAATTTTGTGTCCCCTTTCAGCACGCCGCCGGCGCGGAGGCGCTGGTTGATCCGCCGCTGCAGGTCGCCGTCTGTGCGTAGCGTCGCGCGGTAGTCACGCGGCGTCGCCCGCGCGTAGGCCAAATCGAACAATGGGGGCTCGCCGACCACCCGTGCCGGCAGGCCGGTTTCCTCGATGACCTCCGCAATGCCGGCCATCAATGCACGGCCAGTCGCGAACACCCGCTCGTACGCCCCCGGCCGCTTCAGCACCGCGAGCGTCGCCAGCCCCGCCGCCGCCGCCACCGGGTTGCCCGACAGCGTGCCGATCTGCGGCATGAAGCCGTCATCGCCGACACGGGCGCGATCGAAATGCGCCATGATGTCGGCACGCCCGGCGACGGCGGCCAGTGGAAACCCGCCGCCGATAATCTTTCCCAACGTGCAGATATCCGGCGTGACGCCGTAATATTCCTGCGCGCCGCCCCAAGCGAAGCGGAATCCGGTTACCACCTCATCGAAGATCAGGGGAATGCCGCATTCGGCGGTGGCAGCACGTAGCGCTTGCAGGAACCCCGGCACCGGAGCGATCATGCGCTGAAACGGTTCCAGAATGACACCGGCGAGCTCGTCGCGGTGTTCACGGATCAACTCACAGGCCATCGCCGCGTCATTGAACGGGGCGATGATCACCTCACCCTGCACGCTGCGCGGGATACCGGCGGAGTCCGGGGATGCCTGCGGGAAGTTGCCGGGACGCTTGGGCGCGTAGCTCATGAGCGCGTAGTCGCTCATCCCATGAAAGCCGCCCTCGAACTTGAGGACCTTGTCGCGTTTGCGAAATGCGCGTGCCAACCGTAGCGCGTAAGCGTCCGCCTCGGTGCCGGAGGATACGAAACGCACCTGCTCGGCACAGGGCACCGCCTCAACCAGTTCGGCGGCGAGGCGGATACCGTGTTCGTTGTTGGCAAAAAAAGTGAAGCCGCACGGCAGTTGCGCTTGGACGGCCTTCAGCACGTCTGGATGGCCATGGCCGATGAACATCGGGCCGGAGCCCAGCAGGAAGTCCACGTATTCGTTGCCGCTGATGTCCCAGACGCGCCCGCCGCGGCCTTCGCGAACGACGATGTCGCCCGACAGATTGCCAAAGCTTCCTCCCGGCAGCACGCGGCGCGCAAGGTCAATCAGCGCCAACTCGCTGTCGCTCTTTGCGGGGTCGGTCATGCGGATGCTCCCGGATAGCGCAGAATGGAAGTAGCTAAGCACCCAGGGCGCGCGGAGGACAAGGGCGGGGGCCCATTTGGCTCGGCGCCCGATCCGTCCCGACCCGCCTAGGGCCGGAGGAACGCGCTTCAAGGGAGGCTGCAACGCTGGAGGCCCGAACGATCAGTATCTCGATCAACCGAAACTGCAACGAAATCTACGAGGCCGTTTGGCGACCGGAGGACTTTCCGAAATGGGCTTCGGGTCTCAGCCGATCGTCGCTGGTGAAGGACGGCGAAGCATGGACGGCCGAAGGCCCTGAAGGGCCGATCAGGATCAGATTTACCGGCCGCAATGCGTTTGGCGTCATGGATCACACCATCGACGCCGGCACCGGTCCGAAAATCTACGTGCCTCTGCGCGTAATCGCGAACGGCGAGGGTGCCGAGGTGCTGCTTACCCTGTTTCGGCAGCCGGGCATGTCCGACGAGAAGTTCGCGGCGGACGCAGAGTGGGTGCAGCGGGACCTGCTCGCCCTGAAAGCGCTGGTCACGCGGTGAGGATCGGCCGCCCCTTGCCATCCATCAGCGATGCCGGTTCCATCGGGGCGACCGCGGAGCCAACCCATGCCCGGATCCGTCGCCCACCTCTCCCTCGACGAGCTCGCCGCCGCCATCCCGGATGGCGCCCAGCTCGCCCTGCCGCCGGACAACTCGCTGCCGCCCAATGCGCTCGCCCGCGCGCTCGTGCGGCGTGGCGCACGCGAGCTTCGCCTGCTTGGCGTGCCGGTCTCGGGCTATGCGACCGATCTCCTGATCGGCGCCGGCGCTGTCACCGCGGTCGAAAGCTCGGCGGTTTCGCTCGGCGAAGCGGGGGCCGCGCCGCGCTTCCGTGCAGCGCTGCGTGCCGGCCGGCTTGCAATGCGTGACGCCACCTGCCCGGCGATCCACACCATGCTGCAAGCCGCCGAGAAGGGCGTGCCGTTCCTGCCGCTGCGCGGGCTGCTCGGCAGCGACATCCTCGCCCACCGCCCGGACTGGATGGTGATCGACAACCCGTTCGCGGACACGGGCGACCCGATCGTGCTGCTGCCGGCACAGGCACCCGAGATCGCCGCCTTCCACGCGCCCGCCGCCGACGCGGAGGGAAATATCTGGGTCGGCCGGCATCGCGAATGCGCGACCCTCGCCCACGCCGCCCGCCGCACCCTGGTCACGGTCGAGCGCATCGTGCCCGGCAGTTTCCTCGACGATGAGCGGATGGCCGCCGGCACGATCCTGGCCACCTACATCGAAGCCGTGGCGGTCGCCGAGCGCGGCGCCTGGCCGGCGGCGCTGCTCGATGAATATCCGGCCGATGCCGCCCACCTCGCCGCCTACGCCGCCGCGGCGCGCAGCGACGCCGGGTTCGCCGCCTATCTCGAAGCCCACGTGCGCGCTGCCCCGGTACGCGTTGGCCCGGCCCGCGCCGCGGAATGATCCGACCCGAGGAGCGGCTCGCGGCCGCGATTGCGCGGCTGATCGTCGATCCCACGGCACCCCCCGCCCGCCATGTCGCGGTCGGCGCCGCGAGCCCGATCCCGGCCGCCGCCTGCCTGCTGGTGCGCGCACTCGGCCATCCGGTGCGGCTCTCACTGCTGCACCGCCGCCGCGGCAACCCGTTCACCGATGGCACGCGCGAGCTGTTCGATCTCGCCGGTCAGGGCCGCATCGATCTCTTTTTCCTCGGCGGCGGGCAGATCGACGGGCAGGCCAACATCAACCTGATCGGCACCGGCGAGTGGCCCGGAACGGACGTGCGCTTTCCCGGCAGCTTTGGCTCGGCGTTCATGTACCTGATGACGCCGCGCACCATCCTGTTCCGCGAGGAGCACACCCGCCGCGTGCTGGTCGAGCGGGTCGAGCATGTCTCGGCCCCGGGCCTCTCCGCTCCCGGCGTGTTTCGCCGCGGGACGGCGCAGGCGCTGGTGACGGGGCGATGCGTGTTCCGCTTCGATGCCAGTGCCGGGCGCTTGGCACTCGCTTCGCTGCATCCCGGCGAGACCGCAGCAAGCGTCCGCGAAGCGACCGGCTTCGCCTATAACGCGAGCGGCGACGTGCCGACGACGCCCGATCCGTCCCCGACCGAGCTCGGCTTGCTCCGCGGCGCGGTCCGTGCCGAGATGGCGGAGACCTATCCCGAGTTCTGCGCGCGAGTGTGGCCATGAACCTGATCGAGGCGGACAGTGACCGGCTGCTCTCGGCGGTGCGCCGCCTGCTGGCCGAGAAGGGCATCGCGACCGCGCCCGAGATCGCCGAGCGCATCCGCCAGACCGATGCCGCTACCCCGGCGCAGGGGGCGCGCATGGTCGCCCGTGCCTGGACCGACCCGGATTACCGCGTGCTGATGTTGCGCGACGGCACCCAGGCTGCCGAAGCGCTCGGCATTCCGATGCGCGGCGCGCCGCCGCTCGGGGTGCTGGAGAATGCCGACGGGCTGCATCATCTCGTCGTCTGCACGCTGTGCAGCTGCTACCCGCGCGCGGTGCTGGGCTATCCGCCGTTCTGGTTCAAGTCGGCCGGCTATCGCGCCCGCGCAGTGCGCGATCCGGCGGCTGTGCTCGCCGAATGGGGCACCGTTCTGCTACCCGGCACGCGCATCCGCGTCGTCGAATTCGACCGCCGACTACCGCTGGATGGTGCTGCCGCTCCGTCCCACCGGAACCGAAGGCTGGGATGCGACGCGGCTCGCCTCGATCGTGCGCGAGGGCGACATGATCGGCGTCACCCTGCCGCGCGCCGAAGACGGCGCCCCGGCACGGGCCTGATGGCCCGGCCGGGAACAACCCCCTCAGACGTGGCTGCGGCGGCTCGCGTACTGCTCGGCGAAGCCCGGCTCAAAGATGGTCGGGATCTCCGAGCGGGTGATGCCGATGTCGTCGAGCTCGTGATCGGTGAGCATGTACAGCTCGTTCATGGCGCGGCGGCGGCGCCGCATCTGGGCGAACCAGGTGCGGGCGCGACCAACGACGCCGGTGTTGCGCGCGGCGGTGCGGGCGCGGGCGCGCTCGGCGATCTCGGCGCCATCGGTCGGCACGGGGCTGTAGTTGACGGACCCGGGCGCGTTGAAGGCGAAGTCGTCTTTGACAAGGCGGAAGTTCATGGCAGTCGTCCTAGACAGTGGACCGAGCCCCGGTCCGGGTCGGCGGAAGCGTCCCGCCCGAAACCCCCGGAGTTCTCGCAGTGCAATATGATCGTCCGGCAGCGAGATGAAAAATGCGGATCAACCCCGCCAGCCATGCGTAGAAAGCGGGCTCGCTGTGGGGTCCATGCGCGCGGCGCAATCCTGGCCTGAGCGCCCGAAGATGCATCCGTTTCCCGACCGGCTCGCCGCACTGCGCGCCGAACTGGCGCGGCAGGGCGTGGATGGCTGTCTGGTGCCGCGCGCCGACGAGCACTTGGGGGAATATGTGCCCCCATCGGCCGAGCGGCTGGCCTGGCTGACCGGCTTCACCGGCTCGGCCGGGCTCGCCGTGGTGCTGGCGGACCGGGCGGCGCTGTTCACCGACGGTCGCTACGTCACGCAGGCGGCGGAGCAGATCGACCCCGCGTTCTGGCAGGTCCGGCACATCACCGCGGAGCCGCCGCCCGGCTGGATTAAGGAAGCCGCGCCCGACGCCCGGATCGGCTACGACCCCTGGTTGATCGGCGAGGAGGCGCTGGCCCGCTATACCGAGGCCGGGATCAAAATGGTGGCGCTGGAGCGCAATCCGGTGGATGCGATCTGGCGCGACCGGCCGCCATCGCCCGCCGGCCCGGCCGTCCCCTACCCGATCGCGCTTGCCGGCGATGACGCGGCCGACAAACGGTCCGAGATTGCCGAGGCGTTGCGGGAAGCGGGGCAAGACGCGGCAATTATCAGCGACCCGGCTTCGATCGCCTGGCTGTTCAACCTGCGCGGCGGGGACGTGGGGTTCACGCCCGTGGCACTCGGCTTCGCACTGGTGCGGGCCGACGCCACGGCGACGCTGTTCATGGCGCCGGGCAAGGTGCCCGCTGAGACCCGCGCGTGGCTCGGCAACGCGGTCGCCTGCGAACCCCGCGCGGCGCTGCCCGAGGCGCTGGCTGCCCTGCGCGGGCAGAAGGTTCGGGTCGATCCGGCAGGCACCCCCGCCTGGTTCGCGCGCACGCTGCGCGCGGCCGGTGCCGTCATTGCCGACGGGCCGGACCCGTGCCTGCTGCCCAAGGCCTGCAAGAACGCGGCCGAGCAGGCGGGTGCCCGGGCCGCGCACGCGCGCGACGCGGTTGCGATGTGCCGGTTCCTGCATTGGTTCGCCGCCGCCGCACCGGCGGGCGGCCAGACCGAGAGTTCGGCGGCCGCCCGGCTGCTGGCCCTGCGTGCGGAGGGCGAGCGCTTCCGCGGTGAGAGTTTTCCGGCAATCGCCGGGGCCGGCGAGCACGGCGCCATCATCCACTACCGCGTGAGCCCGGTGACCGACCGGCCGATCCACCCCGACGAACTCTTCCTGATCGACAGCGGCGCGCAGTATCTCGATGGCACGACCGACATCACCCGCACGCTCTGGACCGGACCGGGTGCGGCGCCCGAGACGCTGCGCGAGCGGTGGACCCGCGTCCTGCAGGGCATGATCGCGATCGCGACCCTGGTGTTCCCCCAGGGGCTGACCGGCGCGCATCTCGACGCCTTCGCGCGCCGCGCGCTGTGGCAGGCGGGGCTGGATTACGATCACGGCACAGGACACGGCGTCGGCGCCTATCTGTCGGTCCATGAAGGCCCGGCCAGCCTGTCCCGGCTTGCCAGGCCGGTGCCGATCGCGCCGGGGATGATCCTGTCGGACGAACCGGGGCTCTATGTGCCCGGCGAGTACGGCATCCGGCTGGAAAACCTTCTGCTCGTGCACCCGGCCGAGCTGCCAGGCGCCGCAAAGCCATTCCTGCGCTTCGAGACGCTGACGCTGGCGCCGTTCGACCGGCGCATGGTGCTGCCCGCGTTGCTCACGCCGCCCGAGCGCGGGTGGCTCGACGCCTATCACGGCCGCGTGCTGGCCGAGATCGGGCCGCAGCTCGACCCATCCGACCGTGCCTGGCTCGAAGCTGCCTGCGCGCCGCTCGATGCCTGAGTGGCGGCAGCGGATCGGGCTGAATCCGGCGCGGATCGGCGGACATATTCCCTATGCCCACCGCTTCCGCATCGGCACGCTGGACGCGGCGATCGTGTCCGACGGCCCGCTCGCGCTGCCGCCCGCCGCCGAGATCCATTCCGGTCTCGCGCCCGCGGTCGTCGCCGCCACGCTCGCCTGCGAATTCATGCCCGATGGTCCGTCGCGCATGGAGCAGAACATCCTGCTGCTCGACCTCGGCGGCCATCTGGTGCTGTTCGACGATGGCATGGGCGACGCCAAGCTCTATGGCCCGCACAGCGGCCGCCTGTTGCGCAGCCTCGCCGAACTCGGGCTCGGGCCGGAGCAGATCGACGCGCTGGTGCTGAGCCACGCGCATTGCGACCATTGCTGGGGCACGATGCGCGGCGACGGCAGGCCCACCTTCCCCAATGCCATGATCTACATGGCCGAGCACGAGCTTGCGTTCTGGGAACATTATGCCGGGACGGACCACGACATCACCGTCGCCGGCGTGCGCCGCCATTTGCTGCCGCTGCGCGAACGGATGCTGTTCATCAGCGACGGCGAGGAGTTCCTGCCCGGCATTCACGCGATCGCCGCCCCCGGCCACACGCCGGGGCACATGACGTTCGTGATCGCCAATGCGGGCGAGGCACTGTGCGTGCTGGCCGATGCGGCGTTCCTGCATCCGATCTCGTTCGCCCACCCCGAAGCGCACAGCGCCTTCGACGTAGACCCGGTGACGGCGGCGGCGACGCGCACGCGGCTGCTGGGGCGGCTCGCGGACGAGCGGATGCGGGTGCTCAGCTATCACGCGCCCTGGCCGGGGCTGGGCCATGTCGGCCGCGCCGGCGATGCGTTCCGCTACGTGCCAGAGGCGGCGGCGCCGAACCCGTAGAGGGCGGCGGGATTGTCCACCAGCACGCGGCGGCGGGTCGCATGATCCGGCGCCCACTCGCCGAGCAAATCGAACAGGTGCCCGTCATCGGGCATGTCGGCGGCGAGGCTCGGATGCGGCCAGTCGGTGCCCCAGACGCAGCGCTCGGGTGCGGCGGCGAGCAGCGCCCGGGCGAGCGGGGCGACGTCGGCATAGGGGTGCCCGCCGGAGGCGCGATAGCCGGAAATCTTCACCCAGCTCCGCCCGCCTTCCAGCAGCCGCAGCATCGCCCGGAATCCCGGTGAGGCGGTGCCCTCGGCGGCCCGCGCGCCGCCCATGTGATCGAGCACGAGCGGCACCGGCAGAGAAGCAAGCTGCGGCGCCAGCGCGGCGAGGTGGTCGGGATCGGTGTAGAGCTGCAGATGCCACCCGAGCGGCGCCAGCCGGCGCACCACCGCGTCAAGCTGCTCGACCGGCGTGCCGCCGCCGGAGGCGACGTTGAACCGCACACCGCGGGCGCCGCGCGCGTGCATGGCGGCGAGGTCGGCTTCGGTCGCAGTGTCGTCGATCACAATGATGGCTCGGTAGCCGGCGCCGAGTTCCGCGGTCGCATCGAGCGTGCAGCGGTTGTCGGTGCCGTGGATCGAGGCCTGCACGACGACGCCGCGGGTGAGGCCGAGCGCGTCCGCAACGCGGCGATAGGCGGCGACCGGCGCGGGCTGCTCGGGCGTGTAGCGGCGGCCCGGGCTGAGCGGATAGCGGTCGGCGGGGCCGAAGATGTGGAAGTGGCAGTCACACCCGCCCGGCGGCGAGCGCCAGCCGGGGGGTGTCACGGTCTCGCGAGGCGGCAGACAGGGGTGCATGGGCGCGGACGGTCCGGTGCGGGGAAGTCCGTGTCAAGCCAGCGGTCCGCGGGCAGAACTTCGGAATCGGGACACTCGCTACCGCACCTCGACCACGCGCAGCGCGTTGGTGGTGCCCGCCTGCCCGAACGGCACGCCCGCGGCCACCACCAGTTCGCCGCCGTGCCGGGCGATGCCCTCCGACAGCGCGATCCGCGTCGCCTTGGCGACCGCCTCCGACATCGAATGCACGTCCGGCGTCACCACCGCGTGCACGCCCCATACGACGGCGAGCCGCCGTGCGGTCAGCGGGTCGGGCGTCAGGCCGAGGATCGGGCTTTCCGGTCGCTCGCGCGCAATCAGCAGCGCGGTGCTGCCGGACAGCGTGAAGGCCGCGATCGCGTGCGCGCCGGTGGTGTGGGCGACCTGGCGCGCGGCGGCCGCGATCGCGTCGGCGGCCGAGGAGTCCGGGTCCGGCCGGCTCGCCTCGATGATCGCGCGCCAGCCCTGGTCCTGCTCCACCCGGGCGATGATGCGGTCCATGATGTTTACCGCCTCGTAAGGGTACTGTCCCGCCGCGGTCTCGGCCGAGAGCATCACCGCATCCGCCCCGTCGAACACCGCGGTCGCCACATCCGACGCTTCGGCGCGGGTCGGCGCGGGAGAGGCGATCATGCTCTCCAGCATCTGGGTCGCGACCACGACCGGGCGCCCCATCCGCCGCGCCAGCCGCACGATGCGCTTCTGCACCAACGGCACCTCCTCGGGCGGCAGCTCGACGCCGAGATCGCCGCGCGCCACCATCACCGCGTCCGACAGGCGCATGATCTCGTCGAGATTCTCCAGCGCCTGCGGCTTTTCGAGCTTGGTCAGCAGCCAGGCGCGGCGGCCGACGATCTCGCGCGCCTCGGTCACGTCCTCCGGCCGCTGGACGAAGGAGAGGCCGATGTATTCGACGCCGTGATCGAGCGCGAAGGCCAGGTCCTCGCGGTCCTTCTCGGTCAGCGCCGGGATCGGCAGCATCACGTCCGGCACGTTCACGCCCTTGCGGTCCGACAGCGGACCGCCGACCACCACCCGCGTTTCCAGCCGGTCCTCGCGCTTGCGCTCCACCGCCAGGCGCAGCTTGCCGTCGTCCAGCAGCAGGGTTGTGCCGATCGCGGCGGCACCGATGATCTCGGGATGCGGCAGGGCCACGCGCCGCGCGTTGCCGGGGGTGGGATTGAGGTCGAGCTGGAACTCCTGGCCGGCTTGCAGATGCACCCGCCCGCCCTGGAATTGGCCGACCCGCAGCTTGGGCCCCTGCACGTCGGCGAGGATGCCGATCGGGCGTCCGGCACTGCCCTCCAGTTCGCGGATCATGGCGACGCGAGCGGCGTGGTCCTCGTGCGTGCCGTGGCTGAAATTGAGCCGGAACACGTCGGCGCCGGCATGGAACAGGCGCGCCAGAACCTCGGGGCTGGAGGAGGCGGGGCCGAGGGTGGCGACGATCTTGGTGCGCCGGTGGCGCCGGACCTTGGTGCGGGTGGGCATTTCTTCTCCGGGTTCGAGAGGCGAGGGGCGCCCCCTCCGCGGGCATTCCAATCGGCCCAAGGGGCCGATCGGAACCTTGGCCCGCTCCGCCCCTCGACCCCGCTGGGGCCTGGAGGCCCCAGACCCCCTTTCGTCTCCCGCAGCCGCGCGCACTATGGCGGAGCAAGCCGCGCGGCGCCATCTGGGGCTACACAAGGAGAGGGCATTGCCATGACCGCACCAAGCCTGGATGACGCCACCCGCACCGCACTCGAGGCCGCCGCGTTCCGCCGCCTCGTCGAGCACCTGCGGCAACGCGCCGACGTGGAGAATATCGACCTGATGAATCTCGCCGGGTTCTGCCGCAACTGCCTCAGCCGCTGGTATCGCGAGGCCGCGGAGGCCAAGGGCGTGGCGCTGTCGGACCCCGCCGCGCGCGAGATCATCTACGGCATGCCCTACAAGGAATGGCAGGCGCAGCATCAGGCGCCGGCCACGGCGGGGCAGCAGGCCGCCTTCGCCGAGGCCAAGCCGAAGCATTGACCCGCGCGGTGCGCTCCGGCTATCCCCGCCGCCCGCGCAGCGGGAGCAAAGGGGGCGAGTTGGATGGCGCTGGACGCACTGCAAAAGGTGGAAAGCAAGCCCGAGACCGGTGGGGTCGCCGCCGATCGGCTGCGATCCTTCGTCGATCGGATCGAGCGGCTGGAGGAGGAGAAGCAGGCGCTCGCCGGCGACATCCGAGATATCTACGCCGAGGCGAAGAGTGCTGGTTTTGACGTGAAGGTATTGCGCAAGCTGATCTCGGTACGCCGGCTGGAGGCGCAGGAGCGCGAGGAGATCGACCAGTTGCTGACGCTTTACATGCGCGCGATCGGGATGTGACGCGAATTGTTGCTGAATCGCTACGTTATCGCGCGCCCGGTCACGCTCGCGCTCGCTTCGTGGGGAAATACCGTCAGTCCTGGTGCCGGGACCGAAGTCCCGGCACCGCGCAATTTCTAGCCTTCAATGAAAGTCAGCAGGTCGGCGTTAATGGTATCGGCCTCGGTAGTGGGCATGCCGTGCGGAAAGCCTGCGTAGGTTTTCAGTGTGCCATTTTTTAGCAGCTTTGCCGATAGCGGTGCAGAATCGGCATAAGGCACGATCTGGTCGTCATCGCCGTGCATTACCAGCACCGGTACCGTGATCTTCTTCAGGTCTTCGGTGAAGTCGGTCTGGGAGAAGGCGACGATGCCGTCATAATGCGCCTTGGCGCCTCCCATCATACCCTGGCGCCACCAGTTCCAGATCACCCCGGGCGAGGACTTCACCCCGGGCCGGTTGTAGCCATAGAATGGTCCGGCCGGTACATCGTAATAGAACTGGGCACGGTTGGCGGCGAGCTGCGCCTGAAATCCATCAAAAACCTCCTTGGGCAGTCCGCCCGGATTGGTCGCCGTCTTTACCATCAGCGGCGGCACCGCGCTGATGATAACTGCTTTTGCCACCCGGCTTTCGCCGTGACGCGCCAGGTAGTGCACCACTTCGCCGCCGCCAGTGGAGTGGCCGACGTGCACCGCATCCTTCAGATTCAGGTGCGCGGCCAACGCCGCGAGGTCGTCGGCATAATGATCCATGTCATGGCCGCCGCCGGTCTGGGTGGAGCGGCCATGGCCGCGCCGGTCATGGGCGATCACACGGAAGCCCTTGCCGAGAAAGAATAGCATCTGCGCGTCCCAATCGTCCGCCGAAAGCGGCCAGCCATGGCTGAACACGATGGGCTGACCCGTGCCCCAATCCTTGTAGAAAATCTCGGTGCTGTCCTTCGTGGTGATCGTAGGCATGTCCCTTGATCCCTTTCGCTGATTAGAAGCTGAACGGCTCTGACATGGAAAACATACGCTGCCTGGCCCATGATGCGGAAGTGCCGTCAAAAAGCGCCGTCAGAGCTCTCGGCTCGGATGAACGGCAGACGGCCGGTCGATTGAGAAACAATGGCTTAATGGAGCCAGAGCTTCAATTGACAATGGGCCGCGGCTCACCGACGAAACCGAGAAACCGACAGATAACCCTTTATTCGTCTTACGCCATTTCCCTCCAAAATCCTCCAGAGTATCCCACACCCCTCATTCCCACTCGATTGTTTTGAGTGATCATAATACGTTGCTCTAACAGAGCAAATTTCCCGCGCGCAATGAAGAACCATCTGCCCGATCCGTCAGAAATTTGCGCTGTTGAATTCCAAGGATAATTCCGTCAATTCGGAACCTATTCGGTTTCAGCGACTATCGGCATCGATCGGTCGATGTTTGGAGCCGCGTTCCCAGCCTCGAATGAGCAGCAGTGCGCAAAAGACCGTCAGCACCCTACCGCGAGTGATGTCTCTTCGGCATCGATCTGCCGTCGCGGGGCGCGGCAACGACGGACGTCTGCGATGGCAGGGTAATCCAAGATAGTCGCTCTTTAGACCCGGAGCGGACTCCCGAGGGTGCTTCGATGCCTACAGAAGCTGCAGGAGGATTTGCAACAACCCTACGAACGAAACGCCCCACAAGCCAGTGCGAAGCCATGGAATCCCGATGACATAAACCGGCGCATAGGCCAGGCGGCCCCAGAAGAACAATTGGGCGCCGAGCGCCGTCACAACGTTGGTCTTGCTTGCAAACTGCGCCACTAGCACGAGTGCCGCGAAGATGATTAGGCTTTCCAACATATTGCGGTGCGCTCGCTGTGCGCGACCTGCCCATCCCTCAAAAGCCGGAAGGTTTTGGCGGTTGCCGACGAGCGGCAAAAGCCCAACTTGCGCTATCGCGGCCAGGAGGGCGATGAGCATTTGAATCAAGGCCAGCGCCGTCGACCAGACCAGCAGCTTAAGTTCAAGGGTCATGCGTTTCTCCCTAGGTAGCGTCTTCGATCAGCTGCGCGCCTCGCTGATCTACCGGCCGTGGGGGCTACCCCGCCGGATGCTGAAGTACGGGGAGCGGCGTTGCTCGCCTTGGGCCCGTAGGCTATTGCGGGCGCTCAGGGATTGGCGATGAGCAAGCGGAGCGGCAAAAGCGGACCGACTGCGATGTATTCGTGGGCCATAAGATTTCGCTTGGCCAACGGTAGACCCTCCATGATCGCCTGCACCTCGGCGACGTCCCTGGAATCCAGCAAGAAGACAACTCCGCGCCCATCGCCACGCGAACACCATTCACGAATCTTCCCATTGAGATAGAGCTGCACGGTCTGCCGGATTTCAGCTGGCATCACGGCCATGACTTGTTCGCGTGTGACGCCCGCCTTCACGGTAAGGATGACCATCACCCCGGTGATTGTGGGCGAGATGGCTTGTGCTTGCGCGACGGATGGATGGGCCAAGGCGTGCAAGCGGATGCCATTCGTTTCGATCATGCGATGCGTCACCTCGGGCATCGCCGAATCCACCCAAGATGTCGGCTCAGGGCCAGCCCCGCTGGTTTCGGCGGCAGCGGCCTTAGCCGGCTCCGCGAAAGCAGCACCGACGGTGAGCGCGCCCACCGCCCGGAGCATGTCGCGTCGGCATAACGTCGCGTCTCGCATTGCGCGGCTCCCTTGATTGTCGCGCATCTGGGGCTTCGACATCACCGTGACTCCGGATTTGCAAGCTAGATGTACGACCGCTTCCCGCGATCGACTATTCGCGATAATGTCGACAGGTTATGAAGCAAAACTTCACAGTCAGGCAAGGCGCGCTCGACGGCGTAGAGGCGTTCCTGAGCGTTGCCCAGCACCGCAGTTTTCGCAAAGCGGCCGCGGAGCTGGGGGTAACACCATCGGCGATCAGCCAGGCGGTGCGCGCTCTTGAGGCGCGCGTCGGCGCGGCGCTCTTCATACGCACGACTCGGAGTGTCGGGTTGACCGAAGCCGGCGAACGATTTCTCTTGCGCGCAAAACCTGCCTTCGAGGAGCTCGTCGCCGCAAGCGAGGACGCACGTGACCTCGGACAGCGGCCGGCGGGGCTGTTGCGCCTCACGGCCCCGCGAGCGGTGGTGCCGATCCTGCTGGAGTCGCTGATCGCATCCTTCTGTCAAGCCTATCCCGAGGTCGAGGTGGAGATCGCCGCAAGCGCGGACCTAGTCGATATCGCAGCCGAAGGATTTGACGCCGGCATCCGGCTCGGCCAGTTCATCGAGGCCGATATGATCGCGGTGCGTCTGACGCCGTCGTTCCCGCTGGCTGTGGTCGGCAGCCCCGACTACCTGCGCCGGCGGCAGCGGCCGGAACTCATCGACGATCTGCGCCGGCACGCCTGCCTGCGCATGCGCCGCTCGAATGGGTCGATCGCGCCCTGGTCCTTTGTTAACAGCAACGAGGCAGTCGAAGTCATCGTTTCAGGACCTTTTATCGCCAACGACACTCCCACAATGCTTGGCGCGGCCGTCGGAGGATTGGGCCTTGCGCAGGTGCCCGAGCCGATCGCTGCCGGCGCAGTGAAAGCGGGGAAACTCGTGCGCGTGCTGGAACCGTTCGCGCCCATGGCGCCGGGTGTGTTTCTCTACTATCCCCGCTGCCGGCAAATGATGCCGAAGCTGCGTGCCTTCATCGATCACGTGAAGAGCCGCTCGTATACTGCCAACAAGACCCTAATCCACATTGATGGCGGGCCTACTCGCGGCGTGAAAATGCGCTGACCTGGGGCAACGCGGACCCGAATAGATTGAGATCGCTCTGGGAGGTAGATCACGATGCGAGACCTATCGACTGCTATCGCAGAGGCAACATCGCCTATCGTACGCTGTTGTATCCCCTTTTTACTCCACAGTGCTCCCCCTCACTCCCACTCGATCGTGCCGGGCGGCTTGCTGGTGATGTCGTAGGTCACGCGGTTGATGCCGCGCACCTCGTTGACGATGCGGTTGGCGACGCCGCCGAGAAAGCCGGCGTCGAACGGGTAGAATTCCGCCGTCATGCCGTCGGTGCTGGTCACGGCGCGCAGCGCGCAGGCGGCGTCGTAGCTGCGGCCGTCGCCCATCACGCCAACCGTGCGAACCGGCAGCAGCACGGCGAATGCCTGCCAGATCGCGTCGTAGAGGCCGGCCGCACGGATCTCTTCGAGGAAGATCGCATCCGCGCGCCGCAGCAGATCGAGCCGCTCGGGCGTGACGGCGCCGGGAATGCGGATCGCGAGTCCAGGGCCGGGGAACGGATGCCGTCCCACGATCGCCTCGGGGATGCCAAGCTCGCGACCAAGGGCGCGAACCTCGTCCTTGAACAGCTCGCGCAGGGGCTCGACCAGCGCCATACGCATCCGCTCGGGCAGGCCGCCGACATTGTGGTGGCTTTTGATGGTCACACTCGGGCCGCCGGCGACACTGACGCTCTCGATCACATCGGGATAGAGCGTGCCCTGGGCGAGGAAATCGGCGCCGCCGATCCGCTCGGCCTCCTGCTCGAACACCTCGATGAACAGCCGCCCGATCGTCTTGCGCTTGGCCTCGGGGTCGGTGATGCCGGCGAGCGCCGCGAGGAACAGCGCCGAGGCGTCGCGATGCACGAGCCGGATGTTGAAGCGGTCACGAAACGTGCGCACCACCTCCTCGGCTTCGCCCGCGCGCAGCAGGCCGTGATCGACGAAGATGCAGGTGAGCGCATCGCCCACCGCCTCATGGACCAGCACCGCGGCGACCGACGAATCGACGCCGCCCGACAATCCGCAGATCACCCGCCCGCCGCCCACCTGCGCGCGGATGCGCGCGACCTGCATCTCGCGGAAGCCGGCCATCGTCCAGTCGCCGCGGCAGCCGGCGACGTGATGGGTGAAATTGCGCAAGAGCTGCGCGCCGTGCGGCGTGTGCACGACCTCGGGGTGGAACAGCAGGCCGTAGAAGCGCCGCGCATCGTCGGCGATCGCGGCGAGCGGCGCGTCATCGGTGACGGCGACGCGGCGGAAACCCGGCGGCAGGCGCGTCAGGATGTCGCCGTGGCTCATCCAAACCTGCTCGCGCCGGCCCCTCTCCCAGATGCCCTCGAACAGCGCGCATTCGTCAGTGATTTCGGCGAAGGCGCGACCATATTCGCGCACCGCACTCGGCTGCACCTCGCCGCCGAGCTGCACGCACATCGCCTGCGTGCCGTAGCAGACGCCTAGCACCGGCACGCCCTGCTCGAAGATCGCCTGCGGCGCGCGCGGGCTGCCCGGCCTCGGTGGTGCTGGCCGGCCCGCCGGAGAGGATCACCGCGCGCGCGCCGAACGCCGCGATGCGCGCGGGGGTCGGCGTTGAAGGGCATGATCTCGCAATAGACGCCGCTCTCGCGCACACGCCTTGCGATCAGTTGCGTGACCTGGCTGCCGAAATCGAGGATCAGCACGCGGTCGGCGGCGGGCTGGGCGGTCATGGCGTCGGCTTGCAGCACGGCGGTCGTGCCGGCGCAAGGGCATGCGGTTCAGACATCCAGCCCCGTCTGTTCCGGCCGCTTTCCCCGTTCACGGGGCGCGCGACGGAAGCCCTCGCCGCGGCCGAGCGGCGGCAGGTCCGGACGCATTCCCGCCAGCAGCTCGCCGATCGAGAGGATCTGCACTTTCGGATGGCGGCCGAAGCCCGATTCGAAGAAGCCGGACGCGGCGGCTTCGCGCCGCATCTCGCGAGTCGGTTCCGTCAGCGTGATGAACAGGCCGCCCGCCGCCTGCTCGCGCTCGACCGTTCCCTTGAGGTCGCGGATCATGGCGGAGCCGACGCTTTCGCCGCCCTTGACCGAGACAAGGACCTGCTCGACGTCGGCTTCCTTCGGTCCGGTGCGCACCCAGCGCACGCCGTCGATACCGCGATCCGCGCCCTTTCGCTTGCCGCCCTGCGGCACCGCGTCCACCAGCGAGACCGCCCACCACTGGAACTGGTACCTGTCCCGACGCGCGAGGTCGCGGGCGCCGTCGAGGTCGCGCGGCGTGCCGTGGACGTCGAAACGGATGTCCGGGAAGGCGTCGTTGAGCCGCCGCTCGATCAGGCTGATTGCGAGATGCGTGATGTCGATGCCGATCCAGCTTCGGCCGAGCTTCTGCGCCGCATGGGTCGCGGTGCCGCAGCCGCAGAACGGGTCGAGCACGAGATCGCCCGGGTTGCTGCTGGCCGCGATGATGCGTTCGAGCAGGGCGAGGGGTTTCTGGGTGGGATAGCCGAGGCGTTCCGGCGAGTTCGGCGAGACCGGCGGCAGGTCGGTCCAGACATCCTGAAGCGGCACGCCCTTCATCTCGTCGAGATACCGCTTCTCCTGCGGTATCCCTCCCGGTTTGCTCTGGTGGACACGTCCGGCGGCAATCAGCTTCTCCATGTTGCCGCGGCTGTATCTCCAGTGGCGCGCAACCCCCATGACCTCGTAGCTGGGATTGCCTTTCCAGGCGCCGCCCGGACCGGTCATGTCACTGAGGCGGAAACGTCGCCCCGTTTCTGGTTCGACATGGCGATAGAAGTCGCGGAGATAGCTTTCATCGTATGCTGTGAACTGCGTGTTCCATATCCACGCATTGCTCCTCGTGTAAAAGAAGATGCTGTCATGGACGTGGCCGAACTCGCGTCGGCCCTGTTTCGCGTCACTGTGCGCGCTGCTGCGCTTCCAGATGATCTCGGCCTTAAAGGTTCCTCCGAACACGCTGTCGAGCAGGAGCTTGAGGTAATGCCCCGCCGTCGGATCGCAGTGCAGATAGAGGCTCCCCGTCGGTTTCAGCACCCGGTGCAGCTCGATCAGCCGCACCGCCATCATCGCGAGATACGCCATCACGTCGCTCTCGCCCAGGAACGACCGCATCGCCCGCAGCAAGGTCGCCGTCGCCACGTGGCGCGAGCGGATCACGTCGTCGAAGGCGCGCGCGGCGCTCTCGCCCCAGTGCCAGGTGTCCTGGAACGCCTCGATCTGCGCCTCGCTCTGCCGGCCGGCGGGAGCACGGAACAGGACGTTGTAGGTGGCGTTGGAATTGAACGGCGGGTCGAGATAGATCAGATCGACGCTGGCATCGGGCAGATGCTCGCGCAGCACGTCGAGATTGTCGCCATAATAGAGCGCGCCGGTCATCGCCCGATCATGCCGCTAGCCCCCGAGTTGCGCCGAAGCGGCGTTCATCCGGCGGGCGAGGCGGCGATCAGCTTCTCGATCGGGTCCCAGACATAGGCGGTCTGCTGCACCGGTGCGCCGGCCACGCGAACCGTGCCGTGCGCCGCCGCCCGGCCGCCCAGATGGGTGTAGAACCAGCGGCTCGGGTTGTCGTTCAGCACCCAGAGATAGGCCGACCGGCAGCCGGCCACCGCCAGATGCCCCGCCGCCGCGCGCATCAGCCGCCGCCCGATGCCGCGCTCGCGCCAGTCATCGAGCACGTAGAGCGTCTCGATCTCGCCCTCGGCGAGCCCGGTCGTGCGCGCCCGCCCGACGGTCGTGAACCCGACCACGCGCGGCCCCGATCCGGCCGGCACATCCAGCCCCGAGGCCGCCGCGACATAGACGCCGGTGCCGGCGCGGATCGCCAGGTCGTATTGCGAGGCCTGCCGCACCGCCGATAGCCGCGCCAGATACTCGTCGGGCAGAATGCCGGGATAGGTGCTGCGCCAGGCGGCGACATGCACGGCACCGATCGCCGCCGCGTCGGTGGTGCGGGCACGCCGCAGCGAGATCACGGACGCCGCTCCAGCACTGCGGCGAAGAATCCGTCAGTGCCGTGGCGCAGCGGCGAGAGGATCAGGAAGTCGCCCGTCTTGGGCGCCGCCATCGCCCAGACCTGCCGCGGCGGCCGCATCGCGAAGGCGGGGTGGCGGTCTAGGAAGGCGGACACCTGGGCCTCGTTCTCCTCGGCAAGCAGCGAGCAGGTAGCGTACACCAGTCGCCCGCCGGCGCGCACCAGGGGTGCCGCGCGATCCAGGATCGCCGCCTGGCGCTGCACCAATTCGGCAACATCCTGCTCGGTCAGCCGCAGCCGCGCGTCCGGGTTGCGCCGCCAGGTGCCGGTGCCCGAGCACGGCGCATCGACCAGCACGCGGTCGAAGCCGCCGGCGTGGCGCTTGGCCCATTTATCGCCGGGAGCGAGCAGGTGGCGCTCGACATTGTGAGCGCCGGCCCGCCGCAACCGCCGCACCGAAGTCTCCAGCCGCTTGGCATTGACGTCGCAGGCGACGAGCTGGCCGCGATTATCCATCATCGCCGCCAGCGCCAGCGTCTTGCCGGCGGCACCCGCGCAGAAATCGCAGACCCGCGATCCCGGTCGCGCATCGACCAGCAGGGCGATGAGCTGGCTGCCCTCGTCCTGGATTTCCACCTGCCCGGACCGGAAGGCCGGCCCGGAGGTGACCGGCACGCGCGTGGCCACCCGCAGGCCCCAGGGCGACCAGGGCGTCGGCTCCGCGAGCACGCCCTCCTCGGCCAGTGCCGCCCGCGCCGCGTCGCGCGTGGTCCTCAGCAGGTTGGCGCGCAGATCGAGCGGCGCCGGCCCGCCCAGCGCGGCGATCTCGGCCGCGAGCTCGGCGCCGAAGCGCGCCCGCAGCGCCGGCAGCAGCCAGTCCGGCACGTCGAGCCGCACCGCCTCCGGCATCCGGCAATGGTCGCGCGTGCGACCCTCCAGGCCGCGGCACGCCGCGCGCTCGGCGGCATCGAGCGGCGCGGGCGCGAACCTGCCGCCCGAAAAACTCTGCGCGACACCCGCAGCACTCCAGCCGTCGAGCAGCAGCGAGGCGGCGGTGAGCAGCCGAGGCGTCGGCGCGGCACCGGCGCGGTTCAGCCACCACGCCAGCCGCCGCCGCTCGCGCAGCACCCGCCAGGCGCGCTCGGAGACGGCGCGGCGATCGCCGGAGCCGATGAAGCGCCGGGCGCGGAAGAACTCGGTGGCGATGGCGTCGGCCGGACGCTGCGGCGCGCCCTCGATCCCGGCCAGCAGCTCGACGGCGGCGGCGATCCGGGCGGCGGGCGTCACGCCAGCAGATCGGGAAGCGCCGTGAGGTCGGCGAGCTCGGCGGCGCGCGCGCGCAGGCCGTACTCGTCCGGCAGCCCGGCGCGGTTGACGCGGAACACGCGGAACCCGAAGCAGAGCGCCCCGAAGGCGTCCCACGGATTGGAGGAGAGGAACGCCATCTCCTCGGGTGCCGCGCCAAACCGGGTGCTCGCCAGGCGATAGACGCGCGGGTCGGGCTTGTAGGCGCCGACCGCCTCCACGCTCAGCACGTCCGCAAGCAGGGCGCCGATCCCCGCCGCCTCGACCGCCGCCGCCAGCATCGCCGGCGCGCCGTTCGACAGGATCGCGCACGGGATCGCCTTCGCCTGCAGCCGCGCCAGCACGTCCGGCACCTCGGGATAGGCGTCGAGTTGCCGGTACGCCGCCATCACGTCGTCCAGCAGGGCCGCGTCGTCGATGCCGCGCTGCGCAGCCACGTACTCGAGTGCGGCGCGCGTCAGACGCCAGAAGTCACGGTGCTGCGCAGGGCCGGCGAGGGTGCGGACCCAGGTGTATTCGATCTGCTTGACGCGCCATTCGGCGCTGATCGCCTCCCATTCCGGGCCGAGCCGCCCGGCATGGCGGCGCATCGCCGCATGGACGTCGAGCAGCGTGCCGTAGGCGTCGAAGATAACGGCGCGAACGCTCATCGCCACCATCAGGTCTCCTGGCGATAGTTGGGCGCCTCGCGGGTGATCCCGACGTCGTGGACGTGGCTTTCGCGCAACCCGGCGCCGGTCACGCGCCGGAAGCGGGCATTCGTCTGCAACTCGCCGATCGTGGCGCAGCCGGTATAGCCCATGCCGGCACGCACGCCGCCCACGAGTTGATGCACCACGTTCGCGACCGGCCCCTTGTAGCCGACGCGGCCCTCGATTCCCTCCGGCACCAGCTTCAGCGCATCGCGCACCTCCTGCTGGAAATAGCGGTCGGCGGAGCCGCGCGCCATGGCACCCAGGCTGCCCATGCCGCGATACGATTTGTAGCTACGGCCCTGATACAGGAAGACTTCGCCCGGCGCCTCGTCGGTGCCGGCAAGCAGGCTGCCGATCATCACGCAGTCGGCGCCGGCGGCGAGCGCCTTGACGATGTCGCCCGAGTTGCGGACGCCGCCATCGGCGATGGCCGGCACGCCGCGCTCGCGGCAGGCGGCGGCGGTCTCCAGCACCGCGGTGAATTGCGGCACGCCGACGCCGGCGACGACGCGGGTGGTGCAGATGCTGCCTGGGCCGATGCCGATCTTCACCGAATCGGCGCCGGCCTCGATCAGCGCCAACGCGCCCTCGGGGGTCGCCACGTTGCCGGCAATCACCTGCACCGCGTTCGACAGCTTTTTGATCCGCGAGACCGCGCCCAGAACGCCCTGCGAATGCCCGTGCGCGGTATCGACCACGATCACGTCCGCCTCGGCGCGCACCAGCGCCTCGGCGCGCGCGTGCCCGTCCTCGCCGACGCCGGTTGCCGCGGCAACGCGCAGGCGGCCGAGCTCATCCTTGTTGGCGAGCGGGTTCGCCTGCGCCTTGTCCATGTCCTTGACGGTGATCAGCCCCACACAGCGGAACTGGTCATCGACCACCAGCAGCTTCTCGATCCGATGCCGGTGCAGCAGCCGGCGCGCCTCCTCGGCATCCACCTCGGCGGGCACGGTGATGAGGTTCTCCCGGGTCATCAGCTCATAGACCTTGAGCCCGGGATCGGTCGCGAAGCGCACGTCGCGGTTGGTCAGGATGCCGACCAGCCGGCGGGTGTCGCGCTCCACCACCGGGACGCCGCTGATCCGGTGCGCGGTCATCAGCGCGCGGGCATCGGCGAGCGTCTGGTCGGGGTGGATGGTCAGCGGATTGACCACCATGCCGGATTCGAACTTCTTGACCTGGCGGACATGCGCCGCCTGTTCCTCGATGGTCAGGTTCTTGTGGATCACGCCGATGCCGCCCTGCTGCGCCATCGCAATCGCCATCGCCGCTTCGGTGACGGTGTCCATCGCGGCGGAGATGACCGGGATGTTCAGCCCAATGCCGCGGGTCAGCCGGGTGCCGGCATTGGTGGCCGCGGGCAGGATTTGCGAGTAGGCGGGCACCAGCAGCACGTCGTCGAAGGCGAGCGCCTCGGCGATGCGCGAGCCGGCCGGCGCGGTCTCAGTGCTGGGGGAAGCCATGGCGACCTTTCGCGGTTCAACCTTGGCGGCTCCACATAGGCCGCGGCGGGGGGAGTGGCAAGCGCAAGGCGAGGGGCCCTGCCCCTCGACCCCGCTGGGGCCTGAGGCCCCAGACCCCCATTCGTCCAAGGGTGAAAATCGGGCGGCGAGGTGGTATGGGGAAGGCAGCCGCTTCAACAACCCTGACGGCAAGGGCGTCGGCCGGTGTTTCGGCGCGAACGATCATTTGCGGCCCGCAAACCCGTCGCGACCACGTACAGCTCGCTCGACGCAGCTCGGCTCGCCGGCGGCTTGGCGTGGACCACGCGCGCGAAGCGGCGCTTCAGCGGCTCGAGCAGCTGCCGCTCCGCGCCGCCCTGAAACACTTTCGCGACGAACGCCCCGCCCGGCGCGAGCACCTCCAGCGCCACCTCGAGCGCAAGCTCGGCCAGGGCCACGATGCGGATATGGTCGGTCGCGGCATGTCCGGTCGTGTTGGGCGCCACGTCCGAGAGCACCAGATCGGCGGCGCCGCCGAGCAGGGCCCGCAGCCGCTCGGGTGTGCCCGGCGCGGCGAGGTCGCCCTGCACGAACTGCGCCCCCGGCAGCTTCTCGACCGGCAGCAGGTCGATGCCGACGACGCACGCGGCGCCGCGCCGCAGCGCCACCTGCGCCCAGCCGCCCGGCGCCGCGCCGAGGTCGAGCACGCGCGCGCCGCGGCGGATCAGCCGGTAGCGATCGTCCATCTCGATCAGCTTGAAGGCCGCGCGCGACCGCCAGCCCTGCTGCTGCGCCGCCCGCACGTAGGGGTCGTTCAACTGGCGCTCGAGCCAGCGCTGCGAGGCCGCGCTGCGCCCGCGTGCCGTGCGCAGCGACACGTGCTGCCCGCGCGGCCCCTTCACGCGGGCCGCTTCAGCCGGGCCGGATTGCGGCGCGCACGGCCGCGGAATGGCGGGGATGGCGTTCCCGCATCATCCGCAGCAGCATCCCCTCGCGCAGGCCGCGATCGGCGACGGTCAGGCGCGGCGCCGGCCACATCCGGCGGATCGCCTCGAAGATGGCGCAGCCGGGGAGGACGAACTCGCTGCGCTCGCTGCCGACGCAGGGATGCTGCATCAGCCCCTGGCGCCCGAGGCCGCGCAGCAGCCCGAGCGCTTCCTCGGTCGCCTCGCGGGTCAGCACGGTGCCGTCCACCAGCGGGCGGCGGTAGCGCGTCAGGCCGAGCGCGACGCCCGCGAGCGTGGTCACGGTGCCGCTGGTGCCGAGCAGCCGCACGCCGCCGAGTGCGATTTCGTGGGCGATGCAGTGCACGCGCTCGAAGGCGGCGAGCCCGGAGGTGATTTCGGCGACCATCGCCTCGAACCCCGGCTCGGTGAACGCGGCCGGGGCAAAACGCTCCGATAGCGTAACCACACCAACCGGCAGGCTGATCGTGCCGATCAGGCTCGGCGATGCGAACACCTGGCCGCCGTTGCCCTGACCACCATTGCCGCCCAGCCGCACCCAGGCGAGCTCGGTCGAGCCGCCGCCGATGTCGAACAGCAGCGCCCGCCGGCCGCCGCCGCGCAGCAGCGGTGCGCAGCTCTCCAACGCCAGCTCGGCCTCCTCGCGGGTGGAGATGATGTCGATCGCGAGCCCGGTGTCGCGACGCACCCGCAACAGGAATTCGGCCCCGTTGGCCGCGCGGCGGCAGGCCTCGGTCGCGATTGCGCGGACCGCCCGCAGCGGGCGGCGGGCGAGCCGGTCGGCGCAGGCCCGCAGGGCGGCGAGCGCGCGATCCATCGCGTCTGGGTTGAGCCGGCCGCTGTCGTGCAACCCCTCGCCGAGGCGGACGATACGGCTGAAGCTGTCGAGCACGCGGAAGCCGTCGCCGGCGGGGGTGGCGACCAGCAGGCGGCAGTTGTTGGTGCCGAGATCGAGGGCGGCGAAGGCGGCCGCCGCCGGGCGGCGCGCGTCGAGCGCCGGGGCCGGGCGCTCCGGCCGCGACGGCAACTCGATCGGCCGAGCGTCCATCCGAGCCCCTCCTGGCGATGCGGTGGCATAATTCCGCCGGCGGGGGCCGACGGCAAGGCACATTTCACGGCGGCGGCGGGGGACCGGTGCCGCGTTGCCCGCGGCGGGGGCGCGCGCTATATCGGTTGGGTCCCGGTTGGGGGATAGTTTAGCGGTAGAACTCCCGGCTCTGACCCGGGCAGCCTTGGTTCGAATCCAGGTCCCCCAGCCACTCTATGGCAGTCTCCTTGGGTTCACGGGTGTGGTCCGGCCATTCGCACAAAATGCGGGGCGGGGCGCGGCACTTGGGGCCGATCGTCTTTCGCTGTGACACGAGACACCACGAAGTTGCCCGGATCCTCTGAATTCGGGCCAAGCGTCTCCAATCGGGCTTTCGAGTGTACCGTGGGCTTAGTGATTGCTGATCCGGTCGATTTCGAAGGATCAGGCGCTGAGCCGCGGGGGCATTGGCCCGGGGGCGCGACGTGAGCCGTGGCTCTGAGCCTCGGCTAAGGGAATCCGAGCACCTTGCGTTGCTCAGACCAGTCCAGTGGCAAACGGGTGATGCGCGAGAGGCGCGCGGCCGTGAGCTGAGCAGGTTGCCGCCCGTCGAGGATGGCGCCCACGATGTCGGGTGCCAGGAACGCCAGGCGCACGAGACGGGTCAGGTAGGATCGGCCGATCCCCTCCGAGCGAGACGTCTCGCTCAGGCTAGCGTCCCCGCTCTGCAGCAACCTGGCCTTGAGCTCGCGCGCGCGGACCAGCATCCGGATGAGGGGAGGATCGGCCTGCGCCACCTGTGGCCCATCGATCAGCAACTGCGTGTCCCGTCCCGCCCGCCGGCGCACAAGCGGAACGTGGAGGACAAGTGGCGCGCCCGTCTCGACGGCCAAGTCAACCGGCGAGGTGTGCTCAACCGCGCTCATCCCACGAAGCAGGGCAGGCAATTTAGCCGGCAGGATAGAGATGCTGATCTGGTCCGCTCGAACCTCTATGCAAGAGACAAGTCTTCGCAGCATTGCCGAGAGCTCAGATCGGCCGCCGCAGGCAAGGCCGTCCGCGATCTCTTCCGCCCGGCGCATCGACTGCTGGACGTGTCCAACATCCGGTTCCGTTAGTTGCAGCGCTTCGAACACCGATGTGCGGTCGCTCAGGAATTGGCGGATGCGTTCGATGACGCCGCTTTCCACTTCCGCGGCGGGAACACGAATGCCATCGGGGGCTTCCGACCGGCTGCCGGTGATCAGACGAGCGGAAACATAGTAGCGGTACCGTTTGCCACTCTTGACCGCATGCGATGGGACCAGGCGATCGCCGCTTTCGTCGTAAAGTAGCCCGGCAAGCAGGCACGGTGTCATCCCCTTCGATTTGGTCGAGCTCTTCGCACGGTGCTCCGCCAGCTGCTTCTGCACCGCATCCCACAGAGTCTCGTCAATGATGGAAGGATGTTCGCCCGGATACACAGCGCCCTTGTGGCTGACTTGGCCTCTATACAGTCGGTTCTCCAGCATGAGATATAGGGCGCCGCGAGTGAGCGGCTTCCCTCCACGTACCGAGCCATCGGCATTGCTGTGTAGCTTGCTCCGTATTCTCTCATCCCCCAGCCGCCGTTCGAGCAGGCGCACGCTGCCGAGTTCAAGATACGAGCGGAAGATGTGCCTCACCGTCTCTGCCTCGGCTTCGTTGACCACCAGCTTGCGGTCGCGAACGTCGTATCCAAGCGACAGCGGTCCGCCCATCCACATACCCCGGCGTTTGGAAGCGGCGATCTTGTCGCGGATGCGCTCGCCCGTGACCTCGCGTTCGAACTGCGCGAAGGACAACAGCATGTTCAGCGTCAGCCGCCCAATGGAGGTGGTAGTATTGAAGTGCTGGGTGATAGAGACGAAAGAGACGTCATGGGCGTCGAAGATTTCGACCAGCTTGGCGAAATCTGCCAGCGAGCGGGTGAGCCGGTCGACCTTGTAGATGACCACCAGATCGACGCGGCCAGCGCGGATGTCGGCAAGCAGCTGCTGCATTGCCGGGCGTTTGAGGGTTCCGCCCGAAAAGCCGCCGTCGTCGTAGCGGGTCGGCAGGGCCTTCCATCCTTCATGCCGCTGGCTGCTGATGTAGGCGAGGCACGCGTCGCGCTGAGCATGGAGCGAGTTGAACTCCTGCTCGAGACCATCTTCGGAAGACTTGCGGGTGTAGATCGCGCAGCGAGTGCTGGCCGAGTGCACTGCCTTCGCGGGCGCGCTATCGCGAGCCATCGCGGGACTTTATACTGGAACCCAGCCGCTTCGATGTGGCCAAGCCGAAGAAGCGAGGTCCGGACCAGTGCGCTCCGGTTACTTCGCGGGCGATCTGGGTCAGCGATGCGTAGCGCCGGCCTTGATGCTCGAAACCGTCCTCCAGCACCAGGACGGTGTGCGCCTTACCGCGCCACTCCCGAACGAGCTTCGACCCGGGCTTCAGTCGAACCATCGGGGTGCCCCACGAGGAGGCTGAGCCGTTTTGGGCAATTCGCGCGAGGGTGGCGAGCCTGCGTTTCGCGGGCGACGGGAGCCCACCCAGAGCGACCTCCTGCAGGTGGTCCGCGATCACACGCATCAGCAGGTCACGGCTTAGTGCGCTCGGGGGCGGCGAGCCGATCAGCTTCTGCCAATGCTCCCTCAGCTCTCGCGTGGTGCTACGGGGCAGAGCCTGCAGCTTTTCGACAAGCCAACTGCTATCATCGCGCCTCGATCCTGCGGGCCGTTCGTCTCGACGTCTCATTGCGATGTGGCGTCGGTCAGATGATAGGCTTTGCGACCATCGGCTTCGCGGAGGCCCACCTTAAAACCCCGCTGTCGCAATCTGGTGAGAGCTGCGCGTGAGGTATGGCGTTGCCATCCGGTTAGTTCGACAAGCTCATCGAGAGAAGCGCCGCGATCGGCCGCGACGGCATCCAGCACGTGACCCAGCTTGCCCGTAGGGCGCTTCTGGGGTGAGGCTGTGCCTGCAACGAGCGGGGCTCGACCGCGCGCGAGCGTAGCTCGGCTGCGTTTCCCGGCGGGTTGTATCGCCTTCGCCGCCTGTTGCTTGCCGACAGCACGGCCGCTCTTGTGGGCCTTTGTGGCGCGGGTTTTCATGGCAGGTCTCCAGGTTCGGCACCGCGGCGATCGCGATGCTTGCACCACCTGAAGCCCCGCCAATCTCGGTCGGGGTGGGAGCCGGGGGCCCAGCGCGCCCGTCTCGGTCACAGCAATGCTTGCTTCCCGGCAGAAGTCCAGCCCAAAATGACGGGCCGCGAGCCCTCTCCGACGATGGCCCGCAGGTTCAAATCGGGGACCCGCAATCACTTATGCCGAACTCGGTTCTTCGCCCTTTCTCGGCCGTAACACCGGCCCGCAGCCTGGACTGGAAGGCACCAAGACCGACCCAGGAGTTGCCCACTGACTGCCCAGCCCGCTTGGCGCCGCCACCCCGGCCATCTACGAGCACACGCTCAATACGATCAGCGAATCGCGGCGGGTGCACAGGGTTCCTGTTTCGCGCCAGCCAGTATCGCCGGGCTAAACCTACCTTCCGAACAGTCGATAACCAGGCGGACGCTTGGCGCATGGTGCGTCGGCTCGCCGCCGACGCAGGGATTACGGCGCTAAGTGGCTGCCACTCGTTTGCCCCCCACCGGCACCACTGCCCACGTGGCCAATTGCGGCACGCTGGAACATTTTCCAGTGCCGACGCCTATGTCGGTCGACGAGATGGTCGGAGCTTAGCCAGTCAACGGCGGCTGACACGCGGAGACGGCCTCGTACGTCTCGGCCAGCGGGCCGCGAAGGCGTCGTACCGGGAGAGCGTGGTCACCTCGCGTAACTCCAGCGATCCCGATTAGGCCTTCATCAAGGACGCGCGGCGCTCTCCTGCTAACGCGTCAGGTCCAGCACTTTTCTGACCAAGAATGATACTGATGGCGGCCCGCCGAACTTCGGCGGCGTTCCTGCTTGCGTATGCCTTGTCCGCTCTGTACAATCAAACGGTCGAACTCAGCGCGATTGGCCGCAAGGTGACGATTTTCCCGCTCTCCGACATAGAGCTGCATGCAGAACTCGTCTTGCTGGACCCCGTGTCCCCAAAATAGCCGCCACAGTTGGGCGATGCGATCGCTTGCGAAATCGAGTGATTCAGTCCGCTGCTGCTGCGGCTTTCCCTAGTGATTACCCATCTGTGGTGGTGCGGCGAGGATGTGGTGATCAGCAAGCGGGCGTTCCTCGCCGGCGCCGCCTTCGTTGCCGACTACCTGATGCTGATGGCCGAGCGGGTTTACGGCGACGCTGCGACGCCGCGAGCGGATCGGAACGCTGCCACGTTGGCACGTTGGATCGTCAAGGTTGGGCCGGCCGAGGTTCATGTCCGACGCCTGCAACGCGAGGTGCGGTTACCCGGCCTGAGCGATGCCGAGGCTATCCATGCAGCCTGCCGGGAGCTGGTCGCGGCTCGGTGGCTGATCCGGCCGGCCAGCGGGGGCTTTCAGCAGCGGGCACGGGCCGCGCCTACCGGGTCAACCGCAAGGTCCACGCGGTGTCGGCATGAGCCGCTGGGCCGCCGCCTTCCGCGCCACATCGCCCTATGCGGAGCCATCCAGCCGAGGGGCCGCCGCGGCAAGCGGGGGGCGAAGGCGTGAGCGGCAAGGCACCGGATGATCTATGCCGCTGGCGCCGCGCGATTCAGGCCGCCCACGCGGCGCCGCGATGCGGTGCGCGCCGTAAGGCGAATGGCAAGCCGTGCCGCTCGCCGGCAATGCCGAACGGGCGCTGTCACAAGCATGGCCGCGCCTCGACCGGCCCACGCGCTGCGGAAGGCTTGGAGCGATGCCGCCGGGCGCCGTGGAAACACGGCAGCCGCGCCGCGGAGGCACGGAAGGCGGCAGCAAAGCGCGGAGCGGCCCGGCGGGTTATTGCGACCCTGCGCCGATACATCGACGCCGCCGACCTGTGCGAGCTGATCGCGCTGGCCGAGGCTAAGACGGATGCGGTCGATGGCGAGTAGCGCCCCGTGTCGCCCGGGCGAGCCCGCGCCCGGCGCATCTGACCCTGGCCTGGCATCATACAGCGACGGCCTTCTTTCGGGCCGCGTCGGAAAGCATCTCCGGCGTAAACCGCTCGGTCAGCACCGGCCCGATGATCGACGTCGCCAGCATCAGCACCAGGACCACGTTGAGCATCGTGCCATCGAGCAATCGCTCCCCGGTGGCGTTGCGCGTGTCGTAGGCGACCAGCGTCGCCGCGAGCGTCGCCGCGACCTGCGGCAAGGTGAGCGCCCACACGGTCCTTCGTGCCGCCGGACCGTAGCCGAAGGCACGCCCTACGGTCGCGGCCGCAATCCACTTTCCCGCGAGCAGGGTGACCACGATGCCGACAGCCATCGGCAGGTTGTGGACAATGGTACTGACGAACTCCGGCGGATCGATCAGGAAGCCGGTGACGATGAAAAAGCTTGGGACGAACAACGACTGTCCGAAGAACTCCAGCTTGGCTCTGGCCGGCTTGTCGCGAACCGCGGCGTTCACCGCGAGGCCCGCCAGGAACGCGCCCACGATGTCCGGCAGGTTGATCGCCTGAGCGATCACCCCCGCGACGGCCATGACGCCGAGCATCAACACGAAATACGCATCCTCCTTGCCTTGCACCTTGCTCAGCAGATAGGTACCCAGACGGCTCAGTCCGAACAGGATGAACGGGACAAACACGGCTATCTCTATGAGCTGGACCGCGAGCCCCGAGACCGAGAACCCGGTTGTATAGGTCGAGATGCAGACCGCGAACACGATCAGCGACAGCGTGTCTGACATGACCGTGGCACCCACCGCGACGACCACGGGTTCGAGCCGCATCCCGCCCAGTCGGGCGACGATGGACAGGCCCAGCAGCGTGTGCGACGCCAGCAGCGAGCCGATGACGATGGCCGGAATCAGGGCGTAGCCGCAGGCCGAACCGTACAGCGTGCCAAGCAGCAACGGCAGGAAGGTCGTCGCGACACCGAAGATGATCGACCGACCCTGCACCCGCCGGAACAGGACGACATCGATCTCGAGCCCGGCCGAGAACATCAGCAGCAGCTTGCCCATCTCGGCGAAGAACTCCGCGATGGGCCGGTCCTGGCCGAAGAAGCTGAGGACATGGGGGCCGAGGAGAACCCCGAACACCAGCAGCCCGACCATGTCCGGGATGCGAAGCCGCCGCGTCATCGCCGGAACGCCCACAATGACGGCGACGACCACGGCGAACTTCGCCAGGTCCGGAAGCGCCAGGATATGCGACCTCAGTACGTCCAGCAAATTCATGGACGGCTCCTGTCCCGGCGTTGCCGAGGGCTCCCTTGCTGCGTGGCCTGCCAAGGCGAGGTATCCCGCCGTTTCGTTGCAGGCGCGCGATCGCCCTTGCCCTTGAGAGTCACAAGCTTGGAAAGGCGCCGGCGCTGGGTAACGGTTCTATTTCAAGCTCAGCCGGCACGGCCTCGCCGCCGGCTTGCGACGCTCCGCAGTCTGTAACACACACGGATCGGCGACTATGCAAAATCGGCAATCCGCTTCGCATCCGGGGGCACTCAGGGCCGAAGCGGTGCGGGGATGCCGTAGGCGTCGAGATACTCAACGCTGAAGCGGGGGAGGTCGGTGAGGCCGTAACGCGCTGCAAGTTCGGCGAAACTGAGCTTGGCCGGGTGGGCGCGCACGATCTCGGCGCGTATTCGCTTAAGTAGCCGCAGACGCTGGTATTCGTCAGGGCTCATCCCCAGCGACTGGGCGCAGATCGCCTGCAACGACGCCTCCGATGTTTCGACCAGGGTGCAGATCGTTGCGATGCCAAGTGAGCGGTGCGGATTTGCCGCCAGCACCTCCTCGAACCGGGACAGCGTGGTGCTCTGCCACTCCTGTGCCGTCGAGGCGTCTCGGGGCACGGCGCTCGCGAGACAGCTTATCAGGGCGTGAATCAGATCCTGTTCCAGGGCGCGCGCCACCTCCGGATGCGCGATGCGGCCCAGGTCCGTCTCAGTGATGCGACAGGCGCGTGCATAAAGACCGAGAAGCCGCAGCCGATCGGCTGGACGCGGGCAAAAGATCTGATTCGCCTGCGGCACGGCGAGGTCACGTTCGGCGATCGTCACACTGAAATAGGAGAGATGCTCCGGCCGCAGCGAGATCAAGCCCCATCGAGCGGGTCCGACGAGCCGCTGGTGGAAGGGCGCGCCACGTCGGTGCATTATGACCTCGCCGAATTGCGCGGATGCGCCGTCACAGATCAGCAAGGAGTTGCGCCGCGCGGGGAAGCTCACGAACACCGGCTCGGCGGGCACCGAGACGTAGGCCGCGCGCGGCAACGCCTCTTCGGCGCGGAGAAGGCGAAGATGGGGGAGTTTCACCCAGGTCAGGCGAGCCTGAAAATGACGCGGCCGCGCGACAACCAGATCGAGCGCCCCCCCGAAACTTGCCTGGTAATCGTCGGCATCAGTGAACATGCAGGAGCCGCTTTCCGGCATTCTCACCTCGCCTGGCCGCGCCGCCACTTACTGACAGCGCGAGTGGCCGGCGACTATGGCAAAACCGGAAATCGGGCCATCGGGCGCGCCGTCTCGTCAATCGGGCGATGATCGGGTTGTCGGCGCAATGTCGCCGAGGGCGATTCGCCGAACAGCTTGCGGTAGGCGACGGCAAACCGCCCCAGCTCGCCGAACCCGTTATCATTGGCGATCGCTGCAACCGTCGTTGTCGCCGGGTTCGCGAGGGCAAGGGCCCGCCGTGCGAGATGCATCCGCCGCAGCCAGAGATAGCGATGCGGCGTCATGCCCAGCTCCTCCATGCAGCGCAGACGCAAGGTGCGATCCGCGACGCCGATCGCCCCGCATATGTCCGTCACGTACAGGGGACGACCCGGGTTGGCCTCCAGCGCCCGCTCGAACCGCCGCATGACCGGAATGCGCAGGTCCCGAAGCGCGCCGGTCTCGACCACAACTCCGTCGCTCAGGCAGGCGACCATCGTCCGCACCAGCTCCTGCTCCATCGCGCGGGCGACTTCCGGGTGGGCGAGGACGTCGGGGACGGTCGCGGCGAGCTCGCCGGCCGCCAGGTGCAGCATGAGGAGCCGTGACATCAGATGGGGCGGCGGCCGGATCACCTGCGTCACGTCGGGGGGCTTGAGATCGCGGCCGACGAGGGCGCACCCCGCGGCGGCGAGATCGTCCGGTGTGAGAGACATCGTACGCCAGTGGATTTCGGTCGATACGCGATGATTGTCTTCGCTCCCCTTCGAGTTGATGACAATCTCGCCCGGCTTCAGCTCCATGCCGCCCAGGTGCATTGGCACCTGACGGTGATCGGCGAGAAAAAAGATCGCGCTTCGAGACGTTGCTGTCGCACAGTGAGCGACGTAGGGCAGCGATGTCCGACCGGCCTGCATCCAGAGTTGATGCAGGTCGATCCGCGTCAGCTCCGCCTGGAATATTCCGGGACCAGTCACGAGCAATCGCACGTCCGCTGCACGCACGGACGCCTGATAGTCGTACGGATCGGCAAACCGTCGGATCGCGCTGCTCGGCATTCCTCGGAAGCTAGTTTGATGCGTTTGTCAGCCCGTCTCATACGCCGTGCCGGGAACTCGTTCGTGCCGAACGTCCGACCTATCGCGTCAGTATACGTGCGCGCTTGCACGATGGAAGTGCTTCTTGTGGCTTTTAGCAATGTTCTCCTGCTGGTTGAATGTCAATGCAACAAAATGACGTTTTTTAGTCGCATCTCGCCGGTATTGCCGTTTCTGCATAGGCGCCGATCGATGCACGTCGCAAGTTCGGCAGCTTCACAACTTACGACCTCACCGCAGGGGAGAGGACAATGAAAGATCGTGTGCTGCTGTCCCCATTTGCGATCGCCGGCATCGCCGCGGCGCAGGCCTTCTGCCTGGCCCTTCCGCACGCCGCGTCGGCGCAGAACAACCCAACGATCACGAACGCTATCCCCGCCTCCGAGGCGGTCAACCTTCAGGCCAGGATCACGGCAATCGATCCCGCCAACCGGTGGGTCACATTGGCCGGAGCGTCGGGCCAGCAGACGACCGTCGTGGCCGGGCCTAACGTGCGTCTCGAACTGCTGAAAGTCGGCGACAGGGTGAACGCGCAGTACTATCGCTCGGTCGGCTTCGCGGTGAACGGGCCGACGGGCGGCAACGGGGTCCCGGTTTCCAACGACAAGATGGTGGAACTGCTCGCGCAGCCGGTCACAGCGCCTGGCGGCGTCGGCGTGCGACTGACAAAGATCAGTGGCACCGTCGTCGGGATCGACATGTCCGCCCATAGCCTCGATGTGGTCAACCCCTCCGGCGGCGGTGTCTATACGATCGACGTTACCGATCCGGCGCGACTTCCGCTGCTCCAATCACTAAAAGTTGGCGATACCGTCACCGCTGTAGTCAGCCAAGCCCTTGCCGTGTCGATCACGCCTGCGCCGAAAAGTTGGTTCTAACATTCCATTGGCCAGCAGTCGATGAAACGCGCCACGGTGACGGTGACGCCTCCGTAGCGCACTGCCGACCTGCGCACGACGACTGCGGGGTCCAATTCACAGCGGAGAAATGCGTTATGTCTGCATGGAAGCGATGCCTCTCGACTTTGCTAGGCACGAGTTGTCTGACCTTTGGCTTGTTGCAACTGCCGCCTGCCAATGCCCAGACCACGTCCAACATCCAGGGGCAGGCCACTGCCCCGGCGCCGTCCAATGGGCAGGAGCGGCCCAATATCCTCATGCTCATGACGGACGACACCGGCTGGAACGACTTCGGCTGCTATTCGGGTGGCGGTGCGGCGCTCGGTCACCCGACGCCGAATATCGATCAGGTTTGCAAAGAAGGCGCGGTGTTCACCAACTGGTACGGCCAGGCCAGTTGCACTGCCGGCCGGGCCTCGTTCATCACCGGCCGCATACCGATCCGTTCGGCTTTGTCGATCGTCGTCGCGCCGGGTGACGAGAACCGCCTGCGGCAGCAGACGCCGACGATCGCCGAGTTCTTCCGAAATAACGGGTACTCGACCTACTTTTCCGGCAAATGGCACCTGGGCGACAAGCCTGATGCCTACCCGATTGCGCATGGCTTTGACGAGATGAAGAACTTCGCCGCGTACTATGCCGGCGTCTATGCCTACAATGACACGGACAAGTGGTTTCATCCCTGGTTCCCATCGTTCAATCCGGCGTACAACAAGATGTACGACGACATCGTGAACCTCGGCGAGTGGGAGGGCACAGCCGGCCAGCCAGCCAAGATGGACGGCATCATCACCTACAACTCCCTCGCCACTTTCGACATCCGGCAATCCGACAACGCGATCCAATACATTCGGCAGCACGCGCATAGCGGCCGGCCCTTCTTCATGGACGTTAACTTCATCAAGATGCACAACCCGACCAACGCGGCGCCGGAGTTCCGCGGGAAATCGCATCTCGGCGATTACTCCGATTCTCTGATGGAACTCGATGCCGATATCGGCCGGATCATGCAGGCCGTCCGTGCGGAGGCGCCCGACACGATCGTGATCATCACGGCCGACAACGGCGCGTGGCTGGACGCCTACCCGGACGCAGGAACCACGCCGTTCCGCGGCGAAAAGGGCTCGCCTTTCGAGGGCGGCTGGCGGGTGCCGGGAATCATGTGGTGGCCCGGCCACATTCTGGCGGGGGCCCAATACAACGAGATGATGTCGCACATCGATCTCTGGTCCACGCTCGCGGGCATGGCCGGCATTACGGCACCGCCGCACGGGGAGTGGAAAGACAACAACGGTAAGCCGATGTACTTCGACAGCATCGACAACAGTGCCTACATCCTGGGCAAAGCGCCACACTCGGCACGAAACTCATGGATCTACGTCGATGGTGAGGTCCTTGAAGGAGTGCGGGCGGATATCGGCGGGGACCCGCAGGAGCCTTGGGTTCACATCGCTTGGAAGTATCTCTGGACCGCAAAGGATTCGTGGCTCGGTGTTAAGGCGGACCTGGGTTCCATCGGCGCGCTCTACAACCTGACGATGGACCCCTATGAGAAGTACGACATGGTCTTCAACGGAGCGGCGCCGTCTCGCGTGCTGACGTCTTCGCCTGGCAAATACGCCGGCGAGGACAATGGCTGGGCGCTGTCGCTGATCTATCCCCCGCTTATCGAATTCGATCAGTCGATCATGAAGTATCCGAACATCAAGCGCTACCCTGGCGGCGCGTCGACCGATCTGGTGCCGGACCTGCAGCACCCCGAGAACCCACTGCCGGTCCTGAAGAATGCGCCGCCGGTAAAGGTGCAGAGCGGAGGCGGCTGATCGCGACGCACCGGGCCACCGGCACGCCAGTCTCGGCGCGTCCGGTGGCCCGCCGCTGCAATCTGGTGTGAGGGGCCAATGCGTAATTTGTGGATAACTTCGATGCTTCTCGTCGTGTCCGGGCTGAGCGGGATGCAAAATGCACAAGCCCAGAATGGTCAGGCCGCCTCCGGCACGCCAACCCCTCCGGCCGGTGTTGCCGCACCGGTCGTGGCAGAGCAGGCGGATCAGCTGCTGAAGCAGATGGGAACCTATATCGGTTCGGCGGAACAATTTACCTTCCATGCTGATATCACTTTTGACCATGTGCTGCCCTCGGGCCAGAAGCTGCAATACTCCGCCGTTGAGGACGTCGCCTTGCAACGGCCCGGTCGCCTTTATGTCGAATGGAGTGGCGACCTCGGCGACCGTCAGTTCTGGTACGATGGCAAGTCGGTCACTCTCTATGATCCGGCGACGCCGTTTTATGCATCAGAGGCCGCGCCGAAGGAAATCTCCGTGATGCTCGGGAAGCTGGTAACGCAGCTGGGCTTCTCCCCCCCGCTTGCGGATTTCCTGTACAGGGATCCGTATCAGGCCGTGCGCAGCGACGTGCAGTTCGGCGTCTATCTTGGGCAGACTGTTGTGAATGGCAGAAGTTGCCACACACTTGCCTTCGTCGAGAAAAACATTGACTGGCAGATCTGGATCGACACCGGGCCGCAGCTGACGCCGTGCAAACTGGTCATCACCTACAAAACGCAGCCGGCACAACCGCAATTCATCGCCGTGTTCAGCGATTGGAACTTCGCGCCGCGTATTGCCGAGCCTGTGTTCAGGCCCGAACTGCCACCAGGGGCGCAGAAGATCCCGTTTGCACCAGTCCTCGCCAGCGCAAGTTCCCAGTAACGCTCGGGGGCACCGATGATCCAGCGGCTTTCGCACCGGAGACGGGCAACTCTCATCCTGCTGGCAGGCGCCGCGTGCGCCATCGGCCTGGCCATCGGCGCTGATCGCGCGGTGGCGTTCCGCGGCGGGTTCGGCGGAGGGTTTCACGGCGGCGGAGGGTTCGGGGGCTTCCGCGGCGGGGGGTTCGGGCATTCGAGCTTCGGCGGCGCCAGCCATTGGGGCGACTACCGTGGTGGAGCGCCGCGCTTTGGTGACGGCGGTTTTTTTGACCGGAGCAGCGATGCCGGGTTCGGCCGCGGCGGCTGGGGCAGCGTTCACAATGCCGGCGCGTTCACCAGTCGGGCCGATTCGTTCCAGCAGCGCTACCCGGAATTTCAGCATAACGCGAGCCATCTTCAGCAGAACCGATTCAACGAGGCGAACACGTTGCAGCAGAACCGCTACAACGATGCGCGCAGCTTGCAATACAATCGTCAGACCAATTTCAACAATTACAGCAACGATTGGGGGGGCTACTACTCGGGCGCCGGATTCGGCGCAGGCCTTGCAATCGGCGCAACGCTTACGGCACTTCCGGCTGCCGCGGCTGCCATTTCAGTCGCCGGGAGCCCATATTACTACGCTGATGGCGCTTATTATGCGCCACAGGGCGGGCAATATCGGTTGGTGCCGCCACCGCAAGGCGCCGTTGTGGCAACCCCGCCGCCCTCCTGCTCCACGGTCTATCAAGGGAGCACGCCCAATCTCGACTGCGGTGGCGCATTCTACGCTGCGGTGCCGAAGGGCTATGAGGTCATCCCGCCACCTGTCGGAGCGACGGTCACGACGCTGCCAAGCGGCGCGGTCGATCAGAATATCAACGGAACGACCTACTTTGCCTTCGGGGGCGCGTACTATCGACCGTTCTACAGGGGCGGCAGCGTGATCTACCAGGTCGTCGCAAAGCCCACCTAACCGGTCGGGCGCGGACCGCCATCGGTCGGCTCGTAGGGAGGACCTCATGAGCACTTTGGCGAACTGCGCATCGTGGGATTGAAGCAATGGTGATCACGCAGCAGACCGGCACAAGAGAATGTCGAGCAGGAGTGCGGTTGAATTTGCTCGGTGGCGTCGTACTGGCGGCGGTGCTGTTGACGTGGAATGCTGTCGGGGCGCTCGCCAATCCGGCGCAGCCGGAGAACCTGCGAACCGAACACGGCGTCGAGACTCTCGCGCTTCAATGGTTCGCCGAGATGCGGGCGGGTCGGATCGATCGGACGCAACTGACAGCCAAGTACAGCGCACAGTTGACGGACGACGCGGTGCGGGGAATGTCCCGGTACCTTGGTGAGTATCAGGACCGGGGCATCACCGACCGGCGCCAAAATCCTGCAGACCCACGCCACCAGGGACCAGAACTTTTACGTGGTGAAGCTGATCTTCCCCCGCGGCGATGCGGCCAGCCTCCTGTTCGGCTTCGACGCCGCCGGCAAGATCACCGGCATAACTCTGTTGAGCATGGCGGGAGACTGATACGGCCACGCCAGCCCTTCCGACCGCGCCGACCAGCAGAGCCGCTCCGCACGGTCCCGTAATCCAGCTCCGAACAGCAGGAGGATTCCGGTGATCGCAACTTTCTGGGTCGCTGCCATCGCCGTGTTCGCCGCGATCGGGTTCGGCGCCGCGCTGGACTCCTACGGGCAGCTTCCGGTAAACCCTAACTCGACCCGGCTTTGGCCATCGGCTTTTTGACCGCAAAGCTCACGACAGGGCGGCGGGCTGCGCCGCAGCCGCGTAATCCTGCGCTGTGATCACCGGGTGCTGGCATGGTTCACAATTGCCGATCAATTCCGGCGGATCGGGCCGAAACGCATGGAGGACATTGTGCCGCTGCAACCCACCCACCTGCTCGCGGCCTTGCTCCCGGCCATTGCAGTGGCCGTTCTTCGCCGGACCGGCCGCCGCGCAGTTCAACCCGTTTCTGCCGCGGGGCGGGCCGAAGCTTGCGTCGGTCGACTTCCAGATCATGAATGATAGCGCCGCAAAGCTGAACGGCGCATCGGGGGCGGAGGTCGGACAGGACGTGATCTGGCACAATCTCGCACCACCGCCCATGGCCGGGTAGCGATCACCGAGATATATTCATATCAGGGCATGATCTGCCACGTGCTGCGCTACGAGGTATCGCCGAAGGGCGCCCGCTCGCCCAGCAATTATGATGTGAGCTGGTGCAAGGCGCCGGACGGATCGTGGAAGATCCAGGGCTGACGTCGGCGGTGGGGTGATGCCCTTATCAAACTGGCGCTTTTGCGGGTTGCGATCGTTCCGAAGCCATTGCGCAACAGCTCCGGTTCCGCGAATATCAACTCCTACGGGCGACCGAAAACGTGCCGCGCGCCGCGCATATCGTGCTGCCGTCCTCGCCCGCCTTGATTTCGTTCTCGCTCGCGACACAGCCGCGGATGCTCTGGAACGGCATCGCCTTGCGGCCGGGCGACCTCGTCATTCGTGCGCCGAGGCGAACGCCTGCACCAGCGCACCGGCGGCGCGAGTAGCCGGAGCATGCTGTCGGCGGACCACGAGTTCCTGGCAGGTCACGGCGCCGCCGTCCTGCAACGACCCGTCCTCACGACATCTGAGGGTACGCTCCTGCGGATCTCCGCGCGCAAGTGCCCGAGTTTGTCAAGCTCCATGCCAGGCTGTCCTGTTCGTCGAGAGACGGCCCGGGCGGGTGGGCTTCCCCGAGGTCGTGCAGGCGCTCGAACAAGCTTCTCCAGTACGCGCTCCTATGCTGTTTCAAGAACGGACATTGCGAGCCGCCCTCGCCCGCGCGCAGCCTTCAGGTGGCGGTCGTGAACCCGCTCGCCGCAATCCTGGCCGGGGAGCCGCACCGGCGCCTTCCGTCGCTGATCTCCGCGTGGCATCAAGGTATCGGATCGCACGCTGGGCGCCTGCTGTCGCGCGGTGCTGGGGATCGGTCCGGCGAGCTAGATGCGCCCGTACAGGCTGAGCCGTGCTCGGGCGGCTATCATCGATGCCGGACCGGGGCCGGCACGCACTGCCGACCTCGCCCGACAATTCGGCTTCAGCGAGGAGGGAACGATTTGCCGCAACATACCGGCTCGCCTTGGCAAGTTGCCGTCCGCCCACGGTGTCGCGGCCGTAGCCCGAGCACGCAGGCACTTCCATCCTGGAAGCGCTGTGCCGATTCTGCATAGCGGCGGCCTTGGTTGTTGTAGCACGTTGCACCATCCGCTCGACGGAAACGCGCACGCATCGCGGCCTACGTCGTGATGCACATGCATGGGAGGAATAGCAATGTTCTCGGCTGCAAATCGCCGGCTCGTCCTGGTGGCGTTGCCCCTCGTCCTGCTCGGCGGCTGCGTTTCGCAGCAAAAATACAATGCGCTCGACGCGCAGTACCAACAGCTCCAATCATCGCTATCCGGAGAACTCGCGGCCAATGAGGTGCATATCACGAGACTTCAGAACGCTGTCAAGGTGAGCGTCAACAGCCAGTTGCTGTTCCCCTCCGGCGGCTGGCAGATGCCGTCGGAGGCTGCGCAGACAATCGCCAAGATGGCGCCGATCCTGATTCCCAACCAGCAGAACAAGGTGATTGTCGACGGCTACACCGACGACACTCCGATCGGCCCGGAACTCGCGGCCCAAGGGATCACCTCCAACCAGATCCTGTCACAGAAGCGCGCCGACACGGTGATGAACTACCTCATCTCGCAGGGAATGAGTCCGTCCATGGTCTCAGCGCGAGGTTTCGGCGACGCCAACCCCCTGGCGTCAAACGACACCGCGGAAGGCCGCGCCCAGAACCGCAGGGTCGAGATCACCCTGGCCGCGCCATCGGCGGGCGCATAGGCGCGAGCGGTCGAGGCGCGCTCCCGCCGCACGAGAGAAAGACCACATGGGTATCACTCGCCGCCGCCCCTCCCCGCCGCACTCTCGGAGAGTCGCGGCTGACCCGTTAGCGGGTGTTCGCCTGCAGCGACTATATAACGAATGGACAGGAGAAGCCGGGATGAAGGTCAGAGAAGCCGGCCCGAAGGAAACTTGTACTTCTGGGAGCAAGCTGTCTCGCCGTGAGCCTACTGCCGTTTGCGGCGCCGGCATCCGCGCAGGAGCGGTCGAACATCGTCATGCTGATGACGGACGCGCTGACATGACCAAGACCGCGCTCCGCGATGGCTTCCCGGCGCTCAGGGTGGCGGCGCTGTTAGCCATACTCACAACGTCCGCCTGCTCAAGCCTTATGCACCCTACGAACGCGAAAAGCGTTGCCGGCCTACAGCCCTCGGGCACCGTCTCTATCACCGAAGACTTCGTCGCCGGTTTGGGTGGCGGCAGCGGCAGTCTCGACTATCAGGGGCAGAGTTATCCGTTTCAGCTCCTCGGGACCGTCGTGGGTCCTGGCGGAGGACTTTCCAAGACGACAGCCTCGGGCGAAGTCTACAAGCTCTCCACCCTTGCCGATTTTCCCGGCAGGTACACGCAGAGCACCGGTGCCGCTGGCCTGAACACCTCGGGTAGCCGCGATCTGTGGCTCCAGAACGACGCGGGCGTGATCATGCATCTTCGCGGCACCAGCACCGGTGCGATGCTGACCCTTGGCCGTGAGGAAGTCTTCGTCAGGATGCTGCAGGAATAGTCGCGAGGAGGCCCGCAAATGCCCGCCGCGCGCCCAATTTCCTGGAAGGTGCTCACGATGACGCTCAGCGCGGCCCTCGCAATGCCTGTCATGCACGCCTCTGTCGTCTTGGCCAACCCGCCGCAAGTGCAGGAGTCCTCGCCGGCCGCCAACGAGATCATTCACGGCCGCCACGCAGAATACGTCATTCGGTTCGATAGACCAGTCGATCATGCGGCGTCGCATCTAGAGATTACGCAATCGGGCCGCATAGTCCAATCGTTGCCGTTCCTGCTGGACAGCGCGCCTGATGTCCTGTTCGCATCGGGTGATGTAGCGCGACACGACGGATGGACGACCGGCCATCCCAGCTGTCGCGCCGCAGGGCGAGGCGCCGACCCCGGCCACTATTTGCTTCATTGGCAGGCAAGGTCCTCCGCCGATGCGACCGTTTCCAACGGCGACATTCCGTTTTCCGTCGCCCGTGGACCCACGCCCAGTTTCTCAACGGCACTGACAGTGAACGACGGCTGGCAGGCGATCGTGGGTAACGTCGCGGCGCGACAGGGAAGGGGGGATCAGCAAAAACCGGAGCCGACCTCATGAAAGCGCAGCTGCCGATGGCACCAGAGCCCGCGCTGCACGGCCACATCCAAGCGCTCCAAGCTGCGCTGCCAGGCACCGGCCGCGACCGGCTGGACCGTTTGCCGGTTCCACGGCGCCCGCGGTGGCGGCCCGAAGGGTGCGCGGAACAGGGCATACAGGCACGGCCACCACACGGCGGCGGCGGTCTCTGAGCGGCGCTGCGGAGCGGCTCAGGCAGGCACGCCAGACACTGGCGGCGGTCATGGACCCAGAATAGAACAGCCGCCCGCCAAGTGCGCACCCATTTCGCTTCGGTCGCGCTGGCCTGGGTGTGATCGGGCCGGATGATACGGAGTGATCGAAAATGATAGTCGGGTGGTTCTACGGGCTGGACATGGCGGCTCTGTACCCCGCGACGATCGCCCTGATCGCGGGTGCGTCTGAGCTCGGCACCTGGCTCGGCGCGCGATCTCGGAAGAGCACGGGTTCGGAGATCGGCACTCTGACGGGCGCGGCTCTCGGCCTTCTCGCGCTATTGCTGGCGTTCAGTTTCTCGATCGCGTTGTCGCGCTTCGACGCGCGCCGCGAGGTCGTCCTGGAGGAGGCCAACGCGATTGGTAGCACGGCGAACTTCGCGCTGATGCTGCCGCAGCCGGCTCAGGCGCCGATGCTGAAGCTGCTGCGCGACTACGCCGCGGTGCGTATCGGCCTCGGCATTCCATACGACCCCGCCAAGCTGAAGCGGGACCTTGACAGATCCACCGAGCTGCAGACCCGGCTCTGGCAGCAGGCGGTTGCCGTGACGGCGGCGGCGCCGCAGTCCCTGCCGGCCTATCGCTTTGTCGCCTCGCTGAACGAGGTGAACAATATCCATGAGAAACGGCTGAGCGCGCTGCGCAATCACGTTCCGGCGGCGGTCATGGTCGTGCTGATCGGGGTCGCTATGGTGGCGATGGGATTCACCGGCTACCACGCCGCTATCAGCGGCGGACGGCGACGCATTGCGGTCCTTCTGATGTCCGTGACCGTCAGCATCCTGATCATGCTGATTATCGATCTTGATCGCCCCTCTCGCGGGCTGATCCAGGTGCCGGTGCAATCGCTGATCGACGCCGCTCGCGGCATTCCGGGATAGGTGTCGGGGAGTACGCAACTCTTGATTTCTGGCTTGGGGAGAGGAAGCCAGCGCGGTGGATGCACGCTGACGGAGGACATAAACGCGAGTGGCCGATGCAGATGACGCGGTATCCGCTCGCTGAAGTGCATCGGTGACTTGCTTCCACACTACACGCGCGGGCCGAGCTGAGAGAAGGAGGCCTCTGGCGAGATCCCGCCGACCCCACCACGCGCAGCCATATAGGATACGGCAACAAGTTTCCGATTCTGCATAGAAGCAAGGCATCCACCACCTCATACTCCGTTTGCGCGACAACAAGAATCAACCGCCGCTCGAGGAGGAATGCTGGACCCAAGCAGTCCGCGCTGCGGTCTGCACCAGGGGGATCGGCATGGGTACCGCGACCGCTGCGGACTGCGCCGCCAACCATACATTGCGTGCGTCGTCGAGTGACTGCAGCCTGGTCTCGATACCAGGCGGCACATTCTGCATGGGATCGGACCAGCACCCGCATGAGGCTGATGCCGCGCACGACCCAGGTGACCGATGCCCGCGAATTATCGCGCGCGAGCCGGACCAGATCGATCAGGACATTCGTCGCCGAATAGCCGGCACCGATCACCAGGATGTGGCGCCCCGCGTAGCTGGCGCGGTCGCGGCCGAGCACTTCGGGATGCCGTAGGCGATCCGGTCGCTATGCGCGGCCTCTCCCTCGGGCGGTAGGCCCGCCGCGCCAAGCGGATTGGGTGTTGTCCAGGTCCCCGAGGCGTCGATCACGGCTCCGGCCAAATCCTCCCGCACATCGCCATCTGATCGCGCGATCCGCAACCGGAACGGCTTCCTCTCGCGTCCTTTGCTTACCACCTTGTCGATGCCGAGAGGCGAGATCGCCGCGACCCGAGCGCTGAGCTCGGTCACGCCCGCCAGTTCCGGCGTCTTGGCTAGCGGTTCGAGGTAGCGAGTGTAGAGTTCCTCGCGGTGGGCAGCTCACCCACAAGGACACCGTGTTCATGCCGGAGACGCGAGGCCGCCGGCGACGATCGCCGTCGTCAGGACCAGCGGGGTGTCCCGTTACTTCTGGCCCATTATCCACCAAGGGAGCCGAATGGCTGTGGGCCGAGGATGACGCCGAACAGCAGCAATCTGGTCACCGTCGGTAGCTTGGCCCAGCGTGCGATCGGCGGAATGCCGACGATGATCGCGATGAATGGCAACCTTCGCCCTTGGCGGCAGCGCCAGCACGTGTGCTCGCCATGTATCGAGCACCTGTATGCTGGCCGCTATCTCCTGCTACGGTCTCATCGCTCGCCTAGCGCGCGCGCCGGTCCGATCTGCGGCGCGCGCACCGGCTTGGCCATACCAAAGAAGACCGTGACCCCCTGGCCGCCACAGCGAGTCGATAGCGGTTCGGGAGGGACACCGAAGCAGCTATTGATGTCCTGCCAGTTGTTCATCACCCAGACATCGCCGGCGGGGCTGATCGCAAGATCGGTCTGCATTTGCAGGCCACCTCCGACATAGCCGCCCGGCGGCGAGATCTGGTCCCCGGTCTTGAAGCCAGGCGGGCAGGTCTCTGTACGGACGCCGCAAAGTTCCACGATCGGGCTTTGCGCGGGTGCGAAGTTGGAAATCCAGACATTGTCATTGCCATCGATTGTCGCGGCCCAGGGGCCAGGGAGACCACCACCAGTGAAGGGCGATCCGGGGTACGGGGTGCCATCGGGACGCAGCAGACTGACGCTACCGCCATCCGGACCGCCCGTCTGCTCGAACATGATGCGCGCCAGTCTCTCGTCAATATTGCCGCCGGCCTTCATGACGACGCCGAGCTCCAGCAGCCTGGCGAGGCCGCGCCATGAACTGCCAAACCGGTTGGTGACCCAGACGTTGCCCTGGCTATCGATGCCCAGTCCGGCGCCGCTGTAGCCGGCCTTGAATACCTCCGCTTTCGTCGGGTCGGAGGCCGGGAAGCGGACGACGCTATCAGAGCCCGCATTGGTCACCCAGATCCGGTCCTGCTGGTCGATTCCAAGATGAAACGGCAATTTGAACGACTTGCAAGGTTCGCCGCTGGCGCCCTCACAAACCAGCTTCGCCTTGGTCAGATCCCCCTTGGGAAAATAGACGAGTTGATTCTTCTCCAGCCCCACCACCCAGACATCACTGCTCGGCGTCACGATAACGCCCTGCATCAGCCCGAGCTTGCCGTCGAACGTAATGCCGTCCGGTGGCGTGAGCGGCTTGCCAGTCTTGTCGAACACCGCAATGGACTTACTGCCGTAGCTGGTGAGCCAGGCATTGTCATTGGCATCAATGGCAGCACCAAAGGTGCCTCCTTGCATGCCACCGCCGGCAAAGCCCGTTGTCATCGGTGACAGCGGTTTGCCATTCGGGTCGAACTTGGTCGCGTTGCCCTGCCACAACGTGTCCTGCGCCTGCCAACCGATGGTGAAGTTGTCGCCGACCCACAGGTTGCCCTCGCTGTCGAACATCGCCTTGCCGCCGGCGCGGTAGCCGCCGCCGTCAAACTTCAGCGGCAGTACCCAGGCGCTGGGTGGGAAGTTCAGGTACGGCATGAATGGCACCGCACGCATGGTTTTGCCTTCCGGGATTGGATAAAGATCGTCCAGCAGAGCGAAGAGCTGCTCGGGATGGTACCAGGGATAGCGCGCGATGGACTGCGCCGCCGCCAGCGTATCTTTCGGCGCGTTGCCTTGCGGGTCGGTCGTGGCGGCAAATAGCTTACTGCATGTGTCCGCGGTCACGCGCGTGGCGCAGGCGGACAACAGGTCGGCCAACGTCGCGAAATTGGCCATGGTTGGCGTTTGGCTGCTGTTGAGCGAGTCCTGAATCGTCTTGCCCCAGCCGCCGGTTTGGAGATCGACAAAACTTGGCACGTTGCCGGCGGCAATGCGGAGGCCAAGCGGATGACCCTTCAGCGCGGTGCCGTTGAGGAACTGCGTGTTGGTCCACACTGACGCCACCGTGGTCATCTCATTGATGACCGCCTTGGCAGGCGGCGTGTTGCCCAGCACCGACAACCATCCGATCGCCGGGTTGTCGCCGCCGCCCTTGCTGACTGCGGCGGCACCGCCCTGGGCAGTCAGGTAAAGGATAACGTCGGACCCAACGTTTTCCTGGCTGTTAAGCTGGAAGCTGCCATCGGTATTTGTTTTGGTCTGGGCCAGTTGCCGGGGGTCGCTGCTGCTCCCGGCCCACAGGATCACTGTTGCATTAGCGAGTGGACCGCCGCCGGCCTGCGCCTGGCCCTCAACATGCACCGCCGCGGTCGCCGTGCCGCATGTGCCGCCCAGCAAGGTGGCAGCCATCAGCACCGCGGCTATTTGTTCGCGTCTGATCCTGAGCATGTGCGTTCCCCCGTCTGGTTAGCCAGTGTCGCCGTTTAGAAGATGAAAGCTATCTGCGTGCGTAACTGCCAAGTGCCAGTGCCGCTTGGCCGAAGCGCGTTGTAATAAGCACCGACTAACAGATTCACCGGCAGCTTGCCACCTACCTTGATTAACCGCCCTCCCTGAAGACCCACGGGCAGGGTCCATTTCTCCCCGCCGGCATCCCAGTTCGCGGTCGAGACCAGACTTGTGCCGATGAACCATCCACCGGGAAAGTTGTAATTTATGAACGGATTGATTGTGGTCAGGGTGTACCTGGTTCCGCCAGCGCCGGACGTGCCACCCAGCGAGAACACCGTGTTGACCAGCGTTCCATAGACCCAAGGATGCGCGACCCGCACGACGACGAAAGCAGGGCCGAGACCCCAGACATTGGAGCCGAGATTTTTGTTCGTGATGGTGGGCAGTTCCAGGATGGTGCCCCACCCGACCGTCCAGCCGTTCCACTCTTTTCTCGGCGACAGGAACGCCGAGAAGGTGGTCGGGCTCAGGCCAAACGGCGGCACACTCGCGACAGGCTGAAAGGATGGGCTCCAGACCAATGGCAGGATGGTCCGGGTGATCACGTTCCAGTCCTTGTTGATATGGATCGGAATCACTGGCTGGATGTTAAGGATGTCCTGCGTACCCTTGTTCGGACCGACGTTGAAGTTGGTGTTGTTCTGAAACGGGACACTGATCAGGTCCGCGATCGGGTTTTGCAGTTTCTCTGCAAGTGCCGATGCGTCATCGGCGGGTGCCGACGGCGCCGTTATATCGATATGGGTCTGAGGTGCCGCCGACCCCGGCGCCGATTGCGCCGCTGCACTCAGGCAGGATGCGGCCCAGATTAGTGCAATCGACATAAGCCTGCTTGTGAATGCGCGAACCATCTTGTTTCCTCGCACAACATTCCCGTCATTTGAGACACAGATCGGACCTTTTAGCCATTGCATCGCGATCACAATGGCCTTAAGATGCGGGGTGACGCTGGTATCGGCTGTGCAAAATCGGAGACTTCTAGAAACGAGGCTACCGGCTAGGAGGCCCGCACTGTGGTATGGACGGTATCTCGCCGCGCACGTTCCAACAGAACCCGCATTGAGACAGACTGTCAGAAGATTGTGCCGCCCGCGCCCTACTTGCGACCGCACTCGTATGCCCAGTGTCCGGTCGAATAGCGGCAAGCTCGGATGGCCGTTATCAGGGCAACCGCGGGTGGAACCGATCACTGGCCGGCACTCCGGATGGGCGAAAGAAGTAGGCGACCTCAACGCTCGCCTACTGGACGAACGTAAGGGGGCCTCATGCGTGGAGTTACCAGTCTAACTTCCCGGACGATCCTGGCTCTGCCGCTCGTGTTCGCGATTACGCTCACGGGGCATTCCGCCCATGCCCAATTTTCGGCGCGAGAGGGCTTCACCGCGGACGGGACAGCACACTGGAGCTTCGAGTTCTCACCCTATGTGTATTTGCCAAACATCAGTGCCAATATCGGATTGGCACATCCACCCGGCTTCGACGTCAGCATCAATCGTGGGCGCCCCACCCTCGCGCAACTGGTGACGAGCCTGACCGGAGCGTTCGTCGGCTACACCGTCACCCGCTACGGCAATTGGTCGGCGGAACTCAACGTCCTCTATGTTGGACTCGACGCGAAAAAGTCGTTCCCGCCGGTCCTTCCGGGGGGAGCCGGGGTGACGCTCAAGTCCAGCGGTACGATGGTTTTTGTTTCCCCCGGAATCGGGTATCGGGTTCTACCGACCGACCCCTCCAGCAACTTCGCACTCGATCTTCGGGCTGGCTTCATCTACAATTACCTAGACGTGAGCGCGAATTTCGAGGAAAGCCGGCTGGGTGGCATCAGCAAGTCGTACAGCTTCGTGCAGCCCTGGGTCGGCACACGCCTGTCCTACTATCCGTCTCCGAAATGGCGATTGAGTGCTGATCTCGCGCTGACTGGCATGGGCGTCGATGGCGGCGCGATTGGATGGAACGGCCGCTTACAGGTTTCCTACCTTATCGCGTCATGGATCGACGTGACCCTGGGCTATCAGGCGGTCCAGACACTGCGCCACCGAACCCTGGAGCCGGACGGGACCAACCGGTCGATCAACGTGCTCACCTACGGCCCGGTCGCGGCGGTCGGGTTCCGCTTTTGACGGCATTCCGGTGCAGGATGGTGATCGCGGACTGATAGTGGCCGTGATGCGCAATCCACTGCGAGGCTGGTTGGTCGTCGCATTGCTGTTGATATTTATGGCGATCGATTTCGCCGAGAAGATTGTGCTCGAGCTCTCGGCCAGGCCGATCATGCGCGGCTTGCAGCTGACTCGCGTGCTGTTCGGCGTGATCAGCTCCACCTTCTTCCTGCTCTTCTCGTTGAGTGCGGCCATTTTTCGTATTGTGGAAAGCCGCTTGCCTACGCGGTGGATGCTCGCGGGAATGATGGTATGTAGGCGTTCGCCGGCTTTATCAACCAAAGACAGCGACGGCGCAGCGGATTTGGACGCCGCCTTGCCCAGTCCGGCGCAGTTGGCATCCGACGGCTGACTTGAACACGGCCGGTAATTGGAGGGCGGGTGCGATCCGAGACCACGGTGGTTTGACGACCTCGCGCCCCTTGCGCGTCTGACGCACTGCGTGTCCGGCCAGCGCCCGCCGCGACCAACGAAAGCCGATCTCGTTGCTGCTCGCCGGCACCGAGGAATCCGCGCGTAGCGACGGCATCGTCTATTACAGCTTTCCGGCGGCGGTGCGCGGCATCATCCGCGAGAGCTCGCAATATGCGCGCCTGCAGGAAGCAAGTGATGTTTGCCTTCAGCAGCAAATATGCGCTCGCGCTCTACGAGATGGCGTCGTGCACGAAGCACCGATCTCCGCCTGATCGGAGACGATCGTTCCTTCCTTCACTTGCGTGTATTTGTTGAATTCGTCTACGGTGGCGATGGCGCCGTCGTGGAGAGGCTCCACATCGACGCCGGCCGGGGGGGATGAAATCGTCCTCCAGCCCGCCCTGGGTGGCGTACTTCGCGCGCTGGCGGCGCGTGGAACGTGAACCAGGCACACGCCGCGACTTCGGCGTCCGGCCAGCCGGTGCAGGGTATGTGTCCGAAGAGCTCGCGAATGGCGGCGGCAAAAAGATTCAGCCGGACCGGGTTCTCCGTGTCGGCGGCCACGCGCAGCGCGCCCTTCAGCACCAGCTTCGAGAAATCGTCGAGAGGCAGCTCGGCAAGCCGGGTTTCCGGGGTCGACAGAGGCGGCTCCCCAGGCAGATGGGTGCGCGATTGGGCGCCCAGCAATCTAGCGCCGCCCGAGCGACACGTCGCCATCGCCGCCTGACCGACCTGTCAACCGTCATCTCCGCGGTGATCGGCGGACGCATACGTCTCGAGCCGGGAAAGGAGATCATCTCCGCGGTTGCTAGACGCTTGCCTTTGTGCGCGCGCCTTGTTCGGCGTTGTGCCCAGCCTCTTCTGACCGTGAGCTGTGATGATGTGCTCCAAGGCGGCGCTCAACGTAACCTTGTCGCCCTTTGCGGCTCCGAGCTCCGCCCGAATCGCCTTAAGTCTTGTCCAACTCTCCTCGGACATCTCGAGCCTCGCCGACCGGAAACCCCTGTCACCATGCACCTGTCTGCGGTGAGCGTCTCGCGCCCGATCCAGCACGGTCCGACGAAGCGCACCGGAAAGAAGAAGATCCACGCCCGGGCGGACAAGATACCGGTCGATCCACGCATCCAGGTGGTCGGGGCGGGCTGACGCGCCGGAGGCGGGCTCAACCGCGACACGCAGGGTCCTTATCGCTGCCCGTAGTCGCCTGCGCTGGGTGGCATTCGCGGCCGCCCAATCGATGCCGATCGTCAGAGCGAGCAGTTGCCCGTCACCGACCCCGCGGCTCTGCCGCCAGGCGACGACGACTAGCCGTCGCCGCCAATCATCGACAACCGCCTGACGATGCTCGGGAGAGTGCGGGCGACCCATGTCGCGATAATCGGGTAACCCACGGTAACTTGCAACCGAGCCGGGCGACCTTTTTCGCGACCTAATATCGCGGTGACCCACGATATCGGCAATTCACCGTCCCTCGCGCGGCTCCGCCGCGGAAAGGTCGTGACGGCAGGTTGGCGGGCATGCGCTCCAGCGATTCGCCGCACGCCGCCTCGCCTACCGCTTTGGTCGCCGGCACCACGGCCTCCAAAAACGAGACCTGTGAACGGGACGGCACGCCGATCAAACCCGTCCCCGACGCTCTGCGGATCCTTGTGCGTGAACTCGCCCGGCAGGCGGCGGTCGATGCGTGGCGTGTGGCCGATGGGCCGCCCTCTCGATCCGGCAAGGAAACCTGCTTGTGAAGAAGGGGCGTTCTGACCGTCCGGAGACGTCGCTTCCCGAGATGCTCACGGTCAGCGAGGTCGCCGAGCGAACGAACATGTCGATCGCGTTCTGGCGGCGCGAGGTGCGGCTGAAACGCATCCCGGTCACGTATTTCGGCCGGGCGGTGCGGATCAGCGACGCCGACCTGGACGCCTACATGGCGCAGCGCCGGGCGGCCAAGCGGCGATGAGCAAAACCCGCAGAAATCCGCCATTCTCGCCGGCCGTCCGGAAGACGTCCCCCGACAAAGGGTCATTGTTTGGCATCCTGCCTTCTCCGGATTTCCTACCGCAGACCACGCCGTATCACTCCGGATCACTCCAGCACACCGAGGCTGCGATGACGCAGCTTGAGCTTCCGTTCGGCGCGGCAGCCGACGAGAACCCGTGCGGGTCTGAGACGGCGGCGAAAAGGGTGCTCGTGGCATCCGAGTGCCTCGAAGGCGAGCAAGCGGCACGCGTTCTCGAAGATGATCCTGGGGCGCCCGGGAAGCACAACGATGACGACACGACGGAGCCGGTTCAGATCGCCGTACCGTTGCCGACCGGCGCCGCGACCAAGCCTGCCAAGGCGACGACGATCGCCGAAGCGGCCCACCTCGATCATCCGGTCCTGCACTTCGCCAGGAAGCCCGAAACACTCGACGACGCGATCGCTGCTCTCCGGGAGTCCGGCCAGGTCGACACAAAGCTGCTCAAGCGGCTCGCGTCGGACGTCCGGATGGCCACGAAGCTGGTGCACCGGACGATGGCGACCGAGAACGCGCGGCCGCCTTCACTGCCGTGTGCGCCAGCGAAGCTGCGGGACTATCTCGCGCAGGTGCTGCCCGCCCGGCATCCGGATGACGGCCAAACGGTGGTCGTCCATCACCTCCTCGGTGGCGATGGTCCTGAAGTTGACGGGGTGGCACGCCCTGAACACCGAACTGCGCGCGCCGCTCTCGCCGGAGTGGCGGGCGGCCGCGGACATGATCGCCACCCGACCGCAGCGTGCGTTGATTGCAGCACTCGGCCGATACTGCGCGCGGCGGAGCATCCTCCCGGCGGATGTCAGCGAGGAGACGCTTGAGCAGTTCCAGGCGTGGCGGTCCGAGAACACGCTCGACAAAAATGCCCGCCACACCGTCGGATACGTGCGCTGCATCTGGAACCGGGCGCAGCGGGCATCGGCGGACTGGCCCAGCCGGTGCCTCGCGCCGGCGCCGAACCCGAGGGAGTATGTGCTCCGCTCGACCAGTTTGATCCGGGCTTTCTCGCGGACGTGGATGCCTACCTGACGCGGCTGCAAAATCCTAACCCGTTGGATCCGGTCTTCAACCGGAAGAAGGCGCCGCTGACGCTCGCCGACATTCGCGGGACTTTGCTACGGGCCGCCTCGGTTCTTGTAAGGAGGCGCGTGGCAGTCACCAGCATCCGCGACGTGGTCGCGCCAGTGTCCTTCAAAGTGGTGCTGCTGGAGGCCTTTGAGCGCCTGAGCGACGGCAAGAAGTGGCCGAGCCGGGCGGCGTCAATTGCGACCTATCTGTTCGCCGCCGCACGCGACTGGACGCAGTTATCGCCCGAGGAACTCACTGAGGTGACCAGGCTTCGTAAGATGGTCAAGGCGCCCCCTACCGAGATGACGCAGAAGTCGCGCGACCGGATTGCCCAGTTCGACGATCCAAAGCTGCTCGCCGCGTTCTTCGAAATGCCGTACGAGATGTTCCTCGCGGCCGACCGGATGTTCAAGGAAGGCAAGCCGAAGCGAGCGGCCCATCTGCATCAGTCGGCGCTTGCGCTTGCCATCCTGCAGACAAAGCCGCTGCGCCGGAGGAACCTCGCGGCCCTGGAACATGGCCGTCATTTCTTGTCCCAGGGATCACGCAGGTTTGCCGAACTCCGTATTCCCGCCAGCGAGACAAAGGGCGGCGCGTACCTGCAGGCTGTCTTGCCCGAGCGACTCGCCCGCCGCATCGAGAAGCACATCTCGACGTACCGGCCTTTGATGGAGACCACGCCGAGCCCGTTCCTGTTCCCCAACGCGCTCGGTAACCACGTCGCCGACAGCACACTCGCGTCGAACGTCACGAACTTGGTGCAGCGGCACGTCGGCGCGCAGTTCAATGTTCATCTCACGCGCCATCTGGCGGCCACGCTGTTGTTCGACGACGACGAGGGCAACCTGCCGGTCGCGCAGGCCCTGCTCGGCCACGCCGACCAGAAAACGACTGCGCGGTTCTATGCGCAGCAGCGCACCCGCGGCGCCCAGATCAAGTGGATGCAGTCGCTGGAGAAGCGTGTCGCGAGCGCCAAGCGAGGGACCGGCAAGCGATCGCTTCGCCCGACCGACCCGGACACCAACCCACCTCCGCGGGCGAGAACATGACCCGGAAACCTGCCGCCTGCCCGCCCCTACCGATCAAGGATTGGCCCGAGCTCGACCGGATTGCCTGGGAGGCAGCCAGCCGGCCTGCGGGACCGCTCGATGCGCCTGGCGCCGCGCTCCGCTGGGCGGCCGCAACCCGCCAGATCACAGTCAGCGCCTGGGGGCGTTATCTCGGCTTCCTCAAGGCGCAAGGAGAACTGGACCAGGATGTCGGACCCGGCGAGCGCATGATCTTCGAGCGATGTGGGCGTTTCATCGTGGCGATGCGGACGCATCTCGCCCCCAGCACAATTGATGCGACCCTGGTCTTCGTGGGCCAGGCCCTGTCGGTGTTCGCGTCCGACACCGACTGGACCTGGGTCAGAAAGCATCCCGCCAAGCCGACCCGCACCGAGATCCGCGCCTCGCGTAAGGAGATCGTCGCACCGGACTCGACCAAGCTGTTGATCGCAGCGTTCGCGTCGTGCGACGCTTGCGATACAGGTGCGACCTCGGTCGAGACCGCAGCCGAGTTCCGCAATGCCGTCTTGATCGCGTTCGCGACCTGCACCGCGGTGCGCCGACGCAATCTGGCAGAGATGAGGTTGGGTGTTCACTTACGGATCCAGGCCCACGGGATGCGCGCCGTCTTCGACGGCACTGTTGAAAAACCACCAGATCATCGATACGCCACTGACGCCGATGCTCACCAGCTATCTCCGCACGTACTTGGACACGCACCGTCCCGTGCTCCTGGCCGGAGCGCCGGAGTCTGACTATTTGTGGATCGGCATGTCGGGGAAGCCGCTGACCTCCGACCAGATTTACTCAACCTTCCAGCGTATGGGTCGCGAGTTGCTCGGCCAGAAGCTCTCAGTTCACAGTGTCCGCTACGGTTTGGCGACGGGGATCATGAGCGCTGATCCAAGAAACATCGAGACCGCATCGGCGGCACTCGCTCACCGGAACCCGAGCGTCACACGTCGCGCTTATGACCGCTCTGGCTCGGATGCGTCCAACCGGGTCTGGGCACGGCTGGTCGAACGCAAGCGACGGGCGCAAGCTTAAAGGCGGAGAATGTCCGATCGGAGGAGCGCCATCTTGCCCAACAGAGCCGCATCTATGCGCGTTACAGCAGCGACAACCAGTCGGCGGCGTCGATCGATGACCAGATTCGGCTGTGCAAGGAACGCCTGACCGCCGAAGGTTGGACTCTGGTCCAGGTGTTCCGAGATGCCGCTATCAGCGGCGCCAGCACGCTTCGGCCAGGCTACCAAGCCTTGCTGGAAGGTGCGCAAGAGGCGGCCTTTGACGTGGTGGTGGCGGAGGCGCTGGACCGGCTGTCGCGCGACCAGGAAGACGTGGCGGCGCTATTTAAGCGCCTGCGCTTTGCCGGGGTTCGCATCGTCACGCTGGCCGAGGGCGAGATCAGCGAACTGCATGTCGGGCTCAAGGGCACGATGAACGCGCTGTTCCTGAAGGACCTCGCCGACAAGACCCGCCGCGGCCTGCGCGGCCGCGTCGAGGCGGGACAGTCGGCGGGCGGCCGCGCCTTCGGTTATGCCGTCGTGCGCCAGTTGGACGCGTCCGGCGAGCCGGTCCGCGGAAAGCGGGCCATCGACACCGCCGAGGCGCCTGTCGCACGGCGCATCTTCGCCCGCTTCGCAGACGGCGACAGCCCGCTCGCGATCGCCAAGGCGCTGAACGCCGAGCGCGTGCCTGGTCCCGACGGTCGCCCCTGGCGCGACACCACGATCCGCGGCCATGCCCGGCGTGGCACCGGCATCCTGCGCAACGAGTTGTATGTCGGCCGGTTGGTGTGGAACCGTATGCGCTACTATGTAAAGGACCCGGCGACCGGCCGCCGCATCTCGCGCATGAACCCACAGACCCAGTGGGTAGTCGAGGACGTCCCGGAGCTGCGCATCATTGACCAGGTTCTGTGGGACCGTGCCAAGGCGCGGCTGGCCGGCATTCGCACGCGTGCCGGCGCCGACGCGAGCGACCGGCCGCGGTTCTGGGAAAGGCGACGCACACAGGGCGTGCTCACCGGGAAGTTGTTCTGCGGCTGCTGCGGCGCCACTATGGCCAGCATCGGCAAGGACTACCTCGCGTGCGGCACCGCCCGCCGACAGGGACTGTGCGACAACGGCCGGGGCATCCGGCGCGGGGATCTGGAAGGACTGATCCTGAACGCGTTGCGCACGCGGCTGATGGAACCCGGCCTGGTCGCCGAGTTCATCCGCGCGTTCGCCGTCGAGTGGAACCGATTGTCGGCCGAACGCTTGGCGATGCGGAGCGGGCAAGAGCGCGAGCTGGCGAGCGTCACGCGCAAGCTCGACGGACTGATCGCGGCGATGGCCGACGGCTTCCGGGCGCCGCGCCTGCAGGCCCAGCTCGACGAGCTGGAGGTGCGGCGCGCTACTCTGGAAGCCAAGCTTGGGGCGGCGGCAGCACCTCAGGCGCCGCGGCTGCATCCCAATCTGGCGGAGGTCTATCGCGAGCGTGTGGCCGCGCTGCAGACGGCACTGCACGCGCCGGACGGCGGCCGCGCGGCGCTGGAAGCCGTGCGCGAGTTGATCGAGCGGATTGCGGTCAGGCCGGCCGAGAGCAGCGCGGGTCTGGAGATTGAGTTAATCGGCGAGATTGCCGCGATGGTGCGACTGGGGATAGGCGCAGGCGGGCGCGATCCTGCGGTTTCGGCGCATGATCGCGGTCTATTCGAGGGTTCGGTAAAGGTGGCTGCGGGGACAGGATTTGACCGACAGTTCGACTCTCCCCGCGGTCAGTTGCTGAACGGCCCCGGTGAGGAGCCCGCCAAACGCGCGGGCTGGTTTTCAGTAGCTCGCTGGCACATTCTGCCAACTGCATGCTGTTTGCTAGACTAGGTGTGGCGTCTCCGGACATCATGTCAATGTTCGTAACGCCATCTCAACGGCGTGCTCCCGAAGGTGAACGTGCTTCTTCGTCGGTCATAGGTATTTGCCAACCCCGCTCGGGAGGCGAGTTTTGTCGGTGAGCTCGCACGCGCGGTCGATGAGCGCGTGAATCAGCACCCGATCGAGATCCCGGCTACCATGCTGACTTCCTCCTGCCGCGAGGAGGCCTATGGCGCATCCGCGCCCTGGCCCAGACGGGCACGCTGATCAAGGAGACCATTCGCCGGGCGGGCCGCAGCCGCAAGCTGGTGCGCGAGCTCGTGCGCGGCGGCGGCGATGTTCCGTTGCCGATCAAGCGCACTCGAGCCGAATCCGGCGTGGCTCGATGCCGAATGGACGGCGGGTGCCGCAATCGGTGCCAAGCTGTGGCTGCGGCGTCGATCCGTCGCCTTCGGAGGCAGTCTCGCCCCGGAACTCCGGTGCATAGGGTGGCGTGTCCTGGGCATCAACGTCAGCCCCCGCGAAAGCCCCTGAAAAATTCCAGGAAGGCGGGCCAACTTCACGGCCGCCTTCACCCGAGGCGGTAGACAGACCGGGCCACCCCCCCGAACAGGGCCGCCCGCTCGCTCGCCGAATACTGGCTGGCGAGTCGCTTGAACGTATTCCAAAGGGTGAGATAGCTCGCGGAGGCGCGGTCGACCGGGAAGTTGCTTTCAAACATGCACCTATTGGGTCCGAAGCTTTCAATCACCGTTTCGACGTAGGGCCGCCATTGCTCGGCGAGAACTTCCGAACTCGGCGGCTGGGGCGTGCGCTCGAAGCCGAAGCCGAGGACCGGCATGCCGAGTCCGCCGACCTTGACGAACAGGTTGGGGTGCCGGGCGAGCTCGCGGATTCCACGCCGCCAAGCCGCGAAGATCTCCTGCTTCCGTGCAGCATAGGGACCTATTCCGATCGGCGTCGCCGCATGGTCTAGCACGACGCGGGTTGCAGGGCAGGCGTGGAGCAGCGCTGAGAGTTCGGGGATCTGAGTGTGATAGATCCAGGCCTCGTAAGTGAGAGCCTGAGTGGCGAGACGCGCGAAACCGGCGCGAAACGCCGAATCTGCGAACAGGCCGGGAAACAGCTTCAATGTCGTGGTAGCCAGAATCTCGGGGTGCTCGTCCCACGCGGCGATCTGACGCACCCCGCGGAACCGGCCGGGGCCGGCGGCCGCATGGGCATCGAGCACCGTCTGCACGCGGTCGCCCGCCCTGAGGTCGGCATAGCCGATGATGCCCGCGCACAGGCGCAGATCTTCGCTTGCATACCGGGCAGCAACATGTGCCACATAGTCGGTCTCGCCGACCGGCTGAATCTCGGGTGGAGCGCCTGTGCGATAATGCGACCGGCATTCGACGAAGACCGTTGCAACAATCCGGTGACCGGATCTTGCATCGGCCAGGAAGTCGTCAGCCAAATAGCGCCAGCCGGGGCGGTCCCATAAATGGTGGTGTGGGTCGACGATCGGCAGGCCCGGCTCCAGCACCAGCTCCGAAGACCCCGGTAGCCCTGCGGCCGTCTCCCCCTTGCTCTGGTCGGCCATGCGCGTCTCCGGTCGATTGAATGGGCCACTATTCCGGGCCGGATTTGGCCTCGAACCGCCAGGGGGTTACCCAGCGCTCCGAGACGCTTACCGCGCCGGAGAGGAGAAGTCCGATCAAGACGAGCAGGCCGAGCGCGGCGAACAGGAGCGGAGTGTTGATGGTCCCGGCTGCCCGCAGCACGACATAGCCGAGGCCCGCACTCGATCCTACGAACTCGCCCACCACCACGCCGACCACGACCAAGGTTGCCGCTACCTTAAGGCCGGCGAACAGATAGGGTAACGCGCCCGGCAGTTCGATCTTCGCGAACCGGCCGGCCGGGCCGAGGCCCATCGAGCGCGCGAGCGCCAGGATGTCAGGGTCCGTCGAGCGAAGTCCCAGCACCGTTCCCATGAGGATCGGGAAGAAGGTGATCAGAAGCGCAATCAGGATCTTCGGTGTGAGCCCAAAGCCGAACCAGACGACAAACAGCGGCGCCGCCGCAAGGATGGGGACCGACTGGCCGATCACGAGCAGCGGGAAGACAGCTCGGCCGACCAGGAGGGACTTTACCGTTACGACGCCCAAGGCCATGCCGACCGCTGCGCTCGCCGCAAAGCTGACCAGCACCTCGAACCCGGTGACCGCGAGCCCGGCGCCGAGCAAGCCCATATACTCCGAATAAGCGCGGGCGATCTCGACCACGCTCGGCAGGAGGAAGCGCGGAATGTCGAACAGCGACACGGTCGCCTGCCAGGCCGCCAAGAAACAGAGCACGAAACCCCATGCCCGCAGCTGCAAGCGACCGCGCAGGCGCGGCGCCACGGTCGGGCGGGTTTTCATGCCTCTAGTCATCTTCCTCGCGCAGCACACCCGCCTCCGCGAACTGCGCCCGGATCTTCTGCTCGTAGACAGTGAACTCGGCCTTATCGCGCATGCGCATCCGGCGCGGGCGCGCGAGCCCGATGCGCGCGTCGAGCACGATGCGTGCGGGGCGCGGCGACATCACGAGGACGCGGTCGGACAGGAACACAGCCTCCGAAATGCTGTGCGTAACAAACACGACGGTCTTGTCGCCGCGCCGCCAGAGCGCCTGTAGATCAACATTCATCTGGTCTCTGGTCAGCGCGTCGAGGGCGCCGAACGGCTCGTCCATCAACATGATGGGCGGGTCATGGAGGAGCGCACGGCAAATTGCGAGACGCTGCTGCATGCCGCCGGAAAGCTCGCGCGGGCGCTTGCGCTCGAACCCGGCGAGCCCGACAGAGGCGATCAACGCGCGGGCCGCCGCCTCGGCCGCGCGACGATCCATCCGGCGCCCCTCAGCCTGCAAGAGGACATTGCCAAGGGCGTCGCGCCAAGCGAGCAACAGCGGTGACTGGAACACGATGCCGAGCTGTGTCTGCGGGCCGGTCACGGTCGCGCCGCCGATCGTCACCGCACCGCTCGTGGGCTTCTCCAGGCCGGCGATGATCCGCAGTAGCGTGCTCTTGCCGCAGCCGCTCGGTCCGAGCAACGAGACGAACTCCCCCGCGTTTACGGTGAAGGCGACCTCGGCGAGCGCCTCTACCGACCCCGTTCTCGTCCAGTACCGACTTGCTGACGCGGTCGACAACGATGGCTTCGCCCGCCCGCCGCGCGTCAGTGACGCCTTCGATCATCACCTGCTCGTCCATCTGACCGCCTAGAGACCCGACGGCCGGAACGCGTCCTCGTCCGCCGCAGCATGCCAAGGTATGATCAGGCGCTCCGCGATCGCGATCACGGCGAAGCTACTGAGCCCGAGGATCGCCAGCACGGTTAGCGCAGCAAAGAGGAGCGCCGTGTCGAGTGTCGCCCCGGCGGTCAAGGTGACCCGCCCGAGACCCGCGTCGGCCCCGAGGAACTCGCCCACCACCGCGCCAACCACAGCGAAGGTGGTGCCTACCTTGAACCCGGCGAACAGAGCCGGTAGCGCGCTCGGCAGCTCCACCTTGACGAAGCGTTGGACGGCCGAAAGGCCAATCGAGCGAGCCATCACTAGCGTGTCCGGGTCAACGCTCAAGAGCCCCGCCGCCGTGTTGACCGTGATCGGAAAAAACGCGATCAGGAATGCAATCAGCACCTTCGGCAGCAGCCCGAAACCGAACCAGACGGTGAACAGCGGCGCGAGCGCCAGCTTGGGTACAGACTGGCTCGCGATCAACGCCGGATAGATGGTCTCGGCGAACAAGCGCGACTTCGCAGTCGCGGCACCGAGCGCAATGCCGAACACAATGCTCGCGCTTAGTCCGAGCCCGAACTCCTCGACGGTCACAAGGAAATTGCGCGCCAAAAACGCTGCCTTCTGGTCCATGACTGAGGCGATCGCCAGCGGGGTGGGCAAAATGTATTGCGGCATGTCGGTGGCCGCCGCACCAATCTGCCAAGCCACCAGGATGGCGAGGAACAGGAGGAGGGCCGGCCCTATCCGAGCGGCCACGGCAAAGAGCCGGGGCATCGTGGAACCGGGGAAACGGGCCCGCAGCGCGGCTCAAGCCTTAGGGAGAAAGGCGTTCGTATAGTACTGGCCCGCCGGGGCGGCGTTCTTGAGGCCGCCGAACTTAGTCAGCAGGTTGAGGGTGCCCTGCCATTGCTGATCCGACATGCGGAACAAGCCCAGCACGCCGCCTTCCTTGATCGAGGTCTTGTTCACGTCGTCCATGATCTTCAGGGTGCTCAGCGCGACGTTGGACTGGATTTGGTCAGGGAAGGCGCGCGCGCCGGCGGCCGCAGCTTCTTCTGGATGAGCGAGGCCGTAGGTGAATGTCTTGTGGAGGCCGACTAGGAAGGCGCGCACGATCTCGGGCTTCTGGTCGAGCATCTTTTGGCTGGCGACCACTCCCTCGCCGGGCGCGTAAACGATGCCGAAATCGGAGAACAGCAAGATTGCGACATTGAGGCCGGTTTTCTTGAGGAAAGGCAGGTCGGTCGAGTAGGAGACATAGCCGTCGACCCGTTTCATCCCGAGCGCCGCCGGCAGCGCGTCACCGGCGATGCTCACCATTTTGATCGAGCCCGGATCCATCTTGTTGACCTGGAGGAAGGCGGGCCAGAGTTGCTCCTGCTCAGTGCCGGGCGGCATGCCGATGGTCTTGCCGATCAAGTCCTGCGGGGTCTTAAGCGCGGCGCTCTGCCTCGAGATCACGGCGATTGGGTTGGTCGCGAGCGTCGCCGCGACCATGCGCACCTTGCCGCCCTGCGAGACGGCGTTGATTACTGCCCCGGTTGCGATCGCCGCCCCGAGATCCACCGTGCCGCTCGCGATCAGCTGGACGCCGGTGCCCGACCCCGTGCCTTCGACGAAGGTCGGGTCAACCCCCGCCCCGGTGAAGAATCCCTTCTCCCGCCCCATCAGGTAAATCGAATAGTATTGGCTCGATGCCCATGTGTAGCCCATCCGCACCGTGATCTTGGGCACTCCCTGGGCCGCCGCTCGGCGCAGGATGGCCGGCGCCGACAGTGCAGCAAGACCGCCGGCGACCGCACCATGAAGCTCGCGTCTCGTAATGATGATTGACGACATCGACGCTCCCCTGCCGAGTTTGGTTGCGGTACGGCGGGCCGATCGGCCCGAACCGGTTGCCACGCGCTTAGTGCGCGACCGCGACGGCCTCGATCTCGATAAGATACTCCTCCTTGTGCAGGCGGCTAACTTCGACGGTAGTACTCGCCGGATGGTAACGCGGAAAGAACTCGGCGCGCACTTTCTGGACGGTCGGCCACTGCGACATGTCCCGCACGAAGTAGGTGAGCTTGACCACGTCCTCCATCGTCGACCCGGCCGTCGCGAGCAGATCCCGGATGTTCGCAAACGCGGTGCGGGTCTGTACCTCAAGGTCGCGCCGCCCGACCAGCTTCCCCGCTACATCGAGCGGGACCTGTCCCGAAAGGAACAGGAGCGGCCCCGCCTCGCAGCGGATACACTGGGAAAATGCGACTTCCCGCTCCCACGCCTTGCCGGAGCTGACGATCCTGATCCCGTTTCCGGCGGCCATCCTCGTCTCCCGCGCCGCGCGGCCCTTGCCCCGCATCACAACACTACAAACGTCCCCAGGGGGGCGTCAACAGATATTATCTGCGCCGGGAATATGCAGATATTCCTTGTCCCAAGAATTCATTGGACAGGCCTGAAGGCGGTTCTACAGTTCGGCTGCTGCCCGTCCCCACCAATCCCCGGACGAGGGTGAGCACGCGGCAGGAGGAACGTGGAGTGGCGCGACACGCGGAAATCGCGGGCGGCGGGATCGGCGGGCTCGGACTCGGCATAATGCTCGCTCGCCGCGGCTGGTCAGTGCGAATTCACGAGCGCTCCCCGGCTATCCGCGAGATTGGCTCCGGCATCTCCCTGCGGAACAACTGCATCGAGGTTCTGGAGCGTTACGGTGTTTTTGAAAAGCTCGAGCCGCATGGCACCATGCTCAAGCTCGAAAAACACTTTGACTGGCGCGGCCGGTTCATGCAGCAGCGAAGCATGGCTGGCCACCACCGCACGCTCGTGCTGCCCCGCGAGACCCTGGTGGATGTCCTCGCCGGGGCAGCGCGCGAAGCTGGCGTCGAGATCGTCACGAGCTCGCTCATCGTCGGGGCGGACCCGTCCGGCGCGCTGATCAGCGAGGACGGCCGCCGTCGTCAGGCGGACCTCGCGATCGGGGCCGACGGCGTTCGCTCGCGCGTCCGCGGTTCTCTGCCGATAGGCGCGCGCTGCGACGAATATCCCACGCGGGTCAATCGCTATCTGCTGCCCAGCCGCACATTCGTAGAAGAAGACACAATGTTTGAGATTTGGTCGGGCGACCGGCGGGTCGGGATCATGCCGTCCGGCCCCGGTAGGACATACATTTATGCCGTGATGCCCGCCCGAGATGAGGCCGCGTGCGCCATGCCTCTGGACGTGAAGAACTGGTCTGCCGCATTTCCGCGACTGACTGACGTTTTCGAGGCAATCGCCACTGTCGCGGGGTCGCAAGCCACCTATTCGCTGGTGACCGCTCCCCGCTGGTCATTCGGCCGTGTTGCTCTCGTAGGCGATGCGGCTCACGGCATGCCGCCGACGCTCGGCCAGGGCGCCGGACTCGCCATGATGAATTGCCATGCGCTTGCCGAGCTGGTGACAGCGGATGCGGACATCGAACGTGCGCTCAAGCGTTGGGAGGACACCGGGCGCTTCCTGAGCGACGCCACTCGACGCTGGGCAATCCGCTATGACCGCTTCACCCGGCACTGGCCACGCCCGCTGCGCATGCTACGTCCGAGGGTCATATGGGCGGTCGGACGGATAAAGTTCTTGAACGAGCGGATGCGGATCGCGGACCGGGGGCTCACACTCATGGAGATCATCTTGCGACGTTCCTGAGCGCGCCCGAGGCTGCCCGCGTTCGATTGACACTGCATTTCGAGCGGCTATGAGTTCCCGGGCCGCCGATAGGCATGCGCCTGTGAGGAGACCTGTTGGTAGCGTCCGATGAAAATGAAAACAGCCGACCACAAGAAGTCGCCCACGCGGCGGGCCCAGGGCCGTCCGTCGCGCGCGGAGGTCGGTGTAGGCCGCGCCGCACTCGTCGAGTCAACGCGGAGGCTGCTCCAGCAAAAGCCACCCGGCAAGGTGACGCGCGCGGAGATCGCGCGCTTCGCCGGCGTCAACCCCGCACTGATCCGGTACTATTTCGGCGACAAGTCGGCTCTGCTCACTGCCGTCGTCGAGGCGATCTCGCAGGAGAACCTTCGGCGCCTGCGCGACACCCTCAACCAGGAGGGCACAACAGCCGGGCGGCTCGCCCGGCGCGTGCGGCTCCTACTGCAGATGCACATCGAGAACCCTGCTTATCATCAGCTCATCTTCGACCAGCTCTGGCAGGGCACAAGCCGTGAGCAGAAGCGCCTCGGACGCGCGATGATCGTGCCCTATTATGAGGAGTTCAATCATTTATTCGCCGAGGGGCGGCAACGCGGCGAATTGCGCGACGTCGACCCGCGGTTCGCGCACGTCGCGATCATCGGTCTGTGTGAGCTGTTCATCAACGCCCCCTATATTTTACGAGAGCTGCTCCAGATCAAGGAAATCACACCGGACGTGGTCCGCCGCTACGGCGACTTCATTGTCGATCTGCTGCTGCGCGGCATTGGGTTCGACGGGCCGGGGCTGAGCTCACCCGCCCGAGCCGTAATTCCCGACCAGGAGAATTTACTTGCCTCACCCTTCCGGCCGACACTATGCTTTTCGCAGCGGGCGGTGGCCGCGGTAGGCAGACGCTGCGGCGAGGAGGAATCCGCGATGCAGGCGATCAAAAGCGAGTCTTGGTACCAGTCGACCCTTGCCTTCGTGCAGAAGCGACATCACGGCCGTGTCGACAAGCTGGGATGGCCCTACTACCAGCATTTTGAACGGGTAGCCGACCGCCTCGTTCGGCTGTTTCCTCAGGCAACCCAGGCGCAGGTCCAAGCCGCGCTGCTGCACGATGCAGCGGAGCCGCAGGGCTGTTCCGTTGAGGATCTTCAGACGCACGGTGTAATTCCGGAGGCGATTTCGATCATCCGCCGGATCGCACTGCCGCAAGACGGCCGTAGCTACCTTGCGTACATTGAGGATCTCGCGGCTAGCGGGGACGTGGCGGCGATCCAGGTGAAGCTCGCCGACAACCTGGACGCGGTGGAGTTCTACAGGTACGCGCAAGGATGCCGAATCAAAGCGTATGTTGGAGACGCGCTACGAACCGGCTCGCAGGATTCTGCAGGAGGGGCTGTCCAACGGCGTCGCGGCTTAATGATCGGCCGGTTTCGTCGGCTGACGCCGGCCGTGCGGACTTATCGGAAGTCGCCCCCTGGAAGGCCGCCAATTGATAAGGGCGGCGCATATATCGCACTGCCTCGTAAGCTGGCACTATTGACTGCGTCGGTGGGTACATCGTGGCGGCGGTGAAATCGGGCGGTGTCATCTCTGGTGGGCTTAGCTTGTCGGTGCCTGCCGGTTCACCGAGAGCCCGATGTGAGGAGAGGGTGGGCTGAGCGAGAAACCACGGACAACCAGAGGAACGATCAAATGATGCTGAACCCCCTGCCAGCCTCGCGTGTCGCCGCCGCGGCGGCTGTGTGTTTGCTTGCGGCATCGTCGCCGCCCGCGCGAGCACAGAGCGACGTGGCGCTTGAAAAGTCGTTTGCGACCCCTCACGTCGTTCCACTGCCGAGCCCGTGGCCGATGCACCATTTGGTACGGACCGGCACGCTGACGGTCGCCATTACGGCCAAGACGCCGCCGGAATCCTTCACCACCCCGAATGGGACATATGACGGTTCGCGGGTGGCGCTATTTCGCAAGATTGCCGCCGATCTCGGGCTGAAGATCGATCTAGTCCGCCTTGACTGGGCCGGCGTGCTACCAGGGCTGATCGCCAACCGGTTCGATATGGCTTGCGAAGGCGCTTTGTGGAACAATGACCGACTCACGTCCGACTCGTTTCTGCTCACCCGCCCCGTCGCTGTCAGCGGCGTGGTCGGCATCGTTCGTGCCAACAGCGGCTTCGGGGGCTGGGGCGACCTGAACGGGCACAGACTCGGCGGCGTCAAGGGCGAGGATGAGTTCGCGGCGGCCCAGAAGGCGGTGAAGGCGTCGTCGCTCCTGGGCCTGCCCGGACGGCCGGAGGGACTGCTCGCTGTGCTCAATCACCAAGCGGACGTGTTCGCGCTCAGTGTCTCGACGGCAAAGGCCCTTGTCGACCAATCACCCCGCAAGCAGGAATTGGCGATCATCGGACCTGTGCTGGACATGGTGCCCCAAAGCCTCTGCATCAATCGCAGGGAGCCGGATCTGCTGGAAGCCATCGATGCGTTGCTGACCAATTATCGTGTGGACGGCACACTGGCGGCGCTCGACAAGAAATACAGCGGCAGCACCGCGGAAATAGATCTTCTCTCCGCAATCGGGTACTGACGCTACACACAATCGCAAAAAGAGGATCACCGCTCGTCAATGGACCTGGCAATTTTGCCAAAGATCACGCCGTTTATCCTGAAAGGAGCGGTTGTCACGGTTCGGATGGTGCTGCTGGTGCTGCTGATCGGCACACCGCTCGCGGTGCTGGTTGCGCTGGGACGCGACAGTCGGTCTCTGTGGGTTTCCGTCCCGCTCGGCATCCTCAGCGCGTTCGTGCGTGGACTGCCGCCGCTGCTAATCCTGTTTTGCGCGTATTTCGTCCTGCCACTACTCGGTATCAAGCTTGAACCGTTTCCGGCGGCGGTGGTCGGGCTCACGCTTTACATCGTCTTCTACTTCGCGGAGTGCGTGCGCGGCGGCCTCGCGGCGGTGCCGGCCGGGCAGCAGAATGCTATCCGCGCGCTGGGCATACCCCCGGTGCGCGCTTTCTGCCGCATCATCCTGCCACAAGCGGTACCGGCCGCACTGCCCGCCTATATCGGCCACGCCACTGAGGTCGTGAAGAACTCGGCTCTCGCCTCAGCAATTGCGGTGCCGGAGATGATGGGTAATGCCTCCCAGCTCATAATGTCCGTCGGGCGACCGTTTGAGATCCTGCTGTTCGTGGCCGTGATCTACGCGCTTCTTGATCTCGGATTGCTGGCACTGCAGCGCGCCTGCCGACAGGCGTGGGAGCCCTCCCGCCCATGAGCTTTGATATCGCCATTATTGTTGCCCACTGGCCGGAGCTCTGGCAAGGGTTCCTGCTCACACTGGCGCTGAGCGGCGCCACTCTGCTAATAAGCACGCCGCTGGCGCTGCTGATCGCGATTGCGCGCGTGGCCGGCCCGCCGGTGCTGGCGACCGGCGCCGCGACCTATGTGACCATTTTCCGCAGTGTGCCCGTGCTGGTCGTGTTGTATTTTGCCTTCTACGGGCTGCCGGAGCTTGCCATGCCACTGCAGCCGGTGCCGGCTGCGATGCTCGCGCTTGTTATCGCCGCGAGCGCCTATCTCGGCGAGGATCTGCGGGGCGGGATCGGCGCGGTCGATCGCGGCCAGTGGCAAGCATCCCGGGCGCTCGGACTTCCCTTTTGGCATACGATTCGCCGCATCATCCTGCCGCAGGCCGTGCCGAGCCTGATCCCGCCCTACATCTCGCGCGCCATCGTCATCGTGAAATCGACGTCGCTTGCGGGTCTCGTCGCAGTGAACGAACTGACGGGGGACACCTACGCCCTCATATCCAGCACCTATCACGCGATCGAGTTTCTCACCGTTGCGGCGATTCTTTATCTACTGGCCAATGGCATCCTTGCCGTTCTCCAGGAGGCAAGCGAGCGCATCTGGACGAGGCGTGTCGCATGACGGCCTTTCCGTTGCTGTTCGCGCCTATCCGCATAGGGTCGGTCGAGATCGCCAATCGTATCTGCCTCACCGGGCACGGAACCGGCATGGGCCGCGACTTCAAGCCGGATACACGCCAGATTGCTTACTATGCCGAGCGTGCGCGAGGCGGTGTCGGCTTGATCATGCTTGGCTCCCAGCAGGTGCATCCGAGCTCTCCCGGCATCACCAATCTGCTGTGCAATTACGACGACGCGATCATTCCCGGCCTCGCGCAGATCGCCGCGGCGGTACATGCGGCAGGCAGCCGCATCTTCGGCTATCTCAGTCACATGGGGCTGGCGGCCAGTGCCCAGCCGCGCGCCCTATGGTCCGCCTCGGCAACGTACGACCAGAAATATGGCGAGGTTGCGCATGCTGTGACGCGTGGGGAGATGATCGAACTCGTCGCCGCGTACGCCGCCGCGGCGCGGCGCAACCTGGCCGCGGGCATGGACGGAATTGAAGTGCATTGCGGCCATGGCCTGTTGTTGGCTCAATTCCTCTCGCCCCGTAGCAACCATCGCGGGGACGACTACGGCGGTACCCTGGAGAACCGGGTACGCTTTCCGGCCGAAGTGCTCGCAGCGGTGCGAGCGGAGATCGGCCACAGCGTGCCGTTGGGCATCCGGATCAGCGGCGACGAGCTGGTGGAAGACGGGCTCGATTCCGCCGCCGTGCGGGAGATCGTGCCGCGGTTGGTCGCCGTCGGCGCGCTCGATTTTGTCGATATCAGCGCCGGCAACGACGGCGACCTGGTCAGCAACATGTTGCACGAACCGCCGATGGGCCTGCCAGACGCCCCGTTCGCACGGGTGGCCGGAGGAATCCGGGCTATGCTCGACGTGCCCGTAATCCATGGCACCCGCATCCATACGGCGGCCATGGCCGAACGGGTGCTGTTGGCCGGCGATGCCGATATGGTCGGCATGTGCCGGGCGTTGATCGCCGACCCGTACCTGCCAGAGAAGGCACGGACCGGCCGCGTGTCCCAGATCAACCCCTGCGTGGCATGCGAGCAGGCCTGCCTGGGGCGGCTGCACCGGGGTCTGCACATCAGTTGCGTCGGCAATCCGCGCACCGGACGGGAGGTCGACTGGCCAGCTCTTACACCGGCGCCGGCGTCGCGACGCGTGGTGGTGGTGGGTGGAGGTCCGGCGGGCATGGAGACGGCAGCCACCGCGGCGGAGCGGGGGCATCGGGTGGTCCTGCTGGAGCGCGAAGCCCGGCTCGGCGGCGCACTGCGCCTGGCTGCGATTCCACCAACGCGTGGCGAATGGCGCCGATTGATCGCCCACCGCGTTCGGCGGCTTAGGCGGGCGGGTGTTGAGATCCGCCTGGCGACGCCGGCCACGCCGGAATTGCTTCAGGAGCTTGCGGCCGATGCGGTGGTGCTGGCAACCGGAGCGCGGCCCACTCGGCCGCCCATCCCAGGCGCGGATCTTCCCAGCGTGTACCTGGCGGAGGAGGTGCTCGCGGGCGAGTTGCCGGCGCGCTCCCGGATTGTCTTGATCGACATGCTCAACCGGCAGCCCGGCCTCGGAATTGCGGCGCTGTTGGCGCAGTCCGGCCACGCGGTGCGTCTGGTGACGGAAGCACCGCATGCCGGATGGAAACTGGAGACGCAGAACCTCGTGCAGTTCCACCGTATGACCCTGCCGTACGGCGTCGAAATGAAGCCGCACACCATGGTGACCGCGATCGCTCCCGGTCGCATCGTGACGCGCGATGTCTACACGCGGGCAACGGGCGAGATCAACGGCTTCGACGCGGTCGTCATTGCCGCGCCCGGGCGGGCCGAGGACGGGCTTGGTGCGGCGTTCCAGGCGCTGGGTGCGGCGGTGCGCCTGGCCGGCGACTGCTACACGCCGCGTGATGTCGAGGCGGCGATTCTGGAAGGCCACCTGGCTGGGCGAGATATCTAGCGGGATGCAGCCGGCCGCCAGAAGTAATGCTGATGCACCCAGGAGGACATGATGGGCGAGAAGATCATGTGGTCGCGCCAGGAGGACGTGGAGCGCGTTTGGATCCATGAGCAGCAGGAATTCAGTCATCGCCTAATCACGAGCAAGGTCCAGGGGAGCTCGTTCTCCTTCCACATCACCACCTATTTGCCGTATTTCGACACCATCGTCGAGGGCGATGGGATCCGCGAGGTGGTGCTGTATTGCCTGCACGGCGGCTCCCGACAGATCGACCTTGCTGACGACCGTGTGCATGAGTTCCGCCCCGGCGATGCGATGTATCTGCCGGCCCGTTACCGATACCGGCACATCGTCGGCTCCGGCGGGCTCGTGGTCGCGGTGTCCTGCACGCCGCCGCGTGAATGAGTGAGGGAGACGCAGTGCGACCGATGCTTCGGGTAGCGGGGCTGCACAAATCCTACGGCGCGCAGCACGTCCTGCACGGCATCGACCTCGCTATTTTGCCTGGGCAGACGGTCGCGGTCATCGGTGCTTCGGGGTCCGGCAAGTCCACGCTGCTCCGCTGCATTAACTATCTTGAACGGCCAAGTTCGGGCAGCGTCGAGATTGACGGCGAGGCGATCGGCGTAGTGGAGCGAAACGGGCGAAAGTTTCCGGCCCGCGAGCGCCATCTGCGCCGGCATCGAGCCGAGATCGGCATGGTTTTCCAGCACTACAACTTGTTTCCGCACATGACCGCGATCAGCAATGTCATTGAGGCGCCGATGGTGGTGCGCCACCTCCCGCGCGCCGAGGCCACGGCGCGCGGCTTGGCGCTGCTCGCGCGGGTGGGGCTTGCCGACAAGGCCGACGCCTATCCCGCCCAGCTCTCGGGTGGCCAGCAGCAGCGCGTGGCGATTGCGCGGGCACTGGCGCTGCAGCCAAAGGTCATGCTGTTCGACGAGGTGACGTCCGCCCTCGATCCTGAGCTCGTCGGCGAAGTACTGGGAGTAATGCGTGAACTGGCGGAGAGCGGCATGACCATGCTGGTCGTTACCCATGAGATGGCATTCGCTGCGGATGTGGCGGACCATGTCGTGTTTATGGATGCCGGTCTGATCGTGGAGTCAGGTGCGCCGGAGGAACTGCTGCGTCACCCGCAGCAGCAGCGCACGCGGGCCTTCCTGCGGCGACTGCTGCGCGAACGGGATGCGAGTGCCGCGTGATGTGGGTGGACACGTTCGAGCAGAGCCTTTGGGCAGCAATCACCGGGCCCGCAGATGACCTGCCGCCGGCGGCCGGCGCCCTGCGGACGGATGTCGCGATCGTGGGTGGCGGCTTCCTCGGCCTGTGCCTGGCACTGCACCTCGCGGAGCGTGGCACTGCTGTCATCCTGCTGGAGGCGAAGGCAATCGGGTTTGGTGCCTCGGGTCGCAACACGGGCTTCGTGGTGCCACGGCTGAAGGCCGGGCTTGGCCTGGAGCAGGTGGCGGCGCGCATTGGCGCGGAGTTGGCGGAGCGGCTACTGCGGCTGGTAACGGGATCGGGCGATGTACTGTTCGGGCTGGTGCAGCGCCTCGGCATCGCGTGCGATGCGGAACAGAATGGCTGGCTGCAGCCGGCGCCGGACGCCGCGGGCGCGCGGCGCATCGAGGCGCAATGGCGGGAGGCGGAGCGGCTGGGCATTGTCACGTGGGCATTGGATGCGGCGGAGACGCGGCGCATGACGGGTGTGCCCTACTATGCCGCCGCGCTGCTAGTTCCCTCGGGGGGGCAGATCAACCCGCTGGCATATGTGCGCGGCCTGGCGGTGGCCGCGGTGCGGGCCGGCGCGCAGATCCTGCGCGCACGGGCGACACATATTGAGCGCCGGGGAACGGCCTGGCAGGTCGCGACGGCATCCGGCGCGACGGTCGATGCCCGGGTTGTGGTGCTCGCGACGAATGCGCTTATCGGCACGCTGGAGAAACGGGTTGCCCAAGCTATTTTGCCCGCGCGCAGCTACCAAGTGGCGACACAACCGCTCGATGAGCCCGTGCGCCGCTGGCTGCTGCCGCAACGCCAGCCGCTCGCTGACCTGCGCAACCATGCCTTTGCCCTGCGTTGGAGCCCAGACAACCGTTTGGTGACGGGCGGCGGCGCAGTGCTCAACGACCGGACGGCGCCGCAGCGCATGACGCACGCCTTCCTGCACCGTCTCGCCCGGCTTGTGCCAGGGCTGCCGCCACTCCGCACGGAATACGCCTGGAACGGCGTTGTCGCCGCAACTGGAGACTTTTTGCCGCGGATCTGGTCGCTCGCGCCGGGCCTGCTGGCGCCGATTGGCTGCAATGGCCGCGGCGTGGCCTTGACCACCGCACTCGGACGCGTGCTCGCCGAGTACCTCTGCACGGGCGAGACCGCAAAACTTCCAGTCGCGCCGAGCCCGCCGCACCCTTGGGCGCTCCATGGCGCAATGCGACTTGCGCCATCGCTCTGGCTGGCACGGGCGCGCTGGCGCGACTGGATCATGGAGCGAAGAATTGCTGCGCAGCGATCGCATTCGGCCTGAGGCAGAACGAATTGACCTTCTGGTATGCCGTCTTAATCAAGCGAGACAGCGACTGCGCACTGGGATTTTGATGCCGCCACTTGCGCCTCGGCAGAGTTGTCGTCCAACAGCTGACTTGAAGACGGTGGACCGTCCTGCTGCTGACCCGGAGGCTCAGCTCGTTGTGAATGGACTCCAAATCATCAACTCTACGCAATTGGCGAGAAAATAGCCGAGACCCGAGTGCAATCGCGCCGGAATGCTCCAGCCGTCGATGAAGCGGAGGTCGCTATGCGAGCCTCGGCCTGCGAGCCGAACCGGCAACGCACCAGTAAGTCGGGAAACTGGAGTTGGAGTATACTTCAGGAGAATATCGACGGGAAAATCCCTCGGTAGTCGCTGGTGAAGAACGGCGATCACACGGGTTGATGGAGACTTGAGGCCAAGTATGGTCTTCTGCCAAGGACGGTAATGTGGTGACATGGTTGACGGGCCGGATCGTCGGGCGGCGCACGGCATTGAGGTCGTGCGGGCCGGCCGCAGGATCTATTTCTCGGTCCTCGTCGACACCACCGAAAGCCTCGCCCGTTTGGAGCGCATGGGTGTCTGCGGCCGCGCGACCGCCAAGATCACGCTCGGCAATCTTAGCTGTAACCTGTACGGCTTCGTTTTGACCGAGGGGCGAAGTGCGCCCGCATGGGCTTATCACCTCCGAAACTCGCTGACCGCAAGCCGATCCCGATGCTTTACGGCACTGCAGGCCGTGACCCCAGCGGCTGGCTGCGCAGAACGATATCGATCGTCCCGGTTGCCTCCGTAGTTTGAGGCGCTGCGGATCAACATCGACGATCCGAGATTCACGGCGAACGGTGAGTGCGCAGCGATCTCGCCAACACAGGCTATCGCCGGTCGGGGCGATTCCGCTATAGCTTGGGTGCATACGAAATCGACGCGCTCGCGCGGCCCGCTTGGCAGGCTACGCACCCGTTCGCAATGCCGCCACTGCCCTGAGCGAAACGACCACGCCCCAATGATCGATGCCGGCGGCGCTATTTGATCCGGCCGCGGCCGGCCACCTGCCAGATCGCCTCGACCCGGCCGCCGCGCACGCCAACGATCTCCTCGTGCAGATGCATGGTGGTGTCGGAATAGCCCACGATCAGCTCCAGCTTGTCGCCGATCCGGGGCACGTCGCTCGGATGTGCAAGCTCGATGGTGGCGTGCTCCGCCGACAGCCGTACCGGTCCCGCGGGATCGAGCTCCACCGGCGAAGGTGCGGCCGCATCGCCGCTCATTGCCTTCTTGCCCGCGTCCAGAATGACGCGGGTGGGCGTCGGGCGGCAGGTGACCGTGGCCAGCAGCGTCAGCGCGCACGGGAAATCGAGATGGTAATGCGTGCGGTAGTGCATGTCGCTGAAAATGGCGCCGCCTGCCTGGATCTCGGTCACACCGGGCTGCTGGGCGCAATACGGGAACGTGCCAGTGCCGCCGCAGCTGACGATGTGGACAGGATGTCCCGCCGCGCGGCACAATCCGGCGCTCGACGTCAACAATCCGATCGCTTCGGCGACGACGCGCGCTTTTTCCACCGGATCGGCGATCGTAACCGCGTGGCTTTCCCACCCCATCAGGCCGCTGAAGTGCAGGTTCTTCTCCGCCGCGATCGTGCCCGCGAGCGATGCCACGGCTGGCCCGGGCAAAACGCCAGCACGGTGCATCCCGATATCGACTTCGATCACCACGCGCAGGGACTTGCCGGATTGCCCGGCCGCCTCGCCAAGTGCTGCGACATGCGCCGGACTGTCCACCGCGATGATCACATCGGCGCGGTCGCGCAGATCAAGCAGGCGGCGCAGTTTCGTCGGCCCGACGATCTGGTTGGCAATCAGGATGTCCCGCACGCCAGCATCCGCCAGCACTTCCGCCTCGCCCAGTTTCGCGCAGGTGATGCCGATCGCCCCCGCCTGCAGCTCCTTGCGGATGGTGCGCGGCGTCTCGCTGGACGTCCGCTGCGGCGAGGTGGTTGGGATCCTAGGCGAGTCAGGCTCCGGCAAGAGCCTGACTGCGCTGAGTCTGGTGGGCCTTCTCCCTGCCGGGTTACACATCGCGACCGGTTCGATTCGATTCCGTGGCGAGGAATTGACGGAAGCGGACGAATGCAGGCTCGCCGATATTCGCGGGCGGCAGATCGGCTTCGTGTTTCAGGACCCGATGGCGGCGCTCAACCCCGTGATGCGTGTTGGCGAGCAGGTAATCGAACCGCTCCTGCTGCACCACCTCGCGCGGCGCACAAGGGCGACGGCACGTGGCGTCGCGGCGCTGGGCGATGTCGGCATCTCAGCCGCCCTCGAGAACTTCCGCAAATTCCCGCATCAGTTCTCGGGCGGCATGCGGCAGCGCGCGATCATCGCCTCGGTGCTAATCAGCCAGCCGGAGCATATTATCGCGGACGAGCCGACCACCGCCGTTGACGTGACGGTGCAGGCGCAGATCCTCGATCTGTTCCACCAGCTCAACCGCGAGCGCGGCGTGTCGCTGATCCTGATCAGCCACGATCTCGGCGTGATGGGCGAGATCTGTGACCGGCTTGCCGTGATGTGTGCCGGCCGCATCGTCGAGACCGGGAGGACCAGGGATGTGCTGGCGGAACCGCAGCACCCCTACACGCGCGCGCTGATCGAATCGATGCCGTCGGCGCGGCTCTCGCGCGACGCGCCGCTCAGGGCGATTGCCGGCGAACCTCCGGCCGCAGATGCGCTGCCCGCCGGCTGTGCGTTCCACCCACGCTGCCGCCATGCAGTGGCCCTGTGCCGGACCGCGGAGCCCTTTCTCTCCCCCGTACGTCAAAATTGGGCGGCGTGCTGGGTGGCGACGCAGGCGGGTGGATTCGGACCTATCGAGCGCCCTCCCGCGGCGGTCGCCGGACCGGATGCACAACCGGAATCGGGCAAGTGCGGGAACAGCGAGACGCTGCTGCGCGTCGAAGACCTGTGCTGCTCGTTTCCGATACCTTCGATGCTGCCGTGGCGCCGCAAGCGTCGGATCCGTGCCCTGGATGGCGTCTCCGTCTCGGTAAATCGAGGCGAGACGCTAGGGATCGTGGGCGAGTCCGGCTGCGGTAAGTCGACGATGGTGAAATGCATCCTGCGGCTAATAGAGGCAGATGCCGGTCGGGTCCTCTTCCGAGACCGCGACGTCACGGCACTCGACGCCGTCGCTCTGCGTCCCCTCCGCCGCCACATCCAGCCCGTATTCCAGGACCCCTACGCCTCGCTGAATCCGAATTGGACGGTGCGCCACTGCGTCGCCGAGCCATTGCTGGCACAGAATGTCAGGGGCGCGGAAACCTGGCGACGGGTGTAGGAAAGTCTCGAGCTTGTCCATCTCGGCTCCAGATACGGCTCGCGGCAACCGCATGAGCTATCCGGCGGGCAGCGCCAGCGCGTCGCCATCGCAAGGGCGCTGGTCTGCAGGCCTGAGCTACTCGTCGCCGACGAGCCGCTGTCTTCTCTCGACGTGTCGATCCAGGCGCAGATTATCAATCTGCTGCGCGAGATGCAGGCCCGCCTTCGCCTGACGATCATACTGGTCAGCCACGATCTGCGCATGGTTCGCTATCTCAGCACCAAGATTGCCGTCATGTATCTCGGCAAAGTCGTAGAGTTCGGCGAGGCCGAGGAGGTCTGTACCAGTCCGCGGCATCCCTATACGGCGGCTCTGCTTTCGGCAGTTCCCGCGGCCATCGACGATCCGTCGCCCGCTAACCGCATCGTTCTTGCCGGCGCAACAGTCGCGGATGTTTGCGATGAGGCGGGAGCAGTGGCGCTTACGGCCCTGACGATTGAGGAGTTCGGACAAATCGACGTGCTGATCAACAATGCGGGAATCAGCGCGGCGGGACGTGTGCATGAGACAACGGCGGAGCTTTGGGACAACATCATGCGCGTCAACGCCCGCGGCGTCTTTCTCGTCGCCAAGGCGGTCCTGCCGTCCATGATCCACCGCGGCGCAGGGGTCATCGTCAACATTGCCTCGATTATCTCCACCACAGGGCTACCCAACCGCGCGGCGTACGCAGCGTCAAAGGGCGCCGTGCTGGCGCTTACCCGGTCGATGCAGGTTGATTACGGGCCGCTTGGCGTTCGCGCCAACGCCCTGCTCCCCGGGACAATTTTTACGCCGCTTCTAGAACCCCTCCTGAAAGTGTCGTTTCCCAGCGGGGCCGAGGCGCTTTCGGCTATCCGGGCGCGCCAACTCACCGACGCACTCGGTCGGCCCGAGGACGTGGCGAAGGCAGCACTGTTTCTGGCGTCGGACGATGCAGACTTCGCCCTTGGCACGGAGCTCGTTGTCGATGGCGGCATTACGTGCGGGCGTCGGTGACGCGCATCGGCGGGAATGCCGCCATGTCCGGTGAGAGGGAGCGCCCGGAGTCATAATGATCGAGTTCGAATGCGTCCGGGATATCCGTCACAATCTCGCGGAGGGGCCGGTGTGGTCCACGCGCGAGCAGGCGCTCTACTGGGTCAATATCCGAGAGCCCCCGGTCTACCGGTACGATCCCGCCAGCGGCAATGTAAGCACCTGGAACATGCCCGATTTCGTCGGGTCGCTCGCCGTCTGCGAGAGAGGTGGTTTGCTGGTGGCGCTGCGCGGCGGGCTGGCGAGACTCACCCCCGCATCGGGTCAGTTGGAGGGGCTTGTCCCCGTAGAGCCGGAGCTTCTCGAAAATCGTTGCAGTTACGGAAAATGCGACCGCCAGGGACGATTCTGGGTCGGCACTATGCACAACGTAGCGAGCGGCCATCGGGGCGGGTCTCTGTATCGGTTTGATGCCGACCGCAATCTGACCAAGATGGCCGACCGGATCGAGATTCCGAATGGGCTGGCGTGGAGCCCAAACGGCCGCACCATGTATTTCACCGACACGTTCCACCGGCGGATCTTCACCTACGATTTTGATGCGGACAGCGGAGAAATCGGCGCGAAGCGCATTTTCGCCGAGTTTCCCGAGGGAGCCGGCGCACCGGATGGCGCCACGGTTGACGCGGACGGGTTTCTGTGGACCGCGGTATATGGCGGAGGCGGCCTGCATCGCTATGCCCCCGATGGTAGGCTCGCCCGAGTTGTGCTGCTGCCGGTGAGCCAGCCGACAAGTTGCGCGTTCGGGGGCTCAGGCCTGGGTGTTCTTTGTGTGACATCGGCCTCGCAGCGTCTGGCGCCCGAAGCCCTCATGCGAGAGCCCCACGCGGGCGCAATTATCACCATCAATGTCGTGGTGAGAGGAATTCCGGAGCCTTCCTTTGCTGGGTAGGTCCTCGCGGTTTGCGATGGGTGCGACCGTGAGCCCGATGCATCTGCCGGGCAGGCTATAGAGCGAGCGGATGGGCCAGCTATGGTCAACAAGCGAGCGGCGTGAGCCAGCAGCAACTGGGCCGCGGGACAGGAGAGGCATGTGGGTATAGAGAGCGGGAACTTGGAGCTGACGGCGAGAGACTTGCCCCGTATCGGCAACACGAATCTTGACGAGCAAATCTATGACCGCATGAAGATAATGATCGCCGAAGGACTGCTGCTCCGGGGGGAACGGCTCGTCCCCGAACAGCTCGCGCGAAGCATGGGCGTAAGTCGGACGCCCATTCTTGCGGCGCTGAAACGCCTGTCGCAGGCGCAGGTCGTCGAATGGCGATCGCGGCACGGGGTCTTCGTACGGCGCATATCCCGCTGCGAGCTCGCCATGATCTATGAAGTCCGCGAGCTCCTGGAAGGCCTCTCTGCGCGCCGCGCCGCAAAGGTGATTACGCCGGACCAGTTGGAATATTTTCGGAATCTGTTGGGTGAGGTGGCCCTAGAGGACACGCCAGCGAACCGACGCAAGTATATGCGCCATGACTACATGTTCCACTCAGGTGTGCTGGAAATCGCGGGCAGTCCGCCGCTGACGCAACCCTGAGCTCGCTGAACATTATGGTGTCCGCCTTCAGCGGCAGCGGAGTTATCCGGCCCATGGAGGAGTCTATGGCGGAACATGCGGCGATCCTAGAAGCGTTCCTCCATCGCGACCCCGACGGCGCCGAAGCGGCTATGCGCACGCATCTCAGCCGAACTGTCGAATTGCTGTATCGCCACACAGATCGGCTTGACCGAAGTGGTGGCGTGTAAGGATCATAGGGAACCTGCACGCGTCGGACGGCCTGCGAGCTGAGCTATATGGCGAGCTGGCAATGATATTGATGTACCGCGCACCCATCCCGTCGCGCACGACAGCCGGAGTTTCCACCGACCCGGGACATCTGCTGCTGGTGGTCTACTCTCGATGGTGCCGGGAGGGATTTGACCGACCGTTGATTCTCCCGGCGGTCAGTTGCTGAGCGACCCGCGGGCGTCGGCGTCTATCCCGAGAGGAGCAGCCACCGGATTATCCAGCTGATTTTAGTCCAATCCGCGTCCGAGACGTTTTCCGGGTTTACCCGGGCTGAGGTGGGCCGAGGTCGCGCGACGAGGAGCGCAGCAACATTGGACCCGCGACGACTGGCATCTGCCCGCTTCCACATCACGATCACGTGATCCTAACCCGCTGTGGAACTCAACAAGAATGCAGCGGCATGCGGGCAGGCCGCTATACCTCGCTGCGCCTCAGCAAATAATCCAGCCCGCCGACCCGATACCAGCGGTAGCCGTACGCCTCCAGCAGGGTGCGGTGCTTGCCGGTCTTCGCGGCCCGGCTGTGGTCGCCGGAGAGCAGGTTGATCAGCAGCCTGCCATCCTCGCCGGCGACCCCCGATTGCAGCTCGATCTCGCGCGGGGCCGACCCCAGATTGTGCACGAACAGCACCGAGTTGTTGCGCCAGTCGTAGCGCATCGCCAGCACCGCCGGCGTGCCGGTGCGCAGGATCGCGAAATCACTCCAGCCAATCTCCGGCACTTCCTTGCGCATCCGCACCACGCGCTCGGTCCAGTTCAGCAGCGAGTTCGGGTCGCGGCAATGCGTATCCCATCTGGTGAGGACCGCGGGTCAGGTGGATCGCGTCCGACGCGTTGTGGGCGTGCGCGACCAACGCTTGGCGAGGGCGGCCAGGTCATTGGCAAGCCTCTCGACATCGAGGGCGGCCAGATCGAAGTCTTCGCCGACCCATGTCGCGCTCTCGGCATGCTGTTCGTGGTCCGGATCGGCGATCGCTTCGAGGAAGTCGCGGTAGCCCCAGGGACCGCCGACGTCCTCCGGTGGGCAACGTCCGCTCGCTTCGACCAGGCGCGGATACGCAATCCCGGGGACCGCGTCGGTGATGCGGTCGATGCGGACGCTGTGTTCCCAGCCGTCGCCGAAATCGTAGAGGTATTTGAGCGACCTGACTCCGGTGTCCTCCAGGACATCGACGAGGCGGGCCTTGCGTGCATCGAGTGGCCCGCACCAAAGTCCGGGTCGGGCACGCCCCAGCCGATGTCGCGGGCGCGGATCTCGTAGAGATGGCTGTTGGTCCACCCTCCGCTGGCTATTCCACTGGCTTCGCCAGCGGAACCTTGAGCCAGCTCCGCCCATCGCCGCCTGGAGCACCAGATGCAGGCGGTCGAGGCGGATCGTCAGCGGCACCTCGAACGCGGCGCACAACGGCGGGCTCGACCTCATCGAGCTTGATCTTGAGGTGCGCGATGCTGTTGACGGTCATGCCGCCAAGCTACGGTCCTCGCTCCGGCGCGGCCAGTGCCAGGGCAACAATTCGTCGAGCCGGGAGGGCCGGGTGATCGGCGATACGAGCCAGCCAAGCGTTTGTAGGAGCCTTGCGAGGCTGCGGACCGCCATTAGGTTCGATGCAGTGGAGGCGCCAAGCGGGTTTGGCATTAGTCTCCCACCGAACCTGGCGACCGTCCGAGGCTCCCTTGCAGACTCTTCGAATCCTATCTGAGCGAAGGCATCTACCGCGACCGGGAAGACATCACTGCGGTCGAGCGCGTGCTGCGCGAGACTGGTGAGACGATCGACCGAAGCTTCGACGAGGCGAACGACGATTGGCCCTATGAGATCAGACGCGAGGGCGGGAGAACATCGACGCGCTATTCGCAAAGCACCGCCGCAATGATGATCGATGCGATCGACCTTTTGCGCGGGACTACGCAAAAGGTCGGCGCAAGGCGCCCTATCCGTTCGACCTCGGCGAGATCGGAGCGACGTTGAAGGAGAAGCGCAACAAGGCGTTCGAGAAGCTCGTTCGAGAGATCGAGAAGACCAAAACGAGGCGCAGCAGAAGCAGCAGAAAACCTTTCGCGAAAAGCTCGTCGTAACGTTCTCGGGCACTTACGGGAGCAACGATCCGCTGACCCTGTCCTTCCTGGCAGAAATTCTCTCCGCGTCAGGGGAAAAGTGCCCAACATGGCTTTCGGATTACGCCATGGACACTGCCAAGGACTTGCTCGGGCTCGATCCGATCAAGGACAGCAAGCAGTTCTTCGACTTTGAGCAAAAGGAGGACAGCTGGGACCTCCAGGCCTTTGTCCAATGCATTCGTGCCGCTCCGGATCGTCCGCGCATGCAGCAAACTGGGCATCCAGAATCTCAGCAATGGCGGATACCTCAGCTATTTCGAGAGCACGCTCCACGACCAACTGTCCTACTCGTCGATACCGGACAGCCGGTTCGATCCCGCCGAGCTCATATTCTGCCTTGAGGGCGTGTTGCGCCTCTCCGAGCAATCGGTCGATATCCCGTTGTTCGAACGGGTGCTCGACGTGCTCGAGGCGGCGCAGCAAACGAGCGCGCAGTGGCGGCCAAACAAGCCGTTCCTGGGAAATGAAAGGGGGCTCGTCCTCTTCCCGGTCAGCAAGCCTTGGTATGAGGTCGATATCGTGCGTCACGGAGAGCTTGAATCAACTCGCCCTTGATCGCGCCCCACCAACCGCCAATCCCAAGCCGCCCTAGCGGGCCGTGGCGCGACCCAGGTGAGCAATTACACAGGAGTGGTGACCGTCTGCCAATAATGTGTAAACTCGTGACATAGCGCCTTCATATTCTCCGGCAAATTATAGCATTCATTTGGGGCGAAATTGGATACCGCCGGTGAGTGCTGTGGATTGCCCGAAACGCATTCCTCGCTACCTTGCAGGGCACGGCCGTACGGCGGAGGGGCGATCGGCATGCCGCAAGCGGATGATCCCTTCAAGATTGCCCGCACCGCCGGCTCGACTTCTCGCGACAACTTCTCCGGTGTCCAGCCAGACCGGACCAATTCGACCAGATGGGGCTCCCTGCTTTATCGCCTTTGAGCCGACGGTCATGGCACCCCACCATTTCACAGCCTTTCCCAGACCCAGAGCCCCGACTTGCCGTGCAGGATGGCTTGGCTGATGGAGTCGACCTGGTCATCATGCGCGCTGCCCGGAAAGGCGAACAGCTCGGCTTCTAACTCCGGCAGCCACGAGGCGTTCGTGGGGAAATGGACTTGGCCTGCCTCGAACGTGGCAGAGGCCAGCGACATGCGGGTGACTTTGTCCCGATCCGGCTTGACGGCTGTGATGTCCCAGATCAGGTGTCGCAACTCCTCGATCAGGCCGATCGCCGTGCCGGACTCCTCGACCAGCACCTGTTTGGCCTTCCACCGCTTGGCATGGGCTTCCACCTTGGACCTCAGGTCAGGGTAGTTCAGCCGTCCGCGCCAGACGTCGAGCAGATACCACTGGCAATCCGTGCTCTGCAGCCAGGTGGTGCAGACCGACCAATCATTATCCGGGCCGCCCTTGGCGGCGGTATCCCAGCTCTGGATGATGACGAGCCGTCGATCCTCCGGCGGTAGCTCGGTGTAGCGGCGCACCCATGACCGCTTGATCATGGCCCCACCCGGCGGCACCGGCGCTTGCTGGTACTGCGCCGAGAACAAATCCGAGCCGAGGATTGCGCGGATCTGCTCCAGAATGGGAAGCGGTTCGCGTTCCGGCGCTAGCGGCTCGCCCGCGCGTCGGTAATGGGTGACGCCATTGCCGATCGGGATGGCCTCGTCATACTCGGCGATCGCGGGTAAGTTCAGATGCACCCAATCATCGGACTGGGCCAAGACAAAACCGGTCAGGTCGTCCATATGCACGCGTTGCATAACGATGATAATGGCGCCTGAACGCTTATCGTCCAGACGCGACAGCAGCGTGTTGGCGAACCAGCTGTTGGCCGCGTCCCGCCGCGCGTCCGATAAGGCATCAACTGGCTTCAGCGGATCGTCAATTATGATGAGATCGCCGCCGCGACCGGTGAGCGTGCCGTTGACGGAGGTAGCAAGCCGATAGCCGCGGCCGGTCAAGGCGATCTCACTCTCGGAGTTCTTGAAGGGACTGATCCGCGTCGCTGGAAATAGGTGCTGATACCAGGGAGCGGTGATCAATGCGCGGAAGTCGTTCGAGTGTTTGAAGGCAAGTTCGGACGCGTAGCTGACGCCGATGATCCGACGAGCCGGATCATGGCCCAGCAGAAAGGCAGGAAAGGCGACCGAGGCTGCGATCGACTTCAGCGATCGCGGCGGCATATTGATCACAAGCCGCCGGATGCCGCCGAGGCGAATCTGCTCGAGGTGATGAGCAAGGGCTTTGATATGCCACCCCGGCACATAGGCCTGCCCAGGCGACAGCGTCAGAAAGCTCTTGTGCAGAAAGCTGAGGAAGTCGTTGCGCAGGATGGCTGAGATCAGCGCGGGATCAGACGGGCTCACGACCTCTCGTCCAAGTCGGAGGTGACCACCTCACTATCGACGGCAACGCCGCCCGCGTTGTCTGGTGCGACTGGCCGCTTGTCGAGCCGAGCTTGGTCATAGCGAGCGAGATAGTCCTCCAGAATGGCCTGGTCCTCGGCTGACGGGACCATCGCCTCCGCAAGCTCCGGCTTCGGGCCGAAGCGTTGCAGCAGAACCATCAGCATTCGCAGAGCCTTAGGGTCACGCCGTGCTGCATCGGCTACCAAGCCGCGAACGATGACCTCTCTCATGCTGACGTGCCGGCGGCGGCCGTTTTCTTGAACCGCCACGCGGGCCGTCAGCGCTTGCTCCAGGATGGTCCCAAAATCGGCCTTGGCCTTGGGCCGGCCTTTTGGATTGCCGCTTTGCCCCGGCTTGAACTGGCCGGAGACCGGCGGCCTGCCATAGCCCACCACGTAGTCACCGCGCGGCGGCCGAGTGTTGGAGGATCGGGTCATGGCCCACCACCTGGCTTCAGGTGGATCTCTGAGTGCCGGGTCGCGATCGCAGGGTACGACCGCCGCCGTCGAAAGGCGCCAATCATGTCGAGCGTCGCCGAGGCCGTGGCTGCTGGCGGGCTTCAGTGCTGGCCGTGCCGAGGCGTTCAGCCCTGATCACGGTGAAACTGCGTCCGTCGCCGTCCAGAACCGCTTCCGCCTTGGTGTATGCCTCCCAGCGGCGCACGGCGGTGTCGACGTAGATCGTGTCACATTCCAGACCGAAGGCGACGCGACCAACCTTCTCGGCGGCGAGCAGCGTGGTGCCGGATCCCATGAAGACGTCGAGCACCAGTTCGCCGGTCAGCGAGCAGTCGCGGAGCGCGTCGGCCACCAACGCCACCGGCTTGACGGTCGGATGCATGGCCAGCTCGTCTTGCCGCCCGGCCCGAAAGCTGTTCATGCCCGGGTAAGTCCAGACGTTCGACCGGTTACGGCCATGCTGCCCGAGGCCAAAAGCGTTGCGATGCTCCGCCCGCCCCACCTTAAAGACGAAAATCAGCTCGTGCTGGCTGCGATAGAAGGAGCCTTGGCCGGGTGTGGTCTTGTTCCAGACCACGACATTCTTCAGCTCGGCGAACACCGCCTCGCCGGCCGCCTGCAGCTCGGTCATATGGCGCCAGTCCATGCACACGAAGGCGATTGCCCCGTCGCACGACACGCGGGCGACATGGCCCAGGCAGTCCTGCAGAAACGCCTGGAATGCCGGCCGGCCCATCTCTCCGCTGGCAACGGCGAAGGGCCGATGTCTGATGCGGCCGCGGCCCTGGACGTGCCCGGCGATGGGCACATTGTAGGGTGGGTCGGTGAAGACGACCCTGGCCAGCTGGCCGGCCATCAGCCGGTCCACGTCGGCGCCTGCACGGGCATCGCCGCACAGCAGCCGATGCCGCCCGAGACACCACAGATCTCCCGGTCGAGTGCCAGCAGGCCCAGGCGAAGGTAGCAGCGCATCGGCGGGATCTGGCCGGGCAGGACCGAGATCGGCGAACAGGGCATCGATCTCGGGCGGCTCGAAGCCCGTGAGCGTCACGTCCAGGTCCATTGGGGGGAGCAGGACAGCAAGGTCGCCTAGTTCGCCGATCAGCAGCGCCCGATCCCACCCGGCTTTCTCCGCGAGCCTGTTGTCGGCCAGGACGTAGGCGCGCTTTTGAGCCTCGGTCAGACCACTCGCGCGCAGCGTGGGGACGGTGTCCAGGCCGGCCAGCCGGGCGGCCGGGAGCCGGCCGTGACCGGCCAATACCATGTCCTCGTCATCGAGGATGACCGGGTTGAGAAACCCGAACGCGCGGATGCTGTCGGCAATCTGGCGCAGCTGGCGCTTCGAGTGCGTCCGTGCGTTGCGTGGGTTCTGCCGCAGACCGGCGATCGCCCGATAGACGATCGACAGGCCCCCCGGATTGGCGTCGGCTCCCATTTGACCTCCCGCTGAAGCGGTCGGTCATGGACGTAGCAGGCGCCCTTCGCGCGAGCCGGTTAGCGCGATTCAGCCTTCACGGTTTTTTTTGCACGATGTAGGCGATCCTTGAGGCCGGATAGCGGGGACGTCTTGGATTGGCCCTCTGCGGAGATAAACGAGACACCCTCCTCGTCAAGGTCGTCAACAACGCCATGGCTTCTAATAAATTCCAAGTACGACTGCAGCTGCTTGACGGTGATGTTTGGACCGTGAGCCGCGGCTCTGAGCCTCGGCTAAGGGAATCCGAGCACCTTGCGTTGCTCAGACCAGTCCAGTGGTAAGATATTGGCATGGCAGTCGACAATCATGTCCCTCTTTCCCCTAGCCGAGCTCGATGAACATTGACTTGCCGGCTGCGCCGTTGATCCAGAGGTCGACGCAGCTTGCGGCAAATTGCTCGACGTCCTCGATCGAATTGGCGGTTGCGAAGATGGTTCCAGGTATGGGGCCAGCGGGACCGGACATCAGCGTGTTGCCGCGTTCATAAAAATAGCCATAATCAACAAGCCCTCGGGTTACGTCCATGGGAGGGGCGCCGGGGGGCAGAAACGCGCCTGGAGGAATGGGAATGTAGAGGAGGTCGCCGGGGCTCGGATACACGCACGCCCATTCTAGAGGCGGAGGTGAATCGAATGGCGGTGTCAGCGTGTAGATTTCATTGTTGGCGTATTTGGCATGCCAGGCCTGATTTTGAACCGGTAGCTGCCGAACTACGGCACTGCAGGTGAGCGGTGAGCGGTCCCAGCGAAGGCGAAGTACGACGCTTGTCGCACGCTTTCTAAACCCGACGCGGACGTATTTAGGCTGCTGACCCATTTTGAGTTCATCCTCCTCATCCTGCATACTCACATTGCTCATCAGCAAAGGCCTCGCAAACAAGGGCAATCTGAGTGCTCTCCCGAAGTCCCCTGATCACGTTATCGCCATTAAGAGAGCGGTGTTTAAGGCGTTGCCCCGCGGTACGATCCGGCTAGGGCAGCACACCCTGCTGAGCCGATTGCGGCCCTGTGGACGTCTCATTGAGGTCCCACCGTTCGCCCAAGGCCGATGTTGCCCAAGTTGCGCCGACCGCCGCCTTCGTCGCACCCACGGCAGGCAATGATAGGTTCCATTTACCTTCGATTGTCAGCTGCACGCCCTCTGAGCACTTCGCAGTTACCGTCGTTTCTGAGAGGCCATTTCGGAATCAATGCGGAATGGCTGGCGAGAGCAGTTGGATGGCCGGGAGAGGTGTGTTTCCGACAGGTTGTCGAGACCGAGTTGGATGGACGAGCTCATGTGGACCCCGACCACCCGCGCCCAGCATAAGCGTGCCGGCCTCCGCTACGGAAGCGACCTGACCGGTGCCGAATGGGCGATTTATTTGCTTGTCCGATAAAAACCGGCAACGAAGGCGCTGCCAGGATGTCGAGAAAGGGTCTCCGGACTATCAACCTGCTCAATACTGCCATTGTTCATCACCGCGATTCTATCGGAGATGCCTAAGAGTCCAACCGGGATCATATTGTGTTCTGGCAGAGCCTTCTGACCATCAGGCGGATGGACGCCCAGCGCAGGAAGCCGAGCGCGTTCGATTGAGACATTCCCAGTCCTTGGCCAGCCGCCGACACCGGTTCAGCCAGGCGATGGTGCGCTCCACGATCCAGCGCTTGGGCAGCACCACGAATTTGCCGATATCAGAGCGCTTCACGATCTCCCGGTTGACCTGCTGGCATGCCTCACGCAGCCCCTGCTGGAACTTCGGCCCCTGATAGCCGCTGTCAGCATAGAGCTTGAGCAGGAATGGGAACAACCTGAACAGCGATCCCATCAGCAGCAGACCGCCGTCACGGTCCTGGATGTCAGCGGCGTGGACGACAGCCTGTATCAGCAGCCCCTGGGTGTCGACCAGAACATGCCGCTTCTTGCCGTTGATCTTCTTGCCTGCGTCATACCCCGATGGATCAATGCAGACCCCCCTTTTTCCGCGCTCTTGACGCTCTGGCTGTCGATGATCGCGGCCGTCGGGCTGGCCTCCCGACCCGCCAGTTCGCGGCATTGCACATACAAGCCATGATGGATGCGCTCGAGCGTGCCGTCGTCATCCCAACGTCGGAAATAGTCATGACGGTACTGCGCGGCGGCAGGTCTTTCGGCAGCGACGCCCACTGGCAACCGGTGCTGAGGACAAACATCACCCCGTTGACGATCTCTCGCTCATCAACGGTCCGTTTGTTGCCGCCCTTCTTGGCCGGTGGGATCAGCGGCTTGATCAACGTCCATTCCTGGTCGGTCAGGTCACTGGGGTAGCGCAGATTGCTGCGGTCGTAGCGGCCGCGGTTCTCGGTCGTCCACATGCGACACCTCGCCATAGGTGCCGCGGATAGACTCACAGCAATCCGAGCCGGATCAAGAGAGCTGCAGGTCAGTTCGCCAGCCAACTCAAATGACTCGCAATCTTCTCGGATGGACACTAAGTCTAAAGGCTTCGCTTTGATCATGGGTTACGCAAACTCTGGTGATTCCGAGCTCTCGTTGAAGTCGCCGCAATTCGACCTGCATCCCGCGGCGCAGCTTCGCGTCCAAGTTGCTTAACGGTTCGTCGAGCAAAAGTAATCGAGGCTGAATCACAAGCGCCCGAGCGAGGGCCACGCGCTGCCGTTGTCCACCGGACAGGGTTCCCGCCAGCCTAGAATCGCAGTCAGTAAGTGTAGTTGCCCCCGAATAACCGGACAGGGCTTGGTTCTTACGAGTGGTCCACGGCCATGCTCGCGTCAAGCCAGACGCTTCGCGTCTCCGCGCTGCGCGCGGCTGACGGGCTTGACCCGATCCCGTCCGTGGACATTTCGCTGTGATGCGGTCCGCGCGGTGCGTCGACCGCGAATTCGGTCCCGCCATTCTTCACCAGGCTGCGGAACTCGCGTGGTGATCGATAGCCGAGCGCCCTACGGGTGGACGGTTTGTAATGCTCGAACCAGTCAGGAGCTGTGCGGTCACCGTCGCCGCATCGGGCCGCGGGCGAACCCGCGCATAGTCCCGCTTGAAGATCTTCACGAAAGCCTCGGCCATACCGTTCAGCAGCAGGCCATGCGCCATCATCACGCGGTAGACCCGCTTGACGTTGACTGCTCGCTGGCCGGTCTGCTCCCGCCGGCGACGCAGTACGGCATGCACGCGACGGTAGCCATAGGTCGGCAGCGCGGCGATGATCTGCTTGACCTCGGCCAGCAACGCCGCGTCAGGCTGGGGGCGACGGCCTCGCCGTTGCCGGAGCGTTGTCGGCGCTGCCTGCACCGCCAGGTTCGACCGCGCCACGCCGAGCGTATCCACCACCGTCTTCATGGCGTGCTGTCCCGATCGGGGGAGGGCGAGCGCAACAACCGTTTTTTGGCTGTGCGAGGTCCAGCGCCTCACGCGGGATCTCGGTCTCCAGCGTCTGCTTGCCGAGCAGGCGCTGCAGTTCACGCACCTGCTGCTGCAAAGTCCGATAATCCGATGCCGGCACGACCTCCTCGCGGGATCCAACTGCCGACAACGCGCCGCGGCGTAAAGGCGCCCCAGGTGAACAACTGCTTCGGCTGAATACCATGCTGGCGGGCCACAACGACACCGACATCCCCGGTGCGTAAGTCTCCTGCACGATCCGTGCGTTCCGACCAGCGCCGCCGCTGGGCTTCAGCAGTATGCTCACGGCGCGACGAACATTGGCAGCCTACGAGGCGGATGGCGATGATCAGGAAGGGGCAGGTTTACAACATCGGCGGTCAAGACATCCAGGCGCAGAGTGCCTTCGTCGCCACGCTCTTCAAGGTCGCCGCCCGAAATCGCCGGCTCCAACTACCTCGCATGTACCGCGTCAGCATTTGCAACAGAACCGAAATCACCACTGCGATGCCGGTGATGGCCGCGCGCGGGACCGAGCGGATCAATTTCGATATTGTCCGGCGCCACGTCGAGGAGATCGTCGCCACCGGCGAGGTGATGCGCGAAGCGGCAAGATGGCTGTGGTTCGAGATCGGCGTCGCGGTCGACCTCTCCGGCGCGGCCACCATCGCGGCCCTCCGGAGCCGTCGGGTCCGTAGCGAGGCGGGGCGCAAAACCTGCGCTCTGGTGTGCGGCGCGGGGAGCGACGGCATTCAATGAGCCCCGGCTTGACAGCGCCCGGACCGCGACCGCAATATGAAACGGTTAAACTGCACCTGATCCGGACGTGCGGCCCACGTTGGACTGCAGGATACGCAATGCCGCGGCCGAACGTTCTTGCGGGGATTTGACGCAATGGAGAACCGTTTCTCTCTGACCGAAGCGCGGGGTCAGCTGGTTGAGTCGCTCGCCTTCACCGACGCGGAGTACGAAAGGCGCCTCTCCGGGCTCCGCAAGGAGATGGAAAAGGACGGGATCGACTACTTCATCAGCTTCACGCCGGAGAACATCTACTACATCACCGGCCACGACACTCCCGGCTACTACTTCTATCAGGCGTCCGTCATCGATCGCCGCTACAAGCCCGTCAATATCACCCGGCGCATCGAATCGACAAATACGCTGTGGAAATCCTGGAGCCGGCGCGTCGTATCCTACGAAGACCGACAGGATCCGGTCGAGGCGACCCTCGGGCACCTCAAGGAAGCCGGCCTGAGCGGTAAGCGGGTCGGGCTGGAGGCCGACGCCTTCTTCATCACGCCGCGCCGCTACGCCGCCCTGGTCAGCGGCATCGAGGCGGCAGGCGGTACCTGCGCCGACGGCCAGCTGATCGAGCGCCTCCGGGTAATCAAATCGGAGGAAGAGCTCCGGTATATCCGAGAGGCCGCCAAGGTCGTCGGGGAAGCGATGCGGGCTGCCATCGACGCGTCGGCGGTCGGCCATACCGAAGACTATATCGCGGGCGCGATGCTCCAGCGCCTCGCGACATGCGGCGGGGAATATGCCGGCCTGCCACCCTTCGTGACTTCCGGGCCACGATCCAGCCTCTGCCACGCCACCTGGGGAGGTCGCACCCTGCGTTTCGGCGATGTTCTGGCCTACGAGTTGCCGGGCGTGCGCAATCGCTACGCCGCCGCCTTGTTCCGTTGCGGTACGGTGGGCCGGGCTCCCGACGACGTAAAGCGCCTGGCCGATGCCTGCATCGGCTCGCTCGAGGCAGTGATAGGCACGATCAAGCCGGGCAAGACCTCCAATGAGATTCATTTGGCGAGCCGGCGCAACTTCGTGAAGAGCGGCTATGGCGACCTCCACGGGCATCGCACCGGCTATTCGCTGGGCGTAAACTATCCGCCGGATTGGGGCGAAGGGCAAATCATGTCGTTGTGGGACGACGATGATCGTCCGGTCCGACCGGGAATGGTCTTCCACCTGGTTCCGGGCGTATTCGTGCCGGGCCGCTACCTGATCAACATCAGCGAGACGGTTCTCGTCACCGAGAGCGGCTGCGAGGTGCTGACCGACTTCCCCCGCGAGCTTTTCGAGGTCAGCACTCGATAGCTCGGGCCCGAGCGTCTCCATCGTAGGGGATAGGGCTCCAGCGTTTCGGTGGATTTTCTGCCGGATGTGGGATAGTCAAGGGCGGATGGAGTTCGAAGAGCAGCTTTCCGGCAATGAGACCAAGGAAAGGCACGCCGACTCGTCCGGACCGCGGTCGAGAAGATCTTCCCGTCCAGCCTTCAGGTTTGGCAATTCGACCGACGCTTCGTGAGGTCGCGCGCGCGGCCGGGGTGTCTGTGACCACCGCGTCCAATGTCGTCAACAAGAAGACTCGCTGATGAGCCCCGATACCCGGCGATGGGTCGAGGACTTAATCGGGCAATTCAACTGCCGGGTAAACGCAGTCGGGCGAAGTCTGCGCTCGGCACAGAGCAAGGTCGTGGCGTTCACCGCGCTCGATGGCGATGTCTCGTTCTTGCGCAATCCCTTCACGGCCGAAATCGCCTCCGGCTTCGCCAACGCGGTCTCGGCGGAAGGCTTTGATCCTCTCATCAACCGCATCGATCGGATGCCGCATCGAGCAGCGTTCCCTGTTCAGCACCGATACCGTGGTCGGGATCTGCATGAGCCTTCAGGCTGGGCCAGGTAGCGCCTCGCCTCCCTGGGCCTGCCGATCGTGCTGATCGAAAATCGGCCGCCGCCGGGCATTCTCGACATCTGCGCCATCATGCAGGATGATTTCGGCGTTGGCATCATGCCCGCGCACCATCTCTTGAGGGCCGGCGCAAAGAACATCCTCTTTCTCCGTCAAAGCGTGGACTGGGTCAGCATCGAGGCTCGCGATGCCGGCATCTCCATGGTGTTCGGCGCCGGCGTCCTGATTGGCCTGTAGTCCCTGGTCTTGAGCGTGTCGAACAGCCGGCGCTTTGGCTTGCGGTCATAGCCATGCACCAGACCGACGTAGCGGGCATCGCGCTCTTCGGGCATCGAGCGGCCGACGATAACCTCGAAGTTGGTCTTCCGATCGTCCCAATTGCCGTATGCGATCACGCCGCGTGGCTGACGCGAGATCGCTACCAATTGAGCGGGTCCGGACCGGCGCGGCCATGGGCAATGCGTGGAACGCGCCCGGCTGCTGGGTGATCGTTTCGCACGACCGGCAGGAAAAGTTCTTCCGCACCGTCTGGATCACCTTGTCGGCCCGCGGAATGCTCTGCATCATCTCGGTGATCGTCTCGCCGAGCTTGGTGAGCTTGCCGCCGCAGCATGGGCATGCAGCCAGCGGTGGCAGCACCATTCGCTCGCGCGCGGCGGGTGCACCGGCAGCGGCGCTCGCACCGGCTTGGCGCGCACGAACGGCCGCTCGGCCGCGGAGCCTCAGTGCTGGATGCCGATATCCGCCGTGTGAATTGTCCCGACGGCGGCCCCGGTTCGGCGGCAATCTGCACCGGAACCGCCCGCACCACCATCATGCGTTGGGTGCGGCACTACGTACCGGCGTTTGAACGATGCTGGAATCGGTTCGCTCGGCGGGTCGGGCATTCGTGGCGCGTTGACGAGACCTACGTGAAAATCCGGGGTGCGTGGGTGTACCTCTACCGGGCGGTCGATCGCGACGGCCAAACTGTAGAATTTCGCCTCAGCAGCAGGCGTGACGTGGCGGCAGCCAAAGCGTTCTTCCGCAAGGCGATCAAACACCAGGGACGGCCGCTGCGGACGATCACGCTGGACGGCTACGCGGCGTCGCATCGCGTGGTGCGCGAGATGAAAGCCGATGGCGCGCTGCCTGGAGCTACAAAGTTGCGCTCATCGAAATACTGAACAACCTGATCGAGCAGGATCACCGTGGGGTGAAGCTGCGGCTTGGTCCGATGCTCGGCCTCAAGCGGTTCAGGAGCGCAGCGGATCACCATCGCGGGCATCGAATTACAGCGTCGGATTCGCAAGGGGCAGTTCAACCTCCGGAGCTTGCGCCTCAAAGACCGACGCGGACCCGCCGTTTGGAATGCTGTGCTCGCACATGATCGACACGCCGCCGTCTGAGCTTCGCGTCGCGCCCACCGACAATTTGCACCACAACCGTGTGGGCCAACGACAGGCCGCGTTCGGCCATCATCTCGACCAGATCGCGGAAGCTGAGCTTGAAGCGCAGATACCACCTCACGCACGGGATGATAACTTGCGATCGAAGTGGCGGCCTACGAACAGCTCATCCATGGTCTGCGGCTTACCCATCGTCGCACCATACCCTCGTCCAACGCCCAGCATACCCGATTCGGCTGCCCCATTTGCACCAGAGCCCATTGACACAACAGACTTGACAAAACAGACGGAGCGATTTAGGAACGCCCAACCTGCATTCCTGCCGGTCGGTCATTGTCACTTGCTCGATCGAAACTGCAGCGGTATCGGAGAGGGAACATGGCCGACACGGTCAACGACGTTCTCGAATCCATAGACCGGCCGCGGATGCTGAACCTCGCTGCCGATCTGATCCGCATTCCGAGCGAAAACCCGCCGGGGAACGAAGCCGCAGTGGCGGAGCACCTCGTTGCCTTTCTCCGTCGGCTGGGTATCGAACCGTTGGTGCAAGAGGTCGCGCCGGGTCGGCCCAACGTGCTGGTTCGGCTGGAAGGGACGGAGCCGGGTCCCCACCTCATCTTCAACGGGCACACCGACGTCGTTCCGCCGGGACCCGGCTGGACAATGGATCCCTACGGGGCAGAGATCCGGGATGGGCGGCTCTTTGGCCGGGGCTCCGCCGACATGAAGAGTGGTGTGGCGGCAATGATCGAGGCCGCGCTCACGGTCTATCAAGGCTCGTCGTTTCGTGGCGCGATCACGTTGGCCATGGTTGCCGATGAAGAGGAGGGGGGCGGCGGCACGCGGCACGCGGTGCAGCAGGGTCTGTGCGGCGAGTGGGCCATCATCCCGGAGCCGACTGATCTGCGGCCGGTCATCGCCCACAAGGGGGATTTCAACTTCTATGTCACTGTGCATGGCCAGGCCGCGCACGGCAGCGTTCCCGGTCAGGGAATCAACGCGATCTACGGCGCGGGCCGGCTCGTGAGCGCAATTCAAGCATTGAACGAGCGGCTATCGACGCGCACCCACCCCCTCGTCGGCCGAGCCACCGTCTCGGTCGGCACGATCAACGGCGGCGAGATCACCTGCATGGTGCCGGCCCAGTGCCGGGTCGCGGTCGACCGTCGGGTGATTCCGGGCGAGCGGCCCGACGAGGTCATCGCCGAGATGCAGGGGCTACTGGATCGCCTAGCGCGAGACGACCCCGAGTTCCGGGCGGAGATGGTTATTCCTATCCAGGCGATGCCTATGGAGGTCGCGCCCGACCTCCCGGTCGTGCTTGCGTTGCGGGATGCAACGCGCAAAGTCGTCGGCCAGGATCCGGGCTTCTCCGGGTGGTCAGCGACATGCGACGCCAGCATCCTCGCGCAGGAGGCCGGGACGCCGACCGTCATCTTCGGCCCCGGCAGCATCGAGCGGGCGGCACACCGACCGGATGAATCGGTCAGCATCGAGGAATTGGTCGCCTGCGCCGATATCTACGCCCTCACCATCCTCAATCTCCTGGGAGCGGATCCCGGTCGATCGGATTGGCCGCGCGGCAGTTAACGAGGAGGGAACAGTGGCGCTTGCTAACAAGAAGGATCTGTTTTTCGGCCTTCGGGAGTACCACGAGCGCATCGCCCGGCTCCGGACGGCGATGGCGTCGCACGGCGTGGAGGTGTTGCTCAGTTTCACGCCGGAAAACATCTACTATCTGAGCGGGTACCAGACCCCTGGCTACTATACGTACCAGTGCGCGATCGTTCCGCTCGCGGGCGATCCGATCATGTTCACCCGTTACCTTGAAGAGACTAACGTCCGTGGCCTCTCCTGGATCGACACGCGCGCCTATTACAACGATAACCAAGATCCGGTCGGGGAGACGGTGCGCACGTTGCGCGACCATGGCCTCGCCGACAAGACGATTGGCATCGAAGAAAACTCGTGGTTCCTTACGGTCAGGGATTATCGCAGGCTGCAGGAGGGCCTTCACGACGCGACGTTCATGGACGCGTCGGGCATGGTCGAGGATCTTCGACTGATTAAATCGGAGCAGGAGCTCGCCTACATCGGCCAAGCCGCGGCCGCGTGCGACGAGGGCATGCGACGCGCGATCGACGTGGCGGCCGCCGGCAAGACTGAGAACGACTTGGCCCTAGCGCTGTACGCGGGGGGGCTGGCGCACGACAGCGAATACATGTCCCTTCCCCCATTCGTCGCCTCCGGCTACCGCTCCGCGTTGGCCCACGCAACCTGGTCAGGGCGGGAGCTCGTAAAAGGCGAGGTCGTCTTTCTCGAGCACGCGGGGGTAATCCATCGCTACAGCGCGGCGCTGATCCGCGTCGTGTCCGTCGGCGAGCCCGCCGAAAAGGTCAAGCGGATGGACGAAGCCGCCCGAGCCGGGTTGCGGGCGGCGATCGCCACCGCAGGACCAGGCGTCCCGGCAAATGTGGTCGACCGCGCCTGCCGCGGGGCGATCCGCGACCTTGGCTTTGGCGACTACTTCCGTCACCGCACCGGCTACTCGATCGGCATCAACTTCCCGCCGGACTGGGGCGAAGGGCACATCATGAGCATCAAAGAGTTGGAGACCCGCCCGCTCGCCGCGGGCATGGTTTTCCACTTCGTCCCCGGTCTCTTTGATTATGGGCACGCTGCGGTTGGGTGTAGCCAGACGGTCGTCATCACCGACCGAGGATGCGAGCCGCTAAGCACGATTCCGGAGCAACTGTTCGTGATCTGACACCGAAGAAGGCGTCCTCTCCGGCTGGGACATGGCAGAATCGCAAATACGGAGGGAGCACCGTGAAGACCAGCGCACGAATCGACGATCTGTTCGCGGACTATGCACAGCATCGGCTTACGAGACGCGAGCTCGGCAAACGCCTCGCCGCCCTTGGCCTCAGCAGCAGCGCCGTCGCCGGGGCTTTGGCCTCGTCTAGCCTGAACGCGGTTGCCGCGCGGGACAAACCGTTCAATGGCAAGACGATCCGCGTCCAGTTCTGGTCTGGACCGGAAGGCGCTAATATTCAGAAGAACGTCGTCGATCCGTTTGTCGCGGAGACTGGCGCACAGGTGATCGTCGAATACGGTTTCACCTCCGGCTCGATCGCCAAGGTGCGGGCACAGGCCGCCGATCCTCAGCTCGACGTGGTCCTCATGGACGACATCGGGGTGCTGACCGTCGCTCCCGGAAATCTGTTGCAGACCCTCGACATGGCCAAGATTTGGAATGCCGCAGACATCGACAAACGCTTCATCGTGGCCGACGGCAAGGGGATCGGCTTCTTCACCTACGTTGATACTCTGCTCTTCAACACCACCGCTTACCCGACGCCACCGACGAGCTGGCGCGATCTCTGGTCCGACAAATTGCGGAGTAAAGCCTCCGTGCCGACTTCGAACCAGACCCCGGCGCTCCACGTCATCATCGCGGCCGCAATTCTCGCCGGCGGGGATCAGATAAATCCCGATCCCGGCTTCGCCTTGCTGGAGCAGCTGCGGCCGAACATCCGCGTCCTTGCAGAAAACACGTCGCAAATCGCCGAACTCGTGAAGAGAGGAGACATCGAACTCCTCAGTTGGACCAGTTATATCTTCCGTAATTACATACAACAGGGCTACCCGATCGAAAACACCTTCAAGCTAAAGGAAGGGGTCTTCGCCACGCCAGCCTGCGCCTGCATTCCGCAGGGGCACCCCGGACCACAGGACGTCACAGAGGCGTTCGTCAACAAGTGCCTGGACGCGAAGGCGCAGGAGGGGATGGCGGAAGGTCTCTGGTTTGGTCCAACGAATAGCAAGGCTGTCATATCACCGGAGATCACCAAGCGGGTCATCACTTTCGGCGACCTGAGCAACACGATCCCTGTCGACCTCAAGCATCTCCTAAAGGTCCGCCAGAATTGGATCACCAGGTACGATCGCGCCCTCGTCGGATAACGAAGCAAGGAGGGCGGCGGATCAACCGTGATCCGCCGCCCCACTTATGCGGAGGACACCCTGTCATCCCAGTCCGACGAGTCCGAAACGTCGGCGCCAGGTTGGCGCGTTGCCGCACCGGCGAGCGCGCCGAAAGGCGACCGTCCGCCGGGCAGCGACAGCCTACGTGCTGCTCTTGCCAGCTGCCTTCTTCCTGGCCTTCCTCGTCATTGCCATGGCCTACCTGATCCGCTTCAGCCTCAACGGCTGGGATCCCGATCTGGGCATGTACCCGAGCCTGACCCTCGCCAACTACGGCGGTTTCATCGGCGATCCCTACTTTCGGGGCATCTTCGTCAAAACTCTGCGCCTGGCGCTGGAGGCGACGCTCGTGGCGCTCCTCCTCGGTTATCCGTACGCCTACTTCTTGAGCAGCTCTAGCGGCGCGACACGCAACACGCTCCTCCTCATCGTTGTCGTGCCGCTCCTGATCGACGTGCTCGTCCGGGCCTACGGCTGGCTGATCCTCCTGGGCGATCGCGGCCTGCTCAACCAAATTCTCCTGGCCACGGGAGTGCGCACCGAGCCGGTGCAGATCCTCTACACCGAGTTTTCCGTGGTCATCGAACTGTTGCACGAGATCCTGCCGTTCATGATTCTGCCGATAGCCGCCGTGCTGGAAAAGATCGACCCGTCCCTCAAAGAAGCCGGGCAGAGCCTCGGCGCTAGCAAAGTCCAAACCTTTCTGCGCATCACCCTGCCCATGAGCGTGCCCGGGATCTTGGCGGGCACGCTCCTCTGCTTTGCCTTGAGCGCCAGCGCCTTCGTCGCGCCGCTCGTGCTGGGCGGCGGCAAGGTGATGGTGATGAGCCTGCTCATCCGCACCCAGATGTCCGTCCTCCTCGACTGGCCCTTGGCCGCGGCGGAGTCGATCATCCTTGTCGCCCTCACCCTGATCATCCTCTTCTTCTATGTTCGCGCTTCACGCATGAGCCTGAACTGGCAACAGCGTGCATGACGAGGGAACGGCCATGGGGGCAGCGGTTCTGGAACAGCGCGCCGCGCCGCGGCGGAGGGCATGGACCCGGATCGACGTCACCGGGATCCTACTGCGCCTCTATGTGACGCTAGTCGCGCTCTTTCTCGTCTCGCCGATCGTCATCATTTTTCTCACGTCGTTCACGCCGACGGAGAGCGTAGAGTTTCCTCCCCGTGGTTTTTCGCTGATGTGGTACGGCCGGTTGATTGATCATCTCGAAGGAAATCCCGGGACCAAGCCGGGGCTCACTTCCTCCATTCTGATGAGCGCCCAGCTCGGGGTGGTGGTCGCGCTGATCGCCGTGGTCGTCGGCGTTCTCGTGGCGTACGCGCTGCACAAATTCGCCTTCCCCGGCAAGGAAGTCTTCCGCAACCTCTTCCTCCTACCGCTGATGTTCCCCCAGCTCGTAATCGGCGTGGGACTCCTCCTCGTCTTCAGCGAGTTCCGTTGGTTCGGCTATTTCGAACGCTTGGTCATCGGCCACGTGATCCTGACCATTCCCTTCGTGGTGCTCACCGTCGGCGCCAGCTTGGAGGTTTATGAGCAAAATCTTGAGGAAGCGGCGCAGGAACTCGGGGCAGATCCCGTGAGGACCTTCTTCTTGGTGACGCTGCCGCTGATTCGGCAGGGCATCATCGCCGGGGCGATCTTCGCCTTCGTCACCTCCTTCACCCAGTTCACCGTCACCTTCTTCCTCTATTCCGGAGCGACCAAACCGTTGCCGATGTGGATCTACGAGATCGTGGTGATGAGCATCGATCCATTGCTCGCCGTCATCAGCATCCTGCTGATCGCCTTGGCCATCTTGGTCGTCCTGGCGCTGTCGAAGCTCGTTGACGTTCGGCGCTTGTTTGGAGGCCGATAGGCGATCCGGGGAAGGGAGGCAAGCGTGGGCGATCTCGCAGTGCAAGCCGATGCAATAACCAAGCGATTCGAGCAAGCGGTTGCCGTCGATGGCTTGACGCTCGAAGTCAAGCGGGGCGAGTTCCTTTCGTTCCTCGGACCCAGCGGCTGCGGCAAGACCACGACGCTGCGCATGATCGCCGGATTCGTCGAGCCCGACGAGGGAACGATCTCGATCATGGGCAAGGACATGACGGATAGCCCCCCGCACAAGCGGAACCTCGGCATGGTCTTCCAGAATTACGCCCTCTTCCCGCACATGACCGTATTCGACAACGTGGCCTTCGGGTTGAAGATGCGCAAGTTCGGCGCGGCCGAGCGCAAGCGGCGGGCCGAGCAGGCCCTCGAACTGGTCCAATTGTCGGCCCTGCAGCGGCGATACCCGCGCCAGCTCAGCGGTGGGCAGCAGCAGCGGGTGGCCCTGGCGCGGGCGATCGTCATCGAGCCCTACGTCCTCCTCCTCGACGAACCGCTCTCCAACCTCGATGCCAAGCTCCGCAAGGCGATGCAGACCGAACTGCGTGACCTTCAGCAGCGCTTGGCGATCACTGCGATTTACGTCACGCACGACCAGGAGGAGGCGATGACGGTCAGCGATCGCATCGTGGTCATGAACCAGGGGAAGATCATGCAGATCGGCGCGCCGGCCGAAGTCTATCGGCGACCCGCCGATGAGTTCGTGGCCGGGTTCATCGGGCAGGTCAATTTCGTGCGGGGAACGATGCAGCGAGTTTCAGGAGGTTGGTCATTTACCGGCGAGCTGGGTCTCACGGTTCACGTCGCCGACGACGCAGTTCATCCAAGAGCACGCGACGCCGGCGTGCCCGTCGAGCTCGCCATCAGGCCGGAATCTATCCGGCTCTGCTCGTCCTCTCCATCCGCGACGGAAGACGCATTTGGGGGCGTTGTCACGAGGGCGGTCTACACCGGCGCCAGCACGACTTACCAGGTCAGCCTCGATGGCGGGGAGAATCTGCAGGCGCTCGATCAGGATCGGCCCGACGCACAGCGCTGGGGCGACGGAGACCGGGTTTCCGTCGTCCTCGCCCTCGAGACTCTCTATGTCGTTCCGGCCGGCGGCCAGCGCTGACAGTGACGGAGCATCGCATCGGGAACCACGAGGATGTCCGAAAAGAGGATCGCCGCATCGAGGCGCCCCCGCTTGGCAAGGGACATCGATCTTCCTCCGTCAATACGTTGTGTAATCGCGGCTGCCGGTCTTCGACGGGACACGAGATCGACATTCCAGATCTCGATGGAGCGGCCAATAGGAACGTAGCGATGAAGCAATATGTCCGCTTGGACGTGTCGCAGACAGAAACGGCGATGTGCGTGGTTGACGAGACTGGGAAGATGCCGTTCGAGGGCAAGGTGGCGTCAGGCCCTGGCGCGCTGGCCCGGGTGATTGAGAAAAGGGCACCGGCTGCAGAGCGGATCGGCTTCGACGGGCGCGATGGCAAGCTGGCTCTGGCACGAGCTGAGGCGCATCGGCCTGCTCGTCGTGTGCGTGGGCGCTTGGCATGCGCACGCTGCGCTGTCGGTCAGAATCAACAAGAGCGATCCCAACGATGCCCCCGGACTGGCGGAACTGATCCGGGTCGGCTGGTATCGCGGGGTGCGGGTGAAAAGCAATAACACCCAGGCGACGCGTTCCCGCTCGCGACTGGTGAGCGGTCAATCGGCTGAAGACGAGGCCGTTGGACTTCGCCGCATACTTTGAGGCGCCCGCCACGAACACAAACATGAGGCTCATGACCTCGGAAAGAACGCTGACCCCGGCAAGGACAAAGAAACGGGGCTGACAAACAGCCGCGATTAAAGGGCCAATATTCCCAAAAGTGCCGACGGAAACCCTTTTACGTCGTTACGCATTAGTCACGCCCCATAACCCGTGGCGGCTCGATGTCGGCGAGAGCGTCAAGATCGAGATCGACGATGGCCTGTAGGGCCTCGGCGGTCGCGTTGTCGCGGAAGTTGTCGGGCAATGTCCACATACCCACAGCCGCCGCGACAATAGCCATATGCAAGCTTGATGGCTTGCGATTACCTCCCGACGAAAAGTAAGCATCCGGCGAGGACCGCGGGTTAGGTAGATCGCTTGCGTCGCGGTGTGGGTGTGCGCGACTAGCGCCTGGCGAGGGCGGCGAGGTTGCCGGCGAGCCGCTCGGCATCGACCGCGGTTGGATCGAAGTTCTCGCCGAGCCACTCCACGCTCTCGGCGTGCTGTTCGTGGTCGGGGGTCGGCGATGGCTTCGAGGAAGTCGTGATAGACCCAAGGGCCGCCGACGTCCTCCGGCGGGCAGCGTCCGGTCGCTGCGATCAGGCGTGGGTATGCGATCCCAGGCACCGCATCGGTGATCCGCTCGACGCGGACGCTGTGTTCCCAGCCATCGCCGAAATCATAAAGATATTTGAGCGACTTGGTGCCGATGTCCTCCAGGACGTCGGCGAGGCGGGCTTTACGGGCATCGAGCGGCCCATCGCCGTAGTCGGGATCAGGGATGCCCCAGCCGACGTCGCGGGCGCGGATCTCGTAGAGATGGCTGTTGGTCCAACCGATCGCCGCCTGGAATACCAGATGCAGGCGATCAAGGCGAATCCTCCGCGGCACCTCGACGCGCCGCATAACGGCGGGCTCGACCTCGTCGAGGGTGATCTTGAGCTGCGCGATGCCGGCGGCGATCATGCCGCCAGGCTACGGTCCTCGCCCCGGCGCGGCCAGTGCCAGGGCAGCAACTCATCGAGGCGCGAGACCGGGTGATCGGCGATGCGCGCGAGGACATCGGCGAGCCAGGCGCGCGGATCGACATCGTTCAGCTTTGCGGTTGCAATCAGAGAATACATGGCAGCGGCCCGCTCGCCGCCGCGGTCACTGCCCGCGAACAACCAGGCTTTCCTGCCGAGAGCAATGCCACGCAATGCGCGCTCCGCCGCATTGTTCGTCAGACAGATGCGACCATCGCCAAGAAACCGCGTGAATGCATCCCAGCGCTTGAGCATGTAGTCCATCGCCTTGGCGACGTCAGCATGACGCGAGAGCCTGGCGCGTTCGCTACGCATCCAGGTCTCGAGCGACGTGACGAGCGGCGCGACCCGGACCTGGCGGATGGCATGCCGCTGCGCGGCGGGCAGACCGTTGATGTTGCGTTCGACCGCGAAGATCTCATCGATCCGGCGCACCGCCTCCAGGGCCAGCGGCGCCCTCGCTTTCGCCGAGGGCAGGCTTTTCGCGAGATCGGCGAGCACGAACAGCTTGCGCCGCCCATGAGCCCAGCAGGCCGCCTCCAGGATCGGGCCGGGTTTGCGTGTGGGATGGTAGAGATCGTTGAAACCGGCATACGCGTCGGCCTGCAGGATGCCGGTGTAGCCGGCGAGATGCCGGGCCGGATGCTCGCTGGCCGCGGTCGCGCGAGTAGAAGAACATCGCCGCGGGCGGCGCCCACCCGGCGAACGACTGATCGCCACGCACATAGCCCCGCAGTCGGCCGGTGATGGTCTTGACCTTGGCCAACACCGGCACCGTGGTGTCGTCGCCATGGATGCGCTCGGCGGCGAGCACGTGGGCGCGGATCAAGACCACCAGCGGCATCAGCGCCGTGGTGCAGGCGTCGACCCAATCGGCCAGCGTCGAGACGCTGAGGTCGATGCCTTCGCGCGCGAACCGCTCGCTCTGCCGGTTCAGCGGCTGATGTTCGCCGAACTTGCCGTGCATGATCGTTGCCAGCAGGTCTGGGCCGGCGCGGCCACGCGCGATCGGGTGAAACGGCGCCGGTGGCTGGGTGATCGCCTCGCACGACCGGCACGAGAATTTCTCGCGTACCGTCTGGATCACCTTATAGGTACGCGGAATGCTCTCCAGCGATCTCCGTGATCGTCTCGCCCAGCTTGGTGAGTTTGCCGCCGCAGCACGGGCAGACGGTTGGTGATGGCAGCACGACACGCTCGCGTGGCAAATGGGCGGGCAGCGGCCCCCGCACCGGCTTGGCGCGGGTGAACGGGCGCACGGTTGTCGTCGCCGGCGGCGGGCGCGCAGCTTCTGCCTCGGCCGCTGCCGTCTCCATCTCCTCGAGCTGCATCTCCAACTGGTCGAGCAGCTTGCGGCCGCGCTCGGCCGACGCGCCGAAGCGGTCGCGCTTCATCTTGGCGATCAGCAGCTTCAAATGCGCGACCATCGCCTCGGCATCCGAGGCGCGCGCCTCGAACTCGCGCCGCGCTGCGCGCTCGGCGAGCAGCGCCGCTCTCAATGCGTCCAGATCGTCGGGAAGCGTGCCGGTCGGATCACTCACGCCGACAGTCAGAGCATACTCGTCCGTGGTCGTGCACGCACAATCTGCAAGTCGGCATCACGAAAATCGTGTTATCCGGCCAGCTCCGGCCGCCAGGTCCGTTGCGGGTGCCGCCAGTCGATTCCTTCCAGCATGTAGCCGAGCTGCGCGGCGGTGATGGCAACGACGCCGTCCGCCGGCGACGGCCATATGAAACGCCCGCGCTCCAACCGCTTCGCATAGAGCGACATGCCAAGACCATCGTGCCAAAGAATCTTCAAAAGGTCGCCACAGCTTGTTTCATGATGCATCCCCTTCTCAGAGTCCGGGCAGGCGGACGACCTTATCGTATTGATAATCCTCGTAATACATGGGTCGGCGGTCAATCACACGCTGCACACCTGACTGGACAGACTCCGAGGTCAGGGCGTCGACTGGAACAAGCCACGGTGATCCCGGCAAGATCTGCGTCGCCGGCAACACACCGCTGAGAACGAGGCTCTTCGCCGACCCGACGCAGATACCGAGCTGCTCCGCTGCCTTCATCAAGCTGATCGTCGTGCCGTCGGCCTTAGCCGGATCATAATCGGCGATACCAAGCCGCTCGCGCATTTCGCGAACGCGGACTGTCGTCCAGGTTCCGCCATCGCTGGTCTTGCAGCGCATCCGGTTGAGCGACACCGCAAGCTCCTTGTCGGGCCAGTGTCCAGCCAACTGCCGCAGGGCATCGACGGCGGCCGGCGCCATATCACCGGGATATACCGGCCGGTCTTGACCCGAGGAACTCGGACCTCGGTGTGGCGACCGCCGGTCCAGTGAATGAGCAGCACTGCTTCATTGGTTGCGTCGTCGAGCTCACAGAGGACCTCCTGGACCAGCACACGGATCAGTCGCTGCTTGGTCTGCATATCCGTCGACGGCGCATTCCACGCCGTTGCCAGGTCACCAGCGAGCCGCATGAGCCGCTCGCGATCGATCTCTGGGCGCTTGGCCGCTGTCGTGCGCAGGTCCTCGATCCGCCGCTCGAGTGCGGCTACCTGCTCCAGCGCACCGTTCCAGCGTGCCTCCAGCTCACGGGCGACGTGTCGTTTGGCCGGATCGACCAGTTCATATCGCCGCGCAGCCAGAGAGGCGTCGTAGCGCGCCCGTTCCAGGTCCCGTTCGACAGCGGCAAGCACAGCGTCGCTGGCGGATGCCTTCTGGTCCGCCGCCAAGATGGCGGCCTCGACGGCGTGACCGGAGACCGCCTCAAGGCATTGCATCGCCACCGCGCGGTCGACCCGGACCCCGCCAATACCGATGCAGAGCCCCGACCCGACATGACCGTCATCGCCACGGCACTGGTAGCGATGCGCATTGCCTTTGCCCATGTCATAGAAGACGCGCATCATCCGCCCGCAACGACCGCACCGCATGAGGCCGCTGAGGAGCGCACGCCCGCCGCGTCCCGATTTGCGGGCACAGTTCTTCTTCATGTAGGCATTCTCGAGCAGAAGGTGCTGGTTCTCCTCGTATTCCTGCCAGGTGATGTAGCCGGGATGGTGATCATGCAGTAGGACCGACCACGCCTCGCGCGGCTTCCGGTAGCCGTTGGTGGTGCGTGCGCGGCCGTCTACGATCCGCGTGCGCTGTCCGCCCCGGCCAAATGCATAGGCGCCCGCATAAAGCGGGTTATGCAGGATCTGCATGACGCTGTGATAGGCTGGCGCCTTCCAGATCACCTTGTAGACATCGACGTTACGCACGACGACCGGCATCTTTATGGCCGCTCCTCTCAGCCACAGAAACACCTGCCGCGCGCTGCCAAGTTCGCGGAACCTGGCAAAGACAAGGCGAATTGTTTCTCTCACATGCTCGTCGGGATCGAGGTCGATCTTCCCGGTCTCACTCCAGCAGAAGCCCGGTGGGAGCATGAACCGGAATTCGCCCCGCCGCGCTTTCGAATCGCGTGCGGCTATGCCCCGCTGTCGCATCAGGCTCAACTCGTATTCCGACATCGTGCCCTTCAGGCCGAGCAGCAAACGGTCATTGACGAGTCTCGGATCGTACACGCCGTCGGGGTCGATGACCAGCGTTCCGGCCAACGCACACAGGTCGATCAGATGGTGCCAGTCTCGCCCATTGCGTGCCAAACGCGACGCCTCGATACAATAGACGGCACCGAGATCGCCGGAGCAGACCATGGCGGCGAGCCGTTCGAACCCAGGGCGCTGCACGCGGCCCGATCCAGAGCGCCCCAGATCGTCATCGATCACGGCTACCGATGCAAAGCCAGCGGCTTCCGCGGCCTGGGCGAGATCATACTGCCTGCGCTGGCTTTCGAGGTTCCCCATGACCTGGGTCATGGTCGACTGCCGGATATACACCGCCGCAGCGCGGCCGAGATGGTCAGACGTGATCTTGCTGCTCATCCACGCCCCCCGTTTCGCCCGGCGCCGTCTCTGGCTGCCCTCCGATTGCCGCCAGAAGCAGATCGGCCACGGCTTCGACCAGCCCCGGGACGTTGCTCCCCAGAGGCGGCGCATACGGCCGGGGATTCAGTTCGAGTACATGTTGCGCCCGATCTCGAGATCTTCCTCTCTGCACCACGCTTCTCCCTTGGCTTTGGGGAACACGATGGTGCAGGGCGCTTTCGAAGTCTTCCTCAACGACGCCAGGAGCTTGCCAAGGTCATGGAGGCCCTCGATACCGATCTCCGGCGGACCGAGCGTCATGCCGCCGCAATACGCCTCGTCGAACATCCAGTTCGGCAGTTCGCGGCAAAGATCCGGCCTTTCCTCCGTGTAGATGCACTTCAGATCCTTGCCGCGCCGGAAAGGAGAGATTTGCAGCGATCGTCCGAACAGCGGGTGCCAGGGATAGGAGATCCTGGCAAAACGCAAACTGTACGCGGAATGTCGCGCGTTGGCCACAACGGCCGCGAGAAACATAGATGTCGCCGGCATGCGGGTCACGCTGCAGCGCCTGCTGCACCTGCAGAGCCAGGCCGTTCATCCCGCGACGCATATCGGTCACGCCGGCGGCAAGCCACACCCGGCCGCCAGTGGGTGGCAGCATCAGCCGCGCAGCACTGCAAGAACGCGGCGCAGAGCCGTCAGGCTCACCGCCTCATCAACCCGCACTCGCTCGCCGCTGGCCAGCTCGATCTCGATCATGCCGCCCGGCCGGCATCGCTCCGGAGACCGCGATCCGGGCGCCTGTGGTGCAGCCGGCGTCGGTTCGCCGACGATCCGCAGCGGCAGCAGGCGCGGTTGGCTGCCGTCCATGGCCGCGGCGGCCCGCCGCCAGCGATACACCAAGCTCGGGCAGATCCCGTGCCGCTCCGCCACTTCCTGCACTCGGACACCAGGCACACAAGACGCCGCGACCACCTCTGCCCGGAATGCCGCGTCATGCACACGCCGCCGGTCGCCGACGATCTCGATCCGCTGCAGCAGCCGTGGATTCTCTTCCGTAGCTGCCACTGTGGCAGCCTTACCCTTGCCTCCCATCATGCCGCTAACCAGAGTCGCTCCTCCTCAAGCGAGCAAGGCGGCCCTCACCGGATGCTTACGACGAAAACTGGTCAGGGAGGAATGATCGGGAGTTCTCGCGGAGCGCGGCGGGTCAGCAATTCGCATCCCAACTCCGTAATGACAAGATTCTCTTCGTGCAACATGAGAAGGCCATCACCGTAGATCAGACCTGGTTCGATCGTCATCACCATGCCGGGAACAAGCAAGGTTTTGTCGTCAAGCTTGATCGACGGCGGTTCCGTCAGTTGCAACCCGATCGCGTGCCCCATGCGGGCGCCGAGCTTCGCTTCCCCAGCAGGTTCAAGCACGGAGAACTGCGCCTGCCAAAGATCGCATACGCGCGCTCCTGGTCGTGCAGCCTTAATTCCGGCTTCCGTAGCTTGCCAGACGATCTCGTGAGCTTCCCTCGCGGCATCCGAGGCAAACCCAAAGCCCCAGTTCCGATCGAAGTCGCAGTAATAGCCGTCGTAAGTCGAGCCGGTGTCAATGATCAGGACGTCGCCGCCCTCAATTCTCTTATTCGCCGGGTTCGAAATCGCCGACCGGTATCCACCTGGGCCTGCGGCTCCAACCATATACGGCACCTTGTCGATCCCCTTCACGATTAGATGAGCGTGCAGTTTTCTAGCCAACACCTCCTCTGTGTCCCCGGCGACGTAGAGCGTAGGAACCGCATCAAAGCCATCGCATACGCCCTGACACACGAACCGAATGCGCTCGACTTCAGCTGTAGACTTCACCATACGTAGCTGGTTGATGAGCCAAGTGCCGTCAACGAAAGTTGCCGGCGAAATGCGGTCGCGGATGGTCAGGAAATCAGTCACCGGGATCCCAAGACGAGAACTCCGGGCCGAGTTCAGCTCCGATACGACCATGCTTCGATTTGACCCGTGATAGGGCCGCCGACACAAGGGAAACCCCTTCATCCTCTTGTCGCGGTGATGGCCAAGTCTCATACCGGGTGACCCAGGAGGTTTCTTTGAAGCAGACGACACCGACCTCGGAAATGATTGCGACCGGTTCGCCGTCGAGCGGCAGGATGAAGTACCACGGCCTCGTCGGGCTCAACCAGAACTAACTCACAAAGCCCGTCAGATAACGGAAATTAAACTCCGAGGTCACAAGCAACGCGTCGATCTTGGTCTCGGTCATGAGGGAGCGTGCTTTCTCCGCCCGTGCCGCGAATTCTTGTGCGGAAAACCGTCGCTCCGACCCCGCATGCAGCTTGGCCATCTCGTCCTCCCACATCAGCCAGCGTCACTCTCAGCCAGACTGGTTGGCTTTCACTCGCAAATATCTGAGGCTTTCTTCCTGTCTGCCAAATCCTCCTTCGTAATGCCGAACGGGCGAACCAAAGCGAGATGTTCATGGGTGCCGATGAACGCATTCAACTTTTTCGTTGAACGAGGTCATCAAATCGGCATCCCCCTTGCGTACGACGAAAGCCGGGTACCTCTTGAAGCTGCCGGCTCGGTGTACCTGACCACCCGCTCGACACTCGAATTCCGTGTTTTGGGTGAGCGGCGGACCCGCAAGCGAAATCGCATCGGCGCGGCCGGCCTCAAGTGCTGCGAGGATGCTCGGCCCATCAGGGTACAGGGAAACTTGCAAGTCAGGGATTTTCGCTTCTTTTGCGTAGTCGACACCGTCGCCGCCGCTCCGTGTCGCAAAGCGGACTTTCGGATTCTTCGCGATGTCCTCATAACTATGAAGATCCAAACGATTGCCGGCTTTGACGGCGAGTCCCTGCCCCACCCCAAGCGATGGGTCGAAGGATGCGGCACAGCGCGGCGCGCTGGCGTGATAAACATACCAGCGGCGATCATATCGAATCTGCCGGATAGCAGACCTGGGATTCCAAGATCCCAGTAGTACCCGCGGACGTCGCGCAGCCAAGACCAAGGAGGATTACAAACCCGGCTCCCGCGGCAAAACTGGTCCTTCGTGTGAGCATTGTTGACCCTCGTTGGTTGAGCGCGTCTCCACAGGCACATTCGCGTCGTTGACGAGAGCAGAGAAAATCCCCCGGTCCGTAACGCCTTCGGAAGCAACGGCCAGTATGTTGCTTGCGGGGCTTATCCCAAGCCGGCTCCGTAGATTGAAATCGGCTGCCGCGAGAACCGCGCCCGTTGGAGCCGCGATTCCTGTCTCGCCGATCTCGAGCGGCGCATCGCCATATTCGCCGTTTGCCAAAGCCCGCAGCGTAGCGATAGCAGCCTTATCTGGAATCGTCAGGATCGCAGTCGCAGTCGTCTCCAGAATCTCCCATGCAGGTTCCGATGGCCATCGGACTGCGAGCCCGTCCATCACAGTAGAGAGGTCACCCAATGCTGCGGCACGTCGGCGCTGGTGGGCGCTCTGGAACAATGCGTCGGCCGACCGCGGTTCCACCACGACGAGACTGGGGCGCTTTACCCCAAGCTCAAGAGCAAAACCGGCGGCAATCCCCGCCGCCATGCAGCCGCTCCCCGCAGGCACGAAGACGTGCGAGGGCAATCGATCAGTACACTGCCGTGCAATCTCGATTCCGACTACGGCATATCCTCGGATAGTGTCGCGGGAGATGTCGGGATATTCGCGCAACTGGACATCGGCAATCAACAGCCACTGGTGCTTGAGGCTTTCCTCCTGAGCGGCTATCAGAGCGTTGTCGTAGCCTCCGTCGATGCGGATGACGGTTGCTCCGAGCGCGCTTATGTTGGCTTCCCGTTCCTTCCCAGTATGTGCTGGCATGAAGATCACGCAATTACAGCCAATCCGCTGAGCTGCCCAAGCGAGCGCTCTCCCGTGATTACCGGAAGTCACGGCCGCAACGGTGATGTCGCGAAGCTGCTCACGGAATCCGCCGGAGAAGACCGCGTTCTCCGTTGGCTGCAGGTGTTGCTTCCGTAGAAGCTCGCAAACAGCCCGGGTTACGGCATATGGGGGGCCGAGCGCCTTAAAGCTGCCTATCCCGAACCGCTCAGCCTCGGATTTTACCAGAAACTCGCCAACATTGAGGTGCTTGGCTGTGCCGCTAAGAGCGCTTATTGGTGTAGCTCGATAGCCGGTCCAGGACGAGATGATTTCGAGGGCGTGAGCAAGGTATACCTTCTCCGCCGTACATCTCGCGGCATGACTCAGTTCGCCTGTTCCCGTGAGAAGCACCAACTCGGTGCTCTGGCCGGAAAACACGCCCCCAAGCACAGCACTCGCGCCCCCGATGATTTTGGAACAAAATGTCAGTCTGAGAAAAATTTGTCAACCTTCGCGCTCGGCGCGTCGATGAACCGTGGCAGGGTCGATATTGCCACCCCAAGGCAGCGTCGCGGTCGGGTGGGACGGCGGCCTGACCACATAGCGCGCATCCTCCGCTTCCCGGACGGGCTATTCAGCTTCATCCTGGTTCATTCTGCACCCTGTCGGCGAGCCCCTGGCGCCGAGGCAGGCCTGGGGCGTAGCCTCCCACACTCGAATTTGCTCTGCTCAGCCCTTCGCCGCCTCAACTCCTGTGTCGCCAGTAGGGCTTAAACCAAGAAAGCGATTCGGTCATTGTACCTGTGTACCCACGGTGCTCCGCTTGATCCAGGATCCTGGGCCCTCTTCGTACTGGTCAAGAGTGTAACTTTCGATAAGGTGTTGCCGGAAATCGAGCCCTACAAGCCTAGGGTGCTGAGAACTCTCGATCAGAACCCATGCGCCCAATCGCGCAGGCCGATGGACATGATGGTCCGGGGCTGCGCGACGAGCTTGTTCCAGGCGAGGCAACGGTGGTCGACCAGATTGTCGTAGCCATGAAAATGCGATTGGAGAGCCAATTATCGCGCATGAATTGCCAGATGTTCTCCTGCGGGTTCAGCTCGGGCACTTGGGCGGCAGCGGGACGATGGTGATGTTGTCTCGGGCACGATGAGCCGCGCGAGAGGTGCCATCCGGCCTGATCGAGCAGCAGCGCCGCGTGTCGGCCCGGCGCGACCTCGACCGAGATCACCGCGAGGTGCAGGTTCATCGCCTCGGTGTTGCACCACGGCAGGATCAGGCCCGCCGCCTTGCCCTTTTTTGGGCAGATGGCGCCGAAAATGTAGGTCGAGGCGGTGCGCTGGTCGTGCGGTGCCGCGGGGCGGGTGCCACGGATCGCCCAGCGCCGGGTGCGATCCCCTGCTCATGCGCGATCGCCGCCAGCTTGGGTCGGAAGCGGCCGCCAGACCGCTCCAGCCCTGATGCCGCTTCCCCCTGTATGGCGCCGAAAGTTGCCGTTCCGCTCTCGGCCAATAGTGCCATATGTCGATCGTCCGCTTTTGCAACATGCTGGCCCGGAAGCGGACCGGCAGAAAACCAGCCAACGCGGTCATCGGGTCGGCCGGGTGGTATTACGCGGTGACACGCTCCTCGTTTACGGCCCGCACGTCCATCTCGTATTCGAGGCCGACGATCGGTGGGCGGGCGAAGTGCCAGGTTAGCCCATGCGATGTCGCGCCGCGTGCGACCAGAAGGTCGGCAACGAAGCTGTGGATCTCGTGTACCGCATAGACCTGGACGGCGGTGGCGGCTTTCCAACTGCCGCCGATCAAGGCCATGCGACGCTCCATCTCGTCGATCACGCGCTTGGCCTTACGGCGCATCCCCGCAGCGCTGGTATCGCCGTACGCGATCACACGCTCGGGGTAGGGGTCGGTCCCCTCGGTCGTCTCGCCGGCGCCGGCAGCGACAAAGGTGGGCGTGGCGCCCGGCGCCGGCGCGGCGTAGCAGAAAGCGTAGAAGCTCGGCTCCGGCGGCGGTGCAATGGGCGGGCAGACATTGCTGCGCGCCACCGGATTGGCGTCGCCCTGCATCACGCCCCAGGCGCGCAGCGTCTCGGCGTAGCGCAGATTGAACGTGCGGAATCCGTCCTCGGTGAACTGCGTGGGTGAACGGAGCTCGCAGGCGCAGAGCGACGTAAGCGGACGCTCCAGGTCGCGTAGCCAGGCCGCGATCCGGGTGAAGCCGGCATCGAGCGGGATCAGGTCCTGAAAACGCACGCGTACTATCGCGTGCCCCGGCAGCGCGCGCACACCGCGCGAATATTGAAGCCAACCAGGCGCGGCAGCATAACCGCCCGCGGGAGGTAGAATTTCGTCAGTCATGTAGCAACTCCTATGTGGATGTGAGGCGTCGTGAGCAGTGTATCGATCACCGAGCGGTCCAAAAGCAGGCTGCCCGAAGTCGTCAGGTAGAATTGAGCTACTGCACGCGCGGATACTGCCGTTACTACCGGATCGCCCGCACGGCGGATCTCGATGACGCATTCAAGCGACCGCGCGAAACCGCGTAGCATTGGTGCCTCGCTCGCCGCGGGTAATCGAGACTTCGCGCTGGAGTCGGCATAATCCCACGTGGCGATCTATTTGGATCGGCGGGCTTAAAGACGGTCTCTGAACGGCCACGAACAGGCTGCGCCATAAACAGCCGCTGTGGGTGGAAAGCGGTCACCAGGAGCCAGAGCCTCGGCGTCCCCGACACCGGACATCTCCTAACCGCGCGAGAATCCGTCACTGTCCATCAGCCTTGAGTGGGTCCCTTGCGCCAATGCCCGTACTTTTGTAGATGCTGCATGACTTCTGGCCGGCCCCGGGGTGCCGCGGATTTCGCCTTCCATATCGAAGGCGCTGTCCCTCGAGCATCTAGTTCGAGATGTCGATCAAGGCATACAGAAGGGAACTCGCCTCATGGACCGTCTCCGTTCCAAGGCATCCTCGGAAGTGTAGCCGGCCAGCAGAATGAGGGCCACATCTAAAACCCCGTCGACACGTGCCGGTTGGCCACGCGCATGGCCGGCCGAGGTCGGCGGTTAGAGCCGAAACCGGGCCAGTAACTTGGGCTGGCGGCTCGACGGTAACAGCGGCTGACAGTCACTGCTTAAGACGGCGCGCCAGAAGTACGGCGCTGCCTCGCAGTTGTAAACTTCCGCTGCCGATGAAGGTTCGGATCGATCGAATGTTCAACGAACGCCCAGCATCGTCTGTCGCACGCACGTCATGTCTCAGCCAAGCGCTGCCCGGCACTGCGAGTGTGCCCGGCTTCGCGATCGCCTCCCGAACAGCCAGCATTTTGGCCATCTCTCCTCGGGGAAGGCACTGGCGATCATAGATCGTCTCCCGGCAGCCCGTCTACTAGCGCGCTCCAGCGCTGATCCGGAAGCGGGCGGCTTACGAGGCGCCCTCGCGCAGCAGGCCCACAGCACGGCCGGCCCACTCGCCAGGACCGATATTGGGCCGGGGGTACGGCGCAGCGCGGTCTGCCGGTGTCCCACTGGCAGGTCCACCCCAACCGCGGCCTTTTGCCGGGATGCCTGAGCCTCTAGGCTAGGTGCCGCGGGTGCGACCGCCACCCGCCGGGCACACGCTCGCCCGGCTTCCATTGCGTCTCCGGATTGCCAGAGTGGCCCTTTTCCCAGGTGGTGCGGCTGCGTGCCATGGCTCACCCTAGCAAGTGCTGGCCGGTTCCGTGGCCACAACTGCGGCCCCGTCACTCGGCCGCCCTCCTGGCGCGCGCGCTCGCAGGGGCGACCGGCCGACCCGGAACGCCAACCCAGGCTTGGTCATTCTTGCGATAGGGCCGGCAGCGGGTGAACGCGATGCCGGCCGACTGGCAGTAGTCGCGTACGGTCTCGTTCATGCCGCATGCCGCGCCGCCATCCATGCGTCCGCGCAGGCCGGTCAAGCTGGAGCTAGGGTCGCCGGCCGACCCGGGCCGGCGCGATTCTTCGAGGGGCGTCGCTCCGGGTTTAGAGGGCATGGCTTGCTCGACCGGCCAGCCGGAATGGGGGTAATATCATTTCCGCCCAGTTCTCCCTGGCGGTCGCCCAGTACCACGGTGGGACCGTACCGGTGTTTCGGGGTCATCAATCCCGAGGCGAGGCGGTTGAGGTGCAGTGCGAGGCGTGCGGTGAGGTCAACACGGGAACCGCCCGGTTCTGCCAGGGTTGCGGCGCCTTGCTCGCGCGCACGTGCTTGGTTTGCGGCAATGCGAGCGAGCTCTCGGCCGTCTACTGCGGCGCATGCGGGACGAGGCTGGCTGAATCGCTGGCCAGCCCCGACCCACTTGCGGCGCATCCGCCGCCACTGGCGCGGAATGAGCTGAAGCAAGTCACCGTGCTGTTCGTGGATCTCGTCAGCTCGACAGAAATGATCGCGCTGCTCGACCCCGAGACGGCAATGCAGCGCCTGAGCCCCGTACTACAGACCATGTGCGACATTGTGGAACGGTTCGGCGGGACAGTGCTGCGCACGCTCGGCGACGGCATCATGGCACTGTTCGGCGCGCCGCGGGCCCAGGAGGGTCACGCGGTGCTCGCCTGCCAGGCGGCCCTCGCCATCCGTGACGCCATGCACGCGGGACCGGGCGGCCACTCGGTGCGCGGCGGCCTGCATTCCGGCGAGGTCGTTGCAAACGCCCCGCTACCCGGCCAGGGCAAATATTCTGACGCGTACGGTATGGCGTTGCATCTGGGTAGCCGGCTGCCCGCGCAGGTCGAAGCGGGCCGGATCTGCATCACCGAGCCCTGCTACCGCCTCGTCCGCTCCTTCTGCGAGGTGAGGTCGCTCGGTCTGCGCACTCTGCGCGGGGTGCCGGCGCAGATGGCGCTCTACCAGCTGGTCGGCATTAAGCCCGATGCTGCCCGCCAACCGTTCAGCCGCGAGGGCCTGACCCCGTTCCTCGGCCGCCAGAATGAGCTGACGATGCTAAAGAGCGCCTTGCAAGCGGCCATCGTCGGTGTCGGGTGCGTCATCGGCATCACCGGCCCACCCGGCGTCGGCAAGAGCCGCCTGTGTCACGAGTTCAGCGGATTCTCCCGCGACCGGCTGATCCCGACCTTTGAGGCACGGGCGCAACCCTACGGCGCGGCTGTGCCGTTGCGGCCTATCGTAGAGCTGCTGCGCGCCGCCTACTTCGGCCTCGCGCCGGACGAGGTGTCACCGCAAGCCGCAGCAGTCATCGCCGAACGGTTAGCGGAGGTCGGCGTAAAGGCACCGGCCGACATAGCGCTGGTTTGCGGCTTTCTCGGCGTGTCGTGGCAGGCAGATTCGCCCTCTTGGCTCAGCCCCAAGGCGCGCATCGCGCGGCTGATGGAGATCGGGGGCCGGCTGGTGCGTCAGCGCGGCACGACGACGACGGTTCTGATCCTCGAGGACCTGCACTGGCTGGACGAGGGGAGCGAGGCGTTCGTCGCCGCCCTTGCAAAGGCGGTCGCCGGGACCCGGACCGTGCTGATCGCTAACTGCCGCCCGTCTTACGACGCTTCCTGGATGCGCACGCCCAACTACCAGCAGATCGAGTTGTCCGAGCTCAATTTGTCTGACACCAACCGGCTGGTGCATGAACTGGTCGGGCCGCATCCCGATCTAGCGGATATCCGGCAGCGGATCATATCGCGGAGCGGGGGCAATCCTTTCTTCGCCGAAGAACTCGTTCGCTCGCTGTTCGACGAGGGCGTACTGACTGGCCGGATCGGCGCCTACCAGCTGGGCAAATCTGCCATCGCAGACACACTGCCGGCCACCGTCCAATCCGTGATCGGCGCGCGCGTCGATCGCCTGCCGCACGCAGACCGCGCGCTGCTCCAGATTGCCGCAATCATCGGCAAGGATTTTGACTTGGCGGTGCTGCGAAGCTTGGCCGGGCAGGAGGCTCCGGCGCTGGAGGCGACGCTTGATCGCCTGTGCGCGGCCGGGCTGCTGCGGGGCGGGGACGCGCTCGGCGGCTTGGGCTACCGGTTCCAGCACCCACTGATTCAGGAAGTCGTCTATGCGACCCAGCTGAAGGCCAGGCGCAGCGCGCTACACGCCGCGGTGGCACGTTCGATAGAACGCCTTCACGTTGACGACCGAGACGAGTTCGCCGGGCTAATCGCCTACCACCTCGAAGAAGCTGGGGAGTCTTGCGAGGCTGCCTTCTATGCGGCGCGGGCGGCGCGTTGGATCGGCCTGACCAGCTCGGCGGGCGCTATCCGGAACTGGCGCAAGGTCCGCACGCTGATGGTCGGCCAGTCGCGCTCGCGCGCCAACGACGCGCTGCGGATCGAGGCGAGCGGCCAGATAGCGTGGCTCGGCTGGCGCGAGGGACTGACGCCTCAGCAGGCGCAGCCCTTCGTACAGGAGGCGCTGGCGTGGGCACGGGAAATCGACCATTCTATGGTCCCGTTGCTGATGCTGGTTGACGGCCGGACCGCCCAGGTCAACGGCGGCGATTCCGACCTGTTCTTGCAGCAAGTCAGGCGCGCTATCGCCCTGGCCGAGGAGCGCGGCGACGCCGGGCGCGTCGCCCTTCTGCAGGCCTCGCTAAGCCACGCCTATGGCTGGGCCGGCCTGCTGCGGGAAGCGTTGGTCGCCAACGACGCGGCACTCGCCGGCATCCAACACATCACCGATGCCGACCAGCAATTTCTGGGGTATAGCGTCAAGGATTGGTCGGTCAGTCTGCGTGGTCGCATCTTGCTCCGGCTGGGCCAGTTCGACGCGGCGCGCGCCTGCTTCGATCAGATGATCGCAGCCAACAGGCCAATCGACCCGACGGTGCTGTTTATCGCTCATTACGGCTATGTCGACCTAGCCTGGTGCCTCGGAGACGTCGCTATGGCGGCCCACCACGCCGCGCGTGTGGCCGAATTGGCGGAGCGACATGGTAGCCCCTATTTACACCTCTACCGGCTCGCCTCGGGCGCCATTGCCGACGGTATAGCAGGCGACTTCCATCGGGCAATCCGCGGCGTCGCCGAAAGTCTTGAGTACCAGGGGCAGACGGGGGCGGCCGTTGAGTACGAACCGGATCTGCTGGCGAGCCTGGCCGATTACCTCATGCGTGTGGGCGCCCACGCGCAAGCCGTGAAGGCGGGCGAGGACGCTATAGCCGTCGCGCTGCGGCACAAAGCACGACTGCCGGAATGCCGCGCGAAGATCACGCTGGCCAGCCTCGCCCTGCTGGCGAACGGCATTGCCGCACGCGACAAGGCGAGTACCGTTCTGGCTGAGGCGGAGCAGCTGATTGTGGAGACGGGTGCAGCCATCTACCGGCAGCGTTTGAAGGAGGTGCACAAGCTTATGTCCGACCATGCGGGCACAAGCGGGCCAGAAGCGTGAATTCCCTCAGGCCGTAGTTCTCGACCAGTTCGGGCTCGGCCGCGAGCTGGCGGGCGCAGTAATCTGCCCATCGGCTAGAGGTTGTGGCGTACAATCCAGGGGACGGCGCCCAGACAAAGTTGACGGCGAAGCCTCGGAGGCTGCACTTGGCCATATGCTGCAGCGTCGCGGCGATGAACGCCTCCCAGGTGCGGACCGGTTGGTCCAGGCGGACGTTGAAGATGCCGCTTGCCACCGAGTAGTCGGCGACCCGCGGAATGGTGTGGCCAGTCACGAAGCGCGCACCACGGCGTTTGGGAAACTGCTGTCGCGCCAGCCGTACCATTGCCATCGAGACGTCGATCCCGAGATAGTCGACCTCGCAACCGGCATGCTCCCGATCGAGGAATGCGAGCAGGGCACCGTAGCCGCAGCCGAGATCGTTCACGGTGAACCCGACATCGAAGTCGCAGAGCCGCAGTAACTGGACGAAACGCATCTCCTGCGTAGCGGCGCAGGACCAGTCCACACCGAACGGCGTTGCGCCAAATTCTTTAGCCTTCCGTGTGTAATAGTCCGCCGTCGAAGCGTAGACGGACCGCAGCAATAGCTTGTTGTCCATCAAGTTACCGCCCGGCGCGAGGTGGCCCTGGGCTTCGGTAACTGCCTTCGCGCCGGACGGGTCGCGACGGGGCGCATCGGGAGCGATATTATCAAGAACTTGACGGTCTCGAGATAGAACAGTGGGCTGCCTTCCTCGATCGTCACGAAACCGGGCTCCCTGTCCCGTCCATCGTGGGCCCGCATGAAGCAGGGCAGCGGATTGGAACGCGCCAGGTTCTCGATCAGGTTGTGAACCACCCACTGATCGCCATTGAGCTTTGCCCTCGGGTCATCGGTCGGGTCATTGGACTCCATCCCTGCCATCTTTTCGAGGTATGCGAGCCACCGGTCTCTCGCCGGGCTACTTATCAGGCCGCCCAGGCCGAGCAGAGCGGCGCTGTCCAGGAACGGGCGTCCCATCCTGAAAATTCCAAACTGCCTCTGCAGCGCCGCGATTTCGTCAATGCCGCCGGACCGCCACAATGGGGAGGCGCTGGGCTGCGGCGGCTGCGGCGGCCGCGGCGGCTGCAGCCGCTGCAGCGGCTGCGACGGGCCAAACCGCATATTGAACCGCTCGAAGAAAGTGCCGAAGTAGATCTCATGCGGGTAGATTATCATGCCCATCGATGTTTCTCCGGTTCCATACTTGACCAACCTCGTTTTGCACCGAATCCAGCGTAGTGGCCAGCGATGACCCCCTTAGCGGACTTTCCGCTTTGGTGGCGCCGCTGCCGAGTTGATACGGCGGTAGCGGACGCCTATGGCTGGCCCGCCGATCTGGCGCGGGCCGAGGTGGTCGCGCGCGCGGTGGCGCTCAATCTCTCGCGCAACGCCGAGGAGGCTGAGGCTGAAGTTGGACACCAAGAATCCAAAAGGGTTTGATTAGGAACGCGAATTCGGAAAATTCAGGGGGGCGTGGCACCACGCCGCGGGTGTCCGCGACGCGGCGGCGGTGGCGCTGGTGGCGCGATCGGTGGCGGCGTCGCGTTCGGCAACTGGCGCACCAACGGCGGCAGGGCGACGCCAGCGGCCTTGAACACGCCTGATGCGGCCGCGGCTGTCAATGCCGCCTGAAATTTCCCCAGAAGTTGGAGTGACCCCCGCGGGGTGGACAGGTTGGGCGGCTCGGATTGACCCTCCTGGGTGGGCCATGAGGAGGGACCATGGCACGGCACCGCACCCACCCGATCGCCTTCAAACGGCAGATCGCCCAGGAATTCCTGTCCGGCGAGATGAGCCTGCACGCGCTCGCTAAGCGGAACGATATCTGCCGCAACCTGATCCGCGTGTGGGTCGAGAAGTATGAGCGCGGGGAATTCGACGACGAGGTCGAGGCCGCCAATCTACTGGAGCACTACGAGGCGCGCATCGCCGCGCTGGAGCGCATGGTGGGGCGCCTCACGCTCGAGAACGACCTTTTAAAAAGGGCATCGCAGGCCTTTCGAGCGCCGAAAGACGGCAGGCCGTCCGTGATTACCGGCCCGCTGCCCTCTCCGTCGCCGAAGGGTGCCGCGTGATGGGGTGCCGCGCAGTTCGTTCTACGACGCGGGTGACCCCGATCCAGTGGACGACACCGCGTTGGTCGAGCGCATGCACGCGATCCAGGGCGAGCTGGCGGGCTACGGCTACCGGCGGATCACGGCACAGCTCCGCGCCGAGGGCGTACTGGTGAACCGTAAGCGGGTGGCCCGGCTGATGCGCCAGCATGGCATGCAGGTGCGCCCGCGGCGGCGCTACGTGGCGACCACGGACAGCGACCACGACAGCCCGATCTTTCCGAACCTCGCCAAAGACATGGCGCCGGATGGGCCCGACCAGCTCTGGGTCGCGGACATCACCTACGTCGCCATCGTGACCGGTTTCGTCTATCTCGCCGTTATCCTGGACGCCTGGTAGAGGCGGGTTGTCGGTTACGCACTGGGCCGCACGATTGAAGCGCGACTGACCGTGGCAGCCCTGGCGGTGGCGATCGCGACCCGGCGGCCGGCAAAGGGGTGCGTGCATCACTCCGACCGTGGCAGCCAGTATGCCTCCGAGCGCTACCGGAAAAAGCTCACCGAGCACGGGCTTGAGGGCTCGATGGGACGCCGCGGCAACCCGTACGACAACGCCAAAGCCGAGAGCTTTATGAAGACGCTGAAGGTCGAGGCGGTGTATCGCATGGAGTACCAGACCTTCGGCGAGGTCGCCGACGACCTGCCCAGATTCATCGAGGAGGTGTACAACACGAAGCGGCTGCACTCGGCACTTGGCCACCGAAGCCCCGTGCAGTTCGAGGCGCAACACGCCCGCCAGGGGGTCAAAACAGCGGCCTAAACCTGTCCACCCCGCGGGGGTCACTCCTAGTGCCGGTTGAAAATTCCCCAGTTCGATGCTTGGCCCATCTTCGACAGTGGTCTCTGCCAAGTGGTTGAATAAGCGCGGCAATTTTCGCCGCCACGGCGGCTTGGCACTACATTTCCGGGGAGCGATCAGCTTGCGGCGAGGGCCTGCACGGTCGGCGGCAGGGCCACGCCAGCGGCACGCAGGGCGAGGCTGGCGGCGGGTCTCGGCGCGGAGCGCAGCAGGAAGTGTTTGCCATCCTGTTCGATCTCGGTCTCGGTCAACGCGTCGAGATCGGTGATGATGGCCGGCCATGATCCGTGGTGGCCGAGTGCGGCGATGCGGGCGTCCAGTTCGGCCTTGATCACGAGGGCGAGGAAGCTGCAGAACACATGGCCGCGGATGGTCTCGTCCAGCTTGTGGAAGATCGGCCGAGTGGTGAGCAGGTGCTTGGCGGTGCGGAAAGTTTGCTCGACGGTCCAGAGCTGCTTGTAGCGCAGCATCGCGGCGAGCGGATTGAGATCGGTGTTGGTGCGCAGCACGAACACGCCATCGAAGCGTGCGTCTTCCTCGGCCTTGGCGCGATCGATCGCGAAGTGACCCTCGCCCACGGTCTTCAGGAACCGGCGATAGCCGGCGTTGCCGACCAGCGCCTTGTCGCCTTTGTGCAGTTGTCGCTCCAATGCCGCGAGGATGGCGGTGCGCTCGGCGGCGTCCTTCTCCGCCTCCTGGTGATTGATGCAGACGATGTAGCGCTGGCCGCCCAGCTCGACCGCCTTGGCGCTGTACTCGGTGTCCCGGCCACGCTTTTCGATCACAAGTGGCACGAAGGGGGCGGCATCGGTGAGCACGACATCGCCCACCAGCTTGTCGGTTCGCTCGCGCACGCCGAGGATGTAGAGCAGACCTCGCGCCTCCAACGCTGCGATCGTCGCGGCGCTGATCATGCCGCGATCGGCGACGATGCAGACGCGGCCGATGGCGAAGCGCCGACGCAGGCGGTCGATAACCGGCACCAGGCTGATCACATCGGCGGTGTTGCCGGGCCACATCTCAGGGTCTGACTCAAATCGCCGTCGGAACGCGAGTATATTGACTTAATGGGGAAATTTGGCCCACCACGGCGGCTCAAGCGGCTGCCAGCCGTCGCATCATGAGCTTGACACTGGTGATGTAAAGCCAAGTCACCGCGCTTTGGGTTGTCGCCTCGAAGTCTTTGGCCAGGCGACGGTTGCGGTTGAGCCATGCAAAGGTGCGTTCGACGACCCATCGCCGGGGCAGCAGGACGAAGCCCTTGGCGGCGTCTGACCGCTTGACGATCTCGATGGTCCAGTCGCCGAGGTTTTCGAGGACGCCCTTCAGCTTGTCACCGGCATAGCCCCCGTCGGCGAAGACATGGCGCAACCAGGGGAAGGCGCTGCGGATGCTCGCCAGCAGGCCTGGCGCCCCATCGCGATCTTGAACGTCGGCGGGGTGAACGATCATCCCGACCGGCAGGCCGATCGTGTCGGTGAGAATATGGCGCTTGCGGCCTTTGATCATCTTCTCGGCCGCATAGCCGCGCGGACCGCCAGACTCCGTGGTCTTGACCGACTGGCTGTCGATCACGCCCGCGCTCGGACTTGCCTCGCGGCCGGCGGCCTCGCGCACCGACATCAGCAGCGCATGATTGATGGTCTGCCACGTCCCGTTGTCCCGCCACGCGTAGAAGTACCGCTGCACCGTCGTGAACGGGGGAAACTCCTTCGGCAGCAGCCGCCACTGGCAGCCCGACTGCGCGATATAGAAGATCGCATCGACGACATCTCGCAGGCCGGTCTCGCGCGTCCGCCCGCAGCTTGCCGCCGCGGGGAGGTGCGATTCGATCACGCCCCACTCCTCGTTGGTGGTATCGCTTGCATAGCGCAGCCCATCGCGCCGATACTTGGCGCGCGTGATTTCAGTCCAGGCCATCGGGTCATTCCTTCGTGTCTTCGCAACCACGAGAGAACCCAAGCCGCTGAAATCACGCAACCCCGTACGATTCCTGCAGACCGCAAGGTGACCCACCCATCGCCCATTTCCTTGAAATAACTCGCTAAACTATTCCGGGACCATTCCGGGTCAGCCTCTCAGAGCACACCGGTCGCCCGTCGCCGTCGATCAGCACGGCGAGGATCATCTGCCGCAAATCCGGCCGGTGGTCCTTGCTGTAGCCGTGCTGCCCGAGGGTCTGCCCGCCCAGGCCTTCGAAGGAGAGGCTGGTGGTATCCATGAACACCAGATCGAGCCGACTGAACAAATCACGCCGATGAGCGAACAGCCGCTCCTCGATCAGGTCCTTGGTGCAGCGGGGCGCGAACGGCGTGGCACTGTCCTGCTGATCCGCCGCCAGCGCCTCGCCCAGCCAGGCCATCGCGCGGTAGAGATGGTGCAGCTCGAGACCGTCGGCGCCGGCGATCCGATAGTCCTCGCGCCAGCGGTCGGCGGCCAGATCGGAACCGCCGCCCATCAGCCGATGCAGCACGGTGAGAAACACTGCGCGCTCCAGCGCGAAGCGGTGGCCGCGGCGGCGGGCCAAGGCCGCGATCACGCTCTGACAGCCGGTCTCCTCCCACAGTCGCCCGAACAGCAGCGCCGGGCCGATCCGGCGCACCGCGACCGTCGGCGCGCCACCATTCCTGGGGGCATCCAGAACCAGCGCCTGTTGGGCGAAGCGGGCGCCGGAGCGCAACAGCCGGTCGAGCTGTCCGCTCGCTTCGAGCTCATCCAGCCGTCCCAGCGTCGCGATCACCCGCTGACGCACTTGATCGCCGGTGCGCTGGCTTTCCACGATCTGCAGATAGATGCGTCCCTGCGATTGCTTGCGGCGGAAGTACATGTGCAACTCGGTATGGTGCGCACACGGTAGTCAAAACGCCCCACATGTCCAGAGCCAACACCGCCATACATGGCACTACACCTCCAGCGAAATACCCCTCCAGGGCCAATGAAATCCGATACTTACCCACCTTCTGTAGCGCCGAACTGTCGAAGATCGGTTTGAAGGCGATCGGGTGGGTGCGGTGCCGTGCCATGGTCCCTCCTCATGGCCCAGCCAAGAGGGTCAATCCGAGCCGCCCAACCTGTCCACCCCGCGGGGGTCACTCCAACTTCTGGGGAGTATTCAGCCGGCACTCACAGCGGCCCTGGACGTGCCCGGCGATGGGCACATTGTAGGGTGGGTCGGTGAAGACGACCCTGGCCAGCTGGCCGGCCATCAGCCGGTCCACGTCGGCGCCTGCACGGGCATCGCCGCACAGCAGCCGATGCCGCCCGAGACACCACAGATCTCCCGGTCGAGTGCCAGCAGGCCCAGGCGAAGGTAGCAGCGCATCGGCGGGATCTGGCCGGGCAGGACCGAGATCGGCGAACAGGGCATCGATCTCGGGCGGCTCGAAGCCCGTGAGCGTCACGTCCAGGTCCATTGGGGGGAGCAGGACAGCAAGGTCGCCTAGTTCGCCGATCAGCAGCGCCCGATCCCACCCGGCTTTCTCCGCGAGCCTGTTGTCGGCCAGGACGTAGGCGCGCTTTTGAGCCTCGGTCAGACCACTCGCGCGCAGCGTGGGGACGGTGTCCAGGCCGGCCAGCCGGGCGGCCGGGAGCCGGCCGTGACCGGCCAATACCATGTCCTCGTCATCGAGGATGACCGGGTTGAGAAACCCGAACGCGCGGATGCTGTCGGCAATCTGGCGCAGCTGGCGCTTCGAGTGCGTCCGTGCGTTGCGTGGGTTCTGCCGCAGACCGGCGATCGCCCGATAGACGATCGACAGGCCCCCCGGATTGGCGTCGGCTCCCATTTGACCTCCCGCTGAAGCGGTCGGTCATGGACGTAGCAGGCGCCCTTCGCGCGAGCCGGTTAGCGCGATTCAGCCTTCACGGTTTTTTTTGCACGATGTAGGCGATCCTTGAGGCCGGATAGCGGGGACGTCTTGGATTGACCCTCTGCGGAGATAAACGAGACACCCTCCTCGTCAAGGTCGTCAACAACGCCATGGCTTCTAATAGATTCCAAGTACCGACTGCAGCTGCTTGACGGTGATATTTGGACGCCGCCGCACTTCATCAAAAATAATGCCTTGAAGTGTGTCAGTCTTTGTCGCCCGTCCACCTAGGGACGACAGCCGACGTTGTGCCTCTGCTTTGATGGCTTGATCTTCGTACAGGGCCTCGGCATCCCGCAACGCCTCTTCCAACGGCTTTTGATATCTCGTGGGGATTAGTCGTCTTGTCTCGCCTTCGAGATCCGCGAGTGCCCGGCGCAGAAGGCTTGGATTGGCCATCCGATCCTGCGCCTCGCGGGTTTTGTTCTCCCAGAACCGGCGATTCAACTCGTTGATGACAGCGGGTGTACTGGTGATTGATGGCATGGAACTATCCGCCCGGGAATCTCAAGGTGTGCCTGGCAGGCTCATGGCATTCGGCGCGCCCGGGGTCAATATTCATCCAGCCTCCGCTGGGCCTAGGCCCGAAGCGCGTCGTCCGCAAAGGAACCAGGGCGCGGTTTCTCGCCCCACGCCCCAAGCCGAACCGGAGCCACCGCGCCAGTATTCGCGCGCGCTCCGCCAAATCACCGATAGCGATCATACCAGGAGCACGGAAATTAACTGGAACGTCACGAGCAAGGCCCTCTTTTCGCCCGGGGCTCGCCCATCAAGTCGGCGGTCGACTGGTCGAGCGGACAACTGCTCAAGAGCCGCGGCGAACATTCGAGTTACGAGGCGCTCGAGGCCCTGATCGTGGTCGCAACTTCCCTGATTGGGTTCCGACATTCCCTGTTTGGGCTGCAGCGAATGTGCAGGTAACATGCTGACGAAGCAGCCATCTTTCGGGCTGGGACCGCGCTTCCGGAGCTGCAATCGGCCAAAATCCCTGTAACTTCCCTGCCAAACAGGGAATTCGGAGACCATTTCGCTCTGGACTGCACGCTCAGCCAAATCTCTTTTTGCCCCGAATTGGCCGTATTCGCCGCCTCTTGGCGGGCGGCGATGGCTGTGGTTTCTGCCAACATATCAAAGGGTTGGCGGAAAGTGGCGTGCACTTCACCATGCTCCCAGGAGCAGTTCGACAGTACGAAGTTGAGCAGGCGGCGCTTTTGGCGCGGCTCCTGGCGGCCGAACAGCCTTTGGGCGTTGCGCGCGAGTTCGAGTATCTGCACGCCCTCGTCCATGTAGGATTGCTCGGCGGCCTCGTGCCGGTCGATTTCGCGCTGCAGGCGGAATTGCTCCTCGCGCCACTCGCCGGCGAACTTGTCGTAAAAGTCGCCGCCGATTTTGCCGTCGAGCTTGTCGATGTACATGGCGCTGATGCGCTCACCGAGACGCTTGTGCTCAGCCCGGAGCCGCTCGATCGCCGTCTGATGCTCGCGGCGCTGGTCGGCGTGGCTCGCCTGAAGCGCGTCGCGGACCCAGCCTAGCACCTCGTCATCAAAGCGCAGGCGGCCAAGCAGTCCGGTGAACTGCGCCTCCAGCATTTCCTCGCGCACGTATTTGCGGCGGCACAGGGCGGGTTCGCCCCGGCATTTATCGGCGTAGCCGGTGCAATGGTAGTAGACGTAGCGTTGCTTCTTGATCTCGCCGATTACCGCGCAGCCACACTTTCCGCAGGCGATCAGCCCTGAGAACGCGAAGTCGTGGGTCATGCGGCGATGCTTCTTGGCGAAGCGGCCGTCGAGCACGCCCTGCACGCGCTCCCACAGCTCGACCGAGACCAGCGGCTCGTGCCTCCCCTGATAGAGCTTGCCGTTCCACTCGAACCAGCCGGTGTAGAGCCGGTTGCGCAGAATCGAATGCACCGTGCTCACCGGCACCTTCGCCCCGCTCTTGCGGAAGATGAGGCCGGCGTCCCGCGCCATGCGCGCGGCCGCCTTCACGGAGTGCCGGCCGGAGGCATACCAATCGAAGAGCTTGGAAATCGTGGGCGCCACGGCGGGGTCGGAGGCGATGACCTTCTTGCCGTCCGGCCCGGCGAGGTTGCGGTAACCGAGGGGCGCCTTGGTCGGCCAGATCCCCTGCTCCGCCTTCTCCTGCATGCCTTTGCGGGCTTCCTCGGACAAGTTGTCGATGTAGTTCTTGGCCATTAAAACCTTGATGCCGTGCATGAATTTTTCCGAGGAGCGCGAACCTCGCGACAGCACCACGCCTTCTTTAGGCAAGTGGATCTCGATCTCAAGCTCGTCGACGGTCACCCAATCCTTGAGGTTGCGATAGAGCCGGTCTGTCTTCTCGACCAGCATCACCCGCACGGCGGGATGCCCCCTCAGATAGGTGACCATCTCGCCGAAGGCGGCGCGACCGGTCTGCTTGGCCGTCTCCACGTCCACGTATTCCCGCTCGACCGCGAAGCCCTGCGCCGCCGCGTAGTCGTTCAGCAGCTTCAATTGGGCGGGGATCGAGAAGCCCTCCTTCTCCTGCTCCTTCGAGGAGACCCGGGCATAGATCACCGCCTGCTTGCGGGCGGGATCGGCGACGGGTGCGGGCTTTGAAGCTCTCTTCATGTTGTTTAGTTTAAACTAAACATAAGGCGAGTTGCAAGCTGCGCATACGCAATTGCCCATCTTGGCCAACCGGGATCATGCCCGGCGCCCCCACTATCCAGCCCGGCGTCTTCGTCCTCCGCCCCCTTGCTCCCCAGCCGCGCCGAGCGCCTGGCTCATCGCAGCCGAGGTCTTGCCGCCCTGGCTCGAGTGCGCCTCCCGCCATTCCCGCCCAAGTACTCCTGCTACTCCGCGCCTTCAGTCGACAGCTCGGCGTGTCGAAGCAGAACTGGGTTGCGCCTTCCGCCAGCTCCGGCGGGTAGCCGTCCTTGCCGAGCAGAAGGCGAACGTTGCGGCGGGGGTCCCGCATGGATCGATCGCGCTGCAGCCAGTTGAGTTGGGGCATCTCTTGAACCGACTCGGCGAGTTCGCGGGCCATGAGGCGGAGGGTGTGGGGGGATTGCTTCAATCACTGCTCGGGCGCTGGCAATGGGGACAGTCCAAGTTCCTTCAGAAACGCGTTGTGCTTCGCCGTTGACTCCCGAATTCGCTTCTCGATCTCGACCAACTCCTTATGCGTGGCCGACAGATCGATCGCGACCTCCTGCTGGATCGTGCTGACATAGCGGGAGATGTTCAGGTTGAAGTCGTTGGCCACAATCTCGTCCATCTCCACGCGTCTGGCGTACCGCTCGACGCTCGCCGGACGCTGCTGGTAGGTGTCGATGATCTTCTCGATATGCTCGTCGGACAGGTAGTTCTGGCGCTTGCCTTTATCGAAGTGCTCGGACGCGTTGATGAAAAGGACATCGTCGGGCTTCTTGCACTTCTTCAGGACGAGGATGCAGACCGGGATGCCGGTCGAGTAGAACAGGTTCGCCGGCAGGCCGATGACCGTGTCGATGTGCCCGTCGTCGAGAAGCCTGCGACGGATCTTCGCCTCCGCGCCACCACGGAACAGCACGCCGTGGGGCAGGATGATGGCCATCACGCCGTCGTCATTAAGGTAGTGAAACCCGTGCAGCAGGAACGCGAAGTCTGCCGCCGACTTCGGGGCCAGCCCGTAGTTCTTGAAGCGCACGTCCTCGCCCAACGCCGCGTTTGGGTCCCAGCGGTAGCTGAACGGCGGGTTGGCGACGACCGCATCGAAGTAGGGCTTCTTTGCCGGGTTGGGTTCGCGGAGCATGTCCCAGTCGTTTGTCAGCGTGTCGCCGTGATAGATCTCGAACTCCGAGTCCTTCACCCCGTGCAGCAGCATGTTCATACGCGCAAGGTTGTACGTGGTAATGTTCTTCTCCTGCCCGTAGATCTTGCCGATGCCGTGCGGCCCCATGCGCTTACGCACATTGAGCAGCAGCGAGCCCGAGCCGCAGGCGAAGTCCATCACGCTGGCGAGGTGTTTCCGATTGCCGGTCTTCGGTTCCTGGCCGTCGAGCGTGACTATGCGCGGAGAGGATGTCCGAGATCCGCTGCGGCGTGTAGAACTCACCGGCTTTCTTCCCCGAGCCCGCGGCGAACTGGCCGATCAGGTACTCGTAGGCGTCTCCCAGCGTGTCGCTATCCGTAGAGAACTCCGCAAGGCCTTCGGCTATCTTGGTGATGATCGTGCAGAGCTTCGCGTTCCGGTCCGCATAAATTTTGCCGAGCTTATCCGAGCCGAGATTGATTTCCGAAAAAAGCCCGGAGAACGTGCTCTGGAACGATTCGTTCTCGATGTACTTGAAGCCGGCCTGGAGCGTGTTGAGCAGCTCGCCGTCCTGGGTGCGGGCCATGTGGGCGATGCTGGCCCAGAGGTGCTCGGGGCGGATGACGTAATGCGCTTTGAGCCGCATCTGCTTCTCGAACGCCGAAACATCGCCGGGGTTCTGCTCGTACCAGACAGACAGGGAGGATCGGCCGCTGTTGCCGATGGCGTTCGGGTCAGGATAGTCGCGCCCGAGTTCCTTCTTCGCGGCCTGCTCGTAGTTGTCCGAGAGGTAGCGGAGGAACAGGAACGCGAGCATGTAGTCGCGAAAGTCGTCCGCATTCATTGCCCCGCGGAGCTGGTCGGCGATGGTCCAGAGCGTCTTGCCCAGCTGTTTCTGGTTGTTCTCGGTCATGATGTTTCCGTACCTGCGCCAGGCTCCGGCAAGAGCTCAGGGTTGAATGGGTGGCGTGCCACGAATGCCTTCAAAATCGTGAGGAAGTATCTTTTCGTGTCATCGCCCATCTCTGTCGGTTCGTACATCGAGTATTTGCCGTGGCTCAGGAGATCGACGAACCGCTGGTGCAAGATGCCGTCCGCGTCGTCAGCGGCGTCTTTGATGCACGCCGAAAAGTGGCGGTGGCCGAGGAACAATGCAGTTTTCTCAAGAATGGTGCGCAAGATGTTGAAGTGGAAGGTCTTGGCCTGCCCGCTATGCGCCACCATCCAGAGATCGGCCAACGCGGCAATGTGGTAGAACTGAGGCGTATCGCTGGTCTGCACGACCAGCAGGTAGCCGCTGGTCTTGCGATCTCGCTTCAGTACATACTGAGGTGGCCCTTGTCTGTCGACGTGATTTTTCAGCTCATAATGCAAGACGTTGAAGAACAGCGCGTGATGGGTGGACACCACCGTCCTGATCGGGCGCTGCGCCTCGCGGTAGAGCTGGACGAGGTGGTTGCCGACGACGATCGCGTTGTGTTCATCGAGCGAGGAAATGGGGTCGTCGATATAGACGTGTTTGACCCACTTATATGCCTCCGCGCCATCGAGTGCGAGCTGAAGAATTGCGAGGAAAAAGCACCAGATGAAGATCTTCTCCTCGCCGCGCGATATCTTGATGCCGTCCACCTCGTCGGTTCGCGCGTCGTCCCCCATGCCGCTCACGACCTCGCGGGAGAAAGTCACCTCGGCGCTGGTGATGTTGCCAGTCCGCTCGTCGAACGCGAAGTTGATCTTGAAGTCGAAGTCCGCGTAGCGGTCCAGCAGCGGGCGGATACGATTCTCGATCTCCAGCTCGTTGAGCCCTACGAAGAAGCTGGACGCCGAGTTGAGCTTCAGCGTGCGATGCTCGTCGTCCTCTAGGTCGTTGTCCCACGAGAACAGATCCTCGGTGAAGGCGTTGAAGTACAACGTGTCCCGGCTCTGGACCGCGCCGTTCCCGTCCACCACTTTTCCGAGATCCTTGAACGCTGGGGAAAGCCGTGTCTTGCCGGTCCTGTTCGAGGCATACAACAGCACGAACGGACTCTTGTCGGGCCATCTCTGGGCCTTGTCGGCAATCACCGACCGGAGATGCCAGGCGAGTTCGGGAAGAGATCGGCGTAGTTGGTCTCGCGCATCGCGTCTCCTCCTATAGACTCGGGAAGAGCTGCTGCAGCAGGCCCTGCTTGTGCCGCTTAAGGCCATCGAGCTTCTGTGCCTGCGAGGCCAGCCGGTTGTCGAGCGAGGAAAGACAGGCGGCGATTTGCTGCTGCTCGGCGAACGACGGAAAGGGAAAGGCGAGCTTAAGCCACCAATCTAGTTTGAAAAGCATCTTTTCAATGACGATGCCGACGCTCGATTGAAGAAACGAGTTGCTCACACATGGTTGCTGCGTGAAGTGGTTAAGAACTCGATGTCGCATCCATTCTTCGCAGTCAACACCGAGTACTCATTCGAGACGATTGACCCGGCAAGTTCGGCGGGAACGAGGCCGCACGCGTCGTGGACAATCTGCCGCTTTGAGACCAGAAAGTCATTCGCTTCTAAGAGGAACTGCGACTTAACACTGATTGCCTTGCCTTTTAGTACTTTGCGAGCGACCACCCCGCCATAGCGGCGCTTCACCGTCACAAGCGCGTATTCCGTCTCGTCGTCCATCACGATTGGACGCTCCGTATCGGAAACCAGCTCGCCTAAGGTCTTCGATTGCCACGCGGAGTTTACGAACTCCGGGAAGCGGAGACGGGGCGCGGTCTCGCCCGGCTGCGGGAAGAGCTGCTGCATCAGCCCTTGCTTGTGCTGCCGCAGGGCTTCGAGCTTCCGGCCCTCCCCCGCGATCAAGTTGTCCAGCGAGCCGAGGCAGTCGGCGATCTTCTGCTGCTCGTCCTCCGTCGGCGGGACTGGGAGCGGAACAGCCGAAATGCGGTTCGCCGATATGCCGTAGACCTTCGCGCCCTGAGCTTGCTTCTTGATCGCGGCGCGAACGGCGGCGGACTGGAATAGTTGCCCGCCGAAGCCGACGACCGGAACGCTGCCTTGCCGGGTCGCGAGAACGGTGTGCGTCCCAGCGACGACGCGTTCTCCGCTTAGCGAAACAACTTCGATTGCTTTTCCGACGTCGCCGAGATCTTCAGATGCGTCGGCAAGTACGATGTCGCCTTCCTCACAGAATGCGTCATCAGAAAATCCGTTCAGCGCGGTATCCGGATTGATATACGGAACACGTTCGTCGTCTATCCGGAACAGTGGCTTGAACTTGGTGTGGATGTCCCCGTAGTGAATGTTCCTAATCGTCCCGAATTCGTAGTTGAGTTCTTCTCTCGGCAGGGTGTTGGTGCGCTTGAAGCCGTACAGCTTACCGAGAAGCGGGGCCGACCAGCTCGGGTCGTCTCGAAACTCCGGGAACCGCAGATTCGGCACATAGGGCGATGGCTTGTCGGCTGTCATCGTGGCCCCCCATGCTCGTAGGCGTTGAGGCCCGAGATGTCCCGGCCGTGAGCCCGCTTGTTCAGGAGCGGGACGAGGTCGGCCATCAGGGCGAGTTCGCGCTCGCGGCGTTCGCGCCAGCGCAGGCCAAGCGGCTCCATCAAGTCGGTGAGCTGCTCCCCGTCGAAGATCATGCGCTGGAGGATGGTGTCGACGAAGGCCGCGAGGGGCGCGATCGTCAGGCCGTGGGCCTGAGCCAGGCCCTCGATCTCCTTGGCCTGCTTCGCGGCCTTAAACTGCTCGTAGCCCGCGCGGATCGCGGCCTCGTCCAGGCCTTCGCCCTCCTTGAGTGAGCGGACGTAGTCGGTGATCTCCTCCCGCTCCTCTAGGAACTTGGCGTCGGACTGGATCAGCCCGATGAGCTGCTCGCGGCTGATCGTGAGCTTCTTTGGGTCCTGACCCGAGTACTTGGCGATCAGCTTCATGATGTAGTCGTAGTCGATGACGGCGGAGGCGAAGAGGACGAACTCGAAGTCGAGCTGGTCGACCTCGGGGTTGGCCGGCTCGCCGTCCTTTCCGGGCGTGCCCTGCTGCTCCTTCAGGCGCTGGGCGGTTTCAAGATAAACGCCGCGGAAGGCGCGGAGGTCGTCCTTGGGGAGGGCCTGCTCGATCTGCTCCCGCTGCTCGTCGGTGAGGTCGGTGTATTGGTCGAGCTGCGTCTTGAGGCGCTGAACCTCCTTGAACCGCTTGATGAACTGGGTGCGGGCGTCGTCGCCCATCAGCTTGTTGACTTGGTCGGGCTTGGCTCCGAGGCCCTGCGACTGCATGAACTCACCGAGTGCGGCGACGGCCTGCTTGAAGTTGTCGATAACGTCGGGAGCCTTGTCGACCAGCCAAATTTCGCGGGCCGGTCGGGCTGGGCGCCGGAGAAGAGAGCGATGGCGGCGTCGACGCTGTCCTGCTGGTTGCGGAAGTCGAGGATGTGGCCGTAGGGCTTGGTCGCGTTGAGAACGCGGTTGGTGCGGGAGAAGGCCTGGATCAGGCCGTGGTGCTTAAGGTTCTTGTCGACGTAGAGCGTGTTGAGGAACTTGGCGTCGAAGCCGGTGAGGAGCATGTCTACGACGATGGTGATGTCGATCTTTTCCTGGCCCTTGCGGGGCAGGTCGCGGTTGGGGAACTGTTGATCCTTGATGCGCTGCTGGACGTCCTGGTAGTAGAGATCGAAGTTGTTGAAATCGTGGTTCGTGCCATACCGCTGGTTGTATTCGGCGATGATGGCCTTAAGCGCGGTCTTCTTACCTTCGGGATCGTGCCGGTTGTCCTCCTTCTCCTGGGGGAGGTCCTCCTGGATCTGCTGGACGTCCTTGTTGCCCTCCGCAGGCGGCGAGAAGACGGCGGCGATCTTGAGAGGGACGAACTCGGGGTCGGCGGCATGGCGCTCTCCCAGGAGCTTCTTGAATACCTCGTAGTACTCGATGGCGTCGTTGATTGAGGCGGTAGCGAGCAACGCGTTGAAGCGTCGGCCTTCGGTCGCAGCATCGTGCTTATCGAGGATAGCCTGGGCGACCGCCTGCTTGGTGAGTGTCTGGCCGGGCTTGAGGGCAGGGGCGTCCTTGGGCTTGTAGTAATCGACGTGGAAGCGGAGGACGTTCCGATCCTCGATCGCGTGAGTGATGGTGTAGGCGTGAAGCTCTTTCTGGAACAGGTCCTTGGTGGTTCGAAGAGTCGCGACGTCTCCCTCGATCTGCTTGACCGTCGCGTTGTCCTCAAAGATCGGGGTGCCAGTGAACCCGAACAGCTGGGAGTTCGGGAAGAACTCCTCGATAGCCCTGTGGTTCTCGCCGAACTGCGACCGATGGCACTCATCGAAGATGAAGACCATCCGCTTGTCTCGGAACTGCTCGAGCCGCTGCTTGAACGTTGACCGCCCCTGAGCGACGTTCTGCTTGTTGTGCTTGCTGTTCTCGTCGAGGGCGAGCCCGAGCTTCTGGATGGTCGTGACAATGACCTTGTCTGCGTAGTCGTTGGACTGGAGGCGGCGGACGAGCGCCGCGGTGTTGGTATTTTCCTCGACACAGTTCTCTTGGAACCGGTTGAACTCCTCGCGGGTCTGGCGGTCGAGATCCTTGCGGTCAACGACAAAGAGGCACTTGTGGATGCTCTCGTTGGTCTTGAGGAGCGTCGAAGCTTTGAAGGAGGTGAGCGTCTTGCCCGAGCCGGTCGTGTGCCAGATATAGCCGCTTCCACAGTTCTGGTCGACACAGTCGACGATGGCCTTGACAGCGTAGATCTGGTACGGGCGCATCATCAGGAGCTTCTGCTCGGCGGCGATGAGCGCCATGTACTTGCCGATCATCTGGCCAAGCGTGCACTTGGCGAGGAAGCGATCGCCAAAGTCGTCGAGGTGAGTGATCTTCGTGTTGTCCTCGGCCGCGAACTGGTAGATCGGAAGGAACCGCTCGTCCGCGTCGAAGACGAAGTGCCGCGCGTTGTTGTTGGCGAAGTACCAAGTGTCCGTGCGGTTGCTGACTATAAAGAGCTGGACGAAGCAGAGAAGCGTCTTGGTATATCCGCTACCGGGGTCGTTCTTGTAGTCGACGATCTGCTCCATCGCCCGCCGAGCGCTGATCCCAAGCGTCTTTAGCTCGATCTGAACGACGGGGACGCCGTTGATCAGGAGTATGACGTCGTAGCGGTGATGGCTATTGTCCGTATTGATGCGGAGCTGATTGACGACCTCGAAGGCGTTCTTGCACCAGTCCTTGATGTTAACGAGGGTGTAGTTGAGCGGCGTGCCGTCGTCGCGGATGAACGCTTCCCGATTCCGGAGAGACCGGGCGGCTTCGTACACGTCCGGTGTGACGATCTCGTCGAGGAGTCGCTGCAACTCGCCGTCAGTGAGTGTGACGCGATTCAGGGCTTCGAAATTTACCCTGAAGTTTGCTTCAAGGGAGGCTCGATCACGGATGTCAGGGCGATATTCATACTTGAGGTCCCGTAGCTTCGTGATAAGCGCCTCTTCAAGTTGGCGTTCCGGTGTGCTCATCGCCATCGCGGGGACTCACTCCCTCTTAGATCTGCTGAATAGGTCCGACTGCCCGGTGTTAAATGCGAAGGCGAGCCGAGGTTGGCTTCGATGCCGCGGACGAAGGAGACGATCTTGTTGTGAATGGTTTAATTCATTATTCCGCCTTCCCGGCCGTGCTTGGGCGCCTATCGACCTGGCCTATCTCAAAGCCTTCAGCCGCTCGTACTCCTCCACCGCCATCACCACCACAACCGGCCGCCCATGCTTGGCTACCGCACCGGTTCGGCACGGGCCACGTCGATCAGCCGACCGAAGCCGTACTTGGCGTCCTTCGCAGTCAGCGTCGTTCATACGCATCCCCGGATTGCCAGAGGGTAGTTTTGCCAATATGGCCGAATATGCAACGTTCGCTGCATGGCGGACGGTAACTGCCCGCACCGTTAAACCAGAAAAAAGTCCAGACGCTAGCGAAACGCCGGGCCTCCTCCCGCATGCGATTCCGCCCGGAAGGACCCACGTGCTCCCGGCATGGCGTCGCCCCGGCCATGGCGTCGCCCCGGCCATGGCGTCGCCCCGGCATGACCCGTGGCTGGCGGTTTTGCCAAACGGATCAGCCCGCCACCGTCCCTTGCCGCAGGTCCTTGAGGCGCAGCAGCATGGCCAGCATCCGTTCGAGCTTGCGGTCGAGATGCACCTCGTAGCGGCCGAGGCGCTCCAGCTTGTCGGGGTCGAGCGCCTCCCCGAACGCCTGCTGCCGGATTAGCGGGCGGTTGGCCAGTTCCCTCTCGCGGGTCTCGAACCACGGCAGCACCTCTGCCTGCAGGAACCGCCGCAGGCCGGCTTCGTCGGCCGTGGCAGGCTCCTTGCCTTCCTCCAGTTCGTCGGCATCGCGGGCGAGCACATCGGCCCACCAGTCCCGCGTATCCTCCTGCAGCGCCGCCAGTGCGGCCTCGTAGCGGTCGTTGCGGCGCGAGCGGAGCATGTCGAGGGCGCCGCGAGTCATGGCCTCGTCGTCCTGCATCTCGCGGACTTCCTCCTCGGTGTCTCTTGCCGTGGCGCGGATGGCATCGAGCACACCCTCAGACTGGTTGGTTGCGTCGAGATGCACCAGCGCCACCTTCACCGTCTCGCGGTAGCAGGCCAGCGTGCCGTTCAGCCCACGCCGGTGGGCGGCGGCCTCGGCCAGGCGCAGGCGGCGCTTGCGCCAGAGAATGCCGGCCAGCTCCTCGACCAGATGCTCCTCGGTTGGTCCCTGCGGCGCGTGTTCGGCTATTAGCGCCACGATCAGGGCGTGGTATTCGCCGGCGTCCTCCCATGGCAGCACCGTGTAGCGCGACAGCACACCGTGCCGCAGCGCGTTGAAGCGGGTGATTTCGGTGCCGGCAGTTTCGGCCGGCAGGCTTGGGTTGGTCTCGATCATTGCCAGAAACTCCTGTTTACCGGGTCATTGTCGAGTCGCGCCAGAAGCCGCTCCGTCCGAATCGCAATGGCTTCGTCGGCGCGCATCTCGGCCTCGAAGACTTGCTCGCGAAGCGTGTCGTACGTCCGCTGCCACATGCGCTTGGGCCGGTCGGGAAACGGCGAGGCCAGGCCGGGGTCGCCGCCAAGCCGCTGCCTGATCTTGTCCGCGCGTCGGAGCGCCCGGTCCCATCCGCCCTCGCTCTGGCTGGCATGGGCAAGGCGATAGCACTTGTGGCACAGGAAATAGCGACCTGCTCCGTGCAGCTTGGCAACGCGCCGCCCGCATGTGATGCCGCTTACCACGCCAGGGCAGATGAAGTAGGGCCGCGTGCCGCCCAAACGGCATGGAACGCGGACGATGCGGACGACCTCCGCTACATCCTCCCACTCACCACTGCCGATGCGCACGCGATAGGTGAGATGCAGCCGTTCGCGCTCGGCGCGCAGATTGATCGAGGCGACCTTCTCGCCGTCGCGGGTCCATTGCCAGCTACCCGTCCAGCCGGCGCGCAGGCAGCCTCTGCGGTGCAGACGGTTCACGTCAATCGACCGCCAGGCTTCCACCGTGTCGCGCCCCGATCCGCCAAGCCGTCCCGAGCCAAAGCCGCCCATCATCCGCCTCCCTTTTTTCCGAAATCAACTGGCGATCCGGCCAATGGCGTGATGCCCATCGCCGTGAGGGCGGCAACGGCATCGGCCCTGCGCCCGGCGTGCCAGGCAGGCCAGCAGCGGGAATACAGCCAGACATGGCCGGTCGGTTCGATGCCGTACGGCAGCAGCGCGTCGTGGGCATGGCCGCCACCGCAGGCGAGACAGCGTCCCGGCGGCGAGCGTTCGAAGATTCCGGTTCAGCCACTCGACGGCGCGGTATTCGAAGACGCGGGCCCCGGTCTCAGGGCCGGGCAGGCCGCCGTCGAACTCCGCGATCCCGGCGCGCTCGTCGAAATGCGACTGCCAGTCCTCCGCCGACCAGCCGTCCCGGCCTGGCCGCAGCAGGGCGATGATCCCCGGCTTGTGGCGGGCAAGAAGCTCCAGAATCTCGGCAGATGGCGGCGCCTCAGCTTCAAGAGCGAGGCCGCCGTCCTCGATCCGAACATCGATGCCGGCCATCCGGGCCGCTCGCAGGGCCTTGGCGGCGCTCATAACCGAGCGCTCCATCCAGGTTTTCCGGGTGCGGATCGGGGCGGGCGGTTTGCGTCCGCATCGTCCGCCGCACCGTCCTCCCCGTTGCGTTTCATGGGGTTCGCGCGGACGGTGTCGGCCGGCTCATTCCCCCAACCGTCCGCATCGTTGGCAACCGTCCGCAGATCGGGCGTCACGAAGCCATTGGCCGAACTGGATTTCGGCGTTGGCGCGGACGATGCGGACGGTGCGGACGGTCGCACCCCGCCGCGTTCCGGCCCGGGATCGGCGAATGCCGCAGTGATGCGGATGATCCGGGTCCGCGCGCGACCCTCCCGCTCGAAGCCGATCTCGACGCCGATCTTGCGCAGGAAAGTCGCCGCCCGACGCAGCCGGCCCGCCAACGCCCTCGGGCTATCGGGCCAGGTCTTGGACTTGGCGACGCGATCGCCCGCCACTTCCCCAAGGGCACCCAGAAGCTCCGACGCCGTTCCCGTCCACTCCGTCCGCGTGGCCATGACGGCGCGCACGGCTGCGGCGATCGGGTCGGACTCGATCACGCCCTCGACCGCCTCGTCGCGATTGCCGCAATAGGCCGACCAGAAGGTGCCTGCCGGCCACAACGCCGTTTCGCAGGCGGTCGCCCACAGAGCGAAATCCGCCATGCGTGGCAGCTTCGGGAGATGAGTCTCGGGCAGGCGCTTGAGACCCTCGACCACCGCATCGAGCAGCACGCCGAGGATGCGCGGGCGTTCGGTCTCGAAGGCGGCCCACAATTCCGCCTCGGGGCGGCGGCGCTCCTCTGGGACTGGCTCCAGCGTCAGGAACACGGCGCGGTCGGCGAGGTCTGGTCGCGTCACGATGTCCTCAATGCCGTTCAGGATCACCGGGCGGGCGGCGTCGAACAGCACCTCGTCCTGGTCAGTGTAGAGCTGACGCACGGCGAAGCCGCCGCCGGTCGCCAGCCTGCAAAGCGTGTCAGAAATCCAGGCAGGCAGGCCCGAGACGTTGTCGAAGGCGAGCACATGGCCGTTGCTGGCAGCGATGAACAGGTCGCGGTCTTCGCGCGGCAGGGCGCGCAAAGGCGCGGTGTTCGGATCGAGCAGCGCCCGCAGGATCGCCGAGAAGGTGGATTTGGCCGAACCCTGCTCGCCCGACAGCACGATCACCGGATAGGGGCCGCGATTGCGAAGGCAGGCGAGCGCCCAGGCAACCACCAGCACGAAGTCGGTGTCCGACTGCACGTTGAGGAACGAGCGCAGCGTCGCAACCGATCCGCCCGGCACTGGGAGCGCCAAGGGCTGCATCCCCGACGCGCGGCGGAAGCGCACCGGCGGGTTGTCGATGAGTCGCCAGCCGGTGGCATCAATCTCGACCGCCTGCCGCGCCTCGTCGCCGAGATCGAGGTACAGCTTGCCGTTCAGCCCAGCGACCCGGACATGGACGACGCGCTCCGGCGCATCGAAATGCGCTTTGGCCTCGATCACGTTGAGCGCCGATTGCAGCGCCTCCGAACTTGGCGCGCCCTCGGTCACCTCGAAGAAGCGTCGAGCCAGCCAGCGGCGGAAGCCCTTGGTGCGGATCGGCCAAGTCTCGCGGTGGCCGTTGATGTCGAGATCGGCGAAGCCGGTACCGTCCGGGGCGTGGAACAATTCGGCGGTCTGCGCGAGTTCGATCAGGATATCGGCCTGCGTCGGTCCGCGGCCGCCCACATCCCCGCTTTCCTCGGCAATGGCTTCATCAAGCGCAGAGACGCGGCAACCGGATTTCTTGAGCCTGGAGCGCAGCAACTCGAAGGCCGCACGATCTTCCTTCTTCAGTGCCGCGAGCCGCTCCAGGATTTCGGGCGTGAAGGCAGCGCCTGGATCGGCAGCCGATTTCTCGACCAAGCCCTCTAGCGGGTCGGGAATATCCTCGGCCGCGCCGACCGCCTCGGCGATCAGGTTTTTTTCGGCGTCGATGTGGTTCTCGTGTTCGTCGTTCATTGCGCGCCCTCCTCGGTGGGGGGCGCGCGGCGCGGCAGCATGTCGTTGAAATCCATCCCCTGCGGTGGGCGGGCGATGCGCACGCGCCGGCCCTGGCGCTTCCAGCGCAGGGCGCAATCGCGCGCCGCCGCTTCGCCCGCCTCGTCGCCATCGGCTAGCACGATCACGTCGCGCACGTCCTTCGGCAGATCGAGGCCACGCAGCCCGGAAGTCGAAAGCGCCGCCCAGGCCGGATGGCCGCTTGCCAGCATCGCGGCGAGGCAGGTTTCGATGCCTTCCCCGACCATGAGCACGTCGCCCGGATCAGCGAGACGCACCGCGCCGCCGCGGCAGGGACCCAGCATCATCTTCTGCGGATCGACGGGTGCTTTCCCGCCACCATCGCGGGCAAGGAAGGTGCGATGGATCGCGAGCGGCGTTCCGTCCGCGCCGTTCGTCACCAGCGCCACCATCACGGGCCAGACGCCGCCCGAGGGATGTTTCAGACCGGCATGAAAGCGCAGCGCGTCGGGTGGCGGCACCTTGATGCCGCGCGAGGAAAGGTAGGTCTCGACTGGCGTTCCCTGTGCCGGCTCGGCGGACTGCCAGATGGCGAGTGCCGCCTCGCTGCGCTTGGCGTCGTTTAGATCGGGCTGGCGCTCGACAGGCGTGGGGCGTGCCATGCGCGAAAGCGAGCGCCGGCCATTCTCGACCCACAGGCCGCGCCCTCGCAGAGCAGCGATGACGCGCTCCTGGTCGCAGCCGGCGTGGCAGCGCACCAGCACATTGTTGTCATCCGCGACCCGGATCGAGAGGCTCGGCGTCCGGTCGTCATGTGCCGGGCATCGCGCCGTCCAGCCGCCGCCGGCCTTCCGCCCGCCGAGGGCCTTGGCGATGGCTTCAGCGGTCATGGCGCGCCTCCCCGTTTTCGGAGGCGTGAGGTTTGCCGGCATCGTTCGCCGGGAATGGCATCTCCGCCCGCGACCATTCGGCCAGGACCGAGAAGAAGCCGGTGACGTTCGCGGCGATCTGCCGGGCATCCTCGCGGCTGAGATCGCGACCAAGTCGCGGCTGCCATACCTGGCGAGTGCGCCCGATCAGTTCATCCTTCAGATTGTCGTTTGCTGCGTGCGATGGTTTCACCGAAGACCCCACGGGCGTTTCCTTGCCGCTCCGTGCTCCTGGCCTCCGGTCTCGGAATCCCACCGATGACGCTGGACCTTGACGTGATTTGCATCTCGGTCGTCCCCATCTCAGGGATCGACGCTATTGGTGCCGCTTCAGCGCGGCAGTTCTTCCTCGGGAATCGTGAACTTGTGGCACTTGCCTGCCTCTATGAGGAGCTCGCGCCGCTTTTCCTTCCCGATGCTGCTCGAGATTCCGCAACGGAAATGACCATGACGCAGCCCGTCGAGGACGATTTGAGCGAGGCGCTCCAATGCTTCGCGGAACTGCGGCCCGCCGGACTGGGCGGCGCTTGTCTGGGTAGGTTCGCTATGCATTGTGCAAGAGGGCCTTCATATCTTTTATGGTGCCGGAGAATGACAGCGGGGGCACAGCTGCGCCGTTACAGTAAAACGCCAGCACGTCATCCCGGCGCGTCGGGCGGTCGCGGAAGATAGAGACTTTGCGCCGGCCTTCGCCACGCAGGTCAATGAGGTCATAGCCCGTGCAGCGCAGGAAACAGGCGAGATAGAAGTCGCACGTCTCGAACGCGATCCCAACTTCCGCTAGCTTTCCGTTACCTCGTCTAGTTGACACTCCACGCTCTCCTTAAAAAAGGTTACGGGCCAACCCGAAGCGACATCTGCCGTGGCGATTGCCGAAGGAGCAGCCCCAGTTGCTCGAGCCGAACGCGCATCGCTGGCGGCGATACTCCAAAACGCCGGGCCATGGGCTTTGCGATCTCGTCGAACAGCGCATCGGCGACAGCTCCGGTATCGCTTACGTCTCGCTCGTAAATCATTGTCTGCGCGCGCATCATCACCCGGTCGTTCGGGCGCAGCTCCGTAAGGGCCAGAGGTCGAGTGCGGCCCATGCACTCCTTCCAGCCCTCATGCACCCACCTGCGCGGCATAAGCAGGCACGACGAAAAGAAATCCGCCTGCCATTCAATCGGCTTCTTCCTCTCGCTGGAGCGGCAGATCACTGAAGGGTCAGCCGGACCAATGAACAATGAAGCTTGATCGGGATCTTTGGCGACATAGGACCGATGAAGCCGCCAATGCCCGATCTCATGGGCCACCGTGAAGCGATAACGGCCCGTCGCCGATGGATTGTGCTTCGGGTCGAGGCTACGATCAATCAGGATCGCTTCAGAATCCACCCAAATCGCTCCGAGTATATCCGGTTGCTCACGCACCATGGGAATGCGCAGCGTCTCGTGCAGGTCGGCAAATCCCAGCTGAAGCGCCAAGTGGTAAATCGTAATATCCTCGGCCGGCACCGGCATTTTGATCGGGCCGCCAGTCGTCTCCGCATACTCGGCGAGCAACAGTTCGGCCTCGTTCTCGATCTTGTCTTCGGACAGGTATCGAACCCCAATCGTCATATGTCGGTCATCCTCATTTGGATCTGCATCGTCGAACTCGCCGTTTATCCGTTACACGTCCTTCGCCCTCTGCGCCTGCTGGGCCAGCCGGTCGATATCCTCGGCCGATAGGCCCTTGGTGGTCCGCAGGAGCGCCGCCAATTCGACGGGTTGGCGTTTGATGATGTCGGAGATGTCGGTGGACACCCGCCCGGCCCGCGCCAGCAGATGGTCGGCGTCGCATCCGATGATCTGGGCGATCGCCTTCACCTTGTCCTCTGCCGGCGGCAGAAACTCGTCCCGCTCGACCTTCGACAGGTAGGTGGGGCTGACCCCGATCATCTTCGCCATCTCCCGCAACCCGATCTCCTTGCCCTCTCGTTCGCGACGGATAAAAGCCCCGAACTTCTCCCGTGCCTTAACCACCTTCCCTCCGAGTCGTCTTGTGTTTAGGTGACAGTTTTAGGACCGCTGTCGATTCGCGTCAACTGGCAATTGAGAGACCGCGGATGGCATTGCGCCGTTCACCGCTGAAGGCAGAGTCAACCGTCGGGCAACTGGTCACGACGCTTACCCGCAGGGCCGGTAGCTCTCGCCACCGCGTAGGCGAAGCAGTCGCCCAGGTTGAGCTGGGCGAGATGGCCGCGACCTTTGCCGAAGCGGGAGCGATCGTTAGAGCTTGGTCGTCCGCGGTCTCTCGATGCTGGAGAGGGCGCGGGTGCTGGCCGCGTATCCCGATCGGTGGCGGCGCGGGCTGCGCGAGCCGCTACCGCCTGAGCGTTCCCGAGCGAGCCGCCTGCCGCCAGATACGGGGTGATTTCGGTGGGCGCGGAACCTACGACAACCGACCGAGACTTGGAGGCCGACGCCTGTCCGACGCTGGGCCATGCAATGACCGTGAACCGCTGTCCGCCCGGTCTATGGTGTGGACCCCAGGTCGACGACCCCCCGTCGTTCAGCGGATGGCGAGCGCATGAACTGCTTACCCTACGCGCCTAGCCGCTCCTTCACGTGGTCGGCCACGCGCAACGCGTTGGCGAGGATGGTTAGCGTTGGGTTCACCGCGCCCTGGAGGGAAAGAACCTGGCGTCGGCAATGTAGAGATTGTCGAGTTCGTGCGCCTTGCAGGCCAGGTCAAGCACGGAGCTCACGGGATCGATGCAAGCCGCGAGAAACCAGGCGAGCCCACTATGGCGAAGGCCGGTGAGCGCCCGCCATGTTGGTCGGTAATCCGCGAGGACGGGAGAATTGCTGCCAAGGGCGCATCGCGTCGTTACGCTCTCCCCGGCAGCCGCTTCGCGAGACCATCGAGCCCTTCCGTCCGAAGCGGACCCTGGAAATGGGACCAGGGGCTTAGCCTAGCATAGTGTGCGGGCTCAAACTGACCCACCACCTGGCGGCTGCTCCCGCTTGACATCGCGTCACTGCGCGCCTAGACCTTTGGCACTCCCCGCGAAAGAGTGCCAAAGCGCTGCGGCACGTCAACAACGTAGTCGCGGCGCCACCATCTACGGGAGTTAGCGGATTGAGATTGCAAAGGAGCGAGAACCATGAGGTTTCGTCCTCTCCACGACCGCGTCGTGGTCCGCCGGCTCGATGCCGAGGAGAAGACCACAGGTGGGATCATCATCCCTGACACGGCGAAGGAGAAGCCAATGGAAGGCGAGGTGATCGCCGCCGGCCCCGGCGCCCGCAACGAGCAGGGCCAGCTACAGGCGCTCGACGTCAAGGCGGGCGACCGCATCCTGTTCGGCAAGTGGTCCGGCACCGAAGTCAAGCTCGAGGGCGAGGAGCTCCTCATCATGAAGGAGTCCGACATCATGGGCATCATCGAGGGCGCGGTCGCGAGGAAGAAGGCCGCGTGACCCGCGCCACCCCCGCATAACGGAATCGAAGGGAGATCCTGATATGGCTGCCAAGGACGTTCGGTTCGGCGGCGACGCGCGCCAGCGGATGCTGCGCGGTGTCGACACTCTCGCGGATGCGGTGAAGATTACGCTTGGGCCGAAGGGCCGCAACGTGGTGCTCGACAAGAGCTTCGGCGCACCGCGGATCACCAAGGATGGCGTGACCGTCGCCAAGGAGATCGAGCTGTCCGACAAGTTCGAGAACATGGGCGCGCAGATGGTGCGCGAGGTCGCGAGCAAGAGCAGCGACGTCGCCGGCGACGGCACCACCACCGCGACCGTTCTGGCCCAGTCGATCGTGCGCGAGGGCGCCAAGGCGGTTGCCGCCGGTATGAACCCGATGGACCTGAAGCGCGGCATCGACAAGGCGGTGACCGCCGTCGTCGAGGAACTGAAGAAGCACACGAAGAAGATCACTACGCCGTCGGAGACGGCCCAGGTGGGGACCATCTCGGCCAACGGGGACACTGAGATCGGGCGCATGATCTCCGAGGCGATGCAGAAGGTCGGCAACGAGGGCGTGATCACGGTCGAGGAGGCCAAGGGCATCCAGACCGAGCTCGACGTGGTCGAGGGAATGCAGTTCGACCGAGGCTACGTCTCGCCCTACTTCATTACCAACACCGAGAAGATGAACGCCGAGCTGGATCAGCCCTACATCCTGATCCACGAGAAGAAGCTCTCTGGCCTGCAGCCGATGCTGCCGCTGCTCGAGAGCATCGTGCAGTCCGGCCGTCCGCTGTTGATCATCGCGGAGGACGTCGAAGGCGAGGCGCTGGCGACCCTGGTGGTCAACAAGCTGCGCGGTGGTCTCAAGGTCGCGGCGGTGAAGGCGCCGGGCTTCGGCGATCGCCGCAAGGCGATGCTGGAGGACATCGCGATCCTGACCGGCGGCCAGGTGATCTCCGAGGATCTCGGCATCAAGCTCGAGACCGTCACCCTCAACATGCTCGGCAAGGCCAAGAAGGTCCTGATCGAGAAGGAGAACACCACGATCGTCGAGGGTTCCGGCAAGAAGGAGGACATCAAGGGCCGCTGCAATCAGATCCGGGCGCAGGTCGAGGAGACGACCTCGGATTACGACCGCGAGAAGCTGCAGGAGCGGCTGGCGAAGCTCGCCGGCGGCGTGGCCGTGATCCGCGTCGGTGGCTCCAGCGAGGTCGAGGTGAAGGAGCGCAAGGATCGGGTGGACGACGGCGTGCACGCGACCCGGGCCGCGGTCGAGGAAGGCATCGTGCCGGGTGGCGGTGTGGCGCTGGCGCGGGCCGGGGCGATCCTCGCCAAGCTCAAGGGCGAGAACGACGACCAGCGCGTCGGCATCGAGATCGTGCGCAAGGCGATCCTGACGCCGCTGCGCCAGATCGCCGAAAACGCCGGCGAGGACGGCGCCGTGGTGTCCGGCAAGGTGCTCGACAAGGACGAGTACAACTGGGGCTTCGACGCGCAGGCCGGCGGGTTTAAGGACCTGATCAAGGCCGGCATCGTCGATCCGACCAAGGTGGTGCGCGTGGCACTGCAGAACGCCGCCTCTGTCGCCGGCCTGCTCGTGACCACCGAGGCAATGGTGGCCGAGCGGCCGGAGAAGAAGGGCCCGGCCATGCCTCCGGGCGGTGGGATGGGCGGTATGGGCGACATGGATTATTGATGACGGGCGGCTGCCTCATGGCCGAGATCTTTGCCAACGCTTTGTGGTTGCAAATCTCTTGGCCATGAGACGGCGCTCCTGATTGACGTCACATGTTTCTTCCACTGCCCGGACGTGAGCGCTGCTGTGCCATGGCTTCAGGCGCGGGTTAACAGGAGGGAGCCGGCCTTTGCTAGGCCGCTCAGCTGTCGAGCGCTACTGCCTGATCGGCCACCACCAGCGTGAGGACGCGGCTATTACATTACAGTCCGAGTTTTCCTGCCGGACTGGCGGTCGGGGACCGACGTGAGCCAGCGAAACAGCGTTGGAGATTCTCTGTGAGCAGCTCTAGCGCAGTAGGTCTTCCGGCGTGCCGTGGCGCGATGCTATCGTCAGCGGTTCCAACGTAAATTGGTCATCAGGCGCCTCTGAGGGACGGCGCGGACTATGCGGACGCAAATCGCCCCCGCCAATCTCACCCGGAAGCAAAGGCGGTCTGAGCCACGTGGCCCGGTTCTGCCACGAATACCCCCCGCAAAGCGTTGAGAGTGCGCTGAAAGTCTGATCCTGGGGACAGGCACATGGTTCGATACGTATCCAGGAAGGCCAGCACGCCGAACTTCGCCGCCCGTTCGAGGCATCGCTGCACGGTCTGGTGCGTCACCCCAATCGCCGCCCCGACCGCATAGCTCGACGGATCGTCACGATAGCGCAGCAGTATCCGCGCCCGCTCCACCCGGCTCGCCGGCTCCCTCCGCGATCGCGCGATCGACTGCAGCGCTGCCAGCTCATCCGCTCCGATGCTGATCTCCACCACCCTGCGCGGCGCCGCCATCACGACCATCCTTGTGCTGACCGGCCACCCCATACAATATCTGGCGGTGTCACGGGAATCCGCTACAACTGGTCGGATTCATGGAATCGCTGGTCTGATACCCCTGCACAGAGGTTTTGATCGGTTGCTCGCGCTCTGAGCGTAGCTCCGGAAGCACCGAGCGGTCGACCAGCAACCTGATGCTGCGGGGCACGCCGGGCTGGCGGCTAATGAGCCCGGCCTTGTCCACCCGACCACCATCTGGTGCACCGCCGGCCCGCTGACCCGGAAGAACCGCTGCATATCGGCCTCGGCCGGCGGTCGGCCGATCACCAGCGTGTAGGCATGGATGAAGGCGAGGTACTGCCCCTGCCTCGACGTGAAACGGGATCGCGAATCATTCGACATCGGATTTGTCTGCGCCCTCGGCTTCGGGGGAAGGGCGATGAACGTACGGTATCGGGTGGAGCTGAACCAGGAGGAGCCGGATCAGCTCACCCGGATGCTGAGCGGCGGCAAGCATGCCGCCCGCAAGCTGAAGCGGGCGCAGATCCTGCTGGCCGCCGATGCGGGTGAGAGTGACGAGGCGATCGCGGCCAATGTCGCGCCGGCTCAACCGTGTATCGGACCAAGCGCCGCTTGGTGCTGGGCAATCTGGAAGCCGCACTCAGCGAAGCGCCGCGCGAGGTGCGCCAGCCGATCGCGGCCGCACCGGGGAAGCCGGAGCGCTAGGATTGCGAGTATAGTCGGAAAGGTACGGCCAACCTGTCCGTCTTCCTCGACGCACACCGCTCCTGGCGCGAGGTCAAGGTTACCGACCAGCGGACCGCAGCCGACTTCGCCCACTGCATGCGCGATCTGGTCGATGTTCACTATCCCGAGGCGGAGCTGATCCGAGTGGTGTTGGACAATCTCTTCAACGCATATGGCTGGCGCGCTGTACGAGACCTTCCCGGCGCCGGAGGCGCATCGCGTACTGCAGCGCCTGGAATTCCACTACACGCCGAAGCACGCGAGCTGGCTCAACATGGTGGACATCGAGATCGGTGTACTGCGTGGCCAGTGCCTCAATCGGCGCATCGGCGAGCGCGAGGCGTTGCGCGGCGAGGTCAAGGCCTGGCAGCAGCAACGCAATGCCACCGGCGCACGCGTCAAGTGGATGTTCACCACCGAGCGCGCCCGCACCAAGCTGGCGAGGGTCTATCTCAAGCCCGGCAACGAGTTGTAATCACTGTGCAGGCGTACTAGTAGGACCTAATAGGCGACGGTCGAGCCGTCGCGGTTCTGCCGCTGGGTGACCGGTAAATACATGCCTCATTTTCAGCGTGATTCGCCGCTTCACACAACGGCGAACTTGCCCAGTCGTGTGCCTCACTATTTGAGTGATTGTGACCAAACTCTGAGCCGAAACCACGCTATATCCATGTGTTAAGCTGGCCGCAGCGGGCCGTGCGTGCCCAATGACCGCGAACCCGGGTCAAGCCGCCACCAGCGCCAAAAGAACGCTGCGCCTGCGCGCAGAAAGAAAAAGTAGGGATTTTGTTACTCATTCATCTTCAAACTGGCCCACTACCTGCGATCGGGACTTGACTCGCTGCTGCGAGATCCCTAACCGTACCGGTTGCTGCGCTTGCGGGAGGTCTTTGGACGTCGAGAAGGTCGGAGGAGGTCTCGAATGCACGCACCGATTAGCGGTCCTTTCGTATGGCACGGGGATGAGCTGGCGACGGCCGATGATTGGCGTTTTCAGATTACCCCCGCAATGGTGGCGGAGATCGACACGGCGCTCACGACGCTCGACAGGCGGGGCATTTGTTGGAGCGAGATGAAGCGTTCCGATTTTGCGGTGCCGGAAACCGAGCGCCTGCTGGGGCGGGTCGCGACGACGCTCGAGGAGGGGCGCGGGCTGGCACGACTTTCGGGTCTGCCGGTCGAGCGCTATGGCGAGGCGGATTTGCAGCGGGTCTGGTTCGGCATCGCGCTGCATATGGGTACGCCGATGTCGCAGGGCCATGATGGTGTGCTCCTGAAGGACATTCGTGATGAAGGCGCCCTGGTCGGCGAAGTCTACGGCCAAATGCGAAACGCCGACGGATCGGCGTTTCGCTCATCCTACGCGCGAGCGTTGTCGAGCGGGTCGCTGCGGTTCCATACCGACCGGACCGATGTCGTGGGGCTGCTGTGCATCAGCCAGGCGCGGCAGGGCGGCCTCAGCAAGGTCGCCAGCACCGTCGCCATTCATAACGAGATGCTGCGTCGGCGGCCGGACCTCCTCGAGCTGCTCTATCAGCCCTATCCGCGCAGCCGGTTGGGCGAGGAGAAGGGTGGCGATAAGATGGTCTACATGCTGCCGGTGTTCGGCCTGCGCGATGGCCGCTTCACCAGCCATTATTCGCGCACCTATATCGAGGCGGCGCAGAAGCTGCCCGAGGTGCCGCGATTGACGGACCAGCAGGAAGAAGCGCTCGATCTGCTGGGCGAGATAGCGGAGGCGACGTGCTATCGTATGCGGCTCGTGCCGGGTGACGTGCAGCTGCTCAACAACCACGTGATCTATCACGCCCGCGATGGGTTCGAGGACGATGCGGCGTCGGGCCAGGTCCGTCGTCTGCTGCGGGTGTGGCTGTCGATGCGGAACAGTCGCGCGCTTCCCGAGGACCATGCCGTGCTGTGGGGCAATGTGGCGGCCGGCGCGCTTCGCGGGGGCATTGCCGTGGCAGCCGGCTGATCGTCGCGGCTGCGGGCGAGCCGATTACCTCGATGGTGTTTGGAAGACCGGCCGAGGCGACATTGACTCGTCGTGCGACCGGGCTACGATATCGGGCTCCGCGCCTGAGCGATGCGGCTGTGCCTTTCCTGTCGGGAGAATGCGAGCATGAGCGCGGAGGAACTCTTGAGCACGATCGCGGCGTTCGACTGGCACAGCGGCGCGTACGAGAAGGACCCAATCGGCAGCTTGAAAGCGCTGGCGGGTGAGGGCTGGATCGCGCGCACCGAGCTCGGCTACGCCATACTGTCGAAGGAGCAGGCGCGGCCCTTCCTCAAGGCGGACCTGCCGATCTCGTTGTACCATATCCCGAGCGCGGTCAGTCCCTATCTCGCGGAGCGCACTCAAAAGCCGCTTCTGACCCGGCACGGGCCCGAGCATGCGCGGCTGCGCAGCATTCTAACGCGGGTGCTCAGAAGCCATGTCATCGAGGAGCTCCGCCCCGAGATACGCACCGTCTTTGACGGCCTCCTGGACAAGGTGATCGCCCGGGGCGAAAGCGATCTCGTGCGCGACCTCTTCAACCCCTATCCCGCGCATGTGCTGGCGCCGATGCTGGGCATTCCCTATTCGGACGTCGACATGGTGGCGGAATGGGTCACCATCAGTGCCAAATGGACCAACATCCTCAATCCCCAGTCGGCGCTCGCCGATATCGAGAGCGCGTGGCGCAAGCTCGAAGGCTATCTGCTCGAGCTCCTGAGCGAGCGCCGCCGCCATCTCAGCCATGACGTGTTCAGTGAGCTGATCCGCGAGATGGGGGACAGCGAGGAGGAAGAGGTCGTCGGCATTGCGGCGGAGCTGACCCGCGCCGGAGTCGACACGACCCGCCGGCAGCTCGCCTGCACGATGCATGCGCTGCTGGAAAACCCGATCGAGTGGCGCCGGCTTTCGGACGATCCGGATCTCGCCTCGAAAGCGGTCGAGGAAGGCATGCGCTATGCCCCGATCATCCACGCCATATCTCGGCAGGCCATCACGGCCTCCGAGATTGGCGGGGTCAAGGCCGATGGCGGCACCGTGTTCACGGTCATGGCGATGGCGGCAAATCGGGATCCGGCGGCCTACGAGGAGCCCAACCGCTTCGACCTCACCCGGAGCCCCTGCCCTCACCTGACCTTTGGCGCGGGCTCGCACGCCTGCGTCGGCGCGCCGCTCGCGCGCATGGAGATGGGCGAGGCCTTCAAGAGCCTGGCGCAACGCATTGAGGCGTTCGAGCTGGTGGGCGAAGTGACGCGCTCCGAGGTGTCGGAAGGATGGGTTCCCCAGAATTTGCCGGTGACGGTGATCCCGCGGGATCGTTGACACCAACTCTCCGAAAAATTCAAGGGAGGATCATAGGATGCCTCGGGAGAGAATTTCTGGCGAGCAGCGCCTTGGTCGTCGTTTGCTGGAGCGGGTGGCCGCGAATCTGGCGGGGGTGGTTGTCATCGCCTCTCTTTCCGGATGGCCCGTCGGTGCCCGCGCCGCCGACATCCCGGCGGGCGCGGACCAGACAAAGATCAAGAACTGGGCCGACCCACGGCCGGAAGCTTGGTCCAAGAAGTATCCGCCGTTGGGCCCGGTGACGCTCGGCGACGGCTCGCTGAAACGGTTGCAGCATGCCGGAACGATCAAGATTTGCGCAGCGACGGTCTCGCCCCCCTATCTGTCGACCGACCCGAAGACCGGGAAGATCGTGGGATCGGACTACGACATGGCCCGCCACGCGATGGATATGCTCGGTATCAAGAATATTGATTACGTCAATCTCGATTTCGGCTCGCTCATCTCGGGGCTGCAGGCGAGCCGGTGCGACATCGTGATGAACTCGCTGATCATCCGGTCCGACCGGGCGAAGGCTCCGGGGGTACGGTTCACCACTCCTTACGCGCTCATCTTCGACGAGCTCGTGGTCAGGAAGGACTCGCCCTACCAAATGCTGAAGGACATGAAGGGTCAGAAGATCGCCAGCGTTGCCGGCAGCTCGGATGCCGACACCCTGCAGGCCGCGATCAACGGTGCCGGCGGCGGCATCACTATCGTGACCTTTGCCGGCTCCAATGAGTGCTATCTTTCCGTGGTTGAAAAGCTCACCGCCGGCTGCATGTATGACGACGGCTCGACCGCCGGCGCGCTTAAGCAGTTTACGGCCTTGCGGGCCACCGACGAGCTGTTCAGGTACCGGCCCACCGGCAATTATAGCAATGAGGCCCAGGAGAGCCCTTATGTCTTCGGCGCGGCGGCAGCCATCACGCGCTCGGCCGACAACGACCTCAACCGCGCGCTGTCAATCGCCATCAACGATATGGTGGCCGACGGAACGCAAAAGCGCATCCTCGAGAAATGGGGTATGTGGCACAATGGCGAGGAGAAGATGGTCCGCCCAGGTAGCTGAGCACGTTTCACTCGCTTGCGCCGCAATTGTGGAGATTCGCTCGCGGTCATCATGAGCGGATTTGACTAAGAAATGCGGCTTGCCGAATTTCGACCTGGCCTAGCCGCCCGTCACCTGCACCCGGCACCATGCATGGGGGGCGCTCATCCGGCCGAAGCATGCCAGGCGAGACATGATCGGATATCTTGAAGATCTGCGGGACTGGTCTCCGCTCTTCCTGCAAGGCTTGGAGACCACATTGGTCGTGAGCGTCGCGACGATGATTCTGGGCTCGGCGCTCGGCCTTTTCGTGGCCTTGATGCGAATCCTGCCCTACAAGCCTCCCTTCACCATGGTGCCCATCCTGCTGCGCGGTTATGTGGAGCTGTTCCGGGGCCTCCCGATCATCGTCACGCTCTTCATCATCTATTTCGGCTTTCCCGCGGCCGGATTCGACATTAGCAGCAACCCCATGGTCGCGGGCACCCTCGGCCTCACCTTGACTCTCGGCGCCTATCTCTCGGAGGTCTTCCGCGCGGCGATAGCCTCGGTCGACCCCGGCCAAATGGAGGCCGCCCGCGCGATGGGAATGAGCCTTGAGCAGGGCTACCGGCGGATCGTCATTCCGCAGGCGCTCTTGGTCGCCGTGCCGACTCTGGGCGGATACTTTATCGGTCTCCTGAAGGATACCTCGCTGCTCGGGTTCATCTCGGCATTCGATCTCATGCGCTCCGGCGTCGTAATCGTGTCGAGCACGTTCAAGCCTTTCGAGGTCTATTTGACCGTAGGCGTCATTTATCTCTTCATGAGTTTCCTGTCGGCATGGGGCGTTGCCCGCATCGAGTATCGATTGCGCCCGCTCGAGCGGGCCTACACGGGCCAGCGACAGACGCGGCTTCAGATGCAACCTACGCTCTGAGACGGTGCGCGTGACCGGGATGGAAGCGAGCCCCAAGATCGAGGTGCGCGGCTTAGGCAAGTCGTTCGGGCCGGTCACCGTGCTCAAGGACGTCTCGCTGGCGGTCAAGGCGGGAGAAAAGGCGTTCGTCATCGGCCCGAGCGGCAGCGGCAAGAGCACGCTCCTGCGCTGCATCAACTGTCTCGTCGAGCCGGATGCAGGAGAAGTGCTGATCGACGGGAGGGTGTTCAGCAACGCGCGTTCCGGTAACGGCAAGGAGGCGCGCCTGAAGGCGTCGGAGACCAACCGGCAGCGCTCCCGCATGCCGATGGTCTTTCAGCGGTTCAATCTCTTCCAAAACCGCACGGCGCTCGGCAATGTCATGGAGGCTCAGATCATCGTGCTCAAGCGGACCAGGGAAGCGGCCGAGGCAAAGGCCATCGAGGTCCTCGGAAAGGTCGGCTTGGCCCATAAGGCTGCTTCCTATCCCCCCAGCCTCTCGGGCGGCGAGCAGCAGCGAGTCGCCATTGCGCGGGCGCTGGCGATGGACCCGGAGATCATCCTGTTTGACGAGCCCACGAGCTCGCTCGATCCGGAGCTCGTCGGTGGTGTGCTCGACATCATGATCGAGCTCGCTGCGGAGGGTATGACCATGATGGTCGTCACCCATGAGATGGGCTTTGCCCGGCAGACGGCGGACCGGATCTATTTCTTCTGTGCCGGCACGATCACGGAGCATGGCCCGCCGCAACAAATCTTCGACGCGCCGCAACGAACCGAGACGCAGGGCTTTATTCGGGCCATCCTGCGGAGCGACAGGCAGCGGCGCTGAGATCACGGGCAACAGTACGCACCGGACAAAAAGGTGGCCAGCATGGTTAGCTTCACTCAGGACATAAAGCCGCTCTTTCCGGAATATGACCGCAATCAGATGCGCTTCGCCTTCGATCTCTGGAATTACGAAGAGGTCAAAGGCGCCGCAGCGGCGATCCTGGAGCGCCTGGAAACCGGCGACATGCCCTGCGACAAGCCCTGGCCGAAGGAGCAGGTGGCGCTGTTCCGGTCCTGGATCGACGCCGGCCTTCAGCCGTGATATGCGTAGGATAGGTCCCTGGTGGCGAGACGAGACCGTCGCTAGGGATTGTCACGTTAATCGCCGACGGGCGGCTGCTTGGAACGGAAGACAGCATGGGCGCACAGATCACGCCGCCTTGCGGGCACAGGTCTCCTGCTGCCAGATCTTGAATGCCTCGGTCCGTACCTCTCGATAGTCGCTGGCCGCCATACGGTGACGACGTGGACGGAAGTGACCGTAGATCAAGGCGTGAGCGGACAGGAACTCCTGCGCTTGGTCGGGCGACTTGAAACGCTGCATCGTAAGCGTAAGCCGATGGCCGCCTACCGGATTGGCGGCTTTTGCAGGATGCTTCGGGCCGCCTGGTGAGAGTGGGCTAATGTCCACGATCGATTAGTGGACATTATGGCTGCGGACAGCGGGACGTGGATAGTTGAGTTCCAGCCCTTGGGACGACGAGTTCGACACTCAATGCGAGGGGAGGCAAGCGGTCCCGTCGGTCATGGTCGGATGAGGAGAAGCAGCGGATCGTCGAAGAGGCGCTCCGTCCCGGGGTGTCGGTGGCGGACATTGCCCGGCGTCACGGCTTGAACGCCAACCAGGTTTTCAACTGGCGAAAGGCGGCTCGGGCGGGGTCTTCGGCTGCTGCTGGCATGGGATCATCCGTGGTGCGCTTGCAGCCTGGTGCGTTGCCGTCTGCGGCCGGGCCCACTGGGTTCATCCCGGTCGGCATCGTCGGCCGAGCAGAGGATGAGAAATCTGCGCTGGCCGCCGGGTCTTCACCGGTCGCGGTGGCCGGGTCGCCGTTAGCCGCATGACTACGCCGCGCCCGGGCATGGATGAGCGGCCTGGCGTGATCGAGGTCGAAGGCGGCACGATCTTCCTTCTTCAGTGCCGCGAGCAGTTCCAGGATTTCGGGCGTGAAGGCAGCACCTGGGTCGGCAGCCGATTTCTCGACCAAGCCGTCTAGCGGGTCGGGAATATCCTCGACCGCGCCGACGGCCTCGGCGATCAGGTTCTTTTCGGCCTGGTCGATTTCGTTCTCGTGTTCGTCGTTCATTGCGCGCCCTCCTCGATGCGGCGCGCGCGGCCCGACAGCATGTCGTTGAAATCCATCCCCTGCGGCGGGCGGGCGATGCGCACGCGCCGACCCTGGTGCTTCCAGCGCAGGGCGCCGTCTTGCGCGGCCGCCTCGCCGGCCTCTTCGCCATCGGCGAGCACGATAACGTCGCGCATGCCCTATCGGCAGATCGAGGCCGCGCAGCCCGGAAGTCGAAAGCGGCGCCCAGGCGGGATGACCGCTCGCCTGCATGGCCGCGAGACAGGTCTCGATGCCTGCGCCGACCACCAGCACGTCGCCCGGATCGGCGAGTTGCACTGCTCCACCACGGCAGGGGCCAAGCATCATTTTCTCGGGTTCGACGGGTCCTTTGCCGCCGCCATCGCGAGCGAGGAAGGTGCGGTGGATCGCGAGTGGCGTGCCGTCCGTGCCGCTGGTGACCACCGCCAACATTGCGGGCCAGGTGCCGCCGGAAGGATGTCTCAACCCGGCATGGAACCCCAGCGCGCTGGGCAGCTCCCTTGTGATCTCCAGGTGGTGTACTGCGCCCAGCCTGGCCTGCCTCTCTACCCGTCATGGCCATGGGGACAGCAGCAGCAAACTTCAGCTTGCAAAATGATGGACGATCAGCGCAATTATGGACTCACTCAAGTTTTCGTCCAGGTTAAAAGCCGGCCGCGCATGCGCGTGTCAACTCTGAGGGCCGGGATCGCCAATATGTCGGGTTAAGCGCAATGACAGAGGAGCTCCGGGAAACGCTAGACCGGCTCGGTCTCGCCGATTTCTACGATCTGCTTGCTGCCAACGACGTTGACGCAAGAGCGGTCGACGAACTGACCGAAGCCGATCTCCGCGAACTTGGCCTGACGCTCGGACAGCGCAAGAGGTTCATGCGCGCACGCATCGAGGCTTCGAACGGGCTAGCCCCGCTCGGACAGCCGGCCGCGCTGGCCCGCAAGCCGCAGACGGGAGAGCGCCGCCAGCTGACGTCGTTGTTTTGCGATCTGGTCGGCTCTACGCCCTTGTCGCTTCGGCTCGATCCTGAGGATTTCGGCGAGGTCATCCGCGTTTTCCAGGACGCCTGTGCCGGAGTCATCACCCGCGAATCTGGCTATGTCGCCCGGTATCAAGGCGACGGAATCCTCGCCTATTTCGGCTACCCTCGGGCGGGTGAAGACGACGCGCTAAGGGCGGCGCGCGTAGCGCTAGAGATCGTGGCCAACGTCAGTCAGCTGCGTACGCCCGACGGCGAGGCGCTGAACGTTCGGATCGGCATAGCCACGGGCCTGGTGGTGGTTGGAGCGCCGGTCGGCGGAGGAGCGCCGGAGGAGTCGATCGTCGGCGACACACTTAACCTCGCGGCTAGGCTCCAGGCCGCCGCAGGACCCGGCGAGATCGTCATCTCAGAATCGAACTCGAAACCTTTGTGGCGCGCTGTTCGATTACGAACAACGGCGTAACATAGCGCTCAAGGGCTTTGCGCAACTCGTAACGATCTAGCGTTTGCTCGGCGAAAGCGCGGCGCAGAGCCGTTTCGACGCTCGCGCGAGCGTCGGCCTCAATCCTTTTGTGGGTCGCGAGCAGGAACTCGACACGCTCATTCGTCGCTGGAGCGCAGTGCAGGCTGGCTCTGGGCAGATCGCGCAGATCTGTGGCGAGCCTGGGATTGGCAAGTCCCGCCTGGCGCGCGCGTTCATCGAGCATCTCCGCCACGACCCGACTTGCATCGTCCGATGGGACTGTGCTGCCCATCTGGCCAACCGCGCGCTGCATCCGATCGTGAGGGATCTCGAGAACAGGGCCGGCTTTACGCGAACTCTTTCGCCCGAGGCGCGGCGGCCGGGGATCGATGCCCTCGCCGCGACCTCACCGACGCTTGGTACCGCCGATGCGGGCTTTCTCTGCGATCTCCTCGGGATCGAGGGCGTTGCGCGCGCCGAGCTCGACGCGAACACCCGCGCTCGGCGCACATACGATGTGCTCGCGCGGTGGCTCGAGGGCATGACGCGCAACACGCCGGTCCTGATCCTGCTCGAGGACGCGCATTGGGCTGACGCCGCGACGCTCGATTTCCTGGCGGTGCTCATCGACCGCATTGCGCGGCTGCCGGCGATGTTGCTGGTAACGCATCGGCCCGAATTCATGCCGCCCTGGACGGCCATGCAGAGCGCCACGATCATCTCGCTCGAGCCGCTCGACGCCGCAGCCGGCGCTCGCCTCCTCGTCGCGGTCCTGCAGGAGCGCGCTCTCCCGGCTTCCGTCGTGCATGCAATCATGAAGAAGTCGGGCGGCGTCCCCCTGTTCGTTGAGGAACTGGCGAAGACGGTAATCGACGCCGTCCTGGACCTCGACCGCACGCCGGATTCGTCGAGGAGCTGACGATCCCCACGACGCTGCAAGAACTCGTTGATGGCACGCCTCGACCAACTCGGGGAGGCCAAGGAGCTTGCGCAGATCGGCAGCGTTATCGACCGCGAATTCACCGACGCCATGCTCCGGGTGATTGCGCCCGATCACCCTGACATCGACCGCGCTCTGCGCCGCCTATGCAATTCCGGCCTCGCCCGCCAGACCCGTGAGGACGGCGCCCGTCATTTCATCTTCCATCACGCCCTGGTGCAGGATGCGGCGTACGAGTCGCTCCTCAAGACGCGGCGGCGGGACCTTCATCGCGCGGTCGCCGAGGCGATGTTGACCGAGGAGCCTGCCTTTGCCGGCGCCGAGCCTGAAGTAATCGCCCGACACTGCTCGATGGGCGGGCTCGCGCAGCCTGCCGTGTTGCATTGGCTGGCGGCCGGGCTGCACGCGCTCGACCGAGCCGCAAATGCACCAGCCGTAACTTACCTCCGTTCGGCGCTAGAGCAACTCACTATGGTGCCAGACGACGCTGAGCGCGCAAAAACAGAGCTTCGAGTTCACATGGCGCTCGCTCCGGCAACGTCGGCAATCTACGGTTGGGCGGCCCGAGAAGTCGAAACAACCAATCGGAGGGCTATCGAACTCGCGACGACACTGGGAGATGGAGAGGCTCTGTGCGGCGCGACATGGGGCTTATGGACGACCTACTTCATCCGCGGGGAGATGGAACCCGCGCTTGAGACAGGCCGCGCCGTTGCGACTATGGCGGCACAGACGGAATGCACTTTTCTCGCGCTCGCGGCCGCACATGCCCTTACCTATACCCACTATTCGCGCGGCGAGTATCGCGAGGCGCTGTCCGCGGCACGGGCGGGGATGGCGCGCTACGACCCGGAAAGTGATCTCCAGGCGCTTCACACATTCCAGCTTTCGCCAAGCCTGGCGTTACCCACGCTCCTGTCGAACGTGCATTGGTTTCTTGGCAACGATGCGGAAGCCGATGCCGCCATAGCGCGAGCGCACGCCATGGCCGAGGAACTGCGACATCCGCCTGCGCTGGTCCATTGCCTCTGCGTGTCATGCCTTTTCCTTGTCTTCGCTCGCCAATGGGCGCGGCTCTCGCCGATTGCCGAGCAGGCGGTTTGCATTTCGGTGACAGAAGGCTTCCGCTTCTGGGAGCCAATGGCACGGATCTGTCTCGCGTTCGTTGAGGCGCAGAACGGCGATCGCGACGGCGCCATCCAGCGCATCATCCAGAACATGCGGCAGTTCAGGGCGACCGGTGCGTCGATCGTGATGAGCCAGCTCGAGCCGGGCCTAAGCGAATTACTGATTGAATCCGGCGATCCGGCCCATGCCGCAAGCCGCCTTTCGGAAACGATTGTGGATTCCGAACGTCGTGGTGAGCGCACCTATCTGCCGGAACTCTACCGCGTTCGCGCGGTCGCTCGCATCGCGCTCGGCGATTTGGGACAAGCCGAGCAGGACGCGAGAACCGCGCTGGCTGTAGCCATGGCACAGAGCGCGGTGCCTCTGATTGATCGTGCCGAGGAGACCCTCCGCGCCATCTGCGCGACGCGCGGGGAGAATGCCATTGGTCGGTTTGACCGGGCAATCACGTAGGAAGGGAGGAACATGAGCGACGTTGGGCCCGGCTTGACCGACGATCAGTGGAACCGGATACGTCAGATGGTCCATGACGAAGCTATGCGCGCACGTGTGGCGGCGTCGTTTCTGCCGCTCTACGGACCGTTGCCGGGCGCGGCGACGACCGTGCCGGCCGATACGCTGCTCTACCCCGTCGTGGCCGGTCAGCAACGCTTGGCGGTTGACGACTACACGCCGATCCGTCTCACGACCGTGGCGGCGGATGTCTTTGTCCCGAATCACATGATCGCGTGCGCGGCACTCCGCAGCTTCTTCAACTTGTCTTCCTCTATGATGCCCTGCCGAGCCTCGGCATCCAACTCGACACGTTCTCGACCGCGGTGCTCGGCTTTGCCTTGAACGAGGCGGCGTTCAGCGCCGAGATTATCCGAGGCGGCATTCTTTCGGTCAACCGCAGCCAGGGCATTGCAGCGGCCTCGCTCGGGATGGGACCGTTCCTCACACTGCGCCGCATCATCCTGCCGCAAGCGATGCGCGCCATTTTGCCGGGCCTCGCCAACGACACGATCAGCGTCATCAAGGGCACCTCGATCGCCTCGGTCATATTCGTCAACGAATTGACGTTTAGAAGCCAGCAGATAGTTGGTCAGAACTTTAAGTTCTTCACCGTGTTTGCGGCGGCCGGCATCATCTACCTTTTCATGACCAGCGTCGTCGCGATGTTCCAGGCGTGGCTCGAACGCAAGTATAACCTTGAAATTGAACGCAAAACGCGGCTTGGGTCCGAACTCGGCCGCTTCAACCTGCTCGATCGGCTGCGTCGTCGCCGCGTGTTGTCGACGCTCGCCCTTGACGTCCCAGCACCGGTCGCGGCATTGCCCGGCGGTCCGTCGCGCGACTGGTTCGCCGCCGTCGGCGCGACTGCTTCCAACTCGGCGCGCAACGAGAATTTCGTCGTCTGCGAGAACGTGTGCAAAGCTTACGGCGAACGCGAGGTCCTCAAGGGCGTCGATCTCACCGTTAGGCAAGGCAAAGTTATCGTTGTCATGGGGCCGAGCGGCTCGGGCAAAAGTACGTTGTTACGGCTGATCAACCACCTCGAAGCCTTGGATCTCGGCGAGATCAAGGTCGACGGCAAATACGTCGGCTACGAAAAGCGGGGCGATACCCTGAAGCCGATCCGCGATTTAGCGAAAGCCCGCGCGGAGGCACGCATCGGCATGGTGTTTCAACATTTTAACCTGTTCGACCATCTGACTGCGATCGAGAACGTCATCGAAGCGCCGATCCGCGTCTTCGGCCAAGACGCGGCACAGGCCCGCGAGCGCGGCATGGGGCTGCTTGCCAGCGTGGGCCTCGCCCATCATGCCCACCATCTGCCGCACCACCTCTCGGGGGGCCAGCAGCAACGCGTGGCGATCGCCCGTGCCTTGGCGATTTCGCCGCGCCTCATGCTGTTTGACGAACCGACATCGGCGCTTGATCCCGAACTCGTCGGCGAGGTTCTGGCGGTCATTCGCCGTCTTGCCGAAGCAGGTATGACTATGATGGTGGTGACCCACGAGGTGCGCTTTGCCCGCGATGTGGCCGATCGCGTCGTCTTCATGGATGAGGGTGTCATCATCGAGGAAGGTGCTCCCAAAGACGTGATCGACAATCCGAAACATGACCGCACGCAGCGCTTCCTGCGCATCGTCGAATTGAAGGTGGCCTAACATGATGCATCCAACGCTCGCCGACATTCGTACAGACCTCGCGCACGGCGATACGACCAGCCGCATCCTCATCGAAGAAGCGCAGGCGCGCATCGACGATCCTGACGGCGAAGGCCGGCGCACCTTCATTCGGCGCTACAATGAACAAGCCATGGCTGCCGCCGAAGCGAACGATATCCTCCGCGACAACGGCATCGATGGGCCGCTCGGCGGCATTCCGATCTCGGTCAAGGATTTGTTCGACATCCGCGGCGAGACCACCACAGCCGGCTCCATCGTGCTGCGCGATGCACCGCAAGCCGATGCCGACGCGCGGATCATTCAACGCCTCCGGGCAGCCGGCGCAATCATCGTCGGCACCACCAATATGGCGGAGTTCGCCTTCGGTGGTGTCGGAACCAACAAACACTACGGAACGCCCGGCAATCCCTACGACCGAAAACTGATCCCCGGCGGCTCGTCATCCGGCGCAGCGGTGTCAGTGGCGGATGGTATGTGTGCGGTCGGCATCGGCACCGATACGGGCGGCTCGGTGCGAATCCCCGCCGCCTTCTGCGGTCTCGTCGGATTTAAGCCGACGCAGGCGCGTATTTCGCGCGAAGGCGCGTTGCCGTTGTCGAGGACTCTTGATTCGGTTGGACCGATCGCCCGCTGCGTTGTGGATTGCGCGACTGTCGATGCGATCATGGCGGACAAAGCGCCGGTCAGCCTCGAGGCGCGGCCACTCAGCAGCGTGCGATTCGCCGTGCCCGAGACGATGGTGTGCGACAATCTCGCGCCCGATGTTGCCGATGCGTTTGAGCGCGCGTGCATGACCTTAGAGCGAAAAGGTGCGGCCCTTATCCACATCCCGATGCACGAGATCGCAGACGCCCCGGCGCTCAATGCCGGCTTCAATCCGACCGAAGCATATGCGCTCTATCATGATATCTTGGCCAAGCGTGGTGACGAGTTCGATCCGCGGGTCGGCAAACGTATAGTGTTGCGGGGCAGTAAAACAACCGCGGCTGAATACCTTGATATGATCGCACGTCGCGCCGCGCTCATTGAGAAGTGCACGCGCAGCATGGTTGGCTTCGATGCCTTTCTCATGCCGACCCTGCCATTTACTGCGCCGTCACTCGCGGATGTGGCAGAGGAACAGGATTATCTCAGGATCAATGGCGAGATAGTGCGCAACACTCCCATTGTAAACCAGATCGACGGTTGCGGCATCACGATTCCGATAGCATCTTCAGGTGCCCCTGTCGGGCTCACTATCGCCGGGGTGCGCAATACCGACAAAACGATCCTGGCGATTGCACTCGCGGCCGAGGCGGCCTTGGAAACTCCTAAAGAAGGCTGAGATCGATCGCCTACGTCAACCACCCAATCTAGGGCTCGGGCGTGTCCGGCGGGGCGGGTCCTATATGAAAGATCCGAGGATCGCGAGGGGGGCGCCGGCTCAGACCGCGTCCTCGACCCAGGCGTCGGGCGGGATCGCCGCGACGCCGGCGGGGTTCGCGGTTGGCGCGACGGCCGCCGCCGATGCGGCCGCGCGCAGGGCCTCGAGACGGTGTCGGGCGCGGCGGAGGGCAGCGTCGGCGAAGGCCATCGCCTCGTCGAGCCCGCTGGGATCGAAGTCCCGCGCTCGAGCGGCGAGAGCGGGATGACCGGCGGCGACGGCTGCAGTGCGGCGTCCTCGAGCGCGAGGAGCGGCGGCCGGCCACGCCCCCTGGCCGGCTGCAGCCGGTATGGCGGGCGATGGCGGCGCGCAGCGGCACCAGTCCCGCCGGCCCGAACAGCCGCCGTTTGGAGCGATGCGTCACCTCGACGGCGATCCCTGCGGCGGCGAACCCGGACCGCCGGAAGGAAGTGGGCAGCCCGATCTTCCACGGGCTGAGCACCCTGTGGAATCACCGCTGCGGATGATGCGGACGCAAATCGCGCTCGCCAATCTCAGCCGGAAGCAGCGAAAGCTGGCCCCACGGGCCCTGGCTAAGCCGGGACCGCTCGCGAACGCCCTCAAGAACCTGCCGGAACTCTGGGGTCGGCGCTAGGCACATGGTTCGATACGCGTCCAGGAAGGGCAGCCAGCTTGCCCAGATACACCCCAATGCGCCTTCGCCCCGAGCGATGCTGATTTCCGCCCGGCCGGCAATTGCCGGGTCGGACTCCTCAGGTTATATTACAGGCTATATTCCGGAGGCTGGCCCTGAGCAACGCATCGCAGAAGCGCGCGCTGAGGAATTATCGCGATCGCCTCACCGTGCGCGGCATGGCCCGCTTTGAGGTTCTCGGCCTCGATGCCGACCGCGAGCTGATTCGGGCGCTGGCAAGGCGGCTTGCCGAAAACGACAAGGACGCGACACGGATTCGCGCGATCGTGAGTCGGACCATCGCGGGCGAGCCGCCGAAAAAGGGCGGCATTCTCGCGGCCCTGCGACGGTCCCCATTGGTCGGCGCGGATTTGCAGATGACACGCCCAGTCATGAATGGTCGCAGGGTTGATATGTGACCCGCTATGTCCTCGACACCAACATCATCAGCAATATCAGCAAGCCTGTTCCCACTCAGGCACTCACCGTGTGGATGGCTGACCAGGCGGACGAGGACCTGTTCATCGCCTCACTGACCCTCGCCGAGATCAGGCGTGGTTTGCTGGAGAAACCAGCCGGAAAGAAGCGCCGCGAATTGGAGCGCTGGTTCATCGGGCCGGAGGGGCCACAGGCATTGTTCGCCGGCCGCGTACTCCCTTTCGATGAGACGGCCGCGTTCATCTGGGCGCGGCTGATGGCGGAGGGCACGGCAATGGGACGGCCACGCAGTGCGCTCGACATGATCATTGCGGCTATCGCAGAGGCGAACAATTGCGTTGTGGCGACCGATAACGAAAGGGATTTTGCCGGGGTGAAAATAGTCAATCCCTTGCGGCCTGCGACCTGAGCGCCGATACGTGCTGAGGAAGCCAGCCACTGCCGCATCTACTTCCAGCTCGACAAATAAAACCGCGGAATCTCATCCGGAAACGGGGTAAAATTCAGCTCCCGCGAGAATGCATACGTCGTCACCTCGGTCGTCAGCGGCAGCCAGTCCGACTGCGCCATGATCCGCTTGATCGCCGCCGCATAGGCTACCCGCCGCTGGTCCGGATCGGTCACCGCACCGCCCTGCCGAACCAGCGCCTCGATCTTGGGATCGCGCACGTAATCCGACGGGCCACCGGCGAAGAAATACGGCAGGATCGCCGAGACGTCGTTGATCGAGTAGCTGCCCCAGTTGGCCAGCTCCATCGGATCGCGCCCTTCCCGCGAGCGGCGCGTGAAAACGTCAGGCGTGAATTGCCGCACCTGCACCTCGATCCCCACCGCCGCCAGATCGCGCTGGATCGCCTCTGCCCAGGCCGGCAGCAGATAGGTCGAGAGCGTGGTCTTGAACCCGGCCGGATACCCCGCCAACGCCAGCAGGCCGCGAGCGCGCGACGGATCATAGGTGACGCGCGGCACACCCGCCGTGTCGCAGCCGAACTGGGTCGGATAGCACGGCCCGGCCAGCACCCGCGCGCCCCCGCCCACCTGGCGCCGCGCGAACCCGGCCCGGTCGATCGCGGCAAACACCGCCTCGCGCACCCGCTGGTCGCGGAACGGGTCGTCCGGCCCGGTGCGGCCGGCCGCGTCCATCGCCAGATACTCGATGCGCATGCTCTCCGCCCGCACCGCCGTCAGCGTCGGCACCGCCAGGATCTCCTCGATGCGGCCGGGGTCGAACTGCCAGATCCAGTCGGCACGCCCGTCGAGCAGCGCTGCCACCTGCTCGCGCGCGCTGGGCTGTTCCGTGATGACGACCTGCCGGATCGCCGGGTGCCCCTTCGGCCCGGTGAAATAATTGTCGTTGCGCGACAGCGTGATCGTGTCCGCCGTGGTGGCCGTCACCGCATAGGGTCCGGTGCCGATCGGATGTTTCGAGAACTCCGCCACACCGACCCGCTCGCGATACGCCTTCGGATAAATCGGCAGCGCCAGCGCCAGGTATTCGAGCGCCGCCGGAAACACCCGCCGGAGCGCGATCCGAACGTGGCTCTCGTCCACGCGCTCGGCGCCGGCGATCCAGTCGTAGTTGCTGGGCACCGCAACGCCGTGCTCGCGCAGCACGGTGTTCAGCGTGTACACCACGTCGTCGGCGCTGAGCGGGTCGCCGTTCTGGAAGTGCACGTCGGGGCGCAGCGTGAACTCGAAATGCGTGTCGTCGATCGCGCGCCATGACGTTGCCAGCAGCGGCTTGAGCTGGAAGGTCGCCGGGTCGCGGTCGATCAGCCCGTCCCAGACATGATGTGCGACGATCAGGCCGAAGCGGAGGTTGTTGTGGTAAAAATCGAGGTTGGGCAGCCGGTCGCGCACGGTCGCCCGCAGCGTGTCGGCCGATTTCTGCGCCTGCCCCGGCGCCGTCGGGAGGGTCGTCGCGGCGGCCGTCGCGAGCAGCAGCCAGCCCAGGATCGCCCATGCCCGCATGAACCCGTCTCCATCGCGCCGGCTGGAACCAAAGGGTAGAAGCAGCCGTCATACCCTGCAACGGATCAGACAATGCCGCCTGCGTCTTTCCGGCCCCGTGTGGCAATCCTGCTCAGCGGTCGCGGCAGCAATGCGGCGGCGCTGATCGTGGCCGCGCGCGCCCCCGATTTCCCGGCCGCGATCGCGCTCGTGCTGTCCGACCGGCCGCAGGCGCCGGGCCTTACGCGGGCCGCGGCGGCGGGAATCGAGACGCTCGCGATCGACCGGCGCCGGTTCGGCGCCGACCGGGCCGCGCACGAGGCGGCAATCCTCGCCGCACTCGAGGCGCGCGAGATCGGGATCGTGTGCCTCGCCGGCTACATGCGGGTGCTGACGCCGCTGCTGGTGCGGCGCTACGCGGGGCGGATGCTCAACATCCATCCGAGCCTGCTGCCGGCCTTCCCCGGCCTCTCCACCCATGCCCGCGCGCTGGCGGCGGGGGTTCGGCTGCACGGCTGCACGGTGCATCTGGTCACCGAGGCGCTCGACGACGGACCGATCCTGGCGCAGGCGGCGGTGCCGGTGCTGCCCGGCGATACCGAGGCCGCACTCGCCGCCCGGGTGCTGGCGCAGGAGCACGTGATCTACCCGCTCGCGCTGCGCGCCTTGGCGCGTGGGCGAGCGGGCACGCCGGCCGACGCCGCGGCGGCGCTGCGCAATCCTGCGGCGGCGGATTGAACCGGGGCGTCGCAGACCTTAAACCCTGCCTCAGCAGGATCACCGGAACAGGACGGGACCACGCATGGCCGACAGCTTCCCCACCACCGAGCCGGCGGGGCCGACGACGCCGGAGGCGTTCATCGCCGACCGCCAGCATTTCTGGGGCCTGTTCACCCGTACGATCGTGACCTTGGTGGTGACGGTCGCGATCGTGCTGGGACTGATGGCGGTGTTCCTGCTCTAGCCCCGGGCCGAAGGCACCGCAGACGACGCGATGGAACGCCTGGTCGCCCGCATCGCCGTGCTGGTACCGCCGCCGTTTGCCGGGCTCGCCAGCCCGGCACGGCAGGCGGTCGCCGCCGAGTTCCTGCGCTTCGGCAGCGTCGGCCTGGTGGGGTTCTGCGTCGACACCACGATCGTCTATGCGCTGCGCGCCCGGCTTGGCCTCTATGCCGCGGGGATGGTCTCGTTCCTGTTCGCGGCGACCGTGACCTGGGCGCTCAACCGGGCCTGGACGTTCCGCGGCCGCGGTGCGGGCAGCAAGCGGCACCACCAATGGGCGCGGTTCATCGTCGCCAGCCTCGCCGGCTTCGCGCTCAACCGCGGCGCCTATTCGGCTCTGATCGCGTTCCTGCCGCTCGCCCGCGAATTTCCGGTGCTCGCCATCATCGCCGGCACCGCGGCCGGGATGTTCGTCAATTTCGGCTTCTCGCGGCGATTCGTGTTCCGCTGAGGCCCACGGCCGTGTGCAGGGCGGCCGGCACTCAGCCGGCCGCCCCGCCCCGTCAGCACGCGCTCAGGTTCAGGTGAACGCGTTGATGTTCAGGCTGGACACACCGACGAACGTGATCTGCGTGTGGTCCGAGAGCGTGAGCACCGTGCTGCCGCCGACGTTCTTCTGGTTGGCGAGGTCATTCTGCGCCTCGTTGGCACCATAACCCTGCAACGCGATCAGGTCGCCCTTGCCGGTGTTGAAGCCGAAGATGGTCTCATTGCCGCCGGCGAAGACGTTGTTGACGAAGGCGTAGAGGTCGGCGCCCGAGCCGCCGATCACGGTCGAGTTGCCGTGGCTGCCGAAGAACGTCTCGTTCCCGGAGCCGCCGCCGAGCAGATCATTGCCCGCGCCCGCGTAGAAGATATTGTTGCCGGTCGAGCCAAGGCCGGTCAGCGTCTCGTTGCCGCTGCCCGCGATCAGGAAATCGGCATTCGAGCCGCCGGCGACCAGCAGGTCCGAGCCGCTGCTGCCGAAAATCGTGCTCGCACCGGTGCCGCCGAAGATGACGTTGAGCCCGCCCGTGCCGCCGGCGAACAGCCCGCCGCCGGGACCGCCATTGATCAGGGCGGAGCCGGAACCGCCGCCGAGGACGGTCGCCTGGTTGGCGCCGTTGAGGAACACGAGCTGCCCGGTGCCGACCGCGGTCAGCACCTTGCCGAAGGCGAAGACCGTGTCCGAGCCGCCGGGAAAGATGACGTCCGACGCGCCGTGGGCGTTGATCTGGTCTTTGCCGCTGCCGGGTACGACCAGGTTCGAGCCGGTGCCGGTGGTGATGGTATCGTTGCCGGTGGTGCCGATGAAGATGTCGTTGCCGTTGCCGCCGACCATGCTGGCGTTGCCGCCGCCGTCGCGGAAGGTGGTGTTGGTGCCCGCCGCCCCGTTCAGCGTGTCCGCACCCGCGCCGCCGACCAGCGTGTCGGCGCCGACCGCGCTGATCAGGAGGTCGTTGCCCTGGTTGGCCTGAAGCAGCGCCTTGCCGGCGAGGAAGTCCTGCAACGTCACGTCATTGGTGCCGCCAAGCATCACGCCGCCGAAGCCGGCCGGAACCTCGATCGTGATGCCCGCCGTCGGATTACCGATATTGGCGATGGTGCCGGGGATGCTGGCGAGGAAGCCGTCGGTGTGCGACCCGTCGGTGCCGGGTGCGCTGGCGTTCTGGTCAAAGCCGACGATCTGGCCGAGATCGTTGATGCCATTCACCACGGTGGCAGTATTGTTGCCCTGATCGATCGTTGTGTAGGTCTTGGATGCGATATTGAAGACGAAGCCGTGGGTGTTGCCGTCGGTGCCAACGAACGAGCCGACCGCCTGTCCTTCGTCGTTCAGTCCCAGCGCCATGATGTTGGTATCGCCGGTCTGCGGGCCGGTGAGCATAGTGAAGGTTCCGGGCGAGGTCTCGACGAACCCGTCCTCGGCGCCGCCCGTAGTGGTCAGGAAGCCGGAGATCTGGTTCTCGTTGTTGATGCCCGTCGCGGTCAAGTTCACCGTGTGGGGTGGTTCTAGGAGAGTCGCAAACGTATTGTTGGCGATATTGTAGGTAAATCCGCGCGTGACGCCGTCCGCACCGACATCAAAGCCCACCGCGGTGTCTTCATTGTTTACGCCAAGCAGTTGCGTGACGCTCGGCGTAACCCCGGCCGCGTCCGGCCCCGTGACGCTCGTGAAGGTGCCGGCATTGTCCACAAAGCCAAAATTGTTCGTCCCTGGCAGCGCATCCGCCCAGAATCCGACCGTCAGGCCCAGGTCATTGAGCCCGGTGACCTGCGTCTGCACCGAGTTCGGAAAGTTCTCATTGATGAAGTTCGATTGCGCGTAGGGGGGCGTAACCGTATAGCCCTTATTGGCACGGTTTGTCCCGTTGCCAAAATAACCGGCGATCGTCCCGGCGTTATTGATCCCGAGAAGCTGGTTGAACGTCGGGTCGGTATTGTTGTCGAGCTTCAGGAACGTATAGGACATCGGCCCCTCCTGGCTGCACGGTCGATCACGCCGCGACCCCTGCCACGGCGGTCATCGCATCCCGGCCATCCGTCCTCTTCGCGGCACCATCGCCACCGCGGCTTCGTTGCCGCCTTCGGATGACGACCGATGCTTGAACGCTATGGCATTCGCGCGCAAGGGAGATTTTCTCGGGGGCCGCATGAGCGCGGCTAATGTGGCTGCCAGGCCACCCTGACGCCGCCTCGCCCGCTTCCGCATACTTTCGCGATGCCAGACGCGACGATGCCAGACGCGACCACCGGCCCATGACGCTCGACCGGAGGGGAATCGCGGTCGCGACCGCGGGCTTCTGCACCTTCATCAACCTCTACACCACCCAGCCGCTGCTCGCCGAGTTCGCCAGCGCCTTCGCCGTGCTGCCGCACACCGCGGCGCTGACCGTCACGGCGCCGCTGCTGGCGGTCGCGTGCGTCGCACCCCTGGTCGGCTCGGTCTCCGACGCGCTTGGCCGCCGGCGCCTGATCGTGGGGGCGTGCGCGGCCCTGGTGCTGCCGACCCTGCTGGCCGCCACCGCCCATTCCTTCGCCGGCCTGCTGCTGTGGCGCTTCCTCCAGGGCCTCGCGCTGCCGTTCATCTTCGCCGTCACGGTCGCCTATATCGGCGAGGAGTGCCCGGGCGCCGACGGCATACGCACCACCGGCCGCTACGCGATCGGCACCATCCTGGGCGGCTTCTCGGGCCGGTTCCTGGCCGGGATCATCACCCAGTTCGCCGGCTGGCGGGCGGCGTTTGTCGCGCTGGGGGCGATCACCGCGATCGGCACCGTCCTGGTCGCCGCCTGGCTGCCGCCCGAGCGCCGCTTCCGCCCGGTCGCCGACTGGCGCGGCACGCTCGGCGGCTTCGCTGCCAACCTCACCGATGCGCGGCTGATCGCGGCCTACGTCACCGGCTTCGGCGTGCTGTTTTCGATGATCGCGGCCTTCACCTATGCCAATTTCTACCTCGCCGACCCGCCGTTCCGGCTCGGCCCGGCGGCGCTGGGGTCGGTGTTCGTTGTCTATCTGCTCGGCGCGATCGCAACGCCGCTCAGCTCGCGCATGGCGGTGCGGATGGGGCGGCGGCGGGCGCTGATCTGCTCGATCCCGGTGGCGCTGGCCGGCTGCGCGGTGACGCTGCTGCCCTCGCTCGCCGCCGCGATCGCGGGCCTCGGCCTGATCGCGGCGGCGGTCTTTGTCGAGCAGACCTACTCGATCGGCTTCGTCGGCGCCGCCGCGCGCCGCGCCCGCTCCACCGCGGTCGGGCTCTATGTCACCTGCTATTACGTGGGCGGCAGCCTGGGCGGCGTGGTGCCGGGCGGCCTCTGGCACCGCTTCGGCTGGCCGGGCTGCGTGGCACTGGTGGCAGGGGTACAGGCGGCGATGCTGGTCGTCGCCTTGTTGTTCTGGCGGGACGAGCCGGCCGCTACCCCCGCGCGCCAGGGGTGACAGCGGGGTTGCGGGTCGCTACTTCCTGACCGGAACCTAACCGCACCCCGAACGAGGCGATGCCCAGCAGTAACGATATCCGCGCGACCTTCCTCGACAGCTTCGCCCGCAACGGCCACCAGATCGTGCCGTCGAGCCCGCTGGTGCCGCGCAATGATCCTACGCTGCTGTTCACCAACGCCGGCATGGTGCAGTTCAAGAACGTCTTCACCGGCCAGGAGAAGCGCCCCTATTCCCGCGCCGTGACGGCGCAGAAATGCGTCCGCGCCGGCGGCAAGCACAACGACCTCGACAACGTGGGATATACCGCGCGTCACCACACCTTCTTCGAGATGCTCGGCAATTTCAGTTTTGGCGATTATTTCAAGCCGCTTGCGATCGAGCTTGCCTGGAACCTCGTCACCCGCGAGTTCGGCCTGCCCGCCGACCGGCTGATGGTCTCCGTCTATGCCGAGGACGACGAAGCGGCCGATCTCTGGGCGCGCATCGCCGATCTGCCCGAGGCGCGGATCGTGCGCATCCCCACCGCCGACAATTTCTGGCGCATGGGCGATACCGGCCCCTGCGGCCCGTGCTCGGAAATTTTTTACGACCATGGCGAGCAACTCCCCGGCGGTCCGCCCGGCAGCCCGGACGAGGACGGCGACCGGTTCGTGGAGATCTGGAATCTCGTCTTCATGCAGTTCGAGGAAGGGCCGCCGGGCGTGCGGGTGCCGCTGCCGCGCCCCTCGATCGACACCGGGCTGGGGCTGGAGCGCTTCGCCGCCATCCTGCAAGGCAAGCACGACAATTACGATACAGATACGCTGCGCGCGCTGATCCTCGCTTCCGCCGAGGCGACCGGGACCGACCCGGACGGGATGCACCGCATCGGCCACCGCGTCGTCGCCGACCACGTGCGCGCGACCGCGTTTCTGATCGCCGACGGCGTGCTGCCGAGCAACGAGGGCCGCGGCTACGTGCTGCGCCGGATCATGCGCCGCGCCATGCGCCATTTGCACCAGATGGGCACCAAGGAGGCGGTGTTTCACAAGCTGCTGCCGACCTTGGTGCGCCAGATGGGCGCCGCCTATCCCGAATTGCCGCGCGCCGCGCCCCTGATCTCCGAGACCATGCGGCTCGAGGAAAACCGCTTCAAAGCGATGCTGGAGCGCGGCCTCGGCCTGCTCGCCGAGGAGACCGCGCGGCTCGGCGGGCATGAGGCGCTGCCCGGCCCGGTCGCGTTCCGTCTCTACGACACCTACGGTTTTCCGCTCGACCTGACGCAGGACGCGCTGCGCGAGCAGGGGCGCGGCGTCGATGTCGCGGGCTTCGATGCGGCGATGGCCGAGCAGCGCGCCCGCGCCCGCGCCGCCTGGGCCGGATCGGGCGAGGCCGCGACCGAGCGCGTCTGGTTCGAGCTGCACGAGCGGCTCGGCGCCACCGAGTTCCTCGGCTACAGCACGGAGAGCGCCGAGGCCGAGATCACCGCGCTGGTGGTCAACGGCGCGCCGGTCGCCACCGCCGGCCCCGGCACCCCGGTCGCGGTGCTGCTCAACCAGACCCCGTTCTACGGCGAGAGCGGCGGGCAGGTCGGCGATACCGGCGCCATCACCGGGCCGGGCGACCTGCGCATCACCATCACCGACACGCAGAAGCGGCTCGGCGATCTTTATGTGCATCTCGGCACGGTGGAGGCGGGGGAGGCGCAGGTCGGCGCCGCCGTGCGGGCCGAGGTCGATCATGCCCGCCGCCGCGCGATCCGTGGCCATCATTCGGCGACGCACCTGCTGCATGAGGCGATGCGTCGCCGCCTCGGCACGCACGTGACGCAGAAGGGCAGCCTGAACGCGCCCGACCGGCTGCGCTTCGACATCAGCCACCCCACCCCGATCGGCCGCGAGGACCTCGCCGCGATCGAGGCGGAGGTGAACGCGCGGATTCGCGAGAACGCCGAGGTCACGACGCGGCTGATGACCCCCGACGCCGCCGTGGCCGAGGGCGCGATGGCGCTGTTCGGCGAGAAATACGGCGACGAGGTACGCGTCGTCGCGATGGGCGAGGGCGACGAGCGCAGGCCCGCCTATTCGATCGAACTCTGCGGCGGCACCCATGTCGGGCGCACCGGCGACATCGGCCTGTTTCGCGTCACCGGCGAGGGCGCGGTCAGCGCCGGCATCCGCCGCATCGAGGCGGTGGCCGGCGACGCGGCGCTCGCCGCCGTGGCCGAGAGCGACCGCCGCATTGGCGAGATCGCGGCCATGCTGCGCGCCAGCCCTGCCGAGCTGCCCGAGCGCGTCGCGTCCCTGGTCGAGGACCGCCGCCGCCTGGAACGCCAGGTCGCCGATTTGCAACGCAAGCTCGCGACCGGCGGCGCCACTGCCGCGCCCGAGGAGGTGAACGGCGTCCGCCTCGCCGCCCGCAACCTGGGCGAGGTGGCGCCGCGCGAGCTGAAGGGCCTTGCGGATGCGATCCGCCAGGAGCTGGGCAGCGGCGTCGTGGCGCTGGTCTCCACCGCCGCGGGCAAGGCGAGCATTGTCGTCGGTGTCTCCCCCGACCTGACCGCCCGGTTCAGCGCGATCGACCTGGTGCGTGCGGCGAGTGCAGCGGTGGGCGGGAAGGGCGGCGGCGGCCGGCCGGATCTGGCGCAGGCGGGCGGGCCGGATGGCGGCCGCGCCGAGGCGGCGTTGGACGCGGTGCGGGCGGCGCTGGCCGCCTGACGCCGCCCTCGGATCAGTCGCGCGGCAGTGGGTGGAAACCCTCGCAAGGGTGAAGGGCCGCGTCGCCGCAGACCGCGATCAACAGGGCGATGGCAGCGACGAGAAGGGTGCCTGTAAGCATCGGACCGCTCCTTCCGTTCAGAGCTGGATGACGGGGCCGCGCGTGCCGGGCTGCAGCACGGTGGCGTCGGTGTTGGCGAAACCTGTCGCGGTCGCCGCAGCGACGGGCGCGGTCACCGGAGCGATGGGCGCGGGCACCGGGGCGGCCACGAGCCAGGTAGCGAGGATCGCGGTGGAGAGGATCAGCGCCTTGAGCATTTCGGCCTCCTGCCAGCAATTGCGGCGTGGCAGGGACGTAGGCGAACCGCAGCGGAGCGCGTATGAACCGGATCACGGGCATCGGCTTGCAGCGTCCAGCCGGGTGATCCGGCTCACTCCGGGCGCATGATCGCCCAGCCTTAACCGAGTTGCCCCAGTGCCGCGATCACGACCGTGATCAACCCCAGACCCAGATTGGCGTGAACGAGCTGCCGCACCGGTTCCAGTGCCTCGGGCGACGGCGCGGCGCGGAACTTCCGCCACGGCCCCACCACCAGCCAGACGAACACGCCGGCCATGATCAGGCCGAGCAGCATCATCACATCGACATTCCACGGCGCATCGGCGAACCCGCCGAACGCCGCGAACACCATCCAATACCCGGTCAGCAGCATCAGCGGCATCGCGACCCACACGAACCCGAAGAACCGCCGCAGCACCGCGACGTGCAGCGCCATCCGCGCCGGCGGCTCCAGTACCGCGAGCGCCGGGCGCAGCACCATCAGCGCAAAGAACATCCCCCCCACCCAAACCACCGCGCCCAGCAAATGCACCACCAGCAGCACGTCGATCCCGGCCATCACAAACCCCCCCCGATCTCGGGCGCGCCCGTCTGAAGCCACCCCGTCTGAAGCCACGGTGTGAACCGCCTCACAGCCGAGGACGGGATCGGGCGCCAGTTTGGCGGCAGCCAAAGGAGTGCGCCATGCGACCCGATCCCGCCGCGCCCGAAGTGCAGGTCCTGCTGATCCTGGCGCTGCTGGCCGCCTTCTTCTCCGACCCTTCGGTGCGCTCGGCGCTGGCCGCGGTCTCGCACGCGGCGCTCGGCGGGCCGTAGCGTGGTCACGGTAGCGTGGGTCACGCGGCCTTCTGCACTCGCTGGACCGCTCGGCGCACCCGCTCCAGCCCGCGATCCTTGAAGCCGAGCTCGGCCAGCTTTTCCGTCGTCCGGCGCAGATAGTCGGCGCAGCTTCCGAGCGGGCCGCTTGCGGAGGCAATGTAGGCGGCGGCCTGCGCATCGGCGAGCGTGCCGGCGTAGCGCGAAAAGGCGCGATTGACCACGAACGTCACCGCCGGCCGGACGCCTTGCGGCGTCTCGGCGCGTACCCAGCGCGCCAGATAGGCCCCCCCAGCATCTCCCGCCGCCAGACCAGCAGCAATTCGCTCCGGGCGGGGGCCACGACGCGGAACGCGACCCCGCGGCAGCCGCCGCCGCGATCCAGCGCCAGCATCAGCCCCGGTTTCTCCGGGGTGCCGCGCCCCATCGGCATCCACAGGCAGAATCGCCGGTGCCAGCCGCGCACGAAAGCCGGCACCTGCTCGGCAAAGCTGAAGGCCGGGTTCCAGATCAGCGAGCCGTAGCCGAACAGCCACACATCTTCTGCCGGATCGTGCCCGCCGAGGGCTTCGTCGAGAGATGCTTCCAGCTCGGCATCGCTGCGCACGTGCATGTCGGGCAGCGCGCGGGCGCGGAACTCGCGCATGAGCGAGCCGTCGAGCAGCCGTTCGCGCGTGATGCGGACCAGCGGCTCCGTTTCGATGTCATCGGCCATGCGGCGCGGTGCCGCGGCGCGCTATTTCTGTCGCCAGGGCAGGCCGTCCGCCTTCCAGCCGGCGATCACGCCGCGATGCCCCGCCGCATCCGGCACGCCCTCGAAGCCGCCCGCGACATTGGCCGCGTGCGAAAACCCGTGCGCCGCCGCGAGTTCCGCTGCGGCCCGGCTGCGCCCGCCGGTGCGGCAGATGAAGAAGAGCCGGTGCTCCGGCGTCAGCCCGGCCTCGCGCAGATCATCGAGGAAGCCGGCATTGACCTGCATGGCCGGATAGACCTGCCAGGGGATCAGCACCGGCTGCTTGCCCACCGGCTCCAAGTCGGGTAGCCCGACGAAAGCCCATTCGGGGTCGGTCCGCACGTCCACGAGCTGTGCCTGCGGGTCACTGCGGAGGCTCTCCCAGGCCTGTTTGGGAGCGACGTCATCCACCATGTCTGCATCTCCGGCCGGTTCGGTCCCAGCTCCGCAAGGGTGCCCCAGCATGTCCGAAAGCACAAACCTCCCCGGTATCACGCAGCACGGCTGGCAAGGGATCAGCGACGGCGTGCTGGACGCGATCGGCGGCACGCCGCTGATCCGCCTGCGCCGCGCCTCGGCGGCGACCGGCTGTGACATTCTCGGCAAGGCCGAGTTCATGAACCCCGGCGGCTCGGTAAAGGACCGCGCGGCACTCGCCATCATCCTCGATGCCGAGCGGCGCGGCGCGCTCAAGCCCGGCGGCACCGTGGTCGAGGGCACCGCCGGCAACACCGGCATCGGGCTTACCCTGGTCGGCAACGCGCGCGGCTATCGCACCGTGATCGTGATGCCGGAGACGCAGAGCCGGGAGAAGATCGATTTCCTGCGCATGATCGGCGCCGACCTGCGGCTGGTGCCGGCGAAGCCGTATCGCGATCCCGGCAACTACGTGCATCGCTCCCGGGCGCTGGCCGAGGAGCTCGGTGCGGTGTGGGCCAATCAGTTCGACAATCTCGCCAACCGTGAGGGCCACCGCGCCACCACCGGCCCGGAGATCTGGGCGCAGACCGAGGGGCGGATCGACGCCTTCACCTGCGCCTGCGGCACCGGCGGCACGCTCGGCGGCGTATCGCTGGCGCTGAAGGAGAAGAAGCCCGGCGTGCGGATCGTGCTCGCCGACCCCGAAGGCAGCGCGCTCTATGGCTGGGTGAAGTCGAACGATCTGACGGTGAGTGGAAATTCAATTACCGAGGGGATCGGCCAGTCCCGCGTGCCGGCCAACCTCGACGGCATCGCGATCGACGGCGCGCTGCGCGTCCCCGACGCCGAGGCACTGGAGCAAATTTTTGATCTGCTGATCCATGAGGGGCTTTCGATCGGCACCTCGGCCGGGATCAACGTGGCCGCCGCGATCCGCGTCGCGCGCGATCTGGGGCCGGGGCATACCGTCGCGACGATCCTATCGGACGGCGGCTCGCGGTATCAGTCGAAGCTGTTCAATCCCGAGTTTTTGCGCGGCAAGGGCCTGCCGGTGCCGGACTGGCTCGCCTGACTCAGCCGCGACCGCGCCGGGCGCGACCCGGCCAGACGCGGTCCTGCGAGATGCCGGTGCTGGACGGGCGCCGGTCTTTCGTGAAACAAGAAGTGGGTTCGTTCGATTTAAGGCGCCCGAGGTCCCCGCATGACCGTCATCACCACCCGCCTCACCGTCGCGCCCGACGGCACCATCTCCGCCGCCGCCCCGATCCCCGCCGGCGAGCACCCGGCGACCATCACCATCGCCGACGCGCCGCTGCGGCGCCCAGGCAAGCCCTTCACCATGGAGAACTTCCCAATCCACGACGGGCCGTGGGACGACAGTATCTCCCTCCGACGGGAGGACATGTACGGCGACAATGGCCGTTGATCCCACGTTCGTTGACACGAACGTCCTCGTCTACGCGAGCCAGAAACGCTCCGCGTTCCACGCCCGGGCCGTCTCATGCTTGCAGGAGGCGCGGGCAGGACGTCGGGCGCTCTGGATCAGCCGCCAGGTGCTGCGCGAGTACCTCGCCGCGGTGACCCGACCGCAGCACAACCAGGCGCCGCTGCCGATGGCCGAAGCGATCGCCGATATCGAGAGGTTCGAGCGGGACTTCAACGTCGCCGAAGATGGGCAGGAGGTGTTCGCTGAGCTACTTCGTCTGCTAGCCCGTGTTCCGGTTGCCGGCAAGCAGGTGCATGACGCCAACCTGGCCGCGACCATGCTGACTCACGGCATGACCTGCCTGCTCACGTTCAACGATGCCGACTTCCGTCGCTTCGGCAGCGTGATCGAGATTGTCGCGCCGTGATATCCATGCACGACCAGGCAGATTGCCGGAAATTACCTCACCGACGCGCGCCGGGCATGACGCGGTTGGTTCAGCCCTGACGCAGCACCGTCCGCCCGACATAGCGGGCGGCCGAGCCGAGCTCGGCCTCGAGGCGCATGAGCTGGTTGTATTTCGCCGTACGGTCGCTGCGCGCGAGGCTGCCGGTCTTGATCTGCCGGCAGTTGGTCGCAACCGCGAGGTCGGCGATCATGGTGTCCTCGGTCTCCCCCGAGCGGTGGCTCATCACCGCCGCGAACCCCGCCCGGTGCGCAACCGTCACCGTCTCCAGCGTCTCCGAGAGCGTGCCGATCTGGTTCACCTTTACCAGGATCGCGTTGGCCGAGTGCTCGGCGATGCCGCGCCGGAGTTGTTCGGGGTTGGTCACGAATAGATCATCGCCCACCAATTGCAGCCGCTGGCCCAGTGTGGCCGTCAGCAGCGCCCAGCCGGACCAGTCATCCTCGGCGCAGCCATCCTCGATCGAGGCGATCGGAAACCGCCCGGCGAGATCGGCGAGATAGGCGACCATGCCGCCTGCATCCAGCCGCTTGCCTTCGCCCTCCAGCACATAGTGTCCATCGTGAAAAAATTCGGTCGCGGCGCAGTCGAGCGCCAACATCAAGTCTTCGCCGGGCCGGTAGCCGGCCGCCTCGCAGGCGCGCGCGATGAAACCAAGCGCCTCCTCGGCCGAGCGCAAATCGGGGGCGAAGCCGCCCTCGTCGCCGACATTGGTGTTGTGGCCAGCATCGGCCAGCGCGCGCTTGAGTGCCGCAAACACCTCCGCGCCCATGCGCACCGCGTCGGCGATCGTGCCGGCGCCGACCGGCATTACCATGAACTCCTGGATGTCGATCGGATTGTCGGCGTGCCGGCCGCCGTTGAGGATGTTCATCATCGGCACCGGCAGGGTGCGCGCATAGACGCCGCCGACATAGCGATAGAGCGGCACGCCGAGCGAAGCGGCGGCGGCGCGGGCGCAGGCAAGCGAGACGCCGAGGATCGCATTGGCGCCGAGGCGCGACTTGTTCGGCGTGCCGTCGAGATCGATCAGGATGTCGTCGATCCTGATCTGCTCGGACGGGTCCATGCCCCCGATCGCATCGAAGATTTCGCCTTCGACGTTCCCGATCGCCGTGCGCACGCCTTTGCCGCCGAAGCGGGCGCGGTCGCCGTCGCGCAGCTCGACCGCCTCGTGCGCGCCGGTGGAGGCGCCCGACGGCACCGCGGCGCGGCCGAGCGCGCCGTCATCGAGTGCGACGTCCACCTCCAGCGTCGGATTGCCACGGCTGTCGAGGATCTCGCGGGCGATGATGTCGGCGATGGCGGCCATGGGATGCTCCTGTGGCGGTGCTGCCAGCGGCGATAGGCAATCGCCGGGCGCAGGGCAAGCCGCCAGCGCCAGGGCAGGGTGCCCCGGGGCCGTCGTCCGGCTTGTCTTTTTGCCCCCCTTGCGCTCGACTGACCCGCGGCGCCGCGAATGACGGCGCGGACGCGGGCGGAGGAGACACGGCCATGAGATTCCCAGGCTTCGGTGCCGTCAGGCAACTAGGGCTGACGCTGGCGCTGTCCGGCGCGGCGTTGCTGCTGCCGCAGGCCGCGCGCGCGGATACGGTGCGCGTCACCGTCGCCTATTACAGCGCCGCAACCGGACCGTATTTCGAGCAGATGGCACGCGCGTTCGAGAAGGCCAATCCCGGCACCACGATCAAGATCGAGGTCGTCAACTGGGACGATCTGCTGCAAAAGCTGCAGACCGATATCGGCGGCGGCACCAATCCGGACATCTCGATCATCGGCACCCGCTGGCTGCTCGATTTCGTCAAGAACGGCATCGCCGAGCCGCTCGACAGCGACATGACCCCGGCGTTCAAGGACCGCTTTATCAGCGTCTTCCTCAAGCCGGCCACGATCAACGGCAAGATCTACGGCCTGCCGATCGCGGCCTCGGCGCGCGCGCTGTTCTACAACAAGACCACGTTGACCAAGGCCGGCTTCCCGAACGGCCCGACGACCTGGGATGACGTCGTCGCGGCATCGAAGAAGATAAAGGCGGCGGGCGGCTATGGCTTCGGCCTGCAAGGCAAGGCGATCGAAACCGACGTCTATTGGTACTATGCGCTGTGGAGCTATGGCGGCGACGTGATCGGGAACAACGGCAAGGCGGCCTTCGACAGCCCGGCCGGCATCAAGGCGCTGACGCTCTACAAGACCATGATCGACGAGGGGCTGACGGAACCGTCGCCGACCAACTACACACGCGAGGACGTGCAGAACCTGTTCAAGCAGGGCCGCGTCGGCATGATGATCACGGCGCCCTTCCTGATCAACCAGATCGCCAAGGAGGCGCCCAAGCTGCAATACGGCATCGCACCGGTGCCGAAGGGCACCACCACGTCCACCTACGCCGTCACCGATTCGATCATCATGTTCAAGAACTCGAAGGTGAAGAAGTCGGCCTGGAAGTTCCTCGACTATCTGTTCACCAAGGGGCCGCGCGTCACGTTCAACAAGAACGAGGGCTTCCTGCCGACCACGAAGGCGGCGGCCACCGACCCGTATTTCGCCGACGACAAGCGGTTGCAGGTGTTCGTCAAGCTGCTGCCGGAAGCGCATTTCGCCCCGACCATCACGGGTTGGGAGGACGTGGCGAAGGCGGTCTCGGATGCCGTGCAGTCGGTCTATCTGGGCAAGGCGTCGCCGGCTGCGGCGCTGAAGCAGGCGACAGCGCGGGCCGATCAGGCGCTCGCCCCGTGATGTCGTGACCGCCGTGATGTCGTGACAGTCGCACGGACCCGCGGGCACACGCCTGCGGGTGCCCGCGCGAGACGCATGAGGGCGGCCCGCATCCGGCGCGATGCGGGCCTGCCCTGGCTGCTGATCCTGCCGAGCGTGGCACTCGCGGGCGGCATCATCCTCTATCCGCTCTACGAGATCGTGGATCTTTCGCTGCACGAGGTGTCGCGCTTCGGGCAGGTGCACGGTTTCGTGGGGGTGCGGAATTTCGGCCAGATTTTCGGCGATCCGATCTTCCTCGCCGCCCTGCTCCGCACGCTGGAATGGACCGTCGCCGTGGTCGGCGGAACCGTGTTGCTGTCGGTTCCCGTGGCGCTCGTGCTGAACGAGCCATTCTGGGGCCGCGGGGTCGCGCGCACGATCGTGATGCTGCCCTGGGCGGTTTCGCTGCCGATGTCGGCGATCGTCTGGCTGTGGTCGTTCAACGGCGATCACGGGATGGTCAACACCGTGCTGCAGCAGATCGGCCTGATTGCGGGACCGGTGCAATGGACGGCGCGCGCCTCCACCGCCTTCCCGGTGGAGATCGCGGTCGGCATCTGGGCCTCGATCCCGTTCACCGCCACCATCCTGCTGGGCGGCCTCTCTTCGATCCCGGGCGACATCTACGAGGCAGCGCGCATCGACGGCGCCAACGGCTTGCAGCAGTTCCGCTGGATGACACTGCCGCTGCTCAATCCGTTCGTCGGCATCGCGGTGGTGCTGAACGTGATCTACGTGTTCAATTCGTTTCCGATCATCTGGGTGATGACGCAGGGTGGGCCGGACAATTCCACCCATATCCTGGTGACCTATCTCTACGAGCTGGCGTTCCGGCTCGGCCGTCCGGCGCCTGCGGCGGCCGTCTCGCTGGTGATGCTGGCGATCGTGTTCGCCTTCACCGCGCTCTATATCCGCCTGCAGGGACGGAGCACGACATGACGCGCGCGCGGGTGCTGCGCAAATCCGTGCTGTGCTGGCTGGTGCTGGCGCCGCTGTTGGTGCTGGTGCTGTTCCCCTTCGCCGTCATGCTTTCGACGGCGCTGAAGCCGCTCGACGAGGTGCTCGCCTATCCGCCGCGCTGGCTGCCGCAGCACATCGCCTGGCAGAACTTCGCGGCGATGTGGCAGGCCGCGGATTTCGGCTCCGCCATTGCCAACAGCCTCGGCATCAGCCTGGCCGCAACCGCGCTGGCGTTGCTGGTGAGCGTGCCGGCGGCCTATGCGCTGGGGCGGCTGCCCTTCGCGGGCAGCGGCGCCTATCGAATGTTCCTGCTGGTGACACAGATGCTCGCCCCGGTGCTGCTGGTGCTGGGCCTGTTCCGGCTGGCGGCGGCGATCCCGTTCGACGGCGGCTCGCTCGTCAACACGCGGCTGGTCGTCATCATCATCTATGGCGCGTTCAACATCGCCTTCGCGGTGTGGATGCTGTCCTCCTACTTCGCGACCATCCCGCGCGATCTGGAGGAAGCGGCGTGGCTGGATGGCTGCACCCGCACCCGGGCGGTCACCCAGATCTTCCTGCCGCTCGCGGTGCCGGCGATCGCGGTGACCGCGACCGTCACCTTCGTCAGCGGCTGGAACGAGTTCGTCGTGGCGCTCACCATGCTGCGCGACCCCTCGAAGATGACGGTGACGTTGCAGGTCGTGAACCTGGTAGCCGGGCGCTACTCGGTGGAGTGGAACCAGGTGATGGCGGCAACCCTGGTCGCGACTCTGCCGGTTGCGATCGTGTTTTTCTTCCTGCAACGCTGGCTGATGCAGGGCTTGACGCTGGGGGCGGTGAAGTAGCGACAAGCCCTAGCCTAGCCGGGGAATCCGGCGGCACGGAAGCCCGCGCGGAAGCGCTCCACGACGGCGGGGTCGCGGAAGAACCACATTTCGGCTATGTTGCGTGTCGTCCGGTCCGGAGTGAGGCGGAGCACTTCGCGCACTGCCGCGCGGGCTTCCTCCATGCGGCCGGCCAGTGCCGCGGCGACGACCAACGCTTGGCGGCAAGGCCCGTAATCTGGCAAGCGTGCGGCGCACCAGCGCAGCTCCGGCAGAGCCTCCTCGGGACGACCGGCGAGCAGCAGCGCCCGCCCGAGTTCGGCCCGCAACCCGGGCGGGTGGAAGGGATCGAGCGAAACTGCCAGACGGATTTCCCGCACCGCTTCCGCGGGGTCGCCGGCCTGCATCAGGACCATCCCGTAGGCTTGCCGAGTCTCGACGGCACAGGGGTTCGCAAGCACCGCCGCGCGCCCGGTCTCCAGCGCCTCGTCCCACTGCGCGTTCAGCAACAAAACGAAGGCGAGGCGAGCGAGACAGAGGGGTGAGCCCGGCTCGATTTCAACCGCGCGGCGGGCCAGTTCGAGCGACAGGATCGCTGCCGGCCGGCCGCGCGGCTCGCCCCAGAGATGCGTCATGGCGCGCTGGACGGTGTAGGCCTGCCAAGCGTAGGCGGTCGCGTAATCGGGGTCGGCCTCGATCGCACGCGCGAACATCTCGCGCGCGGCGAGCGTGTCCGCCGCCGTCGCCCGGGCGTGCAGCTCACGCCCGCGCAGGCAAAGATCATAGGCGTCGAGGCTGGCCGGCGGGTGCCGCCGCGCCCGGCGCATTCCGTCATGCTCCACTTGCGAGACGAGATGCGCGGCGACGCGCTCGGCCAATTCCTCCTGCACGGCAAACAGGTCGTCGAGAGACCGGTCGAACCGCTCGGCCCAGAGCCTGACGCCGCTTCCTGCATCCTCGAGCTGCGCGGTCGCCCGGATGCGCCCGCCCGCGCGGCGGATGCTCCCGCTGACCAGATAGGCCGTGCGCTGGGGCAAAATTTCACGCGCCCAGGGCGTCTCCGGCAACGCACGCCGCTGATCATTCCGACGGGGGCTGACGACGTGCAGGCTTTGAAAACGGGTCAGATCGGTGACCAGGTCCGCCGTCAGCCCGTCAACGAAATAGGCCTCTTCCGGGTCGTTGCCGATGTTCTCGAACGGCAGGACCACCACCATGGGTCGGCCCGTCGGCGGACGCGAGGCGTCCGCGGCGTGTGCGGCCGAGGTGGCGGCGATCGGCGTGGTAACGGCTGCATCCGCCCGCGACACCTTGGCCGCGAACAGATAGCCGCGCCGTGGCAAGGTGCGCAGGAAGTGCTGCTCATCATCGCCGAGGGCCCGGCGAATCTCCTTGATGCATTGGGCGATGCTGTCCTCGGTGACGATGACGCCGGGCCAGACCGCCCGCATGATTTCGTCACGGTCGATCAGGCGCTCGGGGTTTTCCACCAGATGCCGCAGGAGGGCGAATGATTTCGGGCGGAGCGCGCGCTCCGCCCCGTCCGCCAGGAGCGCGCCCCGGACGAGGTCCAGGACGAAGCGGTCAAAGCGATAGACAGCCGGCTCGGCGCCCATGGCACGATCCCGGAGGCTGGCCGCTCTTAGGGAAATTTCAGCCAAGTCTCAACCCGTTTTCAGGACATGAACGCCCTGTCCGCGGTTTGCTCCCGCTACCGGCGGCCACTGCCGCCGCACAACGAATGGGAGGACAAAATGTCGTTCAGCGCACCGAACTCCGCACTCGCGCCATCAGCCGCCCGCTTCTCTGGCCCGCAGGGCTTGGCGTTGACGCGGGCGTTCGCCGCCGCCCGTGAGACGCTGCGCGTCTGGCGCATTCGCGCCCGCGAGCGCGCCGAACTTGCCGTGATGGACGGGCGCGAACGCCGTGATCTGCCACACGCCCGTGATTTCGATATCCGCGGCGAGACCGCCAAGCCGTTCTGGCGCGCGTAACGCGACGCGAGCAGGGCCGGAACAAGTTGCAGCCAAGCCCCAAGCCCCAAGCCGCTTCAGGGACGGTCTAGCGGCGGGAAGGCGCGGCTCCTACGAGCCGCCCTTCGCCGCCGCGTCCACCCGCATCCACCCCGCCACCAGCCCCGCCATCCCGCAGGGTGGCACCATGTTTGGCCGGTCGCTCGGGGCGGTCGCGGTTTCGTTATAAAGATTGACAATTTGCATGAGGAATGCTACGTTGACTGCCAGAAGACGGAGAGGAGCCATTGGCCTCGTTCCAATCATTCAAGCGAGCTGGTGTCGGCGGTCCTGGGTCCGAGGCAGGCCTCGGATGCCGAGTCGCTGACCACCGTCGCCGCGGCGGAAGCCGGTTCAGCCGCTGCGCCTGTCGCCGCCGGGAAGGTAACAGGTCCTGTTCCGCCCTGTTATGCCCCTGTTATGCCCCTGTTCCGACCCTGTTCCGAGCCTGTTTTTGGGGCCGCTTTTGGCTCGCCACGGGCAGAATTTTTTCAGCAAACTCAAGAAGCTCTCGGCTATCGCTTACCGATACGACAAGACTGCGATTTTTTTCCGGCGTCCATTTCGCTGCCGCGGCATGTGATACCAATCGCTCGGTGCTCCAACTCGTTCGTCATCGCGAGCCGCCGCTTGGCGGCGTGGCGATCCAGGCGTGCAGCAAAGAACGGACCGCCTGGATTGCTTCGCTCCGCTCGCAATGACGATGACGGAAAGCGGTCAGCGCATTGTGCCGCTGGTATGACTCAACACGACAGGCTGGCGATCTCGGTTTGAGCGCCGGGCGTGTCCGCTCTCGGCGCCGGCCTACGGTGCGCCCTTCGCCACCGCGTCCACCCGCTTCCACCCCGCCACCAGCCCCGCCATCTCGCGCAGCGGCACCATGCTTGGCCCATCGCTCGGCGCCGCGTCCGGGTCGGGATGTGTCTCGACGAACAGCGCCGCCACACCTACCGCCAACGCGGCGCGCGCCAGCACCGGGGCGAACTCGCGCTGCCCGCCCGAGGCGCCGCCCAGCCCGCCCGGCTGCTGCACCGAGTGCGTCGCGTCGAACACCACCGGATATCCGGTCCGCGCCATGATCGGCAGCGCGCGAAAATCGTTGACCAGCGTGTTGTAGCCGAAGCTCGTGCCCCGCTCGGTCAGCAGGATGCGGTCGTTGCCGGTGGCCGCCACCTTCGCGGCCACGTTGGCCATGTCCCAAGGGGCGAGGAACTGTCCTTTCTTCACGTTCACTGCCCGCCCGGTCTCGCCGGCTGCGATCAGGAGATCGGTCTGGCGGCAGAGAAAAGCAGGGATCTGCAGCACATCCACCGCCTCGGCGGCCGGCGCACACTGGTCGCGCTCGTGAATATCGGTCAACACGGGGATGGAAAACCGCTCGCGCAGCTCTGCCAGGATCGCCAGTCCCTTAGCCATCCCGACGCCGCGTGCCGCGCCCGCGCTCGTCCGGTTCGCCTTGTCGAAGCTGCTCTTGTAGATCAGCGGCACTTTTGCCGCGCGTGCGATTCCCACAAGGGCACTCGCAACCTCGATCGCGTGCCCGCGGCTCTCGATCTGGCACGGCCCCGCGATCAGCACGAACGGAAGCTGATTGCCGATCCCGACCGCGCCGACGCGGATCGTGCGCGCCTCAGACAAGGCGAGACTGGCGCACTGCGGCGGCGACGAACCCGGCAAACAGCGGATGCGGCGCCAAGGGCTTCGACTTCAGCTCGGGATGGTACTGCACCCCCACGAACCACGGATGCTCGGGATATTCGACGATCTCGGGCAGGATGCCGTCGGGCGACATGCCGGAGAAGCGCAGTCCCGCCGCTTCCAGCGCATCCTTGTAGCGCACGTTCACCTCGTACCGGTGACGGTGCCGCTCACTGATCTCCGCCGCCCCGCCATAGAGGCCGCGCACCAGCGAACCCTGGCGCAGCATCGCGGGGTAGGCGCCGAGCCGCATCGTGCCGCCGAGCTCGCCGCCCTCGGCACGCCGCTCGATCTCGTTGCCGCGCGCCCACTCGGTCAGCAGGCCCACGACCGGCGTCATGGTTGGCCCAAACTCGCTGCTGGAGGCTTCCGGCATTCCGGCCAGGTGCCGCGCGCACTCGATCACTGCCATCTGCATCCCGAAGCAGATGCCGAGGAACGGCACCAGCCGCTCGCGCGCGAAGCGCACCGCCTCGATCTTGCCCTCGCTGCCGCGCTCGCCGAAGCCGCCCGGCACCAGGATGCCGTGCACACCCTCCAGCCGCTGCACGGTGTCGGGCTGCTCGAAAATCGTGCTGTCCACCCAATCGAGCCGCACGCGCACCCGATTGGCGATGCCGCCGTGCGCCAGCGCCTCGTTCAGGCTCTTGTAGCTGTCGAGGAGGTTCGTGTACTTGCCCACGACCGCGATCCGCACGTCGCCCTCCGGTGCGCGCGTCGTCGCGACGATGCGCTGCCACGCTCCGAGGTCGGGCTCGGTCTCGGCGGGCAGCCGGAAATGCCGCAGCACCTCACGGTCCATGCCCTCCTGGTGATAGCGGATCGGCACCGCGTACACGGTATCGACGTCCAGCGCCGCGATCACCGCCTCGGGCCGCACGTTGCAGAAATTCGCGATCTTGCGTCGCTCGGGCTGCGGGATCGGGCGGTCACAGCGGCACAGCAGCATCTGCGGCTGGATGCCGGCATTCTGCAGCTCCTTCACCGAATGCTGCGTGGGCTTGGTCTTCAATTCGCCCGCCGACGGGATGAACGGCACCAGCGTCAGGTGGACGAACATCGTCCGCTCCGGGCCTAGCTCGTTGCCGAGTTGGCGGATCGCCTCCAGGAACGGCAGGCTCTCGATGTCACCGACCGTGCCGCCGATCTCGATCAGCGCAAAATCGACGCCGTCGAGGTCGCGCACGATCGCCTCCTTGATCGCATCGGTGATGTGCGGGATCACCTGGACCGTCGCCCCGAGATAATCACCGCGCCGCTCGCGCGCGATCACCTCGGAATAGATGCGCCCGGTGGTCGCGTTGTCGGCGCGGGTGGCGGCGACGCCGGTGAAGCGCTCGTAGTGGCCGAGGTCGAGATCGGTCTCGGCCCCGTCATCAGTGACGAACACCTCGCCGTGCTGGGTCGGGCTCATCGTGCCCGGATCGACGTTGAGGTAGGGGTCGAGCTTGCGCAGCCGCACCGTGCAGCCGCGCGCCTGCAGCAGCGCGCCGAGCGCTGCGGCGGCGATGCCCTTGCCAAGAGAGGAGACCACGCCGCCGGTGATGAACACGAACCGCGTCATGGGCGCCCATCATACATCGAAGCGGGGCAGAAGGTGAACCCGAGTCGGCCGGCCCTCAGCGGGTCGGCACCGTGGGTGCCGGCGGCTGCGGCGTGCCCTGGCTTGGCGCGGGGCTTGGCGCGGGGCTTGGCGCGGGGCTTGGCGCGGGCTTGGCGCGGGGCTTGGCGCGGGGCTTGGCGCCTTCTGTCCGGCCGGCGGATGCGGCACGGCCATCCCGGCCGGACCGGCCGGATTGACCACCGGCGGCGGCTCGTTGAGGATCGAGCCGCCCACCCCCGCGGTGCCGCGATTGAGCAGGGCGAGCGCCAGCGCCAGCGCCATGAAGATCGTCGCCAGGATCGCGGTGGTGCGGCTCAGCAAATTCGTCGTGCCCCGCCCGGTCATGAAGCTACCCATGCCCTGCGAGGTGCCGATCCCGAGGCCGCCGCCCTCGCTGCGCTGGATCAGCACGACGCCGATCAGGGCGAGCGTGACGAACAGATGGAGGATCAGCAGCACGGTGGTCATCGCGCGCGCCTTCTAGACCCCGCGGCGCCGCATGGAAACAGGGGCGTCAGAGCCAGTGGAACCCATGCGCCATCACCCCGAGCAGGCTCGCCCAGGCGCCGAACATGATGCCCAGCAGCCAGCGGAAGTCGGCGCGATGCGCCGCCTCTATCGCCTCGATCCGCCGCTCCAGGCGGTCGATCGCCGCCCGGTGTGCCACGTCCATTGTCTCCAGACGTCGCTCGATGCGGTCGATCGCGGCCGCGGTTGAACGGGCGATCTGCTCCAGCACCGCCACCCTGGCCTCCAGGGAGTGGGCAGGCTCGCCCGTCGGTTCAATTGGCGAATCCGGCATTCCCGCTCCTACCGCGCCAACCGTGCCATCGCCAGCAGAGGGCGTCAGAACCAGTGGAACCCATGCGCCATCGCGAGGAGCAGGCTGGCCCAGCACGCAATTGTAACGCCCAGCACCGCGAGCGACGTTCCCTTGAGCCAGCGCGATTCCGATCGCCGAGCCGTGGCGAATAGCTCCAACTTGCGGTCGAGCGCCAACGCTCGCCTCTCAAATGTCTTGCATGGTCCTTCGCGGTCCCCACTCGGCAGTTCGGAGGTGGCCATGTCGATCCTCTACTGGGGCGAACTATTGCGCCGACCGCGCGATCGCCAGGAAGGCGCTCGCATCGAGGCTGGCGCCGCCCACCAGCGCGCCCCCCACCTCCGCCACCGCCAGCAGCGCCGCCGCGTTATCGGGCTTGGCCGAGCCGCCATACAGGATCGGCACCGCCCGCCCCGCCGCGCCGAACTGCCGCACCAACTCCTCGCGAATGAAGGCGTGCATCATCTCCACGTCGTGCGCGGTGGCAGTTCGGCCGGTGCCGATCGCCCAGATCGGCTCATAGGCCAGCAGACCGGAAAACGGCTTGGGCAGGCTGCCCTCGATCTGCCAGCCCACCGTCTCGGTCTCGCGCCCGGCCTCGCGCTGCTCCTCGGTCTCGCCCACGCAGACGATCGGCACCAGCCCGGCGGCCGCGGCCGCCACCACCTTCTCGCGCACCAGTTCGTCGGTCTCGCCGTGATCGCGCCGGCGCTCGGAATGGCCCAGGATCACGTGAGTCGCCCCGGCGTCGCGCAGCATGACGGCCGATACGTCGCCCGTATGCGCCCCCGCTTCCTGCACCGCACAATCCTGGCCGCCGACGGCAACCGCACTGCCATCCAGCGCGCGCGCGACCCGTGCCAGCACCGTCGCCGGTGGGCAGACCAGCAGGTCACAGCCGAGCCCCGCCGCCCCCTCGCGCACGGCGCGGGCGAGCCGCTCGGCCTCGGCCGCCAGCCCGTTCATCTTCCAGTTGCCGGCGATGACCTGGCGCATCGATCTGCTTCTCCTGCTCTCCGGCCGAGCGCCCGCCCTGGCAAAGGCACGAGCGCCTGCCTATGGTGCGGCCCGCCGTTGCCCGGGTCCCGATCATGATTGGCTTGATGCGCCGCTTCCTCAACACCTGGGTCGCCCGGGTGTTCTTCCTCATCCTGGTGGTGGCATTCGGCGTGTGGGGCATCGGGGATATGCTCCGCACCCTGCTGCATGGCCGCGCCAGCAACACCGCCGTCGCCACGCTCGACGGCCAATCGATCGAGGGCGCCGCCTTCCAGGATCAGTTCCAGCGTGCGCTCGGCCGGGTGCAGAAGGCGCTGGGCGGCCAGGAAGCAAGTCCCCAGATCCGCCGCGAGATCGCAAGCCGCACGCTCGATCAGATGATCGCCCAGGTGGTGCTGGCGCATGAGGTCGGGCGGCTCGGCGTGGTCGTGCCCGACCCGGCGCTGCGCGCGACGGTGTTCGCGATGCCGCCCTTCCGCGGCCCCAACGGGCAGTTCGACCGCACCCGCTTCAATGCGGTGCTCGCCAACAACAACCTGAGCGAAGCGAGCTTCCTGCAATTGATGCGCGCCGACATCGCCGGCCGGGAGGTGCAGGAGGCGGTGCGGGCGGGCGCCGTGGTGCCGACGACGCTGCTGAAGCAGGCCTTCGACGTGGCGGAGGAGAAGCGGGTCGCGGCGATGGTGGCGCTGCCGTTTGCCGCCGCTCCCGCGCCGCCGGCGCCGACCGAGGCGCAGCTTCGCCGCTTCTACGCGCTGCATCCCGACCGCTACAGCACGCCCGAGCAGCGGCGCATCCAGGCGGTCGTGCTCTCGACCGAGACGATCGCCCGCGGTATCGCCATCCCCGAGGCCAACATCCGCGCCTATTACGACGCCCACAAGGCGGATTATGTGACGCCGGAGAAGCGCTCGGCGCAGGTGATCGTGGCCGGCGACGCGGCAACCGCGCAGAAGCTTGCCGATCAGTGGAAAGGCGGCGCCGACTGGGCCGCGATGCAGGCAGCCGCCAAGGCCGCCCACGCCACCGCGACCGAACTCGACAGCGCCGCCGAGGCCGACTTCCCCTCGACGGAACTGGGCAAGGCGGTGTTCGCCGCTCCTGCAGTCGGTGCGATCTCGCCCCTGATGAAGACCGGCCTTGGTTTCGACGTGGTCCGGGTGACGGCGATCACGCCGGGCAGCAACCGCGATTTCGCGCAAGTGAAGTCCGAGATCCACGATCGCCTCGCCCAGCAGCGGGCCGCCGATCAGATCTACCCGGATGCGAACAAGGTCGAGGATGCGCTGGCCGGCGGCGACCCGCTCGACAAGCTGCCGACCGGCCTTGGCCTCGCCGCCGTGGAAGGCACGCTCGACGCCCAGGGCCTGACACCCTCCGGCCAGCCGGCGCCGATCCCCGGGCCGCCGGCGCTGCGCAGCAAGCTGATCGAGGCGGCATTCCACACCAAGCCGGGAGAGCCGCCGCACCTGACCGAGGTGCCCTCGGCGGGCGGCGCGCCGAGCAGCTACTACGCAGTCAGCGTGCAGCACATCGTCGCCACGGCCGAAAAGCCGTTCCAGGAGGTCGCCGCCCAGGTTAGGGCCGACTGGACCGAAGCGATGCGCTCCCGGGCGCAGAACGAGGCGGCGACCACCCTGCTGCGCGCCGTCCAGCAGGGCCAGATGATCGCCGCCGCCGCTGCGCCGGCCGGGGGGACGGTCCAAGTATCGCCGCCGATCGGGCGGCAGGCGAACCCGCCCGAAGGCGTGCCGGCAGAACTGGTCGGGCCGCTGTTCACCCTCAAGCCGGGGCACGCGACGATGGTGCAGACGCCGACCACCTTCGTCGTCGCCCAGCTCACGAAAATCGAGGAGCCTGACCCGACGGCCGACCCCGCGGGCTATGCCCAGCTCCGGCAGACGCTGCTCGGCTCGGCGGCCAACGACCTCGAAGTGAGCTTCATCGCCGGCCTGCGCCAGCGCGCCCACCCCCGCATCAACACGGCGCAGCTCGATGCCGCGATCCGGCCCTGAGAACAGGATGAAACAGGGCGCACTTCTTCCCCCTCCCCTTGCGGGAGGGGGTAGGGGGAGGGGTGCCGGCCGCCCCCTCACCCCGCCCTCTCCCCAAGCGGGAGAGGGAGCAGTAGCCGGCGGTGAGCGCCAGCCTCGCCGCCTTCCGCGCGGCCTACGATGCGGGCCGGGGGGCGCTGGCCTGGACGATCTGGGTCGCCGACCTCGAAACCCCGGTCGCTGCCTTCCTCAAGCTCGCCCACGGCAAGCCCAACGCCTTCCTGTTGGAGAGCGTGGAGGGCGGCTCGGCGCGCGGGCGCTATTCGATCATCGGCTTCGAGCCGGATCTGATCTGGCGCTGCCGCGGCGGCCGGGCCGAGATCAACCGCCATGCCCGCTCCGCCCCTCACGCCTTCGTCGCCGACGACCGACCCGCATTGGAGAGCCTGCGCGCGCTGATCGCCGAGACCCGGATCGAGGTGCCGGACTCGCTGCCGCCGATGTCCGGCGGCCTGGTGGGCTATCTCGGCTACGACATGGTCCGCCAGATGGAGCGGCTGCCGGAGAAGAACCGCGACGAACTCGGCCTGCCCGAAGCGGTGCTGATCCGCCCCACCCTGTTCGCGATCTTCGACAACGTCCGCGACGAACTGACCTTGCTCGCACCGGCCTACCCGCGCGAGGGCGTGCCGGCGACCCGCGCCTGGGAGGCGGCGCAGGCGCTGCTTGCCGAGGCCGAAGCGGCACTCGACCGCCCGCTGCCGCACGCAGCGCCGCCGGTCGCGCTGCCGCCGCCGCCCGAGCCGGTCTCCAACATACCGCCCGATGCCTTCAAGGCGATCGTCGCCCGGATGAAGGAGTACATCGCCGCCGGCGACGCCTTCCAGATCGTGCCGAGCCAGCGTTTCTCGGCGCCGTTCGCCCTGCCGCCCTTCGCCCTCTATCGCGCGCTGCGGCGGATCAACCCGGCACCGTTCTTGTTCTTCCTCGATTTCGGCGGCTTCGCCATCGTCGGCAGCTCGCCTGAGATCCTGGTGCGGCTGCGCGACGGCATCGTCACCATCCGCCCGCTCGCCGGCACCAGGCCGCGCGGCGCCAGCCATGAGGAGGACGTAGCCCTCGAAGCCGAACTGCTCGGCGACCCCAAGGAGCGCGCCGAGCATCTGATGCTGCTCGACCTCGGCCGCAACGACGTCGGCCGCGTCGCGGAGGTCGGCAGCGTGCGCGTCACCGAGAGCTTCGCCGTCGAGCGGTTCAGCCACGTGATGCACATCGTCTCCAACGTGCAGGGCAAGCTGCGTCCGGGGCTGGATGCGCTGGATGCGCTGATCGGCGGCTTCCCGGCCGGCACGCTGACCGGCGCGCCGAAAGTCCGCGCCATGCAGATCATCGAGGAGCTGGAGCCGGTGCGACGCGGCATCTACGCCGGCTGCATCGGCTATTTCGCCGCCAACGGCACGATGGACACCTGCATCGGCCTGCGCACCGCCCTGGTGAAGGACGGCACGATGTATGTGCAAGCGGGTGGCGGGGTGGTCGCCGAATTCGACGCCCGAGGCCGAGTACGAGGAAACCCGTGCTAAGGCCCGCGCCCTGTTTCGCGCCGCCGAGGAGGCGGTGCGCTTCGCCGCCGGCAAAGGCTGAAGGCCGCTACTCCCGCCGCAGCACGCGATCGTTGAGGAATCCGGCAAGGCCGCCGGCGACGAAATCGCGTCGCAGGGCGGCCTCGTCATATTCCCGCGCCACCCAGTCGAGGAACCCGAGCCGCCCCTCCACCTCGGCGTAGCGGACGAAAAAGGCATCCAGCACACCGGTCGGCGAGCGGCGGACATGGCCGAAGCGCCAGGACAGCTGGGCGAGCGCCTCGGCCGCCGTGCCGCCTTCCAGGAGCAGGGCAACGCCGGCGACCAGTCCGGCCCGGTCCGCGCCGGACTTGCAGTGCAGCAGCGCGGGCGTCTCGATCCTGCGCCACAGCTCGGCGAAGCGCAGCAGGCGGTCGCGGTGCGGAGCGCCGCGACTTTCAAAGGCGAGATCGACCGTCACCAGCCCGAGCCGTGCGGCGGCGTCGCGGGAGAGCGCGGTCGAGCCGCACGGCTTGGTGCCGCGCAGATTGATGATGGTTCTGAGGCCGTGGCGGCGGGCGCGGGCGGCAAGGCGCGCCGGGGTCGGATGGTTGGAGCGATAGAGGCGGCCGGGGATGACCTCGGCCCAGTTGTGCCAGACCAGGCGGAAGGCCCCGTGGTCGGAGAGCAGGCTCCCGGCCCAGGCGCGGGCGCGATCGCGCGGCGTGCGCAGAAGGTCCCCAGGCGGGGCGGGGGGCAGTGGCGGCGGCGCGGTCATCGGCCGGGATGTAGCAGGCGCAGCCCGGGGCGTCGCGCGCGCCGCCTTGCGCCGGGCGGCGAGTTCGCCATCTAGTGCCTTATCGCCACAACAATCGAGGCCGGCAGATGTTCATCGAGACCGAGGGCACGCCCAATCCCGCCACGCTGAAATTCCTGCCCGGTCGTGACGTGCTCGGCGACCGCACCGCCGATTTCGCCGCCCCCGACGCCGCCGCCCGCAGCCCGCTCGCCTCGGCGATCTTCGCGCTGCCGGGAGTGGCGCGCGTGTTCCTGGGCAGCGATTTCGTGACCGTAACGAAAACGCGAGACATGGACTGGCAGGCGCTGCGGCCGCAGGTGCTGGGCTCCATCATGGAGCACTACCTCGCCGGACGGCCGGCGATCGAGGGCGAGGAAGCCGCCGCCGCCGAGGAGGCGATCGCGCCGGAAGACAGCGAGATCGCCGCCCAGATCAAGGAGCTGATCGACACCCGCGTCCGCCCCGCAGTTGCCGGCGACGGCGGCGACATCATCTTCCGCGGCTATCGGCAGGGCGTGGTGCGGCTGCACATGCAGGGTGCCTGCAGCGGTTGCCCGTCCTCCAGCGCCACGCTCAAGCACGGCATCGAGAACATGCTGCGCCATTACATCCCCGAGGTCGTCAGCGTCGAGCAGGTCGAGCTCTAGGCGCCTGGCGCGATGATCGACGACGCGGCGCTGGACGCGCTGTTCAGAGAGGCGCGGACCGCCAATCGCTGGACCGACCAGACGGTGAGCGAGGAGGAACTGCGCGCGCTGTTCGAGCTGCTGAAGATGCCGCCCACCTCCGCCAACTCATCGCCGGCGCGGTTCCTGTTCCTGCGCACGCCGGAAGCGAAGGAGCAGCTGCGGCCGGCACTTTCGGCGGGCAATGTCGAGAAGACGATGGCAGCCCCGGTGACGACGATCGTCGCCTATGACCCGTATTTCTACGAGCATCTGCCGCGGCTGTTTCCGCACGCCGACGCGCGCACTTGGTTCGCCGGCAACGAGGCTCTGGCCGAGGAGACGGCGTTCCGCAACGGCACCTTGCAGGGCGCCTATTTGATCATGGCGGCGCGCGCGATCGGGCTCGATTGCGGTCCGATGTCCGGTTTCGATCGCGCCCGCGTGGACGAGGCGTTTCTCGACGATCGGGGCTGGAAGTCGAACTTCCTGGTCAATCTCGGCCACGCCGACCCGGAGGGGCAGTTCGAGCGCTCCCCCCGCTTCGCCTTCGACGAGGCCTGCGTCCTGCTCTGATACCAAGCTGCGAAAGTTTCGACCTCTCCCTCGTCATGGTCGGCGAAGGCCGACCATCCACGTCTTTCTGTCGTGCCACACAGCGAAGTCGTGGATGGTCGGCCTCCGCCGACCATGACGGTGCGGACGAACCGCCGCGATGAGTTGATATTTCGGGCCACTGCTCTGACGGCCGTTGCTGTCACCCGGCCGGCGCCGCTCAAGCCTGCGGCATCGCCGGCGACAGGCGCCCGCCGAGCCGGACCGGCTCGATCCGCCGCGCCCGCCCGGTTGCGTCGTCGGTTTCGACGAACACCCCGCACACCGTCGCCTCGCCTTCCGCCGGGTGCAGCCGCTCGCCCGGCAGCTTGCGCCAGAAGCGGAGTGAGGCGGGCGCCTTCGCCATCCCGATCACGCTGTCGTAGTCGCCGCACATGCCGATATCGGATTGGAACGCCGTGCCGCCGGGCAGCACCTGGTGGTCCGCCGAGGGGCAGTGCGTATGGGTGCCGACGATCAGGCTCGCCTGGCCGTCGAAGGTGTGGGCGAAGGCCATCTTCTCGCTGCTCGCCTCGGCATGGAAGTCGATCACCAAGGCGGCGACGGTGGCGCCCATCCGGTGCCGCGCCAGCAGCTCGGCGGTGCCGCGAAACGGGCAGTCGAGCGCGTCCATGAACAGCCGCCCCATCGCGTTGGCCACCAGCACGCGCCGGCCGTTGGCGAGCGTCACGACCGCCGATCCGGCGCCGGGCGTGCCAGGCGGGTAGTTCAGCGGCCGGATCAGCCGCCGCTCCTGCTCGATGTAGGGGATGACCTCCTTGCGGTCCCAGGCGTGGTTGCCGAGCGTGAGCACGTCGGCCCCGGCCGCGAACAGCGCCTGTCCGATGACGGGCGTCAGGCCGAAGCCGTGGCTCGCATTCTCGGCGTTGACCACGGCGAGATCGATCGCGAGCCCGGCACGCAGCCGCGGCAGCGCCGCGATCACCGCCTCGCGGCCGGTGCGGCCGACGATGTCGCCGAGAAACAGGATGCGCAACGCCGGTCAGCCTCCGCAGATGATCACGCCGCGCTCGGTCGCGACCGCGCCCAACCGAGTATCGTGCGGACCGGCCGGCACCGCGTCCACTTCCTGCGCTGCATAGGCGCAGCCGATCGCGGAGCGTCCCGGCAGAGCGCCCAGCGTGCGGTCGTAGTAGCCGCCGCCATAGCCGAGCCGGCGGCCGGTACGGTCGAAGGCGAGCAGCGGCACGAGAAGAAAGTCGGGCGTCAGCACTTCGCCTTCGGGGCAGACCGTACCGAATTGCTCGCGCCGCATGGCGGCATCCGGCGACCAGCGTCGGAAGATCAGCGGCTGGCCGCGGGGCGGGGTCTGGGGCAGCACGATCGCATGGCCGCGCGCGTTGAGGGCCGCAAGCAGCGGGCGGATATCGATCTCGCGCCCGAGCGGCCAGAAACCCGCGACGACGGCACCCCGCGGCGGGGGTACGGTTTCGAGCAGATGCTCGCCGAGGCGCGCGCCGAGCGCCGGGTCGCAGGCGTCGCGCCGCGCCAGCGCGGTCTGGCGTAGCGCCGCCTTTGCTTCGGTGAGATCGGTCAAGTGCGGAGCCGCCATGGCCGTTGGCGTCTCATCCTCCCAGAGCCTGCGTTTGCAGGTGGGCGCCAGATACCGTGACCAGGGCCACGACAGAGCCAGCTCCCTGGAGGATGCTTACTGGCCCCGGGGATGAATTGCCTGACGCACCGAGCAGCCCCGCACGGCAATACTTAGGCGCGCTCCATGCCGTCCGCAATCGTCTCGGCATGTTCCGCGAGCCGCGAGAGCCTGGCGGTCAGCGGCGCGGCTGTGGGCTGCGGGGCGGCGCCGCGGCTTTGCAGCTCCAGCGTGCGGTCGTGCAATTCGTCGGCGAGCAGCAGGGCCGCCAGCGCCAGCAGGCGCGCCTCCCCGCTCTGCGGTCCGATCGCCTTGATGCTGGAGATGCGTTTGTCCACCGCCTCCGCCATTGCGAGCAGATGCGCCTCCTGACCGTCCTCGCAGCCGACGGTGTAGGCGTAGCCGTTGATCTTTACAGTGAGCTGAGCCAACCGCGCCTCCCGCGCCTCAATCTTTCCCGCGCCCCAATCTTCCGCGCGCCTCAGTCTTCCAACGAGGAGCGCAGCTCCTCGATCAGGGCGTCAAGCCGCGACGCGATCTCGCGCGTGCGCCGCGCCTTGGCCTCTGCCGCCGCCTCCGTGGCGCGCAGCCGTGCTGCCAGGTCGGAGCTGCCCGCGCCGCTATTATGGCGCCGGTCCGCGGCCCGGGCGATCCGGTCAAGCGCCGCCTGCAACCGCGCCGCGGCCCGGTCCGGCCCCGCAAACTCCGACATCGGCGCGGGCACCCTCCTGTTCAGCGATTGCACTCAAGCCTTGTGCCGGCTTGAAGGTCAAGGATGGTCCCGACCGCGCCCGCCGTGATTGTCCATGGCCTGCCCGACGCGCGCGCGGCGTGCGCGTCGGGCAGGCCGCTGGTGCTGCTCTCGGCGCCCGGCGCGGCCGGCTACGCCGGCTCGCAGTGGTGGATCGCACTGGCCGCTGCGGCGCGCGCGGCGGCCCCCGGCCTGATCGCCGCCGACATCCTCGATTGCGGTGCCGCGGCCGGGTACGCGCTCGACGCGCTGCGCGGGGGGCAACACTTGCTCGTGCTCGCACGCTCGTGCCCGGCACGCGCGGCGGTGGTGTCCGCCGCCGCCGGGATCGGCGCTTGCGTGCTCGATCGCGCGCCGCCGGCCTTGGATATGGCGGCACCGGATGCGCCGCGCCGGCTGGCGGCGTGGCTGGCGCGCACGTGACACTGTGCCGCGGTTCCGGTAACTCCGCGCTTGCGCCGAGCGAGGAGGGCAGTCCGCCATGCGTGTCACGCAACCGGTCAAGAAGATCCTCGACTGGTACGAGAGCGACAACCCCGGCACCAAGGCGAACCTCACCCGCATTCTGATGACCGGCGAACTCGCCGGCACCGGCAAGTTGGTGATCCTGCCCGTCGATCAGGGTTTCGAGCACGGCCCTGCCCGCAGCTTTGCGCCCAACCCGCCTGCGTACGATCCGCACTACCATTTCCAGCTCGCGATCGAAGCCGGGCTTAATGCGTTCGCCTCGCCGCTCGGCATGATCGAAGCCGGGGCTTCCACCTATGCCGGCGCGATTCCGACGATCCTGAAGCTCAATTCGAGCAACGCGCTCGCGGTCACCAAGGATCAGGCGATCACCGGCTCGGTCAACGACGCGCTGCGCCTCGGCTGCGCCGCCGTCGGCTTCACGATCTATCCCGGCAGCGAATACGCGCTCGAGCAGTTCGAGGAGCTGCGCGCAATCGCCGAGGAGGCCAAGGCGGCCGGCCTCGTCGTGGTGGTCTGGAGCTACCCGCGCGGACCGAACCTCGACAAGGCGGGCGAGACCGCGCTCGACATCTGCGCCTATGCCGCGCACATGGCGGCCCTCCTCGGCGCGCACATCATCAAGGTGAAGCCGCCGAGCGCGCACATCAGCCTGCCGGCGGCGCGCAAGGCGTATGAGAACGTCGACGCCAGCACGCTCGCCAAGCGGGTCGCGCACGTCATGCAATGCGCCTTCAACGGCCGCCGCATCGTGCTGTTCTCGGGCGGCGAGTCGGTGCCGAGCGTTGACGAACTGCTCGACGTGGTGCGCGGCCTCCATGCGGGGGGTGCCTCGGGCAGCATCATCGGGCGCAACACCTTCCAGCGTCCGAAGGCCGAGGCGCTCGACATGTTGGCCCGGATCATCGCGATCTATAAGGGAAGCGATTGAACGAGAAGCCGGCCGGCTGCCGACTCTACCTTGTCACTCCGGCGGCGCTGGAGGTGGCGGCGTTCTCCGATCGGCTGGCGGCGGCCCTCGATGCCGGCGACGTCGCCGCCGTGCAGCTTCGCCTGAAGGACGCCGGTGACGACGCGCTGCGTCATGCGATCGACGCGCTGCGGCCGGTCGCACAATCGCGCGGCGTCGCGTTCCTGCTGAACGATCGGCCCGACCTCGCCGCCGCCTGCGGCTGCGACGGTGCCCATGTCGGTCAGCAGGACGCGCCGGCGCGGGAGGCGCGCCGTCTGCTCGGCCCCGACCGAACCCTCGGCGTGACCTGCCACGCGAGCCGCGATCTCGCCATGCAGGCCGGCGAGGACGGCGCCGACTACGTGGCGTTCGGCGCCTTCTTCCCGACCACGACCAAGGAGGCACCGACTCGCGCCGACCCCGATATCATCGCCTGGTGGTCGGAGCTGATGGAGCTGCCCTGTGTCGCAATCGGCGGGATCACGGCCGAGAACTGCGCGCCGCTGGTACGCGCCGGCGCCGACTTCCTCGCGGTCGTCGGTGCCGTGTGGTCCCATCCCGACGGCCCGGCCGCCGGGGTGCGGGCGATCAACCAGGCGATCGCCCGCGCCTGAAGAAGCAGTCAAGTTTCACGACAGGCTGCGTCAGCGATGCTGGATTTTGTTCAGCTCCTGCTGATTGAGCTTGGCGGTGCCGGCATTGCCCGCGCCAACGGCCGTATTGCCAGAGGCGGAGGTGCCGCCGGCGCCGCTCGCAGTGCTACTGCCCGACATGTTCGACTGCAACGCCTGCGCCTCTTCCAAATGCGCCTGCAAGGCCGGCAGCATCGCGTTCGCATAGGTCTTCAACTGCGCGTCCTGACCGTTCTGTGCCTCGTCCTGAAACAGCTTGACGGTCTTCTGGTGATCCGTCACCGCGCCGTCGATGTACTGGCGATTGAACTGAGGCCCGCTCGCCGTCTGCAGCTTCTTCATCGAGCTCATCGCGGCGGCATCGGGCTTCGTCGGAACTTGGATGTTCGACGGTTGCGCGGATTGCATCAGCAATCCCTGGGCCATCGTGTGGTCGGTCTGCATCCAGCGTCCGAATTCTTGCACTGCCGGATCGTGAGATTTCTGGACGGCGAGCTTGCCCTCCTGCACCTCGGCGATGTTACCGGAGCCGGCCTTCTTCACGAAGGTCTGATCGGCCTGACTGGCGTTGCCCGAAGTGTTGCCGGATGTCGCAGTGCTGGCGCTCTGGCTAGTCCCGGGCTGCGTTGTTCCCGTCTGGCTAGTCCCAGCCTGGCTGGTCCCGGTCTGGCCACCCATCGCCTTCGTCGAAGGGGCGGCGCTGGGGTTGGTTGTGCTCTGCGACGCGGTGTTGCCGCTGGTCGTCGCACCCGACGCGCCGGCTCCAGGAGGCGCGGGTGTGGTCGCGGCCAAGGCAGGTGCCGCGAATAACGCCAGCGCCGAGGCGGTAGTGAGCAGATATCGCATCATCTTCTCCTGGGTTCGGGGGCTTGCAGCGCCAACGGCCTGCGAGTGTCGCGGTTCGGCGCGCACGCCGCCGTGCCCGGTGCCGAATGCGCGAGCGCACCGCGCTTGGCGTGAAGCACGCACAGGCCTACGCAGAGGGCCGATGATCGGTGCCCGCGACCTGTTCAAGATCGGCATCGGCCCCTCCTCCTCGCACACGGTCGGGCCGATGAAGGCCGCCCGCGCGTTCGTGACCGACCTCGCCGGTGCCGACCTGCTCGGGCGGGTGGCGCGGGTCGCGATCACGCTGTTCGGCTCGCTCGCCTGGACCGGACGCGGCCACGGCACCGACAAGGCGGTGATCCTCGGTCTCGCGGGCCATGCGCCGGACACGGTGGATGCCGATGCCGCCGACGCGCTGGTGGCCGCGATCGCCGCGACCCGGCGCCTGGGCCTGCCCGGCGGCCCTGAAATTGCCTTCGATCCGGCGGCGGACCTGATCTTCGACCGCCTCGCCCCGACGCCGCAGCACCCGAACACGCTCGCCTTCACCGCCACCGACGCGGCCGGGTCCGAGCTGCTCGCCGAGCGCTGGTGCTCGGTCGGCGGCGGGTTCATCGCGCGGGAGGCCGAGCTGAGCCGGCCGGCGCCGCCGGGGCCGACGGTGCCGTTCCCGTTTCGCTCGGCCGCCGAGCTGCTGCGCATGGGCGAGCAGGCGGGCCTGAGCATCGCCGAAATCGTGCGGGCGAACGAGCGGGCGCTCTATGCGGACGAGCCGCCGGACGCGCATCTGCGGCGCGTGGCCGACGCGATGATGGCCTGCATCGACCGCGGCCTGCGCGCCGAGGGCGAGCTGCCCGGGGGCCTGCGCGTGCGTCGCCGCGCGCCGCACCTGCTGCGCCGCGCCGAGGCGGGGCGGATGAGCAACAGCGCGGCGCCGCACCAGGCGATCGACATCGTCTCGGTGTTCGCGATCGCGGTGAACGAGGAGAACGCGGCCGGCGGGCGGGTGGTCACGGCGCCGACGAACGGCGCGGCCGGGGTGATCCCGGCGGTGCTGCGCTACTGGCGCGATGATTGCCCCGATACGCAGTATCCGGCGCACGACGGCGGACGGCGCGGTGCGCTTCCTGCTGACCGCGACCGCGATCGGCGCGCTGTTCAAGATGAACGCCTCGATCTCGGGCGCCGAGGTCGGCTGCCAGGGCGAGGTCGGCGTTGCGTGCTCGATGGCGGCGGCGGGGCTGGCGGCGGCCCTCGGCGGCAGCAACGCGCAGATCGAGAACGCGGCCGAGATCGGCATGGAGCACCATCTCGGCATGACCTGCGATCCGATCGGCGGGCTGGTGCAGATCCCCTGCATCGAGCGCAACGCGTTCGGCGCGGTCAAGGCGATCACCGCCGCGTCGCTGGCGCTGGCCGGCGACGGCACGCATCACGTCTCGCTCGATCAGGTGATCGCGACGATGCGCGCGACCGGGGCCGACATGCACGCGAAATACAAGGAGACCTCGCTCGGCGGGCTGGCGGTGGCCTATACCGAGTGCTGAGGGCGCCTCACCAGTCGCTCAGGCGAGGGCCGCGGCGACGCGCTGGACGGTGCCGGGCGGGGCCGCCTCGCGCGCCAAAAACCCCTCGAACACCAGAAGCTGCCACAGCGCCTGACTGTGATCGAACCGGCCCGAGGCGTGGGCGTCGATCAGCGCTGGCCACCGCGGCCGCGTCGAACAGTCCGCTCTCCTGCATCGCCGGGCCGAGCAGCCGCTCGCGCAGTCGCGGCGCCCCGGCGCGCAGCGGCGCGGCGAGTGCGGCCGCGAAGCCCTGCTTGCGACGATACGGCAGCTCCGCCGGCACCCGCGTCTCCAGCGCGCGCTTGAACACGTGCTTGCCGCTGCGGCCCCGCAGCTTCAGCGATTGCGGCAGTGCCACCGCCCATTCGACCAGCCGGTGATCGAGCAGCGGCGCGCGCACTTCGAGCGAATGGGCCATGCCGGCGCGATCCACCTTGGTCAGGATGTCGCCCGGCAGATAATGGTTGATATCGACGTACTGCGCCTGCCGCACCGGATCATCGGTCTCCGCCGCGTCCATCAGCGCCGCCACCTGCTGCGCCGGATCGTGGCCGTCGAGGGCGGCGCGAAGCTCCGGAGCGAACAACGCGCGCCGCTGGTCATGGTGCAGCTTGCAGAGCGTGCGGTAGTAGCCCGCCGCCGCATCGAGGCTGATCTCGGTCAGCGTGTACTTGGCGCGCAGCCAGCGCGGCGCGCGGTCGAGCTTCGGATACGCTGCCGCGAGCGGCGCCAGCAGCCGCCGCCGCGCGACACCCGGCAGCGCGCGCCGGGCGGCCTCGGCGATGCGGTGCCACTGGTAGCGGCGGTAGCCGGCAAAAATCTCGTCGCCGCCGTCGCCCGACAGCGCCACCGTCGCGTCGCGCCGGGCGAGTTCGCAGACGCGCAGCGTCGGCACCGAGGAGTGATCGCCGAACGGCTCGCCGTAGATCGCGGCCTGCTCGCGGCTGGCGGCGATGTAATCGACCGTTGCCGGCTCCGCGTGATGCGCGGTGCGATAGCGCCGGGCCATCTGCTCGGCGAGCGGCCGCTCGTCGGCGCCGAAGAAGCCGATCGTGAAGGTGTCGAGCGGCCGGTCGCGCAGCCCGGCCGCGATCGCCACCACGGCGCTGGAATCGACGCCGCCGGAGAGGAAGGCGCCGAGCGGCACGTCGGAGATCAGCCGCGCTTCGACGGCGCGCACAAGCTGCGCGTCCAGCGCCCGCACGGCCTCGGCCTCCGCCATTGGCTGCTCGGTCAGCTCTACCCGCCAGTAGCGGCGCGGGGCGGGGATCGGACGCCCGCGCTCGATCAGCAGGCTATGCGCCGCCGGCAGCTTGCGCACGCCCTGCCAGATCGTCGCCGGCTCGGGGATGAAGCCGTAGGCGAAGAAGTCATCGACCGCCGCCGGGTCGATCCGCCGCGGCAGCTCCGGCAACGTCGCCAGCGCCCCCAGCTCGGAGGCGAAGGCGAAGCGCCCGTCAGGAAGTGTTACATAGTGCAACGGCTTTTTGCCGAGCCGGTCGCGCGCCAGGAACAGGCAGTCGCGATTGCGGTCCCAGACCGCAAAGGCGAACATGCCCACGAAACGGTCGAGGCAGGCCGGCCCCCACGCCTCCCAGGCATGGATGACCGCCTCGGTGTCGCAGCGCGACGCAAAGCGATGGCCGAGCGCCTCCAGCTCCGGGCGCAGCTCGAGATGATTGTAGATGCAGCCGTTGAAGATGATCGCGACCGAACCGTGCTCGTTGAACATCGGCTGGTCGCCGCCGGCCGGGTCGATGATCGCGAGCCGCCGATGACCGAGTGCCACCCCGGGTTCGACGAAGAACCCTTCCCCGTCCGGCCCGCGATGCGCCATCGCATCGGTCATGCGCCGCAGCGCCGCCCGATCAGGCTCGATGCCGCCGCTGAGGTGAAGAAGGCCCGCCAAGCCGCACATCGCACGATCCCGACCGATGGAGTGGCGCGGACCCTGCCCCTGAGGCATCAAGGGCGGATCAACGCTCAGCCCTGAGCCCGCGCCCCGCGTTCGTGGACGCCCATGATCCGGTTCCTTGTAGCGGAAGCAGTGGCGAGAGTCGATGCTTGCCCTATGATCGCCCTATCATCGCCACGTCGGCGTGACGGTAGTCTGCCGGCCCGCCCTGGCGTAAGAAGCAAAGCTCGACCACATGCGGGACCGCTGGCCGCCGAGGTGGATGGTGATGCTAACAGGCGTTATGATAGGCCTGCTTATGGCCGGAGGCGGAGGGCCCGAATGAGGGTTCGGGCGGGACGGGCGATTCTGGTCGCGATCGGGCTGCTGGCCGCGATCGGTCTCGCGACGGCACTGGTCCGCACACCCGGCAGCGCGGCGCCGCCGCCCGCTCCCGCTTCCGTGGCCGGGGTGCCGGTGCAGGTCGTGAAGGCGACGGTCGCCGACGTGCCGGTGACGCTGAGCAATATCGGCGCGGTGCAGGCCTACAATTCGGTGCTGGTCCGCGCCCGCGTGGACGGCACGCTCGAGCAGGTGCTGTTCCACGAGGGCCAGGACGTCACCAAAGGGCAGCTCCTCGCGATCATCGACCCCCGCCCCTACGCCGCGGTGCTGGCGCAGGCCCTGGCCAAGCAGGCGGCGGACCAGTCCATGCTCGCGAGTGCCAAGAAGGACCTCACGCGGTTCAGCAACCTGGCACGCGACAAGTTCGGCACCATGCAGAGCGTCGATCAGCAGACCGCGCAGGTCGGACAGATCAGCGCGAACATCCAGGGTGACGCGGCCACCATCGCGGCGGCGCGCCTCAATCTCGATTTCACCCAGATCAAGGCGCCGATCACCGGCCGCGTCGGGCTGCGCCAGGTGGATGCCGGCAACCTGATCCACGCGAGCGACGCGCAGGGGATCGTGACGATCAACCAGATCCATCCGATCGCGGTACTGTTCAACCTGCCGCAGGACGATCTGCCGCAGGTGCAGGCGGCGATGCAGCAAGGCCCGCTGCCGGTGCGCGCCCTCAGCTCGGACGGCAAGACGCAGCTCGGCCAGGGCACGCTGCTCACGATCGACAATGCGGTTGATCCGGCGACCGGCACGTTCAAGCTCAAGGCCACTTTCCCGAACACGCACGACCGGCTCTGGCCGGGGCAGTTCGTGAACGCGCAGATGCAGACGGGCACCATCAAGAGCGCCGTCGCTGTGCCCTCGGCCGCGGTGCAGCGCGGCCCGGACGGGCTCTATGCCTATGTCGTGGGGCCGGACGCGCGGGCATCGCGGCGCACCATCTCGGTGCGCCAGGACGACGGCACCGTCGCCGTGATCGCGAGCGGCATCTCCGCAGGCGAAACCGTGGTGGTCAACGGCCAATCCCGGCTGCGCGACGGCAGCCCCGTCGCGGCCGGCGCCTGATGCGCGCCGGGATGGGGAACGCCGGGATGGGGAACGGCCGTCGCGCATGAGCATTTCGACCCCCTTCATCAAGCGGCCGATCGCGACCTCGCTAATCATGGCCGCCCTGCTGCTGGTCGGCATCGCCGCGTATCCGCTGCTGCCGGTGGCGCCGCTGCCGAACGTCGATTTCCCGACCATCGTCGTCAACGGCAAACTGCCGGGCGCCTCGCCGGAGACGATGGCGACCACCGTCGCCCAGCCGCTCGAGCGCCAGATCGCCGAGATCCCCGGCGTCGATCAGATGACCTCGGTGAGCGTGCTGGGACAGACCCAGATCGTCGTGCAGTTCGCGCTCAACCGCAGCATCGACGCCGCAGCGCAAGACATCCAGGCCGCGATCAACGGCGCCAGCGGGCAGTTGCCGAAGAACCTGCCGAGTGCGCCCAATTACTGGAAGAGCAATCCTTCCGACAGCCCGATCATGATCCTGGCGGTGCGGTCCGACGCGCTGCCCCTGACCGCGGTCGATAACTACGCCGACACTATTCTCAGCCAGCAGATCTCGCAGCTCTCCGGCGTCGGGCAGACGTTCATCGGTGGCGAGCAGAAGCCGGCGATCCGGGTGCAGGTCGATCCCGCCAAGCTCGCGGCCATGGGCCTCACGCTCGAGGACGTGCGCCAGATGCTGGTCAACGCGACCGTCGATAATCCGAAGGGCACGATCGACGGCCCGCGCACCAGCTTCACGATCTACGACAACGACCAGCTCACGAAGGCATCCGAGTACGACAACGTGATCCTCGCCTATCGAAATGGCGCGCCGGTGCGGGTGCGCGATATCGGCCACGCGATCGCCGCCCCCGAGAACCTGCGGCTCGCCGCGTGGCAGAGCGGGCACCGCGGCGTCCTGATCATAATATTCAAGCAGCCGGGGGCGAACGTCCTCAGCACCGTCGATCGGATCAAGGCTGAACTGCCGCGGCTCGAGGCTTCGCTGCCGCCGTCGGTTCACGTCAGCACGCTGATGGACCGCACCCAGACCATCCGGGCGGCGGTCAGCGACGTCCAGTTCACCCTGCTGCTCGCGGTCGGGCTGGTCGTCATGGTGATTTTCCTGTTCCTGCGCAACGCCTGGGCGACCCTGATCCCCAGCTTGGCGGTGCCACTGGCGCTGCTCGGCACCTTCGCGGCGATGTACCTGCTCGGCTACAGCCTCGACAACCTCTCGCTGATGGCGCTCACGATCGCGGTCGGCTTCGTCGTGGACGACGCGATCGTCATGCTGGAGAACATCTACCGCCATATCGAGGAGGGAATGCGGCCGATGGAGGCGGCGCTGAAGGGCGCCTCCGAGATCGGCTTCACCATCGTGTCGATCAGCTTCTCGCTGGTCGCGGTGTTCATCCCGCTGCTGCTGATGGGCGGCATCGTCGGACGATTGTTCCGGGAGTTCGCGGTGACGGTGAGCCTGGCGGTGCTGATCTCGGCTGCGGTCTCGCTCACGCTCACGCCGATGCTGTGCTCGCGCTTCCTGCGCCACACCGCCCAGCACGGGCGGCTCTACCGCATGGTGGAGGCGATGTTCACGGGGCTGATCGGCTTCTATCGCCGCACGCTCGAAGTCGCCCTGCGCCACCAGTTCGTCATGCTGATGGTGTTCTTCGCCACGCTCGCCGTCACCGTGAGCCTCTATGTCGCAATCCCGAAGGGCTTCTTCCCCGAGCAGGACAATGGCGTAATCATCGGGATTTCGGAGGCCGGGCAGGACGTCTCGTTTGCGGAGGTGCAGAAGCTTCAGCTCACCGCTGCCAAGGTCATGGCGCAGGATCCCGACATCGCCGGCTACGCGACGACGATCGGGGCTGGCCTGGGCGGCCAGACCGAGAACCAGGGCCGGATCTTCATCGCACTCAAGCCGTTCGCGCAGCGCCACGCGACGGCACAGCAGATCATCGCGCGGTTGCGGCCCAAGCTCGACCGGCTCATGGGTATCCGCGTGTTCCTGCAAGCGTCGCAGGACATCCGCGTGGGCGGACGGCTGAGCAAGACCGAGTACCAATACACGCTGCAGGACGCGGACGCCCAGGAGCTCTATGCCTGGGCACCGAAGGTCCTGGCGAAGCTGCGCGGCCTGAACATGCTGAGCGATCTGACCAGCGACGAGCAGATGGCCGGTCCCACGATGTCGCTGACCATCGACCGCGACCGCGCCGCGCGCTTCGGCATTACGCCGGCGCAGATCGACCAGACGCTCTATGACGCGTTCGGGCAGGAGCAGGTCACGCAGTATTTCTCGCAGGTAAACACCTATCACGTGATCCTGGAGGTGCTGCCTGCGCTGCAAGGCAAGCTCTCGACCCTCAATTCGCTCTATGTCCGGTCCAGCACCGGCCAGGCGGTGCCGCTCTCGGCGATGGTGAAGGTCGATTCCAACCAGGTTTCGCCGGTGGCAATCAATCACCAGGGCCAGTTCCCGGCGGTGACGCTGAGCTTCAATTTGGGCAAGGGAGCCGCATTGGGTGAGGCGGTCACGGCCATCGATCAGGCGATGGCCGAGCTGCACCCGCCGGCCTCGCTGCTGGGAACCTTCCAGGGCACCGCGCAGGCGTTCCAGGCCTCGCTCTCGACGCAGCCCTACCTGATCGCGGCGGCGGTGGTTGCCGTCTATATCATCCTCGGCATCCTCTATGAGAGCTACATCCTGCCGCTGACCATTCTCTCGACGCTGCCGTCGGCGGGCGTGGGCGCGCTGCTGATGCTGATGCTGTTCGGCTACGACTTCTCCGTCATTGCGCTGATCGGCGTGATCCTGCTGATCGGCATCGTGAAGAAGAACGGCATCATGATGGTGGATTTCGCGATCAACGCCGAACGGCGCGACGGCGAGGCGCCGGTCGATGCGATCCGCCAGGCCTGCCTGCTGCGCTTCCGCCCGATCCTGATGACGACGATGGCCGCCATGCTGACCGGGCTGCCGCTGATGCTCGGCCACGGCGCCGGCTCGGAGCTGCGCCGCCCGCTCGGCTTCGCGATGGTGGGCGGGCTCGCGTTCTCGCAGGCGCTCACGCTCTACACCACGCCGGTCATCTATCTCTATCTCGACCGGCTGCAGCGCTGGGTGACGCCGCGACGGCGCTCGCGGATGCCGGCGCTGGCCGAGAAGATGGGCAGCGCCGCCGCCGATTGAGTTCGCCACTGGCGTTACCGACCCGGAGGGGATGAAATCCGGGCAATATCCACCGTCATCGCGAGGCGCGGAGCGCCGTGGCGATCCAGGCGGGCCGCTCCGTGCCTCACGCCTGGATCGCCACGCCGCCAAGCGGCGGCTCGCGATGACGGCTGAGCCAGGGCCGGTTTCTTTCCAGGCCCGCTTGACGCGATGCGGCGTGCGGTCTGCATTCGCGGCCGTCGCTCGGGAGGAGTGCGGCCATGACGGAGGCGGACCGGCCCCGGCTCGGCTTCATCGGTATCGGCATCATGGGCGGGGCGATGGTGCTGCGCCTGCTGGAGCGCGGCTGGCGCGTGACCGCCTGGAATCGCGAACCGGAGCGGCTGCGGGCGGTGCGCGATGCGGGCGCCGCGGCCGCCGCCTCCCCCCGCGCGGTCGCGGATGCCTCGGACGTCGTGATCCTGTGCGTGCTGCACACCGAGGCGGTGCGCGCCTGCGTGTTCGGCAATGACGGCATCGCCGCCGCACCGGGCCGGGCGCGGCTGGTGATCGACCACTCGACGATCGAGCCGAACGCGACGCGCGACTTCGCTGCCCGTCTGCACGCGGCGACCGGGGCGGACTGGATCGATGCCCCGGTCTCGGGCGGCCCGAGCCAGGCGCGCGCCGGCACGCTCACGATCATGGCGGGCGGGGAGGAGGCGGCGCTGCGCCGCGCGGCCCCCGTGCTCGGTGATCTCGGGGCCAACGTCACCCGCATGGGCGGGGTCGGCGCGGGGCAGACGACCAAGCTGGTCAACCAGGCGATCGTCGGCGCGGGGTTCGTCGCGATGGCCGAGGCGCTGGCGCTGGCCGAGGCGGCGGGGCTGGATGCGGCCCGCCTGCCCGCCGCCCTGGCGGGCGGACTGGCCGATGGCCCGCTGCTCGCGCGCATCTATGCGCAGATGCAGGCGCGCGCGTTCGAGCCGCCGTCGAGCTACGCCCGCCAGTTGCTGGAGGATCTGGATGCGGTCGCGGCATTTCGGCAGTCGCTTGGCCTCGACCTGCCGCTCGCCGAGGCGGCGCGGCAGCGCTACGCGGCGTTCGTCGCGGGCGGCGGGGCGATGCAGGACAGCGCGGCGGTGATGCGGCTCTACGGCCGATGACGCTCGCGACCGTTGCGCTCCCCTATACGGGCAAGCGCGGGGCACTGCGCCGGATCGACCGCGCGCTGGGGCTTGCCGCCGAAGTGCCGGCGGCACTGCTCGTGGTCGCCGAGATCGTGCTGCTCTCGGCCGGCGTGGTGTCGCGCTACGTGTTTCTCAGCCCGCTCACCTGGTCCGACGAGCTCGCCTCGGCCCTGTTCCTCTGGCTCGCGATGCTGGGCGCCGTGATCGCACTCCGCCGCGGCGAGCACATGCGGCTGACCCTGTTCGTCAACCGCGCGCGCCCGGCCACGCGCGCCTGGCTGGAGGCAATCGCCGCGGCCGTCACCGCCGCCTGCCTGCTCGGCCTGATGGCCCCGGCGGCGCAGTACATGACCGACCAGTGGGCGGTGATCACGCCCGCGCTGGCGCTGCACGATTCCGGGCGCGTGGCCGCGATCCTCGTGGGCGCGGCAATGATGGCGCTCGCGGCACTGGTGCGGCTGTTCCGCGTGGCCGGCGTGCCGCGGGCGACGGGCGCGGTGGCGCTGATCGCCGCCGTGCTCGCTTGCCTCTGGCTGGCGCAGTCCCCGCTTGCCGCGATCGGCAATCTCAACCTGGTCGTCTTCTTCGTGATCGGCGTCGGTCTTTGCGTGCTGGCCGGCACGCCGATCGCGTTCGCCTTCGGCGCGGCGACGCTCGCCTATCTCACCTTCACCACCACGATCCCGCTCAGCATCGTGGTCAATCGGATCGATGAGGGGATGTCCTCGATCGTCCTGCTGGCGGTGCCGCTGTTCGTGTTTCTCGGCGTCCTGATCGAGATGATGGGGCTGGCGCGCGCGCTGGTGGATTTCATGGTGGCCTTGCTCGGCCATGTGCGCGGCGGCCTGTCGTACGTGCTGCTGGCGGCGATGTATCTCGTCTCCGGCATCTCCGGGTCGAAGGCCGCGGACATGGCGGCGGTGGCGCCCTGCCTGTTTCCCGAGATGAAACGGCGTGGCGCGGCACCAGGCGAGCTGGTGGCCCTGCTCGCCTCCTCCGGTGCCATGTCGGAGACGATCCCGCCGAGCCTCGTGCTGATCACCATCGGGTCGGTCTGCGGCGTCTCGATCGCCGGGCTGTTCACCGGCGGGATGCTGCCGGCCGCGGTCGGCGCGCTCGCGTTGGTCGCGGTGTGCCGCTGGCGGGCGGCCGCCGACGAGGCTGCCGGGCAGCGGCGCGCGAGTCTGCGCGCCATGCTGCGCACCGGGCTGATCGCGGTGCCGGCACTGGTGCTGCCGTTCCTGATCCGCGCCGCGGTCGTCGAGGGGATCGCCACCGCGACCGAGGTCTCCACCGTCGGCATCGCCTACACGTTCGTGGTCGGCCTGCTGATCTACCGCTGCCACGATCTGCGCAGGCTGTGGCCGATGCTGGTGGATACGGCCGCGCTGTCGGGGGCGATCCTGCTGATCATCGGCATGGCGACGGCGATGGCCTGGGCGCTGACGCAATCGGGGTTCAGCCAGCAGCTCGTCCACGCGATGACCCAGATGCCGGGCGGCAAGGCCGGGTTCCTCGCCGTCTCCATCGTGGTGTTCGCCGTGCTTGGCTCGCTGCTGGAGGGGATTCCGGCGATCGTGCTGTTCGGCCCGCTGCTGTTCCCGGCGGCGCGCGCGATCGGGATCAACGACGTGCATTACGCGATCACGGCGGTGCTCTCGATGGGGCTCGGCCTGTTCGCCCCGCCGTTCGGCGTCGGCTTCTATCTCTCCTGCGCGATCGGCGGCGCCTCGCCGGACGAGGCGATGCGGCTGGTGTGGCCGTATCTCGGCGCGCTGCTGCTCGCGGCGATCGTGGTGGCGGCGGTGCCGTGGCTCTCGATCGGGTTTCTCTGAGGGAACCCGATGTCTGCGCCGGTGTTCGCCTCCCATGCTGCCCCATCACCGCGTAATGCCTGGCCGCTATGCCTCCGGCCGCTACGCCTCGGATCGTCCGCCGCCCAGCCCCGGCCGGCAGCCGGACGAGGACGACCCGGACGAGCCGCCGCCGGTCGAAGAGCCGCCGACGCCGATCCCGATCCCACCCGACCTGCCGCCCGAGCCGATGCGCGCCGCTTAGGCGGCGTAGCGTGGCGGCCCGCGCCTCGCCGTTATCATAATTGACCTAACCTCGATTTCGTGTTAACAACAATGTCAAAAAGCGCTCCCGCAGTCGAGTTCACAGCAGTCGAGTTCACAGCCAAACGCCTAGGCGTGCTCGGCCGCGCTGCGGCGCGGGAGGTCGAGCGTCGAGCAACGCTCAACTCCCTCTCCGCCCCTGGGGGCGGAGAGGGTCGGGGTGAGGTTAGGGGACCACATGCCAGAGGCGCTGCTGCGCACGTCGCCGCGGCGTCGCTGTCGTCGTGATTTGTCAACGCAACCCGCCCCCGCCCCCCGACCGGCTGCGCCGCCCTGATCCAACCCTCTTCTGAGGCACGATCAGGCACACGCGGGAGGGGGCAGCCCGAGCAAGCCTTCCAACCCTGTTCTGAGGCAGTATCAGGTGCGTGCGGAAAAGGGAGGCAGCCGGCGCGAGCTGGTCCGACCCTGTTCTGAGGCGCTATCAGGCGCGTGCGAGGGGAGACACCCGGGCGAGTGTGATCCAGCCCTGTTCTGAGGCAGTATCAGGTGCGTGCAAAAAGGGAGGCAGCCGGCGCGAGGCTGATCCAACCCTGTTCTGAGGCGCCGGCGGGGCGGGACTAGTCGATCCGGCCCTCGCCCACGGCCAGGTCGCAGGGCGTGTCGCGCAGCGTCTCCACCGCGATCCGCAGCCCGGCGACGATCGTGGCGAGTGCCATGCTTGGCGCGCCCGGAAGCCGCGCCGCCTGCTCGGGCAACCGCGGCACATGGATGAAGCCGGCGCGAAGGCCGGGAAACTCGGTCGCGCCGAGGTGGCAGGCGAAATACAGTGCCGCGTTGCAGAGGAACGTGCCCGCCGTGTTCGAGACCGAGGCCGGGATCCCGCCCGCGCGCCCGGCCGCGGCGATCGCCTTGATCGGCGCCGAGGCGAAATAAGCCGCCGGGCCGCCCGCAACCACCGACGCGTCGATCGGTTGCGCGCCGTCATTGTCGGGAATGCGCGCGTCGATCACGTTGATCGCGACCCGCTCGACCGACATCTCCGCCCGTGACGCCGCCTGGCCGGCCAGCAGCACCGCGTCGGCCCGGTGCTCGGCGATCGCGGCGCGCACCGCGCCCCCCAGCCGCGCGGCCGAGACCGGGAGAACCGCGATGCCCAGTGCGACACGCGCCGGCGACCAGCCGGCCAGCGCCCGCACCGCCTCCAGCGAAGCGTTCACCGCCTCGCCCCCGAACGGCTCGAACCCGGTGAGTAGGATGCGCATGGCGCGACGCTAAGCGAACCGGCGCATCATCGCCAGGAACGCCCCTTGACGCCGATGCCGGGGGTGGCGTCCGCTGACGTCGCGGCTGGTGGAAGCCGGATGAACGAAGCGGGGGATGTCCAGATGCCGAACCATGCGACCGATCGCGTCCCGAATCGAGTTACGCGTCGAGGCCTGCTGGCCGGAGGCGCCAGCTTGGCCGCACTCGCGAGCTTGCCCGCCGCCGCCCAGCAGCCCCGGCAGCCGAATTCGGGCGGGTCCGCCCTGGCCTATATCGCCACCTATACCTCCCACGCCGTGCATGGTGCGGCGGGGCACGGCGAGGGCATCTATCTGGTGCGGCTCGACCTCGCGACCGGCGCGCTGGAACCGGTGAAGACCTATCCCGCGCCCAGCCCGTCCTGGATCGCGCTCGATCCGCAGCGGCGGTTCCTGTACGCCGTCAACGAGGTCGACGATTTCGGCGGCGCCAAACACGGCTCCGTCACCGCCTACAGGATCGCGCCCGGCAGCCGCGAGCTGACGCAGATCAATGCGGTCAGCTCGCAGGGCGCGGGCCCGGCACATTGCAGCGTGCATCCGTCGGGACGCTTCGTGTTCGTCGCCAATTACGGCGATGGCAATGTCGCGGTGCTGCCGGTGCAGGCGAATGGCGGCCTCGGTGAAGCCGTGGACGTGCAGGCGGATCAGGGGCCGCCCGGTGCCGGCCGCCCCGCCGACGGCGCACCCGGCAACTTCTCGATCAGCGACCATAACGGGCCGCACGCACATATGATCTCGGCCGACCCGACCGGACGATGGGTGCTGGTCAACGATCTCGGTCTCGACCGCACCTTCATCTGGCGGCTCGATCAGCAGAGCGGCCAGCTCGCCGCCGGCAAGCCCCCCTTCATCCCGGCGGCCTCCCCCGGCGCCGGGCCACGGCATTTCGGCTGGCATCCGAACGGCCGGATATTTTACAATCTTTACGAGGAGGCATCGGAACTCGCGGTCTATGACTGGGATCCGCGCACCGCGGCGTTGCAGCTCAAGCAGAAGGTCTCGATCCTGCCGCCCGGCTATGCCGGCACCAATTATGCGTCCGAGCTGGTCATCGCGCCGAGCGGGCGCTTCATTTATGCGGTCAACCGGCTGCACAACAGCATCGGCATTTTTGCGGTGGCACTCGACGGCACCGTGCTCTGGATCGGCGATCAATGGACGCGCGGCGACTACACCCGCAACATCGCGCTCGATCCCAGCGGCCGCTTCATGGTCGCCTGCAACCACCGCAGCGACCAGGCGACGGTGTTCGGCGTCGATCCCACGACCGGCGGCCTGCCGTTCACGAACCGCTACATCGCGGTGCCCAGCCCGTCGATGATCGCGTTTCTTTAGGCGACGCACTCCCTCTCCGCCCCCGGGGGGCCCCGGGGGGCGGAGAGGGCTGGGGAGAGGTGGGGGTAATCACCGGGGTGACGTGACCTGCGCCGACCGGGTGCTCCCATTGTCTTTTTGGAACAATGATTCCGCGAAGCCCGGACGCTCGCGCCGTCCCCCACCTTCACCCCGACCCTCTCCGCCCCTAGGGGCGGATAGGGAGTTGAGTCGTCCCGCCGCGTCGTTTCGCGGTGGTGGTACATCGCAGGCATGGCGCCGCCGCTCGGCCTGCGCTAGACCCGCCGCCGGCAACCGCCGGGGAGCATCGATTCGCCATGTCCGTGATGCCGGATCACTGGATCCGCCGCATGGCGACCGAGCACGCCATGATCGAGCCGTTCGTGGAGACCCAGAAGCGCGAGGGCGTGATCTCCTACGGCCTCTCCAGCTACGGCTATGATGCCCGCGTCGCCGACGAGTTCCGCATCTTCACCAACGTCGATAGCGCGATCGTCGACCCGAAGGCGTTCAGCGAGGCGAGCTTCGTCACCCGGCGCGGCCCGTCCTGCATCATTCCGCCGAACAGCTTCGCGCTCGGCCATACGGTCGAGTATTTCCGCATCCCGCGCGACGTGCTGGTGGTGTGCCTGGGCAAATCGACCTATGCCCGCTGCGGCATCATCGTGAACGTGACACCGCTGGAGCCCGAGTGGGAGGGTCAGGTGACCATCGAGATCAGCAACACCACGCCGCTGCCGGCGCGCCTCTGGGCCAACGAGGGCATCTGCCAGTTTCTCTTTCTCCAGGGCGCCTCGCCCTGCGAGGTCTCGTATGCCGACAAAGCCGGAAAATACATGCGCCAGCGCGGCGTGGCGCTGCCGAAACTCTGATGGCGCCAAAACTCTGATGGCGATGGACCGCATCCGCATCCGCGGCGGCCGGCCGCTCGATGGCGAGATCGCCATCGGCGGCGCCAAGAACGCGGCCCTGCCGCTGATGGCCGCCGGCCTGCTCACCGCCGAGCGGCTGGTGCTCTCCAACGTGCCGCAGCTCGCCGATATCGCGACCATGACGGCGCTGCTCTCGCAGCACGGGATCGCCGTCGAGCCCGCCACCAATGACGGCCGCACGCTCTCGATCGGCGGCGCCATCGCCAGCACCGAGGCGCCGTACGACATCGTGCGCAAGATGCGCGCCTCGGTCCTCGTGCTCGGTCCGCTGGTCGCCCGCGTGGGCGAGGCGCGCGTCTCGCTGCCCGGCGGCTGCTCGATCGGAACCCGGCCGATCGACTTGCACCTTAAGGGCCTCGAGCAGATGGGGGCCACGATCCGGCTGGATGCGGGATACGTCCACGCTGCGGCACCCGACGGCCTGCGCGGAGCCACGATCGTGATGCCGTTCGTCTCGGTCGGTGCGACCGAGAATCTGTTGATGGCCGCGGCGCTCGCGAACGGCCGCACCATCATCGCCAACGCCGCGCGCGAGCCCGAGATCGGCGACCTCGCCGCCTGCCTGGCCGCGATGGGAGCGCATGTCGAGGGCATCGGCACGGACCGCCTGACGATCGACGGGGTGGCGTCGCTGCACGGCGCGCATCACGCGATCATCCCCGACCGGATCGAGACCGGCACCTATGCCTGCGCCGCGGCGATCACCCGCGGGCAGGTGCGGCTCTGCGGTGCGCGGCTCGAGCATCTCGGCGCGGTCGCGCGCATCATGCGCGAGGCCGGCGTCGATGTGACCGAGGAGCCGGGCGCGCTCAGCGTCCGCCGGCTCAACGGCCTGCGCGGTGCGGACGTGATGACCGAACCCTATCCCGGCTTCCCCACCGACATGCAGGCGCAGTTCATGGCCCTGATGTCGGTCGCCGAGGGGGCGGCGATGGTCACGGAATCGATCTTCGAGAACCGCTTCATGCACGTCCCCGAGCTGAACCGCATGGGCGCGCGCATCAACGTCCACGGCGCCTCGGCGATCGTGCGCGGCGTGCCGGCGCTGTCGGGTGCGCCGGTGATGGCGACCGATCTGCGTGCCTCGGTCAGCCTGGTGCTCGCCGGGCTGGCCGCGCGCGGCGAAACGATCGTCAACCGCGTCTATCACCTCGACCGCGGCTATGAGGCGGTCGAGCAGAAGCTCGCGGCCTGCGGCGCCGACATCGAGCGGATCGAGGGCTAGCCTCGTGCCGACGCCGCTGGTGCTGAGCGTGCTCGGCCCCGACCGTCCGGGGCTGGTGAGCGAACTCTCGGCACTTGTCGCAGAGCATGGCGGCAACTGGCTGGAGAGCCGGATGGTGCAGCTCGCCGGCCAGTTCGCGGGCGCAGTCCTGGTAATGGTGCCTGACGAGCAGGCGGCGCCGCTGACCGCGGCGCTGCACGGCCTCCGGACCGCGGGGCTGCGCGTCACCGTCAGCCCTGCCGCGCTGCCCGGTCCGCGCGAGGGCGGGCGGATGCTCAAGCTCGGCATCGTCGGGCAGGATCGCCCCGGCATCCTGCGCGACGTTACCACCGTGCTCGCGCGTCAGGGGGCCACGATCGACGAGCTCTCGACCGAGGTGGCGAGCGGCTCGTTCTCGGGCGAGACGTTGTTTCGCGCCTCCTGCCGCGTGCTGGCGCCGGCCGCGCTGTCGGACGCGGCGTTGCGGGCCGCCCTGGAGCATCTGGCGAACGAGCTGATCGTCGACATCGAGGCGGACCCTCCGGCGCCGCACGTGGACGCAGGGTCGGCCGGCGTGTAGATGCCGGCAACCCGACGGCACCCGTGCCGTTGCGGCCGGACCGATATGCCGTCCAGGAGCCTGCATGACCGCCCCCTTTCCGCTCGCCGCCTTGGCGCCGGAGGCCGACGCGCCGCTGCTGCTGGCGCTGCCGAAGGGCCGCATTCTTGGCGAGTGCGCGCCGCTGCTGCGGCGCGCAGGCATCCGTCCGGCGCCCGATTACGCCGACGAGGACAGCCGCCGCCTGCGCTTTCCGACCGACGATCCGGCGCTCGACGTGATCCGCGTGCGCTCGTTCGACGTGGCGACGTTCGTGGCCTTCGGGGCGGCGCAGATCGGCATCTGCGGCGCAGACGTGCTGATGGAGTTCGACTACCCCGAGATTTACGCCCCGCTCGACCTCGGCATTGGCCATTGCCGGGTTTCGGTCGCCGAGCCGGCCGAGACGGCGGGCGGTGACGATTGGCACCGCTGGTCCGCCGTGCGCGTCGCCAGCAAGTATCCGCGGATCGCCCGCCGGCATTTCGCCGGGCGCGGGATCAACGCCGAGGTGGTGGCCCTTGGGGGTGCGATGGAGCTGGCACCCGGCCTCGGCCTCGCCCGCCTGATCGTCGATCTGGTCCAGACCGGCTCGACCTTAAAAGCGAACGGCCTGGTCGAGACCGAGGTGATCGCCTCGGTGACCAGCCGCCTGATCGTCAACCGCACCGCGCTGAAGACCCGCCCCGAGCAGATCGGCGCCTGGATCGCCCGCTTCCGCGCCGCCCTCGGGGAGGGAAGAATGCCCTCTCCGCCCTTGGGGGCTGGGTGAGGTGGGGGCCAGCGGCGATAGGGTTACGGGCTTCTGGCGTGTGCGGCAGGCCAGCGCGCGGCCGGGACTGGCAAGATCGAGTGCGCCTCGGAGCAACCCCCACCTCACCCCGGCCCTCTCCGCCCCCAGGGGCGGAGAGGGAGTTGAGCATCGGCGCTGGGGTCAGAAGGCGCCGCGGGAATGAAGCGGCTCGATACCGCAGCTCCGGATTTCGAAACCGGCTTCGCCGCCCTGCTCGCGACCGCGCGGGCGACCACCGAGCGCGTCGATGCGGCGGTTGCCGAAATCATCACCGCGGTGCGCGAGGGCGGCGACGCGGCGCTGGTGGACCTGACCGCTCGCTTCGACCAAGCGACCATCGAACCCGACCGCATCCGCATCGGCGCCGACGAGATCGACGTCGCGATGGCCGCGATCCCACCCGCGCTGGCCGCCGCCCTCGATCTCGCGGCGACCCGGATCGAGGCATTCCATCGCGCCCAGATGCCGGCCGATCTCAGCCTCGACGATCCGGCGGGCATGACACTCGGGATGCGCTGGACGCCGCTCGATGCGGTCGGCGTTTATGTTCCCGGCGGCAAGGCGGCGTATCCGTCCTCCGTGCTGATGAATGCGATCCCGGCCCGCGTCGCTTGCGTGCGCCGGGTCGCGATGTGCGTCCCGTGCCCCGGCGGCGCGCTCAATCCGCTGGTGCTCGCCGCGGCCCGCCGCGCGCGCGTGGATGAGGTCTATCGCGTTGGCGGTGCGCAGGCGATCGCGGCGCTCGCCTACGGCACCGCGAGCATCGCGCCGGTCGATCGCATCGTCGGCCCCGGCAACGCCTATGTCGCGGAGGCGAAGCGCCAAGTGTTCGGACGGGTCGGCATCGACAGTATCGCCGGGCCGTCGGAGGTGGTCGTGCTCGCCGACGCAGCGAACGATCCGCGCCACGTCGCGGTCGATCTGCTCGCCCAGGCCGAGCATGACGAGGCGGCGCAGGCGATCCTGATCACCGACGATGCCGGCTTCGCCGATGGGGTCGCGCACGCGATGACGGCCGAGCTGCCCACGCTCGTGCGTGCCGCGATTGCGGAGGCGAGCTGGCAGGAGCACGGCGCGATCATCCTGGTGCGCGACTGGGACGAGGCCGCCGCCCTGGTCGATCGGCTGGCGCCCGAGCACTTGCAGATCATGACCGCCGATCCGCGACACTTGTTCGCGCGCATCCGTCATGCCGGAGCGGCGTTCCTCGGCCGCAATTGCCCCGAGGCGCTGGGCGACTACGTGGCCGGGCCCAATCACGTGCTGCCCACCGGCCGCACCGCGCGCTTCGCCTCCGGCCTCTCGGTGTTCGACTTCCTCAAGCGGACCACCTGGATCGAGGCCGGTGTCACGGCGCTGGACGCGGTCGGCCCTGCTGCGGTGGCACTCGCGGAAGCCGAGGGCTTGGGCGCGCACGCGAGGAGCATCGCACTCCGGCTCGGCCAAGGTCGTGCAGAAGGGGGCCGCGCAGCTTGATTTCACGAACCCCGGGGATCATGTTCCGGCCCGCACAAGAAGCGCATGAGGGCTGATGTCGAAAGAGGACATGATCGAGTTCAGCGGGATGGTGACGGAACTGCTCCCGAATGCCATGTTCCGGGTCAAGCTCGACAACGATCACACCATTCTCGCCCATACCAGCGGCAAGATGCGCAAGAACCGCATCCGCGTGCTGGCCGGCGACCGCGTCAATGTCGAAATGACGCCCTACGATCTGACCAAGGGCCGGATCACCTTCCGCTTCAAGTAGCCCATCCCCCATGCTGATCCTGGCCTCGGCGAGCCCGCGCCGGCTCGCGCTGTTGGCACAGATCGGCGTTGTCCCCGACCAGGTACTTTCGCCCGAGATCGACGAGACGCCGCTCCGCGGCGAGCTGCCGCGTCCGCTCGCACAGCGCCTCGCGCGCGCCAAGGCCGCGGCGCTCGCGGCACAAGGCGCGCACGTGCTCGCCGCCGACACCGTGGTTGCGGCCGGGCGCCGCGTGCTGCCGAGGGCCGAGACCGAAAGCGATGCCCGTGCCTGCCTCGACCTGCTCTCCGGGCGCCGCCATCGCGTGATTACGGCCGTGGTGCTGGCGCGCGCCGACGGCGGACGATCGGAGCGCGTGTGCCAGAGCGTCGTTGCGTTCGCGCGGCTGACCGAGGCGCAGAAGCGCCTCTATCTCGCGAGCGGCGAGTGGCGCGGTAAGGCCGGCGGCTACGCGATCCAGGGGCGGGCGGCGGCGTTCGTGCGCTTTGTCTCGGGCAGCCATTCCAACGTGGTCGGCCTGCCCCTGTTTGAGACCGCCCAGCTTCTGCGCGGCAGCGGCCTGCTGGCGTGAGCACGGCGATCCTCGCCGCCTGCTCGCCTGGCGAGGTGCGCGCGGCGCTGGTGGAGGACGGGACACTCGCCGAGCTGCGCATCTGGCGGCCCGGCTCCCCTGACGGTGTCGGCGATTTGCATCGCGGCCGCGTGGCCGCGCGGATGCCGGCGTTGGCCGGCGCCTTCATCGCTCTCGCCGGCGCCGAGGGCTTTCTGCCCGACAGCGCGGGTGCGGCTGGCCTTTCCGCTGGCGCACTGCTCGGCGTGCGCGCGACGCGCGCGGCGCAGGGCGGCAAGGGGCCACGGCTGACGGCGCGGCTGGATGAGGCCGATCGCGCCGCCGCGTCGGAGGGTCCGGTGCGGCTGATCCGGCGCGGCCCGGGCGGGCTGCTGGAACTGGCTGCCCTCGCTCCCGCCGCCCCGGTGCGGGTGGATGATGCGGCGCTCGCGGCATCGCTGCGGCCCGTGCTCGGCGAACGGGTAGAGCGCGTGGCATCCGCGTGGGACGAGGAACTCGCCGCCGAGGTCGAGGGCCTCGCGGACCCCGCGGCCGATCTTCCGGGCGGCGTGCGGGCCAGCTTCCATCCGACGCCGGCACTGACCGCGATCGACCTCGACAGCGGCGGTGCGGTGGGCGCGCTGCCGGCGCTGAACCGTGCCGCGCTGCCCGCGCTGGCGCGGCAGATCCGGCTGCGCAATCTCTCGGGCGCGATCCTGCTCGATTTCGCCGGGCTTTCGGCGAAGCGCCGCGCGGCCCTCGGCCCCGATCTCGCGGCGGCCCTTGCGGCCGATCCGCTGCGGCCGCGGCTGCTGGGCTTCACCGTGCTGGGGCTGGCCGAGATCGTCCGCCCGCGGGTCCATCCGCCGCTGCACGAACTGCTGGCCGGCCCGCTCGCCTCCGGCCTCGCCGCACTGCGTCGGCTGGTGCGAGACGCCGCCGCCCGACCAGCCTCGGCGCCGACGCTGCGGGCGGCGCCGTCGGTGGTTGCGGCGCTGCACGAAGACGGTGCAGCACTCGCCGACCTTGCACGGCGCACCGGCCGTCCCCTGATCCTCTGCTCCGACCCGACCCTTGCCCCGCAAGGCTGCGTCATCGAGGAGTGACCGTGCCCAACCCGATCCGGTGTCCCGTCTGCGGCAAGCCTGCCGTTCGCGAATGCCATCCGTTCTGCTCGCCGCGCTGTGCCCAGATCGACCTCGGCCGCTGGCTCACCGAGCAGTATCGGCTGCCTGGGGCGCGAGCGGCCGAGGATGAGGAGTCCGTCGCGCCGACGCTTGATCGGGAGTCGGGCGTGGGTTAACCCTCGCGACCGCGCCCAGGTAGCTCAGTTGGTAGAGCATGCGACTGAAAATCGCAGTGTCGGTGGTTCGATTCCGCCCCTGGGCACCATCCCCTCCTTTTCTCGCGCATCTTTTCCTACGCTTGGCTACGCTGTAGCCGTAAGAGGGGCAAAACCCCGGGCCGGCAGGATTATGCGGGCTGGCCCCGGCAGCGGATGAGGTCTGGCAGGGACGGGACGATCGGTTGGCCCGGGACGGAAAGCCTGCTGCCGAGGTAATCCCAGAAGGCGACGCCGAGCTTGGCGCAAGTCTTGGCCAAGCCGAGGAAGGCATCGCGACAGGTACGGCCGTCATCGCTGCGAGTGCCACCGCTGACCTTGCGCTTGGTGACATGGCAGCGGATGTCGCGCTCTGAGCCATTGGTATGCAGTGGGATTTCTGGATAGTCGAGGACGGCCAACAGCTCGGCCTTGTTGGCGTGCAGCCGCGCGAGCAGGCGATCGAGGGTGACGAAGCCGGTGCGGCGGCGGAAGATGCGGTCGAAACGGGCACGGAGTTGGCGGCGGCGGCGCGGTGCCGGGTCGGTGCGGTAGGCTTTCAGGTCGGCGTAGAACTTCCAGATCAGGTCGCGGACGCGCTGCTGCGCGGCGTGCTGGGCGTCGGTGAAGGTGTCGAGCTTGTGCACCAGCCGCTCGGCGTGAACCCAGCACAACGCGTGCTGGCCGACGGCGAACTGGCCCGCATCATCGCTGACAATCACGGTGTCCCGCAGGAAGTCGTGCGCCTGCACGCTACCCCACAGGGCGCCCTCGGTCGCGACCCGCACCGGGTCAGGAGTGACGTTCAGCTGGGTGATGCCGAGCCGATCGAGATGGGCCTGCCAGGCCGCCGGGCCGGCGAAATGCGTCTCGGCATGTCCGGCCAGGGCGGCGATCACCGGCCCGGCCAGCGCGTGCTGGCGCATGTAGGTCAGCGCCGCGTTGTTGACCACGTAGTCGGTGTGGCCGGCGCGCAGCAGGTCGAGGAAGTTCAGCCGGCTCTTGCTGTTCGTGGTGCCGAACCAGGCGAAGTCGTCATTGCCGATCTGCGTGCAGACGCCATTGGCGCCTTTGTGGCGCGCGCCGGTGTCGTCCACCGTGACCCAGTTGGCGGTCTCCAAGCCGGCGCGCAGCACGTCACGGGCTTCGGTGAGGAACCCTTCCTGCCCCGCAATCAGCAGGCGCATGATCTGCCGCTTGGAGATGCTGACGCCGATCGCCTGGAGTTGCGCCATCAGCCGGGGCACGGTGACCTGTCCCTGGTGGTGTTGTGCCAGCACGAAGCGCTGCAGCTCCGGACCGAAATGGCCCGCCACGCCGGCCGGCAACGGCGCGATCACCGTTCGTCCATCCGGCGTCAGCCAGCGCTCGCGGCGATAGCGAGTGACCTCGACCCGCAGCACCAAATCCTGCACCACGAAATCCTCGTAGCCCTTGAACCGAGAGCCGGCCGGCACCTCCGCCTTGAGGATCCGTTCCTCCACCCTGACCCGTGGCGTCGCCTTGCCGCGACCACGCCGCCGGGCTCGCTTGCCCGCCGGCTTGGGCGTGGTCCCCTTCTCCATCCCGCTCGGCTTGATCCGCGGTCGGCCCTTCAGTCCCTTCAGCTGCGCGATCTCCTCGCGTAGCTCTGCTATCATGCGTTTCTGCGCCGCGTTCTCGTCCAGCAACGCCAGCACCAGCTGCTTCAGCTCGGCAAGCGACAGCTCATCGATGTCAGGCGGGGTGACCACATCGACGTTGAATCGAACCGCCCCGCGTCGGCGCAAGCGAAAAATCGACCCCGGCCCGGGGTTTTGCCCCTCTTACCTGTAGCCATCCTAAGCCTCTGCAATCGCAGCTTTCCGTGACCTCAGCGCGCAACCAAGCGTAGCGCCGGATACCATCGCGCGCTCCCGGTATCGGCCGGAGCGTGATGGTATCTTTGATGGTATCGGACCCCCCTGATGGTATCATGTCCGCTCAGGGAACGAACACGATGCCACTGACAGACGGGAAATGCAGATCGGAGCCCCCTAGGCAGAAGCTTCACAAGCTGGTTGATGGCGGTGGCTTGCAGCTCTGGGTACAGCCCACCGGGGCACGGCTTTGGCGGTTTTCCTACAGATTTGGTGGCAAGCAGAAGCTCTTGGCGCTCGGGGTCTACCCTACGGTGCCGCTTGCCCGCGCAAGGCTCGCCCGAGATGAGGCCAAACGCCTTCTCGCGGATGGCCGCGATCCCGCAATCGAACGAAAGCGCAACACTGGAGCTGAGAATGAAGCGCTCACCTTCCGCGCCCTTGCGGAGGAGTACCTGGGTAAGCTCAAGCGTGAGTCGCGCGCCGAAGCGACCATCGCCAAGACCGAATGGCTGCTCGCCTTTGCCAATGCCGAGTTTGGCGCGCAGCCGATCCGGCAGGTGGGCGCGCCCGCCATTTTGAGGGTGCTTCAGGCGCTAGAGGCCCGGGAACGATATAAATCGGCACGTCGGCTTCGATCAACGATCGGCAGCGTGTTCAGATACGCTATCGCAACCGCCCGCGCAGAAAGCGACCCCACGTATGCGCTGAAGGGCGCGCTCACACAGGTTAAATCCACCAGGCGAGCTGCGGTCACAGATGGCCCGCGGTTCGGTGCGCTGCTTCGCGCTATCGACGCTTTCGATGGACAACTGAGCACGCGCCTTGCGCTCCAGTTGCTTGCGCTTTTGTTCCCCCGGCCGGGCGAATTGCGACTTGCCCAGTGGAAGGAGTTCGATCTCGGGCGGGCGATCTGGAATATTCCCGCGACCAGGACGAAAATGCGTCGGCTGCACCGGGTTCCGCTCTCGACGCAGGCGATCGAAAAGCTTCAGATCCTGCGTCGAATCTCAACGAGCGATCTCCTATTCCCAGGTGTTCGCTCGCTTTCGCGGCCGATCTCCGACGGCACGCTGAACGCCGCACTTCGGCGACTCGGATACGCAAAGGACGAGGTGACGGCACACGGCTTCCGAGCCACAGCCTCAAGCCTGTTGAACGAGTTCGGCAGTTGGCACCCAGACGCGATCGAGCGTCAGCTCGCCCACGTCGAGGGTAACGACGTCCGTGCCGCCTATGCTCGTGGTGAGCATTGGGATCAGCGGGTGTCAATGATGCAGTGGTGGGCCGATTACCTCGATCAGCTTCGGGCATCGCCGGGCGGTACCGAGAGCCAAGCCGCCTAATGCGGGCTCAATGCAGAGCGATTTTCAGTCGTCAGGTCCTACGGCATAAGGTCTTGCAAAAAAATGGATAAATCTGACCAGCGCGTGATGGTTCGGGGAGACGCACACGACATTCAGCGCTACACACCGCCATCATGCGATCCCGCGGCGCTGTTCGCCGCGCTGAAGGCGCTCGCCTGACAGAACTCGCCATGCGGTTCGTGCGCCACGAACCTCGCGGTCCACGCCAGCGTCTTGCAGGCGGGCTGCTAGATCGGAAGACAGTAACAGGTGGTCGATCCGGAGACCGGCGTCCCGAGGCCAACGGTCCCGCTTGTAATCCCAGAACGTGTAAATGCGCTCGGACGGGTGGACGGCCCGGATTGCGTCTGTCCAGCCTTGGCTGAGCAGGCGTTGAAACGCCGCTCTGGATGCGGGCTGAAGCAGCGCATCCCGCGACCACGACTTGGTCGGATAGATGTCCTCGTCGGTGGGCACGACATTGTAATCGCCCGCAAGCACAACCGGGATATTGGCCGCCCTGAGCTCGGCAGCATGTGCGATTAGCCGCTCGAACCAGGCAAGCTTGTAGTCGAATTTGGGGCCGGGTTGTGGATTGCCGTTCGGGAGATAGATGCAGCCAATCAGAATGCCATGCCCAGCTGCTTCGATGTCCGGCTTTGGACGTCCTTCGGGTCGCCGGGGAGCTCGGACCTCGTGAGCACTGGCTCGGTTCCGCGCGCAAGGATGGCGACTCCGTTCCAGGTCTTCTGTCCGCGCCAGACGGCATCGTATCCGGCTTTACGGATAGCAGCCGCGGGGAAGTCAGGTCCTGTTGATTTGAGTTCCTGGAGACAGACGACGTCTGGCGCTGCCCGCGCGAGCCAGGAGAGCAGGTTCGGCAGTCTGCGATTGACATTGTTGATATTGAAGGTCGCGATTTTGATGGTCTTCCCGGTCCTACTCGGAGCGCGTTGTGCCACGGCGGTCAGTGGGCGCCCGTAACGAGGACGACAAGGCTCTTGAGCCATTCGACCATCGCATCGAGCGCCTCGGCCAGCACCTCAGCGTCAGTGCGCCCGGACCGGGCCAGTACATGGAATGAGTGGTCGGCGCCGGCCAGCAGGTGCAGCGTTGCCCGCTGCCCCAGCCGCTCGATGACTGGAATCAGCAGTCCGGTATCGGCCAGAGCGTCACGGTCGCCTTGAAGAAGCAGCATCGGAATCCTGATATCCACCTGATGACGGGCACGTCCGTCGGATGGCTTACCTGCCGGATGGAGCGGGAAGCCAAACGCGACGAGGCCGACCACGCCGGGCAGTGGCCGTTCAGCCTGGGCCTGCGTGGTCATCCGCGCTCCAAACGACTTGCCGCCCGCCAGAAGCGGCACGTCCGGGAGCAGACGGGCGGCGGTCGTCACCGCAGCGCGGACCGTCGCGTGCGCGATCGCCGGCCGATCCGGCCTCTTCAATCCGGCGTCCATGTAAGAGCCCATCCAAGATCATTTCGTGGTCTGACATAGCTTTCGGACCATCAGCCGAACGGAAGCCCAACGCAGGAACGCAAGGGCGTTGCGGTTCAGGCATTCCCAATCCTTGGCGAGGCGGCGGCAACGGTTGAGCCAGGCGATGCTTCTCTCGACGATCCAGCGCTTGGGCAACACCACAAACCTGCCGACATCAGACCGCTTGACGATCTCCAGGTTGATCTGGCCGTAGGCGGCCGCCAGTCCCTCCTGGAACTTCGGTCCCTGGTAGCCACTATCAGCGTAGAGTGTCAGCAAGAAGGGAAACATGCCAAACATCGTGCTCATCAGGAGCACGCCGCCATCGCGATCCTGCATGTCCGCCGCGTGAATGATGGCGTGCAGCAGCAAGCCCTGCGTATCTACCAGAATGTGGCGCTTCTTTCCCTTGATCTGTAGAGTCGAGGAGGGGCGCGGTGACGCTTTGAGCTGCACCCCGTTTCCCCTCCCCGCTCATCAAACCGGACGTGCAGATTTCCTGCATCCGGCTTTCCGACTGGCTTCACCGCAAGGCCCCCGGCGACGACCGCCCGCGCTCGCGTCGAAGGCATCGCACGGCCAGCGCTCCGTAGATACGCTCGCGAGAGAACTGGTCCGCGCCACGCCCATGCACTTTGTGTCGTTTTCGGAGGAAGTTCCTCGTGCGGTCATAGACATGCTGATCAACGGCCTCGTATGCCGACGCGAGAGCACCATAGGAGAAGTACGTGGACCAACCGCGCAAGATGCGGTTCAGTCGCGCTCGCACTTCGTCCCATGCGCCCTTGTTGCCCGGCACCAGCAGATCGCCGACCTTCGTCTTGACCCGCTGCACGCTCTTCTTGGACGGGCTTGCCCCCAGATACCAGCGGCCACCATTGGGGAGGTGGCGCGGTCCCAGCGTATAGCCAAGGAAGTCGAAGCCTTCACGCCGGGCATCCTTCACCGAGGTTTTCGCCTCGTTGAGCGTCAGTCCGAGCTTGGTCATCACCGCCTTCGTCCAGGTCAGCGCCCCGTCCGCGTGGCCGCGGCTGAGGATGACGAAGTCGTCGGCATAGGAGACGACGTATGCGTGAAATGCCTCCCCGCGTCCCGTCAGGCGCCAATGCTTCAGGAACCGGTTCATGTAGATGACGGAGAGCAACGGACGGACGACCCCGCCCTGAGGCGTGCCGCGCGTGTTGCCCTTGCCACCGCTCATGTGCCGCTTCCCGTCGCCATCTCGCTCCTCAACCGGCGTCCGCAGCCATAGCTTGATCAGCCACAGCACGTTCCGGTCAACGATGCGGCGCCCCACTGATCGGAGGAGGTCCGCGTGCGGGATCGTGTCGAAGTATTTCGACAAATCGGCGTCGACGATATCGGTATAGCCCCGGCATAGCAGCCGGTGCGCTTCCTTGACGGCATCGATCGCGCTCCGACGCGGTCGGTAGCCGTAAGCACTGTCCTCGAAATCCGCCTCGAACACCGGCTCCAGTACCAGCTTGGCGGCGGTTTGAACCACCCGGTCCCGAATCGTCGGGATACCGAGCGGACGTTCGCCGCCGCCCGGCTTTGGGATCATCACCCGCCGCACCGGATCAGGCCGGTAGGTCTTCGAGACGAGGTCCTCGCGTAAGCCCGCCAGCCAGGCTTCCACTCCCGACGCCTCGATCTGCCAGAAGGTCACCCCGTCCACCCCCGGCGCGCCCGCATTGGCACGGGCAAGCGCATAGGCGTGGAGAAGAATGTCCTCGCGACAGATCTTGTCATAGAGAAGATAGAAACGGAAAGCAGGCTCCGCCTTCGCCTTACAGTAAAGCTTTCTCTGAACGCTCCTGATCTTGTCAGGTGTTTCAAGGCTCATCGCCAATCACCCCTACCTCGTCATCTTCGAAAGCACACCAGAAGTCAGGGCCCTTTCCTCTGCCGGAGTTACCAGCTTCGACGGTCATACGACCCTGTCCGACACCCGCCCGATCCACCGCCATAAGCGGTGTTGAAGCCGCGACCTCCGATCCGGGCGGGTCTCCCTCGATTACCCGCATCACCATTCCAACGTGCTGTGTCCAATACCCCGGCAGACCGGACAGGTGCGTGTGTCGATTGCTTCCCTGTCCGCGCGGCCTTCCCCGAGAAAGAGGCGGGTCGGCGTCTGCATCGACTCTTTCGGGGCCTGCTCGAACTTCACTCGCGTTACGCCCCTTGGATCGCTCGACCGCCCAAGGCGGCCTTTGTCACGAGGCTTCGACCCAGCCGGTTGCCCAGCCAAGCCGCTCGTCAGCTTCCGGATCAATCGACAACTCTCCGGATGGAACCTTCCTCCATAGATGATGCACGCCTTCGAGGCGCACTCTTTCCGGCATCGTAGCCCGGCGGGTCAATTTTGAGCCCCCTTTTTCCGCACTCTTGACGCTCTGGCTGTCAATAATCGCCGCGGTCGGACTGGCTTCCCGGCCCGCCAACTCTCGGCATTGCATGTAGAGCGCGTGGTGGATGCGATCGAGCGTCCTGTCGTCGTCCTAGCGGAGGAAGCAAGCGTTCACCGTGCTGCGCGCTGGCAGGTCCTTTGGCAGTGCAGCCCACTGACAGCCCGTGCTCAGGATATACAGCACCCCGTTGACGATCTCCCGCTCGTCGACGGTCCGCTTGTTGCCGCCCTTCTTGGCAGGCGGGATCAGCGGCCCGAGAATGGCCCACTCCTCGTCGGTCACGTCACTGGGGTAGCGCAATCTGCTACGGTCATACCGGCCACGGTTGTCGTTCGTCCACATCCAGCGGCTCCTGCGAATCGGGCTGCCACCATTGAATCACAAGCGATTCCGACGACTCAAGATGTTTCTGGACGGACACTAAGCTCGACTTTCCGCATTTTAGGCAGCGAGGCATAGAGTCTCCACGAATCGATTTAGCAAGGCGAGAGGAATTAGCACGCGTTCGGTATCAGGCCGGGAGGTGGTTAAATCGTGCGGCGACCAAAGCACGCGTCGCACGGCTGCGATGGCGTCGCTGAAGGTTGGTTGGCATTTGTTGTACCAAGCCGCCGGATGGGGGCGAACGGTGGTGTTGGGTGTTTGCATCATCTGATGCGCCCAGACGGTCACCAGAGAATAGAGTCCGAGCAGCGCTGGAGTAGTCCGCAGGATGGCCAGATCCGACCACTGCCGCTGCGTCTCGACACCCAGGTGTTCGCGCGCCTCTTGAAAGGTTGTCTCGATCCGCCAGCGGGACACAAAGCGACCGAGGATCGCCTCGGGTTCAAGATCGAGATCGGTGCAAAGAAATGCCTGTGCATCACGCCGGCCGCACGGATCGCGCACCAGTACCCAGCGGATCGGAGCCGGCGGCAAGCCGCTATGGTACCAGACCGCGGTGTCGGAGACATACTCCAGGTTGCGGGTCTGTCCGCCGTACCACTCGGCCAGTATGACGGATGTCCAGACGGTCTTCGGATCGGCCAGCACGGCGCTGAGCTTGGGCAGGCGTTTGCCTTTCAGCGGCGGCCGGCCGATTTGGGCGGGCCGGCGTTTGGGAGCCGGTTCGCGAGCGCTTCCGATGCTCCAGAGGGGCCTTGTTCGCGGAACGCCGTAACCGCGGCTACACGCTTTTTAGTGCCCACTCCGGTGCGCCGGTCGCGCGCCTGCGGCCAACCGGGCCCGAAGGCAGTTTCGAAGTGCTCTACTGGTCGCTCTGGAAGAACCGATGGGCCCCTACGGGCCCAACTGCGCCATCAAGAATGGCTTGGACCATCCCGGAACCGGACATTCCGGCCGTTCGGGTTCGCGGTTTCGGTACGAGCACAGGAGGCCTATTCAGGGCTCGTCGAACGAACCTCTGGGGAAAGTTATGGAAAGCGCTTCGCCGATTGAGCTTCAGAGCTCCCCCACTGATCGCGGCGAGTTCGCCGGCCGGGAGCAGCTTCGCGCCAGTTCAGCAGAATTCCGGAAGGAAGTGGTCGAGGTCACGGATGGGGTATTTGTCGCCGTCGGCTACTCCGCAAGCAACGTCATTCTTATCGAGGGAAGGGGCGGATCGATCATCGTCGATACAGCGGCCAATCCGGTCGATGCACGCGCGATCGTTGCGGCATTCGGTCTGCGGCTGGTGCGCCCAGTGCACGCCATCATCTACACGCACAACCATCCCGACCACTCTGGCGGCGCAAACGTCTTTTCAGGTAGCGACGATCCCCAGATCTACAGCCACGAGACCCTGCTGCATTCCGGTCCCGAGTTCGGCCGTGGGCCGCGCGGGGGTGGCGATGCCTTCGGTGTGAGCCTGCCGGACGAGCTGTTCATCAATGCCGGCACCCAGCTCGAATATGGGAGGATTACGCCGCACACGCGCGAGGGCTTCCTCCCACCCACGCACACACTGAGCGGCGAAGAAGAGGCGATCGAGATTGCTGGCGTTCGGATGCAACTCATTCACACGCCAGGGGAGTCCCCGGAGAACCTCGCCGTCTGGATCGCCGAGAAAAGCGTGCTTCTTCCCGGCGACGATTTCTACAAGTCGTATCCCAATCTCTCACCACTTCGAGGCCTCCGCCTGCGCCCTCCCGAGAGATGGATAGCAAGCCTGGAGAAGATGATTGGGCTCGACGCCGATTATCTCGTGCAGGGGCACATGCGCCCGATCCTGGGCCGGAACGCCGTTCGCGAGGCACTGACGGTGTATCGGGACGGCATTCGCACGGTGCTTGAGCAGACGCTGGCAGGCATCCGACAGGGAAAGACGCCGGATGAACTGGTGCAGGAGGTGAAGCTGCCACCCGCGCTGGCACAGAGCCCCTATCTGCAGGAATACTATGGCAGCGTTGCCTGGACGGTCCGCGGCATCTACGCCGACTGCGTGGGCTGGTTCGACGGCAACGCCACCAACATCTTCCCGCTGCCTCCGGAGCATCGCGCCGAAAGAATGCTGAAGTTGGTCGGCGGTGCCGACACTATGCTGGCCCGCGCACGCGCGGCGCTCGAGGCAGGCGACTTCCAATGGGCCGCCGAGCTTGCGGATCACGTGCTGGCCATTGATGGGGGCAACGCCGATGCAAGGCAGGTCAAGGCAGCGGCGCTGATCGAGCTCGGGGAGCGGCAGGTCAACGCAGCAGCTCGGAACTATTATCTCACGTCCGCGCGGTTTCTCCTCAACGCCTGACCACTCGGGCACGAAGGGCCGTACAAACACATCCCTGCCGGGCCGTCACTCGGTAGGTCGGCTCTCTCACGCTTCCTGCCTGAGAGCGGACGATCTGCTTTCCACCGATACCGTTGAAAAAGTCCCATTCTCTGATGGTCAGCCACAGCCGTTCCGGACACGGGATGGCTACACCGCTGAATTCACTGGCTCTTGTCGGTTCGAGGCCAGACCAGAATGTGCGCTGCTGACGACAGATCGAGTTTTTCAACGGTATCCACCCAAGGCCGCCGTGAGGCTATCTTTTCGGCATGCCTGCTTTGGAGGTGCCGCCCCGACCGATGGAATGACCAGATTGGGCGCGAAGCGGTCAGTGTAGGGCGGCGCTCAAGAAGCCGGTCAGTCAGCAGAGCTAGAGCTTGCGCTCCAGGATCGTCGACGGGTTGAGGGTCGAGAGAGAGGCTCTGGGCCGCCCGTCCGGAGATCTCCCATGGTTCAGAATGCGCTCCTCCGCTCCGCGTCCGCCGATCCCGGCGGCCGGGATCACCCCGTCTCGGGCGCCTACAAGGTGGACATCAGCCGCGGCGAACGGATTGGCCGCGTCTCGTCTGAGTGGTATTTGCGCCCCGACGACGAGCGCTACCTGTCGCTGAGTTCCCTCTACGAAGCCGTCCGCAGCCGCGCCGATCGCGCCACGGCCCGCACCGTCGAGACCCGGGCACTCCGGGTTGAAGCCAGCCGGGACAGTGCCGAGCGCCTGGCGTTGACCGTGCCGGGGCGGAATGATCCTGTCGCCCCGACTCACTGGTCGTTCGGCCAGATGTGCAGCTTGCTAGGCACGCCGGCGAATTACCTGCGCCAGCTTCCGGCGCCGCTGGCCGGCATCAACCTGCAGCAGGGGCCGCTGTCGCACCGGGCCGAGCTGATCAAGACGCTCGAAGCCGACGACGGCCGGGTCGAGCTGCGCGCCGTCACCGGTCCCGATTATGGCCGCATCTGGGATTACGAGCTGGTCGAAGCGGTGCAGCGCATCGCGGACGACGGCACCGGCGACGCGCGCTGGAAGGTGCCGGGCCTGCTCGACTGGTCGGCGATGCGGCACAACCCGTTCGTCGAGGTCACGAAGGACACCACGACCCTCTACGCCTCGGATCGTGACGTCTTCCTGTTCCTGGTCGACGACACGCATCCGATCGAGGCCGGCCGGCTGCCGAACGGCGATCCCGACCTCTACTTCCGAGGTTTCTACTGCTGGAACTCGGAGGTCGGCTCGAAGACACTGGGCATCGCGAGTTTCTTCCTGCGCGCTGTGTGCATGAACCGCAACATCTGGGGTGCCGAGGGTTTCGAGGAAATCTCGATCCGGCACAGCAAATTCGCGGGTCACCGCTTTGCGCACCAAGCTGCACCGGCGCTCGAGCGCTTCGCCGACTCCTCGCCCGCGCCATTCATCACCGGAGTCCGTGCCGCGCGGGAGAAGATTGTCGCGCGCAAGGACGCAGACCGCGAGACCTTCCTGCGTCAGCGCGGCTTCTCGAAGCCGGAGACGAAGAAGGTCATCGCGACAGTGCTGAACGAGGAGGGGCATCCTCCGGCGTCGATCTTCGACTTCGTGCAGGGGATCACCGCCTTGGCAAGAAGCAAGGCGCACCAGGACGCTCGCCTGGAACTGGAAGGTCGCGCAGCGAGGCTCCTGGCCAGCATCAACTGACACGACCTCATCCACTTCGCGCCCGCCACGCATGGCCCGTGCATCTCGCGGCTCGTCTCTCCCGAGAGGAAGAGGTGGGCCGCGAGCTTCGTGACGGGTTTTCAGGCCGGAGAGAGGCTCCTGGCCGGCCCGTCGCGGAGAACGGACATGGCAAGCGCCATCCAGAAGATCACGCTCAGCGTCTCGCGCGACATTCCCTTCAACAAGCTGGTCCTGAGCCAGGCGAATGTTCGCCGGGTCAAGGCGGGCGTCGCCATCGAGGAACTCGCGGCCGACATCGCGCGCCGCACCATGCTGCAATCCCTCACCGTGCGGCCGGTGCTGGACGCCGGAGGTGTCGAGACCGGGATGTACGAGGTTCCCGCCGGCGGCCGGCGTTTCCGGGCACTGGAACTGCTGGTCCGGCAGAAGCTCCTGGCGAAGACCGCGCCGATCCCCTGCATCGTCCGCACCGAGGGCATCGCCGAGGAGGATTCCCTGGCCGAGAACGTGCAGCGCGCGCCGCTGCATCCGCTCGACCAGTTCCGCGCCTTCCTGACCCTGCGCGAGAAGGGCCAGTCAGAGGAGGAGATCGCGGCGACGTTCTTCGTCTCGGTCGCGGTCGTGAAGCAGCGGCTGCGGCTGGCCTCGATCTCGCCCCGGCTGCTCGACGTCTATGCCGAGGACGGCATGACGCTGGATCAGCTCATGGCCTTCACCGTCTCGGCTGATCACGAGCGGCAGGAGCAGGTCTGGGAGCGCTTGCAGTCCGCCTACAGCCGCGAGCCGTTCGCAATCCGGCGCCTGCTGACCGAGGGCGCCGTCCGGGCCTCCGACAAGCGGGCCCGGTTCATCGGCGAGGCCTATGAGGCGTCCGGTGGCGCGATCATGCGCGACCTGTTCCAGGGCGACGACGGCGGCTGGCTGCAGGACGTAGCCCTGGTCGAGCGGCTGGTCGCGGAGCGGCTGGATCGCGAGGCGGACGTGGTCCGAGCCGAAAGCTGGCGCTGGATCGAGGTCGCGCTCGACTTCCCGTATGGGCACACCTTCGGACTGCGGCAGATCCGGGGCGAGCAGGTTCCGCTGACCGCCGAGGAGGAGACGGCGCGGGAGGCGCTGCGGGCGGAGTACGATCAGCTCGAAGACGAGTATGCCGAGCTCGAGGAAATTCCCGAGCCTATCGAGCAGCGCTTCGCCGAGATCGAACAGACGCTCGGTGGCATGGAGCTGCGGCCGCTCGTCTTCGACCTGGCGGAGGTCGCACGCGCCGGCGCCTTCGTCAGCATCGACAGCGAGGGCGAGCTGCGGGTCGAGCGCGGCTATGTGCGGCCGGAGGACGAACTGCCGATCCCAGCCGAGCCGATGGCCGACGCGGCGGAGGACGCCGTGGCCGATGGCGACGACGCGACAGTATCGTCCGCACGGGTCGAGAACTGCGGCGATGCGGTCCACGGCGAGCCGGAGCAGCCGGCGGAACCGGACGAGGACGAGGGCATGAAGCCAATCCCCGACCGGCTGATATCGGAACTGACGGCGCACCGCACACTGGCCCTTCGAGTCGCGCTCGGGAAGCATCGCGACGTCGCGTTCCTGGCGGCGCTGCACGCGCTCTGCCTGCGGCTATTCTACCCCTACGGGCAAGACACCTGCCTGGAGCTGGACGTGAAGAGCGTCTCCTTCCACGTGCAGGCTCCGGGACTGAACGACACGACCCTCGCCCGGACACTCGCGCAGCGCCACCAGGACTGGCAGGCTAGGCTCCCCAAGCAGCCCGAAGAACTGTGGGACGTGCTGGCCAGCTTCGGGGAGTTGTCCCGCGAAGCGCTGTTCGCCCACTGCGTGTCGCTGTCGGTCAACGCCCTCTTCGAGCCCTACAGCCGCCGCCCGCGCGCAATCGCCCACGCCGGCACGCTCGCGCAGGCGGTCGATCTCGACATGGCGGCGAGCTGGACGCCGACCGTGGACAACTACCTTGGCCGGGTCACCAAGGCGCGCATCCTCGCCGCGGTGCGCGAGGCCAAGGGGGAGCACGCGGCACAGCTGATCGGCCATCTCAAGAGAGGTGAGATGGCTGAAAAGGCCGAGGCGCTGCTCGCCGGCACGGGCTGGCTGCCTGAGGCGCTGCGCACGCCTGGGAGGGCCGCGTCCGAAATCGCTTCTGCCGAATTGGCCGATGCGACGGAGGACGCTGCGCCGATTGCCGAGCACGCCGACAAACCTGAACCGTCATCCGAGCACGACGACGAGGCGGAGCCGTCCCACGCCGAGGACGCGTAGGCCGCGGCGGCCGAATAGCGAACGCAACCTTGCGGGGCGGCAGCAAGCCGCCCCGCACTGTTCCCCTTATTGGAGATCGGCCATGACGGTCAGGTATCCGCTGCGCGTGTTCTTCGACTGCTCGACGTCTCATCTTTCGCCGGTAACGCGCCGATGGCTGGACGACAACGCCGTGGACGCGGCAACGCGCCAACGTGTGGCGATCAATGCGCCCTCGGCGACGCCGTTCGGCTGGTTCGTCTATGCCAGCGAGCCGCCCTTTCATGGCGAGCCGCCAGATCTGGTCGCTGTGATGCGTCACGCGCGGAAGCAAGGAGCCGAATACATCCTGTTCGATGCCGATGCGCCTGCGAACGAGGCCTTGCCACTATTCGAGGCACCAACGTGATGCCTCGCCTCACTGTCGATCCGTTCCCCAGCGGGCCCGGCCGCTGTGCCGGGCTTCCTCGCTTCAGGAGGCCGCGATGGCGGAGTACTTTTGTCAGTTCTCCTGCATGTTCGACGTCGGCACGGCGCAGAACGCCACGCGCGCGATCGAGATACGCCGGCGGCAGGCGCTGGCACTCTTCGACGAAGAGGACAGTGAACTGGGGTTCGACGTCCAGCATGATGGCGAGACCGGTGCCGGCGCGCTCTGGATCAGCTCGGACGAGTATGGCGAGCCGGAACACGTCATCGCGTTCGTCCTCGCCTGCGCGGGGGCGTTCAATCTTCAGGGTCGCTGGGGTTTCGTGTGGGCGCTGACTGCTCGTGTCCACGCCTCGACGGCTACGGGGGCGGCGCGCAGCTGATTGACCTCGGCGCACGCACGAGCCTGGCCTGGACCGATTGCGAGCATTGGCTCGCCTGCGCGCTCGATCCGGCATTCGACGCTGAAACCGGCATCGCGCAATCGGCGGCGATCGGCGGCGAACAGGTCGTGGGCACTGGCGCGCGTCCGGCCGAGAATTAGCCCGGTCGCGACCGATCTCACGCGATCGCGGCTGAATACTCCCATTGCTGCAGCCTGGGGCTCGCCGGCAGTGGCGAGTCCCTTTTTATTTCGGAGGCCGCGATGCCGGATACAGCATCCGAGCTGGCACGCCGACTCGCGGCCAATACCGAGGCGGTCTGCCGCCATTACCTGTCCAACGGCTACAGGCAGGGCCGCTACTGGCTTGTCGGCGATACGGACAACACGCCCGGTCGCAGCCTGTATGTGCGGCTGCACGGGCCCGAAGCCGGCCGCGGCGCCGCTGGCAAATGGACCGACGCTGCGACAGGGGAACACGGTGACCTTCTGGATCTGATCGCAGCCAACCGGCGGATCGATGCGACACGGGAACTGCTGGACGAGGCGCGCCGGTTCCTGAGCCTGCCCATGTCGGAGCGCCCGTCAGCAATCGCACCTGCGCCACCAGGATCGCCGGAGGCAGCGCGCCGCCTGTTTGCAACATCAAAGCCGCTCCCGGGAACACTTGCTGAGACCTATCTGCGTGAGCGCGGCATTACCGCGTTCGGCGACTGCACCGCACTGCACTTTCATGCCCGCTGCTTTTACCGCCCCGACGGCACAGAGCCTGCGGACACGCGCACGGACTGGCCAGCGCTGATCGCGGCGATCACCGACTCCGACGGCACAGTGACCGGCGTGCACCGCACTTGGCTCGCTCGGTCCGGGCGCGAGAAGGCGCCGGTCGCGACGCCGCGGCGCGCGATGGGATCGCTGCTCGGCAACGGCGTGCGGTTCGGCACGGCTCGCGACATCATGGCGGCGGGCGAGGGCATCGAGACGATGCTCTCGCTGCGAAGAATCGTGCCGGCCCTGCCGATGGTCGCCGCGCTCTCCGCGAATCACCTCGCGGCGCTGATCATGCCCGCGACGCTGCGCAGGCTCTACATCGCAAGCGACAACGATCCCGCAGGTTCGCGGGCGAAGCATGCGCTCGCCGAGCGAATCCAAGTGACCGGGATCGAGGCGCTGACGCTGGCACCCGCTCTGGGCGACCTCAACGATGACTTGCGCCAGCTCGGCGCCGATGCGCTTGCGGCGGCAATCCGGCTGCAACTCGCCCCGGAGGACGTGGCGCGGTTCTGGAGGCGGCCGGACCGCACGCGCTGAGCTGAAAGGTCCGTGCCGGGTCCATGCGCGTCCGTCATCGGCGTCACCCCGGCTGAGAGAACCCCGCCGACGGCCTTCAGAGGGCGATCGGACCGGAAGCGGCCCGAGCCGGCAACGGCTGCGGGCGGCTATTTTCCCCTGGGCGGGTCATTGCACGACAGGTCGCCAGAATGCTCGCCGCCCATTCCTCGCGAGCCAAAATAGCCGGCCTACGCCGTCCTCCGCTCCGCTGCGGCCGCTCGGCGCCCCCAAAAGGCGGGGCGCCGGCGGTGCAGGCCCGGTCCGCTCCCGGTCTTCGTCGCCTGGAAGGCCGCGATGGGCGCGGTCGCCAGCCAGAAGGCAGACGCCATGACCGACCGAGACGATCACGAACCGCAGCACACCGCATCCGCCACCGCGACGGTCCTCGCCGAACTCCAGATCTACGGCCATCGTCCGTTCCAGGACGAGCCCGATCCCAGGCCGCTGCCCGACGAGCGCCAGCTCAGCACCGCCCTGACCGAGGTCTTCGACGCACTGGTCGCTACGCTCACCGACACGCGCCTCGAACCCGATCTGGAGGACCTGCTCTGGTCGACGGTCAACCTGTTCCACCGGGCCACCAACCGGATCGAACGAGCGCTCGACGGCAACGAGCAGGCGCAGCGTCGAGCGCAGCGCGAGCAGGACGGCTCGGAAATCCGCTCAGTCGAACTGGAGCGGCTGCTGGCAGAGGGCCTGACGCTGATCGAGCGGCGCAACGCCTTCGAGCTGATGCGACACCACGCCGCCGAGCTGTTCGAGACGCACACGGGTTCAACCTGGCGGCCGCGCGCCGGGTCGATGATCAACCACCGCACGCTGACCGCGGCGATGATCGACAGCCGCGATTTCCTGAACGCCCGGCGCCGGGCCGATACCGAGGTGATGCTGCCGCCCGGGCCGAAGGTGGCGTTCACCGGCGGCTATGGATGCAACGATCACCACGCGATCTGGGCGGCGCTCGACCGAGTGCATGGCAAGCACCCCGACATGGTGCTGCTGCACGGCGGTTCGCCCAAGGGCGCCGAGCGTATCGCTGCGTGCTGGGCCGATAACCGCAAGGTGCCGCAGATCGCCTTCCGGCCTGATTTCGCGAAGCACCGCAACGCCGCGCCGTTCAAGCGCAACGACCAGCTGCTCGAGACCCTGCCGATCGGCGTCGTCGTCTTCCCGGGCAACGGCATCCACGACAACCTGGCCGACAAGGCCCGCAAGCTCGGCATCCCGCTGCTCGATTACCGCAAGGGGCGCGCCTAGCGCGCCCCGGCGGCTTCGTGCGGCGTCATCGCCCACGCTGGGCGCCGGCATGCTCGCCGCTTACCCAACGTCCGTCCCCAGCCGGCTCGCAGTGTGTTCCCGTGTCCTGGTCGCGGCGCGTACATGCTTCACCGTTCCGACACTGATCGCCGGCTTGCAAGTCCTCTCGGATGCCACAAGCATCAGCGGCACCGTCGGCGTCTGGACCTCGCTTCTGGCCGGCGCCGGGTGCGCCCTGATCGCACGGGCGACAATCGCCAGCCTGAACGACGAGCCTGCCGCGCGCGGAATGGCCGGGCCCGAGCGATGCGCGGTCAGGAGACGGTGTGATCCGCATCAGTCGCCGTTGCGGCGCGACGGCGGCAGGAGTGCGATCATCCTCTGAGCGTTCGACCAGGGTGGCGTAGATTGGGACGGCGGCCGAATCTTCTGGCCGCGAGAGAGGCCGGCCCGAAGGTTTCCACTTGCCCGGCTCCTCCGAACTCCACGCTGCCATAAAAGACGCGATATCCGGACGCTTGTCGCAGTTCGCCCATCTGCCGCCGGTCTTGCGCCTCTGCGCGTCTTTCTGCGCCGGTCATGGCCGGCGCCTTGCCGTCCGGTGCCGAGTGTCGCCATGTGTCTTCCCGGTCTGTCCGTATGGCGCGCGCCACGCGTCCTCGGATGGCCTGATCTGGCCGAAGGACGGCTGCGCCTCGATCGCCTGTGACGCAATGGCGCCTGCCAACTATTTTCCGCCGCGCGATGGACACCCCAGGCGCAAGTGCGAGGACCCATCAGCGCGCTTTGCATCGCGAAGCAAAATAGCCGGCAGCCGCCATCCTCCGCTGTGCTGCGGCCGCAAGCAGGTGCGTCGTCGATCGCCTCCGGCCGGACGATCGCCATCGAGGCCGCGATGGGCGCGACCCGATACAGCGAGAGGAGAGACCACAATGGCGACCATCGGCACCTTCACCAAGTCCGGCGACAGCTTCACCGGCGCAGTCAAGACCCTCAGCATCAATGCCAAGACCTCGATCAAGCCGGCTGACAAGGCGAGCGACAGGGCCCCCGACTACCGCGTCTTCGCCGGCGCCAATGTCGAGTTCGGCGCCGCCTGGAAGAAGACCTCGAGCGAGGGCCGCAGCTATCTCTCGGTCAAGCTCGATGACCCGAGCTTCCCGGCACCGATCTACGCCACCCTGGTCGAGACCGAGGAAGCCGGCAGCTACAACCTGATCTGGTCCCGCCGCAACGGCGACTGATCCGGACCGCACTGACTTCAGCCCCGCGCCGCCGGCGCGGGGCTTCCTTGCGTTCTACTGCCGATGAGATCGGCGCAATCGACTGGATTCATTGCAGAGATGTGCTGGACATCACTTCCGACGGCATCGTTGCCGCTCCAAAAATAATCAGGAACCTCTTGGGCTTGGCAATCAGTCTTTCTTGTCTGGCTTGACCAGTTCGACGTGGCTGACACCCAGCGCTTGCGCGAGCTCGTAGAGCGTGATGACGGTGGGGTTGCGCCGGCCCCGCTCCAGGCCGCTGAGGTACTGCTGACTGAATCCGGAGCGCGCTTCGATCTCCTCCTGCGTCAGGCCCTTCGCCCGACGCAAGCGGGCGAAGTTCCGACCGACCAGCTTGCGCATATCCATGCGCAACCGGTCGCCCATTTACACACTTGAAGTTTATGGACTATAATATGTAAATTGGCTGCGGGACCCTGCAGCACGGGTTCCGACTGTCCCGGCCACCACGAGCCCGACTTCGCTAGGGCGCCCACTCTTCGTCCAACGATCCCGCTGCGTCCATCGTTATGGGCGCGCCGAAGTCTCGGTATCTGCGCCGTGAAACTGCAGCACTTCAATGTCTTCGGGGGGCGTCATGCTGAAGCCTAGGATAGATGCACCGGTCGCCGACGAGCCCCCGATCTCCGACAGCCTGACACCCTATGATGAACTCCACCTCATTCATTACATCCGCCTGCTCGACGCCGAACGGGACGAGGTGGAATGGCAGGAAGTGGCGCGCGAGGTGCTGCGTATCGACCCCGCTCGAGAGCCGGGACGCGCCTGGCGCGCGTATGAGACCCACCTCGCGCGCGCGAAGTGGATGACAAAGGTCGGCTACCGCCACCTCTTGCGGGCTGGTCCTTACGAGGCCGAGTCGTAATCCGAACCTCGGCGCGTAAGCCGAGGCGCGCCGAAACGCCTATCCCGCCTTCCAGTTTTGAGGCCGTTGCAGTGATCACCTGATGACCGAAGGGGACGGATGACCCTCGTAGGTGGCGCACAAACGTGTCCCTGAACCCGCTTTGACAACCGTGGCGGGTGCAATCTGGGGCATTGGCTATGAGGAAACTCGGCCGCGGGTGGCTGCCGGCCCGCTACCTCTACACGGAGGCGCTGTCGCCCGAGGACTGGGCGTGGGAGTTCTTGCGCCGCGACCCGGAGTATCGCGCAAGGTTTCATCGCTCCAGGGTCGATAGGGACCACGCGCCCGATCCCTCCGCCTGGGGGTTGCACTTTCGCGGTCGATCCGAACCACCGCGCCGATGAAATCATCGTTCCGTGGCAAGCTGAACTTCTCGGCAATCTGATCCCGCTCGGATCCGACCCGCCAGGCACGGGCCCACCGATCCGGTTCGAGCCGTGGCGCTGGCCGGGCCGCAAGCAGGGGTTCGCGACAGCAAACGCGCTGCACCTCATCATCGACACGAACGAGGAGCGGTATCGACTCCTGCTGCCCGGCCCCGAGGCGCCGTTTGATGGTGCGGCCCTCGGCCTCGTCCTTGACCGTTCGCGATTCTGGCGGTCGCGCCTGAATGCAGCGGCGCGATTTCTCGCGCATATCGGCCAGGCTTTGCCGGGGCTGCAGCGGGTTCCGTTACCGAAGCGTTCCCCCGAACGGCAGCAGCGCCTCGCGACCATGCTCTGGGCCATGGATCTCGTTGCGATCGGCGCCAGTGAGCACGACGTCGCGAGGCTGGCACTCGGCACAGCGACCACCGGGCCTGCCTGGTCGAACGATCCCGATCGCGCCGAGATTCGCCGCCTGCTGCGCGAGGCGCAGAACCTCGCCCGTGGCAGCTACCGTCGTTTGCTCGGCCCACCGTGGCATTGACCCTGGACGATCTGACGACTCCGACCTTCGTCCATATTGTCTCGGCCATTCCGACCCGATCCTCGCCGTCGATGCGACGAACGCTGCCGAGCGGCAGCGAACCCACGACGGAGGCCGATCATGCCCGAAGCGAACTCCGCCCTGCCGCCGCGCTATCTGCGGACCCAGGAGGCCGCGCGTCATCTCGGCGTCTCGCCGCGCACGCTGGAAAAGCACCGCATCTACGGAACAGGGCCTCTCTATCGGAAGATCGGCGGCCGCGTCGTCTACAAGGTCGCCGACCTCGAGCGCTGGACCGACCAGGGCATCCGCAAATCGACCAGCGATCCTGGCATCGGCGTCGTGCTTGCGCCGACCCCGGAAGCGCGCGCCGCCGGCTTGCGGCGCGCCTGAGATGGACGCCGGCGACCGCCCGTTTGCGGCAGTGCTCGACCGCGTTCGCCCGCGCGACGCGCTCGACCTGATGGGATGGCCGTGGTTCTCGCTCGCCAAGGCGCGGCGCTCGGCCCCGCTCGCGTTCGCCCAACGCGGGCAGCATCTCCGCGTCACGGCGACCGATCAGCGCGTCGGCATCGCGACGATCTGGGACGCCGACATCCTCATCTGGGCGGTGTCACAGCTGACCGAGGCGCAAGACAACGGTTTGCGCGTGTCGCGGCGGATCACCGCGCCGCCGTATCAGCTTCTGCGTTTTCTCGGCCGCGGCACGTCGCAGCGACAGTATCGGCTTCTCGCGGCGGCGCTCGACCGGCTCGCCGCGACCGCTGCCGAGACGACGCTGCACGCGCCACCTGGCGGTGACGCGACGGCGTTCCGGCTGCTCGAGAGTTGGCGCCGCGGCGACGCCGGAGTGGAGCTGCTTCTGCCCAGTTGGCTGTTCATGTCGGCCATCATCGGGCGCCGCGTCTTGACCATCGACGCGCACTATTTCCGCCTGGAGGGCGGCATCGAGCGCTGGCTATGGCGCCTCGTCCGAAAGCACGTCGGCCGACAATCCACAGGCTGGGAGATCGCGCTACCGGCGCTCTACGCGCGCGCCGGCGTGCTGTCGCGGCACTCCGATTTCGTCGCAGCCCTGCGCACGATCGCGCAGCGCGGGACGTTGCCGGGCTATCGCATCGCGATCCTCGGCGGCGGCCCGGGTGCGCATCTGTTCGCCGTGCGAAGTGCCGAGTGCATCCCCAGTGCCGGCCGCGCGCCTGTGGACAACCGGGGATCTTATCCACAGACGAGGGGTCTGCACCTGTGAGTGCACTCGTCTCTGCATCCGTGGATAGACTTGGCACTGTGTACACGAAGGCACGTCTCTGCGTCGTCGAATCGTGCGGTAAGTCCATGGTGTGGCTGCAGAAATCGGCCCCTTCTAACTCTTTAACTTATAGATTCCTAACTGAGTCTGTGTTGCTGGTCCGGCGTCGACTCGCCGTCGCGCGTCCGTCCGTGCGCGAGGCTTGGCCGGAAAGGGAAGGCGCTCTGGGAAGGCGCTTTGCCCGGGATCGTCGCGCTCGCCGGCCACACTGCGCCGGCACGACAGCAGACGCTTCGCGCGTTTGGTGCACGGGCCGGTGGCGCGCCGTCACCGGGCCCGCGGCATGACCACGGCGCTCACCGAGGTGGAGCTGGTGTTCCACGAGAAGCGGATCGAGCACTGGCTCCGCTTCGGCGACCAGTCGCGCGAGCGGATCCTCGATCGCCGTCGGCGGGTCATCGCGTTCGTGCCGGGCGACGTGTTCGGGTTCGTGCGATGGGAGGGGAACGACTACGGGACCGTCCTGTCGCGGCTCGACATCGTTCGCGCCAAAGCGCCAGGCGCGCCGGTCACCGCGATCCCCGGCGTCACGCCCGGCGGCGAGGTGCTGCTCCGGCTGGACGGCTGGCCGCGGGTGAAGCGCGCACTCGACGCGATTGCCGCCATCGAGGCGCTCGGCATCGATCCGGGCCACGTAGCACCGGAGTGGTGGCGCCATCTGCATAACCGGATCGTCTGCAACGCCGCTTTCGGGCCGTATGGACGCGCCCAGCATCGCGCCTGGCTGCTGCGCCATCGTGTCGTCGCATGAGCCGGCGCACGATCTTAGCGTTGATGACGCTCGGCGTCGTGCTCACCACCTGTCCGCGAGTTTCGGGCGCGCGGCCGCTTCTGGTCTGGAACGCGACCGCCAGCGCACCGCTCGGGTTTTACCGGATCGCACCCGCCAGGCCAGTCAGGGTCGGTGATCTGGTGCTGCTGCGGCCCGATACCGCCGCCGCCGCTCTTTACGCCAAGCGCGGCTACCTGCCGCGTGGCGTGCCCCTGCTGAAACCGGTCGCCGCGACCGCCGGAATGCACGTCTGCGCACATGACGGTCGCGTGTCGATCGCCGGAAGAATGCTCGCGTCAGCGCGGCCCGCTGATGGCAAAGGACGCCCGATCGCCGCCTGGAGCGGCTGCCGCGCTCTCGCGGCCGGCGAGGTGTTTGTCCTCAACCCGGCAGTCCCGACATCGCTTGACGGCCGGTATTTCGGGCCGTCGGCACTCTCTGCCGTGATCGGCAGAGCGCTGCCGCTCTGGACATGGAGTGGACGGTGATGGTGAAGATTCTTGCGCGCTGGGACGATTATCCCATCCGACAACCGGGCCGCGCCAGTTTCCTTTCCGGCCAGCCTCCGGCAGCTCGGCTGTGCGAGTGGGCGGGTGGCGGCCGACGCATCGTATGCCCCAGGTCGCGCTGGCCTCCGATGGCTTCCTGCGCCTCCACCAGAGCGCCGATTTCACGTCCCCATCACCTGGGAGATCGACACGATGGACCTCGTCACTGTCGTCGCTGCCTGCGCGATCGGCTTGCGGCCGGAGCTTTTCGTGCCTCTCGGCCGACATGGCGATTGCGCGCGAGCAGCATCGGCTGAAATGCAAATGATCGCGGGCACCTCGCGCCCGTCGATCGACAGGTGGTCACCCGAGATCGCTGCGGCCTCGCGGCGCTTCGCCATCCCTGAGGCGCTCTTGCGCGCCGTCATGCAGGCGGAGAGCGATGGTGTCCCGACGGCCACGTCACCAGCAGGGGCAATAGGATTGATGCAGCTGATGCCCGCCACATGGTCGATGATACGGCGGCGCTACCGGCTGGGTGACGACCCCTACGCGCCCGCCGACAACATCATGGCCGGTGCGGCGTTCCTTCGCGAGTTGATCGATCGCTATGGCGCACCCGACTTTCTTGCCGCCTACAACGCGGGACCAGCGCGCGCTGAAGCGTGGCGCACGCAGGGCGTTCCGCTGCCGGACGAGACGCGACGCTACGTCGCGCGGCTCGAAGCGGTTGCACACGCCGTTCAGACGGTGAGCAGCACGCGTACCGGATCGACGCACACCGTAAACTTGCAATCCCTCGTGCAAGGATCGATGGCGCGAGCTTTCGGCTTGCTGCCGATCGTCGCGCGAGCCGCTGATGTCGAGGGTTACAGGGCGCCGATGCACGGTGAGCTTGGTAGCACTCACGCGCGCATGCAGACACGAAGCCGCCCGTCGCGAGATGTCGTTGCCGAGCCCTCGACCGAACCGGACGGAGACATTTTCGTCCATCTGGGAGGCAGCGCGAGATGAAGCGAATGGCGCGCTATCGAAGGGGCGGTCTGTGCATCGATAGCACGGTCGGGTTGCTGTTGGACCGCTCATTTTCGTTCGCTGTTGTGCGAATGCCCATGCGCGGGCCCGGTGGCTCGGCGCGGAGCGTGAATTTTTCTCAGGCGTAGTTTTGGATGAGAACGGCGGGAGAAAGCGACGTGCAGACCGGATCGCAAGATAGAGGCCAGTGCCGCGCGACGTGCGGGACGACTGGATTTGTGTGGTCTGCACATGGGTTAGGTCAGTGCCGCGGCGAAGCAACCGTGTCGCCCGTTGCCGCAAGTATCTGCAATGCCTCAACTGGCATGGCACCATGACGGAAGAGCGCCTGCTTCGCCCCAAGCTTGGGCACGTCAGCAAGCGGCGGCGACCGCCAAGACTGTTTATCAGCCAGGTCCTCGCTGCTGCGCAGCGCGCGGGCCATGTCGACCGCGGCTGGCCGGCGCGGTCGGCCGCGAGGCACACAGCGGCAAGCCGCGGCCGCGGCGGGTGGGCGGCATTCCGTACCGCCGAGCGCCGCCTGTTCGGCAACCGCGGACGGCGCGTCATCGTCAAGGCGCGCATCGTCCGTCAGGGCTTCCGCGGAACCGGATCACTCAAGGCTCACCTGACCTACCTCCAGCGCGAAGGCGTGACGCGCGACGGCGCACCGGCCCGGATGTTCGATCGCGCCGGCGAGGATGCCGATCTCCGCGGCTTCGCAGAGCGGACCAAGGGTGACCGCCATCACTTCCGCTTCGTTGTCAGCCCGGAGGACGCGACCGAGATGGAGGATTTGCGCGCCTTCACGCGCGACCTGGTCCGGCAAATGGAACAGGACCTCGGCACGCGGCTCGACTGGGTCGCCCTCGACCATTGGAACACCGGCAACCCGCATGTCCATCTGATCGTGCGCGGCGCCGATCATGGCGGCGACGCGTTGGTGATCCATCGCGACTATATCAGTCGCGGGATGCGCGAGCGGGCGGCCGAACTGGTCACCATCGAACTCGGCCCGCAAACCGAGCGCGAAATCCGCGCGAGGCTCGCGGGCGAGGTGGGTGCCGATCGCTGGACGCGGCTCGATGACACCCTTAAGCGCGAGGCCGAACAGACTGGCGGCGTGCTCGACTTCCGCCCGATCGCTGGGAACCACGACGCCGATCCGCAGCTACGGGCCCTTTTGGTCGGACGCTTGCAGAAGCTCGAGCGCATGGGGCTGGCACGCTCGGCCGGTCCGGCACGATGGCGATTGGCTGAGAGCGCCGAGCCGACGCTTCGCGATCTCGGGATACGGGGCGACGTGATCCGCACAATGCAGCGCGCTTTCGCATCCAAGGGCCGCGAGCGCGACCTGGCGTCGCTCACGATCCATGAGGTGCAGGCCACGCCCGAGCGGCCGATCGTCGGTCGCGTGGTCGAAAAGGGTCTTGATGATGAACTGAAAGGATCGGCCTATCTGGCCATCGACGCGGTGGATGGCCGAGTCCATTACATCCGGGTCTCCCACTTCGAAACGATCGACGATGTCACCACCGGCGCCATCGTTGCCGTCGGCAGGGCCACGGCACGCCCGTCCGACCGCGCGATCGCGGAGCTCGCAGCCGAGCTGTCCGGCACCTACGATCCCGAGCGGCACCGGCGCGCTCTGGCCCGGAGCGGCGCCGCCGACCCGGATGCTTTGGTCGAGGCGCATGTCCGTCGCTTGGAGGCGCTCCGTCGCGGCGGAAAGGTCGTCGAGCGCCTGCCCGACGGGCGCTGGCAGGTGCCGGATGACTATCTGGACAGGGCGCGCGCCTATGACCAGCGGCGTGGCGCCAGGTCTGAACTTGAGGTGCGGACGCTCTCTCGTCTCCCGCTCGATCGGCAAATCCATGCCAACGGCGCCACCTGGCTCGACCGCGAGCTGGTCGCGCAAGAGCGGACCGCGCTTGCCGCGACCGGCTTCGGGCGCGAGGTGCAGTCCGCGCTCGACCGGAGAGCGGACCATCTGATTGGCGAGAGCCTCGCGCGACGGCGTGGCGGTCAGATTGTGTTCGCCCGCGATCTGCTCGACACCTTGACCCGCCGCGAAATGGCCGAGGCTGCCATGAGGATCGCCCGCGAAACCGGTCTCGATCACCGGCTGCTGCAGAACGGGGATCGCGTCTCGGGCATCTACCGCCGCCCCATCGACCTCGCATCCGGCCGGTTCGCGCTGATCGAGGATGGCAAGCAGTTCAGCCTCGTGCCCTGGCGGCCGGTCGTCGAGCGCGAACTCGGGCGCGAGGTGTCGGGGCTGGTGCGAGCCGGTGGCGTATCATGGACGTTGGGGCGAGATCGGGGCATCAGCATTTGATCCTCTGCACCGAGGCATCGACCGGTTGATCGGGCCGCAGCGGTTGCGGACGACTCGCTCTCCTCACTCGCAGAGTCCAATCGCGCTCGAAGTAACGCGCGGTCAGGAGGCTCTTGAGAAAGGTGATCGCTTCCTCGGTGTGATGCGTCGCTTTCTGGGCGGTTGAATGCCCAGGATTGAGCCCGGACTACGGGGCCGATGCGCCCTTCGTCGTATCAGCTGTGCGGGCGTGCGTGAGAGAAACCTGAAGCAAGAGCGTGTAGCCGCGAGCCCTGACCAGCATAGAAGAACCAGGAATGCCGTTCGCATCTCATTCTAGCCGGTGGTATGACGAGGGAGATTTGTTGTTGCGCGTCTGATTTCCTGGTCGCTTCTGTCTGTCCCGTTCGCCTTTCGCCGCAACGGGACAATGACCGGAAGCAAGATTCTCTGGGGCCAGATGTTGGCGGCGTTGCTCGGGGTGCTCGGGAGCTGCTGGCTCGCCACCGAATGGACTGCACGGCAGCTTGCATTTCAGCCGGCACTGGGAGGCTCCTGGTTCACGGCCTGGAACTGGCCGATCTACCAGCCGCATCTTTTTTTCGCCTGGTGGTACCGCTTCGGCGGCTACGTGCCCGGAGTCTTCCTGCAAGGCGCGCTGATCGCCTCCGGCGGCGGTGTGCTCGCCGTGGCCATCGCGGTCATCGGCTCGGTCGGCCGTGCCCGACAGGCAGCCACGGTCACCACCTATGGCTCGGCGCGATGGGCGACCGAACGCGAGCTGCGGGATGCGGGACTGCTGCAGCCGGCCGGCGTGCATCTCGGCCGCCTGGGGCGACATCCCATCCGCCATGCCGGCCCGGAACATGTGCTGTGCTTTGCGCCAACCCGCAGCGGCAAGGGCGTCGGCCTGGTGGTGCCGACCTTGCTCTCCTGGGGATCGTCGGTCGTCGTCCACGACATCAAGGGGGAGAACTGGCAGCTCACGGCCGGCTGGCGCTCCCGCTTCTCGCATAGCCTGTTGTTCGATCCGACCAATCCGGCGAGCGCCGCCTACAATCCGTTGCTGGAAGTCCGCCGCGGCCCGCAGGAAGTCCGCGACGTTCAGAACATCGCCGATGTGCTGGTCGATCCGGAGGGCTCGATCGAGCGGCGGAACCACTGGGAGAAGACCAGCCACTCGCTGCTGGTCGGCGCCATCCTGCATGTGCTCTACGCCGAGCCCGACAAGACGCTCGCCGGCGTTGCCATGTTCCTGTCCGACCCGGCGCGGCCGATCGAGCGGACGCTGCGGCTGATGCTGACCACGCCTCATCTCGGGCCACTCGGTGTGCATCCGGTGGTGGCGCAGGCGGCGCGCGAGCTGCTGAACAAGTCGGAGAACGAACGCTCGGGCGTGCTCTCGACCGCGATGTCGTTCCTCGGCCTCTACCGCGATCCGATCGTCGCCGCCGTCACCGCGCGCTGCGACTGGCGCATTGCCGACCTGGTCGAGGCCGAACATCCGGTGTCGCTCTACCTGGTCGTGCCGCCGTCGGACATCTCGCGGACCAAGCCGCTGGTACGGCTGATCCTGAATCAAATTGGCCGGCGGCTAACCGAGAGCCTCGAGGGCATCGCGCACCGTCACAAGCTGTTGCTGATGCTGGACGAGTTCGCCGCTCTCGGCCGACTGGATTTTTTCGAGACGGCGCTCGCCTTCCAGGCCGGCTACGGCATTCGCGCCTTCCTGATCTGCCAGTCGCTGAACCAGCTCGCCAAGGCCTACGGCGAGAACAACGCCGTCCTCGACAACTGCCATATCAGAGTTGCCTTCGCGTGCAACGACGAGCGCACTGCGAAGCGGATCTCCGACGCGCTGGGCACCGCGACCGAGCTGCGCGCCATGAAGAACTATGCCGGCCATCGGCTCTCGCCATGGCTCGCGCACCTCATGATCTCCCGCCAGGAGACGGCACGGCCGCTGCTGACGCCGGGCGAGGTGATGCAGCTGCCGCCGACCGACGAGATCATCATGGTGGCCGGCGTGCCGCCGATCCGCGCCAAAAAGCTCCGCTACTACGAGGAACGGGGCTTCAAGAACTCGTGTCGAGCCACCGCCTGTGCTCCGCGCCGGCGGTGCGTACTCGGACTGCCCGCCGGCGCGCGCGGAGGACTGGTCGGGTCAGATCGTCGCGCCGCCGGATGCCTCCGCCGCCGCTGAGGAGGCAGAGGACCCCGCCCGGGAGGGCGGGGTGCGGCGCGAACCGGAGCTGCCGGAGCACGAGGACATCGCTCCGGAGCCCGTCGTGCACAACGAATTCGAAGCGCTCGACGATGCTGAGGGCGAGGACGATGACGCCATGCTGAAGGCCCGCCTTCTCGTGCGCCAGCGACAGCAGACCTTCACCCGCGCCGCGGCGATGGACCGCGACGATCAGATGTTGCCGGGGCTGTGAGGCGCCGATGAAGACCCGGCTCAACATCTATCTCTCGTCCGATCTGCACGACGAGCTCGCCAAAGTCTCGCACAAGCGCAGCGTTTCGAAGTCGAGCGTGATCGAGGCGGCGGTCGCCTCGCTTTTCTCGCCGGATAGTGCCGACGTGCGCGACGCGGCGTTCATTCGTCGCCTCGACAAGATCACTCGTGCGCTGGAGCGGATCGAGCGCGACCAGGTCATCGCCGTCGAGACGGTCGCGCTGTTCATCCGCTTCTGGCTGACCATCACGCCGCCGCTCGGTCTGGCCGAGCAGGATTCCGCCAAAGCCAAGGGCGCAGAGCGGTATCGGGACTTCGTCGAAACTTTGGGCCGGCGGCTGCAGCGCGGCCATTCACTGGTGCGGGAGGTCAGCTTCGAGATCTGGCCCGAGCAGCGCAGCAACGGCGTGGCGCGGCCCTTGCCGCCGGAGGCGGCGGATCAAACCGGGGGCAGCGCCGATGCCGGCTGACCTGACGGCACTCTCGCGGACGACACGGATGCTGCGCACCGCGCTCGGCCCCGACATTGCCGGCTTTCTGGACGACCCGGAAATTGTCGAGGTGATGCTCAACCCGGACGGCAGGTTGTGGATCGACCGGCTCAGCGCCGGTCTCGAGGATACCGGCCGTCGACTGGTTCCCGCCGACGGCGAGCGCATCATCCGGCTGGTCGCGCATCATGTCGGCGGCGAGGCGCATCGCGGCAGCCCCCGCGTCTCGGCCGAACTGCCGGAGGCCGGAGAGCGGTTTGAGGGCTTGCTGCCGCCCGTCGTGGTCGGGCCGACCTTCGCGATCCGCAAGCCGGCGGTCGCGGTGTTCACGCTCGACGAATACGTCCGTGCCGGGATCATGACCGCGGCGCAGGCGGCAACGCTGCGCACCGCGGTCGCGGAGCGCTGGAATGTGCTGGTCGCCGGCGGCACCTCGACCGGCAAGACGACTTTGGTCAACGCGCTGCTGCATGAGATCGCCGCGACCGGCGACCGCATCGTTCTGATCGAGGACACGCGCGAGCTGCAATGCGCGGCGCGAGAACCTGGTCGCAATGCGCACCAAGGACGGAGTGGCTTCGCTCACCGAACTGGTGCGCGCCTCGCTGCGGCTGCGCCCCGACCGCATTCCGATCGGCGAGGTGCGTGGACCCGAAGCGCTTGACTTGCTCAAGGCCTGGGGCACCGGGCATCCGGGCGGCATCGGCACGATCCATGCCGCGACCGCAATCGGCGCGCTCCGCCGGCTCGAGCAGCTGGTGCAGGAGGCCGTGGTCACGGTGCCGCGGCAACTGATCGCCGAGACCATCGACCTCATCGCGGTGCTCTCCGGCCGCGGCACCCAGCGCCGCCTCGCCGGCATCTGGCGCATCGCCGACGCGCTCTCGGATGGCGACTACGTCACAACCCCGCTCGGTGCCGATCCGGCCGCCGCGCTTACCGTCATCCAAGGAGACCGCTCTTGATCGCGCGTACGCATTTGTGCCCGAGCATCGCACTTGCCCGGCTCTCGGCAATAACGGCCGCCATGCTGTTCTGGCCGGGCCTGGCGTTAGCCGCCGGTTCGAACATGCCCTGGGAGCAGCCGCTGACCCAGATCCTCGATTCGGTGCAGGGGCCAGTCGCCAAAATCCTCGCGGTAATCATCATCATCGGCTCCGGCCTGGCGCTCGCCTTTGGCGAAACCTCGGGCGGCATGCGGCGGCTGATCGAGATCGTCTTCGGGCTGTCGATCGCCTTCGCCGCATCCAGCTTCTTCCTGACCTTCTTCAACTTCGCGGGTGGAGCGCTGATCGCGTGAGCCCGACCGCGCTCGCCTTTCCCGGTCCCAGCGCCGTGCCAGGGTTTTCGGTGCCGCTGCACCGTTCGCTGACCGAGCCGATCCTGCTTGGCGGCGCACCGCGCGCGATCGCAATCTCAATTGGTACGCTGGCCGCCGCCATCGGCATCGGGCTGCAGCTCTGGATCGCCGGTCTCGCTATCTGGATCGTCGGCCATGCCACGGCGGTGTGGCTGACCCGTACCGAACCGCATTTCGCCGGCGTCTTCGCGCGCCATCTCCGCCTGCGCGCTCCAGTACTGGATAGCTGAGCGATGCTCGATCTCCGTGAATATCGCAAACGCCCCGTGCTGCTGGCCGACTATCTGCCTTGGGCGGGATTGGTTGCGCCGGGCGTGGTGCTGAACAAGGACGGCAGCCTGCAGCGGACGGCGCGGTTCCGGGGCCCCGATCTCGACAGTGCCACCGACGCCGAGCTGGTCGCGGTGTGCGCCCGCGTTAACAATGCCCTGAAGCGCCTCGGCACCGGCTGGGCGCTGTTCATCGGCGCGCAGCGGCACGCGGCCGTCGGCTATCCCGAAAGCGAGTTCCCAGACCCGGTCTCTGCGCTTGTCGACGGCGAGCGGCGCGCGATGTTCGACACCGAGCCGGCGGGACAGGTGTCATCCGCCGCCGAGCGGCATTTCGAGAGCGCCTACACGGTCACCTTCGTGCATCTCGCGCCGGCCGAAACCGCGGGACGTGTGCATGGGTTGCTCTACGACCGCAGCGGCCATCGCCGGCTGGTCGATTGGCGCGAGCAGCTCGAAGGCTTTCAGGCTGAGACCGACCGCGTCTTCGGCTTGCTCGACGGGTTGATGCCCGAAATCGCCTGGCTCGATGACGCCGAGACCCTGGCCTACCTGCACGCCTGCATCTCGACCGAGCGGCATCCGGTCGCGGTGCCGCCGGTGCCGTTCTTCATCGATGGGCTGCTCACGGATATGCCGCTGCTCCCCGGCGTCGAGCCGATGCTGGGCCAGGCGCATCTTCGCACGCTCACTGTTCGCGGCTTTCCAGATCAGACCTGGCCGGGCCTGCTCGACGAGCTGAACCGATTGCCGCTCGCCTATCGCTGGGTGGTCCGCTGGCTCGCGATCGACAAGCCCGAGGCGCTGAAGGCGATCGAGCGCAAGCGCCGGCACTGGTTCGCCAAGCGCAAGGGCATTGCCGCCCTGCTCCGGGAAGCGCTGTGGGGCAAGGAAAGCCCGCTGGTCGACAGCGACGCCGAGAACCAGGCGATGGATGCCGACGCGGCGCTGCAGGAGCTCGGTGCCGATCACGTCGCTTATGGCCACTTCACCGCGACCGTCACCCTCTGGGACGACGACGCGCTCCGGGTCGCCGAGCAGGTCAAGCTGGTGGGGCGGACGCTGCGGAGCCGCGGCTTCGTCGTCGCCGAGGAGACGCTGAACGCGGTCGAGGCCTGGCTCTCCTCACTGCCCGGCCAGTGCTACGCCAATCTCCGCCAGCCGCCAGTCAGTTCACTGAACCTGGTGCACATGATGCCGCTTTCCTCGGTCTGGGCCGGACCGGAGCGCAACGAGCATCTGGACGGACCGCCCTTGCTGCACGCCCGCACGGCGGGTGCTACGCCGTTCCGGCTGGTGCTGCACCAGGGCGATGTCGGCCACACGCTGGTCGTCGGGCCGACGGGCGCCGGCAAGTCGGTGCTGCTGAACGTCATCGACCTGCAGTTCCGCCGCTATCCAGGCGCGCTGCTGTTCCGCTTCGACAAGGGTCGTTCATCGATGGCTTCGATCCTCGGCATGGGCGGCAGTTTCTACGAGCTGCGCACGGACGGCGCCGTCGCCTTTCAGCCGCTCGCCCGAATCGACGAGCCGGGCGAGCGGGCCTGGGCGGCCGAATGGCTGCACATGCTGCTCGTGCAGGAGGGTGTCATCCTCGCGCCGGAGGCCAAGGAGGCGGTCTGGTCCGCCCTGGGCTCGCTCGCCTCGGCACCCGCGGAGGAGCGCACGCTGAGCGGCCTCGCTGCCCTCGTGCAGTCCGGCCGGATCAAAGCGGCGCTCGAGCCCTACACGCTAAGCGGTCCCTGGGGCCGGCTGCTCGATGCCGAGCACGACGCTCTCGATCTGGCTGCGGTGCAGGGCTTTGAGATGGAGGAGCTGCTGCCGCACGCCCATGCGGCCCGCGCCGTGCTGACCTATCTGTTTCGCCGCGTCGAGCGGCGGCTCGATGGATCGCCGGCGCTGATCGGCCTCGACGAGGCCTGGGCGTTGCTCGATGATCCGGTCTTCGGGCCGAAAATCCGCGACTGGCTGAAGATGCTGCGTCGCAAGAACGCGAGCGTCGTCTTCGCGACGCAGAGCCTCGCCGATGTCACCGAAAACCGGATCGCGCCGGCGATCCTCGAGAGCTGTCTCTCTCGCGTGTTTCTGCCGAACGCGCGGGCGATCGAGCCGCAGGGTCGCGCGGCATACGAGCGCCTTGGCCTGAACGAGCGACAGATCGAGATCGTCGCCCGCGCGGCGCCCAAGCGCGACTACTACTTCCAATCTGCCCACGGCAATCGCCTGTTCGAGCTCGGCCTCGGCGAGATGGCGCTCGCCTTTGCAGGCGTCAGCCAGGCCGAGGATCTGAAGCGAGTCGAAAGCGTCTTCGCCGGTGCCGGGGCGAAAGACTTTGCGGCGGCATGGCTCGACGAGGTCGGCCTCTCCTGGGCGGCCGATCTCGTCCGCATCCGGCGTGGTCCGGAACCGACCGCCGCCTCGCTTTCCGAGGAGATGGCGCCGTGACGAAGCTGCACCTGCGGGCGGCTCTGGTCGGCGGTATTGCGTTGCTGTTGATAGCGGCGCCGGCACAAGCGGATTGGCCGGTGATCGATGCCGCCAATCTGGGTCAGAACGTCCTGACTGCGGCCCGCACGCTGGAAGAGGTCAACAACCAGATAACCCAGATCCAGCAATTCGTGCAGATGCTGGAAAATCAGGCGCGCAACCTGACCTCGCTGCCGTTCTCGATCCTGTCGCAACTGCAGTCCTCGATGGGGGAACTGAACAGCCTGATGGGGCAGGCGCAAAGCCTCGCCTACACCGTTACCCGGCTCGAGCAGCAGTTCCAGCAGCTCTATCCCACCTACAGCGGGTCGGTCACTCAGGCAGGGCTGCTCGCCGACGCGCGGGCGCGCTGGACGGCATCGGTCAATACCTTCCAGCACACGATGACGGTGCAGAGCCAGATTGTCGCGGCAATCCCGACCGACCAGGCGCAACTCTCCGTGCTTGTGGACCAGAGTCAGGGTGCAGTCGGCGCGCTGCAGGCGCTCCAAGCGACTAACCAGCTCCTCGCTCTGCAGTCGCGGCAGCTCTCGGCGAGTCAAGACCTGATGGCGGCGAATGCGCGGGCGCAGTCGGCCGAGGCGATGCAGCGTGCTGAGGTGGAAGAAGCGGCGCGTGCGGAATGGCAGCGCTTCTGGGGCAACGGCGTCAGCTATACTCCGACGCCAGTCAACGTGTTCGGAGGCGCGACCCCATGAAGATGCGTACACTGATTATCGCAGTCGCAGTCACCGGTACTGGTTCCGCCCGCCGCATCTGCGCAGACGGTCGACCAGCTGGTAGTCAATCACGCATTGCTCAATGCCGAACTGAACCGCTGCAAGCAGCTCGGGATGGCGTCAGTCGATGACGCGCGCTGCAGGAAAGCGTGGACGGCCGAGAACAAGCGGTTCTTCGGGAATGGTCGGACTACCTACATTCCACCAGTACCTGCAGACATATTCCCATCCCGCCCGACCATCGACCCTCAGCCGAACGCACAGAAGCCAAATTCCAAGCCGAATGGCCTACCCAATGGGTAACGGCACGGCCGTCATCGACCAATTCCTGGACATATTCAGCCGCTATATCGACAGCGGCTTCGGATTGGTCTCGGGAGATGTTGGCTTTCTCGTTAAAGTCCTCATCGGCATCGACGCCACACTGGCCGCATTGGCATGGGCCGCCGGTGCAGATGAGGTCATCCAAGCCTTTGCAAAGAAAATCCTCTACGTCGGCCTCTTTGCGTATTTGCTCAACAACTGGAATGGGCTTGCACAGGCAATTTTTAACAGCTTTGCGGCGCTCGGGCTGAAGGCAACAGGATCGTCTTTGAGCTACGCCGACTTCCTTCGTCCAGGAAGACTTGCCCAAGCCGGCGTACAGGGTGCCAATGTCCTGCTGTCGCAAATCCAGCGACTCGCCGGCTTTCCACAGGTATTCTGGCATCTTTCCGAAATCATGCTGATGGCGCTCGCCTGGGTGGTGACCCTGCTCGCATTCTTCATTCTCGCCATCCTGCTCTTCCTCGCCGTCATCGAGTTTAAGCTGACGACCTTGAAGGGCTTCATCCTGGTGCCCTTCGCGCTGTGGCGCGGCACGTCCTTCATCGCCGAGCCCGTGCTCGGCCAGATCGTCACCTCCGGTGTGCGCATCCTGGTTTTCGCCGTGGTCACCGGCATCGGCACCCAGATCTTTGGTCAGATTCTGCCGAGCGACCCGACCGCCGAGCTGTCGCTGCAGGACGCACTCACGGTACTGCTTGCCTCGATGGCCGTCGGTGGCCTGGCGCTCTACGCCCCGAAGATCGCTGCCGGGATCACCTCCGGGGCGCCGCAGCTTGGGCTGGGCGCCGCAGCCGGCCCCGCGGCGATCGCCGCCGGCGCGGTCGTGCTTGGCGGCATGGGTGCTGTGGCCGCTGCGCGTGCCGCCGGCGGCAGCGTCGCTTCAGCGGCGACCCTCGCCGGCGGTGCCCGCACTGCTTATCCGCACTTGGGCAGCGCCGCCGTGGGCGGCGAAGGTGTTGCGGGCGTCGCCGGCGGCATCGGCGGTGTGGCACGGGCAGGGGCTTCGACCGCGACGGCAGGCGCTCGCGCGGCAGCCGCGCGCACCGTCGAGACGCTTTCAGGACGCTTCGTCACTGGCGAGCGCGCCGGATGGGAGGCGACCGGCGGAACACCGTTCAGCGAGGGCGCAAGCGATGCTGGCGTGGCGCCTCGCGCAACAGCTCCATCCTGGGCGGAGCGGCTGCGGCGCGAGCAGATGCTGCGCAGCGCCGCACAGCTCGCCCGCGACAGCGAGGGCGGCAGCGGGGGATTGAAGCCGAACCTCAAGAGGGACGAGCCATGAAGTGGCGGCGGGCGTCGATGCGCTATGGCGAGACCCCGGCGCCAGCAACGCCGTATCAGCGTGCCGAGCAGCTATGGGACGAGCGCGTCGGCACCGCCCGCGTGCAGGCCGCCAATTGGCGTCTGATGGCGTTCGGCGCATTGGCGCTTTCCGCCGTCGCCCTGGGCGACGACATCCGCGCGCGCTCGCACGCGAGCATCACGCCTTACGTCGTCGAGGTGGACCGCACCGGTGCCCCGCAGGCGATCGCGCCGGCCATCGCCAACTACGTGCCGACGGACGCGCAGATCGCGTTCTTCCTGGCGCGCTTCATCGAGAACACCCGAAGCCTCTCGATCGATCCCGTCGTGGTGCGCAAAGCCTGGCTGGACGCCTACGACCAGATCACCAGCCACGCCAAGCCGGTGCTCGACGAGTACGCCCGCACCGCCGATCCGTTCGGCAAGATCGGCAAGCGCGCCGTCACTGTCGATGTCACCAGCGTCGTACGCGCCTCGGATCGCTCGTTCCGCGTGGCCTGGGTCGAGCATTCTTACCAGGACGGTGCCGCCCTGCCGCCGCAGCGATGGTCGGCAATCCTCACCGTCATCCTGCAGACGCCGCACACCGAGGTGCGCCTGCGCAAGGACCCGCTCGGCATCTACATCGACGCGATCAGCTGGAGCCAGGACCTGGGAGGCAACGAATGAACCTCCGCTTGGTCCTCGCTCTCGCAGCAGCATTACCTCTTGTCGCCTGCGACGACAAGCCGCCGCGCATCAGCTACGACGAGCCGAAACCGGCGACGCTGCAACCCGAGCCGCCGAAGCCGGTCGAGATCATCGCCGTGCCCGAGCCGCTGCCGCTGCCAGGCCAGCTCAAGCGGCTTCCGTCGGGTGCTCATGCCAGGAAACTTGGACCCGAGCCACGCGATCCGGCACGTCGGGTCCAGCTCGCCAATGCCGCGGCGGCGATGAACCCGACCCGTGCCGGCTACGTCAACGCGATCCAGGTATATCCCTACACCGACGGCGCGCTTTACCAGCTCTACGTCTCGCCGCTGCACGTGACCGACATCGCGCTCGAGCCCGGCGAACAATTGATGGCGGTCGCGGCCGGCGACACCACGCAATGGAAGATTGGCGACACCGCGAGCGGCACAGGGGCGACCCGTCAGGCGCATGTGCTGATCAAGCCGGTCTCGGCCGACCTGCCGATGAACAACATCGTCATTCTGACGGATCGGCGCTCCTACCATCTCGAGGTGCACCCGACCAAGGACGCCTACATGGCAGAGGTCTCCTGGCGCTATGCAGGAGACGAGTTCCTTGCGCTCCGCAAGCGCAATGACGAAACGACAGCACGCGCCAACGCGATCGCCGCAACCGGAGTCGATCTCTCCAGCCTGCGCTTCCGTTATCGGATTTCCGGCGACAACCCGCCCTGGCGGCCTGTGCAGGCCTTCGATGACGGCCAGAAAGTCTACATCCAGTGCCCGCCCGGCATCGCCCAGGGCGAGATGCCGCCGCTCTTCATCATCGGCCCGACCGGCGAAGCCGAGCTGGTGAACTACCGGGTGAAGGGCTCGACCTATGTGGTCGACCGGCTGTTCGCCGCGGCGGAATTGCGGCTGGGCACCGCGCCGCAGCAAGTGGTCCGAATTACCCGGACGGATGCGCGATGAGCGACGGGCCGGGCGGGCCGCAATCGCGCAAGGAGCCACCCCCGACGGAGCTGCGCATCACAGCACAGCCGCGGCCGGGAACACGGCTCTCGCGACGGGTGCTGGTTGCCGGCAGTGCTCTTGCGGCCGCCCTCGTGTTCGCGGCGCTCTGGTACGCCCTTGACTTGCGGCCCTTCCGGCTGGGCGCCGGGCCGGAGCTTTACAATACCAATGCCAAGCCGACCGACGCCCTCGCCGGTCTGCACGAGAGTTACGCCGACCTCACTCGGCCGAAGTCGCCTGCCGTCGCACAGCTTGGACCACCGCCAGTGAATCTCAATCGGCCGGCGCTGCCCTCGGCAGGTCCGACCGTCGATCCGGAGGCCGAGCGCCGCCGCCGGGAGCGCGAGCAGGCCGCCGCCTCGGCAGTTCTGTTCACTGTATCGGCCAAACCGGCCATGGCCACCGGAGCGGCGCCGAATCAGGCAGGTACGGCCGGCGCGGCGAATGGTCCGGAAGATCGGGGAGCACGCGCAATTCCCGGCGACGCCCTCACCGTGCAGAACGGCCAGGCGCACAAAGACGCCTTCCTCCACGCCAAGGTCGATCCAACCATTTATTCGCCGCAACGCCTGCAGGTACCGGCGAGCCCGTACGAGCTGATGGCCGGCTCGGTGATCGCGGCGGCTCTGGTCACAGGGATCAACTCCGACCTCCCCGGCCAGGTCGTGGCGCAGGTGACCGAGGACGTCTACGACACGGTTACCGGGCGCACCCTGCTCATTCCGCAAGGCACGCGCCTGATCGGGAAATACGACAGCCACGTCACCTATGGTCAGGAGCGCGTGCTGCTGATCTGGAACCGGCTCGTCATGCCGGACGGCAGTTCGATCGTGCTGGACAACCTGCCGGCAATCGATACCCAGGGCTACGCCGGTCTCGACGACGGCACTGATTACCACACCTGGCGGCTGCTGAAGGGCATCGCCCTCTCGACAGTGCTCGGAGTTGGGAGCGCGCTGGCCACCAATGGCAGCCTGCAAGGCACCGGTCGAGGCAATATCATCATCGCGCTCGGCCAAAGCGGGGAGCAGTCTGCCAACCAGGCAGGACAGCGGATCGTCTCGAACGATCTGGCGATCCAGCCGACCCTGACCGTGCGGCCCGGCTATCCGGTCCGCGTGCTGGTCAACCGCGACATCGTGCTCCAGCCCTATGCGAGGTGATCAATGTCCAGGCTGAAGCTCAGGCCGCTGCCGGACGACAAGCCGGTCAAGCTCACCATCACGATGTCGGCGGAACTTGCAGCATTGCTGAAGACCTATGCCGAGGCGGTCGGATCGGCCAACGGCGGCGCGGCGACTGTCGAGCGTCTGATTCCACCGCTCGTCGAGCGCTTCATCCGCTCCGATCGGGCGTTCATGAACGGCCGGCGTCGGGATCAGACAGTGGGCACGGCGGTTCGTCGCCCACCCGTGGCTGGCACGCCCACCGAGCGGAATTCGTAAGGCCAATCATCTCGGCTTGCCAAGCAGGTCTTCCGCGGTCCGGATGAACAGCATAGCGGTGGCCGGCGACTCACCTGCCCGGTACGCGGCCGACACGGTGGAGTGCCTGGCCGCGAACGGGCGCGTGACGAGAGCCGCATCTGCCGCCAGAGACATCGACGCAGGCACAAAGGCGACGCCCATGCCGGCGCTGGCGAGCATCAGCGTGGTCGAGCGGCGCAGCGCCCGCGCGGCAATCCGCGGCGAAATCGCAGCTTCACGAAAGGCGGCACAAATCTGGTCGCGGCCACCAGGGCCCCATTCGGCATGTGGCAAAACCAAAGGTTCTTGCACGAGATCGGAGCACGTGAGCTGGTCGCGTTGCGCCAGCTCGTGTTGAGGCGGCAGGGCGACCGCCCATTCCTCGTGCCAGAGCGGCGTCATGGCCAAACCCGCATCCTCTGCAAACGGCGGCAACACCAGAGCAAGGTCGATCGCATTATCGTGCAACGCACGCGCGAGGGAGGGCAACTCGGAGACATCCAGGCGGACAGTGGGAAAACGCTCGTGATAAGTAGCAATGATTCGGGTGAGCGTGCGTGTGGCGGCATCCTCGCACACGCCGAGCCGAAGGCGTCCGCTGCTGCCGCCGGCGATCTCGCGGGCCGACTGCTCCGCCTCCTCGAGTTGCGCCAGGATGCGTCGCGTGCCGGTAAGATATCGATGGCCGGCTTGCGTGAGTCCGACAAGGCGCTGGCGATTGCGGACGAACAGATCGAGGCAGAGATCCTCCTCCAGCGCGCCGACCTGTTTGGTCAGGGCTGACTGAGAGATCCCGAGTTGCCCCGCTGCGCGCCGGACGTTCAGCTCCTCGGCAAGCGCAGCGAAATACCGGAGCCGGCGCAGGTCCATGCGACTATTCTCGCGAAACCGAGGGTCAGGGGCATCCAGGACACGTCAGGGGGGCGGACACGACGGTCGTCCGGAACACCGGCCGCTTGAGATCACCGCTGCTCCGCACTCGCGCCAGGATATCGGCTTGCACCCTCTCAATTCCTCGATCACACGCCTCCCTCGGTCCAACGGGCCGTACAAACGAACGCAGGAGCGTGGGCCGCTCCGTCCGGAGGAAGAAGGTGAAGCCGCTTGTCCGCGAGGAACCACCAGCAGTGGCGCTCGCCCAGTCGCAGCTGACCGCGCGTCTCGGCTGCTTGCCCTGTCGCCGAGAAAAGACATGCGACCCTCCCCCTGCAGCGCCGCCGAGCGTGGGGGCGCAGTTCGTCAGGAGGATGTCACCCGATCTAGAATTTGTTTGCCCAGTGTGTAATGAGCGGGCGATTTCACGGTCGTTTACATTCTGGCTCTCGATCCCCGTCGCCGGCCGTGCGATGCTCGCGCATACCATGGATGGGACACGGCACATCCTGGTCGTCGACGACGACATCGAAATGAGAGCGCTGCTCTCCGACTTTCTGTCGCGCCACGGTTATCGCGTATCGGTTGCACAGAACGGCACCGTGATGACACAAATATTGGACTCCGCGCGAATCGGTCTCGTTATCCTCGACATCATGATGCGGGGCGACGACGGACTGACCTTGTGTCGCCAGCTCCGTGCCGGCGGAAGCATTCCAATCATCATGCTCACGGCCATTGGCGGAGAAATTGACCGGGTCTTGGGGCTCGAAATGGGTGCGGACGATTATCTCCCGAAACCCTTTCATACCCGTGAGCTGCTGGCCCGGATCCGCGCCGTTCTGCGCCGAGCCACCTTGCCAGCTCCGGGCTCGCCGGCGGGCACCAGGCGCGTGTTCGAATTTGCCGGCTGGCGCCTCGACGTGACGCGACGGCAGCTATACTCGCCAGCTAACGCCAGGGTGGATCTGCGTGCCGCCGAGTTCGATCTGCTCCTCGCCCTTGTTGAGCGGCCTCAGCACGTGCTGACGCGGGATCAGCTGCTCGATTTGGCTCGTGGCCGAGCATCGACCTCCTTTGACCGGAGCATCGACGTCCACGTCAGCCGGTTGCGCCATGGGATCGAGCTTGACCCGAAGGAGCCGGAGCTGATCAAGACGGTACGCAGCGGAGGTTACGTCTTCGCTGCGCCGGTCACTTTGAACGGAGCACCGTGGTGAAGCGGCGATGGAATACTGTTACCACGACGATCGCACTGACTGTCGTCATGGTGATGGTTCTTGCTTTCAGCCTGCAGCATTTAGTCGAACTCGCGATCGCTTCGTCTGGCGCTCGCACCTCAGGAGACTATTCAGAGCTCGAATGCACGCCTGTTCCGGCAGCTCCCCGGGAAAATCGCTGCTCTCCTGGAACTCCTGGATACAACGCCGGATAACGATAGAGCCGTTGTCATCTCTGCAGCGCAACGCCCGCAAAGTCAAATTCGGCTCCTCAACTCACCTTTGCCAAATCTAGGCGGCCGGTACGAACCAAGTGCCGATTTGCTTCGTCGCAGGATCGAGGCGATGCTTGCGTTTCCGCGCCCGGTGATCGTCGCCGACCGGTACAGGCCCGCCGATCAAACGACGGGAACCGGAGGTGTCCGCGCCGGTAGCGGCTTACTGGTCGAGGCGGCACTGTCGGACGGTCATTGGCTGCTCGTCGCAAGTCCATTGAATCCGCCGCCAACAATCGATCCGACTGCGAGGGACTTCTCGCAAGTCAGCTTCGCGACCTGGGTCGCCCTTTCGCTCGCTCTGGCTGTTTTACTCTCGATTTTAGCCGCGCGCCGCGTGGTTAAGCCGCTCTCCGAACTAGCAGGCGCAGTGGAGCGAGCTGGTGGTAGTGGTGACGCTTGGCCTGTTCCCGCGCGCGGACCGCGCGAGGTGAAAAAGGTGATTGCAGGGTTCAACAGGATGCAGGAGAGGCTGCGACGGTTCAACGATGATCGTACGCGCATGATCGCAGCAATGTCCCATGATCTTTGCACGCCGCTGACACGTCTCAGACTGCGGGCAGAATTGGTCGAAGATCCCGATCAGCAGCAAAAAATGCTCGCCGAGCTCGACACGATGGGAGATATGATCGAATCCGTACTCTCATTTGGCCGGGATGACACGAAGCGTGAGCCACGTGAACTGGTCGACTTAAGCGCACTCGTAGAGGGTATCTGCGAGGACGCATCCAATTCCGGCGAGCCGGTGACATTCACCGGCCCCAGAAGTGTCACGATGTCTTGCCGCCCGGCAGCCATGCGTCGTGCCATTTCTAATCTCGTCGACAACGCCGTGAAATATGGCGGGAGCGCAGCCGTGACCTTGATCCCCGAGGGCGATCGCGTCGTCCTAACCATCGAGGACGAAGGACCCGGTATTCCGCGGCATGAGCGTGAGAACGTCTTTGAACCTTTCTACAGAGTAGAAAAGTCTCGCAACTCCAATGCCGGGGGCGTGGGGCTCGGTCTCTCGGTTACGCGTTCCATCGTATGGGAACACGGCGGCGACATCGTCCTTGGCAGTCGCAAAGGCGGGGGCCTGAGTGTTCGCCTGGAGTTGCCGAGCTGCCCAGCGTCGAGTTCAGTGGACCGAAAGTGATCAAGCTCCGTAGTGAGGCGGCGCAATCCGGTACGGGTGCGGCCGCCAGACGCGAGCTGGATATAGTGATCGAGCAAGTCGTCGAATTGCCGACCGGCAGTAAGCGTAAGCCGAACCACTTCGGGGGATTCAGCGCTTTCCCGCTGAGCCTGTCGTCGCCCGGCGCTTGGCCTTGTAGGTGTCGATCCTGGTCTGGACCCGTTCTAAAAACGTTGCGGCGTCCTCCGCCCGGTCGTGACGGAGATCCTCGGCGCTTGCGGCGAGAGCGGCGCCATGGCCGGTGGGAGAGTGGAGTCGGTGGGTTGGGAACGCCGCTGGGGAGAGCCCCTCATCGTTGCACACCTTCGGTATTTAGCAGCACGGTGATCGTGCCACCGATCTCAGATCGTAGCAGGGACAGCTCCGGACAACTATCCGCGTGACCGTCCAGCTACCCTCGGGTCGCTCGCCGTTGGCCTCGGCGGCGTGCGCCGGGATGGCAAATACAACGTCAGCGACACCCCATCATGAAGGCGGCCGACGGTATTCCTCAAGCGTCATGTTGTAGCTGTTTTTAGGTGGCGCTTGAGCATCTTCGGCTTCTTGCCATCCTCGACACAGATGATGAAATCCGGGAACACCGACTTCTTGACCGACACGGCCGTCGTCTGCGCCGCCGCGGGCGCGGCCTCGACGGTTCCGGCCGTCGCAAGCGAGGGATAAACCGCCTGGATCAGTGAACAGGCCGAACAGCGAGCTCATCAGCAGCACCGCCGTCGCGGTCCTGCATGTCGGCGGCCCGGAAAATGGCGCGTTCATCGCCTGCGTGGCCGCCGCGACTGGTAGGCGGCAACGTGGCAACGTGACGCTTTCTGACAACCGCCCGACGGACTGCAGCGCCATCAGGTCGCGATCACGCCGCAAAGGATCCAAAAGTTCGTCTGAACAAAGTCAGCCTGCGTCCGCCGCTGAAGATCGGCGAGATCCCGCCCACTCCTGGATTGGTCGATCAGTTCTTTAATGACTCGACGGGGAAGGCGTGTCGATACGCAGGGCCCGTTGAAGTACAAGGCGGCGTTTCGTACGTCGATAGCCCGGGCGTTCAATCCGGAGAAGATGACGCTAGACAAACCGAAGGGGTCGGGAACGGCCCGCAGCGGACGGGGCACGGTCGGGCGCGTTAGTCACGATGGTGCCTCTCTCCCGCCACTCGCGGAGCCGGCGTCGCGATCGCCAGGTCGTGCCGGCGCCGGAGCACAGCCGGCGGGCGCCGGCTGAGCCGCTAGTTAGAGATGTGCACCGACCCCCGGCAGACCAACGTACATGGAAGGCAGCGAGCCGGGTGGATGCGCCCGGGTGAAGTGTAGATCACGCCCTGGCTCCAAGCCTGCGGCGTTCCCCGCTTCGCGCACCGCAACAGCGACGCGACGGCTCTGATTTAGGATGGCAAGGGGGAGGGACGACCTCACGGCCACCCCTCGCCTCCCCTTCTCGTCAGTTAGCTGCCGCAGACACATGCAAGCGATGAGCGGGCCGCCTGGCATCGGCGTGCTCGATTTCCACCACGCCCTGACGCACGGTCTCGCGCACCGTCTCAACGTGCTCGGTGCGCTCCGTGCGCACGACGACCTCCTCCTTCAGGCGCACGGTCTTGCCCACGACCGGGATCTCGTCGGTCTCGGTGACCTCGACGGTGCAGTCCGTCAGCATCTCGCCGCTGATTTTGTCGGTGACCGGCCGGCGCCGCTCCACAACAACCCGCTCACGGACCAGGGACACCTGCTTCTCGACCGGGGCCTCGACGACGTAGCGGCGGACGCGGGTCGTGCCGGTGCTCACCTTGCGCGTGCCGACGGTCAGGATCTCCTCGGCAAGCGGGATTACCTGCTCCTTGTCGGATGTGTCCTTGGTCGCCAGGCTCTTGGGCCAGGTATTCGCATTGCGGCTCGGGATTGACCGGCTCGGCTGCAACCCGGACATCCCGAGCCACATATCCCAGAACCGGAACCCGGTGGTGAGCGGTGCTGCCGATGCCGTCACGGCACGCTGGGCACTCTCGGTGACGCTCCGGGTAATCTGGCGCGCGCTCCCGCTGACCATCTCAGCCGCCCGCGCCGTCGCCTCAGTGCTCTGCACTGCGGCCTCACGGGTACGATGCGCGACGGCTTGGCGTTCGTCCTCCGCTGCCTCTTCCTGCCGCGCTCCCAGCTCGGCTTGCTCACGCTCTTGTCGAGCGCTTGCGCGCCTTTCCTCCGCCTGGTCGTGTTTGGTCTGCTCGGCCTCGGCCAAGCTGGTCTCCATCTTGTCCGTGATCCCCTGCACCTGCTCCTCACTTAGCGCCTTCTGAACCGCCGGCAGGAGCTCCTTCTTGTCGTCGCGGGCGTGCTGCCGGAACGTCCTGCGCAACTCCGCAAGCTTGGCGAGGAATGTCTCGTCGTTTTTCGGCAGCACATCCAGGTCCGCGAGGGCCGCGCGCAGCTCCTTGTTGTCCCTAATAGCGCCAGCGACGAGTTCCTTGGCCTCGGCGTGCTTGCGCAGGACCGGGAAGAGGTGCTGCTCTTCAAGGTCGGTGTGAGCCTCGAGTTCGCCCTTGAGCTCCGCGAACAATCTCTCGCGAGTCCTCACCGCGGTGCCCGAGGTCTCGGCCAGTCTCGTGAACAGCTCGTTCGCCTTGGCAGGGCCGGCCTGCATCAGTGTCCGTAGGGTCATGTGCTGAATTTCCAATGCTGCTTCGGGGGTGTCCATGGACGCAGGGCGCGGCGTCCCGTCGGCGCCATCGCCGCTCCATTCGGTGGCTGCCTAGGCGCCATCATGGTGCAACGCAACATATGCGGGATGGTTGCAACCAACTCTAATGATCGCACCGGCGACGAAATCACGCTCGAGGAAGTCGAGCGGATAAGGATTTGAGACTCGCCGCGCCGCCCATAAGAAAAACGTTACGCGTAAATGCCGGGGCCGGCGAGAGTACCTGCGGGAAATGGCCGTCCTATCGCTCGGGCCGCGGAAACGGCAGGCTGGCGTTGATATGGGTCGCAGCGATGGTGGCGTGACCGCTGGCGACACTGATCTGCGACAACCCGCTGACCACGTCGCCAGCCGCGTACAGGCCGGGCACGCTGGTCTGCTGCTGGCGATCCACGATTAGGGCTCCGTCCGCATCCGTGTCGGCGCCCAAGTCGGTTGCCAGGCCGGAACGTATGTGGGTACCCAGCGCCGAATAGACGGTGTCGAAGTGGTGCTCCGCACCGTCCTGCATATGCCAGGCCGCGATGTGGTCGCCCTCGATCGAAAGGCTGCTGACCGGGGTATCCAGCACGGATATGCCGGCCTCCTGCAAGGCCTGCCGCTCCTCCTCTGGGATGTCCATGTTCTGGCCCAGCGTCAGCACGGCTAAATCGGCCGTATAGCTCCTCAGCAGCAGGGCTTCCTTGATCCGGCACTTGCCGAAGGCGATCAGCGCGACCTTCTGACCGATGACCTCGTAGGCGTCGCAGATCGGGCAGTAGCGCACCAGACCGCGTCGCACCGCATCGCGCACGCCGGGAAGCTCCGGCTCGACATCCAACCCGCCGGTTGCCAGCAAGGCGCGCTGCGCCCGCACCATCCTACCGTCAATCTCAGCCGCGAAGCCACCGTCCGGCAGCGCTGCCAGACGGGTGACCTGGCCGGACAGGATGGTGGCGCCATACTGCGCCGCCTGCTCCCGCAGGCGGGCCAGCAACGCCTCGCCCGACAGACCGTTCGGGAAGCCGACGAGGTTGTGTGAGACCGGGATCCAAGAAGCCCGGCTGGCCCCGCCGTCGACGACGGTAACCGTCCGGCGGAACCGCGCGAGATAGACCGCCGCCGTCAGCCCGGCGGGGCCGCCTCCGATCACAAGGCAATCCACACATCACCTCACGCGAGTAGCGGGTTGTATCAAGGCTGCGGAGTTGGGCGGCAGCCCACGCCGTTGGTGATCAGCAGGCCGACCTTCGGTAGAGGGAACGGGACCGCGGCTACCTCACCTATCAGCGGCAGCGCCATGCTCTGATCGTAATGGGCCAGCAAGTCGGCCGGGCTCTCGTAGATTACGATGCAGCCGGCCTCGGCACCGCGCAGGTCGAGGCGATTTCACCCGCACTGCAAGCGCCTATACGACCTCGAATCCCCAAGCTGCTGGTCGGCGCCGCATCGTCGCGCCGGGGGTCTGTCCGGATCCACGATTTCCGCCTGCCGCACAGCCGAACTCGACGGAATAATCGCCCAGAACGCCTGCCGGATGCCTCGCAGGGTGCTGCGGCCGTCAGAACGCGTCGCGTTGCCGCCCGCCAATCGCGGCGGCGACGCAGGCGATGAACGCGCCAATCAGCATCGAGAAGAAGGTGTAGATCGCGAATGACGAAGCCCCCTTGCGGGCAGCATTGGCAGCCTGCTTGGCTCGGTCCGCCGCCTGCTTCTCCTTGGCGATGACCTGATCGACACGTGTGCCAGCGTCGCCCGGAGAGAGGCCGGTTCGTGCGGCAACGAGCTGCGCCAGGTAGTCGTGATCCACCTTGCTGACGCCACTCGTCACGCTGACGGCCAGGATGCGGGCCGCCTCCGCCTTTGCGTCGGGTACTGTTCGCCTGCGAACTCGGCTGGGACGGCCGAAACAGGACATCGAGCAAATACCCGCTCGGGTCCCTCGGTGCGGTGCCTGCTGATTGTGCGAGGCCTCCCGCAGCGGACGACGCGACCGCCGCGGCCGCGCGCCCGGCGCCGCCGAGCAACGACGAGGTCCCCGAGGCCACCACGGCCACGACGAAGATGGACGCCACCGCCCAGGCGACGAAGCCGGATGCGGTGTCACGGAACATGACCTCGTCGCGATGAACGCCAGCCCAGCCCGGACGCAACCGGCCTGCCAGGTAGCCGCCGAAGAACGACGAGACCCATTGAACGACAATGAGCCACACGGCGGCGAGCGCGGTGAAGGTGACGGCGGAAGGATTGCCGCCGCGGATCGGCGACACCGACGCCAGACCGAGGCCGGATCCAAGAGCAAGCAGCATGATGGTGACGGCGGTCGCGACGGCCGCACCGCCGAAGATGGCTCCCCAGGAAAGCCCCGCTCGCGCAGGGATGTATGCGGTCTCGGCAGTGGTGACGGACATCGGCGACTCACTCAGTGCCAGAACAGCAGTATGAGGATAATGATCGGGATCGGGATCCCGAGAAGCCAAAGCAGGATAGGCATCGGCACTTCCTCCTCGGCGGAAACGAACGCCAGAGGGTGACCGCAGTTGCAGCAGCGGCATGATCCTGTCCGCCCGGGTGGGGTGGCACACCCGGCTCGGCTCTCATCGCTTTTTGAGACCTTTGCGGCGCGAGCCGATCGTCCCGGCTTCGCGGCCCGGACGGGACCGACCGCTGGTCCGTAATGGAAGACCAGGCGGATCGGCGCGGCATTCGCGGAAATGGCGTGCAATCTGCCCCCGAGCTGAAGTCTGACACTTGGTACCACCGGGCGATAGCCGCTCGCTATTCGAAGCCGGCCTTCGAGAGATCAGCAAGAGTGGTGCGGACGGAGCGATGGCCCGATCATATTCCCCGGCGTGCGGCCGCCTGGTCCATCGCCGTCAGGATCGCGTCGAACCGCTCTTTCAACTCGGCCCGCCACTCCGGACCAGTATGGGTGAACACGTAGAGTTGGCCCTCGCAGATCGCGGTCAGCACCTGGGCGGCAACGTCGACAGGGCCGAGTCCGAGCCGCCCGAGTTCGGCTTGCCGGGTGGCCAGCTTGCCCGCAGGGCTTGCGAGGTCCTGCGCCGGCGCCAGGCCGTAGCGCTCTGGCCGATTGCGCCAGCTCTCGGAGATGCGGGTCCGCACGAACCCCGGCAGAGAACGGTCACTCCAATGCCAAGCGGTGCGATCTGCTTCGCCAACCCCTCGGATATGTTGACTACTGCGAATTTGCTGGCGGAGTAGGGGCTGAGCCCGAGCCCACTGTTCAGCCCTGCCATGGAGGCCGTGTTGACGATGTGGCCGCCTTCGCCGTGGGCACGGATGTGCGGCAGGAAGCTCCGGACCCCATGCAGGACTCCCATGAGGTTGACATCGAGCACCCACCGCCACGTGTCGAGCGAGATGTCGTCGATGCCACTCCCCCCGGCGACCCCCGCGTTGTTGCAGACCACGTGGACGTTCCCGAACGCCTCGTATGACGCCTTAGCCGCGTGCTCGACACTCGCGGGATTGGTGACGTCGCAGGCGACGCCGCGTGCACCCGGTCCAAGACCCCGCAGGCTCTCGACGGCGAGGGCCAGCGTGTCTGTCTCGATGTCGGCGAACATCACCCACATGCCTGCTAGCGCAAAGGCCCGGCCGAGCGCGAACCCGATGCCGCTCGCCCCGCCCGTGACGAATGCCGTCTTGCCGCCAAGGTCCCGCATGGCGCCCCTTACCAGTAGCGAGTTGCGTGGGCCATCGAAGGTCCGGACTCCGCCCCGAGCCGACCGACAATACGGGTACCGGACAGCACGGCGCGGTAGATCCTTGGCGCGCGCTTTTTCAGGGTGGCGAACACCAGCACGCCGGCGGCGAGGTCGACGCGATCGACGGTGAGCGCCACCGCCTCGGACAGACGGCACCCGGCATACGCGAGGGTCATGCAGAGGGTCGGCCCGCGGCTTGTCGCTCCGGGCAGGCCGTCGGATCACGCGCGGGCGTCGCGGTAGCCGCCGCCGCGATCGCCCTGTTCGGCTTCCAGTCCGGCGCGGCACTGGCGACCGTCGTTGGCGTGCTGGTGGAGGTGCCGGTGATGCTCTCGGTCGTGCATCTCGTTCGCCGCACCCGACATTGGTACGAGGCAGGTGCCCGCCGCCGCACGGCTCGGGTTGCTTGAGAAGGCCAAAAGGGACGACTGCTGCGCGACCGCGCCTACCGTCGACGACGGTAACCGTCCGGCGGAACCGCGCGCGATAGATCGCCGCCGTTAGCCCGGCGGGGCCGCCTCCGATCACAAGCAATCCATACATCACCTCATCACCTCACGCGAGTAGCGGGTTCGTATCAAGGCTGCGGAGTTGGGCGGCAGCCCACGCCGTTGGTGATCAGCAGGCCGACCTTCGGCAGAGGGAACGGGACCGCGGCGACCTCACCTATCAGCGGGCGGCGCCATGCCCTGTGATCGGCGATCGATGGTAATGGGCCAGCAAGTCGGCCGGGCTCTCGTAGATTGCGATGCAGCCGGCCTTCCTAAGGCTTTCCTCGGAAAACCCGCCGCACAGCAGGCCGATGGTGCGTAGACCCGCCTTGGTTGCGGCTTCTGCATCATATGGTGTGTCTCCGACCACTAGAACGTCGTTCGAGGCTATCCCGCCCAGGCGCTGCAGGGCTGCCTGGAAGATGTCGGGGTGCGGCTTGCTCTTTTCGGCATCGTCCGAGGACGTCTCGGTGTCAATTAAATCATCTATCTGCGCCACTCTCTTGTATTTTTCGAGTTCATCCTCTTTGGCTGAAGAGGCAAGAGCAATCTTCTTGCCATCTGCCAGGAGCCGCTGGAACAGCGCACGGACCTCCGGAAAGGGCCTAACCTGGTGCAAGTACCGGGTGCGTAGAACCTCCCCGTGGTGCTTTTCAAGTTCCTCACCCTTCTCTTCCAGCTCCTCCTTTCCAAGAAACACGGGTATGAGCTGATCCCCGCCCTTGCCAATCTGGCTGCGGATTTGTTCAAACTCGAAGTCATGGCCGAAATCGTGGAAGGCATCCTGCCAAGCCTTGGCGTGCAGGTCGACGGAATCGACCAGCGTGCCGTCCACGTCAAAGATCACAGCTTTCGCCATCGCATCCCTCATCTAGGTTCAACGTGATTAGGTGCGTCGGATTGCGACACGCCCCTGCACGCTCGCTTCCTGTTGTTGGCAAGATCCATCACGATCTCGCTTCTCCCGCGCATGGCTATCGCCCCGCATTCTTACGCCCCCCGGCGTTCGCTCTCGGCCTGGTTCTCGGCGCGACTGGCGCTTGCCCGCTCGCCGTCGCCAGCCCGTTGTTGAGCCGACGCGCCCTCGACGTTCTTCCGGGGTTCATCGTCCCCGGTTTGCCGTGGGACCGTGGCATGCTTGGCGAATACCAGGAGCTTGTCGTCGGCGGTGGCCTCACCCAGCACTTGGGCCGCGTTCTCGACCGACGCAAAGGTCAAGGCTCCGTTGCTACGCACGCACACCGAGCAGGACGACGTGGTGTTCGCTATTTTTACCCAGCAGCGCTTGCTCGCCCTCTCTGATGTCGATTGTGCAAAAACGCCATCCTTCCTGCGCGCGAGCCTCGAATATGTCATAGCCGAGCGGTGGATCACCCAAAATCTTGCCGCGCCATTCGCGACTTATGCCGCGCCGCTGGTCGACACGACCGCTTGGCGGAGCAAGCTGGAAAACGCGCTCCCGTCCGAGTTCCGGGGCAAGCCGGGTGCAGACCAGATTGTTGTAGATTTCATCCGGCGAAGCGGCGAAGACATAGTCAACTCTTCGGCCGGCCAGTTCCTCCTCTCCATGTTCCGAGAGGATTTCGGCCTGCAACACGGGCAGGTTCTGCGCGCGAGCCTGATCAAGTGCGCCGGGAAATGTGTCGATGAGCATGACGGGAACGCCGATCTCATGCAGCGCCCCGGCCATGTCCGTGCTCCAGACGGAAGCCCCGATGATCGCCAGACCCGGCGCGTCGCCCAGGGTCAGCCCAAGGCGTCGCGCTAGCGGCCGCAGGGAGAAGCCGTGCAGCACCATGGTCGCGGCAATCAGCACGAACACTGCCGGCATCACGAGCTCCGCGCCGGGATAGCCGCCACCGTGCAGGCGCTCACCCGCCAAACCAGCCACCGCTGCGGCAACGATGCCGCGGGGCGCGATCCAGGCGGTCAACAGGCGTTCGCGCAGGGGCAGGCCAGTTCTCAGCGTCGCCAGCATCACCGCAGCCGGACGCACCAGCAGCATGGCAAGCGTCAGCGCAACCAGGCGCCAGGAAATCTGGGTCAGCACGGCGCGATCCAGATTGGCCGTGAGCACAATGAATAGGGCGGAGACGAGCAGGACGACCAGGGCTTCCTTAAATCGCTTGAGTTCGGATATCCCGGAGGTACGGAGGTTGCCGAGAACAACGCCGAACAAGGTGGCTGCCGTCAGTCCCGCCTGGGACAGCGCGAGGTTGGAGACCGCATAGACGCTGAGCGCCAACGCCAGCAGCAGGGGTGTCTTGAGCGGCTCTGGCACCTGGTCGCGGGCAAAGCTCCAGCGCACGAAAAGCGCGGCACCCGCGCCCAAGCAAACCGAGACCAGCAGGCCGGCCAGGACGTGCAACACGAGCGGGCCAACCGCGCCACTTCCGGAAGGAGACCGCACGAGCAGAACCTGGAGGATCAGTGCGGACAGGATGGCGCCCACCGGGTCATTCAGGATCGCCTCCCATTTCAGGAAGGAGGCAGGCCGGCGTTCCAGCCGCGTCTGGCGCAGGAGTGGCAGCACGACGGTCGGACCAGTTACCACCGTGATGGCGGCAAACAGAATCGCGGCCCCCCAGCCCATCCGGGTCAGACCATGGGCCGCTATGGCCGCCAAAACCCAAGTAATCGGTAAGGCAAGAGTGGTCAGCCGCAGCACCCCTTCGCCGGCGGCCCGCAACTCACCGACATTCAGGGCGAGCCCGCCTTCGAACACGACGATCGCCACCGTCAGCTCGACCATCGGCCGCAGAGCGTTTCCGAACGCATATCCCGGACGCAGAACCTGCAGCCCTGGCCCCACGAGCAGTCCGACCGCGAATAGCAGGACGATCGCCGGCAAGCGCAGGCGCCACGCGATCCACTGGCAGGCCACGCCGGCCAACAGAATGCAAAGGACACTTAGAGCAACGGCGGAATCCACGCTGGACACCTCAAGTTTCTGGTTCTGAACGCGGTGCCCGGTCTATTCTGCTATTGAATCGAGTCGCGCGGGGCGCTGGGGGGCGCATGCGGGTCGTCGATCCTGTCCAGCAGCTCCGAACCGTTGTTGCAAACGCTGCTCACAGCACGGCTCGCGGGCCAAAGGCGCAGCACCTCCTGGGCGGCCGCTGCATCAGGACGGGGGCGCTGCGCTCATGACGAATTCCTCAGCGACGCGGCTTCGGACTGGCGGCATGAACGATGACGGACCGCTTTCCAGGTTTCGCCGGAGGCGCCGCTTGTGTGGTTCGTGTCGGGGTTGCCGATGACGGCACCAGGTCCGGCAGGCGCTGCTTGAGCGTGCCAAAGCCCTGCCATGGATCCGTTGGTAGTTTGGCGACCCGCGTGGGCACGGTCTGCACGGTAAACACAGATGCCGTCAGTCGTGCGGACACCTCATCCCAGGCAAGCGGGGTCGCGACTGTCGCGCCTGGCCGAGCGCGTGGGCAATAGCTGGATACCGCCGTCGCGCCAAGACCGTTCCGCAACCAATCAACAAGAATTTTGCCTCGGCGGTCCGCGATCTTTAGATGCGCCAGATAGCGGTCGGGGAACTCCTGGCTCATCATCTCCGCGAAAGCCCGACAAAAGACCTTTGCCAGATCCCATTCGGCCTCGGGCTCCAGCGGCACGACGACGTGCAAACCCTTGCCGCCGGTCGTGCGGCAAAAGGATTGCAGCCCAAGACGCTGCATCGATGTGTCGGATCGGCCTCGCTCGCACCCCAGGGATGAAGCTCGATCGCTGACATCTGCGCCATCGAGATCAGTCCATTGACGTCGTCGATCGCCAGGTAAGGCGATCTCATCGCTGATCCCTCGCGAATAGCGGCCGGCATGAAGCCGTGACCGTTCTTCTGGAAGAATCGCTCGCCGTCGATCCCGGCTGGACAGCGTACAATCGAGAGCGGGCGATGCGCGATTCCCGGCAGCGCGACCTCGGCAACCGCCTGCCAGTACTCGGCAAGATCTTTCTTGGTGACGCCCGGCCAGAGCTGGCGGTCAGCGTGCGTCAGCTCGACCCCGCCAACGCGCGTAATTCCTCGTTTGGGGGCCCGTGCCTCCACTATCCTCGCAGCGGTCCTTACCGGCGCCTCGGCCGGGCGCAAGGGCGGAACAGCGGCATGCCAGCTCCTGCGGGCCGCGATGACTGCGCGCAAGGACTGGCGGCCCTTGAACGGCGTGCGTTCCGCGTCGGGGTCGGCGACGTCGCGCACGACCTCTGCCGCCGCTTTGTCTTCGCGCAGCCCAAGAAAGACCGGATGACGCACGCGCCCGGCGCCCGACCAGTCCGTGAATTGCACCTCGATCACCAGCTCCGGCTTGACCCAGGTGATGGTTCTGTCGATGGGGTCACCCGACACGAGCAGAGCATGTGGGGAGTCGGCTTTTAGATTATCCAGGCGTTTGCGCAGGGTCGCCAGTTCCTTTTCGGAATAGCCGCTCCCCACGCCGCCCGCATAATGCAGCCGCCCCTCTGGATCATAGTAGCCGACATGCAGGGCTCCGATGCCTTTCCGGCTGCCGCCAGGCGGTGTCCAACCCAGCACTACAAGCTCCTCACGGCCGCTGCATTTTACCTTCACCCAGCCGTGGCCACGCCCGGACTTATAGGGCACATCTGCCTGCTTGCAGACAATGCCTTCCAGATGCATGCGGCAGGCGTTCAGCCGCATCTCGTGTGTGCTGCCGGTGACGTGATCGCTGTAGCGGAGCATGCCCGTCCAGTCCGCAAGCGTCCGCAGCACCGCTTTGCGATCAAGCAAGGTGCATGGGCGTAAATCCCACCCGTCGAGGTAAAGCAGGTCGAAAGCGTAGAATACCAATCTGTCGTCGCGGCCTGCCTTCAGGGCGGCCTGCAGGCCGGGAAAACTGGACACCCCGTCCTCACGCAGGAACACGAGCTCGCCGTCGATCATGGCGGATGTCACGCTCAGTCGCGCGAATGCCGCCGCGACGGCTGGCATCCGGTCAGCCCAATCCAGCCCGTTGCGCGTCAGCAGCCGAACCGTGCCGTGCTCGATCGCGGCAAGCAGCCGGTAGCCGTCGAACTTGATTTCGGAGACCCAAGCGGGTCCTTCAGGCGGTTCTTCGGCGGCCGCGCAGAGCTGCGGCGCCTGCACCTTCGGGAGCCCGCTTCTCACCGCACCTGGCGCCGGTGCGACGGTGGGCGACCGGGCCGGCCGGCGCTTTCTGAGAGGTGATGGAGCCGGCATCTCCTGTTCGATGGCGACCGCATCCACCCCTTCTCGTGCCGCTTCATCGTGGCCCTTGATCAAGAACCAGGCTTCCTGCTGCTTCGGATCACGCCGGTTCAGCCGCGCCAGGGTGAACCGGCCGGACAGGCGCTGGCCGAAGAGCACAAAACGCAGGCTGCCCTTCCGCATGCCCGCGTCAGGGTCCTCGAGGGGGGTCCACGTGCCACGGTCCCAGGTCTCAACTTGGCCGGCACCGTACTGGCCGGCGGGTATTTCACCCTGGAAATCGGCGTATTCGATCGGGTGGTCTTCGACGTGGATCGCGACCCGCCGGTCGGCGGGGTCGAGCGACGGTCCTTTCGGGACCGCCCAGCTCCATAACACCCCGTTGCGCTCAAGCCGGAAATCCCAGTGCAATCCCGCTCGATGGGCGTGGTGCTTCTGGACCACGAACATTGCTGCAGCGCTATCTGGGGTGGCGTTGCCACCCGCAGGTTCGACGGTGACCGCAAAATCCCGCTTCGAGCGGTAGGTCTTGATCGAGGTATCTCGCGCGACCGCGGGCTTGGGCATGGGCGCCGAACGTTCCTTCCGTCGCATCAGTTCACGCGCCCTTGCGGTTGTTCCCTCCCTGCGTGATGCCGGAAGTAGATCGACGCGCGAGCCGCTCGCGCCGGAAGGTCAACGGGGGACGGAGACTAGGCTATGAGAGGAGCAGCGCTGTCCCAGACGGTGTGAGACGAAGGCGGCAGAGCCGCCCTCGCCGCCGGTGTTGCTTAATGCCGGCTGCCTCTGCTCGATGGCCTTCCGCCAGAAGACCTCTTTTCTTCCGCTTCCTCCCCCTCCTCTTCAGCGTTCTCGAGCGCCGCCGGCAGCAGCGTCCTCCGGGTGACTTCGGTCAGTTTTTCGTCCTGCGCCTTCTCCTGCGCGAGGATCTCCGCCAGGACCTTGGCCAGTTGTGTCTCGCCCATCGCCTTCGACAACTCAGCCATGGTGCCGTAGGCCGCGATTTCGTAGTGCTCGACACGTTGCTGGCCGGCCACGATCACGAGGTCGAGAACAGGTCCCTTGTCATGCTCTTCCAACTCGTGCTGCGCCTCTTCGGCCAAACCACGCATGGCTTCGCAGACCTTCCGACCGGGCTTGCTGCCCAATGTCTCAAGAGCTTGCTCGACCCGCTCCCGCTGCTCCTCACTCTGCGCGATGTGGGCCTCGATGCCCTCTCGTAGTTTCAGGTCCGACGCTTTCCTGAGGGTCCGCTTCATCGCCTGAATTGCCTGCCGCTCGGCACTGAACGCGTCCTTCAACTGCTCGACAAGCATTTCGCGTAGCTCATTCATTGCCTACTCCGTTTCTTTTCCATAATTCCGCGGCGACAGAACGGAAGCTCACTGGATCGGTTGCACCCGGCAGCCATCAAACGAGCGCCGATACGTTCTCACCACGACCCCGCGAGCTCGCTAGCGGCCACATGCCAAACGCCTGCCCCGTGAGCCGCCGCTCCCGCGGGACGCCGGGCGGAGCAGATCCGCGACCTCGAGCAGGCCCGCATTTCGCGCGAGAGTTGCCATCCTCTGCCACTTCAGGCACTGACGCCGAAGATGGTTGCGCAGTACCCTGGAAGAGAGCCGCGTCTCGGGCTGGCCCTGGAGGGTGATCCACGTTGAGGGCTTCCACCTTCCAGAACAAAGCCGCCCCTGTTTTGGACGTCGACACTCTTTCATCCAGCCGGTCGCCGACATAGGCCAGCTGTCGAAGCTGCCGCTCGGCTAGGGCTATCCAATGCCGGAGCATGGGATTCAGCTCGCTATCGACGTCCGGCGCAGACGCTGCCGAGAGGGCTTCGATCAAATCCTGAGCTTCGACCCAAGCCGTTCGAAGCTCCTCTACGAGCGCCAGCCGCCATGCAACTTGCCCAAGACACCTCTGGCCCGCGGATGCGCCGGACTGCGGCCCCGGAGTGAGTACGTCATCGGACATTCACTGGCTAACCGCGCGGGAAGGGCACACGGCACGTCAGCGGCCGGCGGTCTCGCCAGCTTCAGAGCGGCTGACGAATAGGCGGGTCGTCTCCGCCAAGTGCTCGTCAATCCAGCTGGCCATCGCTTGCTCCTCGCCGAGTGACTGCTTCAACGCGGAAATCGCGGCATCATGCCCGGTGATGTCCGCCAGGGTGAGCAGTGACTTGTAGGCAGCTATCTCGTAATGCTCGAAGGCGAAATTGGCGAACGTGTTCTTGATTACTTCGTCCGGTGCCGGCGCGTGCATCAGTCCCGCCAAACTGCCGGCGAAAGACATGACCGTATCCTTCACGGCCGAATGGCTTGTGCCCAGGCCTGACAACAGCTCCTCAAGCCGCCGCGCTTGCTCCTGCGATTCCTCGATATGGCGCCGCATTCGGTCCGCCATCTCTGGATAGTTCTCAAGCCGGCCGACCTGTCGCTCCAGCAGCTCGACCGCTTGATTTTCTACTGCGTGCTGGTTGCGCAGCCCGGTCTCATAAATCTCCTGGCCCTTCTCGCCGGCACCGCTCATGGCTCCGCTCCTTCTACGATGAAGTTGCACCAGCGCGGTAGGAGAGGAAAAGCTGCTCTCTCACGAAATTATGACGAGGCCTGGTGTGCTTGAAGCGCGTTGACCCGCACCAGATCAGGGAGATTGCAGATGAGTCCTCTTCGCCGTGCCGCCGCTATCTCGGCCGCCGCTATCTCGGGGATCCTGGTGCTAGCCACTGCCCCAGTGTTCGCGGCCGGAACTCTGCCGGCGAGCGATGTGACCTTTGCTAACCAAGCCGCAATGGGTGGTTTGGCGGAGGTGCAAGCGGCGCAGCTTGCCCGACAAAAAGCGGCCAGCGCCGACGTCAAGCAGTTCGCCAGCCAAATGGACAAGGATCACACGACCGCCAACACCGAGCTGATGGCGCTCGCAAAAAGCAAGCAGATTACGCTGCCGACCAGCCCCGACAGCGCGCATCAAGCAATGGCGCAGGAGATGTCGAAGATGTCCGGCACTCAATTCGACCGACAGTACATGCAAGGCCAGGTGGCGGATCACAAAGCGACTGTGGCTCTGTTCCAGCAAGAAGCAAGTTCCGGTCAGGATCCGCAACTGAAGGCCTTTGCCCAAAAATACCTGCCGACCCTCCAGCACCATTTGCAGATGGCGCAATCGATCAAAACGAGCAGTTAGAAATTCGCAATTCCAATTAGGCGCGAAACTGTTCGTCGTGCCCGGAGCGGGCGTGCCCCAAAATTGGGCGGCGCCGGCTTTGGCTGTCCGGCGCATCGGAAGGCGGGCCGCGCCCCTAGCCCCGACGCACGGGCTCCGACGAGGAGGTAGGCCACCTCGCTGCGGTCACATGGCCCTCGTTTTTGCCAATCACCTTCGCAATCGACCGGTATGAACCTCGTCGCCATAAACGTCACGATTGCGTAGGTACGGTGAGCGTGGGTTTCGGAGAGAGGGCATGCACGTCGGACAGTTGCGCGAGACCGGGGCACATATCTGCGTCGACATGCAGCGAATGTTCGCCGAGCAGACCGACTGGTTCACGCCTTGGATGGAACGGGTTCGCCCGGTCGTCCGCCAGATCGCTGAGTCCTGCCCCGATCGCACGTTTTTCACTCGCTTCTTGCCGGCTGAGCGTCCGGGCGAAGGCCAGGGCACCTGGAAACGCTACTACGAGCGTTGGGGATCAATGACGATCGAGCGGCTGGGCCGCGGCGTGTCGACCTGCTGCCTGAGCTAGCGGCGCTGGCGCCACCGGCAGAGGTGATCGACAAAAACGTCTACTCGCCCTGGATCGATGACAACCTGCAGCGTCGTCTGCAAGCACGCAAGATAGATACTCTGGTGGTGAGTGGCGCCGAGACGGACGTGTGCGTGCTGGCAACGGTGCTGGGGGCCGTGGATCGTGGATATCGAGTCGTCGTGGTGACGGATGCCTTGTGCAGCTCGTCCGACGAGACACATGATGCGCTGCTGCGGCTCTATCGAGGGAGATACGGAGAGCAGGTCGAAACAACCACGGCGTCCGAGATTATCGAGAAGTTTAGGGCCTGATGCGAGTACCGACTGCCAGCCTGGTACAGGCAAACATCAAACGGCGGCTCGCATCTGCTGGGCCTTCGGCAACAGGATTCCCTATCGGCATACGTTGAGGAATTCGGCTACCTCTAAAGCTTACGTTCATGTCCCGAATGCCGATGCACTGCCAGGTCTGAAACCGCGCGACGAGATCGGGCCCACCGAGAAAGCTCCCATCATCCGACCGCGGAGGGCGCGGCGTCGCGCTGGTGCAACTGCCTTGGCCCTTGGTGCCCCGTCGGCCGAAGGCGAGCGCCCTCATCAACAAGCGGTAGGAGGCACCAAGCTATCCGCAGCGCCGGTGCCTGCTGCCCCCCACTTCACGCCTCCCCTTGTGGCCCAGCGGCCCTGTCCCCCCTGGCCCGTCCGAAGGACCGATCATGACCCTCCTCGCGACATCTAACACCCGCTCCACCGGCACGGCCGTCCTCGCAGGCGTGGCCGCCCTCGCCATGCTCGCCGTAGCCAACCACGTCGCGGCCCGGCGGGCGGAGCGCAGGCACCCGCCCCAAGGCTTATTTGTCGAGGTGGACGGCGTCCGATTGCACTATAGCGACCGGGGCAAGGGCAGCCCCGTCGTGCTGATCCACGGCAACGTTGTGACCGGGGACGACTGGAACACCAGCGGGGTCGCCGAGCAACTGCTCCGGACGCACCGGGTGGTCATCTTCGACCGCCCCGGTTTCGGCTACAGCGAGCGCCCGCGCGGGCGCCTGTGGACCGCTGCCCAGCAGGCCGAGTTGCTCCACAAGGCCCTGCGCCAGCTTGGCGTCGAACGACCGGTGATCGTCGGCCACTCCTGGGGCACGATCGTGGCCCTCGCCCTCGCGGAGCGCCACCAAGCGGAAACGGCAGCCCTCGTGCTGCTCGCCGGCTACTATTTCTGGACGCTGCGGCCCGACGTGCTGCTAGCAGCTGCAGGGGCGCTTCCCGTGCTGGGCGATGTGCTGCGTTACACCATCTCGCCCCTGCTCGGCTGGCTCCAGATGCCGTTGCTGAAGTGGGCGATATTCTCGCCGGCCCGGGTGCCGGCCCGGTTCGAGGCCGAGTATTCGCCGGCGATGGCGCTCCGTCCCTCGCAAATCCGTGCGACCATGATGGAAGGCACCCTGATGATTCCAGGCGCGCTCGCGCTGCGCGCGCAATACAAGGATTTGACCCTGCCGGTGGTCATCATCGCGGGCGACGGCGACAGGATCGTCTTCAGCCGCAGATCCGAGCAGCTGCGGGACAACATCCCGAGCAGCGTGCTGCAGATTGTGAAGGGCGCTGGGCACATGGTCCACCACCTCGCGGCGCGGCAGGTGGCGCAGGCCGTCGAGGATGTGGCCGAGGCGTCCCGCGCAGCCCCTTAGGCCGATTCCTTGAAGACTGCTCGTTCTCTTGGCTGGCGGTTCGTGCGGGGAACAGTAGCAGCGCCGCCCAGTGTCAGCACCATTCTCCAGCCAGAACTTCAGCTCGCACGCCGCCACGTTGTTCTGCGGTGAATCGCTTGCCGCCGACCTCGCGGAGGAGCCAGTCGGGGTCATTCCCCGCCGCCAGATAGCGCGCAAACACACTGAAGTGCGGCGGCGCCCGCCATCCGCGCAGGCCCCCAGCCCGATCCGAGTCCGAGCCTGCCCATCACTGAAGCCCGGGCCGTGATCGGTCGCCACCTTGGCGATCTGTCGGGCTTTCTCAAATTGTTTACAATTGAACCGTCGTACGTCAACCGCATCGAACCGCGGCCGATGCATTGCCTTGGCTGTTCCTTTCCGAACGTAGCCAACCGACAACCCCGGCAATCGGTGAACGACATCCTGACCGCCGCTGCTATGCCGCGCCACCGGCGCTCATGCGGCGCTGTCGTGGTAGCCGCGCGGCGCGGATCAGCACGGGTTCTGGATGGGCTGAGGCCAATCAGGTGGGCAGCGGGCCTGTCCCACCACGAATGGCGTCCGAGCGGCGAGGCGGTGGACCATCCTTCGGGACCAGTCCTCGCGTCCCGCGTTTCAGGCAGACCATTCCGGAACTGACGCGAGGCCGCATGTCGATATCCCTCAGCAAGCTGCTGGTCGGCCGCCCCATTGCCAATCGCGAGGCGGAAGGACGCAGGATCGGGGTGTTCGAGGGCGTCCCCGCGATGGGCCTCGACGGGCTCGGCTCGGCGGCCTACGGCCCCGAGGCCGCGCTGACCATCCTGGTCGCGGCCGGGGCCGCGGGCCTCGGCGCCATGAACCCAATCACCTGGGTGATCCTGCTGCTGCTGACAGCACTCTACTTCTCCTACCGCCAGACGATCGCCGCCTATCCGAGCAGTGGTGGTTCCTACATCGTCGCCAAGGAGAACCTGGGCACCAATGCCGGGCTCCTGGCAGCCGCCGCACTGATGATCGACTACATGCTGAACGTCGCGGTCGGCATCTCGGCCGGCGTCGGCGCGCTGACCTCCGCCATGCCGGCGCTGCACCCGTACACGCTGGTGCTCTGCCTGGTGATCCTGGCGCTGATCGCCTTGGTGAACCTGCGCGGCACCCGGGAATCTGGCCTGGTGCTTTCCGTCCCGACTTACCTGTTCATCGTCAGCCTGGGCGGTATTCTCGTCTGGGGTGTTGCCAAGGCGTGGCTGGCTGGCGGACACCCGCCGCCGGTCGTCCCGCCGCCGCCCATGGCCAAGGGCGCCGAAGTGCTGGGGCTTTGGCTTCTCCTGCGGGCCTTCGCCAGCGGCTGCACCGCCATGACCGGAGTGGAGGCGGTGAGCAATGGTGTCAGCGCCTTCCGTGAACCGACGGTGCGCAATGCCCACGGCACGCTGACTGTCATCGTCGTCGTGCTCGGCGTCCTCCTGCTCGGCATCGGCCAGATCACCAATGCCTACGGGATCGGCGCGATGGACCAGACGAAGGAGGGCTACCAGAGCGTGCTGTCGCAGGTGGTGGGGGCCGTGTACGGGCGCGGATGGCTCTATTACGTCACCATCGGCAGCGTGCTGGCCGTGCTCTGCCTGTCCGCCAACACGAGCTTCGTCGGTTTCCCCCGCCTCTGCCATCTGGTGGCCGCGGACGGGTTCCTCCCGCGCCCCTTCGCCGTGGCGGGACGGCGGCTGGTCTATTCCGTCGGCATCCTGTTCCTGGCGATTGGGTCCGGGTGCCTGCTTGCGGCGTTCGGCGGCATCACTGACCGGCTGATCCCCCTGTTCGCCGTCGGCGCCTTCCTGTCTTTCACCTTGTCCCAGGCGGGCATGGCCGTGCACTGGCGGCACGCGCTTGGGAAGGACGAGGCGCCGAAGGGTGAGGGGCACGGACGCGTCCGCGGCGGCCGTTCGGGATACCGCGCGCGCCTGCTGATCAATGGCGGCGGCGCTATCGCCACCGGCGCCGCTCTCGCCATCATCCTGCTCGCCAAGTTCGTGGAGGGCGCGTGGCTGACGGTCATCGTGATCCCATGCACGTTGGGGGTGCTCAGGGCCGTTCACCACTACTACGACGACCTCGATCGGCACGTCCTGCAGGGCAGCCACCGGCGCATCGATGCACGCGACCACACCCCACCTGCCGCGATTGTCCCGATCGCGCGGTGGGATCGACTTTCGCGCAAGGCCGTCGAATACGCGCTCCGGCTCTCCCCCGATGTCATGGCCCTGCACATCACCACCCTGGAGGGACCGGACGCCGACCATGAGGAGCAGCGGCTGCGACGGGAGTGGCGGGAGTTCGTGCAGCAGCCCGCGACCGATGCCGGACTTCAACCTCCGAAACTGCTGCTGGTGCCGTCGCAATACCGCAGCGTGGTCGCACCGCTGCTACGGGCGATCCAGATCGCTCGCACGCGCCTCCCGGGCCGCCCGGTGATGATCGTCCTCCCCGAACTGGTGGAAGGCCGCTGGTGGGGGTACCTGATGCACACGCATCGCGAACGGCGGCTTCGCGCACGTCTGCTGCGTTACGGCGGACTGGATGTCACCGTCGTGTCAGTGCCCTGGCAGTTGCAGGTCGCGGGACCCGAGCAGGGGCTAGCAGAGGAGAAGGCGTAACAGCCGCCCTCAAGGCCTGGCAGTCGCCCCCGGACTAAGCTGCCTGCGGTGACCCAGCGGACACATGCGCTGATCATGCCTCGCCGAACCGCAAGGGTGTCAGGGCGCGGTTGAGGCCCCAGGGGATCAGGTCTAGCAGAGCCATTGTCACACCTCCATTGGAGGCGGACAGGCATCCACGCGCACAGCTAAATGCCATGCCTACCGGAAGGTTGCCACCACGGTTAGCCCCCGAAATCCGGGCAGGCCTTGTTGCCTGCCCGGACTTGGGATCGCCGTCACTCAATCGCAATCTGCCGTGGGAGCGCATCCTTCCCCTTGGGAAGGGTCAGCGTCAGGACGCCATCCTCAAGCTGCGCGCTGATTTTCTCCTGATCAATCTTGTTCGAAAGCGTGAAGGATCGCGTGTAGTGGCCGATGTTGTACTCGGTGTATACCGGCTCCATCCCCTCGTATTTCGAGAAATCGATGCGGCCGTCTACTCGCAGCACGTCATTCTCCAGCGACACGCCGAGGTCCTTCTTTTCAACCCCCGGCATCTCCATCACCACGGTCAGGGTGCGGATTCCGATGATGGCGGACGGCGATTCCGATTGAAGCCGTCCAGTGATTCCGATCCAAGGCGGACAGGGATTCCAACGGATCCCGGCCAGGGTCGTCATCGGCGTGGCTATGAGGTCAGGCGACGGCTTCGGCGTCAAGCATGAGCGCCTTGGCCGCCCGCTTTCGCAGTGACTCTCCCTTCAGCACCAAGCGGTGTGCATTGTGGACAAGCCGGTCCAGCACGGCGTCCGCGATCGTCGGATCGCCGATCACCTCGTGCCAGTGGTCGACCGGCACCTGGCTGGTGACGATGGTTGAGCTGCGGTCATGGCGGTCGTCCATGATCTCCAGCAGGTCACGGCGTTGCTCGCTGGTGAGCGGCGCCAGACCCCAGTCGTCCAGAATCAGCAGTTGCACCCGGCCGAGCGCCTTCAACAGCCGTCCGTAGCGCCCATCGCCGCGAGCCAACGCCAGCGTCTCAAGCAGCCTGGGGACACGGTGATAGACGACCGAGCGGTTGTCCCGGCACGCCTTATGGCCGAGCGCACAGGCGATCCAGGACTTGCCGACGCCGGTCGGGCCGATGACCAGCAGGTTCTGCTTGCGATCGATCCAGTCGCCAGCCGCCAGCTTCTGGAACAGCGTGCGGTCGAGACCACGGACCGCCCGCAGGTCGACGTCCTCCACGACGGCTTCCTGGCGCAGGGCGGCAAACCGCAGCCGCGCGACCAGCCGCTTGTTCTCTCGCTCCATCGCCTCGCGGTCGAGCAGCAGCGCGAGCCGTTCCTCGAAGCTCAAGGCGGCGATGTCGGGCTGTCGCCGCTGATCATCGAGCGCGCGAGCCATGCCGGTCAGGCCGAGGGCGAGCAGGCGTTCTTGCGTGGGGTGGGCGAGCATCGGGGTCCTCCTTCAGTGGTAGTAGCCGCGGCCGCGGATGTTCGCGTGCAGCAGGGGAGCGGGCTCAGGCGCCGGATCCTCGTGGAAAGCCCGGTCCAGGCCGGTGCGCAGGATCGAGGCGATCGACCCGTAGGTTCGCGCGCCGATCGTCAGCCCGCGCTGGCAGGCCGCTTCAAGCCTGGGCTCGCCGTAGGTCTTGGCCAGCTGCAGGATGCCCAGGCATGCCCGGAAGCCCTGCTCGGGGTGCGGCTTGGTGCGCATGATCGTCTCGACCAGGGCCGCCGTGCCTGGCCCGACCTGGGCGGCAAAGGACAGCAGTCGCGCCGGCGTCCAGCTGGCGTAGCGCCGATGTGCGCTTGGCATGTGCTCGGCTGTCGTCGTGTGCCGCCGCCGCAGCGTCGATCGCAGATGGGCCGCAACACGCGTGCCGGCGTGGAACACCTCGATCGTGGTGTCGGTGATGCGCGCCTCGACCACCTCGCGGATCAGCCGCGACGGCACCGAGTAGAAATGTCCGTGCACCTCGACGTGGTAGTCCGGGGCCACTCGGCAGCGCCGCCACTCGGCATAGGCGTACGGCTCGGGCGGCAGCGGCAGCAGCGCCGGCCGATCGATCGTCTCGAAGAACTCGCGGCGACTGGCACCGAGCCTGCGCATCAGCCGGGCGTTCAGATCTCCCAGCACCTCGCGGATCGCCTCGTTCAGCTCACCCAGCGACAGGCACCGGCGGTTGCGCAGCCGCGCCAGGATGAACCGCTCGACGATCAGCACCGCGACTTCGACCTTGGCTTTGTCGCGTGGGCGGCGGACCCGGGTCGGCAGCACTGCCGTGCTATAGTGGCCCGCCATCTCCTGGTAGGTGCGGTTGATACCGGGTTCGTAGCGGCAAGTCGTCGTCACCCCGGCGCGCAGGTTGTCGCATACCAGCAGCTTCGGCACGCCGCCGAGGAACGCCAGCGCATTGACGTGCGCCCCGATCCAGTCGGCCAGCCCCTCGCTCCAGCGAGCCTCCGCGTAGGTGTAGTTCGACGCACCCAGCACGGCGACGAACACGTGCGCCCGCCGCTCCTCTCCGGTCGCCCCGTCAAACACCGGCACCGTGTCGCCGGCGTAGTCGACGAACAGCTTCTCGCCGGCGACGTGGGTCTGGCGCATCGTCGCGCTGACGCCCCGCCGCCAATCGATGTAAAGGTCACAGAACCGGCTGTAGCCGTAGCCGTCCGCGTGCTCGGCCCTGTATTCCTCCCACAGCAGAACCAGGGTCACGCCCCGGCGCCGCAGCTCCGCATGGACGTGGTTCCAGTCGGGCATGACCCGCGTCGGCGCCTTGTAGAAGCCCGCGGGCGTGAACAGCCGCCGCTCCAGCTCGGCGTCGTCGATCTCCGCCGGCACCGGCCAGGTAATCCCGATCACCGACGTCCGCCGCAGGTATTCGGCGACCGTCGTGTGCCCGACCCCGACCGACCGCGCGATCGTCCGAACGCTCGCGCCGCACGCGTGCCGCAGCCGCAAAACCTCTCGTACTTTCCGCATCGACAATCTCTCGGCTGGCATCGTGTCCCCCTTGGTCGGAGGACCACGCTACCGGTCATGGGATCGCCGACTTCGGCCCCGGATGCCCCTCCTCAGGGCCGTCCGGGATCGATCGGAATCACTGTCCGGCTTCCGTCGGAATCAGTGTCCGCCTTGCGTCGGAATGACTGTCCGCCTTGGCTCGGATTCCGCAGTCAGGGTCTCGTCGGTTTCGTAGATGTCGGTGTACGGAACGTAGTAGCGACCGGGAACTGTCTTTTCCCCCTTCGCCGTCAGCTCCCTTTTTTCGCGTAGAGCCAGTTCCTGTGACGATGTCATCGTGCCCTCCGTCTCGATATCAGCTTGCGCGCCCATCGGTCAGGTCACTCTGATCGACTTTGGCTTATCCCGCTCCGCACGCGGAAGGAACAAGGCCAATATGCCGTCTCGGCACTCCGCCTTGACGCCGTTCGCATCGATCTCGATTGGCAGTGTCAGGGTGCGGTCGAAACGACCGCCGAGCCGCTCGCGGCGGTGCAGGCTCCCTTTCTCGGAGTAGCTGACGGACTTAGTGCCGGATACACGGATGGTACTGCCCTTCGCCTGCACCTCGAAGTCCGACTTCTTGACTCCGGGCACCTCGGCGATGATCACGAAGTCATCACCTTTGCGGAACACGTTGGCGGGCGGGAAGCTGCCGCTGCTGCTGGGACTTGCGCCCAGCCAACTGCTCGTCCGCAAGGCATCCAAAGCCTGTTGCAGGCCGAGCAGCGTATCGAAAGGATCAGGAAATAACGCCATCCTCTCACCTCCCTGTGGTTCGCGGAAGGCGGGAAGCCGCAGCACGCCCTAACGAGCCGTCACTCCTGCCGACCTCTCGATGGGCGACTTAGCACTCCCCGACCTACAGTGCTAAGCGAGCTAGGAAAGGGCGATCGAACCTTCAAGGGGGCGGACGATGCCGAACGGAGCGCACTGCGCAGGGGGCTGGCCCTCCGAACATGCATGATCGCGCAGCTGCTTGGAATCGATGGGGGCCGCTACTTTCATGGTTCTGACCCGGGCAGAGCCGGGCAGGTGTGGCTGGTCGCTTTCGGGGACCTAGCCTTCGCGTGTCACATGCCCGAAGGTCGGGCGCAGGTCTGATACACTCGGAACATAATTGCAACAAACTTCCCCAGTTTGGACTGCCCGTCTGAGGGAAGAGTTGCGCCACGTGTGCCGGCCGGCGCGTTGACACCTGCGCACGCAAGCACGGGGTAAGGCAGAGGTGCTTCACCTACGCTGGCAGGATCGATCCTTGCCGTGCCAGTCTCTAACCTCCTGGATGTCGTCGAGACGGACATGGATGACCTCCGCCGTAAGGTGGATATGCTGGAGGCCGAAGCGGCGCGGTTGCGCGACCTGCTGGCCGCGAGTGAGGCGCGCCACGCGCTCATCCTGGAGAGCGCGACCGACTACGCCATCATCACCACAGACCTGGCCGGACGCGTCACCGGCTGGAACGTAGGCGCACACAATGTGCTGGGCTGGCAGGAGGTGGAAGCGCTGGGCCAACCCGCGCACTTGTTCTGCGCGACTGCTCCATCCGGCTCTTGGGGAAGTGTGGGCGGGGTCTCGGGCTGTTACACTACAATAATGTAACGACGGATCTTTGGTGCCGTTGACCGCCAGGTGCACCCGAAAGGCTCAGTTGAGACCGGGAGGTGTGGCCAGGCAGTAGGCGCGTCTCGGGAGTTATTTGGTCAGACTGGAAGCCAGCGGCGAAGTCCGTGCGCCAGCCGTCTTGGCCAGAACGAGACCGCTGCCCCTCAATGAAATCCGCTGCGTCCGATAGGCGGCTACCAGCGTGGTAAGGCTGGCGGGTTGGCCTTTGGCATAGCTCTCGTCGTTCTCGAGACGGATAAGTGTGCGTCGGTGGAGGCCGGCCGCCTTCGCCGCCTGTTCCATCGTCCACCCCAGATAGGCGCGCGCGGCTCGGAGCTGGGCCGAGGTCACCATGGCCGACCTGTTTGTGCTGCCGCCGTCACCATGGCACCATAGGTGACATGTCCGCCAGAGTGAGTTCCTGTTCCTCATGAGTTCACCGGAGGCCCCGCCACCTTCCGAGCCAACTCTGGAGGACCTGCAGTATCGGGTTGCCGAGCTGACCGAGGCAGTCGCCGCCCGCGACGCCTTTATCGCGATTGCCGCCCATGAACTGCGCAACCCGATGACGCCGATAATCGGTCAAGTCGAGCTGCTGCTGTCGGGGATCAGGACCGGCAAGTATACCCCTGCGCAAATCGAGCAGCGGCTCGGGCATATCCGGCAAGCGATGAGCCACTACGTCAAGCGAGCGTCGGTTTTGCTGAACGTGTCGCGGATCACCACCGGCAAGCTCTCCCTCGCCCCCACGCCTTTCGATCTCTCCGACTTGGTAAGGGAGGTTGTTGCAACATTCGCCGAGCCTGCTCAGCACGCTGGTTGCCCCATCGGCATCGACGCTCCCGCGAGCCTTCCCGGCACTTGGGATCGGTTGGCCATGGAGCAGATCCTCGACAACCTCATCTCCAACGCCATCAAGTATGGCGCCCATCAGCCGGTGGAAGTCCGTATCGAAGCTTTGGACGACAAAGCCCAAATTCGGGTCCGTGACCACGGGCCCGGTATTTCCCCAGATGACCGGCTCCGTGTTTTCGACCGTTTCGAACGGGTGGTCCGAATGAACGAGCACCGCAGCGGCTTCGGGGTCGGGCTGTGGGTGGTCAGCCAACTCGTCGAGGCAATGGCGGGCACAATCTCTCTCGAGAATGGAGAGGGCGGAGGCTCGGTGTTCACTGCGACCGTGCCGCGACACACATGAAAGCAAATCCATGAGCAATGGCGGCATCTCCGCTCTCGTCCGAGTGCCAACCGGCATCCCCGGCTTCGACACGATCCTGGGTGGCGGTCTTTTCAAGGGCGGGCTCTACATTGTTCAGGGCCCGCCCGGCACCGGTAAGACTACTTTTGGCAACCAAGTCTGCTTCGATCACGTCACTCGGGGCGGGCGGGCGCTCTACGTTACCCTGCTCGCCGAGTACCACGCGCGCATGATGCAGCATTTGAGCACGATGTCGTTTTTCGACCCATCGAAGATCCCGGACCGGCTGACCTACCTCAACGGTCTACGGGTGCTGCAGGACGAAGGGCTCAAGGAGCTACTGGCCTTGCTGCGGCGGGAGATCACGACACACACCAGTTCTATCGTCGTGCTGGACGGTATCGTGTCAGCCCAGCGAGCGGCAGCGAACGACCAGGCATTCAACGAGTTCGTTCACGAGCTGCAGGCGATAACTGTTGCGACCGAATGCACCGTGTTCATGCTCACCAGCGCCCAGGGCACCAGGGTCACGCCCGAGCACACGATGGTGGACGGCATCATCGAGCTGACTGATCAGCTGATGGGATGGTCGGCCGAGAGCTCATTGCAGATTATAAAGTTCCGCGGCAGCGATTTCTTGCGAGGCCGGCACGCCTTCAAGATCACGAGCGACGGCATCGTCGTGCATCCACGGATCGAGGCGTTGCTGGCTCGACCTTCATGCCCTGATCCGGGCGGCAGCGGGAGGGTGCCGAGCGGCGTCGATCAGCTCGACATCATGCTCCAGGGCGGCGTGCCGGAGTCTTCCACAACCATGATCATGGGACCGTCCGGCACCGGCAAGACGACACTTGGCTTGCATTTCCTGGCCAAGTGCAGTGCGGGCGAGCCGGGATTGCTGTTCGGCTTTTACGAGACCCTCCCCCGACTGAACGCCAAGATCGCTGCGGTTTGCCAGCCCCTGCGGCCCTTGCTCGACAGCGGCGCGGTGGAGGTGCTTTGGCAGCCGCCCACAGATGATCTGCTCGACGCCTACGGCGAGCGTCTCCTGCAGGCGGTGCATCGCCGCAAGGTCCGGCGCCTCTTCATCGACAGCTTGGGCGCCTTTCAGCAGGCTGCCGGCAGCGAGCCAGGCCGCATCGGTAATTTCCTGACCGCGTTGATGAACGAAATGCGGGTGCTGGGAGTTACCACGCTCTACACGCTTGAGGTTCCCGACCTCATGGGACCGACCATCAGGACGCCGATCGGCGATCTGTCGAGCCTGGCTGAGAACCTGGTCCTTCTGCGCTTCATCGAGCTGCGCTCCCGGCTCTACCGGTTGGTTTCGATCCTGAAGGCCCGGGACACCGAGTTCGACCCATCGCTGCACGAGTACGTGACCAGCAGCCGCGGGCTGGTCATCGACGCAACATCCGCTAGCGCCGAGCGGATCATGGCCGGCTACGCGGGCCAGGAGGACAATACCCCGCCCACGGGCAGGCAGCCGCGGGAGAGGCGCGGTCGCTAGCGATGGGGACCGTGCTCGTGGTCGACGACGAGTTCGGCATTGCCGAGCTGATCGACGCGGTCCTCACCGACGAAGGGCATCGCGTGCTGACCGCGGCGAACGGCAAGCAAGGTCTTGAGGTGCTGGCCAAAGAACGCCCCGACCTCGTGTTCCTCGATTATATGATGCCGGTCATGAATGGCGCCGCCATGCTGCACGCCATGGCCCAGAACCCTTCCTTGAACGGTATTCCAGTCGTGGTGATGAGTTCCATACCCCAGGCCTCGGTGGCCAAACACTGCTCAGGCTACGTCGCCTTCCTGCTCAAACCGTTTACGATCGCCGAGGTGAAGGCTCTGAGTGAAGGGCTGATCGTCAAGGGCGCGGCCTCTTCCGCCTGAGGCAGCCTGATACACTATGAGCAATAACGTATCGGCTGGCGCTACAGCCTGATCCGCTCGACCTCCTCGCGGGTAAGCCGTTCTCGGGTCCGGTCGTAGAGCTTGGTGGTGCGCGGGCTTTCATGCGCGGCCATCGCCTGCGCGTGTTCGAGCGTACCGCCGTTCGCCAGATAGGCGGTGATCCCGGTGGCCCGGAAGGTGTGGCAGCCGATCGGTGCCGTGATCCCGGCCGCCGCGGCCCGCCGGCGCACCATCCGCCAGGCATCCGCCTGCGCCATCGGCTGCTCGCAGAGCGTGTCGCCACGGCGGCCGCGGCTGGTACGAAACAAAAAACCCTTGCGGTCGGCCCCGATCCCGACCGCTTCGATATAGACGTGCAGCGCCTCGGCGAGCGCGTGATGGCAGGGCATGGCGTGCTGCTTGCCGCCTTTCTCGTGCAATCGCAGCTCCCAGCCGGCGCCCTGGACGCGGACATCCTCGACCCGCATCGCAAGGGCAGCACCGATCCGCGCGAAGGTGTAGGTCAGGGTCGCGATCAGCGCCCGGTCGCGCCGGTCGCGCACCGTCCCGGTCGGGATGGCGTCGATCAGCCGCCGCCACTCGGCGCCGTCGAGCACCGGCGTTTTTCCCATCTTCACGACGTGCTTCGGTCCGCGCACCGAGGCGGCGGGGTTGTGCGGCACCACCTGGCCGACCACGAGCCAGTCGAACAGCATGCGGATCGCGGCGAGGGATTGCTTCACCGATGGCGCGGCGACGGTGTCCCGCTGCCGCTCGACATAGGCGCCGACATCGTGCGGCCGGATGCCGGCGAGTGTCAGGCCCCGCTGATCACACCAGTGGAAGAAAGACCCGCAGGCTCGGACCTAGGCCCGGCGCGTGTTCGGGTTGCGGATGTTGGCGGTGAAGAACTCGACGTAGCGCCACGAAGCGGCGTCCCCAACCTGTGCCAAAAGGATCGGCACGATCGGCTGGCGGGCCAGCATCACCAGGTTCGTATCCCCATTCCAGGGGGCTTGAAGTGCGTCGTCCATCACTCGGTGGTCTTGCCGTGTTGCGCGAGGATTCGATGGCGCAAGGCGGCCGTCCAATGGAAATTGGTCTGCCCAAGGGCGTCGAGCGCGACCGGCAGGTCCAGAAGCCCGCGCCGCGCTCCTCTCACCAGCAGCCCGAGCGTGCCGGTCACCACAAACCCTTTTGCTTGCGCGACGGCGACGCCGGCCCGCTCATCCATAAGGACCAGTCCCGGCCGGACTCGAAGGGCCAGGGCGATGGCTGCACGCTCACCGTCGTCGAGAGAGGCACCGACGCCATCCAGATCAGCCGGCGGGACCGGATTGACAGACAACCAGGGCGGCGGTGAGGTCATCCAGCTCTGGACGGAAGCTGGTGCCCCGGGGTTGCGCAGCTCGTCGCGCACGGCATCCGGAATGCGCACGTGCGCGAGCAACCGGCCCGGGAGGTCGGCATGGCCGATGAGAACAAGGTAGTGGAGCGGCCCGGTGTCCGCGACAGCCAGCATGCCGGCTCAGAGGCCGATCCGATCCAGATCCTGCTGCTCGCGTTCGAACTCGGCGATCGTCATCCCCTCGATCTCGCCGTGTGCCTTGAGGAAGCCGTCAAGCTCGTAGCGCGTCCCGAAGCCGAGCAGCCGGCGCAGCTCGGGGCGGGTCAGGCGGCTGGCCTGGTACTCGGCGAGAGCGAACGCTTCGAGCGCGCGGCGTGCGACGTCGCCGGCCTCGCCTAGCCGGGCCATCAGGTCGTCGGGTATGGGCAGGATGAGGGTCATGCCGAGGAGCCTATCCGAGGTCAGGGAACAGCTTGAGGTTATGCGGCATCCGTCGGGAACAGCCAGGCGCGGGCGAGCGTCAGTTGCTCCTCGCGTCCGTGCTGCGGCGCCTCCGGCAGCGGCAGGTCGTGGTCCCCGAGCAGGCGGAGGATGTCGCCGTAGGTCGCGCCGTCGAGCCGGCGGCGCAGGTCGAGGGCGGTCAGCTCGCCGTGCGAGTAGGCCCGCAGGGCGGCGAGCCGGGGTGGGTCGAGGGCCACAGACATGATGCGTTCCCGTCAGCTTCAGAAACCGAGCCGGTCAAGGGTTTCCTGCTCCCGCTCCAGGTCGGCCAGCGTGTAATCGTGGAAGATGCCGCGCGCCTTCAGGAGGCCGTCGAGTTCGTAGCGGGACAAGCCCAGCAGCTGGCAGAGGTCGGACTCGAACAGCCGGCCGGCCTGGTATTCGGCCAACGCGAAGGCCTCCAGCGCGCGCCGCTCGAGGTCGGCGTCGTCCGTGGCCAGTCGGGCGGCGAGCTCGTCGGGGATGCGCACGGTCACGTTCATGCCCGCAGCCTAGCGGCGTGCGGCGGCGGCGTCAAGATCCCGCATGATAAAGGACGTTGGACTGAACTGCTCTGTGGATGTAATAGGCGTTTACTCATCTAATCCAGAGCGACCGATAGTCAGGTCTGTCTATTCGCTGATGCTTCTTTTGACAGGCTCGATTGCGGGACCATGGGGAGGCGCCCTGTCGCGCACTTCATCCCGCAAAGGAGCCGTCGATGAGCCCGCTTCGCCACCGCATGATCGAGGACATGCAGATCCGCAACCTCGCACCGCACACCCAACGCTCGTATCTCCAACAGATCTCGCAGTTTGCTCGCCACTTCCGCAAGTCGCCCGAGTTGTTGGGCCCAAACGACATCCGAACCTATCAGCTTTATCTGATCCAGGATAGGCAGCGCTCGGCCAGTTCGATCATGGTCGCGGTGGCCGCTCTCCGCTTCCTCTACAAGGTCACCCTCAAGCGGGAATGGAGCATAGAAGAGGTCGTCCCCACCTGCCGCAAGCCGCAGCGACTTCCCGTCGTGCTCAGCCGGGAGGAGGTCAGCCGGTTCCTCGACGCAGTCGAAATGCTCAAGCACCGTGTCATCCTGACCGTCTGCTACGCGGCGGGTCTGCGGATTTCCGAAGCCGTTCGCCTGACACCTGCCGCGATCGATAGCCAGCGCATGGTGATTCGCGTGGACGCGGGCAAAGGGCGGAAGGACCGGTACGTGATGCTCTCGCCCGTGCTGCTGGGCGTCCTGCGAAGCTATTGGCGCACCGCCCGCCCGCAAGAGTGGCTATTCCCCGGCGACCTGCCCGGGCGACCGATCACGGCTTCCGCCGTGGAGGACATCTGCCGAAAAGTGCGGCGCCAGGCCAACATCGCCAAGCCGGTCACGCCCCACGCATTGCGCCACGCCTTTGCCGTCCACCTGCTCGAGTCCGGCGCTGACCTGCGCACCATTCAATTGCTGCTCGGCCATCGCAGTCTGAGCACCACCGCCCGCTACCTGCGCCTCGCGACCAGCAGGGTGTGCGCCACGGCCAGCCCGCTGGATGCCTTGCGGACAGATGCTCGCGCCATCGCCTATCCCGTGCCGGCGCCCGCCTGATCCGGCACGATGCGCCCCGCGCTGGAGGTGGCGGATGTTTTCCGCCGCCACGGCCCGGCGTACCGGCAGGCCCACGCCGCTCATCTCGGCAGTACCGAACGCCGCGTCATGGCGGCGATCGAGGCGTGCCGGACGCCGGCGCTGGGCGGCCATGTCGAGCACTGTGCCGATTGTGGACTGGTTCGTTGCGCCTACAACTCCTGTCGCGATCGGCACTGCCCGAAGTGCCAGGGTCTGGCACGCGCCGAGTGGCTGGAAGCGCGCCAGGCAGAACTGCTGCCGGTGCCGTACTTCCATGTCGTGTTCACCCTGCCGGCGCCGGCCGCCGAGATCGCGTTCCACAACAAGGCGGTCGTCTACGCCATCCTGTTTCGTGCCGCGGCGGAGGCGCTGCGCAGCGTCGCCGCCGACCCTCGCTACCTCGGCGCCGAGATCGGCGCCATCGCAGTGCTGCACACCTGGGGACAAGCGCTGCACCATCATCCGCATCTTCACTGCATCGTCCCCGGTGGCGGGCTTTCATTGGATCAGACACGCTGGATCGGCTGCCCACCCGGATTTTTCTGCCCGTGCGCGTGCTCTCCCGCTGCTTCCGCGAGCTGTTCCTGCACCAGCTGCGCACCGCCTTTGCCAATGCTGAACTCCGCTTCCCCAGCGCTCTCGCCGCCTTGGCCGATCCTGCCGCGTTCGCAGCAGGGCTCGACGCGCTAGCCCGGATCGAATGGGTCGTCTTCGCCAAGGCCCCGTTCGCCGGACCCGAGCAGGTGCTCGGCTATCTCGGCCGCTACACCCACCGCGTTGCCATCGCCAACAGCCGCCTGGTCGAATTCGCCGACGGCCACGTCAGCTTCACCTGGAAGGACTATCGGCAGGACGGCAAAAGCAAGGTCATGACACTCTCGGCCAACGAGTTCATCCGACGCTTCCTGCAGCATACCGTGCCCAACGGCTTTCACCGCATCCGCCACATCGGCTTCCTTGCCAACAGCCATCGCACCAAGAAGCTGGCGCTGTGCCGCGAGCTGCTCGCCGCGCCGCCACCGCCGGAAGCTCCACCGCCGCGCCGGTGGCAGGATCGCCTCCGCGACCTCACCGGCCAAGCGGTCGATGTCTGCCCCTGCTGCGGCGGCCAGATGCTGACCTGCGGTACGCTGCCGCCGCGCCCACCCATGTGGTGCGATAGCTCATGAACCAGCCTCCGTTGCTGCCCATCCGCTCCGTCCTGCCAGGGAACACCAACCATGGCGGTCATCAGCGCGTGCCGCGCGGCGCCATGTTCGCCACCTTCGCGTCCCGAGATCGCAAAGACGGCCTCACCCAACCGATCATGCGGGCGTCAGCGCTGCCAGCCGCCGCATCACGCACGTCAAGCGCCCGCAAGCAATCCTTCGAACCGCCCTGCACAGACCCTCATCGACCGCCGGCGCGCTACAATCCCCATAGCCGCCGCTGACCGCAGTTCAGTCCAATGCGTTTTTGGTTCACCGGCGCGGCCACCATCACCGTGCACCGATGGCAACGCTCGTGCGCCGCGCCGCCAAACCAAAAACGCTCTTCATTACGCTCTTCATTATCATTCCTGATTATCCCGAGTTGGATATAGCCGAACTTGGCGGATGCTGGCTGACGCCACTGTCGTTATCGCTTCAAAGCAAGCGCCCCCTGTACCTGACTAGGATGCAACCTCCGACGCGATTGAAGCCGCGCCGCACGGTGAGCGGGCTCTCACCGGCGCTTCCCTCCTGCGGGTGGAGATCGGTGGGAAGACGGCAGAATGTGGCGTCGCTGTCACATCCGTTGAGATCCGCGACGTGTGATTCCGTCGAGCTTGCAGGATGCCATGAGCCGAGGGCACGGAGAAAAGGAAGCGCGCATTATTCTCGGATCCATCCGATCAACAGATCGCGCAGGACTTTGTAGAGGCTATCGAGACCTATGCGAAATCACCGGGCGCCATGCAACTGCAGGCCATGAATCTGGTCTATGAGGCCACGAGGGAGCGCGGCAAGACAATCGTCGTCCCTTCCGCTACGGCCGACAGCATGAATCCGGGCGGATTGGGCGGGCTCCTGGCCGCGGCGGGCATGGCTGGCGCCCAGAATTGGAGAGCACGCGGCCGCGATGAGTAGCGCGACAGGACGGTGAGCGACTAGGTGGTCTGTGTCTGGGTAGGGCCTCACCTTGAAAAGACAATGGTGTTCAAACCGTATGGGACGGGCTGACCAGAAAGAGGAGTTGTCAAATGCGCACGCTTACCGCTTATGGGATTGGCGTCGTTATCGTTCTTGCTATTCTCAACGGCATAGCATGGACCGCAGGAATACCCCGGCTGCACAGCCTAGACGTGTTTTCTGCCGGGTTCGTCCTTGGCGTGCTCGGAACCTACATTGCAGCCTTCGTGTATGGATACCGCCGCATCGCGTGATTTCAAGCTGAGTCGCCGCGTCTATGCCTCGTTCAGAGATTCCCAAGGACAGAGACTCGGCTCGCGCGCAGCCATGACGATTTACAGCTGGCCCATTCTTGCATTCTGGCTCGGCCTCGTCGCGGTCTGGATGATTTACGGTCACCGTGCCAAGCCAAACACCAACAGCGGATGGGTGTGGTGGCGCGCAATCGCACTGCGTCTGACGATCGTGATCTTCGTTCTACTCGCGTGGCGCCTTTTTAGCTTAAGCCATGCCGTGCGGATCATGCGGCCCTACGTCGTCAATAGGAGCCAAGTTGCCGGCCTCATTGGGGTCGCGCTCTGTGCGGTTGGTGTGGGGCTTGCCGCCCTCGCACGCATTTATCTCGGCCGGAACTGGGGCCTACCGATGTCACGGAAAGAAAAACCGGAGCTTGTCACCACTGGTCCCTACGCGACTATTCGCCATCCGATTTACACCGGCATTCTGCTTGCCGTACTCGGGTCAGCCATTGGCCAAAGCATTTTCTGGACACGGGCGCTTGTCCTGTTGGCGCCTTACTTCATTTACGGCGCGTGGCGCGAAGAAAAGCTCATGACTGAGCAATTCCCGGATCAGTACCATGCATATGTGAAGCGGACAAAGATGTTGCTGCCCTTCATTGTGTAATGCGAAGAGATATCGGCCTTAAAGTGCTATTCCATTCAATTCTACACGCAGCGGCCGTCCCGTGGGCCGACCCTGCCGGCTGGCGCCCAGCCCGGGCCGGGATTCCGCGGTGAAGAACGCGGTCCACATCCGGGCGGCACGGCGATGGCTCTGTCTTGCGTTCGCCGCTGCCATCGTCGCCATTTGCCCCCTTGGCGCCGCTCCAGCCGCCACCGCCCGCAATGTTGGCTTCACGGAGACGCAGATCCAGAATGGCGCGAAACTGCCGCTCACGATCGGGATCTGGTATCCCACCGATGCGCCTGCGGCGCCGCATCGCCTGGAGCTTTTCACGCAGATCGTGGCGGAAAACGCGCCGGTGGCCGGCCATGACTTGCCTCTCGTCGTGCTCTCGCATGGCGGCGGCGGCTCGTATGCATCGCATTACGACACCGCGTTGGCCCTGGCCCATGCGGGGTTCGTGGCCGCGTCGGTCAGCCATGCCGGCGATACCTATGCCGATCAAAGCCAAGCGTTGCGGCTGTGGCGCCGCCCCGTTCAGCTTCGTCGGCTGGTTTCCTACATGCTGAACGCATGGCCCTGGCATGGCCGGCTGGATCGCACCCGTGTCGGCGCGTTCGGGTTGTCCAATGGTGGATTCACCGTGCTTGTGGCGGCAGGCGCAATCCCCGATCTCGACAAGACCGCGCCTTACTGCCGCGTGCATCCGGATCACGACCTGTGCCAGGCCCTGCGGCAGGCCGGCATCGATCCGCATCTCGGTCGCGAGATTCCCGCGAATGCCTGGGTGGCGGACCCGCGCATCAAGGCCGCGGTCATTGCCGCGCCAGCGTACGGCTTCGCCTTCGGTCGCACCGGGCTGAGCAAGGTTCATATCCCGATCCAGCTCTGGCACGCGGCGGACGATCGCCATCAGCCGGATCCCTGGTACGACGCGGCGGTGCGCCGCGCCTTACCATCGCCGCCTGACTATCGCGCCGTTGCCGGCGCCAGGCATGACGATTTCCTGCCGCCCTGCTCGCCGCGCATGGTCGCGAAGGCGCCGCGCATCTGCACGAGCCAGCCGGGTTTCGACCGCGCAGTGTTCCATCATTACTTCAATGCCCAGATCGTGCGGTTCTTCCGTGCCGAGTTGCGATAGTTCCTTGGCATCGGGAACAGCGCTCAGTTATCGGATTATGGTCGTCTTCACCTGCGCATTCACGATCAGCCCTCGGATGGCAGCTTCACGGTCCGTGGAAGCTCCGACGCGACTGATCCGCCCGCGCTTCTGCAGTTCGATTCAGACAGTTTCATGGCGAATCCCGTCATTCATGCAAGAGACCGGTGAGTAATTCAGCAGGTCTACGTCCGCTTCAGCGTCTCCACGATCGCCCGCAGCTTGTCGTTCTCGTCCTGCAGCGAAACCACCATCTCGATCAGCTGATCAGGATCGCGTGGCAGCGCTGCGAGATCGGAACCCATGCCGGTATGGTACCCTGCATGATTCGTGATTCGCCAGCATTCATCAGCAACCTTGTCGCATTTCATACGCCTCAACGGAGCCCCGTGCCGTGACCTGCGTCCAGTCCAGGCCAGCAAACAGCAGACGCAACTGCGCCGCACTCAGCGTCACCGCGCCGTCCCGTACCGGCGGCCAGGTGAAGCGTCCGGCCTCCAGTCGCTTGCTCACCAGGCACAACCCCGAGCCGTCCCAGATCAGGATCTTCAGCCGGTCCATTCGCTTGGCCCGGAACACGAAAACGTCGCCGGCGAACGGATCGGAGGCGAGCGCCTGCATCACCAGCGCCGCCAAGGAATCCATGCCCTTGCGGAAATCGACCGGCCTGGATGCAACCACGACCCGCAGCCCGGGCCGCGTCGGAATGCCGAGAATCATTGCGCCCGCCCGATATGCGCGAGCACCTGCCGCAGTGCGTCAATATCGACCGCGCCCTGAATCCGCACCCGCGCCCGGCCAAGCTCGATCTCGATCATGCCTGTTGTCGTCGACCGTGGCATCGGCTCCGGCGCTGTCTCCAAGTCCGCCGCGACCGGCGCATTGCCAGAAAGTCCGGCAGGCCTTTGCGCCGCTCCCTCCTCGCTCAGCCGGAGCGGCACGAATCTTAGCCCAGGGTCATCCGTGGCGCGCATCGCTTCCCGACGCCACGCGCTCAGCAGTCCCCGACTGACGTTGTGTCGCCGTGCGACGGCCGAGACGCTCACGCCGGGCACCAGGCTCTCGGTCAGGATCTGCGCCTTCTCCTCGGGCGTCCATCGCCGCCGACGCGCCCGCCCGGTGATCAGCTCGATCCGCCGATACTCGTCCCCTTGATGCCTGTCCTGATGCCTGTGCTGATCACTGGCATTATCCATCGCGCACCTGCCCGGACCTCAGGCGCGCATCCTCGCCCTCTCCACCGCCACCCGCGAGCTGGGGTCGTCGCAGCGGTTACTTTCAAATCCTGAATTGCTTTTTCAATATCGGACTTAGCAACCTGTAGCTACGCTAGCGCAGGGGTCTGGCTGCCGGCAAAGCCAAAGATCGGGAGACGCCAGGAACGCCGGCCCCTGCCCGGAGGGGGAAAGGATCCGATAAGACTCCCGTCGTAGGGATGGGGTCGCTGCACGTTTGCTCAAGATCGTACGCTAAGTGTAGCGGCGCGCGCAATGATGTACGCTCCGATGCGCATGTGACGGGCCCTATTCAGGCAAGCATCTGGTCAGAATATCGCAAGCGGGTTTACCGCTGAACTGGTGGCGCCCTTAAAGCGCCAAGGCGCGACGGTCACGAAGAACGCCCACCGACCTTCGACGGCACAGGCTGCGGCCAGCGCATCCAATTCCGTGTTATCGAGCAGTGTCATCCTGAGATACGGGATCGCCACCAGGTGAATGGGCTCGCTCCAGCGCGCGAAATCCGGCGGCGGCGGATGAATGTCGCTGTCCGAGTCGCTGCTTAGCACCGCCACGCGGCGATCCCGCAGCCACGGCAGGCAGGAGGCATGCAAGCCAGTGCTCCGCTGAAAGTTATTGTTTGCGCCGGCTCCGTTGCGCACGAACAGGATGTCGCCTTCGCCTGCCTGAACGCGATGCAGGTGTTCGGCTGACTCCAGGTCCTCTGGCCGGATCGATGATCCGAGCGGTAGCGGGCCGCCCCGCACTTCTGCCACATCCAGCAGTACGCCGCGCCCCACGATTCCGACCTCGCCGATGCGCTCGATGCCAAGCCGAACCGCTCCGTCCGGCGCCACGTCACTGATCGGATAGCCCCTGCCGCCCTTCGGGCGTGAAGATGTGGCAGAGCGCGTCGACATGCGTGATCGCCAGGCCATCGTAGATCATGCCGATCTCGTCGATGCAGCCGGCTTCCTCGGGCAGGGCGTCCACATAGCGCTTCATCTTGTAGCTCACCTGCCGCAGTCCCGGCGTGGTGGGCGAAATCTCTCGTGCCAGCGGGACCACGCGCCCGGTGCGGATCAACGATGCCGCTGCCAGCCGTGTCTGTGGGGTGATGAAATTCACTGTGCCGAGCTGGTCATCCGGTCCCCATCGCCCCCAATTGGACAGTGCCGACAACGCCCGTTCAAGGTCCGCGTCGTTGGCGATCGATTGCGGCGGGGAGGTGGGTCGGCCGGCGACGGAAGCTGCCGACGCCGCAATCGCGCTCGTCCCCAACGCCAGCGCCCCCGTACCGCCTAGCCAACCTCGCCGAGACAAGCCTTTTTTCTGTGCCCCCAAAGAACGGTCCATCAACTGCCCCGTAGACCCGAAGAATCCCTTCCTCCAAGGGATGCGCTCACGGTCCCGGTTTTTGCAACCAAAACTTCAGCGCGCATGCCGCACGTGTTCTGCGCCGTGAACCGCTTGCCACCGCCCTCGCACAGCAGCCAGGCGGGATCGTTGCCCGCAGCGAGATAGCGCGCGAACACCCTGGCGGGCGGTGGAGCCCACCAGCCGCGCAGGCCCCGGCCTGCTCCGCCCCTGCCACGGCCCTGGTTGAACCGAAACAGACACCATCCGTCAGATTAAGTCTAGACTTCTGCAAATGAAGCCGACTTTGATACGCCGCTGCTGCAGCCGACTCTGGAAGGTGACAGAGGAACTCCCGTGGCCACGACGTCCATACGCAAACGTTCGTTTGTGAAAGGCCGCAAACCCGCCAGCAGAGGCCTGCTGCTCGGCTATGCCCGTGTCTCCAGGGCGACGAGCAGACCAACGCGCCCTGCAGGCCCGGGCGCTGCGGGCTCCGGCTGTCGGCGCCTGTTCGAGGAGACGGCCTCGGGCGGGCGCTGGGATCGGCCCGAGCTGCACCGCATGGACCACCTGCGGGAGGGTGACACCGTGGTGGTCTGGAAGCTCGATCGTTTGTCGCGCTCGCTGAAGGACGTGCTGCATATCATGGAGCGCATCGCCAAGGCCGGCGCCGGCTTCCGCTCGATCACCGAGAACATCGACACCACCACCCCGGCTGGCCGAATGATGATGCAAATGGTGGCCTCGTTCGCGGAGTTTGAGCGCGCTATGATCCGCGAGCGCACCTTGGCCGGCCTCGCCGCCGCCCGGGCCGAGGGGCGTCTCGGCGGGCGGCGCAAGAAGTTCGATCTCGCCACGCCGAGAGATCGCCGAAAGCGTCATCTCGGGCCGCAAGTCCGGCGCCGAAATGGCCCGCCTCTACAGCATCAGCCAGCCAACCGTGTCACCCATCGTCGCCCAGCACCGCACCGGACTGGCTTAGCGTGCAGTTTTGCACAAATCGTGCGGCGACCCCAAGTTCGTCCGCGGCCACCGCAGCGCCCCGGCCACTCAGGAGCCGCCGAACCAATTCCGCGTCCTCATCATACTCGTATCCTCGCATCGCCATCTCGTCAGCCAGCTTGTGCCGATTTATCAATCTCTCGCGGTCGGCCATCCGGCGGGCGAGTTCCGCCCGCTCCTGGTGGGTCCGCATCAGGCTCCACCACAGTTCCTCCGTCTGCTTGGCTTGCGCCGCGAGCATGGCCTCGCCCGTGAGAGCATGGCCGACATGGCAGCGATAGCGAAGCAAGCTGCCGTCGGTCACCTCCCATAACGTTCCGTGACATTCGGGGCAGGTGAACCGCGACGGAGACCCCAACTGATCGTTAGGCGCCATACCTGCCAGCTCCTGCGCGGCAATTTCCGCTTCCAATTTGATCCGGTCGGGAATCTCGGGCGTCTCTCCCGCCGGCTCATTCACCAGTCTGACGAGCAGACCGCCCAACGCGCCGACCGGCACGCTGTAGTCGATATTGACGTGCCGTTGCGCACTGCGCGGCATGTCCGGCACCGCGGCGTCCGTGGGATCCTGCACGACGGCCAGGCCGCCGCATTGCTTGATCGCGCGCAGACCGGCGGTTCCGTCGTTAAGCGCGCCAGACAGCACAACCCCGATCACACGGGCGCCGAAGGCGCAGGCCGCCGAACGGAACAGCGGATCGATTGCCGGCCGGGCCAGGTTCTCACGAGGCCCGCGGCGGAGCAGGATGTGCTCACCGTGAAGCAGCAGGTGGACACCCGGCAGTGCCACATAGACCCGCCCACGTTCGATCGCCTGGCCGCTTTCCGCCGGCAGGACAGGCAGCACCCCCGCTCGCCCGAGAACCTCCGCCAGATGACTCGAAGCACCCATGCGCAGAACGATGAATACCGCCGCCGACAAGTCGGCTGGGAGATCGCCAGCAGGCGCTGCAAGGCCTGCAGCCCACCAGACGAGACACCGATGACGATGATGTTATGGCCATCCGATCGGTAATGAGAGATGCCCTCGGCCATGTCACCACTCCTTGGCTCCTAAATCCTTCGCTCACCTCAGTGAGGGGGATATGGAACGGGGTAACAGTGCGCGTTACTGGTGAAACAGGGAAGGGTTTGGCGATAGCAGCTGGCACCGCCTGACGGATCGCCGCCCAGCCTGCCAGCAGCCGTGGATAAACGCATTCACGTGAGCCGGGCGACACGAGCGGCGAACCGCCCTCACGAAACAGGAGGCCTCAGCGTCTGCCAAGCAGAATCCCCAGTACGAAGCAAACCGTGCCCGCGACCGCGAAAGCAAGGATCGGCTTCTCGCGGACAAATTCGGCGAGTTGGTCCGCCGCGCGATCGCCCTGTCCAGAGCGTAAGCCCTGCCCGCCGCTGCCAACAGCCTCAGATGCAGATGCCGCAGCGTCAGCTGCGCCATCAGGACTTCCGGGCAATTTGCTCGCTGATTCGAGCACGCCGCCGGATTCGGCAAGCGTGTGCCTGCCCTCGTTCCCCGTTTCGCTCGATGCCTTGGTTTCTCCAGGAACTGAGGCATCCTTGCTGTGAGCCGCAAGGCTGGGTCCCGCGCCGGTTTCGATCGTCTCGTTCATGGCTCTGCTCTTCCCTCGATTGCTGGCAAATCCGGCATTGGGCGGCGCGCTCGCATGCAGCTTGTCAAATTGGCGGCTCCCTGTTCCCGGGAGGCTCAGTGTTCCAAACCGCGCGTCCTTTCATCTCGCCACCGCCACGCCCAATGATCTCATTTCCTACGCCGCACCGCCCGCAGCGCGGTTGGGAGTTTATCACTCCCAAGCAGCGAGGGCAGTGTGCGCCGCCGCCGTCTCGACCTGCTGCCCGAAGCGCTTCTCATAAACGCAGATGGCGGCATTGTGCGCTTCGTCAGATGAACTGCACAAGCCATCTTTCAGTAAAACGATCCTATACCCCCGGTCGACCGCACCTAACACGGTTGCGGGCACGCACACATCGGTCTCACCGCCAGTCACCACGATCGTGTCCGCACCCCGAGCACGCCGCCACGAAAACAATGTATCTTTTATGAGATAGGCTCCTTCCGAGCTGACTATTTGCGCGAGCGGGTCCGGGCTGGCCGCCGCCCTCCTTCGGCGTCTTCCTCTTGGCCTGCACCCTCCTGCTCGCCCTCGGCGAGAGCTGCCGGAATGAGGGAAGCGCGAGTGATTTCCGTGAGCCGCGCGTCCTGAGCTTTCTCCTCGCCAAGGGTCTTGGCCAGCAGATCGGCGACCCTGGTCTGGCCCAGCGCCTTGGATAGCTCGACCATGGTGCCGTAGGCAGCTATCTCGTAATGCTCAATTCGCTGCTGACCCGCGACGATGATGAGATCAAGTACTGGCCCCTTATCGTGCTCCTCCATCTCGTGCTGGGCTTCCTCCGCCAAGCCGCGCATCGCCTCGCACACTTTGCGGCCCGTTTTGGCACCCATAGTATCGAGCGCCTGCTCTATCCGTTCCCGGTGTTCTTCGCTTTCCGCGATATGCGCCTCAGTGCCCTCCCGCAGTTGCGGATCCGCTGTCTTGCGCAATGTCCTCTTCATCGCCTGGATTGCCTGCCTTTCGGCGCTATGCGCATCCTTAAGCTGCGCAACAAGCATTTCCTCGAGTTCGCTCATAGGTTCACTTCTCCGGTTGGAGGCGCGATACCGCGCCGTTTCTAGCGTCGACGGTCTCGGGCGGGTTCGCTGCCGAAAGGAGCTGCCACCCATCTTTTGCCACTTGTTCAGCACTGAAGGACAGGCCGGCCAACACCTCCCATTGATGACAGTCCTCGCACCAATACCAAGCCGCGTGACGCAGGTCGGGGCCGTCCCGCCGAGTTAGCCAGTACCAGCTGCCCACCTCCGGATTGGCGGGCCGTCCGTCCCAGTTCTGGTTCGCCATCAAGGGAGCTTCCGCCTTCACAGCCCTAACGTCCTGCTGTCTGGCCGGCATCGGATCGCGCGACAAAGGTGCGGGTGGTCTCGGCGATGTGGTCCCCGATCCACTGAGCCATTGCCTCTTCTTCCCCCAGCGACTGTCGGAGCGCGGTAGTCGCCGCAGCATGGCCGGCAAGATCGGCCAGTGTGAGTAGGGACTTGTAAGCAGCGATCTCGTAATGCTCGAACGCAAAGTTTGCAAAGGTGTTCTTAACCACCTCGTCCCCCGCCGGGGCGTGCATCAACCCCGCCATGTTCCCTGCGAGAGACATCACGGTATCTTTCGCGGCGGAGTGGCTGGTCCCAAGTCCGGAAAGCAATTCCTCTAGCCGTCCGGCTTGATCCCTGGATTCCTGGATGTGCTGGCGCATCCGATCGGCCATTTCGGGGTAGTTCTCCAACCGCCCTACCTGCCGTTCCAGCAACTCGATTGCCTGATTTTCGACGGCGTGTTGATTGCGCAGGCCAGTTTCGTAGATCTCTCGCGCTGTATCCGCCATATCGCTCATTGCCCTCTCCATTCAGAAACGACGCGGAACGCGGCGGCCGCATCGGCATTGCATCGTGAGCGCACCGGCGCCCTGCAGACATTCGGCTCAGACCTATGCGGGGCATAGTTATCGCGCGGATGAGTGACTGGCGCCGGCGCCGGGCCCCTTTTGGTCTTCCTGCGAACCCCGCCGTAGCCGATTCGTGCATTTATAAGGCGACTGTCAGGTATCAGACCATCGGAAGGGTCCGATGCCGGCGCCTCTTGGGCTCACTCCGGTGACGCTCCCAACTTTGTAACGCAGCGCAACGGAGAAGCGTCGAGGGAGTTTGATCACGGCTTGAGTAGGCGGCGATCCTGAAAAGCGGCGGTTCATCGCTCCGACGCAACGGCCGCCTCACCGGTCTCGGTCACCCCGCTGACGTTCATCGAGCGGCGTGCCTTCGATACCAGCGAACTCGCCGCGGCGATGACCTTCGCCGAGGCCACCCTCCGCCGCACGGGGCAGCTTCGAGACGCTGCGTGCGGCCGCGCGGCGGCCATTGTCATGGCCGGCCATCGAACGCCGCGCCAACCTGGCCTAACCGACGGAGCCGGGATTCTCCCCCACGGTTTCCTTGCTTTCCGCGCGATGCTGGGCCGGACCATAGGCGCGCGCCAAATTGTGTGCCGTGTTGATCAGCGCAACGTGCGAAAACGCTTGCGGGAAGTTGCCGACCTGGCGGGCCGCGTGAGGATCGTATTCCTCGGCCAGCAAACCAACGTCGTTGCGCAGCGCGAGCAGACGCTGGAAGAGCGCTCGCGCATCGTCATGGCGGCCCTGCAGGACGTAATTGTCGGCGAGCCAGAAGCTGCAGGCGAGGAACGCGCCCTCGTCGCCAGGCAGCCCGTCGGCCGCATTCGCCGGATCGTAACGGGCGACAAAGCCGTCCCGCAGCAAATGGCTCTCGACCGCGGCGACCGTGGCCCGAATCCGCGGGTCGTCGGCGGGGAGGAACCCGACCAAGGGTAGCAGCAGCAAACTCGCGTCCAGCACCTTGGCCCCGTATGACTGAACGAAGCTGTTGAGATCGGCATCAAACCCGTTGCGGCACACGTCGTCATGAATGCGCTCCCGCAACCCTCGCCAACGCTCAACAGGACCATCGAGGCCGAACTCCTCGACGCTTCGAATCACGCGGTCGAATGCGACCCATACCATGGCCTTGGAGTGGGTGAAGTGGCGCCGCCCCCCTCTTACTTCCCAAATCCCCTCGTCCGGCTGATCCCAGACCGTCTCCAAATACTCCGCCAGGGTGCGCTCGAGTCGCCAGCCATCAGGTACTCGGGGCCAGGCCCATCCGGCGCGCCTGATAGAGCGCGTCCAGCACCTCGCCATAAACGTCCAGCTGCAGCTGGTCTGAGGCGGCATTGCCGATACGCACCGGAGCGGCCCCTTCGTATCCTCGCAGCCAAGGCACCTCAAACTCGGTCAGACGGCGCTCTCCAGCGATGCCGTACATGATCTGCATCTGCTCCGGCGCGCCGGCGATCGCACGCAGCAGCCACTCCCGCCAGGCGCCCGCCTCCTCGATGAAGCCGGAGTTCATCAGGGCGTAGAGCGTGATCGTGGCATCGCGCAGCCAGCAGAACCGATAATCCCAGTTTCGCGGTCCGCCGAGCTGTTCGGGTAACGAGGTGGTCACCGCGGCCACGATGCCGCCGGTCTCGCGGTGAGTGAGCGCCTTGAGCGTGATCAGGGAGCGCAATACCGCATCCGACCATTCCCCACACCCCTCCGTTTTGTGCGACTTGGCCCAGTCCTTCCAGCCTGCCGTTGCGGTCTCGATCGTATCCCAAGCATCGGGAGGGTCGGGAATCGGCCGAAACGAAGCCGACCAGCTGAGGACAAACGGGATCTCCTCGCCAGCGCTGATGGTAAAGTCCCCGAGCGTCTTCATGCCCTCGCCATGCAGCTCCACAGGGGTGGACAAGGTGACGCGATCGGGTCCGGCTACCGCAGTTAACCGAGCATCGGCCAATCGCCTCACCCAGGGCACAAGGCACCCGTATTCAAAGCGAAGCATCAACTCCATGCGCATCGTGAGAGAGCCGCGCACGCTGCAGAGTAACCGCACCAGATCGCATGCATTGTCGCGGCGGCCCATGCAGTCCACCAGAACGGCAGAGCCTTGGTCGGTCTCGAAATGCGTCTCCAAAATGGCCGTACCATCGCGATAGCGGCGCGACACGCGTGCGCCGGACTGGCGTGGTGCGATCTGCCAATGGCCGTTTTCCGGGCCGCCGAGGAGTGCGGCGAAGCAGGCGGCGGAGTCGAAGCGCGGGAGGCTGAGCCAGTCGATCGAGCCGTCGCGACCGACCATCGCGGTGGTCTCGCAATTGCCGACGATGGCGTAGTCTTCAATCAGCCCTGGCATCTTTCCTCCATTGCACCTGCTTTTGCTGCTCGATGCCGAGGCCCGTTATTCACTGACAACGCCACATGGGTATCGGCGATCCGCCGGCTCCGCCAGCCTCCCTTAATCCCGCCGGGCGCTCGGCGGGCCGCCTCGACCGGGTTTGGCCGGTTGACATCGCCCGCAATGTTAGCTGGTGCACTTACGACGCTCACGAATTTCTTGATCAAGGCGGCCCGACAAACCAATCGGCTGTCGCGCTGGCGTGGGGGGAACATGGCTGGATCTCAAATTTCCGGCTTGAATACCATCAGGTAGAAGATGCCGATGATGGCGAGGAACGCCGGCCACCCCAGCGCAAACCACCATCGCGCGTAGATGCCATAGCGTGTGGACAAGGGCTCGCCCGCGCGCAGGGCCGAATCGACCATTTTATGCATCTGTATCTGCAGCCAGACTACCGGCAGCCAACAGGCGCCGACCAGAACATAGAGCCCAAGCGCCACCGCGAGCCAGCCGGTGGTGAAAGGAATGCCTGCCGTCCGTGCCATCCAGGCCCCGGTGACGGGCTGCATTACCACCGCTGGAGTGGTGAACAGCCAGTCGGCTATCACGACGTTCCGGCTCACCACTACGAGGGCGCGCAGGTCGCCGCTGCGCTGGGCCATCCAGCTATGGAACGCTGTCCCCAGGCCGGTGCCGAACAGTAGCGTGGAACTCAGGATGTGCACCCAGAGAAGCGCCTGGTAGACCATAGCTCAGTCTTCGATCGCGAGGAGCGCAAGGGTCGCGGCGAGCACAGCGAGGTTCTTCAGCAACGGCCCGAACGGGTCTGCCCAGAGGGCGGGCAGGGCCACGGTGGCGAGCATGGTATAGACGACCATCACCGCGAGCTGCGCGACCAGGATCTGGCGGCGCCATTTCGCACGCCACAGTGCCAGTCCGATGAGAATATCCAGGGCCGCGCCCGCCCAGGTGACCGTTAGGGCAGAGCGGCCGGTCAGTCCGAGTCCGGCCAGCAGCGCGTCGGCACGGTCGGGGACCACCTGCAACGAGCAAACGCCGGATCCGATCCCAGATAGCGATGAGTGCACCGAGGAGGATGGTGCGCTGAGGAAGCAACCGCGCCAGCCATAGATCAGCCATGACCGCAGGCTCGGCCGCGAGCGCTGCACCCAACCGGCGCGGCGCCCAGCCGAGGGCGGCAATCATCGGTGCAGGATCTGCCGTGTTCCCGGCAACGAGCATCCCCAGGCTCTCACGCGAGTGAGGCTGGCATGCGGCAGCAGATCGCCAATATGGGCCCCAATCCAAAGGGCGGCTTGTGGGAGGGATAGCAGCGGGCGGGCCGGTAGACCGAGCCAGGCGCGCAGCGCGGTCGTGAGCCCGTCGGTCGTCATCTCCTCCGGGCCGACCAAGTCGAGTTGGGGCGGAACGGTCGGCGCTTCGATCAGGTCGACAGTGGCGCGTACCAGGTCCGTGACATGGATCGGCTGAACGCGCCACATGCCGGGACCGAGCCGCAGGGGTACCGGGCCGGCAGCCAACGCGCAGAATAGGGCCGTGCTGGCACCGCCCCGACCGATCACGAGAGAGGGCCGCAAAACGCACCATTCCCGTTTCCCACAGTCCCGCGCGAGGCGGAGCAGATGCGCGTCCGCCTCGTTCTTGGTCGTCAGAAAGCGCGATCCCGGCTGCGTGCCCGCCCCGAGCGCCGAGAACTGCAACACGCGAGGCACGCCGGCCAACGTGCAGGCATCGAACAGGCCAACGGCCCCGAGATGGTGCACGCCCTCCAGATCGCCCCGCAACACGCCGGCTGCATTCACCACCGCGTCGATGCCGCTCAGGCGGGGCAGCCAGGCGCTCGTGTCGTCGGCGAGCAGGTCAGCCTGCACTGTCAGGCAGGACGGGAAGCGTCGGTGCAACGCGTTCGGGTCGCGCCCGGCGCAAATGACGGCATGACCTCGCCCGAGCAGGCGGGCAACAACGCCACTGCCGATGAAACCTCCCGCACCAAGGACCAGGACACGCATCACCATCCATCACTCCTCGAATCCGCCGGGCTCCCAAGAAGCAAAGCGAGCAGCGGTCGCCAGACATCAAAGCGCAGTCGCATCGCGCCGAGGAAGCTCATGCATCATGGCTGGGGCAGCGCCAGCCCGTCATCGATCTTATCGAGATCGTGCGTGCTTGTGGGGCGTGGGCGAGAGACCCTCGCTGATCGCGTTGAATCGCGCGACAATCGCCGTGATCGCCGCCAATGTCTCACCCGCCGAGAGACTGCTGAATAAGCAATGCAATAGGGCAATCTGACGGACGAGCGACAATTAGGCGGGTCCACTGGCCGGAGCTTCGGCGTCCTTTTCGCAGCGGACATGGAACGCCCTCAGGTCTCTCCTCCCTGCTGGTCAAACTCGCCCATCCTCGGGCTCCAGCAATCAACACCTGTGACGGATCGGACGGATCCATCTCTTCTGCCCGCTAGATTGCCGTCAATGGCTCGGTCCCATTGTGTCGGCCGCAACCGCGCGGCGCGCGCCCATCGGCTTACTGTCGCCCTTGGTCGTATCACGCCGGGTCTGGCGCTCCGTCTCGAAGTTGATCTGGGCGCCGAGCAGCACGACGAAGGCCGACAGGTAGAGCCAGGTTAGCAGCACCACAACCGCGCCGAGCGAGCCGTAGGTCGCGTTGTAATTCGCGAAATTCGCCACATACACGCTGAACAGGATCGAGCCGATGATCCACAGCACGGTGCCGAGCACGGCGCCGGGAGTAATCCAGCGCCATTTCGGCGGGTTACGGTCGGGCGCAAATCGGTAGAGCAGCGCGAGCAGGGTCATGACAACTACCAGGAGGATCGGCCATTCCGCGATCAACGTCACCCATTTGATCCTCGGCGTCGCGGGTCTCCTCGGGACCTACCTGATCGGCTTCCTCCTGAGGACAAGGCTTTATAGCCTCCTGGTCGCAATGCCTCTTGCCATGGCGGCCATTGCGGTTGCCCTGATCGCTCTCGGCAAATCTTCGATCGTCGTGGCTGTCCTCCTCGCCGGATGGGGCCTGATCGGCACCGCCGCCCCCGTTGGATGGTGGACGTGGCTGAGCAAGGTGCTGCCCGATGACGCCGAGGCGGGCGGGGGCCTCATGGTCGCCGTCATCCAGTTGGCGATCACGGCCGGCGCGTCCGTTGGAGGGATCTTGTTCGACGCGAGCGGATACCAGAGCGCATTCGGCCTCAGCGCAGCGGTACTCTGCGGATCGGCGCTCCTGGCCTCCTTGGGCTGGCGCGCCGCCGCGTGAGCCCGCACCCCCTCTGAATAAGCAACGCGGAAAGGAACAGCGCATGACGAACCAGGACGGGAGCTTCGCGGGCAAGGTCACGTTCGTGACCGGCGGGGGCACCAGCACCGGCATCGGCCGTGTATAGCGCCCAGTCCGGGAACAGGCGGTAGAACGGGCTGTCCACTGCCTCGGGATGCGAGAGCACGAGCGCCCCCTGCCCAAAACAGTTCAGAACCAATGCGGGCAGGACCAATGTGAACCAGTCGAGCCGGATCGGGCCCCGGCCGAAATGGCTCATGTCGGCGTAGAGCGCCTCGGCGCCGGTCACGGCGAGGAACACCGACCCGAGGGCGAAGAAGCCGATCCAGCCGTGGCCAACAAGGAAACTGATTGCATGCAGCGGGTTAAGCGCTGCCACGGTAAGAGGGGCAAAACCCCGGGCCGGGGTCGATTTTTCGCTTGCGCCGACGCGGGGCGGTTCGATTCAACGTCGATGTGGTCACCCCGCCTGACATCGATGAGCTGTCGCTTGCCGAGCTGAAGCAGCTGGTGCTGGCGTTGCTGGACGAGAACGCGGCGCAGAAACGCATGATAGCAGAGCTACGCGAGGAGATCGCGCAGCTGAAGGGACTGAAGGGCCGACCGCGGATCAAGCCGAGCGGGATGGAGAAGGGGACCACGCCCAAGCCGGCGGGCAAGCGAGCCCGGCGGCGTGGTCGCGGCAAGGCGACGCCACGGGTCAGGGTGGAGGAACGGATCCTCAAGGCGGAGGTGCCGGCCGGCTCTCGGTTCAAGGGCTACGAGGATTTCGTGGTGCAGGATTTGGTGCTGCGGGTCGAGGTCACTCGCTATCGCCGCGAGCGCTGGCTGACGCCGGATGGACGAACGGTGATCGCGCCGTTGCCGGCCGGCGTGGCGGGCCATTTCGGTCCGGAGCTGCAGCGCTTCGTGCTGGCACAACACCACCAGGGACAGGTCACCGTGCCCCGGCTGATGGCGCAACTCCAGGCGATCGGCGTCAGCATCTCCAAGCGGCAGATCATGCGCCTGCTGATTGCGGGGCAGGAAGGGTTCCTCACCGAAGCCCGTGACGTGCTGCGCGCCGGCTTGGAGACCGCCAACTGGGTCACGGTGGACGACACCGGCGCGCGCCACAAAGGCGCCAATGGCGTCTGCACGCAGATCGGCAATGACGACTTCGCCTGGTTCGGCACCACGAACAGCAAGAGCCGGCTGAACTTCCTCGACCTGCTGCGCGCCGGCCACACCGACTACGTGGTCAACAACGCGGCGCTGACCTACATGCGCCAGCACGCGCTGGCCGGGCCGGTGATCGCCGCCCTGGCCGGACATGCCGAGACGCATTTCGCCGGCCCGGCGGCCTGGCAGGCCCATCTCGATCGGCTCGGCATCACCCAGCTGAACGTCACTCCTGACCCGGTGCGGGTCGCGACCGAGGGCGCCCTGTGGGGTAGCGTGCAGGCGCACGACTTCCTGCGGGACACCGTGATTGTCAGCGATGATGCGGGCCAGTTCGCCGTCGGCCAGCACGCGTTGTGCTGGGTTCACGCCGAGCGGCTGGTGCACAAGCTCGACACCTTCACCGACGCCCAGCACGCCGCGCAGCAGCGCGTCCGCGACCTGATCTGGAAGTTCTACGCCGACCTGAAAGCCTACCGCACCGACCCGGCACCGCGCCGCCGCCGCCAACTCCGTGCCCGTTTCGACCGCATCTTCCGCCGCCGCACCGGCTTCGTCACCCTCGATCGCCTGCTCGCGCGGCTGCACGCCAACAAGGCCGAGCTGTTGGCCGTCCTCGACTATCCAGAAATCCCACTGCATACCAATGGCTCAGAGCGCGACATCCGCTGCCATGTCACCAAGCGCAAGGTCAGCGGTGGCACTCGCAGCGATGACGGCCGTACCTGTCGCGATGCCTTCCTCGGCTTGGCCAAGACTTGCGCCAAGCTCGGCGTCGCCTTCTGGGATTACCTCGGCAGCAGGCTTTCCGTCCCGGGCCAACCGATCGTCCCGTCCCTGCCAGACCTCATCCGCTGCCGGGGCCAGCCCGCATAATCCTGCCGGCCCGGGGTTTTGCCCCTCTTACCTGCCACGACGCCAGGGTCGCGCACGACCTGCACCAGCCCAGCGATGGCCAGCACCGCAAACCATAAGGCCATGATCGGGCCAAAGTAGGCGCCAATGCGCTCGCTGCCCCGGCTCTGCACGACGAACAGGCCGATCAGCACGGCGACGGTGACCGGGATGACGTAGGGCTTGAGCAGAGGGGCGGCCACCTCTAGGCCCTCGACCGCGCTCAGAACCGAGATGGCCGGGGTGATCATACCGTCGCCGTAGAACAGCGCGGCGCCGGCGAGGCCGACCATGAGCAGGGCCGTCCGGCGCCGCTGGTCGGTCTCGGTGTGCGCCGCCAGGCCGAGCAGCGCCACGATGCGTCGAGACGTCCACCCGCGTGACGGATTCCAGGAACGGGCGCAGCTAGGTGAACAGGGCGAATTGGCCCATGAAGAAGACTGCCACGGCGAGCATCCCAAGCGGGACCTGCCGTCGGCGAAGAACCCTGAAGACGCTGCCGGCGTGGGGCCCGCCTTCGGAGGGCATCGCCGGCAGAGTCGACGAACTGCCAGGCGAGAGCCAGCACCGCGAGGGGAACGACGCAAAAGAAGGCGCCTCGCCAGCCGATGTACTGGCCGAGGAAACTTCCCACTGGCGCGGCAATCGTGGTGGCCAAGGCGTTTCCGCCGTTCAGAATTCCCAGCGCCCGCGCGACTTGATGTTCCGGGACCAGGCGCATGACCGTGGCGGCCGACATCGACCAGAAGCCGCCGATGACGATACCGATGAGCGCGCGGCCGGCCATGAAGACCATCGCGGTCGGCGCGAACGCCACCATCACGCCCGACACGATCATCAGCAGAGTGAGCGTCAGTAAGACGTTCCGGCGATCGATGCCGCGCGTGGCCGACGAAATCACGAGGCTCGTCAGGACGGCGAACAGGCCCGACACCGCGATGGCCTGGCCCGCGCGTCCTTCGGTTGTGTGAAGGCCGGCGGCGATGGGCGTCAGGAGGCTGACAGGCATGAACTCGGACGCAACCAGCGTTCCGACGCACAGCGTAAGGGCGAAAACCGCGCTCCATGTCGGAGCGCGCGAAGAAAGCATGCCGCCTTCCGCAGCGACTTGTACGCTCATGATGGCCTCTACCTCTGGTCTGCTCAGGATGTCCGGCGCGGCGATCGCGATGCTTTTCGAACGGGTGCCGCAGACGGGGTCTGGTCTTCAGCGGCCGCGTGTGGAGCTGACTTGGCGGCTGCACCGGCGCGCGATCAGGTGCTAAAACCCGCTTGGGGTTATAGGCAGCGGTTATGAATGGCGCGGGAAAACCTCAACGACCTGGTCGCCTTCCTGGCTGTCGCCCGCGAGCGGAGCTTCACCCGCGCGGCCGTGCAGCTCGGCATGTCCCAGCCGGCGCTGAGCCAGACGATAAGGGACCTCGAAGTGCGCCTCGGGCTGCGGCTGCTGGCCCGCACCACGCGCAGCGTCGCGCCGACCGAGGCGGGTGAGCGCCTGCTCCGGAGCATCGGGCCCCACTTCGACGGCATCGAAGCCGGCTCGGCCGCCTTGGGCGAGCTACGCGACAAGCCCGCCGGCACCGTCCGCATCACGGCCGGCGACCACCCCGCCGCCATGCTGCTCTGGCCGAAGCTGGTCAAGTTCCTGCCGGATTACCCCGACATCGCGGTCGAGATCGCCGTCGACAACGGCCTGGCTGACATCGTGGCCGGGCGCTACGACGCCGGCGTGCGCCTCGGTGAGCAGGTGGCCAGGGACATGGTTGCGGTGCGCATCGGGCCTGAGGTCCGCTTCGCGGTGGTCGGCGCGCCGTCGTGCTTCGCCAAGCGGCTGCCCCCGGCGACGCCGCAGGACCTGATCGGCCACGCTTGCATCAACCAGCGATTCTCCACCGGCGGCGGGCTGTATGCCTGGGAGTTCGAGAGGGACGGGCGCGAGCTGCGGGTGCGGGTTGAAGGGCAGCTCGTGTTCAACGGCATCTTCCAGGTCCTCGACGCCGCGCTGGCCGGCTTCGGGCTCGCCTTCGTGCCGGAGGACCCGGCGCGATCCCATCTCGCCGAAGGGCGCCTCACGCAGGTGCTCGAAGAGTGGTGCCCGCCGTGGCCGGGCTACCACCTCTACTACCCCAGCCGTCGCCAGTCCTCGCCGGCCTTCGCCCTGCTGGTCGAGGCCCTGCGTTACCGAAGCTGATTGGGTGAAGTCGCGGGATGCGACCGGGGCCGGACCGGTTCAGTTGGACAAGTCCGTGGCGGCGCGCCGCTCGCGCTGGCTCGCATCATCGGACAGCTTGAAAGTGCCGGCGCGCATTTTTTTCACTTGTTGCCGCGCTTGTCGCTTTCGCCGCGGCGTGTGATGCGCTCCAAACAAGCCGGCGGTCGGGGCGTTTAAAGTCGCCATCGCCTGAGGATCAGCGATGCATTGTACCCGAATCCGAGTAAGGCATGATGCGCCGGCGCTAGCCCACGCTATCCGTCGATTTCCCACCAATCGCTTCCATTGCGCTTCCACCCGGGGTCGATAGCTGGCTTGGAAGCAGACTGGGAGCTTGACGGCTCACCGTAGTTTACTGGTTTGTTTGAGAGAATTTGCAGCGGGCGAAGGGATTCGAACCCTCGACCCCAACCTTGGCAAGCCGCGCGCTGCGCCAGCACGCTGCCCTGACAGCCCTGGTGATCACGTGGCTGCTTGCCTCGCCCTCCACTAAAGGCCTATGCCTGCCGCGTTGCCTGCGGGAACCGAACCCGACCATCAAGACTTCGCGATGGTATTCTTGTTGGTATCGGTCAGGGTGGGACACCGAGAATGTCTATGTTTCAACTGGATACGAAGCTAGTGCGATTCCGCCCCTGGGCACCATCCCATTCCCCCCACACTTTCCTTTCCATCGTCTCTTGTGCGCCAGCTTGCGCTCAGGTGATTAGATATGAGGGATTTTCTAGGCCACAGGTGTAGCCCCGCGTAGGGCCGGATACGCGGTCGCGCTCACGTGCCTTCAGCATCCGGCGCAAACGGCGGTCGACGCCATACAGCGCGTCGCCCAACACGAGTTTCACGCCGCGCCGGAATGCCGGCATTCACTCGGTTGCGATGCTGCATTTTAGGTGTTGCCGTGCAGTAGCCCCTGCGGTCTATGATCGCGGCTGGTCTGAGCAGAGCGATCTGCTGGAACCGAAGGAGATGAGCATGGCGCGCGACGGCCAACCCAAGGCGAGGGCGATCCAGCACTATCTCACGGACCGTCGCGCACTCTTAAGGGCTGGAGCCGGCGCGATGCTGGGGCTTGCTGCCAACGCCGCCATGCGGCGGGCGTATGCAGCGCCGAGCCAGCCGTTGCGCTTCATTGGCTGGGAGTACAATCCCCAGATCGTCGCGGACAACGTGAAGACCTTCGAGCAACTCTACAACGAGAGCGTCGACTATCAGCTGGTTCCGGGCGAATACCATGCCGTGGTCGAGACTCGCCTCGTCGCCGGCCAGCACTACGACATGATGTACAGCGAGGAGGACCACCTGTTCCGCTGGTGGACCGCGAAGTGGGTCCGCGACGTGGAGGATCAGCCAAATGTCGCCCAGATAAAGGCAGGAATGTTCCCCAGCGCCGTTCGTGACCTGTCCCTGCCGAACGGAAAACTCGGCGGCTTGCCATATTATGCCGGATTCAACTCCTTCGTCTATAACGCGAAGCACCTCGACCAGGGCAAGATCGAGCCGCCCACCACCTGGGAGACCGTACTCGACAGTTGCCGCAAGTTGAAGAAGGACAAGATTGCCGAGTTTCCGTATCTCAGCGCTTGGCAGCGGACCTGGGCGAGCCTGTCCTGGAGCTTGTTTTCGATCTGGTATTCGGAAGGCGCCAAGGTCTTTGATTCCTCCAACAACCCGGTGTTCGACGACAAGTTCAAGAAAGTTCTGCAAATGCACCGGACGATGTATGCCGAAGGGCTGGTGCAGCCCGATATTTTCACGATCGATCAGGAGGGGGTGCCGAGCTTCGCCACTGGTCAGCACAGCTTCATGGTCGTACACGAATACGACCAGAAGGTGCTGAACGATCCCAAGCTGTCGCGGATCGCCGGCGCGGTGAAAAACACCCTGATGCCGGGCGCCACGCGGTCGACGTTCTCCTGGGTCTCGCTCTACCTCATGGGCGCGCACCCGATCGACAATCAACGGGCCTGGAACCTGATGCAGTTTTTTGGCGGCAAGGCCAAAGACGGGCAGTACCACGTGATCAAGCGCTGGGCGCTGCAGTTCGGCCTCGGCACGCCATACAAGGAAGTCCTCGCCGATCCGGAGATCCGTGCTTCGTTCTCGCAGTGGAAGAATCTTGATGTGGCCTCGCAGCAACAGCAGAACGCAACGCCGCGCGACGTCTCCAAGACCCTGTGGTTCCCGGACTGGGACTGGTTCATGATGGGCGAGGTGCAGGACTATATCCGTGGCAGCCAGTCGCTCAATCAGCTCGTCGACAAGTTGCAGGCCAAAGTAAAAGCCGTGAAGGCGCAGTATCCGGGCTGAGCCCGCGGGCATCCGGCAGCCCCGGGTCGGAGCGAATGAGCCGAGCGGCCGTTGCTCTCCACGGTGCTCGCCGGCGCGGCGGGGCATGGCACCGCGTGCCAGCAAGCTCGCTGCCGGTGCTGCTCGCCCTGCCGACGCTGGCCGTAGTGTTCATCGTCATCGGCCTGCCGCTTGTCTTCTCGCTCGGCATGAGCCTGCACCGCCTCAACGTGCTGACGCAGCGCTGGGTGTTTGTCGGGCTGGAGAACTATATCGAAATACTTCCCGGCAATGAGTTTCTTTCGGCATTCGGTCGGACCGCCTATTTTGCCATCGTCACTGTCTTAGGCGGGCTCATCGTCGGCATGGGCATGGCGCTAGTGCTCAACGCCCGCTTCGCCGGTCGCGGTATCCTGCGCAGCGTCGGTACTGATCCCCTGGGCGATGTCGCCGGTTGCCGTGGGCATCTTGTGGAACTGGATATTCAACGGCGATTATGGTCCGTTGAACGCGCTCCTGCTCGATCTCGGGATCATCCACCAGCCAATCCACTGGTTCGGGAACGGCTGGGTCGCGTTCAACGCTGTTGCCCTCGTGCAGATCTGGAACCAGGCGCCGCTCACCTGTCTGCTGCTCCTGGCCGGCTTGCAGTCGATGCCGGAAAACCTGCACCGGGCGGCACGGATTGACGGGGCTGGCCCCGCGCAACGGTTCCTCAGCATCACGCTGCCCTGGCTGCGCCCGATGATGCTTCTGGTTCTGATCCTCACCACCATCAATGCAATCATGGCATTCGATCTGTTTTGGGTGATGACGCGGGGCGGTCCCGGCAGTGCGACGACGGTGTTTTCCTGGATGGGCTACGCGTATGCTTTCCAGTTCTTCCAGTTTGGCCAGGGCGCGGCGATCCTCTACGTGCTCACGATCGTCTGCCTGATTTTGGCCGCCTGCTACCTTCTGCTCTTATTTCCCAAAGCCGCTGGGCGTCGCCAGGAGGGGGCGGCCGAAGCCCGCGAGAAGCTCGCGGAGACCCTACTGGTCCGCACGGGCGAGCATGCGGCGATGGTCCGCGGCAAGCTGATGGCGATCCCGGCGCGTCGCCCCCGCGCTTGGCTCGGCGTGCGGGCGCGCCGATTGCTCGCCAGAGCCGTCTGGGTGGCGGTTTGCGCCCTCATCGTCCTGTGGTCGGTTGGCCCGTTCGTCTGGCTGATGGTGATGAGCTTCACCCCTTCCGTGCAGCTTGTGCGCAGCCCGCCGAGCCTGGTGCCCCACGCGGTGACCTTCGACAATTACCGCTCGGTGCTCTTCCCCTCCGGTATTGGTGCGTCGAGCGTCCAGGCGAAGCGGGTTCCGTACGCAATATGGAACAGCGTCGTCGTCGCATTCTGGGTGACGATCATCAATGTGGGGCTTGGCTCACTGGCCGGCTATGCCTTCGCCAACGCCGGACGCAGCCGGTTCCTGCGCGGTTCGTTGTGGGCACTCATGCTCACGCGCATGACTCCGAGTCTGACGCTTATCCTGCCGTTTTTCATCGTGTTCCGCTTCGCGGGTCTGATCGACACCCGCACCGCGCTGGTGATTGCCTATTGCAGTCTGATACTGCCGCTCTCCGCCTGGATCATGCGCGGCTATTTCGAGGGGATGCCGCCGACGCTGGAGCGTGCGGCGATGGTGGATGGCTGCTCACGGTTGGGCGCAATCATCAGGATCGTGCTTCCCGTCGCCCGTCCCGGCTTGTTTGCCACCGCGATCTTCAGCTTCCTGGTGAGCTGGAACGAATTCATCTTTGCCCTGATCCTGACTGAGACCCCGAAATCACAAACCATTCCAGTGACGATTGCCGGGTTCCTGGCACAGCTCCGTTTCTACGACTATGGGCCGATGTTCGCCGCCAGCGTGCTGGCCATTCTGCCGCCAGTGCTGGTAACCCTCTGCTTCCAGCGCTATCTTGTGAGCGGTATGCTGTCTGGATCGCTGAAAGGCTGACGATGACCAGCGTTTCGCTGCGCCGCGTATCGAAATCCTATGGGGCCGTCGTCGCGATAAAGTCCCTCGACATCGAGGTCGAGGATGGCCAGTTTCTCACGCTGCTCGGCCCGTCCGGTTGCGGCAAGAGTACGGCGCTGAACTGCATTGCCGGCCTGGAGCGTCTGACCGCTGGGCAGATCGTGTTCGGCGACCGTGACATCACCGAGCTTGAACCGCATGAACGCGACGTTGCGATGGTGTTCCAGGATTATGCGCTCTACCCGCACATGTCGGTACGCCAGAACATGAGCTTTGGGCTACGACAGCAGCACACGCCGCGCGACGCGATCGAACATCAGGTCGCAACCGCGGCAGAGTTCCTTGGGCTGACCACGCTGCTGGAGCGCCGGCCTGCCGACCTCTCGGGCGGCCAGCGCCAGCGCGTGGCGGTTGGACGCGCCGTGGTGCGCAATCCATCGGTGTTCCTGATGGACGAGCCGCTCTCCAACCTCGATGCCGGGCTCCGGGTCAGGACTCGCACCGAGATCAAGCGGTTGCAGCGGGAGCTCGGCATTACCTGCATCTTCGTCACCCATGACCAGGAAGAGGCGATGGTGCTGTCCGACGTCATCGCGGTGATGCGTGCCGGAGAGCTGCAGCAGGTCGGGCCGCCCATGACGGTGTTTCGCGACCCCCTCAATCTTTTCGTCGCATCGTTCATCGGCTCGCCGGCGATGAACGTCGTCGAGACGATGCTCGAGCCCGATGCTGACGGCATAACATGCCATCTGCTCGGCCAGACGGTCCGGCTTCCGCGGAACGCGGTGAGGCAGGAAAATCTGCAGCAGCTGCGCAAGGGGCGGAAGGCTCTGTTCGGGATTCGCCCCACCGACGTAGTGGTACAAGGCACGGCCTCGGAGCGGCTCGTGGGCCGTGCGTTCCTGATCGAGCCGGTCGGGCCGCTCGCCTACGTGGATGTCGATATCGAGGACTCGGCGCTAAGGGTGGCCGCCGATCCCGACCGCCTGCCGGCGGTTGGCGACCAAGTCACGCTGGCGCTCGCGGTCGGCCGTGTTTGCCTGTTCGATCCGGAAACCGAGATGCGGCTCTGACCGGCGATGACGGCGCCTGGCCCGACACTCCGGCAGCGAGGATATGCGGTGGTTGACAAGGGAACGCGGCGCTCCGTCATGATGATGGATTTTGCGGAGGTGCTGCTGCCCGGTGACGAGTTGTTTCCAACCGCACGCGACGCAGGGCTCGCGCTTGAGTTGATGGCGCGCCTGGAAGCGGACGGGCTGCTTGGTCGGTTGGAGCAGGTGGTTGCGGCCGCAGGCGGATCGTTCGGCGAGCTTGACGCCGAGGCGCGCCGGGCCGTCGTGGCACGCATCGAAGCCGAGCAGCCGACGCTGTTCGCCGACGTGCTGAAGATTGTCTATCTCACCTATTACGAACAGCCGGCTGTGATCGCGGCAATCCGCGCCATGGGGCTGACGTACAACACGACCCCGCTGCCCGATGGCTATCCGATCGAGCCGTTCGATCCCGCGCGCGATGCTCCCCGGCATCACCGGGGCCGATGGATCCGAACGGAGGATGTGGATCGCGTCGAGCTTTCCGCCCTCGGACATGTCAGGAGCGCTAGCTCGTGAGCAAGCATGACCACGCGGATGTTCTAATCATTGGTGCTGGCGCCAGCGGCGCGCTGACCAGCCTTGTGCTGGCGGAACGCGGCCTCAAGGTCGTGTGCCTCGACCAAGGCGGCTGGACCATGCCGGCCGATCATCCGCACTACGCGCGCGACTTCCAATGGCAGCGCCAGAATCGCTGGAACCCCGAACCGAGCGTGCGCCGCGGAGAATCGGACTATCCGGTCGAGGGGCAGCAGTCACATGCGCTGATGTGGAACGCGATCGGCGGATCGACCAACATCTTTGGCGCGCTCTGGCCACGGTTGCGGCCAAGCGACTTCCGGAAGGGAATCGAGCACGGCCTCGCGCCGGACTGGCCGATCACTTACGAGGATATCGCGCCCTTCTACGACGAGAGCGATCGGCTGGTCGGCGTCAGCGGGCTGACCGGGGATCTCGCCATGCCACCCCGCGCTTCCTACCCGGTAGGGCCGCTGCCGATGGGGCCGAGTGGGCGCGCGATCGCAGCGGCTTTCGAACACCTCGGCTGGCATTGGTGGCCGATGCCGGCCGCCATCATCTCCGAACCCTATGATGGCAGGGCCGCGTGCAACGGCTGCGGCAACTGCGCCTCCGGATGCCCACGCGGATCGATGGCGAAGATGTCGCTTTCTATCTGGCCCCGCTCCATCGCCGCCGGGACCGATTTGCGACCCCATTGTCGCGTGGAGCGGATCGAGACGGACGCCGCCGGCCGTGCGACCGGCGCGATCTACATCGATCGCGTCAGGGGCCTTCGCGTCGTCCAGGGCGCGGATCTTGTCATCGTCGCGGCCAACGGCGTCGGCAGCCCGCGCCTTCTGCTGCTCTCGGACTCGGCGCGCTTTCCGCGCGGCCTTGGCAACTCCAACGATGTCGTCGGCCGTTATTTGCAGCACCACACGCTGGTCGCCGCAGAGATCTGGACGGAGCAGCCGATCTACTCCTACATGGGCAATGCTGGCGCCGTCATCAGCTGCGAATTCGCAGAGACCGACACTGCACGCGGCTTCGTAAACGGCTTCAACTTCAATGTGGCACGGACCGGGCCCGCAGGCTCCGAGGCGATCGGCAGCTTCACGAACCGAGCAGCACCGTGGGGTGAAGACCACCATGTGTGGTTCCGGCGGCACTTCGCGCATGGCTTCGGTGCATACGCCATCGGCGACGACCTGCCGCAACCCACCAACCGAATCACCTTGTCCGAAAGCGAGCGCGACAGCGACGGTCTGCCTGCCGCCAAGCTCAACTACGTGCCACACGAGAACGATTGGCGGATGATGCGGTTCGCGGTCGAGCGGCTGCGGGATCTGGCGCGCAGCGCCGGGGCAATCGACTACACGATCAATGATTATTGCGAGAAGGACGGCACGTATCGGACCCCTGCCTGGCACCTGCTCGGCACGTGCCGCATGGGGAATGATCCGGAGACCTCGGTGACCAATCGCTGGCACCAGGTTTGGGAGGTGCCAAACCTCTATATCGTCGACGGCAGCAATTTCGTCACGGGCGGCGTGGTGAACCCGACCAGCACGGTCTGTGCGCTGGCGCTGCGCGCAGCACGGCACATCGCCGACGAATTCGCTGAGCTGCGGCAGGCCACGAGATCAGTGGGCACCTGATGCCGCGGTGCGCTTGCGCACGCACTGGCGATATCATAGCCGCCCCATTCTCTCGCACCGAGCACTTCTCGGGGGACAGAGCCGAGAGCGGATCATGAGGGTGCGAAATGGAGAACCCAACAGCCGACACGCTTAGCGCCGCGGTGAGTGGCCCATCGATGATGGTCCATGTCCGGGAGTTCGCCAAACGAATTAAGCTTTCCGGCACGCCGGAAGAACTGGAAAGCTTCCACTACCTCCAGCAACGCATGGCCAGCTTTGGCTACCGCAGCGTCCTGCTCTCACACGACGCCTATATCAGCCTGCCGGGCCAGTCCCGCGTAGAGATCGACGGGCAGACGCTCGAAAGCATCACCCATTCGTTCTCGCGCCCGGCGCCATCCGGCGGCCTTGCCGGAGATCTCGTGCATCTCCGCGAAGGCACGGCGGCTGATTTCGCCGGCAAGTATCTGCGCGAAAAGATCGTCCTTGTCGAAGGCATCGCCAGCCCGACCGTGGCGGCACGCGCTTCGGCCGCCGGCGCCGCCGGGCAGCTCCATATCAGCCCGAACGAGAACCGTTATGAAATGTGCGTCTCGCCGGTCTGGGGGAGCCCGTCCCACGAACTGCTCAACCAAATCCCTACGACCGTAGTCTGCACGATTTCCAACCCCGACGGCGCTGCTCTGAAAGAGCGACTGCACGCTGGCCCCGTTTGCGCCGTGCTGCACGCCCAGGTGGACACGAGGTGGCGCAAGACCCCGCTGCTCGTCGCCGATCTCGATGCACCCGGCGGCGCCGCCGAGGCGCCGTTTGTCTTGTTCTCCGGCCATCACGATACGTGGTACTATGGCGTCATGGACAACGGCACCGCCAACGCGACGATGTTGGAAGCGGCGCGCGTCCTCGCCGAGCATCGGCGCGAATGGAAGCGCGGCCTGCGTGTGTGCTTCTGGTCCGGCCACTCCCACGGCCGCTACTCCGGTTCCGCCTGGTACGTCGACGAGAACTGGAACGAATTGGAGCAGCGCTGCGTGGCCCATGTGAACGTGGATTCAACCGGCGGTATCGGCGCCAAGGAGCTCGCCTCGTCCGCCGTCGCTTCGGAACTCGCGGCCCTCGCGGCCGAGGCGGTGGGCGCCGAATCCGGCCAGGTTCATGCCGGCAAACGCTCCAGCCGATCGAGCGATGCATCCTTCTGGGGCGTCGGCATCCCGTCCATGTTCGGGAGTATAAGTCACCAATCGTCTGATCCCGGCAAGATGCGCAACGCCCTCGGCTGGTGGTGGCACACGCCGCACGACCTGATCGACAAGGTCGACCAAGCCAATCTGGTCCGCGACACGCGGATCGTCGTGCGTGCGCTCTGGCATCTGCTCGCCGACCCCGTGCTGCCGCTGGACTATGCGGCCCACGCACGCGCGTTCATCGCCCAGCTCGACCAACTCACCGATCGGCTCGCCGGCATCATGACGCTGGACGACCTCCGAACCGAAGCGGCCAGGCTCCGCGATCATGCCGCCAATCTCGCCACGGCAGACTCGGAACGAGCGAACCGCGCGCTGCTTCTCGTCTCGCGTGCCTTGGTGCCGATGGACTACACGATCGGCGACCGTTTCGCCCACGACCCAGCCTTGCCGCAGCCTCCCTGGCCGGTTTTGCAGCCGCTGCGCGATCTCGCTGCGTCCGGGGATGATCCGGGTCGCGCGCTCTTCCTGGCCGTCAGTGCGCGCCGCGCCCGCAACCGGATGCTTCACGCGCTGCATCAGGCCAACGCTGCGCTGGCGGAGGCGCTGGATTGATTACCCGACCGCTTCCACCAGCCGCCGCGCCTGCTCCATCGCGACAACGAACCGGTTCTGCCCTCGCATCAGCTCCACCTTCGCGCAATTCCGGCGATGCGGGTCGGTGCACGACGGCAGTTCGACCGCCACGGCAAGAGTTGGCAGCGGCGGTACCGTGTAGGCCGGATCGTGCCGAAAACGCGGCTCGCGCGTGTAGTTGATCGGCACCAGCACGCGAGCCAGCTCCATCAGAACCGCGTTCCGCCGCGCCGCCGGCGCGGCGCGGAGCGTCCCCAGCGCGGCCTTCAACGCTTCCGCCGCCGCCCGCGCCGGTGCCAGATCGGCCATGCCGTCCGATGCCGCTTGATAGTTCGCGATCGTGCCGAGAAACTCGTCGCAGGTTGCCGCCCAATCGAACGGCAGCACCTCGGCGTTGGCAATGCGCAACACCGAAAGCAGATAGATCTTCATGTCGCTCAACAGGATCTGGCGATCGGCGATCTCCAGCGTGTCGTTCTCGGTGTGCCAGGCAATGTTTCCGCCGCAGCCGGAGACATCGTAATACCCCTTCTCCTCCCGCAACGCATTCGGCATCGTTGAGCTCAGCATGAACAAGCTCGGCAGCCCGATATTGTTGAAGCTATAATCGCCCGCCTGGGGCGGTCTGTGCGTCGCGATCACCGCGTCCGGCACGATGTCCCGGATCGCATCGGCGGCAACCCCGGCGCATTCGCTGAAGCTGCGCGTATCGTGATAGCTGGTGGCCCAGCGGCAGCCCGGACTGTCGCAGTTGATCTGCGCCAGGCAGTTGCGATCCAGGTCCTGCGCGAAGGCGTCCGCGAACCAGGTGGACCCGGCGTAGCGCCCGGTGGAATGCCCCGGCCACCACGCGACCTTCACCGAGCGCCGCAGCCCGTCACGGTGCTTCCACAACACGCGCGCCAGCTCCAGCAGCGTTGCGTCGCCGGTTGCATTGTCCCCCACACCCACATCCCACGAATTGTAGTGGCCGTGGATCAGCACGAATTTCTCCGGCTCCTCGGCGCCCGGGATCGTCACCACCGGCACTTTCTGGATGAACCATCCCTCGGTCAGATCGGTGCGGATCGTCGCGTCTGCCTTCTCCGCCGCCAGCGCCATCAGTGTCTGCCCGTCGGTATTATTCACCGCCACCACCGGGATCCGTGGCTTGCGTACCGAATCCTGCAGGTCCGGGCTGCCCCAGATCGTGGTGCAGGTGCCCCAATGGATGTCCACGCCCGGATTGACCGCGATCAATCCGGCGCCACCCCATTCCTCGATCAGACTGGCCAGCGCCGGATTGCCAAAGCCGTGCATCACGACGATGTTTCCGCCCACCAGACGTTTCATTTCTTCGACGGAAGAGATGCTTCCCCCGAATAGCGTCTGGACATCGCGACTATAGCTCCGCAACGCGCTCGGGTTGGCCTGCAGCGTCACCAGCCGGGCGGTCCGGCCATCCGGTACCGAAAGCGACGAAGACGGCGGTTTCGCGCGATAGGTCACGCCCCCAGCGTTGACCGACGCGGAATACGGGATGGAAAGATACAATTCCGGTTCGTGCACCTTGACCGGGATCCCGGCGCTGCGCAGCCGTGACACGATCGCATCGGCACCGCGGTTCACATCCGCGGGTTGCCAGCGTGGCATGGTGGCGAATTCCTCCACCAGACCCCAGGGCGTCTCCAGGCTGATCTCGTTGATAAAGCGGCGCTCGGCGTCGTTGATCGGCATAGGCCACGTCTCCTCACCTCGCGCGGATAGCAACACCGAATCAGCGATGCGGCAAGACGGCCCTTGAACGCGCCCGCCCCTGCGGCTTGAATGCGCCGTCGGAGAACGACAGGGAGGGCCGGGAATGACGCGGATCATGCTGTTCGCCGCCATGGGCCTGCTGTACGGGGCAGGCGCATCGGCCCAGGAGGCGGGGGGCGCAATCCGCCCGCTCACCCTGATCACCCAGCCCCAGGCTGCCGAGCCGCAGGAATATCAGGCGGCACAAGTCATCGCCGATGCGTGGCGCAAGCTGGGGCTGACTGTAAACGTCCGCCCGCTGCCAGGCCAGGAGTTCAACCAGATCGTCTGGTACGAACGTCAGCGCTGGGACATGACCACCTGGACGATGGTCGGCCGGCCGGAGCGGAGCGATCCCGACGAGCTGACCTACAATCTGTTCGTCTCCGCCAACGCCGCTAACGGGTATGACTTCGTCGGCTACAAGAACCCCGAATACGACAAGTTGGCCCAGGAACAACGCCAGGAACTCCATCTCGACAAGCGCCGTGCTCTGATCGACCAGGCGCAAGAACTGATTAGTCATGGCCAGCCCTACGGCTTTGAGGTGTACCCGAAGAACATCGTCGCGTACAACAAGACGGTGTGGGACCCGGCCAGCATGGTGTCGCAGGCTGGAATCGGCATCCGCAATTTCTGGACCTGGATCAACATCCGTCCGCTCGGCGCCCAGAAGAATGTGATTCTGAACTCCGTGACGCCGCCCACGAACCTCAATCCGTTCAACATCCCCGGCGCTCAGGGTTCCTGGGCGACCGAGCTGGTCTGGGACCGGCTGATGCGCGTCGGACCCGACGGGATGCCGCGACCTTGGGCCGCTGAAAAGGTCGAGCGGCCTGATCCGCAAACCGTGAACATCACCCTGCGCAAGGGGATGCGATGGAGCGACGGCCAGCCCGTCACGATCGACGACGCCGTGTTCAGCCTGACCGCGCCGGGCGAAGGCGACAAGTCACCGATGTACAAGCCTTTCGTTCGCAACATCGCCGGTGTCGAAGCCACCGGCCCCGACACCCTCACAATCAAGCTGAAGCACCCCGATGCCGCCTTTCTGGTCAGTTCGCTGTCCAAGCTGAACCTGGCGCCGAAGCACATCTGGGCGCCGATCCTGGAGAGCCTGAAAGGCAAGCCGCAGACCGCCGAAAGCATCCAGGAGGAGCATCCGGTCAGCTCCGGCCCGTTCCGGATCGTTCGCGCCAATCTCAATCAGGAGATCGACCTTGAAGCCAACCCGGAGCACTGGAGCCATCCCAAGATCCGTCGCTGGATCATGCGCATCATGCCGAATGTCGAGGCATCTCTGGGCGCACTGAAGAGCGGCGAGATCAACTTCCTATCGGACTATACCGGCGATCCGGAACTGGCGCAGAGCCTCGCGAAATCCTCGCCGAACATTGTTGTATCGGAGGCGCTGGACATCGGCTTCAAGTTCATCGCTTATAACGAACGCCGTCCCCCGTTCGACAATGTCGCCTTCAGGCAAGCGCTTTCCGCGGCGATCGACCGCAAGCTGCTGGCGGAAGACGCCTGGGGCGGGGCGGCGGAGCCGGCCAATTCCTGGATCTCCCCGGCCCTGAGCTTCTGGTACGACAAGGGGATCGTCGGTCGCGTGCCAGGCGGCGATCTGGCCGGGGCGCAGGAGATCCTGAAAAACGCGGGCTTCGTCCTGGTCGGCGGCCACCTGCATTACCCCAAGGGGGTCAAGGAAACCACGAAGCTATTCCAATGATCCTCTGATCGCGTGGCACGCTACGCCATCGAACGGCTCGGCCATCTCCTGCTCGTCTTATGGGTGGTGGCCAGCTTGACCTTCCTGCTGTTCCGGCTGATGCCGGGCGACCCGACGCTGAACTTCCTGTCGCCGACCTTCACCGAGGCAACCCGCGCCGCTCTGCTCAAGAGCTTCGGTCTCGACAAGCCGTTGTGGCAGCAATACATCATTTATCTCGGCCAGCTCGTGCACGGGGAATTCGGTCGGTCCTTCCTCCAGAACGAGTCGGTTTCGCAGATTCTTTGGAGCGCCCTGCCGAACACCGTCATCCTCACACTCGTGTCCCTCTGCCTTGCCTATATCTTCGGCATCGTGACCGGCGCGTTTCTTGCTTTCCGGCGCGGGACGGCGATCGAAGCGGCCGCTATCCCCGCGGCCCTGGCTACCCGGTCGGCGCCTGAATTCTGGCTCGGCATGCTGCTGCTTGCCTTGTTCGCCTTCCAGCTCGGCTGGTTCCCGACAAATGGAGCCGTCAGTCCCGGTGCGACGCTCGGCTCCCTCGGCGAGCGTCTGGTCTCGGCGGATTTCTGGTGGCATCTCTGCCTGCCGGCTCTCACCCTCACGCTGTTCCTCCAGGGTCTGCCGCTGCTGCTGATGCGCGCGACTATGCTGGAGATCCTGGGTGAGGAGTTCATCGTCATGGCGCGCATGAAGGGCCTGTCGCGCTGGTCGATCGTGATGCGCCACGCCGCCCGCAACGCGCTGCTCCCGGTCGTCACCGCCTTCGCATTGGGCCTCGGCGCCAGCGTCGGCGGCAATGTTGTCATCGAAACGGTCTTCGGGTGGCCCGGCATCGGGCGGGTGCTCGTCCAGGCCGTGCAGGGCGCCGACTACCCGGTCGCGCAGGGCGCCTTCATCATGATCGCCTTCGTGCTCGTCATCATGAACACCGTGGCCGACCTCGCTTACGCCTTGCTCGATCCCAGGATCTCAGTCGGTGCGCGCCGCTAAGACCCTGCGGCACTTGCTGGGCCGCGAACCCTTCGCCGCCTGCGGCGCGGCGATCTACGTCGTCGTCTGCGTGATGGCGGTCTTCGCGCCGGCGCTCGCCCCCTATGATCCGCGCGCCCTTCTGATGCACGGACACCGTATCGCGCGCTACCTTCCGATCTCGGCCGAGCACTGGCTCGGCACCACCGCCGGTGGCCACGACGTCCTCAGCGAGCTCATCTACGGCGCCCGTGCCGCGCTGGAAGTCGGCCTCACCGCTGCTCTCGCGGTTGTTGTCATCGGCACCGTGCTCGGTCTGCTCGCCGGCTATCTGGGCGGCTGGGTGGACAAATTGATCAGCCGCATCGCCGATGTCGCCCTCGGCCTGCCGTTCCTGCCCTCCATGCTCGTGCTGGCTGCCCTCACCACCCCTGGCACGCGCGTGATCGTCGTCACCGTCGCCCTGTTGCTCTGGCCCAATACGGCCCGCGTCATCCGCGCCCAGGTGCTGTCGCTGCGGGAACGCGCCTGGATCGAAGCCGCGCGCGTCACCGGCTGTTCCACCGGGCGCATCATGTTCGTGCACGTCCTGCCGCAGGTCCTTCCGCTCTCCGCTCTATACGGCTCGGTGGCGATCGGCTGGGCCATCCTGGCCGAGGCCGCCGCCAGCTTCCTAGGCTTCGGCGATCCGAACAGCATCAGTTGGGGTGTGATGTTGCAGGACGCGTATGCGAACCAGGCGCTCGGGCGTGGCGCCTGGAACTGGTTCACCCCACCCGGTCTGGCCATCGTCCTGATGGTTCTGGCCGGTTTTCTGATCTCCCGCGGTTCCGAGAAGCTGTTGTTCCCCCGGTTGGCCGAATCATGACCCTGCTCTCCGTGCGCGGCCTGCAGGTCCATTACAAGACCGGCGGCGGGACCGTGCGCGCCGTCGATGGAGTCGATCTCGATGTTCCCGCCGGCAGCATCGTGGGCCTGGTCGGTGAGAGTGGCTGCGGCAAATCCACCCTCGGGCGCGCCCTGATGGGCGTGCTGCCCGGCACAGGCCGCATCGCCGGCGGCAGCATCACGTTCGAGGGCCGCGACCTTACCGCCATGGCCGAACGCGAAAGGCGCGCGCTGCGCTGGCGGCGCATGTCATTCGTGCCGCAGACGGCGATGAACGCGCTCGATCCGGTGCAACGCCTGAGCGCCCATATGCGCGAAGTACTGTGCGAGCGCGGCGGGCTGCCGCGGGGCGCCGCACAGGCCCGCGCGGAGCAGTTGATGCGCCTGGTCGGCCTCGATCCAGTCTGCCTGTCCTACTACCCGCATCAGTTCAGTGGCGGCATGCGCCAGCGTGCTTCAATCGCGCTCGCGTTGGCGCTCGAACCCACGCTGGTGATCGCCGACGAGCCCGTCACGGCCCTCGACGTGATCGTTCAGCGCCAGGTGCTCGACGAACTCCGCAACCTCCAGCGCCGCCTGAATCTCGGCGATGATTCTTGTGACGCACGACATCGCCGTAGTCGCGTACACGTGCGACCGTGCCGCCGTGATGTACGCCGGCAAGATCGTGGAAGCAGGCCCGCTCGCCGCGATCCTGGAGAAACCGCTCCATCCCTATACGATGGGCCTCACCCGCGCCTTCCCCGACGTGAGAGGCGACGCGATGGCGCTGGTGCCGATCGAGGGCGCACCACCGTCTCTGCTCGATCCGCCTGCGGGCTGCCGCTTTGCGGATCGCTGCCCCTTCGCGGAGCCGCGCTGCCGGGCGGCCGAACCGCCGCTGCTGACGGTCGCTCCGGACCACCTGACCGCCTGCTGGCGCAGCGCCGACGCGACCGCGCTGCGTGCCAGTGCGGCCCAGCCCCAGACATGGGCCGCATGAGCCAGCCCATCCCGGTCATCGAAGCCGAAGGACTGGCAAAGACCTTCCGCTTTCGCAACCGCTCAGTGCGCGCGGTCCAGCATGTCAGCCTCGTTGTCCGTGCGGGTGAGGCCCTTGGCATCGTTGGTGAGTTAGGCTGCGGCAAGACCACCACGGCGCGTCTGCTGCTTCGTCTCGAAGAGCCCAGCAGCGGACGCATTCGCTTCCTTGGCGAGGAGATCACCAGCCGCCACGGCGCGGCGCTGCTGCATTTCCGCGCCCGCGCTCAGCTCGTGTTTCAGAACCCGTTCGACGCGTTCAACCCACGCTTCACCATCCGCCGCGCCCTGACCGAACCGCTCAACAATTTCAGCGCCCCGCGCGCTGAGCATCGGGACCGGATTGAGGCAGCGATGCAGCGCGTACGCCTGCTGCCCTCCTCTGCCTGGCTGGACCGCCGCCCGCATGAGTTGTCCGGCGGCCAGTTGCAGCGCGTCGTCCTAGCCCGCGCATTGCTGCCGCGGCCAAAGCTGATCGTCGCCGACGAGCCGGTTTCCATGTTGGACGTTTCGGTCCGCGCCGGCATCCTCAACCTGCTGCGGGAGGCACGGGACGCGCTCGGCCTCGCCGCCATTTACATCAGCCACGATCTCGCGCTGATCCGGTATGTGTGCGAGCGGACGCTGGTGATGTATCTCGGCCGCGTCGTCGAAGAAGGACCGACGGCCGATCTGATCGCTGCCCCCCGGCATCCGTACACACGGGCACTGGTGGCCGCGGTCCCGACCCCCCGGGTCAACCAGGATCGGGCCGCGCTGCCGATCCGCGGCAGCCTGAGTGAGACACCGCAAGACGACCGGGGCTGCATTTTCCGCGCCCGCTGCCCGAACGCCTTCGGCCGCTGCGCGACTGAACTGCCGGCACTGCGCGAGATCGCACCTGGCCGCCATGTCGCGTGTCATCTGGGAGAATTCTGCGTGACCGCCTGCAATCCGGCGACACTCGAAATCATCTGCGATGCTGTCCGCGCCGCCCAGGCCGAGATGGAGGCGCGCTGCTGGAGCCTGCGGTTCTTGCCCTCCTCCAGTCCTGATCTGAACCCGATCGAACTGGTGTTCAGCAAGCTCAAACGGCTGTTGCGCTCGACTGCCCTGCGAACCGTCGATGCCCTCGGTCGTGGCAGATGTCAGCCCCGGGCGAGAGGGGTGCGCGCGTAGAGGTCCGCGAGCGCCACCCTGAAGCCGATGCTCTCCAGCACGAGATCACCCTCCACCATCAAGATCGGCTGATCAGGCCAGGAGCCGTCGGGGAGCCGTCGCAGGAGATCACCGCCGATCGCATCCGCCCGGAGGACGAGAATCTCCCGCACGCTCGGGATGCTGCAATAGCCCCAGACATTGGCCCAGGTGTCGGCCTGGTTGCTCGGAGACGGGATTTCCACGATCAGCACGGGGTCGGTGAGCGCCGGCTGGGTCAGCTCGAAGGGCGAGCAACTGACCGCGAGATCGGGCACCCGCATGTTGTGCGCCGCCATCGTCGCCGGCACCACGCCAGGGTTGGTGAAGACGTCGCTCGGACGATTCGCCGAACGCAGGTGATTGCGTATCAGGGCCGCCAGCTCGCCTTGCAGATAGCCGTGCGTGGCATTGGCGGGAGCCATCGCCCGCGGCTCACCGTCGATGAGCTGCCATCTGCGTCCGTCACTCGGGTTCCAGTGCAGGAACTCGGCGACCGACATCCGGACAGGGGTTTTCGCTGGTGCAACCATGAAGGTGAAGTTATCACGCGTCGCCGCGAAGCGCACCGCCTGCTTGGAGAGTGCTCCAAGAGTCGGACATCACGGCGTCTGACCGCGGACCCGCTCACCCACCCCGCACCGGCCGCCCCTCGATCGGATAGGCCGGATCGTTCCGTCCGGCAGCCGCCCTGTTTCCCGGCGTCACCACGGCATCGACGGCCGCCTCGTCTTCGGCATCGAGCCGGGTGCCCAGGGCCGCGATATACGCCTCCCATTGCGCCTCGGTGCGCGGGCCGGCGATCACCGACGAGATCAGCGGATTGTGCAGCACCCAGGCGATCGCAAACGCCGCCGGCTCCATCCCCCGCGCCCGCGCGTGCGCCGCGATCTGCGCGGCCGCGCGGAGGCTCTCCGGGTGCCATTCCGTCTCCATCAGTCGCTGGTCCTGCCGCGCGGCGCGCGATCCGGCCTCGGGCGCCGCGTCGGGCGCGTATTTGCCGGTGAGCACCCCGCGCGCGAGCGGACTGTAGGGCACCACGCCGAGGCCCAGATGCGCGCAGGCGGGAAGCTGTTCCACCTCCACGAGCCGGTTGATGGCGCTGTAATAGGGCTGGCTCGCCACCGGCCGATCGATGCCCGCCTGGTCGGCCAGCCGGCAGATTTCGGCGATGCGCCAGGCGCGATGGTTCGATACCGCAAAGTGCCGGATCTTCCCCGCCCGCACGAGATCGGCGGTAGCGCGCAGCGAAACCTCGAGCGGTGTCGCGTGGTCCTCCTTGTGCCAATAGAGAATATCGATCGTCTCGATGCCGAGCCGGTGCAGGCTCGCCTCCACCGCGCGCATCATGTGCAGGCGCGAGAGACCGGAATTGTTGGCGCCGCCTTGCGGTGTCGGGTTGGCGAGCTTGGTCGCCAAGACCCAGTCGGCACGATGGGCGGCGATCGCGCGGCCCACCACCTCCTCCGACCGGCCGTCCACGTACACGTCGGCCGTGTCGATGAAGTTCACGCCCCGCTCGCGGGCGCGGGCGATGATGCGCGCCGCGGTCGCCTCGTCGGTCGGGCCGCCGAACATCATGGTGCCGAGACAGAGCACCGAAACCCGGATGCCGCTGCGGCCGAGAATCCTGTGTTGCATCGTGGCCTCCCTGGCGGCCGTGTCGGCCGATAGAGGCGCCCGGGCAACCCGCGACGGACGCCGGTATGCGGGCGCAGATGGGACCAAGCTCAGGTTATCGGCTGTCCTCCCAATCCGGGACATTTAGAATCGTGCCGCGCAGATATGGGTCAAGTTCTAGCCCAGGCACGTGATCCGGATAGCGCGACAGCACATACCATGTTTGCCGCGGGTGAAACCATGGGAGCGCGCGGCCAAATAAGGCTGCTCGCTCTATCATCTTGGAAATCGCTTCCTGGGAATGAGCAACACAGTCGGGATATACCCAGCCGGTTCCTCCAAATTCATCGACTCCATCCTGACCCGGATGAATGAAAGTTGTCAGCGCCAACCCGGATCTGGCCAAGGCCCGACTAAACCCGCGCAGAACTGTTTCCACAATATCCGCGCCCGCATGACTAAAAATCGACTGTGCCACTATAAAGTCGAAATCCCGTCCGCAACGATCCGGCGCGAAATCGTCGAACGAATAGAAATGTGGACACTTGATCGCGATCTGATCGCGCCCAATCTGGCGGGCTATAGCATCTTCTATCAGCCACGAATTGGGATCGACACCGTAATAGTTCCCGCGTTGAAGATAGGGTATGAGCAGCCGGCCAACTCGCAGCGAACCACACCCGAAATCCAAGACGCGATGGGAATCCCGCAAGCCCAGCGCAATCAGAAGCGCGAATTGGCTCGCGCCCATCAAATCGAACTGATCGGGCGGCCCGACAAAGGCCATATAATGATGCGCGCCCGGATAGAGGCTACGCGCGGCCAGATCAGAAAGAGCCCGCACGGACGCATCGCGGTTCATAACGGAACCTACCACGGGGAGCGTGACCGTCAAAGACGGCACAGGGCTGCTGCTACTTCGGGGCAAACGGGTTCACCGTCCCGCGCGTCTGCAGGCGGATCGGGGCGCCGGGCAGGTCGAACGCGGCGCGCAGACCGTTGACGAGATAGCGGCGGTATGCGTCGGGCAATTGCTCGGCGCGGCTGCCGAACACCACGAAGGTCGGCGGCCGCGCCTTCGCCTGCGTGATGTAGCGCAGCTTCAGCCGCCGACCCTGGACCAGCGGCGGTTGGTGGCGCTCCAGCGCCTGCTCGAACCAGCGGTTCAGCCCGGCGGTCGGAACCCGCCGGTTCCACACCGCATATGCCTCCCGCACCGCCGGCAGCAGCCGCTCCACCCCGGCCCCGGTCAGCGCCGAGAGCGGCACCAGCGCAATCCCCGCCATCTGCGACAGCGACGTCTCCAGCCGCTCCGCGATCGCCCGGCGGAGCGCGGTGCGATCGGCGACCGCGTCCCACTTGTTCAGCACCACCACCCCGGCCCGCCCCTCCTGCGCCACGAGCCGGCCGATCGCCAGATCCTGGTCGTGCAGACCGAGGGGAGCATCGATCACCAGCGCCACCACCTCGGCGAGCTTGAGCGCGCCGATCGCGGCCCCCGTGGCGGCGCGCTCCAGCCCTGCCTCGACGCGCGCGCGGCGGCGAAGCCCGGCGGTATCCACCAGCTCGATCGCGCCCCCGGCATCGGCGAGGCGGGCGGCGATCGCGTCGCGGGTGATCCCCGGCTCCGGCCCGACCAGCGCCCGCTCCTGCCCCAGCAGGCGGTTCAGCAGCGTCGATTTGCCGGCGTTCGGGCGGCCGACGATGGCGAGTTTCAGCGGCCGGCCCGGCGCATCCTCCGCCTCGGCCGCCGGCTCGGGCAGGCGCTCGGCGATCACACTCATCAGTTCGGCGATCCCCTCGCCGTGCTCGGCCGAGACCGCGACCGGGTCGCCGAGGCCGAGCGCATAGGCTTCCATCGCTGCCGCACCGCCGCCGCGTCCCTCGGCCTTGTTGGCGACCAGCAGCACCGGCCTGCCCTGGCGGCGCAGCCAGGCGGCGAAGTGCGCATCCGCTGGCGTGATGCCGTCGCGGGCATCGACGACGAACAGCACCAGCGCCGCCTCGGCCAGCGTTGCCGCGGCGGCGGCGTGCATCCGTCCGGAGAGGCTCGCGGGCGGCGCCTCGTCGAGTCCGGCGGTGTCGGCCAGCCGCACCTTGCGGCCGCGCAGCATCGCCTCGGCCTCGTGGCGGTCCCGCGTGACGCCGGGCGTGTCCGCGACCAGCGCCAAGCGGCGCCCGGCGAGGCGGTTGAACAGGGTCGATTTGCCGACATTCGGGCGCCCGGCGATCGCGACCAGCGGCGGGGGGCCAGGGAGGGGGGTCAGGAGGGGTTTCACGGCTTGCCATGCGCGCTCCTACCGGCGGCCTTGGGGATGCGCCCGCGGATCGAACCCGCTATGCAGGACGGACCGCTGGGAGAGGGAGGAACGACGCATGGCCGGACGGATCGAGGCAAAGCTCGCGGAACTCGGCATCACGCTGCCGACGCCGATGGCGCCGCTCGCCAACTACGTCCCTTTCGCGGTCGCGGGCAAGCTGGTCGTGGTCTCGGGCCAGGTGCCGGCGGTCGAGGGCCGCGTCGCGTTCACCGGCGCGATCGGGCCGGGCAAGCTTTCGATCGAGCAGGGTCACGCGGCGGCGCGGCAGTGCATGCTCAACGTGATCGCGCAGTTGCGCGCGGCCTGCGGCGGCGATCTGGACCGGGTGGCGCGCGTGGTGCGGCTCGGCGGCTTCATCACCTCGGCGCCGGGCTTTACCGGGCAGGCGCAGGTGATGAACGGCGCCTCCGACCTCGCGGTTGCGGTATTTGGCGACGCGGGCCGGCACGCGCGCACCACGATCGGCGTACCTGCCCTGCCGGCGGACGCGGCGGTGGAGGTGGAGGGGATGTTCGAGCTGGCGTGACCCGCCGGCGCGCGCGTACCGCTATTCGACGACCTCGTTCGCCTGGATGATCGGCTGCACGTCGGTGAAGTTCGGCACGTCGCCCATCACCTCGCGCCCGTGTTTCGCGAGCGCGTCCTGCAGCTCCGCGGGCGAGCCGAACCGCAGCGCGGCCATGTAGCCGTAGGTGGGTTTCGCGCCGTCCGGCCCGGGCAGGCCCTTCAGCACGGTTGCCTGCTGCATCCCGCACGGCGTCCAGCGGGCGCGCACCAGCGGCATGTGGGTGGCCGTGTAGTAGTGGAGGTCGAACCGCAACTCTGGCTTGAGCGCATACATGACCGTGACGATGATCATCGGAGGGTCCTCGGCCGTTGTTCGCCGGGAGCGTCGCCGCAGCGGCGACGGCGCGCAAGGGCCACCGGAACCGAGGGGGCGCAAACTGTGCCGGAGCCGCGGGTCAAGGCGGGGCTGTGGGTGAGCATGGCGCTGCGCCGGGGCGACGCCGACGGGCGGCCGGGTGCGGTGCTGCGGCGCGGCGACGCAGATGCCGGCGGCGTGCTGGTAGTGTTGCGCGGACGCGAGGGGTTGTGCGTGCTGGCGCAGGTCCGCGACGCATCCGGCGCGCCGGCCTGGATGCGCGGCACCGGCCCTGCACCGGTCGAGCAGGCGGCGGCGGATGCCTACGTCGCCCGCCAAGTGGGGCGCGATCCCGATCTCTGGGTGATCGAGTTCCCGGCGCCGGACCTGGTGGCGCCGTTTGAGGCGCGGGTGATCTGAGCAAGGTCGGGGCGCCCCCTCCGCGGGAATTCCAATTGGCCCAAGCGGGCCAATCGGAACCTTGGTCCGCTCCGCCCCGAACCCCGCCAAGGGTGGTCACCCTTGGAACCCTTCGCCAAAGCGTGTCGGGGTCTTTCGCCGCGGGCGTTGCCGACCCGCTGGGGATGAACCAGCGGCCTGAGCCAGAGTAGGGTGCGGCGCGCCTGCTGCTCCGCTGCCGGCTGCGAAGGCACCGTCGCGGGAACTGGCCGGTGCAGGACGCGGGCGGCGTCGAGCGCGGCGTTATGTTGTTTGACAGCAATGCAAGAGAGATGTTAGAATCGGTGTCGGAATCGCGGTCGTGCCCGGGTGCAGCCGGTGCCGGCGACGCGGGAGCTGACGCGAGTTTCGGATGCCGAGCTGCCGACCATGATCGCCACGGAGGTCAAGATGACGGAGGAGGACGGTGCGACTGGCGAGCGAGCCGGCGGCGAGATCCCGAGCCACCCACCCGCTGCGGCGAAGAGGATTTTTCCCAGTTCTCAGGAGCGGCGAGCTTGATAAAACCCTGTTCTCAGGCCGGCGATGAGCCTGATTCGCCCCTGTTCTTGGCCCTCACGGAGCCTGATCCGGCCCTGTTCTTCGGCCTCAGCTTCGCCCCCGCCGGCGCCGACCCTGAGGCGGGTCCGGTCATCGCGAGACGCTGCTGGTTCCGCGTCATCGCGAGGCGCGGAGCGCCGTGGCGATCCAGGCGGGCCGCTCCGTGCCGCACGCCTAGATCGCCACGCCGCCAAGCGGCTCGCGATGACGGCTGAGCGAGGGCCTGTTTCTTTCCAGTCAAGGGTTCCAAGGGCGAACGCCCTTGGCGGGGTTCGGGGCAGAGCCCCGGCCTTACTCGATGCCACACTGTTGCACTCGCGCCACAAGCTTGGTGAAATCGCCCCGATCCGGTTGCGCGGCGGTGGCGATCTCTGGTCTGGCGATGGCGATGGGCGACATCAGGACGGGTCCGGCAATCGGGCCGCAGCGGGGAATCCAGGCGATGAAGCGTGTTCTTTGGCTCGCGACGGCGTTGGCGGGGGGACTCGCGGCCTCGACCGGGGCATCGTCGCAGCCGGTGACCGGCGTCTACGTTGGCTTAGGCGGCGGCGGCAACTTCATGCAGGAGCCGAAAGTCGCGACCACCACCAATTTCGGCGGGATCGTCAACAGTGAGGCCGTCCGTCTTGGCTTCAATGCCGGCTATGTCGGCGTCGGCAGCATCGGCTATGGGTTCGGCAACGGGGTGCGCGTCGAGGTCGAGGGCGATTATCGCTACAACAGCCTGAACTCGGTGCGGATGGGCAGCGACAAGGTTTCGTTCAGCGGCCACGAAGACAAATACGGAGCGATGGCCAACGCGCTGTTCGACATGGATATCGGGCTTCGCTGGATCTATCCGTATATCGGCGCCGGCGCCGGCTACCAGTGGGTGCGGCTCGACCCAATCCTGTCGGCCGGCCGGAGAGAAGGCACCTTCGCCTACCAGGGCATCCTCGGCGCCTCGCTGCCGATCCCGCCCGTGGTCGGCCTCTCCGCAACCGTGGAATACCGTTTCATGGGGCTGGCCGGGATCAGCGAGACCACGAGCGCGCCTGGCTTCAAGCAGGTCCAGAAGGAGTCGGGCGACTACAACCACAGCATTCTTCTTGGGCTGCGCTACGCCTTCAACGTGGCCCCGCCGCCGCCCCCGCCCGCCCCCGCCCCGGTCGCTGCCCCGGCGCCCGCGCCTGCCCGCACCTACCTCGTGTTCTTCGACTGGGATCGCGCCGATCTCACCGCGCGCGCACGCGCGGTGATCGCCGAGGCGGCCCGCAACTCGACGCACGTGCAGGTCACGCGCATCGAGGTGGACGGCTATACGGACACTTCCGGCACGCCGCAGTACAATCTCGGCCTGTCGATCCGCCGTGCCCAGTCGGTCAAGGCCGAGCTGATCCGCGACGGGGTGCCGGCCAACGTGATCGACATCCACGGCTTCGGCGAGACGCATCTGCTGGTGCCCACCGGCCCCGGCGTGCGCGAGCCGCAGAACCGGCGCGTGGAGATCATCCTGCGATGAAGGCCGATATGACGTCCCGATGTGATGTGCCGCAAGCGTGCTGTTGCCGTCCTGCCACAACCGTTGGAAAACCGTCACAGGCGGCCTCCCGCCAGGCGCGGGTAATGGTAATGTCCAGTCACCGAGCGGCGGGGGGACGAATCCCGAGCCACCAGGCCCACGGCTGCGCGGCAGCGCAGGTTCAGGAACGAGGAGAACAAGGATGAAGCTCCGCAGTGCGCTACTGGCCGCCACCGTGCTGGCCGCGCCCGTGGCGGCCAAGGCCCAGCCGGTGACCGGCGTCTATGTCGGGCTCGGCGCCGGGTTCAACTACCTGATGAACGAGAAGCTGAAGCAGGGGGCGATCAATCTGCCGAACGGAACGGCGCTTGTCTCCTCGCTGAACGGCAATGCGCAGTTCCACGGTGGCTTCGTGGGGTTGGGAAGCATCGGCTGGGGCTTCGGCAACGGTCTGCGCGTCGAGGCCGAGGGCGACTATCGTAGCAATAAGCTATACAGAATAAACACGAGTTTCGGCAGCATCTCCGGTAACGCGAACGCCGGCGGCAACGAACAGAAGTACGGCGGCATGGTCAATGCGCTGTACGACTTCTGGAGCATCAGCCCCTACGTGGTACCGTATGTCGGGGCCGGCGTCGGCTACATGTGGGTGAACGAGCGGAACATTAAGGTATACGCGCCCGGTGGCCTGCCTTTCCTGACGGCCAACAGCACCAAGGGGACGTTCGCCTACCAGGCGATTCTCGGCGCGGCGATCCCGCTCACGGCCGTGACACCCGGCCTCGCACTCACTCTCGAATATCGGTTCATGGGCACCACCGGCGATCGGAACTATGCCACCACCAACGTTGCGGCGATCGGCACGGCTCCCGGCAGGGTCCGGTTCAACTCCGAATACAACCACGCGGGCCTGATCGGCGTCCGCTACGCCTTCAACGCGGCCCCGCCGCCGCCGCCGCCGGCACCCGCGCCGGTCGCCGCTCCGGCACCGGCGCCGGCCCGCACCTACCTCGTGTTCTTCGACTGGGATCGCGCCGATCTGACCGCGCGCGCGCGCCAGATCATTGCCGACGCCGCCCGCAACTCGACGCACGTGCAATACACGCGCATCGAGGTGAACGGCTACACCGATACCTCTGGCACGCCGCAGTACAACCAGGGCCTGTCGGTCCGACGCGCTCAGTCGGTCAAGGCCGAGCTGATCCGCGACGGGGTGGCTGCCAACGTGATCGACATCCAAGGCTTCGGCGAGACGCATCTGCTGGTGCCCACTGGCCCCGGTGTGCGCGAGCCGCAGAACCGGCGCGTGGAGATCATCCTGCGCTGACCGCCTTCGCCGGGCCGCTGACAGCGGTCCGGCATCACGCATAAGGGCGTCCGCCTACCGGGCGGGCGCCTACGCACCGGGCCATTCCGGTGCTTGTGGCGGCTTTGCCACACGCAGGGGGAAACACGTGTTTCCCCCTGCTTTGTTTTTTCGCCCTCCGCCACCTCGACGTTTAGGGCCGCGCCCCCGACGGGGGGTTTGCCATCGGGGATCGCGCGGCTATCACTGCCGCGCGGCCGGCCACAGCGATCTGACCAAGAGACAAGCGAGGCGATTTTGCGGGAAGCGAGGCGGATCAGGTTCAATGCGGGCTGGCGGGTAGCGGCGGCGGCCGCGGCACTGCTGGCGGGCTGCACGCCGGAGCCGGCACCGGTGGCCGTCTCCACCACGCGGGTGTATGCGATCGACCTCACCGGCGGGGCCAAGTCCTGCAAGGTGCTGCCCGAGAAGCCTCTACTGGCGCCCGGGAAGACCACGCTGGTCGCGATGACCGTCGGCAACAGCGGCGGCTGGTGCGCGGTGACCGTGGCGCAGGCCGGGCCGAATCCCTACGACGCCGGCCTGCTGGAGGCGCGCCCGGCACATGGCACCGCCTACATCCACACCGTCGGCGACAACACGCGCATCGACTACACACCTAGCAGCGGCTACGCCGGGCCGGATGCGTTCACCGTCAGCCTGATCCCCGGCAATCCGACGCTGCGGGTAGCGGTCACAGTCACGCGATAGTCGAAGATCGGGGCGTTCGCCCTTGGAACCCATCACCTACGGGAAATGGGGTCTGGGGCCGTCGGCCCCAGCGGGGTTCGGGGCGGAGCCCCGACCTTTCTTTCGCTCAGCGCTTCTTCGGCACGTAATGCCGGGCTACCGCCTGCCGCACGGTTGCGGGCGGCGGCTCCGTGCAGGTACCGAGCGAGGCCGGCACGATGTCCTTGCCCGCGGCGTAGGCCGCCAGGTCCGATGTGCTGGGCAGCGCCATCGCCTCGCTGAACAGGGCGGCGTTGCGCGAGCAGAAATCCGACCCCATCGCCAGCCCCAGGTCGGATTCGGCGTTGGCCAGCGAGGTCACGTAGGCATCGTGCTGCTGCTGCCCGTGGGCGCCGTAGGCGCGGCGGAAATAGGCCTCGATCAGGTGCTCGCCGCGCCGCAAGTCAGGCTGGAAGCGGCGGATGAAGGTGTTGTACTGAGCGTCGTCATGGCAGCCGGTGGCGAGCACCATCATCTCGCTCTTGAGCGCCTCGATCTCGAATGCCGACTGGTCGGCCGGAGCGAGGCAGGCGGCGAGCGCCGTGCCCTGCTGTGCCAGCATCGCCCCGGCCGCGACAAACCCGAACAGACTACGCCGCATCTGTCATCCCCCTGCGTTGCCGAACCTTATGGGCGACCCATGTATCATCCTGCGCCTGAGGAAGAAACCGCTGACGCATGATCTACAAAGGCTTCCGCCGCCGGCCAAGCCGGAGCAATCCGCGGATGGCAGCGGCGGGCCGGCCCGCACCATCTTCCCGGTCATGCTTCAGACCCTGAACCAAGACCAGCAATGGCAGAGCGTCGTCCGTCGCGAGCGCGCGGACTTCCTCTACGGTGTCGCCACGATGGGCGTCTATTGCCGGCCCGGCTGCCCCTCGCCGCGTCCGCTGCGCCGCAACGTGCGCTTCTTCGCCACCCAGGCGGACGCGGAGGCCTCCGGCTTCCGCCCCTGCCGCCGCTGCGACCCCGACGGCGCGCGCCAGCGCCTGGTCGAGGCGGTGGTGCGCGACGCCTGTGCCCGGATCGAGGCCGCGGAGGAGCTACCGTCGCTCGCCTCGCTCGCCGAGCACGCCGGCTACTCGAAATTCCACTTCCTGCGCCTGTTCCAGGCGGCGACAGGGCTTACGCCCCGCAGCTATGCCGAGGCGGTCCGCACACGCCGGTTGCAGGCGGCGCTGGCGGACGGTGAGCGGGTGGCCGATGCCGTAGCCGGCGCCGGCTACGGCTCGGAGAGCCGCGTCTACGAGGCGACTTCAAGGCTGCTCGGCATGACACCCGGCGCGGCGCGGCGCGGCGGCGCGGGCGAGGAAATTCGCACGGCCTTCGCCGACAGCCCGTTCGGCCGGCTGCTGGTAGGGGCGACCGCCCGTGGCGTCTGCTTCCTCGGCTTCGGTGAGCCAGACGCGGTGCTGCTCGGCGATCTGCGCCGGCGGTTTCCGCGTGCGAGCTTCGTCGCCGATGATGGGGCGCTGGCGGGCACGCTCGCGTCGGTGCTGGATTTCCTGGCGGCGCCGCGCGCGGCGCTCGACCTGCCGCTCGATCTGCGCGGCACTGCGTTCCAGAAGCGCGTCTGGGATGCGCTCGCCCGTATCCCGCCCGGCCAGACCCGCAGTTACAGTGAGGTCGCGGCGATGATCGGCGCGCCGCGCGCGGTGCGGGCCGTGGCGCGCTCCTGCGCGACTAACCCGGTGCCGCTTGCGGTGCCGTGCCATCGTGTGATCGGGCGCGACGGGTCGCTCACCGGGTATCGCTGGGGGGTCGCGCGCAAGCAGGAGCTGCTCGCGCGCGAGGCGCAAAAGGCGGACCGCCCAGCCTGAGACTGATACACTGGCGGCTCCTTCACAGGAGCCGCTCGTGTCTCAGGCCGCCGGATTGCCCTATCGCCCGCACCGCGTCACCACGCCCGACGGCGTCGGCATCGCTGTGCAGGAGTGGGGCGATCGCGACGCGCCGGCGGTGCTGCTGATCCACGGCTTCTCCCAATCCGCCCTCTCCTGGGCGCGGCAGACGGCGGGGCCGCTCGTGCGGACGCACCGGCTGGTCGCCTACGACATCCGGGGCCACGGTGCCTCGGACAAGCCGCTCGACCCGGCGCGGTATCGCGACCCCGCCGCATGGGCGGGCGAGGTGGGCACCGTGATCGCGGCGCTCGGCCTGGTGCGGCCGGTGCTGGTCGGCTGGTCCTACGGCGGGCGGATCATCGCCGATTACCTGGCCGAGCAGGGCGACGGCGCGATCGGTGGCGCGGTGTTCGTCGCGGGCGCCGTGTCGAACGAGTCGGCCCTGTTCGGCCCGAAGCGCGCCCTGATTGCGGCGACCGGCAGCGACGACCTCGCGACCAGCATTGCCGCAAGCCGCGCCTTCCTGCGCGTTTGCTTCGCGGTGCAGCCAGAGCAGGACGATTTCGAGACCATGCTTGCGTTCAACGCGATGGTGCCACCCGCGGTGCGCGCCGCGATGGGCGGACGGACCACGGATTACGATGCAGTGCTGCGCGCGCTGCGGGTGCCGGTGCTGGCGATTCACGGCGAGGCAGACGCGATCATTCTGCCGGCAATGTCGCGCCACATCGCGGCAACTGTGCCGGGTGCGCGGGCGGTGTTCTACGAGGGCATCGGCCACGCGCCGTTCTGGGAGGCGCACGAGCGGTTCGACGCCGACCTGGCGGCGTTCCTTCGGACGCTTGGCCGATGAGAGACCGTCCAGGACCGGGGGTGCTCACGACGCTCGCGGCTCAGTGCGTGCGCAACCTGTGGGCGATCAGCGTGCCACTGGAACGCCATGTTTGATCCGTCTGATGCTACCGAGTCCCCTGATCGGCGTGGGAGTGCGCGCGAGGAGAACGGGATCATGCAAGGTTCACAAATGAGACCCGAGGGGCTGTTGCTGGTGACGGTCGCCGTCGCTGCCCTGGTAGCGGCCCCGCTCAGCCTGTTTCACGGCCAGGTGGTGAAGGCCAAGACCGCTCTGGCCGCCAGCAATGGCGGCGGTGGGGGCGGCGGCAATGGTGGTGGCAACGGCAATGGTGGGGGCAACGGCGGGGGCGGTGGCGGCAACGGTGGCGGCAATGGCAATGGCGGGGGCAATGGTGGCGGCGGCGGTAACGGTGGTGGCAATGGTGGGGGACACGGCGGGGGCGGCGGAAATGCCAATGGTGGTGGGAACGGCGGCGGGGCCACGGTGGTGCTGCTGGCGGAGGCGACGCCGCCGGCCATGCGGGCGGCATGAGTGCTGCAGGAATTGGCCACGCCAATGCGAGCCAGGCCGCCAATCGCGCTGCGCTGGCCAGCGCACTCGGCGCGCTCAATGCGGCGCATGCCGCGCCGACCGCACTGGCGAACGCTGCGCCGAATTCCCGTGTCGGCAAGGTCGCGGCATATGACCGGGCCATGCTGGCAGCACTGGCGATGCCGGCGCATACGCGCGCTCAGATCCAGGCGCGGCAGGCGGCGATCGCGCGAGCGCGGCGTGTAGAATTGGCGGCCGCCGCCAACAAGAGCCTGTCACCGACGGTGGTGGCACGGGTCGATCGGCTGCTCGGCTTGCCGCACACCAATCCACGGCTCGGCGTGCCGCACTGACCTGTCAAAGAGGGCGCGGCGGCGACCGCCCCTTTGGCGGGAGGCGCAGCCTGTCGTCCGGTCGCATCTCCTGGTTGGCGTACAACGCGGTGGGCGGGGTGGCTCTCGGGCGCCACATTTTCTACGCTGCGCGACCTGATTTGATCGTTTCCGCAATTGAGCGGAGGCGATGGTGGCGCGACGTCTGATTGGGCAAGAGCTGCTTGCGGTGGGTTGCACGGACCCTCGTGGCGGCACTTCGCTGGATGAAGTTGCCGCCCTGGTGGACTGGACAGAACTGGACCGTTTGCTCGCTGGTATCTCGTCCTCCACCAAAGGTGAACTAGGTTGGCCGCCGCTGGCGCTGTTTCGCGCTCTGCTGCTTGCCACGTGGCACGATCTCTCCGATGTGCGGCTTGCCGAGGCACTTGACGATCGTGCCAGCTTCCGGCGGTTCTGCGGCTTTGCTGCCCATGAACTGACGCCCGAGCGCACCGCCTTCGTGCGCTTTCGTGCCGAGCTGGTGCGCCTTGGCCTCGACCGTGCCTTGTTCGAGACCGTCACGCGGCAGTTCGATGCCCGCGGGATTGTGGTGCGCACGGGCACGCTGGTGGACGCGACCCTGATCTCTTCGGCCAGCATCCAAGGCGACGCCGAAGCGCGCTGGGCCGGCACCGCCGCCGCAAGCCGGTGCATAGCTACAAGGCGCACGTCGCGACCGATCAGGACGCCGGCCTCATCCGCGGCGTCGAGGTCACGACGGCCAACGTCCATGATGCGGCCGAACTCAAAGCCGTCCTGCCCGATACGCCCGGCGACGTGTATGGCGACAGCGCGTTCGCGGGCAGCAGGCCAGAGGCAATCATCCTGGCCCGCGGCGGTACTCCGCGCGTTGTGCACACGGGCGCTTGGGGCGGCCCGGCGCGCTGGCTCGCTTGCAGGCCCACAACGCCGAGTGCGGCGCGTGCGATGTCGCATCGAGAAGGTATTCGGCACCGCCAAGCGCTGCTACGGCCTGCGCCGGATGCGCTGGCTCGGTCTGGCCAAGGCTGGCCTGCAGGTCCGGCTGACCGCCATCGCGTATAATCTGCGCCGCAGCTCGCGCCTGCTCGCATCCGTGTCAGCATAAACCACACCCCGAGTCTGTCCATCGCGAGGCGCACACACCACTGATAGCACCGGTCAGAGCTCTCTGCCGCCCCGCAAATGACCCGATTGCACGCGAAAGCCACCACGACAGCCCAATTCCATCCGCTGACCATGCACCCGCGCACTGGTCTCCTTATACCAGACTCTCTCTGATCAGAACCGATGCGCCCAATCGCGCAGGCCGATGGATCATGATGGTCCAGGGCTGCGCCACGAGCTTGTTCCAGGCCTCGCAGCAGTGATCGACGAGATTGTCGTAGCCGGTGAAGATGTGGTTGGAGAGCCAATTGTCGCGCATGAACTGCCAGATGTTCTCCTGCGGGTTCAATTCGGGGCACTTGGCCGGCAGCGGGACGATGGTGATGTTGTCGGGCACGGCGAGCTGCGCCGAGAGGTGCCATCCGGCCTGATCGAGCAGCAGCGCCGCGTGCCGACCCGGCGCGACCTCGGCCGAAATCACGGAAAGGTGCAGGTTCATCGCCTCGGTGTTGCACCACGGCAGGATCAGGCCCGCCGCCTTGCCCTCCTTGGGGCAGATGGCGCCGAAGATGTAGGTCGAGGCGGTCCGCTGATCGTGCGGCGCCGAGGGCCGGGTGCCGCGCAGCGACCAGCGACGGGTGATCTTGTTTTTCTGGCCGATTCTGGCCTCGTCGCCGAACCAGACCTCTATCTCGGCGGGATCGAGGCTTCGCTCGTGCGCGATCGCCGCCAGCGCGGCGGGAAGGTCTTTTTTTTAAAGGCTTCGATCGCCCCCGCGGCCTGGGCGTGATGGCGCGGCCGCGCCGACAGTTTGCGGTACCCCATCGCGCGCAGCTCGCGGCTCAGCGTCTGCTTGGAGACGCTGATGTGGAACTCGTCCCAGACCCATTGGCAGAGATCGATGATCCGCCAACGGACCACGCCGTGCACGGCCGGGATCGGCCCGCTCTCGATCACCGCCGCCAGCGCCGCCCGGTGTCTGGCGTCGAGACGCGACGGCTGGCCGGGCGCCTTGCGATCGACCAGCCCTTGCGGGCCGTACGCGTTGAAGCGCAGCACCCAGTCGCGCACGATTTGCAGGGTCACGCCGCCGATCGCCGCCGCCTCGGTGCGGGTCGCTCCGTCATAGATCGCGGCCAGCGCCAGCAAGCGGCGCACCTGCTTGGCATCCCGGCTCTCGCGCGCCGCCCGGCGCACGCCGGCCGCGTCAAAATCCGCCCGCAGCGGGATTGGCATGGCGAAACTCCTCCGTTCGCCAGCCTTCAAGCAGATCACGGCCGCGTCGGGGAATCCCCTACGAGTTCGTGATCATCAAGTCTTGGTATAAGCCGTCATCTGCCAGAGCGCGACGCCGTCAGTCGGACACACCAAGGCAGGGGACGCCCTTGGCGTCCGCCATAGCCACCCCCCAGATTTCTGGACGATCTCTCCACACCGCGGCTGCCCCCGATGCAACCCCATGCGAGGCGCTTCGCGACCCCTGCTTGGCGCCCCCGCCGGAAGCGTGCTAATCGCCCGGCGCCCCGTCCGCCGCGTGCCGGACGGACCCAACCATCCGCACCTGCACCTGCACAGAATCAAGCCGCCCGACGGGAGCTGAGACCGAAATGAGCGAGATCGCCGACAAGGTGAAGAAGATCGTCGTGGAGCACCTCGGCGTCGAGGAGAGCAAGGTGACCCCCGAGGCCTCCTTCATCGACGACCTCGGCGCCGACAGCCTCGATACCGTCGAGCTCGTCATGGCCTTCGAGGAAGCCTTCGGTGTCGAGATCCCCGAGGAGGCGGCCGAGAAGATCAGCACGGTGAAGGACGCGATCGACTACATCGAGCGCCAAAAAGCCGTCTGAGCGAGCATCCCGCCGATGCCCGAGCCGCGCCGTGTCCCCGAGTTTCGCCGTGTCGTCGTCACCGGCATGGGGATCGCGAGCCCGCTCGGGGTCGGCGTGCCGCATGTCTGGAAGCGGCTGATCGAGGGGCAGTCCGGGATCACTGCCATCCAGTCCTTCGACGTCACCGAGCTGACGGCGAAGATCGCGGGCCAGGTGCCCGCCGGCACCCGCGCCGAGGGCGGCCTCGACCTTGCCGAATGGATCCCGCCCAAGGACCAGCGCAAGATGGACCGCTTCATCCATCTCGCCCTGGTCGCCGCGACCGAGGCGGTCGAGGATTCCGGCTGGATGCCGCAGGACGAGGAGGGGCGCGAGCGCACCGGCGTCATGATCGGCTCCGGCATCGGTGGGCTGCAGACCATCTACGAGGCCTCGGTGCAGGTGCATGAGGGCAGGGCGCGGCGGCTCTCGCCGTTCTTCATCCCCTCGGCGCTGATCAACCTCGCCTCCGGCCATCTCTCGATCAAATACGGCTTCAAGGGGCCGAACCACTCGGCCGTCACCGCCTGTGCCACCGGCGTCCATGCGATCGGCGACGCCGCGCGGCTGATCATGCTGGGCGATGCCGACGTGATGGTGGCGGGCGGGGCGGAGGGCGCGGTCTGCGCGGTCGGCATCGCCGGGTTCTGCGCCTCCCGCGCGCTCTCGACCGCGTTCAACGACGAACCCGCCCGCGCCTCGCGCCCCTGGGACCGCGACCGCGACGGCTTCGTGATGAGCGAGGGCGCGGGCGTCGTGGTGCTCGAGGAATACGAGCACGCGCGCAGGCGCGGGGCCACGATCTACGCGGAGGTCGCCGGCTACGGCCTCTCCGGCGACGCGCACCACATCACCGCACCGGCCGAGGAGCACGAGGGCGCGTTCCGCTCGATGCGTGCGGCGCTGCGCAACGGCGGCATCGCGCCCGACGAGATCGGCTACGTCAACGCCCACGGCACCTCGACGCAGGCCGCCGACGATCTCGAATTGGGCGCAGTCGAGCGCTTGTTCGGTGATGCCGCGCGCGGGCTTGCCATGTCGTCCACCAAATCGGCGGTCGGCCACCTGCTCGGCGCGGCTGGGGCGGTCGAGGGCATCTTCTCGATCCTGGCGGTCCGCCAGGGGGTGGTGCCGCCGACGCTCAATCTCGATCACCCGAGCCGCGAGAGCGTGATCGACCGCGTGGCGCACACCGCGCAGGAGCGGCCGGTCAGGGTCGCGCTGTCGAACAGCTTCGGTTTCGGCGGCACCAACGCCAGCATCCTGTTCCGCGCCGTCTAGCCATGCGCCGCGTCCTGCTCGCGGTGGCGATCCTGGTGTTCGTGATCGTGCTCGTCGGCGGCGGCGCGTTCTTCTATGCCCGCAGCACCTACCAGGCACCCGGCCCGCTCGCGCAGGCGAAGAACGTGGTGATCCCGCCCGGCGGGATCGACGAGGTGGCGACGACCTTGGCCCGCGCCGGCGTGATCGCCCGGCCACGAGCGTTCCGCCTGGCGGCGCTAGCCACCAGCGGCGCGGGGCCGCTGCACGCGGCCGAGCTTGCCTTTCCCGCGCACGCCTCGCTCAGAGAAGTGCTGGCAGTGCTGCGCTCGGGGCGTCCGGTGCAGCACATGCTGACCATTCCCGAAGGATTGACGGCCGCCCAGATCGCCGAGCTGCTTGCCGCCGCACCCGGTCTCGTGGGGACTTACGTGGTCCCCGCCGAGGGCGCCGCCTTGCCAAACACCTACGCCTACCAGCAGGGCGCCACGCGCGCCGCTCTGCTCGGCCGCGCCGAGTCGGCGATGCGCACCGCACTCGCCCGCGAATGGGCGGCGCGCGCACCCGACCTGCCGATCGCGACGCCCGAAGAGGCGGTGATCCTCGCCAGCATCGTCGAACGCGAGACCGCCAAGCCCGAGGAGCGGCCGATCATCGCCGCGGTGTTCCTTAACCGGCTGCGGCGCGGGATGAAGCTGGAGTCCGACCCCACCGCCGCCTACGCCGCGGCGGGCGGCCTCGGCCCGCTCGACCACGCGCTGACGCGCGCCGATCTCGACGCCCCGAACCCCTACAATACCTACGTGATCGACGGCCTGCCGCCCTCGCCGATCTGCGCACCGGGGATCGCGGCACTGCACGCGGTGCTGCACCCGGCGGCAACCGACGCGCTCTATTTCGTCGCCGACGGCAGCGGCGGGCATGTCTTCGCCGCACACCCTCGCCGAGCATTTGCGCAACGTCGCCCGCTACCGCGCCCTCGCCCCGGCGCCGGCTAACCACTCCTGACAGGCGGCGCCGGCGCGGCGTATCGGTGGCGAAGGAAGGTCGGGGCGCCGCCCCGAACCCCGCCAAGGGCGCAGCCCTTGGAACCCGTTCAGGAACGCGCCATGACCATCAGCATCCGTCCCGCCAATCCCGACCGCCCGGCCTTCGCCGGCGAGGTCTCCGGCGTCGATCTGCGCGCCTCCGCTCGCCCCCGCACGAGGTGGCCGCGATCGAGGACGGGATGGACCGCTTCGCCGTGCTGGCGTTCCACGACCAGCGGATCGACGACGCGCAGCAGCTCGCCTTCAGCCGCAATTTCGGCCCGATCGAGATGGCCACGGGCGACATCGTGCAAGGCGAGGCGCGGCGGCTGCCCGCGGAGGTGAACGATATCTCCAACGTCGACCGCGAGGGCCGGGTGATGGCGCGCGACGACCGCAAGCGGCTGTTCAGCCTCGGCAACATGCTCTGGCACTCGGACAGCTCGTTCAAGCCGACGCCGGCGAAGTACTCGCTGCTCTCGGCGCGCATCATTCCCGGCAGCGGCGGCAACACCGAGTTCGCCGACATGCGCGCGGCCTGGGACGCGCTCGATGCGGAGACCCGCGCGCTGGTGCGCGACCTGGTGTGCGAGCACAGCCAGATCTACTCGCGCGGCGTGCTCGGCTTCACCGACTTCACCGAAGACGAGCGGGCGCGCTGGACGCCGGTGCCGCAGCGTCTGGTGCGGCGCCACCCGCGCACCGGGCGGCTGTCGCTGTTTCTCGCCTCCCACGCCGGCGCGATCCGCGGCTGGCCGGTGCCGGAGGCGCGCGCGCTGCTGCGCGACCTCACCGAGCACGCGACGCAGCGCGAGTTCGTCCACGCCCATGTCTGGCGCCAGCACGACCTGGTGATGTGGGACAACCGCGTGACCATGCACCGCGCCCGCCGCTACGATGCCGCGCAGGTCCGCGACCTGCACCGTACCACGGTCGCGGACTCGGCACCGACTTTGCAGCAGGCGGCTTGAGGGAGAAAAGCGAATGGCGGCGATCATCCAGGCTTTGAGCAGCAGCGATGCCGAGGCGGAGGAGTGGCGGCTGCGCGCCGACATGGCGGCGGTGTTCCGCGTCTCGGCGCGGCTCGGCTGGAACGAGCAGATCGGCAACCACAACTCGCTGATGCTGCCACGCGCGCGCCCGGACGATCCGCCGCAATTCCTGATCAACCCGCGCGGCACCCTGTTCCAGGAACTGACCGCATCGTCGCTGATCGTCTGCGACCTTGAAGGACACGTGCTGCGCGGCAAGGGTGAGTTGCGGAAGGTGGCGTTTCACATCCACGTCCCGATTCACCTGAAGAATGCGGATGCGGCTTGCGTGCTGCACGTGCATCCGCAGTATCTCACTGCGCTCTCGATGCTGGAGGACCCGGCCTTCGCGCTCGCGCACGGCAACAACCTCTACCTCAACGACCGCATGGTGGTGGACAATGGCGGCGGCCAGGCGGTGCTCGACGACGAGGAAGGCAGCCGCATTGCCGACCTGCTCGGCGACGCTACGATCCTGGTGATGGGCGGCCACGGGGTGACCACGGTAGGGCCGACCGTCGAGGAGGCGTTCGACGAGCTCTATTCCGCCGAGCGCACCTGCATGTACCAGATGACCGCAATGGCGACCGGGCAGAAGCTGCGGCAATTGCCCGAGCGGCTGCGCCGCCGCGACCGCCGCCGGCGCGGGATGCGTGCGGACTCGCGGATGTTCCTCGATGCATGGCGGCGGGTGCTGGACCGCGAGGAGCCGGATTACGCGCGCTGATGCCGGGGCCGCCCCTGGCCGTGACCATGGGCGATCCCGCCGGGATCGGCGGCGAGCTGACGGTGCGCGCCTGGCAGGCGTTGCGCGGCAATGGGCCGGGTTTCGTGGCGCTGGACGATCCGGCGCGGCTCGCGGCGCTCGGCGCGCCCGTGCGCGAAGTGGCCTTCCCCGACGCGGCCGGGTTCGCCGATGCGCTGCCGGTGCTGCCGGTGCGGCTAGCCTCGCCCGCCACCCCCGGCCGGCCCGATGCCGTCAATGCGCCCGCCACGATCGCCAGCATCGAACGCGCCGCGCGGCTGGCGCTGGAAGGCGCGGTCGCGGGCATAGTGACCAACCCGATCAGCAAGGCGGTGCTGTACGGCACCGGCTTCACCTTCCCCGGCCATACCGAGTTCCTGGGCGCGCTCACCGGCGGCGATCCGGTGATGATGCTGGCGGCCCCGGCGCTGCGGGTAGTGCCGGTGACGGTGCACGTCTCGCTGCGGGCGGCGCTCGCTTCGCTGAGCACCGAGGCGATCGTCGCCGCGGCGCGCATCACGGCGGCGGCGCTGGTGCGCGATTTCGGCCTGGCACGGCCCCGGCTGGCCGTCGCGGGCCTCAATCCGCACGCCGGCGAGCAGGGCGCGATGGGGGAGGAGGAGATCACCATCATCGCGCCCGCAATCGCAGCGCTGCGGGCCGAGGGCATCGACGTCTCCGGCCCCTGGCCGCCGGACACGATGTTTTCCGATGCCGCCCGTGCGCGCTACGATGCGGCGATCTGCATGTACCACGACCAGGCGCTGATCCCGCTCAAGACGCTCGACATGACGCACGGGGTGAACGTGACACTCGGGCTGCCGATCGTGCGTACCTCGCCCGACCACGGCACGGCATTCGACATCGCCGGCCAAAATCGTGCCGATCCGTCGAGCCTGATCGCCGCGATCCGCATGGCGCACGCGATCGCCGCGCGGCGGAGGCAGACGGCATGACGACGCTCCGGTTGGGCGTGAACGTCGATCACGTGGCGACGCTCCGCAACGCGCGCGGCGGCGTGCATCCCGATCCGGTGGCGCTGGCGCAAGCGGCGCTCGATGCCGGCGCGGACGGCATCACGGCGCATCTGCGCGAGGACCGCCGCCATATCCGCGACGACGACATCGACCGGCTGCGCGCGCTGGCGGCGCCGCTCAACATGGAGATGGCGGCGACCGAGGAGATGGCGGCGATCGCCTGTCGCCTCCGCCCGCACGCGTGCTGCATCGTGCCCGAACGGCGGCAGGAGGTGACGACCGAGGGCGGACTCGATGCCGCCGGCCAGGACAACACGCTGCGGCCGGCCATCGCCCGGCTGCGCGCGGCCGGCATCCGGGTGTCGCTGTTCGTCAATCCCGACCCGCGCCAGCTCGAGGCGGCGGCGTCCCTCGGCGCACCCGTGGTGGAATTGCACACCGGCGCCTATGCCGAGGGACACGAAGGCGAACTCGACCGGCTGCGCGCGGCGGCGGCGCTGACCGCGCGGCTCGGGCTCGAATGCCATGCCGGGCACGGGCTGACCTATGACAACGTGAGTCCGATCGCGGCGATCCCGGAAGTGCGGGAGCTGAACATCGGCCATTTCCTGATGGGCGAGGCGCTCCGCGACGGGCTGGGCGCGACGGTGCGCGAGATGCGCCGGCGCATGGACGCGGCGCGCGCAGCCTAACTCATCCGCCGCCGAGCGCGCGCGTGCGGGCTTGGCGCAGCGTCTCGGCACTCTGCTCGAGCTTCGCCCGCTCCTCTTCCGACAGCGCGGGCGGCAGCACCGAGGCGACACCCTGCCTGCCAAGCACGGAGGGAAGCGAGAGGGTCACGCCAAATCCCTCGTTATAGGCGCCGATCGGAACCACCAGGCGCTCGTCGCGCAGCACCGCCTCGGCGATGCGGGCAGAGACCATCCCAATGCCGTACTGGCTCGCCTCGTTGCCCTCGATGATCGCGATGTTGGCGTATCTCACCTCCTTCTCGATCGCGTTGCGGAAATCGTCGTGGGTCTCGCCGCGGGCGCGCAGCACGTCGGCGAGCGGCACGCCGCCGATCCGCACGCCGGACCAGACGAACACCTCCGAGGTGCCGTGCTCGCCCAGGATCTGCGCCTCCACGCCGGCCGGATCGATGTCGAGGCGGCGGGCGATGTGGGTGCGAAGCCGCAGGCTATCGAGCCAGGTGCCGGTGCTGAGCACGGGAGCGCGCGGCGCCAGCGCGCGGGCGAGATCGGCGAGCGGATCGGGCGGATCGGTGACGACCAGCAGCACGGCATCCGGTGCGGCGGCGGCGATTTGCGGCACGATGTCCCGATAGACCTCGGCGTTCTTGTCGATCAGCTTGAGGCGGCCTTCGGGATCGGAGCGGTCCGTCGCGCCGCCTTCCCGCTCGTTCACGCCGGCGGTAATCATCACCAGGCCGGCACCGGCGAGATCGGCGTAGTCGCCGTCGATGACGCGCGCAGGCGGCGAGAGCGGCGCGCCATAGGCGACGTCCGCGGCGACGGCGCGAGCGCGCTTGCGGGTGCGATCCGCGATCACGAACTCGTGCGCGCTGCCGCGCAGCACCCCCGCCATCAGACAAGCGGCCCCGACACTCCCGGCTCCGACCACCCCGATTTTCATCGCGCGCACTCCTGCCGAACCTGCGGCGCAAAGCGTCCGGGGCGGGCGGCGGTCGCGAGCGCACGGGGTCACAGGCGCGCGAGGCAGGAAGATCGGGGCTCTGCCCCGAACCCCGCCAAAGGGCAGTCGCCCTTTGGAAATCCCGATCCTTGCCGACGGCCTGTCCGATGACGCTGCGGGTGAGCAGCGGTCTCCATTCTCGACTACCCACGGCCACCTTCCAATTTTCGGCCTTGAGCCGACGCGGTGCCGACTGCTCCAAGAGCATGGCGAGTGCGCTGTCGTTTTGAAGCTGGATGGAACCGATAATGCCGATCGATGGCTCGTACAATCTGAATGGCGCCTTCAAACCGACCATCAAGCGGTCGGCGGACCTCGACGGCGTTGACTTCTACCCGACGCCTGGCTGGGCAACTTTTGCGCTGACAGAAAACGAAGTATTCCGAGGTGAACTATGGGAGTGCGCATGTGGAGACGGCGCAATGTCGGAAGTACTAGGGCGAGCAGGCAACCATGTCGTCAGCTCCGATCTCTATGATCGGGGCTATGGTGAGACCGGACACGACTTTCTGAGTAGCTCGCGCCGAGCGGCAAACATAATAACCAACCCACCGTTCCACAGTGCAGAGGGCTTCGTTGCCCAAGCGCTCGACTTGGCTGAGTCGAAGTTCGCATTACTGCTGCGATTGGCGTTTCTAGAGGGAGCTGGCCGAACCCGTACGATCTTTCACAAATTTCCTCCCGCACGCGTTTGGGTATTCAGTGAGCGAATCACCTTCTATCCCAAGGGCGCAAAGGTCGCGGGGAGCGGAACCACGGCATACGCTTGGTTTGTTTGGGACAAGGCCAATCGGGCGGCCACCGAGCTACGGTGGCTCAGACCAGGTTACAAGGCCGAGTATCGCGAAGCGTAGCTGACCTAACATACAACACAAACACCCTTATGGTCCAAGCACTCGTTTTAGGAGCGAAGTGCCTCTACCAGAGATTTTCCAAGGTCTAAAATCCTTAGGCCATGCTGGTCGGCGCTATACTCGGCCATTCCTTGGCTTATGAAGCTCGCCGTTTGATGTCGATGCGAGATCATGTTCCGCACTTTTTGCGAGAAATAGGTATCCGAGCGTCCGGCGAGGATTTCGGCGTCCGCGCCTGATGGTCCGAACAAGTCCGAGAGACTCGGAACCAGCTCAGAGGTCGTCATCCAATCTCCGTTCTTTGCTTCGAGGAGGCGCAGCGTGGGCACGATCAGTTCACTCTCAGAAATCCGCCGTGTTAGCCAGTTCCGAGGCCGAGGAAGGGACGAAACATGCGACAGTGCTGCCACTGCCTCCAGCTTTGCTTTTGAAAAGTCCGGCTTCACACCTTGCGAGGCTTCCAAGAAGTAGTGTCGAGCTTGCGTCTCGACATCCAAGCCGAGCAGGAACCTAAACGTGTCGACCTGCTTCGCCTCCAGTAGGTAAGACGCCGCGCCGTATACGTCTTCAGCCGGAACCTGCGCGATCTTCAAGGCCAATGAGTCCAGAAACATTGGGATAGGTAGTTCTGAAACAAGCACGTCAGTTGATCTGTCGTACGCCATTACGCTATGCGCGACCGCAGCATCGTCAGGCAGGGGCTTTACTTTCAGGACAACGTTCATGGAATCACACTACGTCCTGGTATCCGCGGGCTCAATCGCTGGCCAGAGTCGGCATCATATTCCCCGAGGTGACGTCCCCTTGCATCGTATCGTTCGACCCGTCCGTGCTGGAAGTCCCATTCCAGTAGGTCTCCGCTCGTATCGCGCCATCGGGGCCTCAGTCCGCCACCGTAGGGTGTTTTGGGCCTTACCCTTTCCGCCTGCGGGAAGCCCTTCAGCCGGCGTGGTGGCATTATGTAATTTAAGGTCGGGGGTCGCCCCAAATGAGTTCTCCTCACCGACACATTTAACGGCACTCCTTTGGGGATCGCCGAAGTCTGCCCTTCGGGGTTGGCTACTCGCTTCTGCCCGATGCCCGCAATGGATTGAGAGCGGTCACCCAACCGGGCCGGGGAAACTGAAACGAATCGGGGTCTGGGGCCGTCGGCCCCGGCGGGATTCGGGGCAGCGCCCCGATCTTCTTTTCACGGCCGCAGCACCACGCGCGCCGCGCCGACCCTTCCCGCGTGCAGGTCGCGGAACGCGCGCCAGCCCTCGGTCAACGGGCGCTCCTCGATCCAGTCGAGTTTGCCAAGCGTCCCCGAGGCGAGTGCTGCCAGCGCCTCGCGGAAATCCTCGGCATTCGGGGTGTCGGCGCCAACGCGGGCGGCACCGTGACGCACGATGCGGTTGAGATGCAGCGCCTCGGCCTCGGGCAGGACGCCGATATGGACGATCACGCCGCCGGGAGCCGCCAAGCGACTGGCGGCGGCGCGGGCCGCACGGGTGCCGGCGGCCTCGATCACCAGCGCGGCCGGCGTCTCACGGGCGGGGTCGAGGAGGGGGATGCCGGCGCGGCGGACGGTCTTGATGCGGCGCGGGTTGATCTCGGCGAGCACCAGGTCGGCGACGCCGAGATGGCGCAGCACCAGCGCGCAGCCGAGCCCGATGCCGCCGCCGCCGAGCACGCGCGCGCTCGCGGGCGGCCCATCGAGCAGGGCGATGCCGAGCCGTGCGGCGTGCCAGGCCTGCGCGAGCGGGGCGGCGAGGCAGGCGCGGACCATGCCGAAGCGGTCGGGCAGTGCCACCGCATTGGCACCCGGGACGCGCAGCAGTCCGGCGAAGGCGCCGAGCCGGTCCGGCATCCCGATCGGCCGCCGGCTGCGGCAGGGCGCGGGTTGGCCGGCGCGGCAGAACGCACAGTCGCCGCAGGGCAGCAGTGGATCGACCGCGACGCGCTCGCCGGTGCGCGGCCCGCGGACGATGCGCCCGGCGGCCTCGCGGCCGAGAACGAGCGGCGGCGGGCGCTCCGGGTCGAGGCCGCGCCAGGCGGCGAGGTCGGTGCCGGCGATGCCCACGGCTTCGACCGCGACCAGCACCTCGCCGTGCTGCGGCTCGGGGTCGGGCACGGTGATGAGCTCGGTTTCGTGCGGCGCGGTGCAGAGCAGGGCGATCATGGGCGAATCGGGGGCGGTTTGCGCGAATACTATCGCAAACGGTCGATACGCATACGCCGACGTCGTGCTTCCGTCGCGGGATGGCCAAGCCCTATGCCAGCCGCCTCGCTTTATGGCCGCTCTGGGTGGGTTTGCCGAAGTTCGCTGGCAATCCGTCGGATGTCTGGATCGCGCCCATTTCGGCCGCTCCGAACGGCCTTGGCCTGCACTCTCGAAGCAGACATTCCCGTAGGCGCCTCGGTTGGCCGGGAGGGGTGCAGAGCCGACGTGGAGAGTTCGTCCGGCCGACGTCCGCTCCGTACCCAGGGCGGTTATTCGGTCGATCATCGCCGCTGCTCGGAAGCGGACGCTCGCCTTCAAGTCGTTATGGGCCGGCATGGTGCTGAACGGAAGCCCGGCGCAGAAGTCCAAATCGCAGCCTGATTATCATCTCATCGCATCGGCGCAGAGCGGCGACAGTTCACACCAAGGGAAGAATGTTCTGGTTTAGGTGAAAAAAATTGTCCGGGTCGTATTTCGTTTTGATTTCCCGAAGACGTCGGTAGTTCGGGCCGTACGCCGCCGGAACCGAATCCCCAGTTTCATCGTCATCCAGGTAATTTACATATCGGCCCGGCGCGATGAACGGTTTCATTGCCGCGTAGGTCTGGCGTACCCACGCCGTGCACCGGTCTGCGATCGTAGGGTCCATGGTCTGTGATATGACCAGGAAATTGTACCCCTCCCGCCGATGTGGAAATGCCGTGTCGGTTGCGCCGACCCGCGTCGCCGCACCGTGGAGGTGCTCGAGCAGCACCTGTCCCATCGGAGTCGGACAACATTCGAAACGCTCAATCATTGTATCGATAGCTTCGTCGCTCAACCGCCCAAGAAAGCTCGATTTCCAGTAATTCAGCGCACCTTTGGGATAGCCGCTGTCCAGCATGCTGTTTAGCCGGCAATATGGCATGGGACCGAGCGCATCCACGACCGGCGAACCAAACCTCTTGATCGGCTGCACGGCCGTCTCGCCTTCGGCTACTGGTCCACAGTGGCAGGCGACCATAGCCGCCAGCTTGGCGCCTGAGCCGTCCGGGGCGTGGACCAATGTCGCGGCTACCGAATGCTCATCGGGGATCGCCGCGGTGAAATCCCGATAAAATCGCAGTATTTGACGGGCCTTATCGAACGAGTAGGCGATCAAACCACCGGTAACCGTCGGTCCAACCGGGAACAGCCGGTACTCGAAGGATGTCACCACGCCGAAATTGCCGCCGCCGCCGCGGACGGCCCAGAACAGGTCCGGGTTCTCCTCGGCGCTCGCTTGCAGAACCTGCCCCTCCGCCGTGACCACCTCAACCGACTGGAGATTGTCGAGGGCTAACCCGTATTTCCCCATGAGCCATCCGATGCCGCCGCCGAGCGTCAGCCCAGCGATACCGGTAGTCGAGACGACGCCGCCGGTCACAGCCAAGCCGTGCAGCTGCGTCTCTCGATTGAGGTCGGCCCAACTCGCCCCGCCTTGCGACCGGACCGTTCGGCGATCCGCATCGACGTGAATACCCTTCATCCACGCCAAGTCGATCATTAGGCCGCTTCTACGACGGCTCGTCCCGCAACATTGTGCCCCCCGCCGCGAACTGAGAGTTCCAGGCCGAGGCCGCGAGCAAGCTTGATAGCGTCGACGACGTCCGCGACCCCGCGGCATTGGGCGACCAGCGCCGGCCGTTTATCCACCATGCCGTTGTGGACATGCCTCGCGGCATCGTAGCCCGCGTCGCCCGGCTGGAGCAGCGGGCCTGAGAAAGTGCCGGCAATCTCGGATACGGCTTGTGCAACGGACGACTCTGAACGCATCGGTTGCCTCCTGTTTCCACCCAAACACATAGATAGCAAAAACATAGCGATAGGTTGACAACGGTTAGAATTTGCGAAGGCCACGCAGCTATCCGGATGGCACTCCTGATGATCGCAATCGATATTCGGCACCACGGATAGACGGGCTGGTTTGCCCTTTCAAACGAGAAAATTTCAGGCTTCTGGCTGAATTTAATTCAGCTATAGTGCGCCGATGCGAAGGCTTCCGCCGCTGAAAGCCCTCCGCGCCTTCGAGGCGGCAGCGCGGCACTTGAGCTTCAAGGCGGCGGCGGACGAACTCGGTCTGACGCCGACCGCCATCAGCCATCAAATCCGCCTGCTGGAGACTGTTGCCGGTCGCGCCCTTTTCCGCCGCCGGCCTCGGCCGCTGACCCTGACTTCGGCGGGTGCGGCATTCTTCTCGGCAATTCGAGGCAGTTTCGACACGATCGCCGAGACCTTTGCTGCGGTGCGCAACGAGACTGCCTCCTGGCAGCCCGAAACCGCGAACATCGGTTCGCCTGGCGGTGGCGGCGCGAGCACGCCGCAGTTCGACGCCACTGGCCCCGGGCCGAACAGCACTTCAAAACAGCTGGCCGCGAGCCCGCCGCGGCTTTCTTTGGTTGTGCTCCCCTTTGCAAACATCGGCAGCGATCAGGACCAGGAATATTTTGCCGACGGCATTACGGAGAGCCTCACCACTGACCTTTCGCGCATTTCGGGCGCGTTCGTGGTCGGCCACAAGACCGCCTTCGTCTACAAGGGCAGCGCAATCGATCTCAGGCAAATCGGTCGCGATCTCAACGTGCGCTACGCGTTGGAGGGGAGCGTTCAGCGCGGGGGCAACCGGTTGCGCATCAACGTACAGCTGATCGATTGCAACCCAGCCACCCATCTGTGGGCCGAGCGTTTTGACCAAACGGTGGCCGATCTGTTCGAGATGCAGGACGAAATTGTCGCTCGGCTCGCTAGCCAATTGGGAGCTCAACTGGTCGAAGCCGAGGCGCGGCGCGCCGAGCGATCGCCCGATCCGGATTCGATGGATCTCTATTTCCGCGCCAAGGCCCTCATTAATCGGGGATCGACCGCAGAATATCTGAAGCCGGCCGAGGCTTTGCTGCAACGCGCGCTGCAGCTCGATCCGAACAATGTCGACGCGTTGGCGGCAAAGGGATGGGTGGATATGGATTTTGGCGCCGGTTTCATGGCTGACGATCGCCCCGGGCGTATGGTGTCCGCAGAGGCGAGCGCCACCAAGGCCCTTTCCATGGCGCCCGATCACGCTTTTTCGCACCTTGTGCTTGGTTCGTTCTACAGTGCTGTCAATCGCAGTGGCGAAGCGATTGCCGAATTTGAGCATGCGCTGATCCTGGATCGCAACCTTGCCTATGCCCATGCGCACATTGGCACAGCAAAAACCGCGCTCGGGCGGGCGGAGGAGGCTGAGAGTCATTATAGGCAAGCGCTGCGACTCAGCCCTCGTGATGTCGCGGCCCATCACTGGATGAGCAGCGCCGCAACCTCTAAACTACATCTTGCGAAGGATGAAGAAGCGGTCTTGTGGTTTCGCCGCGCCATCGAGGCCAACCGCAATTTTGCATTCACCCATCTGTCGCTCGCAGCTGCATTGGCCCATCTCGGCAAGATAGACGAGGCGCTCGCAGCGGCTAAAGTAGGGTTGGAGCTGGAGGCCAGCTTCACGATCGCCCGCTTCCGCGCCGGCGCACGTAGCAAGAACCCTGTGTATCTCGGCGGGCGCGAACGCATCTATGAGGGCATGCGCCGAGCCAGTATCCCCGAGTAAACAATCCGGCGTTGGCCGATTTGTTCCGGCCAAAACCCGACCTTTGATCGGCAGGAGTGTATGTCTGATATACCCCAAATCCGCGAGAGCCCGGCGGAATTATCTTGCGCCGACGCGACGCGGTCGGATTCGCTGGCGGCATGGCAGGATTGGTTCTGACCCCATTGGATCGGGCGCATCTGCTGCGGATGATGCGCCGCCAGACGCCGAGCACGGTGCACCGGCGGATGAACGCGTTGCTGTTGCTGGACGACGGCTGGGCGGCGGAGCGGGTGGCGGAGGTGCTGTTCATCGACGCCGAGACGGTGCGCGAGCACCGCCGGCTGTACGCGGCGTCCGGTGTGGTGGGGATCGAGCGGTTGAACTACGAGGGCAGTGAGCCGGCGCTGAGCCCGGAGCAGCTTGATGCGCTGACGACGGAGTTGGAGCGCCGCCTTTATATGACGGCGAAGGCGGTGTGCGACTTCGTCCGGCGGACATTCGAGGTGGAATACACGCCGAACGCCATGACCAAGCTGCTGAAGCGGATCGGGTTCGTCTACAAGATGCCGAAGAGCGTCCCGGCGAAAGCGGATGCCGCGGCGCAGCAGCGGTTCGTGGAACAGACGCTCGCCCCTTTGATGGCCGAAGCGGATGCCGAGCATCCGCTGTATTTCGTCGATGCCACGCACCCGTCGTACACGGCGCATCCGAGCCATGGCTGGATCCGCAAGGGCCGGACGCGGGAGCTGAAGAGCAACCATGGGCGGGTGAACGTCAACATCAACGGCGCGCTGCGTTGGCCCGACCGCACGGTGGTGTACCGCGAGGCGGGCAAGATCACCAGCGCCGAGATGATCGCGCTGTTCCAGGAGCTGGGGGTGCGGCATCCGACGGCGACCGCGATCCGCGTCGTGCTGGACAACGCCCGCTACAACCACTCGGCCGAGATCAAGGCCTATCTGTCGGAGGACGGTTGCCGCATCGAGCTGGTCTACCTGCCGGCCTATGCGCCGACCCTCAACCTGATCGAGCGACTGTGGTGGTTGCTGAAGAAGGCTGTGCTGTACAATCAGCACTATCCTTGCCTCACCGACTTCAAGGCCGCGATCGACGGGTTCTTCGACAATATCGCCAGTTATCGAAGCGAGATCGCCTCATTGATCACTGGCGCATTTCACTTCATTGGCGCATCGAACCCCCAAGCTCCGTGAGAGGAGGGGTATATGAGATGGGTCGACATCTGCCCGAAGCAAGTTAGCAACTTCACCGTCTGCTTCTTGGCATCTGTGGCCGATAACCGTCATTCCGCTTCCTGCTGGCGGCCCTGATGAAAGAATGGTTCGCGAGCAAGCGAGTTGCGGACGATCCCGCCTTCGATCTTGGCCAGGATTGGACGTTTGTTGCTCCACTCGTTACGGCTCCGCCTTTTTCAACACAATCGGTCGCGAGCGGTCGCTAAACCCGGCCACCCGCTCATCCGCCCAGATACGCCGCCGCCACCCGCGCATCCTGCGCCACCGCCCCCGCGGGGCCAGAAAGCACGATGCGACCGGTCTCGATCACGTACGCCTCGTCCGCCACCTCCAGCGCCGCCGAGGCGTTCTGCTCGACCAGCAGGATCGTCGTCCCGGCCGCGCGCAAATCGGCAATGACGGAAAACACCTCATCGACGAACCGCGGCGCCAGCCCCATGCTCGGCTCGTCGAGCAGCAGCAGGCGGGGTGCTCCCATCAGCGCCCGCCCGATCGCCAGCATCTGCTGCTCGCCGCCTGACAGCGACCCGGCCTCCTGCGCCAGCCGCTCGCGCAGGCGGGGGAAACGCGCGAGCACCGCGTCCTGCCGGCGCGCGATCTCGGCCCTGTCGGGGACCAGATGCGCGCCGAGGGCGAGGTTCTCGGCGACCGTCAGCTCGGAGAACACTTGCCGCCCCTCCGGCACCTGCCGCAGCCCCAATGCCGCGATCCGATGCGGCCGCATCCCGCCGATCTCGCGCCCGGCGAAGCGGATGCGCCCGGCCGCCGGCCGCTTCAGGCCCGAAAGTGCCCGCATCGTGCTGGTCTTGCCCGCGCCGTTGGCGCCGATCAGGCACACGACCTGTCCCTCGGCGACTTGCAGATCGACGCCCTTCACCGCCTCGGTGCGGCCGTAGGCAACGCGCAGCCCCTCGACCGCGAGCGCCGTCATGCCCCGACCCGTGCCAGCCGCCCCGCCACCTTTGGGCCGAGATAGGCCTCGATCACCGCAGGCTCGGCGCGCACCAGCGCGGGGGACCCCTCGTAGATCAGGCGGCCGAAATTCAGCACGCTGACACGGTCCGACAGGCCCATCACGAAGCCCATGTTGTGCTCGACCAGCACCACTGTCGTGCCGCGCTCGCGGATGCGCCGCACCAGGGCGGCGAGGGCTGCGGTCTCGGCCGGGTTCATCCCCGCTGCCGGCTCGTCAAGCAGCAGCAGCGCCGGATCGGGCGCCAGCGCGCGCGCGATCTCGAGCCGGCGCTGCTCGCCATAGGCGAGGTTCTCCGCCCGCACCTCGGCGCGATCGGCAAGGCCCACGAACTCGAGCGCGGCACGGGCGCGGGCCAGCGCCTCGCATTCCTCGCGGGCGAAGCGAGGCAGGCGGAGCACGATCGCGCCGAACCCGGCCGAGAGACGCGGATGCAGCCCGGTCAGGACATTCTCCAGCACCGTCATCGCGCCGAAGATGCGGATGTTCTGGAAGGTGCGGGCGAGGCCGAGAGCGGCGCGCCGGTTGGCGGGAAGGGCGGTGACATCGCGGCCGGCGAGCCGGATGCGGCCGCCGGTGGGCGGCAGAATACCTGAGATCAGGTTGAACAGCGTGGTCTTCCCGGCGCCATTGGGACCGATCACGGCGTGGATGCTGCCCGCCTCGACCGAGAACGAGACGTCGTCCACGGCGATCAGGCCAGCGAAGCGACGAGAAAGGCAAGCAAGTTCAAGGCAAGGCGAGGGGCTCCGCCCCTCGACCCCGCTGGGGCCTGGAGGCCCCAGACCCCCATGACGAAAGGGTTCCAAGGGCGAACGCCCTTGGCGGGGTCCAGGGGCAGCGCCCCTGGCCTTCTTCATCCGCGCCGCGAGGATGCCGCGCGGCAGGAACAGCACCACGATCACGATGATCGTGCCGTTCACCACCATCCGCGCGTCCGCGAAGCCCCGCAGCAGTTCGGGCAGCAAGGTCAGGATGAACGCCCCCAGCACCGGCGCCACCGGATTGCCGATGCCGCCGAGCAGCGCGAAGGACAGGATCGTCACCGCCGGCTCGAAGCCGTAGCTGTTCGGTCCGATGAACGAGGAGCTGTGCGCATCGAGCGCGCCGGCGAGGCCCGACAGCACCGCGGCGGCGAGCAGCGCGCCCAGCCGGTAGCGGCGGACATCGACCCCCATCACCTCCGCCGCCATCTCGTCCTCGCGCATCGCCTCCATCGCGCGCCCGACCCGGCTGCGGCCGACCAGCCACAGGACCAGGATCGAGAGGCCAAGCAGCCCATAGATCTGCCAGATCTGCGCTTCGAGCGGGATGCCGGAGAGGCCGAGCGCACCGCCAAACAGATCGACGTTGAGATAGACGCCGCGCAGCACCTCGCCCAAGCCGATGGTGGCGATTGCGAGATAGACACCTGAAAGCCGCAGCGTGGGCGCGCCGATCGCGAGCGCGAACGCCGCCGGCGCCGCGCAGGCCGCCAACAGCACCGCCCAGAACGGCCAGTGCAGTTGCAGCGTGAGCAGGGCCGAGGCATAGGCGCCGATCCCCATGAACGCCGCCTGCCCGAGCGAGAGCTGCCCCACCGCCAGCACGACATACATGGCCAGCGCCAGCAGCCCGTTGACGCCGAGCGAATGGATGAGGTTCTGGTACGTCCACAGAAAGTTCGAAATGGCACCGCTCATGCGCGGCGCACCGCCGCGCGGCCGAACAGGCCCGAAGGCCGCGTCCACAGCACGAGGACAAGGATCAGGAAGCCGACCGCGTCTTTGACGCTGCTCGCGACGTAGCCGGCGGTCAGCACCTGGATGATGCCGAGGCCAATTCCCGCGACCAGCGCGCCGGTGATGTCGCCGAGGCCGCCGACGATGATCACGACGAAGCCGCGCAGCATCATGTCTTCGCCCATGTAGGGGTGGATCGCGTTAAAATTGAGTCCGATCAGCACCCCGCCCGCGCCGGCGAGCGCGCCCGAGAGGAACGAGACGATCGCGGCGGTGCGAAGGGTGTCGATGCCCATCAGCGCCGCCGCGTCCGGCCGCTCCGCCATCGCGCGGATCGCGAGTCCGAGCCGCGAGAGGCGCATCAGTACCACCAGGCCCGCGACCATCACGAGGCTTGCTGCCACGATCAGCAATTGCGTGATGGTGACGCGCACGCCGCCCACGATCAGCGCGCGGGCCGAGATCAGATCCGGCGGCAGGCGGCGGATGTCGGTCGAGAAGACCAGCGACGCGGCAGCAGTGAGCGCTAGCGCGGCGCCGAGGGTGACCATCAGCGATGCGAGCTCCGGCGCATTCGCCCGGCGCAGCGGTGTCAGCAGTGCCAGATCGAGCACGACCGCGATCAGCCCGGCGCCCACCGCGGCGACCGGTAGCGCGGCCCAGATGCCGAAGTCAGCGTGTTGCGTCAGCGCGAGGGCGAGGAAGGCGCCTGCGGTGAAATAGAAACCGTAGAGCAGGTTGATCACCCGCAGCACGCCGAACATCAGCGTGAAGCCGAGCGCGAACAGCGCGTAGGTCGCGCCGAGCAGGACGCCGTTGACGAGCTGCTGGGCGAGCATCCGGGCTAGAGTCGGATATCGAGAAAGCGGCGACGCTCATCTCCCTCTCCGCCCCTGAGGGCGGAGAGGGCCGGGGTGAGGTGGGGGAAGCTCCCGCGCCGCACGAACATTCTGCAATCCTCCGTTCGCGCCTGTAAGGCCATCGCGGTTGGCCCCACCTCACCCAACCCTCTCCGCCCCAGGGCTACGGGATTCACACATGACCCGTAACGATCTGTGTGGGTGGGAATCGCTTGGCGAGCAGAAAGCCCTCGGCCATGGCGGCGAAGCGATCCCATCCGCGTCGGATGACCTTGGGTCCGGGCGGCTTGTAGTAGCCGGTCCAGCCGCCGAGCCGCGCGACAATCCAGGTGATCCAGGCGAGGCTGTGCGGTGGATGAGGGTTCTGCTGCTTCGCCGTCTTGCCTTCCAGCGTCGGGCCGATGGCCTCTGCCGCCGCGATGAGGGCGGGATCGGCGACATCACTGGCCGGGCGCGGGCCGCCGTCGCGGGCATCGACCAGCTGGATGGTGCGCACCGCCGCGCCGAGGCCGATGGCGGCCAGCTTGAACAGGCGCTCGGCATCGCGCAGTTGCACATCGGGCAGACCAAGGCCGTCGCTCTTCAACGCCCGGAAGGTCTGTTCGATGCGCCAGCGCAGACGATACAGCCGGACCACTTCGGCGGCCTGCTCGGCGGTCTCGGCGGGCAGTGTGGTGAGCAGCCGCCAGCAGATCGGCGGGGTGCCGGCGGGCGGCTGATCCTCGATCGCCTCGACCAGAGTGAGCGTGAGCTGGGCGGGATCGGTCTCGACCAAGCCATTGCGGGGGCGTTTGATGCAGACCCGCCCGGCGCGCAGCGCGATGGTCGCGGTCCGCCCGCGATCGCCGGGTCCGCGCGGCGGCACGTCGAGCGGATAGGTCGCCAGCACTGGACAGACGGCAGCTTGCGCGAACAGCCGCCCGCCATCCTCGAGCGCGCGATCCTGGGCCGCGCGCACCAGCAACTCCGCCCGCTCCGGGCGGCGGGCGAACAGCGCGTAGAGGTCGCTATCGCGGTCGCCGACCACGATCACCTGCGCCGCCGCTTCCGCCCGTTGCGCCGCTATGGCAGCCCCGTCCAGCCAACGCTTGGACTCCTTTTCGGCCAATTCTCGTTGGCGCCGCGGCCGGCAATCGCTGCCGTCCTGGTCCGGCCGGCGGCTCCAGATCTGCGCGCCCAGGATGCCCAGCACCGCCTCATCGGCGGCATCCACCGCAATCGTCGGGTGGATGAAGAAGCCAAGCCCGACACCGTCGCCGCCGCGACCCAGCCCACGGCGATCGCGGTCACGACCGTGGAAATTGATCTCCGTCGTGTCCTGGATCGCCACGATCCGCCGCCCGGCGCAGGCACCGGCCGTGCGCTCGCCGAGCGTGCCGATGATCTCGCCCACGGTGACCTCCGGACAGTCCAGAAACCGGTGCACCCCGATCTCGCCCGCCCGGGTCTCGCCGATTGTGCGGATCGTCAACGAGCCGCAGGCGACCGCCCGCCCCATGATCAACGCGCCACGCTCCTCCCGCCGCGGGTCACCGAAATGCCCGATTGTCATCCGTTCGCTCACCCTCGCCCCCCTCCGTCGGAACGAGCGCTTGAACCATTCCCCTCCGCGTCGCGCCAAGACTTGTGTGAATACCGTAGGCCCCAGGGGCGGAGAGGGCTTGAGCGCTCACCGATAAGTCCGTTCCGTTATTTCAAAATCTGAAACTTGCCGCCCTCCATCACCAGCACCACGACGCCTGCGGTCGAGGCCGGGTCGCGGTGAGGGGTGAAGGTGAACGGGCCGGTCACTCCATCGTATTTCGTCTTGAGCAGGGCGGCGCGGATCTTCTCCGGCTCGGCCGCACCGGCAGTGTCGATCGCGGCGGCGACGATGCCCATCGCGTCATAGGCCTGCGCGGCGAACTGGTCGGGGTCGCGATCGTATTTCTTGCGGAACGCGGCGACGAAGGCGACGTTGGCCGGGTCCTGCTCGCCGAGGAACCACGGGCTGCCGACGATCAGCCCGTCCGCCGCGCGGCCCGCGATCTTGCCGAGCTTGGGCGAGTTGGCGCCGTTGCCGCCGATGAAAATGGTCTCCTTGCCGAAGCCGAGCTGGCGCGCTTGCAGCAACACCCCCGCGGTCGGCTCGACCAGCGCCGAGATGCCGATCGCGTTCGGTGCAAGGCCCTTGATCTTGGTAAGCTGGGCAGAGAAGTCGCTGTCCTTGGTGCCGAAACTCTCGATCGCGACGATCTTGAGGCCGAGCGTGCCGGCGGCTTGCTTCATCACCTCGAATCCGGATTTCGAGAACACGTCGTCATTCGCGTACATCAGCGCGATCGAGCTGATGCCGAACTTCGCCTGCGTGTGCTTGAGCGTCACCGGCACCACGTCCGCTTCCGGCAGCGAGGTGCGGAACACGTATGGGCCGATGTCGGTGATCCCGTTGGCGGTGGTGGAGGTGCCGATGATCGGGATCTTCCGCCCGTTCACCACCGGGCCCACGGCAAACATCTCGGTCGAGAGCGTTGGGCCGATGATCGCAACGACGTTGTCGCGCCCGATCAGCGCGCGTGCGGCATTGATCGCCTGGTTCTTGTCGCCCGCGGAATCCAGCACCGTGAGCTTGATCGGCCGCCCGCCGAGCACGCCTTTTTCGTTGACGCGGGCGAGCTGAAGGTCGAGGCCGGAGCGGATCGCGATGCCATAGGTGGCGGCGGGACCGCTCAGGATTTCGATCGCCCCCACCGGCACCGGCTTGCCGGCGGCGCGCGCGACGGCGGGGCCCGATGCGGCGATGGCGGCGAGCGCCGCGGTGAACTGCCTCCGACGCATCATTTCCTCCCGAGTGGCGCAGGCGGAAACTACTGCAACGCCTTGGCCCGTCAAGCAGCACGAAGGCGGCTTGCACGCGGCACCGGAGCGGGCGAGGGAAGCGGAATGACCGAACCCGACCGGCTCCGCATCGCCACCTGGAACATCAACTCGCTCCGCCTGCGCGCGCCGCTGCTGCGCCGCCTCGTCGCCGCCCTCGATCCCGACGTGCTCTGCCTGCAAGAGACCAAGGTGCCCGACGATCTGTTCCCCGACCATGTGCCGGAAGCGCTCGGCTATCGGCACGTCGCCCGGTTGGGGATGAAGGGCTACAACGGCGTCGCGATCCTCTCGCGCGTGCGCATGGAGGTGGACACGACCGCGCCCGATTGGTGCGAGCGCGGCGACTGCCGCCATCTCGGCGTGCGGCTGCCGACGCGCTCGGGGCCGATCGAGCTGCACAATTTTTATGTCCCCGCCGGCGGCGACATCGCTGACCCGGCGGCCAATCCCAAATTCGCCCACAAGCTCGCCTTCCTCGACCAGGCGACGCGCTGGTTCGCGGCGCGCGGCGCGGTCGCGCGCAGCGTGCTGGTGGGCGACCTCAACATCGCACCGCTTGAGCACGACGTCTGGAGCCATCGCCAGCTTCTGAAGGTCGTGAGCCATACGCCGGTGGAGGTCGCAGCACTCGCGGCGTGGCAGCGCACCGGCTTCGTCGATGCGGTGCGCCACTTCGTGCCGGAAGCCGAGAAACTGTATACGTGGTGGTCGTACCGCAACCGGGACTGGCGCGCCTCGGACCGCGGACGGCGGCTGGATCATGTCTGGGTGACGCCCGATCTAGCACCCGCCCTGCGCGCGCAGATGGTGCTGAAGGATGCGCGCGACTGGCCGCAGGCCTCCGACCACGTGCCGGTGTGCGTGACACTCGCGGTTTAACTCGCCATGCACTTGATCCGAACGGGCGCTCGGCGCAGCGTCATCGTTCCGGCGATGCAATCCGGCGGCGGCGGTCGGGGGTGAGGTGCGATGAGTAAGCCAAAAGGGTTCGACCCACTCGGTGTACCCGAGAGCAATGCGACCAGCTACCCGGAGCCTTATCGGGCCGAAAACCAACGGCGCTGGAACCGGCGGCTGGGCGATCATGCCGGACTTGCGAATTTCGGCGTCAATCTCACGCGGATCGTGCCGGGAGGCCAGTCGTCCTGCCGCCACTGGCACTCGCGGCAGGACGAGTTCGTCTATGTGCTCGTGGGCGAGGTCGTGTTGGAGACGGATGCGGGCGAGGAGGTCCTCCGGCCCGGCATGTGCGCCGGGTTTCCCGCTGGCACGCCCGATGGGCATCGGTTCCTGAACCGTTCCAGCGCCGACGCCCTGTTGCTCGTGGTCGGCGACCGGACCTCCGGTGATGAGGTCGGCTATCCGGACATCGATATGCACGGTCGCCTCGGGCCGGACGGGCGGTATCGCTACACGCGGAAAGACGGCACCGCGCTCGGATGATCGCGCGGCTCGCGGCGTCTAGGGCTGGTGGATAAAATCAGACGGCGTCTGCATGCCCATCGGCGCTTCCGGGGCCATCATGATCCTACCGCCGTGCGCCATGAAGGTCGGCAGGACTTGCGGCGCGACCAGCACCGCCGCGCCATAAACCACGAGAGAGACCGCCGTGACACCGGCCACCGGACGCCCCCAGGGCAGCGTCTTCTCGGCCAAAATTGCGAGCGTGATCACCGCCATCGCGGCGACATTCATCATGCCGAGCGGGAACAAGACAACGAACAGCAGCCAGCAGCAGCCCAGGCAATAGGCACCGTGGAGCAATCCCATGCGCAGCGCGCCCGCCACCCCATCGCGCCACGAGGTCAAGATGAAGCCGATCGGCGTGCGACACTTCGACAGGCACAGGTCCTTGAACGGCGTGAGCTGATAGAGGCCCGCCAGGACGAGGATTACCCCGCCGATCCGGGCCGCGGTTGCCGGCGATGGCGTGGCGCTCGTGGCAACGGCATCGGCAGCGAGGGTGCCCGCATAGGCCACAATACCCGACAGCGTCCATACCAGTATGTAGCCGCCCACGAACACCCAGGTTGCGACGAAGGCCTCGCCGCGCTGGCGCTTGCTCGCTTGCACCCTATGGAAGGTAAGTATCATTGGTGCCGCGGTCGGGAACATCATGGCCACCATCATGACCAGCCAGATCGCGAGAAACAGCAGGGCGCGCATAGCCGTGCTTGGCGAGCCCATCGCCATATCCACGTGGGTGCCAGGATTTTGCCGGGCGAGCAGCACCCAGGCAGCGGCCGCCAGCGTCAGGAGCAGACCCAGGATGGCGTTGTGTTGCGCCGCGAACCGGGCGGTTGGGACGCGTTCCATGAGCGGCGAGCGGAGACCGACGCGCTGCTAGTTCGACCAGTTGATCGGCGCGTAATGGCCGTTCTTGCCGGAATTGTCCCACAGCATACCGTGATCGGCGAAGGTGCTGCCCTTGCTGCCGACGCCGAATGCAAGCTTGTCCGGTGCGACCGGATGGCCGATCGCGCCCCAAATCTCGCCGCCCGGGTGCATGGTCGGCAGAGGCCCCACTGCCATGTGCATGATGCCGGGGATTTCCGCTGACCGCGCGTTGCCGCTAATGGCGTACTTGATCGCCACCTTCTTCGCGGGAAGATGTTTGCCGACCAATGGCGCGAAGGCCGCCATCGGGCCGCCCTCGGCGCCGCCGAAGATCGCACCGAGCGCGGCGGTCTGCTGATCGTCCGCGCGCTCGTCGATATAGGCGGCAAGCGTCCAGTTGCCGTCTGCCATGGCGCCCGGCGTGTGGGCGATCACGGCGACATTGAGCCCGTCGAGCGACACTTGATCGTAGCTGCCCTTGTCGATGTGGAACACCAGCGCCACGTCGCACACGCCCTGGGTCGGCCGTGCCGTCAGCGGCGCGGCGGGCGAGACAAGGCACGGGCATACCACGTCGCAGTTGCAATTCTCGAAATAGTCGCCGGACAGGCGCCATTTGGTTTGGGCTGCCATCTTTTCCTCCCTGCACGACGGTCAGGCAACGAAGCGAACCTAGCCGGGGAACCGAACGGGTTTCAAGGGCTGTGCCCTTGACGGGGTTCGGGGCAGAGCCCCGACCTTCGTTGCTGCAACGCCCCCCACATCTCCAGATCGCGCTCGGCCGTCCAGATGCGCGGGTGGTCGATGCCCTTCGCCTCGTCATAAGCGCGCGACACGTCGAACGGCATACAATGCTCGAAGATGACCCAATGCCCGTATTTCGGGCGCAGGAACGTCATCGCGTCATCGTAAATCGCCTTCAGGTCGAGGCCGCTCGCCACCCCCTGCTTCACCCGCCCGAACAGATCGGCGGTGAAAGAAGCCGTCTGCTCGATGCCTTCGCGCACCTGTGCCGTACCCAAGAGGCTGCGCCCGCGCCCCGGCACCAGATGCTCCGGCCCGAGGGCCGCGATTGCCGCCAGCGTGCCCGGCCAGTCGGCGAAATGCGCGTCGCCGCAATAGGGTGTTGCACCATACTCCACGCAATCGCCCGAGAACAGCACCCGCTCCTTCGGCAGCCAAATGATCGTGTCGCCCGCGGTGTGGCTGCGGCCGATATGGATGATCTGCACCTCGCGTTTGCCAAGCCAGAGGGTCATCCGCTGATGGAAGGCGAGCGTGGGCCAGGTCAGGCCGGGGATTGAATCGCGCCCGCGGAACAGGCGCGGGAAGCGGCCGATCTCGCTGTCCATATCCTGTTGCCCGCGCTCCTCGATCATCGCGCGCGTCACATCGGACGCGATGATCTCGGCCCCTTCATAAGCGGAGGCCCCCAGCACGCGCACCGCGTGATAATGCGACAGCACGACATGCCGGATCGGCTTGTCGGTCACGGTGCGGATGCGCGCGATCACGTCCCGCGCCATCGCGGGCGTCGCCTGCGCATCGACGACCAACACCGACGCGTCGCCGATCACGACACCGGAATTGGGATCGCCCTCGGCGGTGTAGCCATAAAGCCCCGGCGCCAACTCGTCGAAGCTGATCGTCTTGTCGGCAAGATCCTTGGTGCTCGCGAAGGCTGACATGCGTTGCTCCTCTTGGCTCAAGGCGAGGGGCGCTGCCCCTCGACCCCGCTGGGGCCGACGGCCCCAGCCCCCTTTTCGTCAAGAATGCTCCTTGCGGCGACTATTGCCTCACGCAAAATCGTTGTGTTTCCGACATGATTTGCCAGCAGCAGAATCAACCGCGCATTGACGAGCGCGCTCAGCTCCGGGGTGAGACCACGGTGCATCTCGATCAGGGCGGCGTAGAAATCATCCGGGGCGGCGATGTTCGCTTCCGTGTTCAGCATCACACCCCTCCCGCGGCACGCGCCAACGCGGCGCGGACCGCACCCGCGCTGATCCGCCGGAACCGCGCGGCCACGTGCTGGTCCGGCCGCAGCAGATAGAGCGTGCCCGGTGCCGCGTCATAGCGCGGCGCGAGCAGCGCCTCGGCATCCTCGATCACCCGCAGGTCACGACGCGGCAGCGCCGCCGTCCCCGCCGGCACAACGAGGACCGGTCGCACTGCCAGATGTTCTCCGAGGCCCGCCATCGCGTCCGCCTGCTCCGCGCCCCCGAAGCCGAGTGCCACGAACGCGTCGCCCACCTCGTCGAGCAGCCAGCCTTCCCGCCCCTCCGCACGGATCGGCGCGTCGGCGCACGGCGCGCCCGGCACCAGGCCGCCCACGAACGCGTCCGCATCGGACGTGTTCAGCGGCGAGCCGGAAAACACCGCCGGCACCGACAGCCGCCCGCTGTTCACCAGCCGCCGCGCGAACGGATAATCACGCGCAAGCGTCAGCGTCGCGTCGCGAAACGCCCGGCTCGCGGCATTCTTCGGCGTGATGAAATCGGTGCTGCGCGTGGAGTTCAGGATGTTCTCGTCCGCCGCTGCCTCGCGTTCCGCGCCGTAGCTGTCGAGCAGCGCGTCTGGCGCTTTTTCCTTCAGCACCCAGGCGAGCTTCCAGGCCAGATTCTCGGCGTCTTGCACCCCCCCATTCGCCCCACGCGCGCCGAACGGCGAGACGCCATGCGCCGCGTCGCCCGCGAACAGCACGCGGCCATGCCGGAACCGCTCCATCCGCTGACAGGAGAAAGTATAGACGCTGCACCACACGAGCTCGAAGCCGACATCGGCGCCGAGCAGCGCACGCACCCGCGGGATCACCCGCTCCGGCTGGCGCTCGGCTGCCGGATCGGCGTCCCAGCCGAGCTGGAAATCGATGCGCCACACGTCGTCCGGCTGGCGGTGCAGCAGCACAGACTGTCCGGGATGGAAGGGCGGGTCGAACCAGAACCAGCGCTCCGCCGGGAATGGCGCGTGCATTCGCACATCGGCGATCAGGAAGCGGTCGTGGAACGTCTGGCCGTGCGTCTCCAGCCCCATCAGCGCCCGCACCCCGCTGCGGCCGCCATCGGCGGCGATCAGATAATCGCAGGTCAGATCATAGGCGCCGTCCGGCGTATTGATCCTGAGGGCCACACCGTCGGCTGCCGCGCGCACGCCACTGACCCGATTGCGCCAGCGCAGGTCGATCCCCGGCAGCGATTGCGCGCGTTCCAGCAAGAATGCCTCGACATAGTACCTGCTGCAGGTTGATGAACGCCGGCCGGCGGTGCCCCGCCTCGGGCAGCAGATCGAACTGATAGGCGAGCGCGTCGCGGAAAAACACGCGCCCGACCTGCCAGCTCACGCCCTTCTCGACCATGCGCTCGCCGCAGCCGAGCCGATCGAAAATCTCCAGCGTGCGCTTGGCGAAGCAGATCGCGCGCGAGCCGCTGGCAAGCGTGTCGTCCTCGTCGAGCACCACGACGTCGACGCCGTGCCGCGCGAGGTCGATCGCGCAGGCGAGGCCGACCGGTCCGGCGCCGACCACGATCACCGGATGGTGCACCGGGGCCGTCGCCAACTGGTCCGCCGAGCGAACATAGTCGAGCCGGACCGCCGCGGGGTCGCTGCCCTCCACGCCTGCACCTCCCGCGGGCAGGATGCGCCCGCGCGCGGCGCGGCGGAAGAGGCTCAGGCAGCCGCTATCTCCGTATAGCAGGCCAGTTGATCGGCAAGCGCCTTCTGGAATGCGGGAGGCGCTTCTCAGCGTCGGCGATAGGCGTCGAGGCCGGGCGTCTGCTGGACCAGCTCGGTGTGACGGAGGATGCGCAGCACCGTTACCATCAACAGGTCCGCCGCGGTGAAACGCCGCTCAAGGTACTCGCTTCCGTCCAGCCATGCCGAGAGTGCCGCCAGACGTGCTTTCACTGCGGCTTCTGCCGCCGATCGCCGCTGCTTGGCCCCAGGCCTCCTCGGCATGGAACAGCTCGGCCACATGGAGGACGAAGGTGACACCCGGATTCCGACATGCCCCGGCGATTCCGACGTGCCGCGGCAGATGCCGGGTTGCCCTGATAATGAAGACGTTTTTGGTTTGGCGGCGCGGCGCACGAGCGTTGCCATCGGTGCACGGTGATGGTGGCCGCGCCGGTGAACCAAAAACGCATTGGACTGAACTGCGGTCAGCGGCGGCTATGGGGATTGTAGCGCGCCGGCGGTCGATGAGGGTCTGTGCAGGGCGGTTCGAAGGATTGCTTGCGGGCGCTTGACGTGCGTGATGCGGCGGCTGGCAGCGCTGACGCCCGCATGATCGGTTGGGTGAGGCCGTCTTTGCGATCTCGGGACGCGAAGGTGGCGAACATGGCGCCGCGCGGCACGCGCTGATGACCGCCATGGTTGGTGTTCCCTGGCAGGACGGAGCGGATGGGCAGCAACGGAGGCTGGTTCATGAGCTATCGCACCACATGGGTGGGCGCGGCGGCAGCGTACCGCAGGTCAGCATCTGGCCGCCGCAGCAGGGGCAGACATCGACCGCTTGGCCGGTGAGGTCGCGGAGGCGATCCTGCCACCGGCGCGGCGGTGGAGCTTCCGGCGGTGGCGGCGCGGCGAGCAGCTCGCGGCACAGCGCCAGCTTCTTGGTGCGATGGCTGTTGGCAAGGAAGCCGATGTGGCGGATGCGGTGAAAGCCGTTGGGCACGGTATGCTGCAGGAAGCGTCGGATGAACTCGTTGGCCGAGAGTGTCATGACCTTGCTTTTGCCGTCCTGCCGATAGTCCTTCCAGGTGAAGCTGACGTGGCCGTCGGCGAATTCGACCAGGCGGCTGTTGGCGATGGCAACGCGGTGGGTGTAGCGGCCGAGATAGCCGAGCACCTGCTCGGGTCCGGCGAACGGGGCCTTGGCGAAGACGACCCATTCGATCCGGGCTAGCGCGTCGAGCCCTGCTGCGAACGCGGCAGGATCGGCCAAGGCGGCGAGAGCGCTGGGGAAGCGGAGTTCAGCATTGGCAAAGGCGGTGCGCAGCTGGTGCAGGAACAGCTCGCGGAAGCAGCGGGAGAGCACGCGCACGGGCAGAAAGAATCCGGGTGGGCAGCCGATCCAGCGTGTCTGATCCAATGAAAGCCCGCCACCGGGGACGATGCAGTGAAGATGCGGATGATGGTGCAGCGCTTGTCCCCAGGTGTGCAGCACTGCGATGGCGCCGATCTCGGCGCCGAGGTAGCGAGGGTCGGCGGCGACGCTGCGCAGCGCCTCCGCCGCGGCACGAAACAGGATGGCGTAGACGACCGCCTTGTTGTGGAACGCGATCTCGGCGGCCGGCGCCGGCAGGGTGAACACGACATGGAAGTACGGCACCGGCAGCAGTTCTGCCTGGCGCGCTTCCAGCCACTCGGCGCGTGCCAGACCCTGGCACTTCGGGCAGTGCCGATCGCGACAGGAGTTGTAGGCGCAACGAACCAGTCCACAATCGGCACAGTGCTCGACATGGCCGCCCAGCGCCGGCGTCCGGCACGCCTCGATCGCCGCCATGACGCGGCGTTCGGTACTGCCGAGATGAGCGGCGTGGGCCTGCCGGTACACCGGGCCGTGGCGGCGGAAAACATCCGCCACCTCCAGCGCGGGGCGCATCGTGCCGGATCAGGCGGGCGCCGGCACGGGATAGGCGATGGCGCGAGCATCTGTCCGCAAGGCATCCAGCGGGCTGGCCGTGGCGCACACCCTGCTGGTCGCGAGGCGCAGGTAGCGGGCGGTGGTGCTCAGACTGCGATGGCCGAGCAGCAATTGAATGGTGCGCAGGTCAGCGCCGAACTCGAGCAGGTGGACGGCAAAGGCGTGGCGCAATGCGTGGGGCGTGACCGGCTTGGCGATGTTGGCCTGGCGCCGCACTTTTCGGCAGATGTCCTCCACGGCGGAAGCCGTGATCGGTCGCCCGGGCAGGTCGCCGGGGAATAGCCACTCTTGCGGGCGGGCGGTGCGCCAATAGCTTCGCAGGACGCCCAGCAGCACGGGCGAGAGCATCACGTACCGGTCCTTCCGCCCTTTGCCCGCGTCCACGCGAATCACCATGCGCTGGCTATCGATCGCGGCAGGTGTCAGGCGAACGGCTTCGGAAATCCGCAGACCCGCCGCGTAGCAGACGGTCAGGATGACACGGTGCTTGAGCATTTCGACTGCGTCGAGGAACCGGCTGACCTCCTCCCGGGCCTGTTCTCAGGCCGCCGGCAGCAGCCGTTTGACCACGGCGCTCACCCGATGCCGCAGCAGCTCGGCGCGCGCCCGTTCGTCATTCGTCATGTAGTTGAGCTGCACGACATAGCGCTGGCCGATGAAGCGCTTGTGCCCATGCCAGGTGCCGGGGCCGTTCGGGAAGGCGAGCAGCGTGCCATCGACCGGCGGCACCTCGACCTCAAAGTTCTCGATGTCGGCGGGGTCGCGCAGCAGTCGCAGGCAGCCCTCCTGCCGCGCCCAGGCCTCGGTCTCCGGGTTGAGATAGAGCAGGATCGTCACGCGCTTGGCGACAAAGTCGCGATGGATGTTGCCGTCGCGTTCGTTTGAGCGGCCGCGCAGGGTGATCATCGTCGGCGCCGAGGCGAGGTCGAGGCCGAACTTGGTCGCGATCGCCTCGCGGAAGCCGGGGCCTTGCAGCTCGGTCACCATTGCACGCGCGGCCGGACCGAGCCGCAACGCCCCGATCGGGAACGAGCCGCGGCGCTGCATCGGCGGCAGGTCGGCCGCGACCGCGCGCAGCGCGTCGGGGGGCACGAAGTCGCGCACGACAATGTGCGGAAAGGGCGATGCCGCGACTGGGGTGGCGCGCAGGCGCGCAAGATCGAGCGTGTCCATAGGGCGGGGTTAGCACGAAGGCAGCCGTCCCCGAAACCGGGCCTATGCGGCCGCGACTTCCGTACCGAGCGTCCGGGCCGCGATTGCCATCTTGGCATCGAACGTCGCCAGCGCCGTGTTTTCCCGCTGGGCGATCGCGATATTGAGGGCATCCGGTGTTCGCAGGGTCAGGTCCAGCCGACGAAGGAATGCCTCGGCGGCCTTCACGTCCGCGGCTGTGGTTTCGATCCGTTGTGTTTCACGGGCGGCCCAGGCATCCAGCTCCGAAAAGGCCCTGCGTGCACTACGGACCGTGTACTCGCGGGTCCGTACCCGGCGCGACACGGTGGAGGCGAACTCGGCCGCTGCAAAGTCGCTGACCAGGAGTATCGGAGTGGTGCCCGCCAGCAATGCGTAGGCCCGGGACGAGAGCGGGTCGTCCAGCACCAGCGCGACCAGCACGCTGGCGTCCAAATACAGCTTACCGCTCGTCGTCTTCGTCGCGCATTTGGCTGACGAACGTTCCGGCATCGGTTACGGCCCGGGTGGGGATGCGGCGAGCAGCGAGCCAATCGAGAGCCTCGCGCGTCACTCGCCGCGGCGGCGGCTGCACCGGACGCAATTCCACCACCGGTCGGCCGTGCCGTGTGATGACCACGCCCTCGCCCTCCAGCGCGCGGTCGATCAGGTCGGAAAGATGCGCCTTTGCATCTGCGACGCTGTGCTGGGTCATGGGGACGACTATAGCCATCTGAAGACCAGATTGTCCAGGCCGACGCCGAACCCTCAATGCGCCAGCCACGCTTCGAAGCGCTGGCTCAGCCGGTCCAGATTGTCGCGCCAGAACGCGTCGTCGATCATCACTCCGGCATTGCGGTGCGCGGGCGTGGCCGGGTCGTCGGCCGCCGCGACCGGATCCTCCGCGCCCTTGCTCAGCCCGACATACGGAACCAGCGCCGAAAGCGCCGCCTCGCGCGCCGGATCGACCGCATACGTGATCAGCCGGTATGCGGCATCGGTATCGGTGCGCCCGGCAATCAGCGCCCAATTCAGCACCTCGTCGAGGCTGCCGGTCCACTGGATGCCGAAATTGCGGCCGCCGGTGCGGTTCGCTGCGGCGACCGCGCCGTTCAAGGCGCTGGTCATCAGCACTTCGCCCGAGCCCAGGATGCGGGCCGCCTGCGCCGGCGTGCGCCACCACACGATATAGGGCTTGAGCTGGTCGAGCTTGCGGAATGCGCGCTCCACACCGTCGGACGTGCGCAACACCGAATACACGTCGCCCGGCGCCACCCCGTCGGCCATCAGCGCGATCTCGAGATTGGTGCGCACGCCGCGCCGCAATCCGCGCTTGCCCGGGTACTTGGCCACGTCCCAGAAATCCGCCCAGCTCGGCGTTCCCTGGAACTTGTCGCGGTCCCACGAGAGCACCAGCGCCGCCAGCACGAAGCCGACGCCGCAGCGGCTGACTGCCTCGGGACGGAAGCGCGCAGCACCGCCCAGGCGCTTGATGTCGATCGGCGCGAACAGCGCCTCGGCGCAACCGAGCTGCAGCGTGTCGCCCGGCACCTCGACGAGATCCCATGGATTGGTGCCGTTCTCGATCCGTGTGCGCAGGATGCCGATGCCGCCGCTATAGGAGTCGGTGCGCACCGCGATTCCGGCTGCCTTCGTGAACGGGTCGAACACCACCTGCCGCAGCGCATCGGCCCAGGCGCCGGGCGCGGTCGCGACCACGACCCCCGCGGCCCACGCCGGGGCACCGAGAGAGACGGCGAGCGCGCCCGCGGCGCAGAGGAGGCGCAGTCTCATCATCGTCCCCGGCAATCCGGCATCGCAATCCGCGGCAGCACCGCGGCCGGCAATGCGTCTGGGCGGGCTTGCGCGGGCACGATAGTCCGCCCGGCATGGCCGCGGCAACGCGGCGTCAATCCCGCGCCACCGGTTCCGGGCGGAATGCCCAGGCATGATGGGGCGAGAAGGCGAGGGCCGCCGCCCCGCCGGGCGCCAGCCCGCCCATTCCCGCCGCCGCCGGCCGCTTGACCACCATTTCGGCCCCGCCGGCCAGCGCGAAGCGCAGCCGCAGATGATCGCCCAGATGGACCGCCTCGATCAGCGTCGCCGGCAGCGCGTGCTCACCCATCTCCGCCGCCGCCGCCCGTGCGACCGCGATCCGCTCCGGGCGGACCATCAGCACGCAACTCTCTCCGGGTGTGGCATCGGCGAGTCGCGCCGGCACGGAATGGCCGCCGTCGAGGCGGATCAGTGCCAGATCGTCCTCGTCCGGGTCGCGGCCGCCAACCCGGCCCGGCAGGCGGTTGTTCTCGCCCACGAAACGGGCAACGAAGGCCGAGGCCGGGGCGTCATAGAGCGCCTGCGGCGGCGCCACCTGCAACAGCCGTCCGCCCTGCATGACCGCGACCCGGTCCGACAGCGCCAGCGCCTCGGCCTGGTCGTGGGTGACGTGGATCAGCGTCACCTCGAGGGCGGCATGGAGGCGGCGCAATTCGGCCTGCATCTCCTCGCGCAACTCGCGGTCGAGTGCCCCCAGCGGCTCGTCGAGCAGAATCAGCTTCGGCCCGAACACCAGCGCGCGCGCCAGCGCCACCCGCTGCTGCTGCCCCCCCGAAAGCTGCGCCGGGCGGCGGGCGGCAAGGCCGGGCAGCCGCACCATCGCCAGCGCCCGCTCCACCCGCTCGCGCCGCGCCGCCCGCGCAATCCCGCGCGCGACCAGGGGAAAGGCGACGTTCTCCGCCACGGTCATGTGCGGAAACAGCGCGTAGCTCTGGAACACCACGCCGATGCCCCGGCGATGGGCCGGGATGCCGGCCAGGCTCTCACCGGCCAACAGGATGTCGCCGGCACTCGGGGTCTCGAAGCCGGCGAGCATCATCAGCGTGGTCGTCTTGCCCGAGCCGGACGGGCCGAGCAGGGTCAGGAACTCGCCCGGCGCCACGTCGAGCGAGAGATCGCGGACCACGTCGTTGCGGCCGTCGAAGGATTTATGCACGCCCGCGAAGCGCACCAGAGGGGTCATCGCCATCGAAACATCGTTCCCTGTCAGCAACCGCGCCGTCGGGTGCTACGTTGTGCGGCTGGGATTTCCAACCGAGGAGACCGGACCGATGGCTGCAACTGACAGCTTCCAGGACACGGCACACGACGCCAAGGCCCAGATCGCGCAACTGCGCAAGCAGGTCGAGAGCCTGATGGCCGACCGCATCACGCCCGCGGTTGCGGACGCGGCGGGCCGGGTGGAGCAGACCGCGCGGCAGGCCAGCGATTTCGCGAGCGAACAGGCCGAGATGATTTCCGACCGGGTGAAGGAGCAGCCGCTGATGGCGATCCTGATCGCCGTCGGCGTGGGTTTCCTGCTCGGCCGCATCAGCTCGTAGGCGATGCGCACGCTCCGCCTCGCCCGCGTCGCCGCCGAGGCGGAGCGGCTCCGGATCAAGCGAATCATCCGGCGCCTGGTGCTCCGCGCCGTGTTCGGCGCGGTCGCCGGCGTGTTCGCCCTGGCGGCCCTCGCCTGGCTGCACGTACTGGTGTGGTTCGCGCTCGCCCACTCCCTGCACCCGGTCCTGCGCAGCGTGGTGCTGGTCGTGATCGACGTGGTGATCACGCTGATCCTGGGCCTGCTGGCGATGCGTTCGCCGCATGACCCGATCGAGGCGGAGGCGCTGGAGGTGCGTCGGCAGTCGGTGGCACAGTTGCGGCGGAGCCTGTCGATCGCGGCGCTCGCTGCGGCGATGGCGCGGGCGGCGGGACGCAACCGGGGGGTTGGCCGCGCGCTCGGGGAATTGGCGTCGCGGCTGTTCAGCCGGGCGTAAGGCGAGGGGCCCTGCCCCTCGACCCCGCTGGGGCCGGCGGCCCCAGACCCCTTGAATGGATTTCAAAGGCTGTGCCTTTGGTGGGGTCCAGGGGAGACGCCCCTGGCCTGGTTCTTGTTCGAGGCGGCGATGGGCGTGCGAGCGTGGCGTGAGGGCCGGATCGGCCGGCTGCTGATCGACCGTGCCGACGCGCTGAACGCGATCGACCGCGGCATGGTCGCGGCGCTGCACGACGCATTGGAGGCGTGGCGGGGCATCCCCGAAATCCACGCGATCGTCCTCTCAGGGGCGGGGGATCGGGCGTTCTGCGCCGGCGGCGACATTCGCGCCCTGCGTGCGCAGCTCGACGCCGGCGACGTGGTGGCGGTGGATGATTTCTTCGCCGCCGAATACGCGCTCGATCTTGCGGTCGCGACCTATCCCAAGCCGATCGTTTCCCTGATCGACGGCGTCTGCATGGGCGGGGGCATCGGCATCTCGGTGCATGGTGCGGTACGGGTCGCGACCGAGGCTGCGGTGTTCGCGATGCCGGAGGCGACGATCGGCCTGTTCCCCGATGTCGGCGCGAGTTTCCTGCTGCCACGCCTGCCGGGCGCGCTTGGCTTCTGGATGGGGCTGACGGGTGCGCGGGTGCGGGGCGCCGACGCCGTGCATCTCGGGCTGGCGACGCATTTCGTGTCGCGTGCGTCGCTACCGGCGCTGGCCGGGGCGCTGGCAGCGGACGGGGTCGCGGCCCTCTCCGGCTTCGTCGCGCCGTTGCCGCCCTTCACCCTGGCCGCCGACCGGCCCGCGATCGACGCCTGCTTTGGCCTGCCCGGGGTGGAGGAGATCGTGGCGCAGCTTGCAGTTACGCCCGGCGCTTGGGCACGCGACGCCGAGCAGGCGATCGAGGCCGCGGCGCCGGCGGCGGTGCTGTGGACTGATGCGATCCTGCGCGCCGGCGCCCACCGCTCGGTCGCCGAATGCCTCGACGCCGAGCGGCGTCTGATGCGGCACGCGATTCGTCGCCCGGATTTCGCCGAGGGGGTGCGCGCGATGGTGATCGACAAGGACCGCCGGCCGCGCTGGTCGCCCGCTCGACGGGCCGACGTGGATCGGGCGATGATCGCGGCCGTGACGGCGTGAGGACGGGGGAAGAGGCCTGCTTGGATCAGGGTGCGAAGGCCGTTCTGGGAACAGGGCCGGATCAGGGGCCCTGAGGCCCAAGAACAGGGCCGGATCAGGCTCGCCGCCGGCCTGAGAACAGGGCTGGATCAGGGTCGCGCCGCCTGAGAACAGGGCTAAATCAAGCTCGCCGCGGCCGCTCGGGTGCCGGCCGCGGGATCTCGCCATGTCGCGACCCCTGCCCGCCGCGCTCGCGCGGCGCCGCGCCGCCGGCCATCCGGCTTGCCGCTCAGCCTCGCCACAAACCGCCCGTGCCTGTCTCGCATCCGTCAATCCCTTACCGCATTGCCGTCACCGGGTCTGATATGATTGCTAACATAAATGGCCAATGTGATCAATTATGTTAACTCATAGTGCCCCGACGCCGAGCGGCGCCTGATGCGCCACGCGATCCGCCGCCCGGATTTCGCCGAGGGGGTGCGGGTGATGATGATCGATAAGGACCACCGGCGGCGCTGGTCGCCGGCTCGACGGCAGGAGGTGGATCGGGCCATGATCCCCGCCGTGACGGCGTGAGGAGGGTCGGCGGATGGGCGGCAACCCGCGATGCGCGGGGGACGTTGCGAACGTGGAGGTATCCGATGCGCGCGTCCCTTCTTTTTCTGATGCTGCTGGCTTCGGCGGCCGTGCCGGCGCTCGCCCAGACTGGCCCGTTGCAGCCGGCCCCGGTGCCGGCGATCGGCGGCCCGAAAGTGCTGCCGTCGGAGCGGGTCGCCGGGGCGGGACCGCAGGCCGACAGCGCCGGGCCGGTGAACGCGACCCCGTTCAGCGGGCGCCCCACGCAGACGCTGACCTATGGTGACCAGGCCGATCCGCACACCGCCGCCAACGCCAAGGGCGGCCTCGTCACGGCGCCCCACGTCTCCCGTTAGGCTTGGCGCGGCGGCGCTCGCGCTGCTGGCGAGCATTGGAGCGGCGCGGGCGGAGACGCTGCTGCGGTTGGCCGAGACCGCGGCGGTGATGGTGCAGCCGGACGAGCTGGCCGCCGACCTTACCGCCGAGGCGAGTGCGGCGACGCCGCAGAACGCCCAGGCGCGGGTGAACGCCGCGATCACCGCGGCGCTGGCGACGGCGCGCGGCACGCAGGGCGTGACCGTCGCGACCGGGCCCTATTCGGTTTGGCAGGTGCGCGAGCCGCATCCGGGCCAGTCGGCGGCCCCCGCGACGGTAGTTTGGCAGGCGAGCCAGGTCGTGACGCTGCGCAGCGCCGATGGCGGGGCGATGCTGGCGCTGGTCGGGCGGCTACAGGCGCAAGGACTGGCCGTGCAACGCTTGGGCTGGCAGGTTTCGGACGCCGCCTCTCGCCGCGCCGCCGACGAAGCCCGGCGCCAGGCCCTCGGCGCCCTGCGCGGTCGCGCCGAGGCGGCGGCGAAGCTGCTGGGCCTGCACTTCGAGGAGTTCCGGTCGGTCGATCTCAATCCAACGAGTGCGCCCGGACCGACGCCGCGCGCGATGATGGCGGCGGCGATGCCGGTGCCGAACGCGATGGCCGAGGCGGTGCCTGTCAGTGCGACCGTCACGGCCGAGGCGGCGCTGGCGCCCTGATCATCATGCCAGCGGCTCTGTCCGACGATCGCTGAGAGTGGAGATTGCTCATCGTGGCTTCAACGATTCGGATGCCGGATTTCGCGTTCCCGAGTGAACGGCTCGCGGCTGGAACGGCGCATATAGGCGCATGAGCCGCCTCCTGCCTTACTTCTGGTACCTAGCCACAGCAAGCCACGCACTCAGGCTGGGCAAAACTCTGCCGATGACGCTCCTGGAGCGCGACATCCTGCTCGGTCGTGGGCGCGACGGTAAGGTTTTCGCCTACGCTGATCGTTGTCCACATCGTGGCATGCCGCTGCGCCACGGGAAGTGCGACGGCGAAACGCTGCAATGCAGCTACCATGGTTGGCTGTTCCGTACCAACAACGGGCGCTGCCTGGCAACTCCGGCACTCTCCGAATCCGACAACATCGACCCCGGCCGGTTCGGCTTGCATGCTATTCCGTGCCGCGAGGTCCAGGGCAATATCTGGGTCTTCATGGGCGAGGAGCCCGATCCGGCGAGACTGCCTGTCGTCCCGACGGTTCCCGGTTTCGACGGTGCCGCGCCTCAGGTCAGCGCCAGCATGCGATTTCCCTGCACCGCCGATCTCGCGACCATCGGCTTTTTCGATCCCGCCCACCCTGCCTTCGTCCATACGTCCCGCTGGTGGAAGCGCAAGGCAAGCAACTCGCTGCGGGCCAAGGAGAAGGTGTTCGAGCCCGACGCACTCGGTTTCCGCATGAAGCGCCATCACCTCCAGCATGGCGCCAATCCCTACCGCCTTCTCGGGCGCAATGTGCATATCGACGTCACCATCCAGCTTCCCGGATTGCGCATTGAAAGTATTGAGGGCGAACGCCATTCCGACCTGCGTCCTCGCTGCCTCCACACCCGTCACCGCAACCACGACGGATGTGCATTATTGCGTCTACTGGACCATAGGGTGGCTGGCGCCACTGAAGCCGTTCGCACGCTGGATGACCCGCGACTTCCTGCGCCAGGATTACCACGTGGTGGTCAACCTCGGCGGTGCGGATGCTCCGTATCCGCCATCGATGTTCGTTGGCGATGCCGATGCGCAGATCCGCTGGTTCCTCCGCGTGAAGAAGGAGTACCAGGAGAGCCGGGCCGAGCGGCGTCCATTTGTCAATCCATTGCGCGAGCAGGTTTTGCGTTGGAGAAGCTGAACGCGATCTCGACGGCGAGCAGATGGGATCAGCTGGCAGGTCCACTCTGGGTCGAAGGCGATCATTCAATAGGGCTACTGGATCAATCCTCGATCAGCCGCGCGTTGATCAGCCGCCGGCCGGCGGCGACGCCGAGCAGCGCCAGCACGATCATCGGCGTCACCGCCTCGCCGAGCAGCAGGGCGGCCGCGAGCACCCCGAACATCGGCGTCAGAAAGGTGAAGGCGGAGATGCGCGAGACCGGATCGCGCGCCATCGGCCAAAACCACACGAGATAGCTCACGCGGGCCACCCCGCGCCCTGGTAGGCAACCGCGAGCGAAGATCGGCCCCACTCCCGCGAGCATGCAGCCCTCCCCCCCCGGCGACCAGCACTGCGGAGGTGGCGGCGAGGCTGCTCGGCCTGCGCTTCGAATTCGAGGAGTTCCGGTCGGTCGCTCCCAATCCCGCGAGCACGTTGCAGCACCGCATGCTGGATCACGCGGTCGATCACGGTCGGAGTGCCGACCCGGACCGATGCCCGCGCGCGCTGATTTCGCCGGCCATGCCGTTATCGAACGTGGTTTCCGGGGCGGTGCCGATAAGTGCGGCGGTTTATAGCTGAGGCCACGCTCGCGTCGTGAGGCAACTCTCGCATGACCCCGAGACTATCGTTGTCGGCGGCTAAACTAGGCCATCCTCGCGCAGGACATGAGGCTTCCGTCGCATCGGACGCGCCGAAGCCGTCATCTCGCCGGCGCCAGCCGTGCGTAAATCAAGGACTTTCTTGCTCCAACATCGGCCCTGCTACTCACATCCGGAGCCACGCATTTGTGAGTTTACCAACCAATGCGAATCTGTTACGGTCTACCTACGATATAGGACAAAACTGATGTGTCGATCGGCCAGGTGGGCGGCGCTGGTCCGGCCATTTGCGATGTGCCCGATTGCGGGTAGCCATGCCCAGAGTTGTCCAGCCAAGGTGGGCGCACCTCCTGGCTGGTGTGACCCGCACCGTAACTACGCGATTCCCTCCATCCCTCAACCCCCGTTGGGCTCGTCAAATGCGGTTGGGGGGCATACTACCCGCCGCCGCCTACAGTGGGTGGAACAATGCCTCAGATGCCCCAACCGCCCGGTTACAGTTACTCAACGCTACCGCCTGCGGCCAATCAACTCCCTCCACTCCCTCCACTCCCTCCACTCCCTCCACCCCCTCAACCAATCTACCAATCAATCTGCTACATCGATAACGTGGGGAATGGCTGCCAAGTTCTAAACCCTTCGCCAATTCCCAGTGGAGTACTGTGCAGCTGTGGACAGTATAGCGGCCTTACCCAATAAGCTGCTTCGGAGTCGCTCAGTAGGCATTCTCACCGCGGGCATCTTCGGAGCGGTGTTGGCGGTAGCCGTGGTCGTGGCCGTCGTCTCTGTTCTGGGCAGCGTGATCTCCCCGCATGCCGCGAGTGTGGCGCAACTTTCTAGAGTGAAGGACTACACGAAGGCGCTTCAAGAATGCATGGGAAGCGCAACCCGGGTCACCCAACCCATTCGGGAAGACTTGCCGGCCTTCAAGGAAATTTGGATCACCTGTGCCAACCAGATTTATCTGGTGGATTTGATGGAAGATTTCGATATCCGGCGGGAAAAATTGTTACGATAGGAACTCGACGAACGCGTAGTATTGTGGATGGTCGTTGCCATCACTGTTTCTGGAGTGTTCCTGGCTGGGCTGCAACTCCTTGGCTCTTATAAGTTGGCCGCCTCGGGAACCGGCAAGTTCGGCGACCTCAGCGATCTCTCGGTCGAGGCTGGCAAGGGGGCGATTAAAGGTTCCATGCACTCCTCAGTAACCGGCCTGATAATCCTCGTAGTCTCGCTGGCTTTCTTCATCGTATACGTCAAGTGGATATATGCGATCCAGGAGGTTAGCATCGAGAAACCGCAAAGCCTAAGTGAGACGACGGTTAGCGGTAAGGTTATCGGATACGGATCGCTGGGCCCAACTCCCGTTCCAGCATCCAGCACGGCCGCTCCATCCGTTGGAGTTTCTACTCCGCCAGTCGCTTTCTACGCACCCGTTGCCTCAGCTCCCGCAGCGAAATCGAGCAGGAGGACCGGCGATAAGTAGTTTGCTCCGATAGAGGAGATCGCGCGCTCATATACCTAGCCAGCCAGCTTCACCGCGGTGATCCCCTGCTACGCCGCTACCCGGGATGCAACCCTGGTAGGTAACAGGACTGGTCGCATTCACTCCGCGGTCGGCCGCGCATTGATCAGCCGCAGCCCGGCGGCGACCCCAAGCAGTGCCAGGGCGATCATCGGCGTCACCGCCTCGCCGAGCAGCAGGGCTGCCGCGAGCACCCCGAACACCGGCGTCAGAAAGGTGAAGGCGGAGATGCGCGAGACCGGATAGCGCGCCATCAGCCAGAACCAGATCAGATAGCTCACGCAGGCCACCCCCGCGCCCTGATAGGCGAGTGCAGCCCACGCGATTGGTCGCACACCCGCGAGCCCCCAGCTCTCCCCCGCCAGTGCCGAGCAGGCGAGCAGCACCGGCACGGAGACGATGAGCTGATAGAGCACGATCTTCGCGGCCGAGAGCCGCGCGAGACGAGTCGCCTTGATCAGCACGCTCGTCGCCGCCCAAAATATCGCCGCGAGCAGCACCAGCATGTCGCCGGCAAGCCCGCCCGCGTGCAGCCGGGCGGCGCCGGTTTCCACCGTGGCGACGCCCGCGAAGGCCAGCACCATTCCGAGCCATTGCCGCGCGCGCATCCGCTCGCTGGCGATCAGCAGGTGCGCGCCGGCCGCAACGAAGAATGGGGCGGTGTAGAGCACGATCACCGCCCGCTCGGCGCTGGTGCGCGCAAGCCCGGCAAAGAGCGCGACGAACTCGGCCCCGAACAGCACACCGGCGAGCACGCCGAGCCCGAACGCGCCGTCGCGCGCCAGCAGCGGCCGCAGCCGGCCGCGCGCCGCCTGCCACAAGCAGACCAGTACCGCGGCGATGGTGGACCGCAGCGCCGCTTGCAGCACCGGCGGCAGCCCGCCCGCGATCGCGACCTTGATCGCGACCTGCTGCACCCCCCAGACGAGGCAAAGCAGCGTGAGCAGGGTGCCGGCGAGCAGGTCGATGCGGTCGCGGCGCGGCAGGGCGAGAGCGGTGCTCAGGCGGGCGGCTCCGGCATCCTGGCGGCGATCAGCGTCCCGTGAAGCGCGGCGCGCGCTTGGCGAGGAAGGCGGCCTTGCCTTCGGCGTGATCGGCTGAGAGGAACAGCGCGGATTGCACCTCGCGCTCCCAATCGAGCGTCGCATCGATTCCCTGCGCCAGATATGATTTCGTCAGCGCGACCGGCAGGGGCGCCGCAGCCTCGAACGAAGCCGCACGCGCGAGCGCCGCATCCAGCGCCGTCCCCTTCGGCACCACGCGGTCGACCAGCCCGATGCGCTCTGCGTCCGGTGCCGTGAGTGTTCCACCGTACAGGAACATCTGGCGCGCGCGGCCCTCGCCCACGCGCGCGGGCAGCGTGTGCAGCAGGCCGAGATCGGCGATCAGGCCGACGCGGCCGAAGCTTGAGGCGAAACGCGCGTCCTCGGCCGCGACGATGGTATCGCAGCAGAGTGCAAGCGACAGGCCGGCGCCGACGGCATGGCCCTCAACCGCGGCGATGATCGGCTTGGCGGATTTCACCATCAGCCGCACGAGGCGATGCGTGGTGCGGAACCGCTCGCGCCCGGCGGCAAGGTTGGCTGCGTTCATGCCCGCGATGTCGCCGCCGGCGCTGAACTGCCCGCCGGCGCCGGTGAGCACGATCGCGCGCAAATCGCCATCTGGCTCCAGCCGCTCGAACGCCGCGACCAGGCGCTCGCGCATCGGCACCCCGAGCGCGTCGCGCCGCTCGGGAAAATCGAGCGTCAGGATCGCGGTCGCTCCCCGCCGTTCCTCGCGCAGCATCAGACCATGGTGTGGCGGGACGCTGGCCGCGTCAATGTGCGCGCCTTGACCCGTGCCGCTCGCCGTGCCTAGCGTTTTGCGCCGACGTTCGGGAGGGATCGCGCATGGTCGCGGAGGCAAGGGAGGTCGCGCCGCACCGCTACCGCGAGAGCTACGGCCGTGCCTACGAGGATTTCGTCGTCGGCGACGTCTATGAGCACCGGCCGGGGCGCACCATCACCGAGACCGACAACACCTGGTTCACGCTGCTGACGATGAACCAGCACCCACTGCATTTCGACGCCGCCTATGCCGCCCGTTCGGAGTTCGGCCGGCCGCTGGTGAATTCGTGCCTGACGCTCTCGATCGTCGCCGGCATGAGTGTTGCCGATGTGAGCCAGCGCGCGATCGCCAATCTGGGCTGGACCGATATCAGGCTGCCCGCGCCGGTGTTCGCGGGCGACACGCTCTATGCCTGCTCCGAGGTGCTGGGCAAGCGCGAGTCGAAGACGCGCCCGACGCAGGGCATCGTCACCGTCCGCACCACCGGACGCAAAGCGGACGGGACGGTGGTCATTACCTTCGAGCGCACCGTTCTGGTGCCTCGCCGCGGATATGGAGTGGACGATGACTGATCCGGTGATCGAGCGGCTGTGCGGCGCGGTGAGTGCGGACGCAATGATGGCGCATCTGCAAGAATTTGCGCGTCGTGTGAAACTGTCCGGCACGCCGGAAGAACGCGAAAGCTTTGTCTACCTGCAATCTTGCCTCGACCGCTATGGCTGGCGCACCGAGCTGCTGGAGCACGACGCCTATATCAGCCTGCCGGGCCGCGCGCGGCTGGAGACCGACGCGGGCATGCCGGACTGCATCACCCATTCTTTCTCGCGCCCCTCGCCGCCCGACGGCGTGCGCGGCCGGCTGGTCTATGCCGGCGCGGGGAGTGCGACGGATTTTTTCGCCGCGGACGTGCGCGGCAAGATCGTGCTGCTGGAGGCGATCGCCAATCCGGCGGCGAGCCTGCGCGCCTCCGAGGCCGGCGCGATCGGGCAAATCCATATCAGCCCGCACCGGCATCTGCACGAGATGTGCATCTCGCCGGTGTGGGGTAGCCCGACCGAGACCACCCGCGAGCGCCTGCCGCGCACCGTGGTGCTCAGCGTCCGGCAGCAGGATGGCGAGGCGCTTCGGGGCCGCGTGCGCGGCGGTGAGGCGGTGGAGGTGACGCTCCACGCCGAGGTGGATACCGGCTGGCGGCGCACGCCGCTGCTGGTTGCCGAGCTGCCGCCGGCAGAGGTCGTCGGCGAGGCGCCGTTCGTGATGTTCTCCGGCCACCACGATACCTGGTATTTCGGCGTGATGGACAATGGCGGCGCCAACGCCACCATGCTGGAGATCGCGCGGCTGTTCGCGTCCGAGCGCGCGCAGTGGCGCCGCGGATTGCGCCTCTGCTTCTGGTCGGGCCACTCGCACGGGCGCTATTCGGGATCGACCTGGTATGCCGACACGCACTGGACCGAGCTGGCGCGGCGTTGCGTGGCCCACGTCAACGTGGACAGCACGGGTGCGAAGGGCAACACGGTGCTGGCGGATGCGCTGTCCTCGGCGGAATTGCGCACGCTCGCCGCGGAGGCGGTGCGCGAGCAGGGCGGGCAGACGCTCGATGGGCACCGCATGAGCCGCGCCGGCGACCAGTCCTTCTGGGGCATCGGCATTCCCGCGATGTTCATGGGCATGGGCGAGCAGCCGGTGGGCGCGGATGACAACGTGGTGGGGGCGGTGCTCGGCGGCACATCGCGCAAGGGTGCGGGCTTTGGCTGGTGGTGGCACACGCCCGACGACACGCTCGACAAGATGGACCTCGATCTGCTGGTGCGCGACACGCGCATCTATGTCCACACGCTCTGGCGCCTGCTGACCGACCGCGTGCTGCCGCTGGATTATGTGGCGCAGGCGGATTGCCTGGGCCGCGAACTCGCCGCGCTCGCCGGCGCGCTTGGCGACCGCCTCGACCTCGGATCGCTTATCGCGTCCGCGGAAACGCTGCGCGCCGGCGCGACGACGTTGCAGGCGCGGGCAAGATCGTCTCGAGACGATAACGAATCGGCGCGGATCGACACGGCACTGGTCGCAGTCGCGCGCGCGTTGGTGCCGATGGACTACACGCGCGGCGACCGCTTCGACCACGACCCGGCGCTGGCTCAGGCGCCCTATCCGGTACTCGACCCGCTACGCGCGCTTGCCACGGCCGCGGCAGCGTCGGAGGAGGCGCAATTCCGCGCGGTAGCCGCGCGGCGCGCCTGCAACCGGCTCGGCTTCGCGCTCGATACGGCGAACGCGGCACTGCACGCGGCCCTCTGAGGGACGCCGCAACCACTTGCGGCGGCCCGCGCTGGACCATCTTGCGCGCACCCCTGCCATGTGCAACTGACACGGCGCTGGCGGCAACCGGCAGAAGGGAAGGCGGCCGGGGGTGTCAGACACCATCCTGCAAACCAGGGCGCTCACGCGCGAGTTCCGCGGCTTCATCGCCGTCAACGCCGTCGATTTGCAGGTGCGGCGCGGCGCCACCCACGCCCTGATCGGGCCGAACGGCGCCGGCAAAACCACCTGCTTCAACCTGCTGACCAAGTTCCTGCGGCCGAGCAGCGGCACGATCCGCTTCCAGGACCGCGACATCACCGGGCTGTCCGCCGCCGCTGTCGCACGGCTCGGCCTGGTGCGCAGCTTCCAGATTTCCGCGACCTTCCCGCATCTGACCGCGCTTGAGAACGTGCGCCTCGCATTGCAGCGCGCGCGCGGCGGCAGCTACGATTTCTGGCGCTCCGAGCGCGTGCTGGCGCGCTACGACGCGCGCGCCCGCGCGCTGCTCGACGATGTCGGGCTTGGCGGGTACGCCGAGACCACCGCCGCCCTGCTGCGCTATGGCCGCAAGCGGGCGCTGGAGATCGCGACCACGCTGGCGCTCGAGCCGCAAATGCTGCTGCTCGACGAGCCGACCGCGGGCATGGCGCACGAGGACGTGGACCGGATCGTGGCGCTGATCCGCCGGGTGCGCGCCGGGCGGACGATCCTGATGGTCGAGCACAACCTCTCGGTCGTTGAGGGTCTGTGCGACACGATCACTGTGCTGACCCGCGGCGCGATACTGGCCGAGGGCGACTATGCGGCGGTATCGCGCAACCCCGAGGTCATTGCCGCCTATCTGGGGTCGGCGGATGGCTGAGGCCCCCATGCTCGCGGTGAGCCGGCTCAATGCCTGGTACGGCGAAAGCCATGTCCTGCACGGGATGGAGTTCGACGTGCGGGAAGGCGAGGTGGTCACCTTGCTGGGACGCAACGGCGCCGGCAAGACCACCACGATGAAGTCGATCATGGGCCTGACGCCGAAGCGCGAGGGCAGCATCCGCTTCCGCGGCGCCGAGATGCTGCGCCGGCGCCCCGATGCGGTCGCGCGCGCCGGCATCGCACTCTGCCCCGAGGAGCGCGGCATCTTCGCTTCCCTGAACGTGACCGAGAATCTGCTGCTGCCGCCGGTGATCGCACCCGGAGGCCTCGACCTGCCGACCATCCACGCGCTGTTCCCGAACCTCAAGGAGCGGGCTGCGAGCCAGGGCACGAAGCTCTCCGGGGGCGAGCAGCAGATGCTGGCGATCGCGCGCATCCTGCGCACGGGTGCGACGCTGCTCCTGTTGGACGAACCCACTGAGGGGCTGGCGCCGGTGATCGTGCAGCAGATCGGCCGCATGGTGCGCGAGATCAAGGCGCGCGGGTTTACTGTGCTGCTGGTCGAGCAGAACTTCCGCTTCGCGGCGACCGTCGCCGATCGCCACTACGTCATCGAGCACGGCCGCGTCGTCGACATGATCGAAAACGACGCGCTTGGCGCGAACATGGACAAGCTGCACACCTATCTCGGCGTCTGACACCACAGCGGAGGACACGCCCATGACGATCACCCGACGCGGCCTGCTCGGCACCGCCGCCGCCGCCAGCACAATGCCGCTCCTGCGCGCCCGCGCGGCCGGCGCGCCCACGCTCAAGATCGGCGTGCTCAACGACCAGTCCGGGCCGTACAAGGATCTGGGCGGGCTTGGCTCGGTCGCCTGCGTGAAGCAGGCGATCCAGGAGTTCGGGCCGAAGGGCTTCAATGTCGAGGTCGTCACCGCCGACCATCAGAACAAGCCGGATATCGGCGCCGGCATCGCGCGCCAGTGGATCGACCGCGACGGCGTCACCCTGATCGACAGCGTCAACACCTCCTCGGTGGCGCTGGCGGTAAACAATGTCTGCCGCGAGAAGAACATCGCCTATCTCAATACCGGGGCGGCGACCGACGATCTCACCGGCCGCCAATGCACGCCGGTCACTGTGCATTGGTCGTACGACGTGTACATGCTCGCGAAATCGACCGGCGGCAAGACTGTGGGATCGGGCGGCAAGACCCGGTACTTCATTACCGCCAACTACGTCTTCGGCCAGCAGCTGCAGGCGGTGACCAGCGAGTTCGTCAAGACCGCCGGCGGCAAGGTGCTCGGCGCCTCGCCATACCCGTTCCCGGGCACCAGCGACTTCTCCTCCTTCCTGCTCTCGGCGCAATCAAGCGGGGCCAGGGTGCTGGGGCTCGCCAATGCCGGCGCCGACACGGTGAACTGCATCAAGCAGGCGGCTGAGTTCGGCCTGTCGCGCAAGATGACGGTGGCGGCACTTCTGATGTTTATCCAGGACGCGCATGGCGTGGGCTTGCCGCAGGCGCAGGGCCTCTATCTCACCGAGAGCTTCTACTGGAACATGAACGACGGCACCCGCGCCTTCGCCAAGAAGATCCAACCGAAGATGCCCAACCGCATGATGCCCAACATGGGCCAGGCCGGCGACTATGCCGGCACGCTCCACTACCTCAAGGCGGCGAACGCGATCGGGGCCGCGCGCGCGTAAAAGGATGGCGCGGCGGTGGTGGCGCAGATGAAGGCGATGCCGACCGACGACGAGTGCTTCGGCAAGCGCCGCATCCGCGCCGACGGTCTGTTCGTCACCGACAGCTACCTGTTCCGGGTCAAGAAGCCGTCGGAGAGCAAGATGCCGTGGGATTACTACGACCTGGTCGGCACCACGCCCGCCGCACAGGCGTTTGAGCCGCCGGACCCGGCGTGCAAGCTGAACAAGTCCTGAGCGGCGGCGGATGATCAGCATTCTGGGGATCCCCGCGCCGCTGCTGTTCGGGCAGGTGCTGCTCGGCCTGATCAACGGCGCGTTCTACGCGCTGCTCTCGCTCGGGCTTGCCGTGATCTTCGGGATGCTGAACATCATCAACTTCGCGCATGGTGCCATGTTCATGGTGGGCGCGTTCGCCGCCTGGATGCTGCTGAATTATCTCGGCATCGGCTACTGGTGGGCATTGCTGCTGGCGCCGCTGATCGTGGGGGCACTCGGCCTGCTGCTCGAGCGCACGATCATCAGCCGGCTCTACGGGCTCGACCCGGTGTATGGGCTGCTGCTGACCTTCGGCCTCGCGCTGATCATCGAGGGGCTGTTCCGCAACGAATACGGTTCCTCCGGCCTGCCCTACGGGGTGCCGGCGCTGCTCGCGGGCGGCACCGATCTCGGCTTCATGTTCCTGCCCAATTACCGCGGCTGGGTGGTGGTCGCCTCCGTGCTGCTCTGCGCGGCGACCTGGGCGACGATTGAGAAGACGCCGATCGGTGCGCGGCTGCGCGCCGCGACCGAGAACGCGCCGCTGGTGCAGGCCTTCGGCGTCGATGTGCCGCGCATGATCTCGCTCACCTATGCCGGCGGCATGGCGCTCGGTGCGATCGCCGGCGTGCTGGCGGCACCGATCTATTCGGTGAACCCGGAGATGGGGTCGAACCTGATCATCACCGTCTTTGCGGTGGTCGTGATCGGCGGCATGGGCTCGATCCTGGGCTCGATCGTCAGCGGCTTCGCCCTCGGCGTGCTGGAAGGACTGACCAAGGTGTTCTATCCGCCGGCTTCCTTGGTGGTCGTGTTCCTGGTGATGGCGATCGTGCTGCTGATCCGCCCGAGCGGCCTGTTCGGGCGCCTGGCCTGACATGGCGGAGGCAGCCGCCATCGCGCCCCCCGCGGCACCGGCGCGCGCCGGCCGGTTCGGCTTCTCCCGCGCAGAGGCGATCGGACTGGCCGCGATGCTGGCGCTGATCGTCGCAGCCCCCGGCTTTCTCTATCCGATCTTCCTGATGAAGGTGCTGTGCTTCGCTCTGTTCGCGTGCGCGTTCAATCTGCTGATCGGGTATGTCGGGCTGCTGTCGTTCGGCCACGCCGCGTATTTCGGCATGGGCAGCTACATCGCAGCCTGGACCGCCAAGTACTGGGGCCTCGATCCGGCGATCGCGATCCTGGCCGGCGGGCTTGCTGGCGGGGTGCTGGGCAGCGCCTTCGGCGCGCTGGCGATCCGGCGGCAGGGCCTGCAATTCGCGATGATAACGCTGGCGCTGGCACAGCTCGTCTATTTTCTTCTGCGTGCAGGCGCCGTTCACCCAGGGCGAGAACGGCATCCAGCAAGTGCCGCGCGGTGCGCTGTTCGGCGTGCTGCCGCTGCGGGCCGACATGACCATGTACTGGGTCACCGCCGCGATCTTCGTCATCTTCTTCTTGCTGATCCATCGGGCCGTGCATTCGCCGTTCGGGCAGGTGCTGAAGGCGATCCGGGAGAATGAGCCGCGCGCCGTCTCGCTCGGCTATTTCACCGATCGCTACAAGCTGCTCGCGTTTGTGCTGTCCTGCGCGATCGCCGGCATCGCGGGCGGCACCAAGGCGATCGTGTTCGGCATCGCCACCCTCACGGACGTGCATTTCTCGATGTCGGGCGAGGTGGTGCTGATGACGCTGCTGGGCGGCATGGGCACGATCTTCGGCCCCGTCGTCGGCGCACTGATCGTGATCGCGATGGAGAACTACCTGGCCCAGTTCGGCAACTGGGTGACGGTGACGCAGGGCGTCATTTTCGTGATCTGCGTGCTGGCGTTCCGCCGCGGCGTGGTGGGCGAAATCGCCGCGCGGCTGCGGGTGTCGCTGTAGAGTCGCCGCCCTCCCACCGTCATGGTCGGCGAAGGCCGACCATCCACGACTTTGCCGTGTGCGCCAAGAAGAGACGTGGATGCTCGGCCTTCGCCGAGCGTGACGGGGGGGCCGGCGCCCATCACGCCTGCGTGGCGGTCTTGCCGACCAGCTCCTCGGCCGGGACGTGGCGCAGGCCGAGCGCCGCGGCCACCGCCGGATGCGCGAGCGTGCCCGCGTGGACATTGAGGCCGCCGCGCAAATTCGCATCCTCGGCCATCGCCCGTGCCCAGCCTTTACCCGCCAGCATCAGCACGTAGGGCAGGGTCGCGTTGGTCAGGGCCAGCGTGCTGGTGCGGGCGACCGCGCCCGGCATGTTGGCGACGCAGTAATGCACGACGCCGTCCACCACGAAAGTCGGGTCCTCGTGCGTGGTCGGGTGGCTGGTCTCGAAGCAGCCGCCCTGGTCGATGCTGATATCGACCAGCACGCTGCCGCGCTGCATGTGTGGCGAGCATCGCGCGCGTCACCAGCTTCGGCGCCGCCGCCCCCGGCACCAGCACCGCACCGATCACGAGGTCGGCGGCGAGCACGTGCTGCTCCACTGCCGCGGCGGTCGCGAAGGCGGTGCGGAAGCGGTCGCCGAACCGCTCCTCGAGCTCGGTCAGGCGCGCGAGCGAACGGTCCAGCACAATCACGTCGGCGCCGAGCCCCGCCGCGCCGCGCGCCGCGTTGGTGCCGGAGACGCCGCCGCCCAGCACGACCACCTTGGCCGGCAGCACGCCCGGCACGCCGCCCAGCAGCACGCCGGCGCCGCCCTGCGCGCGCTCCAGGCAGTGCGCGCCGACCTGCACGCTCATGCGACCCGCAACCTCGCTCATCGGCGCCAGCAGCGGCAGCCGCCCGGCCGCATCGGTCACCGTCTCGTAGGCGATTGCGGTGCAGCCGGACGCGAGCAACCCCTGCGTCTGCTCCGGGTCCGGCGCGAGGTGGAGATAGGTGAACAGCACCTGGCCCGGCCGCAGCATCGCGATCTCGGAGCGTTGCGGCTCCTTGACCTTCACGACCATCTCGGCGGTGGCGAACACCGCGGCAGCATCGCCGACGATCTCAGCGCCGCCGTTGCGATACGCCGTATCTGGAAAGCCGATCGCCGCCCCCGCGCCCGACTGCATGACCACCGTGTGCCCGTGGGCGACCAATTCGCGTGCGCCGGCTGGCGTCAGTCCGACGCGGTATTCGTTGTTCTTGATCTCGCTCGGGCAGCCGATGCGCATGATTGGCGGTCCTTTCGTGGCAAGGGATGCTAGCGCCGAAGCGCGCGAACCGCCACCCCCTCCGGGATGCGCGACGCGCGCGACCTCGCGGCCGGCTTGCCGGTGCACGAGCGGCGTGCTGCACTCGGAGCCGCAATGGAGATCGGCATCGACACCGGCGGCACCTTCACCGACATCGTCGCCCGGGCACACGGCGAACCCACGCGCCTGCTCAAGGTTCCCTCCACGCCCGCCGATCCGAGCGAGGCGATCATCGCCGGTCTGCGCCGGATCATCGACGAGTGCGGCATCGCGCCGCATCGGATCGCGCGCATCGTCCACGGCACCACGGTCGGCACCAACGCGGTGCTGGAAGAAAAGGGTGCCCGCATCGGCCTGCTCGCGACCGCCGGCTTCGGCGACGTGCTGGAGATCGGCCGGCAGGTCCGCGACCCGATGTATGCGGCGAAGCTGCGCCCGGCGACCCCGGTATTCCTGCTGCCGGGCGCTCGGCGCAAGGAGGTCGTCGAGCGCATCGACGCGCAGGGTCGCGTGCTGGTGCCGCTGGACGAGGGCTCGGTGCGCGACGCCGTTGCGGCCCTGGTGGCGGACGGGGTGGAAGCGATCGCGATCTGCTTTCTGTTCGCCTTCCTCAACCCCGCGCACGAGCGCCGGGCGCGGGCGCTGATCGCGCGCGAGTGGCCGCAGATCGCGGTGTCGCTGTCGAGCGAGGTCGATCCCGGCTTTCGCGAATACGAACGCACCGTCGTCACCGCGTTCGATGCCTATATCAAGCCGGTGGTCGGCCGCTATCTGGAGCGGCTGGAGCGGCGCCTGCGCGAGATGGGGATCAGCGTGCCGCTGCAATTGATGCAGTCCCGCGGCGGCATCGCGGCGAGCACGATCGCGCGGCAGCGTCCGGTGCGGCTGTTCCTCTCCGGTCCCGCCGGCGGCGTGATCGGCGGCCGCGCGGAGGGGGCGCGCGCCGGCGAGCCCGACGTCATCACGATCGACATCGGCGGCACCAGTTCCGACATCGCGCTGGTCGCCGCGGGCGCGCCGCTGATCGTGCTGGAGGGCCGGATCGGCCGCTGGCCGGTGCGGGTGCCGATGGTGGGCGTCCACGCGATCGGCGCCGGCGGCGGCAGCATCGCGCGCGCCGATGCGGCGGGCGGCCTGCGCGTGGGGCCGCAATCGGCCGGCGCCGATCCCGGCCCCGCCTGCTACGGCAATGGCGGGCAGCGAGGCGACGGTGACCGACGCCTCGCTCGTGCTCGGCTATCTCAATCCCGACTATTTCGCGGGCGGCGCGTTCCGGCTCGATCCCGAGGCGGCGCGGCGCGTCATCGCCGAACGTATCGCGGCCCCGCTCGGGCTTTCGGTGGAAGCGGCGGCGCTGGGCATCCACCGCGTCGTCAACGCCGGCATGGCGGAGGGAATGCGGCTGGTGTCGATCCGGCAGGGCTACGATCCGCGCCGTTTCGCGCTGGTGGCGCTGGGCGGCGCCGGCCCGGTCCATGCGATCGCACTCGCGGACGAGCTGGGCATCGCGCGCGTGGTGGTGCCGTGCAGCCCGGGCGTGCTGTCGGCGGCGGGACTGTTCGCGGCGCCGGTGGAGCATGAAGTCTCCGCGACTTTCCGCTGCCTGACGCACGAAGCCGATCTCGGCGCGATCTCGGACGCGCTGAGCGATCTCGACCGCCAGGCGCGCGCGCTGATGGCGGCGGAGGCCGTGGCACCCGAGCAGGTTGGAGTGAACTACGCCGCTGATGTCGGCTATGTCGGCCAGTCGCACTTCTTGGAAGTGCCGCTGAACATGGAGGCGGGCGAGGTCACCGCGCGCCTGTATCGGGATTTTGTGGCGGCCCACGAGCGCGTTTATGGCCACGCGACCAGCGCACCGGCCACCATCGTCAGCCTGCGCAGCATCCATCGCGTTCCCGCCGGAGACGACGATCCGGCGGCAGGACCGGCGGCGGATACGCCAGCCGGCCGACCGGTGCCAAAAACCCACCGGCCGGCGCTGTTCCGCAGCACCACCGCAGCCATCTACTGCGCGATCTTCGAGCGCGCCGATCTGCTTCCTGGCATGGTCGTGCCCGGCCCCGCGATCATCGAGCAGCCGGACACCACGACCGTGATCGAGCCGGACTGGACGGCGCGCGTGGTGCCGAGCCTGAGCCTCGTGCTGACCCGAAAGCAGCCCTGACATGGCCGATATGCCAGCCGCCGTGGCGCGCGACCTCGATCCGATCACCGTTGAAGTCGTGCGCAACAAGCTCGACGGCATCGCCAACGAGATGGAGACGACGCTGCTGCGCAGCTCCTATTCGCCGATCGTCAAGGAGGGGATGGACGCCTCGGCGAGCCTGTTCGCGCTCTCCGGTGAGACGCTGGCACAGGCGCTGGCGATCCCGATCCACCTCGCGACCCTGGCACCGATCGTGCGCACGCTGCTGGACGTCTTCCCGCCCGAACGGATGGTCGAGGGCGACATCTACACGATGAACGATCCCTATCTCGGCGGCACGCATCTGCCCGACATCGCGATCGTGATGCCGGTGTTTCATCGCGGCCGGCCGATCGCGCTGGCGGCGACGCTGACGCACCACCAGGACGTGGGCGGCCTGACGCCGGGATCGATCCCGACCAACGCGACCGAGATCTTCCAGGAGGGCATCCGCATCCCGCCGCTGAAATTCCGCGACGGCGGCATCTTCAACGAGACGCTGCTCGCGATGCTGCGGCGGAACGTGCGCATCCCCGAGACGCTGGAGGGCGATCTGCACGCGCAGGTCGCCGCCTGCTCGGTGGGCGCGCGGCGCGTGGCCGAGCTTGCCGCCACCTACGGCGCCGATCATCTCGCCGCGATCTTTGCCGATCTGCTCGACCGCTCCGAGGCGCTGACCCGGGCGGCGCTGCGCACCATCCCCGACGGCACCTATCGCTACGTCGATTTCATGGACAATGACGGGCTTGATCTCGACACGCGCATCCGCATCGAGGTCGCGGTGACGATCGCGGATGGCGAGATGATTTGCGACCTCACCGGATCGAGTGCGCAGGTGCGCGGACCGTTCAACTGCGTGCCGTCGGGTTCGCTGGCGGCGGCCTGCTTCGCGATCCGCGTGCTCACCGACCCCACCATTCCGACCAATGGCGGCTGCTTCCGCCCGATCCGGCTGGTGCTGCCGCGCGGCAGCATCGTCAACCCGGTCGAGCCGGCGCCGGTCTGCAGCCGCACCTCCACGATCAAGCGGATCACGACCGCGATTCTGGGCGCGGTGCGGCAGGTGCGGCCCGACCGCGTGCCGGCCGATGCCGGCAGCGAGGCGATCCTGCTCGCCTTCGGCGGCCGCCACGCCGACGGGCGGCCGTATGTGATGGGCGAGATCGTCGTCGCCGGCAACGGCGCGAGTGCCGATGCCGACGGCGTCGATGTGATCGACACCGACGCGTCGAACAGCACCAACATGCCGATCGAGGCGATCGAGACCGAGTTCCCGCTGCGGATGCGCCGCTATTCGTTGCGCCGCAATTCCGGCGGCGCCGGCACCTTCCGCGGCGGCCTCGGTTGCGTGCGCGAATACGAGGTGCTGGAGGGGCCGATCACCTTCACGCATCGCGGCGAGCGGCACTACTGCCCGGCACGCGGCTTCGCTGGCGGCGGCGATGGCGCGACGGCGCGCTCGGTGATCCTGCGCGCCGACGGCGCCGAGGAGGTGATCCCCTCGAAGGCGGTGACGGTGCTGAACGCCGGCGATCGCGTGGTGCTGGAGAGTGCCGGCGGCGGCGGCTGGGGGCCGCCCGAACGGCGCGATCCGGCGCGGATCGAGGCGGACCGGCAGAACGGCAAGATCGGCGGATAGGGAAGGGGGTTCGGATGGCGGCGTTCGACGGCAAGCAGGTCTGGGTCACCGGCGCCGGCACCGGGATTGGCCGCGCGGCCGCGCTGATGTTCGCGGCCGAGGGCGCACACGTGGCGCTGATCGGCCGCCGCCGCGCGATGCTGGACGAGGTGGCGGGCGCGATCGCGGCGGCGGGCGGACAGGCCGAGGCGGTGCCGCTCGACGTCTCGCGCCGGGCGGACGTGGATGCGGCCGCCGGGCGGCTTCTCGCGACGCACCGGCGCGTCGATATCCTGGTCAACAACGCCGGCATCAACGTCGCCAACCGCCGGCTCGACGAGGTCCGGCCCGAGGACTGGGACGAGGTTCTGGCCGTCAACCTGACCGGTGCCTTCAACATGGCGATGGCGGTGATGCCCGCGATGCGCGCGCAGGGCAGCGGGCTGATCATCAACGTCGCCTCGACGGCCGCGAAGCGCGTCAGCGGGGTCGCCGGGATCGCCTATTCCGCCTCCAAGTTCGGGATGCTCGGCATGAGCCTGTCGCTGACGCAGGAGGCGTGGAAGTTCGGCATCCGCGCCTGCTGCCTCTGCCCCGACGACGTGAACACCCCGATCATGCAGCGCCGCCGGGTGAAGTATCCGCAAGCGGTGCTCGACCAGTTCATCCAGCCCGAGGATCTGGCGCAGACGATGAAGCTGGTGGCGCTGCTGCCGCCGCGCACCTCGATCCCGGAGATGATCGTGACACCCACCAACATCCGGCCCTACACGCCGGCCGAATCCGGCGTCCCGTCGTGATGCCGAATGCCATTGCATTTGCACGAGGCATCACCGTCATGGTCGGCGGAGGCCGACCATCCACGTCTTTCGTGGGGCCGCGAAGTCGTGGATACCCGGCCTTCGCCGGGCATGACGATGGCACGTCCTGATGCACGCGCCGTTTGCACGCCGGTCGGCGTCGGATATGGTAGCCGTGCCCAAGATGTTTCTCCTCGATCCGAAGGAGGTCCCGGCCATGCGTTCGATGAAAGCCGTGCTGGCGCTGCTCGCCGCCGTTGCGCTGGCGCCGCGCTGGCGTCGCGGCCGCCGCCCCGCCCGCCGACAGCACGCAGGGCATCACCGACACCACGATCACGATCGGCAGTCTCGGGCCGTTCACCGGCGAGGCCTCGGTGTTCGATCCGCTGAACTACGGCCCGGAGGCGTATCTGCGCTACACCAACGCGCAGGGCGGCGTCGATGGCCGCAAGTTCAAGACGATCTTCGCCGATTCCGCCTGCAACGAGGCAAAGGGCATCGCGGCGGCCAAGAAGCTGATCTATGAAGACAAGGTCTTCATGATCATGGGCAATCCGTGCAGCGGGGTCGCGATGGCGATCAAGCCGATGCTGGATCAGGCGGGTGTGCCCTGGATCGGCATTTCCGCCAACCCGAAGCTCACCACGCCGCCGGTGCCGAATATGTATCACACGACCTATACCGGCGTGCAGTCCGGCCGTGCGATGGCGTCCTTCGCGATGAGCAAGCCCGGTGTCACCAAAATCGCGCTGGTCGAGCACAGCAACGACTGGGCGCACGGCTACTGCGATCCGGCGACCGAGTACGTGCGCAAGCACGGCGGCACGATCGTGGCGAGCACGGTCATGGAGCGCGGTGCGACCGACGCGACCGCGCAGGCGCTGCGCATCCGCGCGTCCGGCGCCCAGGCGGTGATGGGCTGCCTCTACCAGCAGGAGCTGGTCATCTTCCTGCGCGCCATGCACAAGTTCCGGGTGCCCGCAATCGTCGTGGGCGCGCTCGGCGCAGATTTCGAGCAGACGGTCGCCGCAGTGGGCGACCCCGCCGCGGTGCGCGGCGTGTTCTTCCAGCCGTACCAGTTCAAGGCCAAGCTGGGCCAGGGACCGTTGAAGAAATTCCACGACATCTTTGTCAAGTACCTGACGAAATCCGAGCTGCCCAAGCAGGGCGAGCCGACCAATTTCTACTATTTCGGCGTCCCCGCGGCGATCGTTACCGTCGAGGCGTTCCGGCGTGCCGGTCCGCACCCCACCCGCGCCAGTTGGGAAGCGGCGATCCAGTCGATGAAGGATTTCGATACCGGCGTGCTCGCGGATACCGAGACCTTCAGCCCGCAGAACCATGTCGGCGTGCAGCGCATGTACGCGGTCGGGCTCGACACCAACGGGAACGAGATCATCTATACGGCCTGGGGCAAGCCGCTTGAAGGCGGCAGTTGAGCGCGGAACAAGGGCGCGGGTAGCGGCCCGGCGCCGGAGAGCCCGCGCGCTGCTGACGATTCTGCCGCAGCTCGTGGTCAGCGGCATCTCGACCGGGATGCTGTATGCGCTGATCGCCCTGTCGATGACGGTCGTGTACCGCGCCACCACGGTGGTCAATTTCGGCCACGGCGACATGGTGGCCGCCGGCGCCTACGTGGTGTTCTTCCTCGGCGTCAGCGTCGGGCTGCCGTTCGTCGCCGCCCTTGCGATCGCGGTCGCCGCCCTGTTCGCGTTCGGGGTGCTGATGCAGCGCGGGCTGATGCAGCCGATCGGCGGAGGGCCGCATCTCTCGCTCGCCATGATGGCGCTCGCGGTCGGCTTTGCGCTGCGCGGCGCCGAGCGATTGGAATGGGGCAACGAGACGCTCGCCATCCCGCGCCCCTATCCCAGCCTCAGCTTCGTGCTCGGCAACGTCGTCATCACCACCGACGATCTCGTGATCACCGGTTTCGTGCTGGCACTGCTTGTGGTGCTGTTCGTCGTGTTTCAGGTGACGCCGATCGGCCGGCTTGTGCAGGCGGTGTTCCAGACCGAGCGCGGTGCCGCGCTGGTCGGCATCAACGTGCCGGCTTTCCACGCCGCGATGTGGGGCACTGGAGCGGCGCTCGGCGCGATCGGCGGCGCGCTGCTGGCGCTGATCGTGCCGCTGACGCCGGACATGGGGCAGTGGGTGCTGCTGCAAGGCTTCGCGGCGATGACGCTGGGCGGCTTCGGCTCGCTGGGCGGGGCGGTGGCAGGGGGCGTGCTGCTCGGCGTGCTGCAAAACCTGCTCGGGTTCTACGTCGGCACGGTCTTCATCGAGATCACCGCGTATGTGGTGACGATCCTGGTGCTGCTGATCCGGCCGAGCGGCCTGTTCGGCCGCCAGGCGGTCGTGCGGGTGTGAGCACGCCGCTCATCCATGTCCCACCCGCGCCGCCACGAACCGCGCCACACGCCGATCGCCGCTGGTTCTGGTTGGTGCCGCTGATTCTGCTGCCGCTTCCGGCGTTCCTGAACCAGTATCAGCAATACGTTGTCAACATGATGCTGATGTACGTGCCGGTCGGAGTCGGCTTTAACCTGGTGGTCGGAAATCTCGGTCTGCTCGCCTTCTCCAATGTCGCCTTCTTCGGCATCGGCGCCTACGCCGCGGGCGTGCTGATAGCGCAACTGGGAATTCCCTGGTGGCTGACGGTCGTGCCGGCCGGCCTGATGGGCGCGCTTGCAGGCGGGGCGGCCAGCGTCGCTGCCCTGCGCGGTGTGCGCTCCTTCTATCTGGCAATCATGACGCTCGCCTTCGGCGAGCTGATGCGCTGGGTCTATATACGGTGGGAGCCGCTCACCGGCGGCTCGATGGGCATGGCGGTGCCGACGCCAGACCTGTTCGGTTGGCGGCTGGTGACCGAAGGTCGCAAGTTCTACGTTTTTCTGGCACTCGCGGTGCTGGTGGTGGTCGCGACCGCGCGGCTGCTGCGTACGCGGTTCGGTCGCGCTTTCATGGCGATCCGCAGCAACGAAGCCGCAACTGCCGCGATGGGCATTCCCACCGCGCGCACCATTATTCTGTGCTTTGGCTGGAGCGGCTTCGTCGTGGGCATCGGCGGGGCGATGTTCGCGGCCCTGGTCGGCCACCTCACGCCGGTCTCGTTCGATCTCAATGAACTGCTGCTCGAATTCGCGATCATCATGGTGGGCGGGCTTGGCAGCTTGCTCGGCTCGGTGATCGGCGCCGTCGTCATCACCGCGGCGCCGCAGGTGTTCGCCAATCTTCCGGGTTCTCAGGAACTCGTGTTCGGCGTGCTGATCATCCTCGTGCTGCTGTTCCTGCCGAACGGGTTGGCGAGCCTGCTGGCGCGCATCCATCCTGCCTTTCGCGACCGCTACCATCATGACTGAGGGGGGTATGACGGAAACGGGGCCGCTGCTCGAAATCGCCAATGCGAGCGTTCGCTTCGGCGGTCTGGTCGCGGTCAACGACGTTTCGCTGATGCTGGAGCGGGGTGAGGTTTGCGCGCTGATCGGCCCGAACGGTGCCGGCAAGACGACGCTGTTCAACGCGGTCGCGGGCTACGCGCCGGTGGCAGCGGGCCGCATCCTGCTGCGCGGCGCGCCGATCCAGGCCTTGCCGCCGCACGAGATCGCGGCGCGCGGTGTGCGCCGCACCTTCCAGAACGGCGGATTGTTCGGTCATCTGACCGCCCTTGAAAACGTGCTGGTCGGGCTGCACACCGAGATCGATAGCGGCCTGCTCGGCGCCGTGCTCGGCAGGGCGCACGCCCGCCGCGTGGAATCCGCCGCCAGCGCCGCGGCCCGCGCGCTGCTGGATTTGATGGAGGTCGGGCATCTGGCGGACCAGCAAGCGGCGGCGCTCTCCGGCGGCCAACAGCGCATCGTGGAGATCGTGCGCGCGCTTGCCACAAATCCGCCGCTGCTGCTGCTCGACGAGCCGGCGGTGGGTCTGGCGCCGCCGATGCGCGCGCGCCTGGGCGAGATCGTCCGCAAGCTCGCGCGCGAGCGCGGCATCGGCATCCTGCTGATCGAGCACGCGATCGAACTGGTGATGGCGGTCTCGGACCGCATCGTGGTGCTCAGCGAGGGCCGCAAGGTGGCGGACGACACGCCCGCGGCGGTGCGTGCCGATCGCGCCGTGCTGGAAGCATATCTCGGCCATGCCTGAGGCGCTGCTGCAGGTCGCGGGCGTCGAGGCGGGGTATCCCGGCAAGAAGGTGCTGCGCGGCATCGACTTCGCGGTGCGTGAGGGCGAGGTGATCGCATTGCTGGGTGCCAACGGCAGCGGCAAGTCCACCTGCCTCAATGTGCTCAGCGGATTTGTCCACCCCTCGTCAGGCTCGATCCGGCTCGACGCGCGCGAACTTGCCGGCTGCCGCCCGCACGAGACGTTCCGGCACGGGATCGTGCAGGTCTCGCAGGCGCGCGATCTCTTTTCCGAGATGAGTGTTGCAGAAAATCTTCGGCTCGGCGCCTGGACGCGCGGCGGCGATGCAGGCACGCTGCTCGATAAGGTATATGCCTCGTTCCCTCATCTCGCGGCACGCCGGCAGCAAATCGTGCGCCTGATGTCGGGCGGCGAGCAGCAGATGGTGGCGATCGGCCGCGCGCTGATGGGCCGGCCGCGGGTGCTGCTGCTGGACGAACCCTCCGGCGGCCTCGCCCCGGTGTTCGTGGAGGAGATCGCCGCGATCATGGCGACGCTCAAGCGGCAGCGTGTCACGATGGTGATCGTGGAGCAAAATCTCCGCCTCGCTCGCGCCGTCGCCGATCGGCTGCTGATCCTGCGCGACGGCCGCGTGGTCGAGGGCCATGATGCAGCGTCGGGCATCGCGTCGGAGGAGGCTATCGTGCGCAGCATCTATCTCTGAACGGAGACGTTTGGCATGGGCACGCGCATCGGCGTCGATATCGGCGGCTCGTTCACCGATTTCGTCGCCTTCGACGAGGCGACTGGACGGATCGAGTTGCTGAAAGTGTTCTCCCGCCCCGACGCGCCGGGAGAGGAGGTGATCGAGGGAATGCGCCGTCTGGCCGCGCGCGGCATCCGCGCCGAAAACGTGACCTATTTCACCCACGGCACCACGGTCGGCGTGAACGCCGTTATTCAGCGCCGTGGCCTGCGCCTTGCCCTGTTCACGACCCGGCACTTCGAGGACGTGCTCGAGATGGCGCGGCTGAAGATCGCCGACATGTACAATCTCCTTTCCCGCCGCCCCGAGGTGCTGATCCCGCGCGAGCATGTGTTCGGCATCGACGAGCGCATCGATACCGACGGCGCCGTGGTGACGCCGCTCGACGAAGCCAGTGTCGCGCGCGCCGTCGAACGCGCCCGCGCCACCGGGTGCGAGGGCATCGTGGTGGCACTGCTGCACGCCTGGCGAAACCCCGAGCATGAACGTCGCGTGCGCGCGAGCATCGAGCGCCTCGCTCCCGGCCTGCCGGTCGTGTGTTCCAGCGCGGTATGGCCGATCATCCGCGAATATGAGCGCACCATTACCGCCGTCGTCAGCGCCTACGTGCAGCCGCGCATCGCCCACTACCTCGACCGGTTGCAGGCGGCGCTGCGCGGCATCGGTGTGGCACCGGCGCTGCGCGTCACCAAATCGAACGGCGGCGTGATGACCGCCGAGCAGGCCAAGACCGACTGCATCCAGATGGTGTTCTCCGGCACCGCATCGGGCGTGATCGGCGCCGGGTATGTGGCGCAGCTCGCGGGCCTCGCCGACTGCCTCAGCCTCGACATCGGCGGCACCAGCGCCGACATGGCGCTGATCGTGGGGGGCGCGCCGCAATTCGGCACCGGCGAATTCATCGGCGAGTTCCAGGTGTTCATCCCCTCGGTCTCGGTCTCCTCGATCGGCGACGGCGGCGGCTCGGTCGCGTGGGTGGATGCGCACGGCGTGCTCAAGGTCGGCCCGGAGAGCGCCGGGTCGTCGCCCGGCCCCGCCTGCTACGGACAGCGGCGGCGAGCGTGCCACTCTGACCGACGCCTTCGCCGTCTGCGGCTGGATCGGCCACGCGGCGCTGGGCTACGACGCGGTGCGCGTGGACTGCGAGGCGGCGCGTCGTGCGGTGGACCGGCTCGCGGCGCAGCTTGGGGAGGATTTGCCGCGAACCGCGAGTGCCATCATCGATGTCGCGGTCTCCGGCATGTATGCCGGCATCAGCGGCGTGGTGTCGCGTCACGGCGTCGATCCGCGCGGCTTCCCGCTGCTCGCCTTCGGCGGCGCGGGACCGATGCTGGCTTGTTTCATCGCCCGCGAGATCGGCATGACCCACATCGTCGTGCCCACGGCACCCGGCGTGCTGAGCGCGCTTGGCGGCCTGATCGCGGAACTCAAGAACGATTTCGTAGAGACCGTGTATCGCGACTTGATCCCCCGTGCGATGCCGGACCTCGCTGCGTCGGTTGCGCGGCTGCGGGCACGCGGCGAGCACTGGCTGCGCCACGAGCAGCACTATGACGGGCCTGCGACGATCCGCGTCTCGGCCGAGATGCGCTATCGCGGGCAATCCTTCGAGCTCGACACCGCGCTTGCGGAAGATGCCTTCGCGGCGGGCCGCATCGGCGAGATCGCAGACGCTTTCCATGCACGGCACCGACACGTCTATGGCTATGCGACGCCCGAGACGCCGGTGCAGATCGTGGCACTGCGCGTGATCGCCGCCGGCGCGTCGCCGCGGCCCGAGCTGGCCCGCATCGCGCGCGCCGAGACGCCGCTCGCAAGCATCGGCGAGGCGGCGGTGTGGATCGGCGGCGCCCAGCACGCCGTGCCCCTCTACGAGCGCGCCGCGCTGCTGTCCGGCCACCGCTTCGCCGGCCCCGCGATCGTCACCCAGGCCGACTGCACCACCTGCATCCTGCCCGGCTTCACCGCCTGCATCGACGATCACGGCAGCATCCATATCGAGGCCGCGCCATGAACCATCCCGAACCGCCACGCGACGGTGCGACATTGCAGATCCTCGCCAACTACTGCGCCGCAGCCGCCGAAGCGATGGCGTCCACGCTGATGCGTACCGCGCACTCCACCTTCGTCAAGGAAACCGAGGATTTCTCCTGCGGGCTGCTGACGCCGGACGGACTGACCTTCGCCTCGCCCAAGACGCTCGGCGCGACGTGGTATGTCGGCCTCGATTACGGCCCGGCGATCCGCAGCATCGCGGAGTATCGCGAGGGCGACATCTGCATCACCAACGACGTGTACAGCGGCTTCGTCGCGACCCACACGCCCGACATTCACATCTGGAAACCGGTGTTCCATGAGGGAAAGATAGTCTGCTTCGTCGCCGGCCACATCCACAACACCGACATGGGCGGCGCCGTGCCGGCCAGCCTCTCGCGCACGCTGACCGAAATCCATCAGGAAGGCATCCGTATCCCGACCACCAAGCTGATGGAGGCGGGGCGGCTCGACGAGAAGCTGCTCGACATCCTGCGGCTCAACGTGCGCGTGCCCGAGCAGAACATGGGCGACCTCGCGGCCCAGATCGCGTCTGTCAACACCGGCGAGCGCAAGGTCCACGAGATGATCGCGCGCTTCGGCGCCGACGGGCTGCGGCGCGGCATGGCAACCCTGCTCGACTACGCCGAGATGCAGGCGCGCGCGATCGTGCGCGCCATCCCGGACGGCGACTATGCGTTCGCGGACTATGCCGACGAGGATTCCGCGGGCGGCTATCCGCTGCGCATCGCGCTGTCGCTTCAGGTGCGCGACGAATCGCTGGTGCTCGACTTCACCGGCACCGACCCGCAACTGCAATCCTCGCTCAACGTGCCGACCGGCGGGCGGGAGCGGCACGTGCTGCCGACGGTCGGACTGGTCTATGTGCTCTACACGCTCGATCCGCGGCTGGTGCTGAATGCCGGCATCCTGCGCGTCTGCCGCTGCGTGCTGCCGGAAGGCTCGATGCTCAACCCGCTGCCGCCGGCCGCCGTGGGGATGCGCAGCCTGACCTGCGTGACCTTGATGCAGGTAATCTTCGGCGCGTTCTCGCGGGCTTTGCCCGAGCGGCTGGCAGCAAGCCCGGCGGGCGGGCTTGCGATCATCAACGTCCGCACCATGACGCGCGACAACCGCATGGTGATGGCCTCGATCGGTCCGGTCGGCGGCGGCGCCGGCGGCAGCGCCACGATGGACGGCACCGAGGGATCGGGCGCCAATACCTGCTTTTTGCGCAATACGCCGGTCGAGATCATCGAGGCGGAGATCCCGATCCGGATGCGCCGCTATGGCCTCGCGGCGGATTCCGGCGGCCCCGGCCGATTCCGCGGCGGCTGTGCGACGCTGATGGAGTTTGAGGTGTTCGCGCCGAACACGATGGTGACGGCGCGCAACCGCGACCGCAGCCGCTTCGCCGCCTGGGGCGTGCGCGGCGGCGCGGCCGGCGCGGTTTCCCGCTTCACCCGCAACCCCGGGCGCGCCGACGCGCAGGAACTGGGCAATGCCGACATCGTCGCTCTCGAGCCGGGTGACGTGCTCTGCGTGCAGGGGCCGGGCGCGGGAGGTTACGGCCCCGCCTATGAACGCGACGCGGATCGGGTGCTGCGCGACGTGCGCGCCGGGCTGGTTTCGGCGGAAGCCGCACGCGGGCGGTACGGTGTGGCGATCCGTGATGGCGCGATCGACCGCGCTGCGACCATGGCGATGCGCCAGCACCTGCGAGAGGGTGCGCAGGCCGCGCATTTCGATTTCGGGGAGGGGCGGCGGGCGTACGAGGCGGTGATGACGCCCGCTCGCTACGACGCACTTGCCGCGATCCTCGGGGCGGCTCCGCCCGGCTGGCGTTTTTTCCTCAAGCACCGCATTCTCGACGCGCTGCTTCGCGATGGCGCACTGCCGCAGCCGGGCGCGCTCGCGGTCACCGCCGCCTACGCGGCGCTCCGGCAGCGCTTTCCCGACCTGCCGGCGATCGGGCCGGATGATGCCGCCGCGCGCTGAACCGGTCTCAGGTCAGCTCGGGCGTCCCGGCGGTCGCGAAGGGTTCCGCGGGCGTGGTGCGCGGCGGCATCGAGCGGGTGCGCGGCTCCATCTGCCGGCGGGTGAACTCGGGGCCGATCTCGGCCAGTTCGAGGAACTGGTCGGCCTGGCGGCGCAGCTCGTCGGCGACCATGGGCGGCGAGGTCCTGATCGAGGAGACCACCGAGACCCGCACCCCACGCCGCTGCACCGCCTCCACCAGCCGGCGGAAGTCGGAATCGCCCGAGAACAGCACCGCGTGGTCGATCTTCGGTGCCAATTCCAGCATGTCGATCGCGAGCTCGATGTCCATGTTGCCTTTCACGCGACGCCGGCCGGTCGCGTCGGTGAACTCGCGCGCGGGTTTGGTGACCAGCGTATAGCCGTTATAGGCGAGCCAGTCGGTGAGCGGCTTCAGCGGCGAATACTCCTCGGTCTCCAGCACCGCCGAGTAGTAGTAGGCACGCACCACGTGAACCTTGCGGCGAAAGAACTCCAGCAGGTTGCGGTAGTCCACGTCGAAGCCAAGGTTGCGGGAGGCCGAGTAGAGGTTGGCTCCGTCGATGAACAGCACGGTGCGTTCATTGGGCAGGAAATGCATGGTCGTTGATCCCTTCAATGGCTGTAATCCGGCGGCCCAGACGGGGCCGCGCGGCCGGCCCCCTAAGGAGAGGCCGCCGCCCGCGAGGCGTCAATCCCCCGTGAGCGGCCCCCCGGGTGAGCAGCGCCCCGTGAGCGGCGATCCGATCCTGGTCGCGATCGGCGCCAACCTGCCGGCCCCCGACGGCGCGCCGCCGATCGAGACCTGCCGCCGTGCCGCGGCCCGGCTCGCCGCCCTGCCGGGGCTGCGGCTGGCCGCCCTGTCGCGCTGGTTCGAGACCGCTCCGGTGCCGCCCTCCGGGCAGCCGGACTACATCAACGGCGTCGCCCGGCTGGCGGGTGCCGCAGAGCCGGCGGCGCTGCTCGCGGCGCTGCGCGCCATCGAGGCGGCGTTCGGCCGCGATCGGGGCGAGCCGAATGCCGCCCGCACGCTCGATCTGGACCTGATCGCGATCGGCACCCTGATCCGCAACTCGCCGGACCCGGTGCTGCCGCACCCGCGCGCCCACGAACGGGCGTTCGTGATGGTGCCGCTGGCCGAGGTGGCGCCCGACTGGGTGCACCCGCGCCTCGGCCTCACCGCGACGGCGCTGGCGGCGCGGCTTGCCGATCAGGCGATCCGGGCGCTGTGAGGCTGCCCGAGCATCGTCATACCCGCCGAAGGGCGGGTATCCACGACTTTGTCGCCCACGAAAGACGTGGATGGTCGGCCTTCGCCGGCCTTCGCCGACCATGACGATGGCCGGCTGCGCCGGGCATGACGAGGGATTCCGCGCTTGCGAAGGACCCCCGCGCCACCTAGATACTTCACTTGCCCGCGAGAAACCTGCCGCAGGAGTCCGCCGCATGGCGCGCGTCACCGTCGAGGATTGTGTCCAGAAGATACCGAACCGCTTCGAGCTGGTGCTGCTCGCGGCCCAGCGCGCGCGCAATCTCTCGCGCGGCGAGGAGCTGACGATCGAGCGCGACGACGACAAGAACCCGGTCGTGGCGCTGCGCGAGATCGCCGACGAGACGGTCTCGCTCGACAAGCTGAACCAGGACCTTGTGAAGTCGCTCGCCCGCGCGCCGGAGCCGGAGCCCACCGACGAGGAGGTGCTCGACCTGATCCCGACCGATCAGAACATCTTCGGCCTGCAGGACGTCACGGCCGAGGAGGAAGCGGCGGGAATGCCGGTCGAGGAACTCTCGCCCGACGACATCGAGGCGGCGATCGAGGCGGAACTCGGCGGCCGTTCGCGCGGCTGACGGCGATGACGGAGCGTCTGTGAACGGCGCCTTCCCGCCCTTCCCCGGCCCACCGCGCGCGCCCGACGGCACCCAGGGCGCGCTCGCCGGCCCCGCGACCCCCGCCGACCTCGACCGCAAGATCCTCGCCTACGATCCGAAGGCCGATACCGGCCTGATCGACGCCGCCTATACGCTCGCGCGCGACGCGCACGGCGGGCAGAAGCGCGACAACGGCGACCCCTACATCACCCACCCGCTGGCGGTTGCCGACATCCTTGCGGGCTACCGGCTCGATACCGCCAGCATCGCGACCGCGCTGCTGCACGACGCGGTCGAGGACACGCCGCTGCGCCTGCCCGAGATCGAGCGCCGGTTCGGCCGCCAGATCGCGAGCCTGATCGATGGCGTGACCAAGCTCACCCGCCTCGAACTGCAATCGGACCGCACCAAGCAGGCGGAGAACTTCCGCAAGCTGGTGCTGGCCATGAGCCGCGACATCCGCGTGCTGCTGGTCAAGCTCGCCGACCGGCTGCACAACATGCGCACGCTGCATTTCGTGCGCGAGCCGGAGCGGCGGCAGCGGATCGCGCGCGAGACGATGGAGATCTACGCCCCGCTCGCCGAGCGCATCGGCATGGAGGCGATGAAGAGCGAACTGGAGACGCTGGCCTTCGCGCAGCTCGACCCGGAAGCCTATGACAGCATCATCAGCCGGCTGAACTTCCTGCGCGGCCAGGGCGCCGACGTGATCGAGGAGGTGCGCCAGGAACTCGTGCGCATCTGCTGCGAGACCGGGATCGAGAGCGTCGAAGTCACCGGACGCGAGAAATCGCCGTACTCGATCTGGGAGAAGATGCAGCAGCGGAACGTGGCGTTCGAGCAACTGTCGGACATCATGGCATTCCGCATCCTGGTGCCGACCCGCGACGCCTGCTACGCGGCGCTGGGCGCGATCCACGCCGCCTATCCGGTGATCGCCGGACGCTTCAAGGACTACATCTCCACCCCCAAGGCGAACGGCTATCGCAGCCTCCATACCGGGGTGACGCTGCGCGAGCCGCGCAACCAGAAGATCGAGGTGCAGATCCGCACGCCCGACATGCACGCGATCGCCGAGAATGGTGTCGCCGCGCATTGGCTCTACAAGCAGGGCGTGACGCGAGTGCCGAGGAGCTGCACCGCTTCCGCTGGGTGCAGGACCTGCTGGAAATCCTGGAGAACTCCGCACCCGATGAGTTCCTCGAGAACACCAGGCTCGAGCTCTACCAGGACCAGGTGTTCTGCTTCACGCCGAAGGGTCAGCTCATCCAGCTTCCGCGCGGCGCCACCCCGATCGATTTCGCCTACGCGGTGCACAGCCAGGTGGGCGATGCGTGCGTGGGTGCCAAGATAAACGGCCGGCTGATGCCGCTGCGCTACGAACTGCAGAACGGCGATCAGGTGGAGATCATGACCGCGCGCGGCGGCACCCCTTCGCCGTCGTGGGAGCGCTTCGTCGTCACCGGCAAGGCGCGCGCGCGCATCCGCCGCCATGTCGCCCAGCAGCAGCGCCAGACGAATATCGACCAGGGCCGGGCGGCGCTGGCCAAGGCGTTCCGTCAGGAGGGCCTCGACGGACAGGAGCGGGTGCTGGAGCCGGCGTTGAAGCCGCTCAAGATGGCGAGCCTGACCGATCTCTACGTGGCTGTCGGCAACGGCAATCTCGGACCGAAGGACGTGGTCCACGCCGCCTATCCGGAACTGCGCCAGACGCCGCGCGCGCCGCGCATGGTGCCGGCCCTGCCGCCCCGCCCCGCCGGGCGGGCCGCGCGCGGCACCGGCATGGCTGTGACCGGGCTGGTCGCCAACATGGCGGTGAGCTACGCCGGCTGCTGCCATCCGCTGCCGGGGGAGCGGATCGTCGGCATCGTCACCACCGGCAAGGGGGTCACCATCCACACCCGCGACTGCCCGACCTTGGCGAGCTTTGCCGCGACCCCCGAGCGGTTCATCGACGTCGATTGGGACCCCGGTGCCATCGCCCGCGAGAAGGGCGGCCCCACGCACACCGCGCGCATCTCGGTGATTGCCGAGAACGAGCCGGGCGCGCTCGCGAGCCTCACCAACGCGATCGCCAAGCACGAAGGCGTGGTTTCGAACCTGCGCGTGCTCAACCGCCAACAGGATTTCTTCGAGGGGCTGGTTGATGTGGAGGTGCGCGACCTCGGCCACCTTGCGACCGTGATCGCCGGGCTGCGCGCGGCACCCGGGATCACCCAGGTCGATCGGGCGCGGGCGTGACGCGGGTATGATGACGGCGACCGGCCAACACACTCCCTCTCCGCCCTTGGGGGCGGAGAGGGTCGGGGTGAGGTGGGGGCCAGCGGCGACCGCGTTATGGGCGCGGACCAAACTCGCACCCACGCTGCGGCGGGGGAGTTTCCCCCACCTCACCCCGGCCCTCTCCGCCCCCGAGGGCGGAGAGGGAGTCGAGCGTAGCGGAGTGCGGCGTGCAGCCCCGTCCCGCCAGGGGATGTTGTGCGCATGATCCTCGGTCTCGGCTCCGATCTCTGCGACATCCGCCGCATCGAGCGCGCGATCGGGCGGTTCGGCGACCGCTTCCTCGCCCGCGTGTTCACCGAGACCGAGCGCGCGCGTGCGACGCGCCGCACCGAGGCGCTGCGCGCGCCCACCTTCGCCAAGCGCTTCGCGGCCAAGGAAGCGGCCGCCAAGGCGCTCGGCACCGGCTTCCGTGGCGGCGTGTTCCACTCCGATCTGGGCGTTGCCAACCTGCCGAGCGGGCAGCCGACCTTGCACCTGACCGGCGGTGCCGCGCGGCGGCTGGCCGCGATCACGCCGCCGGGGATGCGCGCCGAGATCGCGCTCACGATGACCGACGAATATCCCTATGCTTTCGCGCAGGTGCTGATCTCGGCGGTGCCCGCACGATGAATGAGACACGATGAACGATCCCACGTCCACGCAAGTCTTCGATTGGGAGCGGCGCTACCGCGACGGCACGACGCCGTGGGAGAGTGCCGCCCTCAACCCGGCGTTCCTCGCTTGGCAGGCGGACGGCACGCTCGCCCCCTGCCGCATCCTGTTCCCCGGCGCCGGCCGCAGCCTGGAGCCGGCGGCGCTGGTGTCGTCCGGGTTCGATGTCACCGTCGTCGATGTCGCGGCGAGCGCGGTCGCGGTGCAGCGGGAGCGGCTTGGCGCACGGGGGCGGGCGATCGAGGCGGATTTGCTGGAATGGCAGGCCGACGCGCCGTTCGATGCAATCTACGACCAGACGTGCCTTTGCGCCCTGCCGCCGGCGATCTGGCCCGCCTACGCGGCGCGCCTTGCCGGGTGGCTGCATCCCGGCGGACGGCTGTTCGCGCTATTCCTGCAGCGAGGGAGCGAGGGCGGCCCGCCCTTCGATTGCTCCATCCCGGCGATGCGGGTGCTGTTCGACCGCAGGCACTGGACTTGGCCCGAGACGCTGCCGGCGCCCGTGCCGAGTGGGTTGGGCTATCCCGAGCAGCCGGCGGTTCTGTTGCGCGGACAGTTACTTGCTTGAGGGGCCCGCGCTTGCTTGACAGGCGGGGGACGCGTCGGCTTGATCCGCCCGCCCCGGCCGGATAGCGCCCCACTCATGCCCTCACCACGCCCGATCGCCGGCCGCAAATCCAGCGGCCTGGTCGAGAATGTCAAGACCATCGTCTATGCGGTGCTGATCGCGGTCGTGATCCGCACCTTCCTCTATGAGCCGTTCAACATCCCGTCCGGTTCGATGATCCCGACCTTGCTGGTCGGCGACTATTTGTTCGTCGCCAAATACGCTTACGGCTATTCGCGCTACTCGTTCCCGTTCTCGCCGCCGCTGTTCTCGGGGCGCATCTTCGGCAGCCTGCCGCAGCACGGCGACGTGATGGTGTTCAAGCTGCCGCGCGACACCTCGATCGACTACATCAAACGCATCGTCGGCCTGCCGGGCGATACGGTGCAGATGCAAGACGGGCAGCTCTACGTGGACGGCACCGAGATCCCACGCCAGCCCGCCGGCACCTATGTCGCGACCGGCGATGGGCCGTCGATGCAGCTCAAGCGGTATCTGGAGACATTTCCGGACGGCAACAAGCACCATATCCTGAAGGCGTCCGATAACGGCCCGCTCGACAACACGCAGGTCTATCACGTGCCGCCTGGCTATGTGTTCGCGATGGGCGACAACCGCGACAACAGCCTCGACAGCCGGGTGCTGAACGCGGTCGGCTTCATCCCGGTGGAAAACCTGGTGGGAAAGGCGGAGTTCATCTTCTTCTCGATCGACAGCCAGGATCCCTGGTGGGAGTTCTGGGAATGGCCGTTCGAGATCCGCTGGGGCCGGCTGTTCACGGGGATCACCTGACCATCACAGCAAGTATTGGCAGCGCAGCCACCGTGCCGGACGCGATCGCGGAGCTGATCGGGCACCGTTTCCGCGAGCCGCGGCTGCTGCGCGAGGCGCTGACCCACCGGTCGGCCGCACCGGGGGCCGGATCGAACGAACGGCTGGAGTTCGTGGGCGACCGTGTGCTGGGTCTGGTGATTGCGGAGTGGCTCGCCGAACGTTTCCCGGCCGAGCAGGAGGGGGCGCTTGGCCGGCGGCTGGCCGCGCTCGTGTCGCAGCCGACGCTGGTCGCCGTCGCCCGCACCGAGCATCTGGCGGACGCACTCGAGATCGCACCGCGCGATGCCGGGGCGCGGGGCTCGGCGACCGTGCTTGCCGACGCGATCGAGGCGGTGATCGGCGCGCTCTATTTCGACGCCGGGCTGGACGCGGCCCGCAGCTTCGTCCGTCGCGCCTGGACGGATGCCATGTCGCTGCAGGGCACGCCGCCGATCGATGCCAAGACCGAATTGCAGGAATGGGCACAGGCGCGCGGCCTGCCGCTGCCGCGCTACGCGATCGCGCGCCGCGACGGGCCGCCGCACGCACCGCGTTTCACCGTCAGCGTCACGGTGGGCGACGCGCAGGGCGCCGGCACCGCCGGGGTCAAGCGCGCTGCCGAGCAGCAGGCGGCGGCTGACCTGCTGGCCAAGCTCGCGGGATGACGACGCGCTGCGGTTTTGTCGCCCTGCTCGGCGCACCCAATGCGGGGAAATCGACGCTGCTCAACCGCCTTGCGGGCGCCAAGGTGGCGATCGTCTCGTCGAAGCCGCAGACTACGCGCTTTCGCGTGCGCGGGATCGTGGTGCGCGGCGAGGCGCAGGTGCTGCTGGTCGATACGCCGGGCATCTTCACGCCGCGCCGGCGCCTCGACCGCGCGATGGTGGACGCCGCCTGGGGGGCCGCGCGCGACGCCGACATCGCGGCCCTGGTGGTGGACGCGAAGGCCGGGGCCACGGCGGCGGTGCGCACGATCGCCGGGCAACTGGCCCGCGCCGCGGCCCCGCCGTGGCTGGTGCTGAACAAGATCGACCTCGTCGCCCGCCCGTCGCTGCTGCCGCTCGCCCAAGGCATGGCCGCGCTGGCGCCGTTCGCGCGCACCTTCATGGTCAGCGCCGCGACCGGCGACGGGGTGGAGGCGCTGCTCGCCGCGCTCGCCGCTGTGGTGCCGGAGGGCCCGCATCTTTACCCGGACGACGAACTCTCCGACATGCTCGACCGGATGCTGGCCGCCGAGATCGTGCGCGAGCAGGTGTTCCGGCAAACCCACGAGGAGGTGCCGTACGGCACCACGGTCGAGACCGAGAGCTGGACGGAACGCGACGACGGCTCGGTGCGGATCGACGCCACGATCTACGTCTCGCGGTCCGGGCAGAAGGCGATCCTGATCGGCGAGCGCGGCACGCGCATTCGCGAGATCGGCGCCCGCGCCCGCGCCGAGCTGATGCGGCTGCTGGAGCGGCCGGTGCATCTGTTCCTGAACGTGAAGGAGCGGCCGAGCTGGGACGAGGAAGCCGCGCGGCTGGGCGCACTCGGGCTGGAGACGGATGGTAGCCGGCGCGCGCCATGAGGCCCAACCGTCATGGTCGGCCTTCCAGGCTGTGCGAGAACCTGAGTTTTGATTGAAGGGCGGTCAAGGCTGGGGTCTGTGGCAGCGGCGGTCCCGCTCCGGTCAGGCGAGTGCGGCGGCGAGGCTGGCGGGGCCGAGGAGCTTGCTGAGGCGTCCGATATTGTAGGCGAGCACGGCGAGCGCGGTTTCGGTGGCCGCCTTGGCCTTGCCGCGCAGCAGGAAGCGACCGCCCAGGAGGTATTTCAGCGCCGCAAACGGGTGCTCGGCCGTGCATCGGCGCAACCGCATCAGCGACGGGTCCGCCGCGATCCGTGCCGCCATCCGGTCGAGCGCCGGTTGGTCGATCAGTCGATAGACGTGGCGTCGGTCGGCCCCCGTGCAGCGCGACTTCAGCGGACATCCGGCACAGCTTTCGGCCCGGTAGCGCACGGCGTTGTCCGACCTGTGCCCGCCGTTGCGAACCAGGCGGCGCCCGGCCGGGCAGGTCATCGTGTCGGTCTCGGCATCGTAGCGGAAGGCCATCGGCGCAAAGTAGTCGCCTCGCCGGTTGACCTGCGCCGGCGGCCGCACTGCGGCGGCGATGCCCTCGGCCTCGCATTGCGCGGCCTGCGTCGCATTGGCGTAGCCGGTATCGGCAACCACCGTCAGCGCCGCGGCGCCGAGTACCACCTTGGCCGCGAGCGCCATCGGCAGCAGCTGGCGAAGGTCGTTCGCATCCGTGGTCACCTCGTGGTGGAGGATCATGTGGCTGGCCGGATCGACCGCGATCTGCACGTTGTAGGAGGGCGGCTTGGCCCCGGCGCCGCTGCCCATCGGCCGTGCGTCGGGCTCGCCGGCGACGCCGAGCTCGCGACCCTCCTCGCGCAGCCGCTGCGCCAGCTCGGCAACCTTGCCGCGCTTGGCGCGCAGCACCGCCAGCGCCTCCGTGACCGCTTGCCCGCTCGCCTCGTCCGGCTCGGCCGCGTCGGCCGCGTCCATCGCCGCCAGGTGGTCGGCGATCGCTTGGTCGAGGCGCGCGATCTCCGCCGCCGCCTCGGCGCGGCTCATCACCTGCTTGCGGCTCGCCGCCGCGCGGACCTTGCTGCCGTCGATCGCCGCGATGCCGCCGGCGAACAGGCCGCGGTCGCGGCAGAACCGAACCAGCGCGCCGCAGCTGGCGATGATCTGCGGGCCGTTGTCGCGCCGGAAGTCGGCGATCGTCTTGAAGTCGGGGGTCAGCCGGCCCAGCAGCCACATCAGCTCGACGTTGCGCTGGCATTCGCGCTCCAGCTTGCGCGACGAGCGAACCCCGTTGAGGGTGCCGTAGATATAGAGCTTGAGCAGATCGCGCGGATCGTAGCCCGGGCGGCCCTCCCGCGCCGGCACCGCTCGCTCGAAGCCCAGAGCTGGCATGTCGAGGCTGGTCACGAACGCGTCGATCACTCGCACCACCGCGTCGGCGGCGACGTAGTCGTCCACCGCCGGCGGCAACAGCGTCACCTGTCCGCGATCGACACCTTCGATAAACCCCATGCCGCATTCCCCCGCGAATTGAGGGAGGATTCTAGAATGACGAGTCCGCGCGACGCGAGTTTTCACACAGCCTGGAAGGCCGACCATCCACGTCTTCTCGTCCCGCGGCAAAGTCGTGGATGCTCGGCCTTCGCCGAGCATGAGTGCGTCCGCGAGGACGCTTTGTCTGCACGGTGCAAGTCCGTGCCTGGGTTGGTCGCAGCCCAGTAATCGAAGGTAACTGCGTCGCCGAGAGGCGGGGTGGGGAGCAACCGGAGGTGAACCGGCAGTCCGTAGGATGACGAACCTGTTTCGGCGGGGTCTGGTGGCGAGCCTGCTCATGAATGGCGAAGCCTGGAACAACCGCCGGCGCTGAGGCGACTGACAAAGCGACCGGCGGGCGGATCACGTGGTTGAGGGCGGAATGCCGGGACGGCAAGGCGGCTGAAACGGAGAGACCTGGCGGTTCGGGTGAGACCGCCAGGAGTTCAGAGCCTTCATAGTACCGCGGTGGCGCGAGCCACGAGAGGGACGGGCAGCAAAACCGACCCAAGGGAAGGGAGGCAGGGAGCTGGATGCGAGAGGTCGAGCATGGAGCAGGAAAGTCCCGGCAGTGCCGCCAAGGCTAAGCAAGGGACAGATGCCATCGTCGGGAAACCCCGCGAACTGTGGTGGACGGAAGCTTCGATCTGGACGGATCGCATGGTGTCGGCGCTTGGTAACGGCGTCAAAGGAGGCAAGTGGTTCAGTCTGATCGACAAGGTCACCCGACCGGCAACCCTTGAACTGGCGTGGCAGCGTGTTGCCCGCAACAAGGGGGCGGCCGGTTTGGATGGGCAAAGTGTCGAACGGTTCGCTGGGCAGTCGGGGCGGTATCTGCGGGAACTCCGGGAGAGCCTGGAAGACGGCAGCTACCGGCCGAGCCCGGTCAAACGGGTGAAGATACCCAAGGCGGACGGCAAGACTCGCCCGCTGGGGATTCCGACGGTCAAGGACCGGATTGTCCAAACCGCCCTGAAGCTGGTCATCGAGCCGATCTTTGAAGTGCAATTCCGGCCCGGAAGCTACGGCTTCCGTCCGGGACGCGGCTGCAAGGACGCTCTGCGGGAAGTCGACCGGCTGCTGAAGGAAGGCCGCACCTTCGTGGTGGATGCCGACCTGAAGAGCTACTTCGATACCATCCCGCACGACCGGCTGCTGGCGATGGTGGCAGGCTCGATCAGCGATGGCCGTGTGCTGGCGTTGATCGAGGGCTTCCTGCGCCAGGAGATCATGACGGAGATGGCGCACTGGCAGCCGACGACGGGAACGCCCCAAGGGGCGGTGCTGTCGCCGCTGCTGGCCAACCTGTACCTGCACGCGCTCGACCGACTGATGGAGCGGAGCGGCGATCGGATGGTGCGCTACGCCGACGACTTTGTGATCCTCTGCGCGTCGGAAGCGGAGGCGACGGCAGCCCTGCGCCAGGTGACGGCGTGGGTGACTGCCAACGGCCTGACGCTGCACCCGGACAAGACACGGATCACCGACAGCCGACAACCGGGCCAGGGATTTGAGTTCCTTGGCTACCGGTTCGAGGCCGGTCGGCGGTACGTGCGCACCAAGAGTTTGAAGGCCTTCCGGGACAGGGTGAGAGCCAGGACGATCCGCAGCCGAGGTGACAGCCTGGGGCGGATCATCGCTGACCTCAATCCGCTGCTGCGCGGGTGGTTTGGCTACTTCATGCATGCCAGGCCGCGCCTGTTCCGCAAGCTCGACGGCTTTATCCGACGGCGGCTGCGCGCCATCCTGCGCAAGCAGGAGAAGCGTCCCTCGATGGGGCGCAGCGAAGCCGACCACCGGCGCTGGACCAATGCCTTCTTCGCGGCTCAAGGGCTGTTCACCCTACAAGCGGCCTTCGGCAACGCGAGGCACTCACGATGAGGAAACCAGCAACTGGAGAGCCGTGTGCGGGAAAATCGCACGCACGGTTCGGAGGGCGGGGAGGGCGATCGCCCTTCCCGACCCCTATCGAGGCAGAGGTCGACATTTCCGCCGCCTGGTCTGGTCTAAGCACGGGCGACAATTCCTCAGAGAGGCTCCCCGCGGAACCGAAACGCCCCGGGGGCGTTTCCTACCTCCCATGTCCGTCCACCTCTCCACCCACACCGGCACCGGTGGCCGGCCGACCAAGGAGGCTGCGCGCCGGCGCGACGAGCGCATCCTGCGCACCGCCCGGCGGGCCTTTCTCGAACGCGGCTACAGTGCCACCACGCTGGAGGCGATCGCGCGGGACGCAGGCACCGCCAAGAAGACGGTGTATCGCCAGTTCGGCGACAAGGCGGCGTTGTTCGTGGCGGTCGTGTCCCGTCTTGCCGACGAATGGGCGAGCGAGGTCTCTGCGATCGGCCGCGACGAGGCCGGGCTGGAGGCGATCCTGCGCCGGCTCGCGCTGCGGATGATCGAGGCAAGCACGGGGCCGCAGAGCGTCGCCTTGCACCGCGCGGTGATCGCGGAGGCGGTGCACTTCCCCGAGCTCGCGCGCTGCTACGAGGCGGCCTTCTCCTGCGCGCTCGCGACCCTCGCCGAGCTGCTGGTGCACGAGGCGGAAGCGGCCCGGCTCGATTTCGGCGACGGCGGCGCGCGGCTGGCGGCCGAACAGTTCGTCGCGGTCACCGGGCTGATGGTGCGCAGACGCGCCCTGCTCGGCTTCGATGCACCCGAAGCCGCCGAACAGGAGCGGCTGGCGGATCGGGCGGTCGCGCTGTTCCTGAACGGCTACCGCAGCGAGCCGGCCCGAGCCGCCGCATGATCTCCCTCCAGCCACGCCTGCGTTTCGTCCTCGCCCTCGTGCTCGGCTTGCTGTGTGCGCCGCCGCCCGGCCAAGCCGCCGGCGCGGCCGCCCCGCCGCCCGCCGTCACCGTGACCAAGGTTCAGGTGAAGGACGTCGCCCCGGTCACGACCCAAATCGGCCGCGTGCAGGCGATCCAGTCGGTCGCCATCATCGCCCGCGTGCAGGCCTTCGTGGAGAAGATCGACTTCCAGGAAGGTGGGATGGTGAAGGCCGGGCAGGTGCTGTTCGAGCTGCAGAAGGCGCCGTACCAGGCGGCGCTGGATGCCGCGCAAGCCGCGTTGCAGAAGGCGCAGGCGACGGCGCACAACGCGCAACTGACCTACAACCGCGATTCCAAGCTCGCGCACGGGGCCGTCATCACCCAGGTGCAGCTCGATACCGACATCGCCAACCGCGATACGGCCAACGCCGACGTGCTCGCCGCCCGCGCCAACCTGGAGACCGCGGCAATCAACCTCAGCTACACGACGATCACCTCGCCGATCGACGGGCGGATCGGCAAGGCCGCCTATACCAAGGGCAATCTGGTCGGGCCGAGTTCAAACCCGCTCGCGACCGTGGTGCAGATGGACCCGATCCGCGTCGTGTTCTCGGTCGCCGACCGCGACATCGTCGCCGCGCTGCAGAAGTCGAGCAAGACGCTGGAGCAGCTCAGCTCCGCCGCGGTCCTCGCGCTGCAGCTCTCGGACGGGGAGGAATACAAGCAGAAGGGGCAGATCGCGTTCATCGACAACCAGGTCGATCCCGCGACCGGCACGGTGACGGTCTGGGGCAAGTTCTCCAATCCCGACGGTCTGCTGATCCCCGGCGGGTTCGCGACCGTGCAGATCCGGCGAGCGAAGCCGCAAGACCGGCCGCTGGTGCCCGTGCAGTCGGTGCAGGACGACAAGTCGGGACGTTTCGTGCTGCTGGTCGGGCCGGACAACAAGGTGCGCCAGCAGACGATCACGACCGGACGCCAGCTCGGCCAGGACTGGATCGTCACCGCGGGGCTGAAGGGCGGCGAGCAGGTGATCGTCGAGGGGCAGCAGAAGGTGAAGGCGGGCCAGGTCGTCAATTTGGTGCAGCAATCGGCGCAGACGCCGCAGCCGGCAGGCGGCCAGCAGGCATCGGCCGGCGCCCCCGGCCAGGCACCCTGATCCGTGCTGTCCGGCTTCTTCATCGATCGCCCGAAATTCGCGATCGTCATCTCGATCGTCATCACGCTCGCCGGCCTGCTCGCGCTCTCGGTGATCCCGGTCGCGCAGTACCCGAACATCACCCCGCCGCAGATCAACGTCTCCGCCACCTACCCGGGCGCCGATGCCCAGACCGTCGCGAACACGATCGCCGAGCCGATCGAGGAGCAGGTCAACGGCGTGCAGGACGAGCTCTACATGTCGAGCACGAGCTCGAGTTCGGGCACCTACTCGCTGCATATCACCTTCGCGATCGGCAGCGATCCCAATATCGACCAGGTCAACGTCCAGAACCGCGTCAACCTGGCCGCGGCACAACTCCCGGCGGCAGTCTCGCAGGAAGGGCTGACCATCCGTCAGCAATCGAGCAACTTCGTGATCGCGGTGAACCTGTATTCGCCGGACAACAAGTACGACCGGACCTTCATCTCCAACTACGCCAACGTCAATCTGAAGTACCCGCTGTCGCGCCTGAAGGGAGTCGGCAACGCCCAGATCCTCGGCAACTCCCAGTACGCGATGCGAGTTCTGGATGAACCCGGTGCGCATGACGGCACTCGGCATCACGCCCCCCGATGTAGTGGCCGCCATCTCGGCGCAGAACACGCAGTCCGCCGCCGGACAGATCGGCCAGCCGCCGATCAGCAGCGGACAGCAGCAGCAATTGACGATCGTGACGCAAGGCCGGCTGAGCTCGGTTGACCAGTTCAAGAACATTATCATCAAGACGAACCAGCAGGGCGGCATCGTGCGGCTCGGCGACATTGCCCAAGTGCAGCTCGGGGCGCAGACTTACACCTCCAGCTCCAAGATCAATCAGTATCCGTCGGCGACCCTTGCAATCTACCAGGCACCGAACGCGAACTCGCTCGCGCTGGCACGGGCGATTCGTCAGCAGATGCAGCAGATTTCAAAAAGCTTCCTGCCGGGGTTGAAATATGCGGTCGTGTACGACTCGACCCGATTCGTGAGCGCGAACATCAGTGAGATCCTCCGCACGCTCGCAATCACGCTGCTGCTGGTCATCGCCGTCGTCTTTGTCTTCTTGCAGGACTGGCGGGCGACTCTGATCCCAATTTGCGCGATCCCGGTCTCCCTGATCGGCGTGTTCGCGGTGCTCTACATATTGGGCTACTCGGCCAATACGATCGACCTGTTCGCGATCGTGCTCGCGATCACCCTGGTGGTGGATGACGCGATCGTGGTGGTCGAGAACGTGACCCGCAATCTGGAGGAGCAGCCCGACAGGCCGGTCCGCGACGCCACCCGGCAGGCAATGGCCGAGATCACCGGGCCGGTGATCGCGACCACGCTGGTGCTGGTCGCGGTTTTTGCGCCGGTCGGCTTCCTGCCCGGGATCAGCGGCCAGCTTTTCCGCCAGTTCGCGGTGACCATCTCGGTCTCGGTGGTCATCTCCGCGATCAACGCGCTCACCCTCAGCCCCGCACTCTGCGGGCTGATGCTGCGGCCGCCGAAGAAGGCGCGCTTCCGGGTCTTCCGCTGGTTCAACGGCGCACTCGAATGGACCCGCAACCACTATGGCGGCACGGTGCGCTGGCTCGCGCGTCGGCTTGTGGTTGCATTCGTGGCCCTCGGCTGCGTGTTCGCCGCCGCCTACTTCGTCTTCGGCATCGTCCCGTCCGGATTCCTGCCCGTCGAGGACCAGGGCTACTTCTTCATCAATGTCGGCCTGCCGAACGGCGCCGCCCTGGTGCAGACCGAGAATGTCATCGACCGGGTCGGGCAGCTCACCCGCAAGGCCGACGGAGTTTCGGACGTCATCGAGCTGAGCGGCTTCAGCCTGATCAGCGGCACGCAGGAGCCGAACGGCGGCGCGGTGATCGCGATCCTCAAGCCCTGGGGCCAACGGACCAGCCCTGCCACGCAGGTGCAGGGGATCATCAGCACGCTGCAGAAGCAGTTCGACGCCATCCCGTCCGCCAGCATCACCGCGTTCATCCCGCCCGCGATCCCAGGACTGGGCACCACCGGCGGCTTCGATTTCGAGCTTGAGGGGCGAGGCGGCCAATCCTCTCCCGAGATGGCGGCGGCGGCGCGCGCATTGATCTATGCCGCGAACCAGAACAAGTCGCTCGCTTCCGTCTTCACCAGCTTCTCGGCCGCGGTGCCGGAGATCCTGGTACAGGTGAACGCCGCGCGGGCGGAGCTGCTGGGTGTGTCGCCGAACGACGTCTATACCACTATGCAGGCATCTCTCGGCTCCCAGTTCGTGAACTATTTCAATTTGCAGAGCCAAGTGTTCCAGGTGATCGTGCAGGACGCGTCGCAGTTCCGCAACGAGGTGTCCGATATCTCCAAGCTCTATGTGCGCAGCCAGTCTGGTGCGATGGTGCCGCTGAACAGCCTGGTCAACGTCACGACGGTGCAGGGCAGCAACGCCGTCACCCGCTACAACCTCTACCCCTCGGTCGAGATCAACGGCTTGGCGGCACCGGGGATCAGCACCGGCCAGGCGATGGCCGCGATGGAGACGGTGGCCGCGCAGCACATGCCGAAGGGCTACGACTACGAATGGACCAGCATCTCCTACCAGCAGCAGGCGGCGACGGCGGGTGGTGCCGCGTTCCTGTTTGCGATTGTCTTTGCCTATCTCTTCCTCGTCGCGCAGTACGAGAGCTGGTCGCTGCCGATGTCGGTGATCCTTTCGGTATCGGTCGCGGCCCTCGGCGCGCTACTGGCGCTATGGCTGCGCGGCATCGCGCTCGACGTTTACGGTCAGGTGGGGCTGGTGCTGCTGATCGGCCTCGCGGCCAAGAATGCGATCCTGATCGTCGAATTCGCGAAGAACCGCCTGGAAGGTGGGGATGACGTCCGCGCGGCGGCCGAAGCCGGTGCCCGGACGCGATACCGGGCCGTGCTGATGACCGCGTTCGCCTTCATCATCGGCGTGATCCCGCTGGTCATCGCGACCGGCGCGGGTGCCGGGGCACGGCGCTCGATCGGGACCACGGTGTTCGGCGGCATGGTGCTCGCCACCTTCGTCGGTGTTGTCTTCGTGCCGGTACTGTTCGTGGCCTTCGAGTTTCTGGCGCAAGGCACCTCGCGCTTCATCCGCCGCCACCGGACCGAGGGCCGGCCGGCCGAATAGCAGGTCTGATCCTTGCGATCCTCGCCTATGCGTGGCGCGAGGGGCTGATCGCCGTGCGCTTGCCGGTCCGGCTCGCGGCCGCCAAATACCGATCCTGTATGCCACAGGCGACGAGGGCGGCGACGCAATGACACTGGTTGTCGGGATTCCGGCCTGCTCCAAGATGATCGGCATCGAGCCGCAGCACGCGACCCCCTCGCGCTACGGCCGCGCGCTGATCGAGGTCGCGGGCGCGGTGCCGATCCTGATCCCGCCGGTGGGCGAGGCCGAACTCGCCGTACTCGACCGCATCGACGGCCTGCTGGTCTCCGGCAGTCCCAGCAACGTCGGCCCCGCCCTCTACGGCATCGCCGAGAGCGTCACGCCCGACCAGCACGACCCCGCGCGCGACGCGACCACCCTGCCGCTGATCCGGGCGGCGCTGGCCCGCGGCCTGCCGCTGCTCGCGATCTGCCGCGGCATCCAGGAACTCAACGTCGCCCTCGGCGGCACCCTGCACCAGCAGGTGCACGAGCTGGCCGGCAGACAGGACCACCGCTCCGGCCCCGGCACGCTGGCCGAGAAGTTTGGCCTCAAGCACACGGTCCGTCTCAGCGGGCAGCTCGCACGCATCATTGGTCGCAACGAGATCACCGTGAACTCGCTCCACGGGCAGGCGATCGACCGCCCGGCCGAGCGGCTCGCGGTGGAGGCGGTGGCCGAGGACGGCACCATCGAGGCGGTGCGCGTCACGGGCGCGGCCGGCTTCGCGTTCGGCATCCAGTGGCATCCCGAGTGGGACACAGCGGCCCATCCCGACCGCGCCGCGATCTTCCGCGCCTTCGGCGAGGCGTGCCGGCGCTGGCGCGACGGGGTGAAGGAGGCGGCCTGATGCAAGATCAACGGCTTGTGCCGCTGCTGGCCCGCATTCTGGGCAGTGCCATCTTCATCATGTTCGGCTGGGCCAAGGTGACGATGGGCGCCGGAATCGCCGGCTCCATGGCCAAGGCGGGGCTGCCGTTGCCGCTGGCGGCGGGGATCGTGGCCGACATCGTGGAGCTTGGCGGCGGGCTGCTGCTGTTGTTCGGGCTGCTCACCCGGCCGGTCGCGGTGGTGCTAGCGCTCTATTGCGTCGCGACCGCGCTGATCGCGCACACGGCTTGGGCCAGTGCTGCGAACCAGATCAACTTCATGAAGAACATGGCGATGGCCGGCGGCTATCTGGCGATCGCAGGCTTGGGAGCGGGCGAGATCAGCCTCGACGCCATGCTGCGCCGGCGCCGCGTCGTCGTGCGGGCCTGATCCGGTTGGGAGGCTCGCCGGCGAGGCCTTAACTCCCTCTTCGCCCCAGGGGGCGGAGAGGCCCGGGGTGGGGTGACGCGCCGGAGACGCCGTCCCAAACCTGAGGCACTATAGGCTTGCGAGGGTGCTTGACAAAGCGCCAAAAGCGCGGTTAGTATCCCTCACAAAAACAGGCGGCGCAGTCAAGGTCAGGGCCACGAGCCTGGGCGGCCCGGACCGCGTCCGTGCCGCCGCGCGTGGGACCGAAGCGCAAGCCGCCATTAAGTCTTTGTGCCAGCGTGCTCTCTGATATGCTGCTGGGCGAGGCGGCCGGGGAGGGCAGGAGCCTGTTTTGAGCCTGCTCCGAGCCTGCTCTCAGCCTGTTCTGAGCCTGGTCCGATTCCCGGAAAATGCCCGTGGACAAAGGGCCGAGGAGGGTACGAGCCTGTTATACGCCTGTTCTGAGGCTCGAGGCGGCCGGGGAGGGCAAGGGTGCAGGAAGCCGAACTGAGCTACGTCCACGGCGCGAGCGCGCTGCCATTGCTCGGCGAGACGATCGGCGCCGCGTTCGACCGCACGGTCGGTCGCTTCCCGGATCGCGCGGCGCTGGTGGTCCGCTCCCAGGGCGTGCGCCTCACCTGGCGCGAATTCGCGGCCGAGGTGGAGGCCGTCGCCGCCGGGCTGCTCGCACTCGGGCTGGAGACCGGCGATCGCGTTGGCATCTGGTCGCCCAACAACGCCGAATGGGTGCTCACCCAGTACGCGACCGCGAAGGCCGGGCTGGTGCTGGTCAATATCAACCCCGCCTATCGGCTCACCGAACTGGAATACGCGCTGAACAAGGTCGGCTGCCGCGCGCTCGTCACCGCGACGCGGTTCAAGACCAGCGACTATCTGGGGATGCTGACCACGCTGCTGCCCGAGCTCGCCGCCGCGGCGCCGAACCAGCTTTCCGCCGCGCGCGCGCCGGCACTTCGCTCGGTGATCCAGATCGGCGCCGAGGCCGCGCCCGGCTGCCTCGCCTTCTCCGCCCTCGCCGGACTTGGCGGCGCGCGCCAACGCGAGCGCCTCGCTTCGCTGGCCGGCACGCTGCAATTCGACGACCCGATCAACATCCAGTTCACCTCCGGCACCACCGGCGCGCCCAAGGGGGCGACGCTCACCCATCACAACATCCTCAACAACGGTTTCTTCATCGGCCGCGCGATGCGCCTCTCGGAGCACGACCGCCTCTGCATTCCGGTGCCGTTGTATCACTGCTTCGGCATGGTGCTCGGCGTGCTCGCGGCGATGACGCATGGTGCCGCCAGCATCTTCCCCGGCGAGGGTTTTGACCCGCTCGCCACCTTGCAGACGGTCGCCGAGGAACGTTGTACCGCGCTGCACGGCGTTCCCACCATGTTCATCGCCGAGATGGACCACCCGGAGTTTGCCTCGTTCGATCTCGGCAGCCTGCGCACCGGCATCATGGCCGGCGCGCCCTGCCCGATCGAGGTGATGCGCCGCGTGATCGAGCGGATGCATATGCGCGAGGTGACGATCGCCTACGGCATGACCGAAACCAGCCCGGTCAGCTTCCAGAGTGCGACCGACGACCCGATCGAGCGCCGTGTCTCGACGGTGGGCCGCATCCAGCCGCATGTAGAAGTGAAAATCATTGACGCCGAAAGCCGCATTGTGCCGCGCGGCACGCCGGGCGAGCTCTGCACGCGCGGCTATGCGGTGATGCGAGGCTATTGGAACGATCCGGCGCGTACGGCGGAGGCGATCGACCCCGCGCGCTGGATGCACACCGGCGACCTCGCCACCATCGACGCCGAGGGCTACTGCAACATCGTCGGCCGGATTAAGGACATGGTGATCCGCGGCGGCGAGAACGTCTATCCGCGCGAGGTGGAGGAGTTCCTCTACCGCCACCCCGCGATCGCCGACGTGCAGGTGTTCGGCATCCCCGATCCGCGCTACGGCGAGGAGGTGTGCGCCTGGGTCAAGCTGCGCGAGGGTGCCACGCTCACCACCGAGGATTTGCGCGCATTCTGCGAGGGCCAGATCGCGCACCAGAAAATCCCGCGCCACGTCCGCTTCGTCACCGAGTTCCCGCTGACGGTCACCGGCAAGGTGCAGAAATACCTGATGCGCGAGACGATGGCGCGAGAACTCGGTGCGCGCGAGCAGGCCACCGCGTGAGCCTCGCACTCATCCCATGATGCTTCGGCTCTCGGCGACGAAGTGAAAGAAGCGCCCGGTGAACGGCTTCAGCACCTCGAGCGTGGTGGCGTGCGCCTTCGTCCTGATGTCGGAGGCGAGGGATTGATGGATCGCGTCCATGCTCGGATAATCCATTTCCAGGATCATCACCGTCGGGATGGCGCCCGGGTCGGACTGTCTGACGCGGAGCACGCGCACGTCCTGGACATGCGGGAAGGACCGCCAGATCGGCTCCAGCCGGTCCTTCACGTCCTGGAAGAACGCGTCCTCGGCTCCAGCCTCGATCGCCCCCTCGAAGATCGCGACGCGGGTCAGCATTGCCTGTCTCCCTTCAATCAACGCGGTCGGGCCGAACTGACGAGCCCGCCCGCCTCCCTCCAATAAGCGCGGCCGGAGGGCGTTGGTTCGTCCCTCGACGCGCCGCCGGTGATAGGCCACGGTGCTGATCCGACGCCGCGAAGGAGGGTTGCGTGTCTGATACCCCCGACCTCACCGATCGCGGCATTTTCCGCTTCTGGTCGCGCGAGGTGTGCCGCTACGGCGATACCGATAGGCAGGGCCACGTGAACAACGCCGCTTTTGCGACGTTCTGCGAGACCGGGCGCGTGCTGTTCCTGTACGATTATGCGGCACCGCTGGCGCCAGCCGGCCTCGCCTTCGTGATCGCGCGGCTGGAACTCGACTTTCGCGCCGAACTCGGCTGGCGAGACGTGGTCGAGATCGGAACCGTAGTGCTCGGCGTCGGGCGATCGAGCTTCACGCTCGGACAGGGGTTGTTCGCCGATGCGCGCTGCGTCGCTATCGCCCGTTCGGTTCTGGTCCTGATCGACGAGACGACGCGCCGTGCAACACCAGTGTCGGACGCGCTGCGCGCGCGGCTGCTCGCTGTCACATAGCGGCCAACGGCCTCACACCCGCTCCACGAACCGGTCCAGCACCCGCTTCGCGCCCGCGTTGTCGAATGCGATGTCAAGCCGGTCGTCTTCCACCGCGGTTACGGTGCCGGCGCCGAACTTCTGGTGGAATACCCGTGCGCCCACCGGGATCGCCTCTGTCCGTGCGGGACGGCCCGGCTGCTCCCATGCCTCGATCACCCGCGGCCGGCGGGCCATGATCGGGAACTGTCCGGCGAAATTGGTGCTCGCCGCGATCCGCGCGTCGCGCGTCAGCGCCGCAGAGCCGGTCGCCTCCACATGCGCCTCCGGCAGTTCGTCGATAAATCGGCTCGGGATGCTCGATTGCCAGTTGGCGTAGATGCGCCGGTTCGCCGCGTGGCTGACGATGGCACGCCGGCGCGCCCGCGTCAGCCCGACATAGGCGAGCCGGCGCTCCTCCTCGAGCCCCTTGCTGCCGCCCTCGTCCAGCGCGCGCTGATTGGGAAACAGCCCCTCCTCCCAGCCGGGCAGGAAGACGGTGTCGAACTCCAGCCCCTTCGCGCCATGCAGCGTCATCAGGTTGACACGGTCGGTATCGCTCTCGGCCTCGTTCTCGACCACCAGCGCCACGTGATCAAGGAAACCCGCCAGGCTCTCGAACTCCGCCATCGCGCGCACGAGTTCCTTGAGGTTGTCGAGCCGCCCCGGCGCCTCGGGCGACTTGTCCGCTTGCCACATCGCCGTGTAGCCGCTCTCGTCGAGCAAGGTCGCCGTGGTCAGCACGTGCCCCTCGCTTTGCAGCATCGCGCGCCACCGCGCGAACCCGTCGAGCAAAGCCGCGAGCTGCTCGCGCACCCGCCCGCGCAGGCTGCCGTTGGCCACCATCTCTGCCGCCGCCGCGGCCAGCGGGACGCCTGCCGCCCGCGCCCGCTCATGCAGTCCGCGGAGTGCGACGTCGCCGACGCCGCGTTTCGGCACGTTCACGATCCGCTCGAAAGCGAGATCGTCGGCGGGCTGCTGCACGACCCGCAAATAGGCGATCGCGTCGCGGATCTCGGCGCGCTCATAGAAGCGCAGGCCGCCGACGACGCGATACGGCACGCCGAGCACGATCAGCCGCTCCTCGAAGGCGCGGGTTTGGAACCCGGCACGCACCAGCACCGCGATTTCGGCGAGCGCGTGGCGGTCGCGGTGCAGCGCCTCGATGCGCTCGCCCACCATGCGCGCCTCTTCGTCGGAATCCCAGAGTGCGACGACCGAGACGCGCTCGCCGTCGGCATCGTTGCGGCCGGGGCGCAGCGTCTTGCCGAGCCTGCCTTCGTTGTGCGCGATCAGCCCTGACGCAGCGGCCAGGATCGGCGCGGTCGAGCGGTAATTCCTCTCCAGCCGCACGATGCGGGCGCCCTCGAAATCCTTCTCGAAGCGGAGGATGTTTTCGACCTCGGCGCCGCGCCACGAATAGATCGACTGATCGTCATCTCCGACGCAGCAGATGTTCTTATGCTGCTGGGCCAGCAACCGCAGCCAGAGATACTGCACCAGGTTGGTGTCCTGGTACTCGTCCACAAGAATATAGCGGAACGCGCGCTGATACTGCGCCAGCACGTCGGGCTGGGTGCGCAGGATCTCCGTCACGTGCAGCAGAAGATCACCGAAATCGACGGTGTTCAGCGTGCGCAGGCGTTCCTGGTAATCCACATACACCTCCCGCCCGCGCCCGGCGGCAAAGTCGCCGATATCGGCAGGCGTAAGCCGCGCGGGCGTCAGGCCCCGGTCCTTCCAGCGTTGAATCAGTGCGAGCATGGCTGGCGGCGCCCAGCGCCGCGTATCCAACCGGCCGGCCTCCATCACCTGCTTCAGCAGCCGCAATTGATCATCGGTATCCAGGATCGTGAAGCGCGGATCGAGGCCGGCATACTCCGCGTGCCGGCGCAGCATCCGCGCGCACAGCGCGTGGAAGGTCCCGAGCCACAACCCCTCCGCCGGCCGGCCCAGGATCGCCGACACCCGTAGCCGCATCTCGCGTGCCGCCTTGTTGGTGAACGTCACCGCCAGCACCTGCCCGGGTGCGGCGCGGCCGGTCAGCAGGATGTGGGCGAAGCGGGTGGTCAGCACCCGCGTCTTGCCGGTGCCGGCCCCGGCCAGCACCAGCAGCGGCCCGTCGAGGGTCTCCACCGCCTCCCGCTGCTCGGGGTTCAGGCGCGCCAGATACTCGGTCATGATCGGGGGATGGGTCGGGCCGGCACGGCTGGGATATAGAACGGGTGGCGAACGCCTCCAACCCGAGCCGGCCGAAAGGCGCAATCGGCCTGCTTTCGTCCTCGGCCCGGCACGGCTCGGCGCTGCTCGGCGCCGGCATCTTCGGCGGCATCCTGGTGCCGCCGCTCGCGCGCGCGCTGCATCCGGCGCTCAGCATCGACGTGATCGCGCTGATGACGCTGGTGCTGCTGCGGGTCGATTTCGCGGCCGCGGTCGGCCACCTCCGCCGGCCGTTGCTGGTGGCGGCCGTCACGGCATTCCAGCTCCTGGTCGCCCCGCTGCTCGCTTGGGCGGCGGTCCGGCACCTGCCGCTCGACCCCGCTATTGCCGCCGGGGTGGTGCTGTTCGCGACCGGCTGCCCGGTTACCTCCTCGCCCGCTTTCGCGCGGCTGACCGGGCTCGATCCGGAGCTGACCCTGCTCGGGACGCTCGCGGCGACGCTGCTGCTGCCGCTGACTGCCCCGCCGCTCGCGACCGCGCTCGCAGGCATCCATCTCGCACTCGGGCTTGGCGGTCTGATGGCGCGGCTTGTCTTAATCGTGGGCGTGCCACTGCTGCTTGCGCTGCTGCTCCGGCGCGCTATCGGCGTGCGGCGGCTGGCCCCGCTGGAGGGCGCCATCGACGGCGCGGTGGTGTGGCTGCTGGTGGTGTTTGCGATCGCCGTGATGGCCGGCATGACGGCTCAGGTGCTGCACGACCCCGGCTGGGTGATCGAGGGCGTGATCGCCGCCTTCGCCGCCGCCTTCGGCCTCAATCTCGCAACCACGCTCGCCTTCGCCGGCTTCGGGTGGCGCGAAGCGACCTCGGCTGGGCTGATGAGCGGCAACCGCAACATGGCGCTCTACCTGGCGGTGCTGCCGGCGAGTGCCGACCCGCGGCTCACGCTGTTCCTGGCGCTGTGCCAGTTCCCGCTCTATCTCAGCCCGTTCCTGCTGCGTCCGGCCTATCGGCGGCTGCTGGGCTAACGGCAGCGGGGCGCACGCCCAGAATGTGGGCGATGACATAGGTGAGGTCGGGCCGGTTCAGCGTGTAGAAGTGGAACTCATCGACGCCGTTCGCTTGCAGCACGTGCACCTGCTCGGCGGCGACGATAGCGGCGACCATGCGCCGGGTCTCCGGCTCGTCCTCGGTGCCCTCGAACATCTGGCCGAGCCAGGCCGGCACGCTGGCGCCGCAGAGCGCGCTGAACCGCACCGCCTGCGCGTAGTTCGAGACCGGCATGATCCCGGGCACGACCGGCGCCGTGATCCCGGCCGCGAGGCAGCGGTCGAGGAAGCGCAGATAGGTGTCGGTCTCGAAGAAGTAGTTGGTGATCGCCCGCGTTGCCCCGGCGTCGAGCTTGCGCTTGAGATTGTCCAGATCGGCATCCGCACTCGCCGCCGCCGGATGCACTTCCGGATACGCGGCGACTGAGATCTCGAAGGGGGCGATGCGGTGCAGCCCGGCGACCAGATCGGCGGCGAAGGCATAGCCGCCGGGATGCGGCGAATACTCGGTCCCCGGGGGCGCATCGCCGCGCAGCGCCACGATATGCCGCACCCCCGCCGCCCAGTAGCGGCGGGCGACCTCGTCCACCTCGGCGCGGGCGGCGCCGACGCAGGTGAGGTGCGCGGCCGGCGTCAGCGTGGTCTCCTGCACCAGCCGCTCGACCGTCGCATGGGTGCGGGCCTGGGTGCTGCCGCCGGCGCCGTAAGTGACCGAGACGAAGCGCGGCGCCAACGGTTCGAGCCGCCGGATGCAGGACCAGAGCTGCGACTCCAGCGTCTCGGTTCGCGGCGGGAAGAACTCGAAGCTGAGCGCCGGGCGCGGGTGGTCGGCGCGCAGCGCCGGCAAGGCGGCGATGCGCGGGCCGGTCAGCCAGCGCTCCAGTGTCGCCGGGGCGCCGTCGGGGGCGAGCGGCGGGCGGGGCAGGGAGGTCATGCACCCATTCTTCCGCCTGCGCCGTCGCAGGGCAAGGTTTGCGAAACCAGAAGACGGTTATATACGCTCCGGCCAGTACCCTCGGGCCGGTGGCCATCGCCGCTGGAACGTGCTGCAACGCGGGCTGGACAATCGGCGCTTCGGTCTGTTCCATCAACCCGTCCCATCGCCCCGCCCGCCCCCTCTGGGCTGAACCGTCGAGGACCACGATGCACGCCGGCCGCCGCACCCTTTTTCGCCCTCGCCTCGCCGCAGCGGTGGCATCGCTCGGCGTCCTGTTCGGCGTCGCCGGCTGTGCCACCCCGCCGCCGGCCAGTCAGCCCGCGGCGCTGGCCGCCTATCGCGCGAACAACGACCCGATCGAGCCCACTAACAGGGTGTTCTTCGCGGTCAACACGGGCATCGACCGAGTGTTCTTCCGGCCGCTCGCGATCGTCTATCGGCAGGTGCCGGAGGTGATCCGCAATCCGATCCACAACGTGCTCGACAATCTGGCCGGGCCGGTCATCTTCGCCAACGACGTGATGGAAACCAAGTCGCGGCGCGCGGGCGACACCTTCATGCGCTTCCTGATCAACACCACCGCCGGCGTGGGCGGCCTGTTCGACGTCGCCAGCGACTGGGGCTATCCGGCGCATAGCGCCGATTTCGGCGTGACTTTGGCGCTGTGGGGTCTGCCAAATGGGCCGTTTTTGTTCCTGCCCGTGCTGGGGCCGTCCAGCCCGCGCGACGCCGCCGGCTTCGCCGCCGACGTCGTGATCGACCCGTATTTCTGGCCGCCCAATGGCGGCGGGTTCAACGCGTTTCGCCTCACCCGCACTGGCCTCTCGGCGGTCGACGCGCGCGAGCGGGTGCTGGACGGCACCGACCAGATCAACAAGACCGCGCTCGACCCCTACGCCACCTATCGCAGCCTCTATCAGCAGCACCGGCAGTCGCAGATCGACGCGACACGTTCGGACAACCGGGCGACCGTGCCCGACTGGTTCCCGCCTCGGTGAAGGATGCCATGACCTCAAAACTGACCCGTCGCAGCTTGCTCGTCTCGGCCGCCCCGCTTGGCGCGGCCGGCGCTCTCGCCTGGGCCGCCCCGGCGTGGCTGACGCCAGGCTTGATAACGCCCGCCTGGGCGCAGGGCGTCCCTTCGGCGGAGGAGGCGGCCGCATTCGTGCGCCAGACCGGCGGCCGGCTGGTGGCGGTCGTCAACGGCCCCGGCAGTGTCGCGCAGAAGCAGGCGGCGCTGCAGACGGAGGTTGATGCCGCGGTCGATGTCAACGGGGTCGGGCGCTTCGTGCTCGGCCGGTTCTGGCGCATCGCCACGCCCGCGCAGCGGCAGGAGTATCTGCGCCTGTTCCGCACCGTGCTGATGAACAGCATCACCGGCCGGCTCGGCGAGTATCAAGGCGTGCGCTTCGCCGTCGGCCGCGCGACGCCGACCGCCGCCGGGGTGCAGGTCGCGACCGTGGTGACGCGGCCGAACAACCCGCCCGCGAACGTCATCTGGGTGATCCGCGACGTGGGCGGCAGCCCCAAGATCGTCGATGTCGTGGCCGAGGGCACCAGCCTGCGCCTGACCCAGCGCGACGACTATGCGAGCTACCTGGCCCGCAACAACGACAGCGTCCAGGCGCTGATCAATGCGATGAAGCGCCAGGTCGGCCAGGGCTGAGCCGACGGAGCAGGTCGTCGATGGCGGCGGCAACCAGGCGCAGGTGGCGCGCGTCGGCCTGTCAAGTTCGCTGGTGGTGTGGTGTCTCAGTTTGAATTCGCGGCATTCGCAAAAGCCCTCTCCGCCCCTCGGGGCGGAGAGGGTTGGGTGAGGTGGGGGCCCGCGGCGACAACGCTACGGGGGCAAGCCGCTTCGCCACGCACGCTGCGGTGTGACGGCACGAAGCATCCCCCACCTCACCCCGACCCTCTCCGCCCCCAGGGGCGGAGAGGGAGTTGAGTCTTCGCCTGCTGCCGTGGAGGCGGATGCGTCGGTTGCAAACTTAAACACCACCAGTTCGCTACCGGGGTTGCCGACCCACGGCGGCGAGTTGCGTTATGTTTCTTGACAACACGCAACGGAGATGTTAGATTTTGATGTCCGACTCGCGGGCGGAGCCGGTGCCGGCAACCCGGGGCCACCCCAAGCCGCGGCGAGTGCGATAAAAACCCTGTTAGCAGGGCCGCGACCCTGATCCAGCCCTGTTCTCAGGCCGGCGCCAAGCCTGATCCGGCCCTGTTCTTCGGCCAATCAGGTATGGTGCCGCCCGCCCGCCTCCCGCTCGGCCTGGGCACGCAGCACGAAGCGTTGCAGCTTGCCTGATTCGGTGCGCGGCAGCCGCTCCACGAAGGTCACGGCGCGGGGATATTTGTAGGGCGCGATCTCCGCCTTGACGTACTCCTGCAACGCCCTGGCCATCTCGTCGGTTGGCGCCGCCGGGGACCGCAGCACCACGAAGGCGCGCACGATGTGCCCGCGCGCCGGATCGGGGGCCGCGACCGCCGCGCATTCCGCGACCGCCGGATGGCCGAGCAGCGCCGCCTCCACCTCCGGCCCGGCGATGTTGTAGCCCGATGACACGATCATGTCGTCGGAGCGGGCGCGGAACCAGAAATATCCGTCCTCGTCTTGAAAGTACGTATCGCCGGTGATGTTCCAGCCGTGCTGCACGTAATTCACCTGGCGCGGATCGGCGAGGTAGCGGCACCCCGTGGGGCCGCGCACCGCGAGCCGCCCGGTCGCCCCGCGCGGCAGGGTGTTGCCGTCGTCGTCGATCAGCTTCGCCTCGTAGCCAGGCACCGGCAGACCGGTGGCCCCCGGCCGGATCGCCTCCTCGGGGCTGCCGATGAAGATGTGCAGCATCTCGGTCGAGCCGATCCCGTCGAGGATTCTTATTCCGGTCCGCTCGCGCCATGCCTCCCAGGTCGCCTTCGGCAGCGCCTCTCCGGCCGAGACACAGACCCGCAGGCTCGCGGCATCGCTCGGCTGCATCTCGGCCAGCATGGCGCGAAACGCGGTCGGCGCGGTGAAGCACGCTGTCGGCCGCTGCGCCCGGAACGCCGCGAGCAGATGCTCGGGCGAGGCCTGCTCCAGCAGCAGGCTCGCCGCCCCAACCCGCAGCGGGAACAGCAGCCCGCCGCCGAGGCCAAAGGTGAAGGCCAGCGGTGCGCTGCCGGTGAATAAATCGTCGGCCCGCGGGCACAGCACGTGGGTGCCGTAGGTGTCGCAGGTCGCCAGCAGGTCGCGATGGAAGTGCATCGTGCCCTTGGGCTGGCCGGTGGTGCCGGAGGTGAAAGCGATCAGGCACACATCGTCGCCGCTTGTGTCGACGGCCGCGAAGCCAGCCGTCGCACCCGCCATCAGCGCCAGCAGATCGTCCGGCCCGTCGCCGCCCATCGGGACTGTCGTGACCCCCGCCAGACCCCGCATCTCGGCCAGCAGCCGGTGATCGCAGAGCGCCAGCCCGATCCGCGCCTTTTCCACCACGGTGCGCAACTCGCGCGCGCGCAGCAGCGGCATGGTCGGCACCGCGATGCCGCCCGCCTTCATCACGCCCAGGATGGCCGCGGCGAGCAGCGGCGTGTTCGGCGCGCGCAGCAGCACGCGGTTGCCGGGGATCATCCCGAGCCGCGAGGTCAGCACCGAGGCGATCCGGTCCACGCGATCTGCCGTCTCGGCGTAGCTCCAGGTCTCGGCGGGAGACAGCAGGCAGCGCCGCGCGCCGCTTCCGGCATCAAGGTGGCGGTCGAGCAATTCGGTCACGGCATTCAGCCGCTCGGGATAGCAGAGGCCCGCATCCAGCAGATCCGGCCACTGCTCCGGCGGCGGCAGGTTGGCGCGCGCGAAGCTGTCGAACGCCATCGCTGAAACCTCCCTGCCGGTTCGGGTACGAAGGCTACGGCCCGGCGGATTTATTTCAAGCCTCAAGTATTGCGCCGCCGGCCTGGGCGGGGCTGAATGGCGGGATGAAGGTGCTCATCGCGGGCGGCGGCATCGGCGGACTGGCGGCGGCGCTCTCCTTGCACGCGGCCGGGATCGAGGCCGAGATGTTCGAGCAGGTGCCGGAGTTGCGCGAACTCGGCGTCGGCATCAACACCCTGCCGCATGCGATCCGCGAACTGGCCGCACTTGGCCTGCTGCCCGCGCTCGACGCCGCCGGCATCCGCACCCGCGAGCTGATCTACGCCAACCGCTTCGGCCAGACCGTCTGGCAGGAGCTGCGCGGCACCGATGCCGGCTACGACATGCCGCAATTCTCGATCCATCGCGGCAAGCTGCACGGCGTGCTGCATCAGGCGGTGGTGGAACGGCTCGGCCCCGCGCGCCTCAACACAGGCTGCCGGTTGGCCGGCTTCGCCGAGCGGGGCACCGAGATCGTCGCCACCTTCGAGCGGCGCGAGGGCGGCGAGCGGTTCGAGGCCGCAGGCGACGCGCTGGTGGGTGCGGACGGCATCCACTCCGCCGTGCGCGCGCAACTCTATCCCGATGAGGGTCCCCCCACCTGGAGCGGCATCATGCTGTGGCGGGGTGCGACTGACTGGCCCGTTTATCAGGACGGGCGGACAATGGTGATCGCCGGCGGCAATGCCGCGAAATTCGTGTTCTACCCGATCCATCACGACCCGGCGCGGCCCGACCGGCGGCTAACAAACTGGGCGATCATGGCGCGCATCGGCGACGGCTCGAAGCCGCCGCCGCGACGGGAGGACTGGAACCGGCCGGGCCGGCTCGACGAGGTGCTGCCCTTCGTGCGCAACCGCTTCCGGCCCGGCTTCGTCGATCCGGTGGCGCTGATCGAGGCGACCGGCACGTTCTACGAATACCCGACCTGCGACCGCGACCCGGTGCGTGCCTGGAGTTTTGGCCGCGCGACGCTGCTCGGCGATGCGGCGCACCCGATGTATCCGGTGGGCAGCAACGGCGCGAGCCAGGCCATCCTGGACGCCCGCGCGCTCGCCCGCCACCTGGTATCGGGCGCGCCCGTGTCTGAGGCGCTCGCCGCCTACGACGCCGAGCGCCGGCCGCCGACGTCGGAGATCGTGCTGACCAACCGCCGGGGTGGGCCGGAGGGTGTGATCGACGTGATCGAGGCGCGCGCGCCGGACGGCTTCGACGACATCGAAGCGGTCGCGAGCCACGCCGAGCGCGAGGCGATCGTGCGCGGCTACGCCGCGATGGCGGGGTTTGCGCGGGATCAGGTGAACCGAAGAAGCTGACCGCCGGTTCATGGCGCCGCAGGCGTCATCGCGAGCCGGCTGCTTGGCCGGCGTGGCGATCCAGGGTGCGGCACCGTGCGGCGGGCCTGGACTGCTTCGTCGCGTTGCTCCTCGCAGTGACGGGATACGGTGTCCGGCAAGAACGTCACCGCAATAAACATTTGCAGTGGCGGGCAATCGCGCGTTTCCCGCAACATACGGTCCCTTTGGCGGGAGATGATCCATGCGTGCGACAGATGCGATGCGGGCGATGCTGGTGGCCGGGTGCGCGGCGCTTGCGGCAGCGATGCCGCTGGGCGCCGCAAGGGCGGGCCCGCTCGACTTCGATTTCAGCTACACCGGCACCGGCATCAGCGCGAGCGGCGTGCTGATCACCGACGGCGTGCTGTCCGGCGGCGCCTACACCGTGACCGGCATCACCGGCGCGCGCAACAGCGTCACGATCTCAGGCCTGTCCAGCTTCCTCGGCGCCGACAACCTGCTGTTCCCGAGCGCTCCCTATGTCGATAGCCAGGGCATCACCTATACTGCCGGCGGGGTGTACTACAATTTTTACGAATCCGGCGACGGCGGTGTGCTTGAGATTTCCAGCACCAGTCCCAATGCTGCCATCTCGCTCACGGTCACACCCGCCACCACCGCCGTGCCGGAGCCGTGGTCGGCAGCGTTGCTCGGCGCCGGCCTAATCGGCTTCGCCGTGCTGCGACGCGCTCCAATGTCCGGGCGCGGGGGCATCCCGTCCGCATAGACGACGCCGGGCACGGCCAACACCAACCGAACTCGTCATGCTCGGCGAAGGCCGAGCATCTACGACTGTGCCGCCGTATCAGAAACGTGGATGCTCGGCCTCCCGCTGCCTCCCGCCGACCATGACGGTTGGGAGTCGCTGTTGCGGCACGGCAGGCTGCGGCACAATACGGCGATGCAGCTTTCCGATTCGCCGATCCAGCGCGCGCTGCCTGACGAGGCGGCGACCGCGGCGCTTGCCCGCGCGATTGCCGATCGGCTGCGGCCGGGCGATGCCGTTTTGCTCGAGGCCCGCTCGGCGCCGGCAAGACCGCCTTCGCCCGCGCCGCCCTGCGCCACCTCACGGGCGACCCGGCGCTCGACGTGCCGAGCCGGAGTTACACGCTGCTGCAATCCTACGACACGCCGCTCGGCCCGGTGCATCATTACGATCTGTGGCGGCTCGCCGGGCCGGCCGATCTCGCCCAGCTGGGCTGGGAGGAGGCGCGGGCCGGCATCGTGCTGGTCGAGTGGCCCGATCGGCTCGGCGCGCTGCGGCCCGCCGACGCGCTGACCATCGCCCTCTGCCATGCCGGCGCCGACACGCGCAACGCCGTGCTCGGCGGCTGGCCAGGCCGGCTGGCGCGGCTGTGATGCGCGTCCAAAACATCCCGCCACAGCGTCCGTTCCTCGACACGCTGGCGGCGCTCTGGCTGGCCTCGACCGGCAACGCGCCGGCCGAGGGGCTGATCCTGCTGCCGACCCGTCGCGCCGCCCGCGCGCTCGCCGAGGCGTTCCTGCGTACCGCCGGCGGCCGGCCGCTGCTGCTGCCGCGGATCACCGCGCTGGGCGGGATCGACGAGACGCCGCTGGCTCTCGCCGGCGCGCTTTTTCTCCCCCCGGCGATCGATCCGCAGCTTCGGCTCGCGATGCTGAGCCGGATGATCCTGGCGATGCACGGCGAGGGGGTGCCCCGACGACGGCCGACCGCGCCTGGCTGCTGGCGCGGGACTTGGCCGACTTGCTCGACGAGGCGGCGCGCGCCGAGATCGACCTCGCGGCGCGGCTGCCCGACGCGGCCGCATGCGGCTTCGCCGCGCACTGGGAGTTGACGCTGCGCTTCCTCGCGATCGAGGCGGTCGCCAGCCACGCCGAGCGCGAGGCGATCGTGCGCGGCTACGCCGCGATGGCCGGCTTCGCCCGCGAGCAGGTCAACCGAAGCTGAACGATCCGTTCGATGCCGGACGATCTCGATGCGGCCTGCCTGGTGGCGTTCTGCGGACGGGCGGACCGAGCAGCACCTGACCGCAGCCGTCCTCATGAGGCACGAGCGGGAGGCCGGATGATGCTCCGGGCCATGATTTCAGCGACGCTCGGGAAAGCGTCCCGTGCCGGTTGGGGCACCTGAAGCCAGGCTTCGGTGCCAGGCTGGCCGCGGAAATAATCGAAGGGCAGGACACCAGGACCGCCCGGCGTGCCCACGATGATGCGGCCGACCATGCCCGCCATCTCGTGCGGCACGCAGAAATAGTCATAGACGCCTTCGACGGTCAGCACGACCTCGAACGTCTGGCCAGGAAGCAGGTAGTCGGAATCCCAGGGTTTTGCCGCTTTTGGTATGCGCAGCGAATGGTCCCGGTTCGTCGGATGGTAGGCGGTCGTCGTGTGGACGTTGGCGATGCATCGCCACCGTATCCGCGTGCCCGGTGCGACGCGGATGCCGATCGGGTCGAAGTGGACGACGCTGCCTTCGGCATCGCTCGCCATCCTGATTTCGACCGGCTCCGCTGCCCTGGACGCGCGCAGCAAGACTGGCAGGGTGCCGCCGAGCACACCCAGCGCGGCACCCAGCAGCGGCCGCCGCGGCGTGGGCGTCACTTCGCGACGCGCTCATCCCCCTCCGTCACGTGCCAGAGGATGATGTGGTAGTGCGGCACTTCGACGCCGGGATGGCCCGCGTTGAAATACATATCGACGCTGACCACCTTGCCACCGGGCGCCTTGAGATCGTCGAACTTGCGATGGGCGTCGATATCCTTGAGCGGGACCATGTAGATCGTGCTGACAAGGACGCCTTTGTGGTCATAGGCGAGAAACGGGCCTTCGGGCAGCGTCTTGGGATCCACGTACAGTGTGCCGAGGCCGGGGATGAAGTTCGGCAGCTTCACGAGCTTGCTGACCGGCTGGTAAGGAGATGGCGGCGGCGCCTTCTCGACGCTTCCCGCGGCAAGTGCTGTGGTGGACGTGACGGTGGCGGCGATCAGAGCAGCAAGCAGAAAGCGCTTCATGATGTTCCCCTCTGAGCACAGGGACGGCAGCCGGATCCCGGACGCCCGGCGGCTGGTCCCTTGCCTCCAGAGAACAATCCTCGGCAATGAACTATTCCGGCTGCCCTTCGAAAATCACGATGCCCGGAGCGCCGATCACGGGTATCTTCCGCATCTCACGGTTGCGGCCGAAATGCGAGGATGGCGGCACCGATGCCCCGCCGGTTGGCGGGAGCGGCAACGAACAGCCGGTCGAGGTCGGGCACGAACAGCGAGGTCCGCGCGCCGGGCGACGTCCTGACCGGGGGCAAGCCCTGGTAAACCCTGGCATGGCGCTGGAAGACGGTGATCTCGCCGTCGCCGCAGCTCACATAGATGCGCCGTCGCCGCTGGTCGAAGAAGACGTCGTCGGCGTCGCCGCAGATCGGCAGCTCGGCGGTTAGCTTGCCCGTCGCACGGTCCAGGAACGCCATAATCGGCGGGTTCCAGAACAAGCTGGCGAGCAGGCCGGAGGCCGCGTCGAGGAGGATGGGAAAATTGTTGCGGGCCGGCCAGCCGGTCCAGGTCGCGACCTTGCGCCGCCTCGCGAGGTCGATCACGTCGATCTGCCGCGCGCTCGGGACGTTGACGTACGCGATGTCGGTCGTGAGATCGATCTCGAACGCCTCGGGGTGGGCAGGCAGCGGGATGGCCGCGACCTTGGCCCGCTTCACGGCGTCGATGATGGCGAGGCCGCCTGCGCCGTAGCCGACGACAACGGAGCCATTGCGCGGATCGACGCGCATGTTGTCCGCGTCGTCGCCGAGCCTGATCGTTCCCGCTGACGTCAGGCTTCCGGCGTGGAACAGCCGCACCGTTCCGTCGTCGGCATTCGAGACCAGAACGAGGTCGCCTGCCTTGGCGTAGGCGACGCCCTGGGGCGAGTGCAGGCCAGTGAGCCGCTTGACCACTCGGCCGGCCCGCAGGTCCACGACGTCCACGCTATTGTTGCCGCGTTCAGCGACGAACAGCCGGTCGCGGCCGAGGTCGATCGCCATGTGGTCGATCCGGCCCGAGACGTTGGCCAGTGGTATTCTGTGCTCGAGCACCAGAGGCGGATTTGATGATTCCGCCGCTCGGGGAAGGCCGGGCAACACGCACAGGAATGCGGTGGTGAGGCAAGCGAGGAGTTTCCGGATCGCGTAGCCGCCGGTAATGCTCATTCGCTGGTTCGGGGTCATTGCACGAAGACCCACGCGGGCCGGAGCAGCGGAAATGCCACGAGGCCGATCGCTGCTGTGACGCCGATAAGCAGCGGGTTGCTGACCTTGAAGCGGAACAGCACGGCCAGGCTGCCGGCTGCGATCAGCACCGTAAGCCAATCGCCGATCGCGATTTTGCCCAGCAGCACCGAGGCTCCCAAAATTGTGCCGATCGCCGCACCGTACGCGCCCTTGACGAAGCCCTGCACGTTGGGGTTCGCCCGATGCCGCAGCATGAGAGGAGCCGCGATCAGTACCAGCAGAAAAGACGGCAGGAAGATCCCGATCGTGGACACCAAGGAGCCCCAGAAGCCCGCGACGAGGAAGCCGACGAAGGTCGCGGTGATGACGACCGGCCCCGGACTGATCATGCCGATGGCGACGGCGACCAGGAACTCGCGAGGGGCCAACCAATGGCTCTCCTGCACCAGCCCCTTCTCCAGGAACGGCACGATCACCAGGCCGCTGCCGAAGGTCAGCGCGCCCGCCTTGAGAAAGAACGCCAGCAGCTTGCCGAGCACGGGCAGGCTCGCGGCCTGTGCTGCGGCAATACCGGTCCCGGCGGCAGGCGCAAGCGGTGCCGCCATGGCCGCCATCGCGCCGGGCGGCAGACCGCGGCGGACCAGCGACCCGTAGTAGAGAACGCCCAGCACGCCGGCCGCGATGAACAGGATGGCGACCTCGGCCTGGATCGCGACCGTGACCGCGAACGACACGGCGGCCACCGCCCACTGAAACCAGTCCTCCATTCCGAGCCGCGACAGGCGCCAGCAGGAATGCAGGATGAGGGCAATTACCGCCGGACTGACCCCATAGAAAATCGCGGTCATCCAGGACAGGCCGCCGAAATGGACGTAGAGCGCACCGAGGGCGGCGACGATGAGGAAGTTGGGGAGGATAAACGCCCAGCCGCCGGCCCACGCACCCCAGAAGCCGCCGCGCATGTAGGAGACGAAGATTCCGACCTGGATCGCGAGCGGGCCGGGAAGCGACTGGCTGACGGCGATCGCGTCGCGCATCTCCTGCCGCGTCAGCCAGCGGCGCTCCTGGACCAACTCCTTCTCCATCAGTCCGCAGAGGGCGACCGGTCCGCCGAAGCCGAGCGTCCCGAGCCGGAGGAAGTAGCGGACCAGCTCGGGGATGGCGGCACGCGAGGGGACTTCCGGCGCGGTCTCCGGGACGGCGCTCACGCCGGGCCCTTCGGTGTGGCCGGGGGCATCGCTGCCGCTGGCGTCCAATTGTGGACCTCGTGCCGGAGGTCGCGGCACCAGGTGTAGAGCGCGTCGTAGATCACCATGCCCTGTTCGAGCATGGCATGATCGTCGGGGAAGTTGGCCGACAGCCCGAGCGAGATCGCGTGCAGGCCGGCCGCCTGGGGCGCCAGGTCGTGGCGTGCCGTATCGGCCCCGCGCACGATCAGCGCAAGATGGTCGAGCGCGGAATCGTGGATGCCATAGTGGCGCAGGATGGTGTCGAAGCTGCACAGCGCGCCGTCGTGCGCGAACGGCTCGGCGCCGGGAATGTCGTAGGGTACGGCCCCGGTCTCGGCGGCGACGGTGAAAACCTGCGCCGTGGGCACGTAGAGGAACTCCGCTTCCGGCTCGATGAAGCGCCGGATCAGCCACGGGCAGGCGATGCGGTCGATCTTGGGGTGCTCGCGCGTGACCCATTTTGTCATCGGAATCCTCCACGGGATGGTTGTTGGGGAAGCGGGACTGTCGGGCCGCTCATCGCGTGCCAGGCGGTGATGCCGCCCGCGAGCGCGCGGGCGTCCAGGCCGCGCCGCCGCAGCTCGGCGACCGCCTCGCCGCTGACCTGGAAGCCGAAGACGCAGTAGGCAACCACCGGCCTGCCGCGGGGCAGGTCGTCGGCCCAGTCGGCGATTGTTTCGGCGGCGAGGAAGCGGGCCCCCGGCAGCATGTCGGCGCGCCGGGGCAGGTCGTCGGCGAGGCAGACGTCCACGAGCGTGACATCATCGCCGCGGTCCAGCGCGCCGCGGAGCTCGGCGACAGTGATCCTGGGCACATCGGGGTTCGGCCACGGCGTTCTGGGCAGGTCAGGGTCCAGAGCCCGGCCGTACCGCGCCTCGATACGCTGCCAATTTATGTTGCGCATGAACGCGTCCACGTAGGCGGCCGCCTTGGCGCCGAAGTCGAGGGCGTAGGCGTGCTCGTACATGTCGAGCGCCAGCACCGGTACACCGTCAGCCAGGGTGTGGCAGTGGTCGGCCGCCCACTGGTTGATCAGCCTGCCGAGCCGCTCCGACCAGGTCAGCAGCACCCAGCCCGAGCCGCCCGCCAGTGCCTTGCCCATGGCGGTGAACTCGGCGTGCCAGCGGTCGATCGAGCCGAAATCGTGTTCCAGCGCCCGGGCGAGCCTGCCACCGGCCTCGCCGGAGCCGCCGAGCGCTTCGAAATAAGCCTCGTGCAACACCATGGAATTGGCGGCGACGAGGCGCTCGCGGCCGAGGCCCTTTAGGTCGAAGACCGGGGCTGCCGCCCAGTCCCGTCCGGCAAGCTGCCCCTCTATGGCATTCAGGCGCCGGACCGCGTCGCCGTAGTTGTTCTCGTAGTGACTGACCACCAGCCGCTCGGACAGGCCATCGAGCCGGTGCGGCTTGAAGGGCAGCGGAAGCACCTCATAGGCCATGGGATACCTCGCCCATGCGTGATACATGATCGCATATACCAATCGTGCGTGAGATACAAGTGTATCTTTTGCCGGTTCGTGCTATGGTGCGCTCGTGAACGAGACAGAGACCCCTGTGCGCGGTGAGGCTGCCCGCTGGCTGCTGCTGATTCACCAGCTTCCGGCGAAGCCCGCCTACCTGCGGGTGAAGGTCTGGCGCCGGCTGCGGGCGCTCGGCGCCGTGGCGGCGAAAAACTCTGTCTACGTGTTGCCGGCGAGCGAGCAGGCCCAAGAGGATTTTGAATGGCTGCTCAAGGAGATCACCGAAGGCGGCGGCGAGGGGATGATCTGTGAGGCGCGCCTCGTGGATGTGGATGGTCTATCCGACGAGGACGTACGAGGCCTGTTCCGTGCCGCCCGCGCCGAGGATTACGATGACCTGGCCAAGGAGGTCCGCGCGCTCGCGGACACGCTGGCCGCAGGCGGCACTGCGGCAAGCTATGCGGACGCAACGACCAAGCTGCACCGGCTCAGGGCTGAGGTGGGGAAGGTTGCGGCGATCGACTTCTTCGGGGCCAACGGGCGCGAGACGGTCGAAGGCCTGCTTGCAGGTCTGGAGGGCCGGCTGGAGGAGGGCGAGGCGATGATGGATGACCGGCGGGCAAAGGTGGTCGGCGGGGGCGCGGCGGACAAGCTGAGAGCGCGGCTCTGGGTGACGCGCCAGGGGGTCTACGTGGACCGGATCGCTTCGGCCTGGCTGATCCGCCGTTTCATCCAGCCCGAAGCGCGCTTCAAATTCGTCCCCGCCAAGGGCTACAAGCCCGAGCCTGGGGAAGTGCGCTTCGACATGTTCGACGGCGAGATCACCCATGAGGGCGACCGCTGCACCTTCGAGGTGTTGCTGGCCCGCGCCGGCCTCGCTGACCCCGCACTCGCCGCCATCGGCGAGATCGTGCACGATATCGACTTCAAGGACGGTAAGTTCGGCCGCGCAGAGGTGAGCGGCATCGGTCGGCTGGTCGAAGGCGTTGCCGCCGCGAACGCCGAGGACGAGGCACGATTCGCCCGCGGCGGCGTCATCTTCGATGATCTCTACGCGGCCTTTCGTGCCAAGTGCCACTCAGCGCTCCGATCGGCGCCGTGATGGGGCGCGGCTGCTAAACTACGACTTGCGCCAGACCGGCGGCTCGATCGCGCCGATCTGCGCGGTGATCCGCCCATAGGCTTCGGGCCGGCGGTGCCGGTCGAAGGCGAAGATCGTCGTGCGGCCGAACGTGCATCGCGCGAGGTCCAGATCGGCCGTGATCAGCTCGTCGTCCCAGCTCGTCGCCTGCGCCATGATCTCGCCCTGCGGGTTCACGATGATCGAGTGACCGAACAGCTCGCAGCCGTCCTCCAGCCCCGCTTTGGCGGTCGCGATCGCGAAACAGGCGTTCTGGTAGGCGCCCGCCTGGACCGACAGGTGGCTGTGAAACACCCGCAGGTGCGGCGCCTCGAACCCGGCCGCCTCCTGGTTGAGGCTCGGCGTGTTGTAGCCGAGCATCACGAGCTCGACGCCTTGCAGGCCCAGCACGCGCCAGGCCTCCGGCCAGCGCCGGTCATTGCAGATCATCAGTCCGACATTGATGCCGGGCACCCCGCCTACCGGCGCGCGCACGACGGGGAAGCCGAGATCGCCGACCTCGAAGTAGCGCTTCTCCAGGTGTTGCACCCGACGCTTCGGGTCGAATTCGGCGTGGCCCGGCAGATGCACCTTGCGGTATTTCAGGACGACGTCGCCGTCCGGGTTGACCAAAATGGCGGTGTTGAAGTGTCGCCGGCGCACGGCGCCGGTTTCGTCCGCCTCCTCCGCGATTTCCGCGTAGCCGAGATGGAAGGCCAAATCATACTTTCGGGCGGCGTCGAATAGCGGTGCGGTCTCGTTCGAGGGCATGGCGCTCTCGAACCACAGATCGGCCGCGGCCAGGTCCTCATGGTAGTGACGCGGGAAGAATGTCGTCAGCGCCAGCTCCGGGAACACTACGAGCTGCACGCCCCGCCGGTGCGCTCGCTCCATCAGTTGCACCATGCGCTCGACTGCGACCGAGCGAGGATCGGCTTTCTGGATCGGGCCGAGCTGCGCGGCTGCCACGGTCAGGATGCGAACTCATGGTTCGATCACGCTCCTCTCTATAACGCGCGATGCGGGCCGGGTAGCGCTCACGTCTGTGCAGCCGGTGGGCCGGCGGCATCCGGATCAACCGCGCGGACTACGTAGGCGTCGGCCTCCGGGCTGTACTCGCCCCACAGCCTCACCAGCGCCTCAATGGGCTGGCCGTGACAGTCGATCCGCAAATCCACGTATGGAAAGCTCTCGCGGTGCACGACCAGCAGGGCCGCCGAACGCAGCGGCCGGATTTCTCCGCCCGCATCCAACCCGGCCTGCAATGCGGCCAGCAGGCGGTCGGGCAGGGAGCGGTCGGGGGCGCGTTCGAAAGCGTCCACCATCGCGGCGGGCAGGGTGGCGGCGCGGACGATGTTGGCGATGGCGACGCACGAGCGCCCGCGTGCCTCGCCGCGCTCCGGCTTCACATGCGCACCGGTGAATGCGGCGGTGCGGCCGTTCGCGTCGATGACGGCGAGCTGGCGCCAATCGCGATGCGGCGTTGCGGCGACGACGCCCTGCAACGCCTGCTCCGCGTCGAAGCCCCCCATCAGCAGCTCAAGCGCCAGCGGTCCAAGTCGAGGGTCCGTCCGATGCTGCGTCAGTACGGCGCCGATGCCCGCGCGGGCAAAGGGACAGCGCGCGCCGACGGCGGCGGCCGAGGTGGTGACCACCGCACCGATCATGCCGGTGCGCGCGCATCTTCCCAGCAGCGAGAACGTCATCCGGTAGCTTCTGCGATGACAGCGGAAATATCCACCTCCATCAGCAGCTCCGGACTTGCGAGTCCCTTCACGACGAAAGCGCTGAAGGCCGGCGAGGCGACCCCAAGATGCCGCAGCACCACCTCCGTCACGTCGGCGAGGAACGCCCGGTCGGTGACGAACACGGTGGCCTTCACCACATCGGACAGCGCCGCGCCGGCATCCTGGAGCAGCACGGCAACGTTCTTCATGGCCTGCTCTGCCTGCGCCGCGGCGTCGCCGATGCCGTGCATCACCTCATTCAGATCGGTGCCGGTCTGGCCACGCAACCGCACGTGCGGTCCCGCGCGCACCGCCATGCAGAACTCACAGCTCGAGGTTCTGCTGCGCAAGGCCGTAGCGGGCCGTGTTGGAATGATAGGGCCGGATGCGGACATGCGGGCCATTCGGATCGCGAATCACCTGCGCGTCGATCTCGAACAGGATCTCCGGTCGCGCGAAGCCCGGTACGATGATCCCGGTGGAGACCGGTCGCACATTCCCGAAATGCCGGCCGATCACCGGGTACACGGCCGAGCGGTAGCCGCGATCACTGATATAGACGGTGATCTTGCACACCTCATCGAGGCCGGAGCCGCACTCGGCCAGCAGTGTCGCAAGGTTGGATAGAGCGAGGTCGGCCTGCGCCGCAGCGTCGTCCGCCCGACGTCCGCACCCGGCCATGCTGCTCCCGTCCAAGGACGAGCCGGTCTGGCCGCGGACGAAGATTTCGTCCTCGGTCGCGGCGACCATGGCACCCTGCCAGGCGATGTCCTGGCCGAACCACGCATTCAGCCCGAAGGTGCGGTGCCGCATCACCGGGGCGCCGATCATCGCCTCGGCATCGATCTGAACCATCATTTCCGGCAACGGCATCCCCGCGACGACGAGGCCGGTGCCGACCGGAAACACGCCGCGCAACCGCCGTCCGATCGCATCATAGACCGGCTTGCGGTGGGCACGGTCGATGATGCAGGTGGTGAGCTTCGTGATGTCGGAGAGCGCGCCGCCGGCGGCAGCGAGCGATGCCTCGATCCCGTCCAGCGCTGCGTCCGCCTGTTTCGCCGGATCGCCCAGACCGTCCGACCGTCCGCATCCGGCCGCAGCGCATTGGCGGCGCTGAGGAAGACTCGATGCCCCGTCCGTACCGCCCCGGCGACCGGGACCGGCAGCCGGCCGCCGGGTAGGAACGGGGCCGCGTCAAACGGCAGCAAGTTGCGGCGTTGCATCGGTCACTGGGCGGAGGAGAGGAAGGCGGCGGCGGCCAGCGCGTGGGTGCGGACGATGTGCAGATACTCCTCGACCTCCACCCATTCGTCCGGCTTCGCCATGTTGTTCGGGCTGCAGCCGTAGAGGAAGGCAGGCACCCCGCGCCGGCGCCAGTGCTTGGCGTCCGAGGCGCCGAGGCTGACCGCCGGCACCGGTGTCCGTCCGGTCAGGCTCCGCACCGTTTCTTGCAGGATGCCCACCATGCGGTGGCCAGGGTCGCTGAAGCTCGGCTCGCCGGAATGGGTCCAGACCGGGGTAAGCCTTGCCTCGTTGTGGCGGCGCAGGATGGTCTCGACCCGTTCCATCACGGCGGCGTGCGTCAGACCGACGGGGAGCCGGATGTCCACCTCCAGGCGGCACTGGCCTGGCATCATGTTGATCTTCAGCCCGCCCTGGATCACGCCCGGCGACACCGTCACGCGGTTCAGGACTTCCGCCGCACCCCGGCCGACGGCGAGATCGACCGCGTCGCGTGACTGCTCGATCGCCTGGCGCACCACTTCCGGCTGTGCCACCTGCATCGTCTCCAGCTCGTAGAGATCGCGCACGAGATCGCTCGCGATCCGGATCGCGTTGCGGCTGAGATGGGTGTAGGCGGCGTGCGCGCCGGGCGTTTCGATCTCGAACACCAGTCGCAGCGTCCCCTTTTCCCCGAAACGGATGGTGCCGGGCGAACTCGGCTCGCCGTTCAGGCAGCAATCGCCGAGGCATTCCTGGGCGAAGGTGTCGAGCAACCATTTCGCGCCCCAGGTGCCGCCGGTCTCCTCGTCGGAAACGCAGGTCAGCGTCAGGCGCCCCGGCTAAGGCGTCACGCAGCCTGTGCAGGTAGATATAGGTCCAGACTGAGGCGGCGGTGCCGCATTTCATATCGGCAACGCCGCGACCGTGCACACGCCCGGCGATCACAGCGCCGCTCCACGGATTGCGCGACCAGGTCTCCGCGGGGCCGGCAGGGAACACGTCGATGTGCCCGTTCAGCACCAGGTGCGGGCGGGCCTCGCCGAAGGTGCCGGCGATGTTGGGCAGATCGGGCTTGGCGCTGCGAATCTCCGCGGGCACGCCGTGCGCGTGCAGGTGCGATAGCAGGAACTCTGCCGCCTGGCGCGTGTCGCCGGGTGGGTTGGGGCTGGGAATGGCGACGAAGCGGGTGAGAAAGCTCACCAAAGTCTCGCGATCGTGCTCGATCCAGCCGAGGATCCGGTCACGGATGCTGCCTGCTGTCATGGCCTGATCGGCTCCGCCTCCAACGGGAAATAGCCCTGTCGCTTCGCCTCCCGCCACACGCGGCGCGTCGCAGCGGCACCGTCGCGCACGATCGCCGCCTCGTCGAGGCCGATCGCGCGGCCGCCGCGCACCACCGGCCGGCCGCCGATCAGGACGGTGTCGATATCGGCAGCAGTGGCATACCACACCAGGCTGCGAATCGGGTCGTGCACCGGCTGCAGATGCGGCTTTCCTGCATCCACTACGACGATGTCCGCCGACGCATTCGCGGCGATGCGGCCGAGGTCAGGGCGACGCAGGATGTCGGCTGCTCCCACGCTGGCGGCGTGAAACAGCTCCGCCGCCGTTGCGGCATCGCCCGCACCGAAGGCTTGCTTGGACGCAAAACCGGTGGCGCGCAACTGGGCGAACATGTCCATCCGCTCGGCATCCGTGCCGATCCCGACGCGCACGCCGTGGCGCCGGAACCGCTCGAAGCTGGGTGCCTTGCCGCCGCGCAGGAAGACGCTTGCGCAGTTGGCGATCGCCGCCCCCGTCGCCGGCAGACGGGCCAGCTCGGCGTCGCTCAAATGCGTGCCGTGGGCGAAGATCACGCCCTCGCGCAGCAGGCCGACCGAGTCCATGTACGCGAGCGGGCTCATCGCGTGCTGCGTGGCCACGCGGTCCAGTTCGCCCTGGCTCTGCGCCAGGTGGATCGTGAGCAAGATGCCGCGCTCGCGCGCGAGGCGATCCGCCGCGCGCAGCAGGTCAGGCCCGCATGAATCGGCGGCATGCGGCCCGAGGATAACGCGGATCAGACCACGCTCGCCCTGATCGTGTGCGTGGAACAAGCGATCGAATTCCGCCAGCCCGCTCCCGCCTTCCACACTGCCGTGCGTTGCCCGTGCCACTCCAGGATCACTGCCGGCCGCCGGGCTTGAGAAAAGATACGGTGCGCCGTAGAGCCGCACGCCCCACTCGCGAGCCAGATCCAAAATCGTCGCCTGAGGCAGGCGGAACTGGTCCACAAGCGTGGTCGCGCCGCTGTGCAGCACCTCCAGCAATCCCAGCGCGATCATCGCCCGCAGTTCGGCGGGAACCAGGAAGACGGCCGCAAGTCCGCCTATCGGCATGAGCATCGAATAGACCTTGCTCTCGCCGATGGTGCTGCGCGGCAGGTCATCGACGATGCCGCGGAACAGCGGCGCGTTGATCGTGTGGTTGTGCAGGTTGATGAAGCCGGGAAACGCGATGCCGTCAGGGACCGTGATGGTGTCGGCGTCGGCCGGCGGCGCGGGCGTGACATCGGCGATGCGGCCGTCTTCCACGACCACCGCGTGTGCCGGCAGTGGAACCTGCCGCCCGCCCCGCCACGCAATGGTCCAGGCCGTCTCGATCACAAGGCGCGTGGCGTTTCCCCTTGGCATCGAAGCTCTGCCGATGGCAGCCTACGCGACCGGCCGCGCGCGACGCAAGCGCATCACCCGCGCACCGGAGGGGTTGCGATGCTCTCCGCCTCGTATGCTGAACGTATCGGTGCCTTCATCGCCGGAAGCGTGGCGCACGAACTTCCGCGTGCAGTCGTGGAGAAGGCCAAGCGGCACGTGCTGGACACGTTCGGGGCGGCACTCGCCGGCACCACGTCCGACGAAGCACGCGCGACCCGCGCGATGCTGAGCGCTGCGGAGGGCGGCGGACCGGCTGCCGCCTGGGGCACGCGACTGACTTTGTCGGCGCGCAGTGCCGCGCTCGCGAACGGCGTCGCCGCGCACGCCTTCGAGCTCGACGACACGGGTGGTTGCGACCATTCGGGCGCGGTGGTGCTGCCAGCTTCCGTCGCCGCACTTGCGCTGGCGTCCCCACCCACGACGGGCATGGAGTTCCTGCTGGCCGTCGTGCTGGGCTACGACATCGGCCGTCGCGTGCTGGAGGCGTTCGGAGGCTATCAGGCGCACAACGGCGCCGGCTGGCACTCGACGGGAACCTGCGGCGTGTTCGGCGCCGCGGCGGCGGCGTGCCGGATTCTGCGGCTCGATCCATCGCAGTGCGTCGCAGCGGTCGGACTTGCGGCCAGTTTCGCGGGCGGGCTATGGGCCTTCATCCATGATGGATCGCAGGCGAAGCGCATTCATGCCGGGCGCGCCGCAGAGGGCGGGCTTTTGGCGGCGCTGCTCGCGGCGCGCGGCATCACCGGCCCGCGCCGCGTGTTCGACGACGTGTGGGGCGGCCTTCTGCCCAGCTTTGCGCATGGGCCGACGGACGCGGAGGCGCTGGTACGCGGACTCGGCGCATCGTGGAAAATCGCCCTCTGCGCGATCAAGCCTCACGCCTCCTGCCGCGGCACGCACAGCGCAGTGGACGCGGTCGGCCGCATCACCCAGCGCCACACGCTGTCGGCCGCCGAGTTGGCGCGAATTGAGGTGCGACTGAGCGCGTTCCTGCACGGCATGTGCGGCAGCCGTGACGTGACCACCCTGCCCGCCGCGCAGATGAGCCTGCCATATGCGGTGGCGGCGCGCATCGTGGTCGGACATGCGGGTCTCGCGGCCTATGCGCCAACCTGGCGGCAAGACCGCGCGCTGACCGAGGTAATGGACCGCGTGGAGATGCTAGTGGATCCGGGCATGGCGCCGGACGAGGAGCCGTTTGTCGCGCTCTGCACGCGTGACGGCCGACGCTTCGAGGAGCAGGTGGCAGTACCGCTCGGCGCGCCGGAAAATCCGCTCCATGACGATACCCTGGCGGCAAAATTCATGAACCTGGCCGCGCTCGTTATGCCAACGCAGGACGCAGTGCGCCTCCGCGAAGCCGTGCTGCAGCTCGACGTGCTTGACGACGTTCGCGATCTGCTGCCGCTGCTTGTTCCTGCCGTGGGGTGCCCGTAGGGTGGGGACAAATTTGTAATTGCCGGGGAACCCGGCACAGCAGGGAGGCTGTGATGGCGCTGACACGAAGGGTGCTGATCGGCAGTACGCTGGCTTTGGGTGCCAGCCGAGCCGCCCTGGCGAGGCAAGCGGTGCTGGTCATCGCCGTCGGCACATCGCCGACCCGGCTCGACCCACTGTTGACCACCATCGGCGGACGAGTACACCTACGACAATTTGGTGTTCAATGGCCTGACCCGGATGCGCACGGATTTAACCGTCGTGCCCGACTTGGCCGAGAGCTGGAAATACTCCGACGACCTCAAGCAGTGGACCTTTCATCTGCGCCGCGGCGTGAAGTTCCATAACGGGCGGGAGATGGTCGCCGACGATGTGACGGCCCTATTCAAGCGCCTGCTCGATCCCGCCACTGCCGCCCCGTCGCGCAGCAATTACACGATGATCGCGAAGATGGCGGCACCCGATCCGTACACGGTGGTGTTCGATCTGAGTTACGCCTATGGCGGGTTCGCCGACATCATGTCGGACCGTCAGGTGAAGATCGTTCCGCGCGATCTGGTCGCCCAACTGCCCACCAAACCCATCGGCACTGGCCCTTTTATGTTCAAGAGCTACACGCCGAATGACCGTATGGTGCTGGTGAGGAACCCCCACTACTTCGAGGTCGGCCTGCCCAAGCTGGACGGTGTTGAACTGCGCATTATCCCGGAGATGAGCGCGAAGATCGCCGCGCTGCGCGCCGGCGATATCGACATCATCTGGCAGCTGCCGCTCGATCAGGTGAAACCGCTGAGTTCCGACCCGGCGCTGCGCGTCGATAGCGTGGCCACCGGGTCCTGGGATGCGGCGGTGATGAACAACGTCAACCCGCCCTTCAACGATGTGCGCGTCAGGCGCGCCTTCCAAATCGGCGTGGACAAGCGCGACGTGGTGGCGCTGACACTGTTTGGGCAAGGCGCTCCGACCATCAGCCCGATTCCTCCGACCAGCCCGTTCTACGCCCACGACATCGCCGCACCCAAGGCAGACCCCGCCGCGGCACGCAGGCTGCTCGCCGAAGCCGGACATCCGAACGGGTTGAAGATCCCGCTCATCGTGCCGGTGGGTCGCCCGGTACGCGAGCGTCTCGGCGTCACGTTGCAGCAGCTGGCGCAGCCCGCCGGCTTTAACATCGATGTTCAGCGGGTTCCCTTTTCCAGCTATGACGCAGAGGTCTCCGGCAAGGCCCCGTTTTACATCGACGGCTATTTCGTGCGCCCTACCGTCGATACCAGCACCTATCCGTTCCTGCATTCGAACGGAAGCTGGAACGAGAGATTGTGGCATTACAAGAATGCGGCGGTGGACCGGGCTCTCGATGCTGCCCGGCAAACCGGTGACAAAGAGAAGCAGAAGGTCGATTATGTCGCGATGCAGCACGCGCTGAATGACGATCCGTGCGGCTTCTTTGCCTATTCGGTCAACTATGCCTGCGCGTACCGCAAGTCGGTCAACAATGTAGAGACAAACCCGATGCAGTGGTTCGATCTACGTCACGCAACGCTTAGCTGAAGCGGTCCCACGCGGCCGGGTCCCATGACCGGGTTCGTCATACGCCGGCTGCTCGCGGTGCTGGGTATCCTATGGGCAATGTCGGTCTTGATCTTCGGGATCGTCCATGTCGTCCCGGGCAACGTCGCCTATGCAATCCTCGGCGAGTACGCCACACCGGGGGCGATCGCGATCCTGGAAGCGAAGCTTGGGCTGAATGACCCGCTGGCCGTGCAGTACTGGCATTGGCTGAGCGCCATGTTGGATGGCAATCTGGGGCAATCGCTGACCATGGATCGGCCGGCCGCACCGCTGATCGTTGATGCTTTGGGTCGATCGGCGATCCTGGCCGCCATGAGCTTCGCGCTGGTGGCCCTGCTCGGAATCGGTTTTGGCGTCTATGGCGCGACGCATAAAGGCCGGATGTCCGAACGCGGGCTCGCGCTGGTGCAGTTTCTCTTCATTGCAGTGCCGGATTTCTTTTGGGCGATACTGGCGATCCTGTTCTTCGCGTCCTGGCTGCGTTGGCTTCCTGCCACCGGCTACGTCTCGGTAGCACAGGCCGGATTGGGCGGTTGGCTTGCGCATCTTATTCTGCCGGTCGCGGTCCTCGCCCTTGGACTGACGGCACATGTGTCGCGCCTGACCCGCTCCTCGATGCTGGAGGCGCTGGAGAGTCGATATGTGCTGGCGGCGCGTGCCAAGGGCCTGCCGGAGCGGCTGGTGCTCTGGCGCCATGCGGTCCGCAACGCGCTGCCGCCCACCATCACGATCCTCGCGATCGACGCCGGCATTCTGATTGGCGGCATCGTGGTGGTGGAGACCGTCTTCGCGTATCCGGGCCTCGGCCGGTTGCTGGTCTATTCGATCGAGCACCACGACCTGCCGCTGCTGCAGGCCGGCATGATGGTTGTGACGGCGATCTACGCCATTGCCAACCTGATCGCCGATCTCAGCTACGTGCTGCTCAATCCGCGCATCCGCTACGGTCGGGCGGCCGCATGACCGTGAGCAGGACAGGAGGCAGCGGATAATCGGTGCTTTGTTAGCGCAGCCTCGACGGCCACGCACGCTTTGGGTTGGCGGGCTGGTCGTGGCCGCGGTCATCGTGTTGGCGGTGATCGGACCTTGGGTCGCGCCGTACAACCCGGTTGCCTTTGCGGTACAATTGCGATTTTCACCTCCCTCGCTCGCCCATCCCTTCGGCACCGACGAGTTTGGTCGCGACGTATTCTCCCGCGTGCTGAGCGGGGCGCGGTACTCGCTGGCGATGGGGTTCGGCGCCATGGCGATCAGCGTCGTCGCGGGCGTCCCGCTCGGCCTGCTGGCGGCGTTCCACCGCGGGATCGGCGAGGCAGCGATCATGCGCGCGATGGACCTGCTGATTTCGCTGCCGCCGATCCTGCTCGGGCTGCTGATCTTGGCGGTGACACCGCCCAATTTATGGAAGACGATCCTGGCCGTCGGGATCGTCTATATCCCCATCCTGACGCGGCTGACCCGTGCCGTGGCACTCGGATTGCTGGAGGAGGATTTTGTGCAGGCGGCGCGCGCGCGTGGCGAGGGTGCGGTGTCCATCCTGGCGCGGGAGATCCTGCCCAATGCGTGGCCGCCGATTATTGTGGAGAGCGGGCTCCGAGTGACGTTCGCCATCCTGCTCGGCTCCTCGCTCTCCTTCCTCGGCCTGGGACCACAGCCGCCGAGCAGCGAATGGGGGCTGATGATCGCCGAGAGCCGGCAATTCATCGATCGCGCGCCCTGGATCGGCTTGGCGCCGGGCCTCTGTCTATGCGCGCTGCTGGTTGCGGTGAACCTGTTCGGCGAGGGGCTTCGTGAGCAACTGGACCCGCGCCTGCGAGGGCGCGGCGATGGCTGAGGCGCCCGTGACCGAAGCCCCGTCCGATGCCGCGCTCGCCATGCCGCCGGCGGCGCTGCGGGTCGAGGATTTATCCGTCCACTACGGCACCGCGCGCGGCCAGGTGCGCGCGCTCGATCGCGTGTCGCTCGCCATCCCGCGCGGTCAGGTGCTGGGGCTGGTGGGCGAGTCCGGTTCCGGAAAATCAACCGTGGTGCTGGCGCTGCTCGGGCTGCTTGGCGAAGCGGCGCGCGTGCAGGCGACGGTGCTGGACTTCGACGGCCACGACCTGCTGCGTGATCCGGCGGCACTGCGCGGTCGGCGCATCGGCGTGGTATTTCAGGATCCGTCCTCGGTCCTCAATCCGGCGCTGCGGATCGGATTGCAGGTCGCGGAGCCGCTGCTGGTGCACCGCCGCCTGCCGCGCGCAGAGGCGTTCGCGCGCGCGACGGCGCTGCTCGCGGAGACCGGCATCCGGCGCGCCGCCACCGTGATGCGTGCCTATCCGCACCAGCTCTCCGGCGGCATGAAGCAGCGCGCGGTGATCGCCACCGCGCTGGCGGCCGAGCCCGATCTCCTGTTGCTCGATGAACCCACCACCGCGCTGGACGTGACGGTGGAAGCGCAGATTCTGGACCTGCTGGAGCAACTGCGGGAGCGTCGCGGTCTGACCATGCTGCTGGTCAGCCACAATCTCGGCGTGGTGGACAGGATCTGCGACCGGCTGACGGTGCTGTACGCTGGCCGCGTCGTGGAGTTCGGACCGACTGCGGAACTGCTGCGCACGCCTCGCCACCCGTACACGCGCGGCCTGCTGCGGGCGCTGCCCCGGCCCGATCGACTGCGCGCTGGTCGGCTGCCGGCAATCCCAGGCAATCTGCCGGACTTGGCCGATCCCGACCCGGGCTGCAATTTCCGCCCGCGCTGTCCCTTTGCGGAGGAGGCCTGCGCCTCGCCGCAGGAATTGTCCGATGCCGGCCCCGGCCGTCTGGTGCGTTGCCACCGCGCCGAGGCTGCCGCGCACCTGCCCTGGCCAGCGCCCGAGAGCCGCACGGTGCCGTCGCCGCAGCCGCCCTTGGGCTGTTTGCTGGAGGCATCGGGGATGCGCCGTGCCTTCCGCAGCGGCAGCACACTCGCCCGGATGCTCGGACGCGCGGACGCCGCGGTGCATGCGGTGGACGGCGTTTCTCTCGTGATTCGCCCCGGAGAAACGTTGGGCCTGGTCGGCGAGTCCGGCTGCGGCAAATCCACCCTCGGCCGCCTGCTGCTGCGGCTGCTGCCCGCCGATTCCGGATCGCTGCGCTTCGCCGGACAGCCGGTGCCGGACATGCCCGCGCTGGACTTCCGACAACGCGCGCAGATTGTGTTCCAGAACCCGGACACGGCGCTCAACCCGCGCCAGACGGTGGAGGCGATCCTGCGGCGCCCACTATCGCACTTTGGCCTGGCGCACGGGGCGCAGGCGGGTCACGAGATGGACCGGCTGCTCGACCTGGTGCGGCTGCCGCGCGCTTTTCGCACGCGCTATCCGCATCAGCTCTCGGGCGGTGAGAAGCAGCGCGTCGGCATCGCGCGCGCACTCGCGTCGCAACCCGATTTCGTGGTTGCCGACGAGGCGGTGTCCGCGCTCGACATCTCCGTACAGGCCGCGGTTCTGAACCTGCTCGCCGATTTGCAGAACGAGCTCGGCGTTGCCTACCTTTTCATCAGCCACGACATCGGCGTGATCGCTCATATCGCCGAGCGCGTTGCCGTCATGTACCGCGGCCGGTTAGTAGAGGAAGGACGCACAGCGGACGTGCTCCATCCACCCTACCACCCATATACCGAGGCGCTCCTCTCCGCCGTGCCGGTGGTCGGCGTGCGTGGCCGGGACGCGTCGCGCATCCGACTGGTGGGCGACGTCGGCGGGCTCGCGTTGGGACCGGGCTGCTGTTTCGCCGATCGCTGCCCCCGCCGGATCGGGCCCGTGTGCGACACCGTGCCGCCGCCATGGCAGCGCCCGGCGGACACGCACCGTATCGCGTGCCACATTCCGTTACCGGAACTGGCTGCGGCACCGCCTGCGCTCGGTGGCTGACGGCGAGGGTCGGACCTGGGCCCTGCGCCGACGACTGGCGGGGCCCGCGGCTTAAATTAGAGCTAGCGTTCTTGCCCCGTAATGTCTACAATCTGCAACGGTTGCGGCGCCTCTCACGCATTCGGCGCTCGTGGCCAAGCCACGGCCAGGGGAGACCCCGATGCTGCCGATCGACGAACACGTCCTGCAAGACGTCGCCCCGCATTTCTCCGGCGAGGACGCCAGCCACCAGGCCGACATTATCGGCGCCATCGGGGGCAGCCTGCGGCCGACACTGGAAGATTACGACATCGACACGACGCTGCGGATCGCCCACTTCCTGGCGCAGATCTGCGAGGAGTTGGCCGGCTTGCGCACCACCGTCGAATTCGCCAGCGGCGCGGAATACGAAGGCCGCAAGGACCTTGGCAACGTCAAGCCGGGCGACGGGCCGCGCTACAAGGGACGCGGGCTGATCCAGCTCACGGGCCGCGCCAACTATGCCAAATTCGGCAGTCGGCTGGGACTCGACCTTGAGGACGATCCGGACCTCGCCGCCGAGCCGCAGACCTCGTTGAAGATCGGCTGCGAATACTGGCGACAGAACGGGCTGAACGTCTTCGCCGACCAGGACGACATCGTCACCATCACGCGACGCATCAACGGCGGCACCAACGGGCTCGACGCGCGTCGTGGCTTCCTGGTCCTCGCCAAGGCCGCGCTCGCCCGACTGGCCGGCGGGCAGGTGGCGGCCGCGGTGCCGGGCGATACGCGCCCGATCCTGCGCCGGGGCTCGCAGAATGACCATGTCGCTGACCTCCAGCGGAAGCTGCGTGCGCTTGGTTTTGCGCTGGCGGTTGATGGCGATTTTGGCGCCGCCACCGAGCTCGCGGTCATGCACTTCCAGGCCAGCCAGGGGATTGACCGCGACGGCATCGTCGGGCCACAGACATGGGACGCGCTGGCGGCAGCCGGCGGCGGAGCGCCGGACCGCGGTTGAGGGGGCGCCGTCGGTAATGGCGGGCGGGGCGGCCAGCATGGCTGGCGCGATCTGCACCCCATCGGTACGCGTCTGAGCTTGCACATCCGCCCGGACGATTGCGTGGTAATGCGCGAGACCCACGCAACGGAGCGATAAAATAAATGACCCGACGCGCGTGCTGTTCATCGTGTCGGACGAGCACAGCCGCCCGGTGCTGGGCGCGTACGGCAACCTCATGGTCCGCAAGGCACCCCCCAACCGCTTGGCTGTGCTAGGCTGCATGGCAACGACAGAGCGGGAGGACGCCCATGGAAGCCGATAATGCGGATCGTCCGGTTCTCGCGACTGGCCTCCCTTCGGACACGGCCCCGGCCGAGTTCGTGGAAATGCTGTTCCGCCGCTCGGCCCGCGAAGACCTGGCGCGCTATGCGTCGGCCGATCTCGAGCGGTTGGCCGCCGCCGCTCTCGGCCACGTGGCCGCTCCGCGACGCGACGGGCCGGCTATCCGCCTCTCCGACCACGAATTCGTGAGCGATGGCCGGGCAGGCGAGGTCACGGTGCTCGAGGTGGTGAACGACAACATGCCGTTCCTGCTCGACTCCACGCTGGCCGAGATCGCCGAGCAGGGATGGGAGCCCCAGCTCGTGGCGCACCCGATCCTGGCGGTGGAGCGCGACCGCAACGGGGCGCTGCTGCGCCTGGAAGGTGAAGCCGGCGCCGCGGCACAACCGGGCCTGCAGCGAGAGAGTCTGATCCACGTGCATCTCGACCGCACCGACGATCCGGTCGCACGGGCCCGCCTGGTCGATGAGCTGGCGAAGACCTATGCGGAGGTCACGGTCGCCGTCGAGGACTGGGCGGGAATGTGGGCGCGCATCGACGAGGTGATCCGCGCCTACCGCACCAACCCGCCGCCGCTCGCCGAGGACGAGGTGGCCGAAGCAATGGGCTTCCTGCGCTGGGTGCGCAACGACAACTTCGTGTTCCTTGGCGTGCGCGAGTACCGCTTCCCCGATGGCGACACCGCCGCCGACCCCGTGCCGGGAACAGGGCTCGGGCTGCTGCGCGATCCGTCAGTAAAGGTGCTGCGCCGCGGGCGCGACCTGGTGGTGATGACACCGGAGATCCGCGCCTTCCTTGCCCGCCCGCAAGCGCTTATCATTGCGAAAGCGAATGTGAAGTCGCGCGTGCACCGGCGCGCCTATCTCGACTATGTGGGCATCAAGCTGTTCTCGCCCGCCGGGGCACTGGAAGGCGAGTTGCGGCTGGTCGGGCTGTTCACCCCCAGCGCCTATACCAGCACCACCGGCGCGGTGCCCTATCTGCGCCACAAGATCGCCAAGGTGGTGGCGCGCGCGAACTTCGATCCCACGAGCTACGCCGGCCGCGCGCTACTCGCCGTGATGGAGAACTATCCGCGCGATGAACTGTTCCAAATCGACGAGGATTCCCTCTACCGCTTCGCGATCGCGATCTTGAACCTGTCGGAGCGCCCGCGCATCCGCGCCCTGGCGCGTCCGGACGAGTTCGACCGCTTCATCTCGATCCTCGTGTTCCTGCCGAAGGAGCGCTACGACACGCAGGTGCGGCTGCGCATCGGCGCCTATCTGGCGGATATTTTCCAGGGCCGGGTTTCGGCCGCCTATCCCGCCTATCCGGAAGGCCCTCTCGCCCGCACACATTTCATCATCGGGCGCGACGAAGGTGCCACGCCGCGAATCGAGCAAGCGACACTTGAAGCGGGCATTGCTGCGATTGCACGCACCTGGAAGGACGGGCTTGGCGAGACACTGTCGGCCAATATCGGCGGAGCGCGCGCTCGGGCACTTGCCGCCCGCTACGGAGACGCCTTCTCGGCCGCCTACCGCGAAGCCTTTCCGGTGGCGCGGGCGGTCGCCGACATCGAGATCCTGGAGCGGTTGTCGCCCGAGCAGCCGCGCGCCGTACGACTGCGTCGCCGGCCCGACGGGACGGCGGCGTGCGTCAGCCTGAGCTTGTTTTCGCTCGGTGCCGCACTGCCGCTATCGGAGCGCGTGCCGATCCTGGAGAACCTGGGATTCCGCGTGCTGGACGAGCGCACCTATCGCATCGATGTCGCGGGCCGTGCCGACGCGGCGCCGGTCTGGCTGCACGACATGGAGATCGAGCGCGCCTCGGGCGCTGCGATCGACGTTCCGGCGATCGAAGCCTCGGTGGAGGCGGCGTTGCTTGCGCTGTTGCGCGGGCTCGCCGAATTTGACGGGTTCAATCGCCTGGTGCTTGAAGCCGGGCTGGAGTGGCGCGATGTGTCGCTGCTGCGCAGCTTCGGGCGCTACATGCAGCAGATCCGCGCGCCGTACGGCCAAGACTACCTGGCCGGCGCGCTGGCCCGCTGCGGCACCATTGCCGCCCGTATCGTGGCACTGTTCTATGCCCGCTTTGACCCGCGCCTCGCCGATACCGGGCGTATCGCCCGTCAGGATGCAATCAGGGCCGAGATCGAGGCCGCACTCGCCGACGTGGCAAGTCTCGATGACGACCGCATCCTGCGCCGCTTTGTCAATCTTGTCGAGGCAGCGGTCCGAACCAACTATTTCCAGCTCAACGCGGATGGTCTACCGCCCAGCACGATAGCCTGCAAGTTCGACTGCCGACGCGTCGAAGATCTGCCGCTGCCGCGGCCACTGTTTGAGATATTCGTCTATAGCCCGCGCTTCGAGGGTCTGCACTTGCGCTTCGGCCGCGTCGCGCGCGGTGGATTGCGCTGGTCCGATCGGCCACAGGATTTCCGGACCGAGGTGCTGGGCCTCGTCAAGGCGCAACACGTGAAGAACGCCGTCATCGTCCCAGTGGGTGCGAAGGGCGGATTCGTGCCGAAGATGTTGCCATCGCCTGCAAACCGGCGGGCCTGGGCGGCCGAGGGCACCGAGAGCTACCGTATCTTCGTCGATGCGCTGCTGCAGCTCACCGACAACATCAGCCCTGACGGCATCGTGCCGCCGCCCGAGGCGGTGCGCCACGACCCGGACGATCCCTATCTGGTGGTAGCCGCAGACAAGGGCACGGCCACTTTCTCCGACACGGCCAACGAGATCGCCATAGGGCGGGGACTCTGGCTCGGCGATGCGTTCGCCTCGGGCGGCAGCAACGGCTACGACCACAAGGGCATGGGGATAACCGCGCGCGGCGCGTGGGAGGCGGTGAAGCGGCATTTCCGCGCGATGGACATTGACATCCAGCGTCAGCCCATCAGCGTGGCTGGTGTCGGCGACATGTCAGGCGACGTGTTCGGCAACGGCATGTTGCTCTCGCGCACCTTGAAGCTGATCGCCGCCTTCGACCACCGCGACATCTTTCTCGATCCCAGTCCCGAACCGGAAGTCGCATTGGCCGAGCGCAAGCGGCTGTTCGACCTGCCGCGTTCGAGTTGGGCCGATTACGACCGTGCGCTGATCTCCAAGGGCGGCGGCGTCTTCCGACGTAGCGCCAAGTCGATCGCGCTCTCGGCAGAAGCGCAGTCCGCGCTCAGCCTGTTCCGCGATGCCGCCACACCGGCCGAGGTGATGCACGCAATCCTCAAGGCCGAGGTAGAGCTGCTGTGGTTCGGTGGCATAGGGACTTATGTACGTGCCTCGAGCGAAACAGATGCCGAAGCGGGCGACCGCGCGAACGACACGATCCGCATCACCGGCGCGGAGGTGCGCGCAAAGGTAATCGGCGAGGGTGCCAACCTTGGCCTGACCCAACGCGGTCGAATCGAGGCGGCGCGACGTGGGGTCCGCCTCAATACCGACGCGATCGACAACTCCGCCGGCGTCAATACCTCCGACCTCGAGGTGAACATCAAGATTGCGCTCGCGACACCGCAGCGCGAAGGCCGGCTCGACGACGTTTCGCGCAATGCCACGCTCGCCGAGATGACGGAAGAGGTGGCCGAGCTTGTGCTGCGCAATAACTACCTGCAGTCGCTGGCGCTTTCACTCGCCGAGCGCCGCGCGGCCGCCGATATCGGCCTGTACCAGCGGTTGATGCAGATGCTGGAGCAGGAAGGTCGGCTCGACAGGACGGTCGAGTTCCTGCCCGACACCGCCGCCCTCACCGAGCGCGGACGCCGCGGGGAAGGGCTGACGCGGCCGGAACTGGCCGTGCTGCTCGCCTACGCGAAGCTTGCGCTGCACGATCATGTTCTGGACAGCCGCGTGCCGGACGACCCGTACCTTGGGCGCGAACTCGCGGGCTATTTCCCCGCCGTGCTGCGCGAGCGCTTCCCCGACGCGATCGCCACCCACCGTCTGCGGCGCGAAATCATCGCCACGCAGCTCGCGAACGCAATTATCAACCGCGGCGGGCCGGCGATCATTTCGCGACTTGCCGACGAGACCGGAGCGGACGCACCGACAATTGCCGCCGCTTATGCGGCGACGCGTGACTCGTTCGGCCTACCCGAACTGAATGCGGCTGTCGACGCTCTGGACAATCGCGTGTCGGGAACTCTCCAGCTCGACTTGTACGCCGCGCTCCAGGACCTGATGCTCGACCGGATGGTTTGGTTCATCCGCAACGTCGAGCTGACGGACGGGACACTGGATGCGGTTGTGGCGCGCTACCGCGGGGGAATCGCCGACGTCGAGCAAGGACTCGATCACACGCTGCCGGTGCCGGCTGCCGAGGCGCAGATAGCGCGCGTGGCGGAGCTGGCCGCCCAGGGCGTGCCGCAGGATTTGGCACGGCGACTCTGCCGGCTGGCGGATCTCGCCACCGGCTCCGACATCGTGCTGGTGGCGAGCCGCACCGGGCGACCGACGGTGGACGTTGCCGCCACCCACTTCGCAGTCGAGGAGAAGTTCCGACTGCGCGCCATTGTCGAAGCCGGACGCGCAATCGCTGTCGCTGACCATTTCGATCGACTGGCACTTCATCGCGCAATCGACGGGATTGCGGGTGCCCACCGGCGGCTGACGGCGCAGGCGATGGCGACGAACCGAACCGGAATGGCGGCGATCGAGGCCTGGTGCGCAAGCCGTGCGGGCCCGGTCATGCGCATCCGCGAGGCAGTGGACGGCATCGTTTCGGCCGGACTCACACTTTCCAAGCTGACGGTGGCCGCGGGCTTGCTCGCGGACCTCGCACAGGAGTGAGGCGGCCAACGCCACCCGGTTCGCCAGGCCCCGCATAAGGAACGCTACGGTGCACGCAGCAGGCGGCTTGACCAGATTTCCACGATGCGGAACTCTGTCCGCTGCAACTGTGGTTCGATCCTACCTCGGAGATGGCGCCCTTGGCCAAGCTTGCGAAGAGAACAGCGGCCGGTCGCGCCAGCGACCGGAGCGTCCATCCGCCTGCCGAGCGCAGCGGCAACGTTCAGGCGCTGACGCGGGCTCTCATGATCCTCAACATCCTGGCCCAGCACGAGGATGGCCTGAACCTGACGGAGGTCGCCCGCACCGCTGGACTCGCACCCTCTACCGCGCATCGCCTGCTCACCACGCTGCAGCAGGAGCGGTTCGTCCGGTTCGACCGTGAGCTGACGCGCTGGCTGGTTGGCATCCAGGCCTTTACCGTCGGCAACGCTTTCCTGCATTCACGCGATGTCGCGCGGGCGGCGCGACCCTATCTGCAAAGGCTGATGGAGGAGACCCGGGAGACGGCTAACCTTGCCGTCGAGGACGAGGGCATGGCGGTCTATTTTGGCCAGGTGCAGAGCCGCCAAGTCATGCGTGCGATTGCCAAGCCGGGCGGCCGCGTCTTCATGCACGGCTCGGCGCTGGGCAAGGCGATCCTTGCGGCATTGCCGCCGAACGAGGCGGCGAAGATCACCCAGCATCGCGGGCTGCCGGTGTTCACGCCCCGCACAATCGACGACCCGCGTCGGCTGCTGCGCCACCTCGAAGAAGTGCGACGGCAGGGCTTCGCCGTCGACGACGAGGAGTACGCGGTCGGACTGCGCTGCGTGGCGGCCGCCGTGTTGGATGAGGACGGCGCCCCGCTCGGGGCGGTGTCGGTGTCGGGCCCGACCGTGCGCGTCACACCGGAGCGCGTGCCGGAGCTCGGCGCGACGGTGCGTCGGGTTGCCGACGAGCTGACGGCGGAGCTTGGCGGTCGGCAGCGGGCGGTTGCCTGAGCGGAGCCGGTCGGGCTGACATCGACGGCTTTTCCGCAATGCGGAATTGGCCCAGCGCCACCAAGGCAGCAAGAGTCACCGATCGAATCCAGCCATGGCGCTGGGATTCCAGGCGAATGCATGGATTTTTCCGGATCGCGGAAAACCGTTTGGAGTGGCATTGTGCCCCGCCAGCTTCCGGTCGTACAAGTGCGACGGCTCTACGACAGAACGATGCGGAGGACGCGTCATGGCGCGAATGACGGCGGCTGCGGCGGCGGTGCGGGTTCTGGAACTCGAAGGCATTACCGCGGCTTTCGGCGTCCCCGGCGCCGCGATCAATCCGTTTTACGCCGCGATGCGGCCGCGCAACGCGATCCGCCACGTCCTTGCACGGCACGTTGAGGCGGCATCACACATGGCCGAGGGCTACACCCGCGCCCGCCCCGGCAACATCGGCGTGTGCATCGGCACCTCGGGACCCGCCGGCACCGATATGATTACCGGCCTCTATTCGGCCTGGGGCGACTCGATCCCGATCCTGTGCATCGCCGGGCAGGCGCCGCGGGCGCGTTTGCACAAGGAGGACTTCCAGGCGGTCGACATCGAGGCAATCGCCAAGCCGGTCAGCAAGTGGGCGGTGACCGTGCGCGAGCCGGCGCTGGTGCCCCGCGTCTTCCAGCAGGCGTTTCACGTCATGCGCTCCGGCCGCCCGGGGCCAGTGCTGATCGACTTGCCGTTCGACGTGCAAATGGGCGAAATCGAGTTCGACGAGGAGACCTACGCGTCGCTTCCTGTGTACAAGCCGCGCGCCACCCGCGAGCAGGCCGAGAAGGCGATGGCGATGCTGCAAGAAGCAGAGCGGCCGCTGATCGTCGCAGGCGGTGGCATCATTAATGCCGATGCCGCCGATTTGCTGTTGCGCTTTGCCGAGATCACCGATGTGCCCGTGATCCCGACCTTGATGGGCTGGGGCACGATCCCGGACGACCATCCGCTGATGGCCGGAATGGTAGGCCTGCAGACCGCCCATCGCTACGGCAACGCCACGTTGCTAGCCTCTGACTTCGTGATCGGCATCGGCAACCGCTGGGCCAACCGGCACACCGGCGGCATCGAGACCTACACCAAGGGTCGCAAATTCGTTCACATCGATATCGAGCCGACGCAGATCGGTCGCGTGTTCGAGCCCGACTACGGCATCGTCTCCGATGCCGGGGCGGCGCTCGAGCTGCTGGTCGGGCTTGCCGCCGAGCGGCAGCGCACCGGAAGGCTTCGCGATCGCTCCGAGTGGGCGGAGAGCTGCCGCGAGCGCAAACGCACCATGCTGCGGCGCACGCATTTCGATGACGTCCCGATCAAGCCGCAGCGCGTGTACGAGGAGATGAACCGCGCTTTCGGCCGCGACACCTGCTACGTCAGCACCATCGGCCTTTCCCAGATCGCGGGAGGACAGTTCCTGCATGTGTTCCGCCCGCGCAACTGGATCAACTGCGGTCAGGCTGGCCCCCTTGGGTGGACCATCCCCGCGGCACTTGGCGTGCGTGCGGCCGATCCGGAGCGGCCAGTCGTCGCCCTGTCGGGCGATTACGACTTCCAGTTCCTGATCGAGGAGCTCGCAGTGGGGGCGCAATTCAAGCTGCCCTACATCCACGTCGTGGTGAACAATTCATATCTCGGCCTGATCAGGCAATCGCAGCGTGGCTTCAAAATGGACTACTGCGTGCAGCTCGCCTTCGAGAACGTCAACGCGCCGGAGCTGGGCGGCTACGGCGTGGACCACGTTGCGGTGGCGGAGGGTCTCGGCTGCAAGGCGGTGCGCGTGTCCAAGCCGGACGACATCCTCCCCGCGTTCGAACAAGCCAAGCAGCTGATGGCCGCGCACCAGGTCCCGGTCGTTGTCGAGATCGTCCTCGAGCGGGTGACGAACATCGCTATGGGCACCGAGATCGACAACATAACCGAGTTCGAGGAGCTCGCGGAGCGCAGGGAGCACGCACCGACTGCGATCGCGCTGCTCGACTAGCTAAGGAATCCTGGGAGTAAGGCACATGCAAATCGGATTCATCGGTCTTGGCATCATGGGTCGGCCCATGGCGGGGCAGTTGCAGAAGGGCGGCCACACTCTGTTCCTGCACGACATTGGCAAGCTGCCCGAGGAATTGCTCGGCGCAGGCGCCACGGGCTGCACCTCGGGCAAGGAGGTGGCCAGCAAGTCCGACATGGTGATCACGATGGTCCCGGATACGCCGCATGTGGAGGCGGCCCTGTTCGGCAAGGGCGGCGTCGCCGAGGGCCTCTCACGCGGCAAGATCGTGGTGGACATGAGCTCGATCTCGCCGATCGCGACCAAGGACTTTGCGCGCCGTATCAACGATCTGGGCTGCGAGTATCTTGACGCACCGGTTTCCGGTGGCGACGTCGGCGCCAAGGCGGCGTCGCTCACCATCATGGTCGGCGGCTCGCAGGCGACGTTCGACAAGGTCAAGCCGCTGTTTGAGCTCATGGGCAAGAACATCACGCTGGTCGGCGGCAACGGCGACGGGCAGACCACCAAGGTTGCCAACCAGATCATCGTCGCGCTGACCATCGAGGCGGTCGGGGAGGCGCTGCTATTTGCCTCCAGGGCCGGGGCCGACCCAGCCAAGGTGCGCGCGGCGTTGATGGGCGGTTTCGCCAATTCGCGCATTCTCGAGGTGCATGGCGAGCGGATGGTCAAGCGCAACTTCGATCCGGGCTTCCGCATCGAGCTGCACCAGAAAGACCTCAATCTTGCGCTCCAGGGCGCGAAGCAACTCCGTCTCAGCCTGCCCAACACGGCGACCTGTCAGGAGCTGTTCAACGCCTGCGCGGCGCACGGCGGCGCTGCGTGGGACCACTCCGGCATGGTGCGGGCGCTGGAGTTGCTCGCCAACTTCGAGATTGGCGGCCGGCCACCGCGCTGAGCCGTCGCGACCGGGAGGGGTAGACCCCTCCCGCCAAAGTGGTTTCGAGAGTGAATGGTTGCCCTGCGGGGCAAAGGAGGAGACATGCGCGGGTTCCTGCGCTCCCTGTTCGGCCAGGTCGTCGTCGCGCTGATACTCGGTATCATCCTTGGCACCCTGGCTCCCGGCTTCGCCCAGAGCCTCAAGCCGCTCGGCGACGCATTCATCAAGCTCATCACGATGCTGATCGCGCCGATCGTCTTCTGCGTGGTCGTGCTGGGAATCCACAGCGCCGGCGACCTCAAGAGGGTTGGCCGCGTCGGCATCAAGGCGGTGGTCTACTTCGAGGTGCTCACCACTTTCGCGCTGCTGATCGGGATTCTCCTCGCCTACGTGGCGCACCCCGGGGTCGGCATGAACATCGACCCGCGCGCGCTCGATGCCTCGGCACTCAGCACCTACACCGCGCATGTGGGCGAGGTGAAGGGCGGCGCGGTTGCCTTCCTGATGCGGATCATCCCGAACACGATCGTCGGCGCGTTTGCCACCGGCGACGTGCTTGAGGTGCTGCTGATCGCGATCCTGTTCGGCGCCGCCATGTCGCTGCTTGGCGACAAAGCCCGACTGGTCGGCGAGTTCATCGAGCGGCTGTCGCACGTCCTCTTTCAGATCATGTACTTCATCGTCAAGCTGGCGCCGCTGGGCGTGCTGGGTGCGATCGCCTTCACGGTCGGCAAGTATGGTGCCGGCTCGCTCGCCCAACTCGGAATGCTGGTCCTGATCTATTACCTGTGCTGCATCGTGTTCGTGCTTGTCGTGCTTGGGTTCGTGATGCGCGTGGTGGGCTTCAGCATCCTGAAGTTCCTCAAGTATCTCCGCGAGGAACTGGTCATCGTGCTCGGCACTGCCTCGTCGGACGCGGTGCTGCCGCAGCTCATGCGCAAGCTCGAACGGCTGGGTGTCGGCGAATCGACCGTCGGGCTCGTCATCCCCACGGGCTACTCCTTCAACCTGGACGGCTTCTCGATTTATCTGACGCTGGCGGCGATCTTCATCGCCCAGGCTACCAACACGCCGCTGTCGATCGAGCACTTGCTCGCCATTCTCGGTGTTGCCCTGCTCACCTCGAAGGGCGCGCACGGCATCCCCGGCTCGGCGATCGTCATCCTCGCGGCCACTCTCACCGCCATCCCCGACCTGCCGGTCGTGGGCCTTGTGCTGGTGCTCGCTGTAGACTGGTTCATGGGGATCGGCCGGGCGCTCACCAACATGACCGGCAATGCCGTCGCCGCTGTCGTGATCGGCGCCTGGGAGAAGGACCTGAACCGCGAGCAGGCGCGCCGCGTGCTCAACGGCGAGGTCAGCGTCACCTTCGACGAGACCGTGCCGGAGGCGGCAGTACCGCAGACCCGGCCGGCCTAGACCCCCGACGGAGGCGACGGACATGACAAGGCGTGCGCGAGGCTGGCGGATTGCAATAGTCAGTGCTCTGGTCGCCATGCTCGGGCTCGCGTCCGGGCCGGCCGTTGCCGACGCGCTCGACGACATCGTCGCGGCTGGCGTGGTTCGAATTGCCGTGCCGCAGGACCTGCCGCCGTTCGGCGCCAAAGGCAAGGACGGCAAGCTCCAGGGCTATGATGTCGAGGTCGCGCGGCTGCTCGCGGAGGAGCTGGGGGTGCGGCTTGAGCTTGTGCCGGTGACGAGCGTCAATCGCATCGCGGCGCTGCTAACCCACGGGGCCGACCTCGTCGTCGCCAATCTCGGGATCACTCCGCAACGGGCGAAAGGAGTTGCCTTCTCGTCGCCCTACGCGCCGTTCTTCTCGGCAGTGTTCGGCGCGCCCAGCCTCGCGGTCAAAGACCCGGCCGACCTCGCGGGCAAGAAGGTGGCAGTGACGCGCGACACGGTCGAGGACCGCAAGCTGACCGGCATGGCGCCGCATGGCACCGAGATCCTGCGCTTCGACAGCAATAGCGCGGCGATCGACGCCTTCCTCTCCGGCAGCGCCGACCTTCTGGCAACCGGCAACGTCGTCGCCGCCGCGATACTGAAAGCACATCCCGACAGGCCTATCGAGCCGAAGTTCCGCATCGCCGAATTGCCGGCCGGCATCGGCGTGCCACGCGGCGAGCCCGACCTCCTCCGTTGGGTCAATGTCTTCGTCTATTACAGCAAGCTTACCGGCGATCTCGACCGGTTGTCGCGCCGGTGGCTGGGCGCGCCGCTGCCGCCGCTTCCGATGCTCTAAGGACGAGGGAGGAGGCATGACGCTGACGAGCGATCCCAGGGCGCTGCTACGGGCGATGTTCGACGCGGCGGTGTCGGCCGCGCTGCCTGATCGATCAGTGCCTTCGCATCTGCCGGTGTCACCAAAGGGACGCACGGTCGTCGTCGGCGCTGGCAAAGCCTCGGCGGCCATGGCGCGCGCGCTCGAAGAGCACTGGCCGGGTCCGCTCACCGGATTGGTCGTCACCCGCTATGGTCATGGCGTCCCGTGCCGGCGGATCGAGATCGTCGAAGCCTCCCATCCCGTGCCTGACGCGAAGGGGCGCGCCGCGGCGGCGCGGATTCTCGGCATGGTTCAAGGGCTCACGGCGGACGATCTGGTGATCGCGCTCATCTCCGGCGGCGGCTCGGCCTTGCTCAGCCTGCCTGCGCCGGGCCTCACGCTCGAGGACAAGCAGGCGGTCAATCGCGCGCTGCTGCAATCAGGCGCGCATATCGGCGAGATGAATACCGTTCGCAAGCACCTCTCGGCGATCAAGGGCGGCCGGCTCGCTGCGGCAGCTTACCCGGCGCGCGTCGTGACGCTGGTGATCTCGGACGTGCCGGCGGACGATCCCTCTGTGATCGCCTCCGGTCCCACGGTCGCCGATGCGACGACCTTTGCCGACGCGCGCGCCGTGCTGGCGAAATACGGCATCACCAAACCCGCCGCTGCGCTGCGACATTTGGAGCGCGCGGAGGATGAGACGCCGAAGCCCGGCGATGCGCGACTGGCGCGGGCCGAGACGGTGCTGATTGCGACGCCGCAGATGTCGCTCGAGGCGGCGGCAGAGGTCGCGCGCGATGCCGCCATCACGCCGCTCATCCTCGGCAGTGCGATCGAGGGCGAGGCGCGCGAGGTCGGGCGGGTGATGGCAGGCATCGCGCGCCAGGCGGCGCTCTATGGCCAGCCGGCGGCCGCGCCCGGCGTTCTGCTGTCCGGTGGCGAAACCACCGTGACCGTGCGTGGGCAGGGCCGCGGCGGCCGCAATGTGGAGTTTCTGCTCTCGTTCGCCGTCGATCTTGATGGACTGCCAGGCGTCTACGCAATTGCCGCCGACACCGACGGCATCGACGGGGCGGAGGAGGTGGCCGGCGCCATCGTCACGCCCGACACACTGGCGCGCGCAGAGGCGAAGGGGATTCGTGCCAAGCAGCGATTGGCCGACAATGATGGCCACAGCTTCTTCGAGGCGCTCGGGGACCAAGTGATCACCGGGCCCACACTGACCAACGTGAACGACTTCCGTGCGATCCTGATCACCGCCTAGGCCGAGGGAACGGCCCGAGGGGGCCGGCAGACGAGAGGAAGGGCACGAATGTCACACGCTGAGCACAGCAACGTTCGGCCTCCGACGCGGGACGCCGGGCGCGCCGTCATCGCACGACTCAACGAGCTGGCGCGATTCTCGGCCGAATCGGGCGCGATGACACGTCTCTATCTCTCCACGGAACACAAGGCCGCCACCTTGCAAGTCCAGATGTGGATGCAGGAAGCCGGCATGACCGCCCGTATCGACGCGGTGGGCAACGTCGTTGGGCGGTACGAGGGGCGTGAGCAGGGGCTGCCGGCGCTGCTCCTCGGCTCGCACATCGACACGGTGCGCAACGCCGGCAAGTACGACGGCTGCTTGGGCGTGGTCGCCGCGATCCAGGCCGTGACCGAGCTGCGCGCCGCCGGCGAACGCCTGCCCTTCGCAATCGAGGTCATTGCCTTTGGCGACGAGGAAGGAGTGCGCTTTCCGGTCACGCTGACCGGTTCGCGCGCCCTTGCCGGCACGCTGGACGTGGCGGCGCTGGATGCGGAAGATGCCGACCGGATCAGCGTTCGCGAGGCGTTGCAGCAATTCGGCTGCAACCCGTTCGAGATCCCGAGCGTGCCCCGCCGCAAGGAAGACGTGCTGGGTTATGTCGAGCTGCACATCGAGCAGGGACCGGTGCTCGAGGCCGAAGGCCTGCCGGTCGGCGTGGTCACGGCGATCGCGGGCGCATCGCGTTTGACCGTCGAAGTCGCCGGCATGGCCGGCCACGCCGGCACGGTGCCGATGGCGCTGCGCCAGGACGCGCTCGCCGCCGCGGCGGAGATGATCCTCGCGATCGAGCGGGTCGGGCAATCGACGGAGGATTTGGTCGCCACCGTCGGCCGGATCGAGGCGCACCCCGGAGCGGTGAACGTGGTTCCGGGCGGTGCCGGGTTCACGATCGACATCAGAAGCCCGAGCGACGCGGTACGCGGCGCGGCGATCGTCGGCGTCGAACAGGAGCTAAAAGCGATCGCCAAGCGCCGCAAGGTCGGGGTCAAGCTCGCCCGCTCCTACGCGGAAGAGGCCGCCACCTGCGCCCCGTGGCTGGTCGAGCAGCTGTCGGCCGCAGTCGAGCGCAGCGGCATCGAGCCGCGCCGCCTGCCGAGCGGGGCCGGCCATGACGGCCTCGCGATGGTGGCACTCTGCCCGATCGGCATGCTGTTCGTCCGCTGCGCGGGCGGCATCAGTCACAACCCGGCCGAGGCAATCACCGCCGAGGACGCCGACATCGCGGTCCGCGTGCTGATCGACTTCCTGCGCCACCTCGCGCCGCCCTCCGCGGCGATTCACTGAACCGGCCGCGGGAGGGCCATCGATTATGACCGGCAGCGCCGCTCAGGCGATCACGAACTTCCTCGAGAGCCAGCGTCAGGCGCAGGAGCGATTTCTGGCCGAGCTCGTCAAGGTGCCATCGGACAATCCTCCAGGCGACTGCGCGGCGCATGGCGAGCGCGCCGCCGAGCTCCTTGAGGGACTGGGACTCACGGTCGAGCGCCATCGCGTTCCTGCTGACGCGGTCAAAGCCAACGGCATGATCAGCGCCACCAATCTGGTCGTTCGCAAGAAATTCGGCGCGGGGCCGGTGATCGCGCTCAACGCCCACGGCGATGTCGTCCCGCCTGGCGAGGGCTGGACCAGAGACCCCTACGGTGCCGAGGTGATCGACGGCTGGATGTACGGTCGCGGCGTCGCGGTCTCGAAATCCGATTTCGCGACCTACGCCTGGAGCCTACTCGCCCTCCAGCAGTGTGGTGAGCCATTGGCCGGCACGGTCGAGCTGCATTTCACTTACGATGAGGAGGCAGGTGGCAATATCGGCCCCGGCTTGCTGATGCGCGACGCTATCAGCAAGCCGGATCTGGTCATCAGCGCCGGCTTCTCCTACAGCGTGGTCACGGCCCACAACGGCTGCCTGCACCTCGAGGTCGAGGTCGAGGGAAAGTCTGCGCACGCCGCCATGCCCTATACCGGCATCGATGCCCTCGAGGCCGCGAACCACGTGCTCTCCGCCCTCTACGCCTGGCGCAAGACCCTCACGCGCCGCGTCTCCGCCGTGCGTGGAATTGGCAGTCCCCAGCTCACCATTGGGCTGATCAAGGGTGGGATCAACACCAACGTCGTGCCCGACCGGATTGTCTTCCGGCTCGACCGGCGCATGATCCCCGAGGAGAGGCCCGCCGAAGTCGAGGCCGAGCTCATGGCTCTCATCGAGGGCGCGGCAAAGGCATTCACGGAAGCCAAGGTCACTGCGCGGCGGATTCTCGTCGTCGAGCCGCTGGCGCCACTCCCGGCCGGCAAGCGGCTGACGGAGCTCCTTTGCGAACACGCCAGCCGCATCATGGGCGAGAAGATCGAGACCAAGGGCGTCCCTCTCTACACCGACGCCCCGCACTATTCGGCACGCGGGATCCCGGTCGTTATCTACGGCGCGGGCCCACACACTATCGAGGAGGCCAACGCCCACCGCGCCGATGAGCGCCTGCCGCTGTCCGACCTCTCCAAGGCGACGCGGGTGATCGCACTCACACTCCTGGATTTGTTGCGCATCGCCTGACGCGGCTCGGAGGAGAGCATCATGGCCGGTACCAAGATTATCTCGATCAGAGCGCCCACCTTGCTGGTCGCGGCGCTCTGAACACAGGCAATGGTCCCAAGTCAACGCCACGGGGAAATGCATGAACCTCATCAGCGACATCGATCCGGTCGAGACCCAGGAGTGGCGCGAGGCGCTCGAACTCGGTGCTCGCCTTCGAGGGGCCGGACCGGGCGCAATTCCTGCTCGGCAAGCTTCTGGAGGAGGCGCGACGCAAGGGCGCGCCGGTGCCGTACTCGGCCAATACGCCCTATTTGAACACGATCCCGCCGGAGAAGGAAGCGCGACACCCGGGCGATCGCGCGGTCGAGCATCGTATCCGCTCGCTGATCCGCTGGAACGCGATCGCAACCGTGCTGCGCGCCAACAAGGAGAGCTCGGAACTCGGCGGACACATCGCGAGCTTCCAGTCCGCGGCGACGCTCTATGACGTCGGTTTCATGCATTTCTGGCACGCTGCCACCGAGCAGCACGGCGGCGATCTCGTCTATCTCCAAGGCCATTCCTCGCCCGGCTTCTACGCGCGCGCCTTCCTGGAGGGCCGACTCTCCGAGGCACAGATGCTCGGGTTTCGCCAGGAAGTAGACGGCAATGGCCTCTCCTCTTACCCGCATCCGTGGCTGATGCCGGATTTCTGGCAGTTCCCCACCGTCTCGATGGGTCTCGGCCCGATCATGGCGATCTACCAGGCCCGCTTCCTGAAATACCTCCACCATCGCGGCCTTGTCGATACGGCGAGCCGCAAGGTTTGGGCCTTCCTTGGCGACGGCGAGACCGACGAGCCGGAGAGCCTGGGCGCGATCGGCATGGCCGGGCGGGAGCGGCTCGACAATCTGATCTTCGTCGTCAACTGCAACCTGCAACGGCTCGACGGGCCGGTGCGCGGGAACGGCAAGATTATCCAGGAGCTGGAGGCGGCGTTCCGCGGCGCCGGCTGGAACGTCATCAAGGTGATCTGGGGCGCCGGCTGGGACCGGCTGATTGCGGTTGACAGCACCGGGCTGCTGCTCAAGCGCATGGAAGAATGCGTCGACGGCGAGTACCAGGATTTCAAGAGCAAGAACGGCGCCTATGTGCGGGAGAAATTCTTCGGCAAATATCCCGAGACGCGCGAGCTCGTCTCCGGTATGTCCGACGACGAAGTGTGGGCGCTCACGCGCGGCGGCCATGACCCGAACAAGGTCTATGCCGCCTACGCTGCCGCGGCCAAGCACCAGGGCGAGCCCACCGTGATTCTAGCCAAGACGGTAAAGGGCTACGGCATGGGCGAGGCCGGCGAGGGCCAGAACATCACGCACCAGCAGAAGAAGATGGGGGAAGCGCATCTGCGCGAGTTCCGCGACCGCTTCGGTCTGCCGATCAGCGACGAGCAGCTCAATGAGATCCCGTTCGTCCGCTTCCCCGAGGACAGCGCGGAGATGCAATACCTGCGCGCGCGCCGCGCCGCTCTCGGCGGCAGCCTGCCGGCGCGGCGTGCGCGCTCGAGGTCGCTGCCCGCGCCGCCGCTCTCCGCCTTCGACGCGCAGCTCAGGGGCACTGACGGCCGCACGATCTCGACCACGATGGCATTCGTGCGCATCCTCAACACGCTGATGCGCGATAAGGCGATCGGCAGGCACGTGGTGCCGATCGTGCCCGACGAGAGCCGCACCTTCGGAATGGAGGGCATGTTCCGCCAGTTCGGTATCTACAGCCAGGTGGGCCAGCTCTATCAGCCGGAAGACGCTAAGCAACTGATGTTCTACAAGGAGGATCAGAAGGGGCAGATCCTGCAGGAGGGGCTGAACGAGCCGGGCGCCATATCCTCCTGGATCGCGGCGGCGACCTCGTACAGCTCCAGCAACATGCCGATGGTCCCGTTCTACATCTATTACTCGATGTTCGGGTTCCAGCGTGTGGGCGACCTCGCCTGGGCGGCGGCCGACATGCGCGCGCGCGGCTTCCTGCTCGGCGCCACCGCCGGGCGCACGACGCTCAATGGCGAGGGCCTGCAGCACGAGGACGGCCACAGCCACATCCTTGCCGCCACCATCCCCAATTGCGTGTCCTACGACCCGACCTTCGCATACGAGGTCGCCGTGATCATCCAGGATGGGCTGCGACGTATGCTCACCGCGCAGGAAGACGTGTACTACTACATCACCCTGATGAACGAGAACTACGAGCATCCGGCGCTGCCGGAGGGCGCGCAGGAGGGCATCATCAAGGGCATGTACCTGCTGCAACCGGCCGCCGAGGAGGCGGGGGGCCGGCGCGTGCAGTTGCTCGGCAGCGGCACCATTCTGCGCGAGGTCATCGCCGCCGCCGCGCTGCTGCAGCAGTACGGGGTCAGCGCCGACATTTGGAGCTGCCCCAGCTTCACCGAGCTGCGCCGCGAGGGGCTGGAGGTGGAGCGCTGGAATTTGCTGCACCCCGATCAGCCGCAGCGCAAGAGTTATGTCGAGCAGTGCCTGGCGGCGCGGCCGGGGCCGGTGGTCGCGTCCGCCGACTACATGAGAGCCTTCGCCGACCAGATCCGTCCGTTCGTGCCACGCCGCTATCGCGTGCTGGGTACGGATGGGTTCGGCCGCTCCGACTATCGTCGCAAGCTGCGAGCGTTCTTCGAGGTCGATCGCCACTACGTGGCGGTCGCGGCGCTGCACGCGCTGGCGCAGGAGGGGCAAATCGAGGCGAAGCTAGCCGCCGAGGCGATCCGCAAGTTCGGACTCAACCCCGAGAAGCCGAGTCCGGTGCGGGTGTAGCTGCAATCAGGGGGACGCGGTGATGGATGTGACGGTTCCCGATATCGGCGACTTCACGAACGTGCCGATCGTCGAGATCCATGTGAGCGAGGGGGCGCCGGTCAACGCCGAGGACCCGCTGGTCACGCTCGAATCCGACAAGGCGACAATGGACGTGCCGGCGCCGCACGAGGGCGTGGTCGAGAAGGTGCTGGTCAAGATCGGCGATCGGGTGAGCGAGGGCAGCCCGATCCTGAAGCTGCGTACCAATGAGGCTGGCGCGCTGACGCAGCCGCCCTCACTGCTGCCGCAGCAGGAGCCGGTGCAAGCGCCGCGTCCGCCCGCTTCGGCGACGCCGGCCGCGACCGTCGGCACGCTGCCGACGCCGGCTGCGGAAATTGCCAGCGTCCACGCGAGCCCCAGCGTGCGTCGCATCGCCCGCGAGCTGGGCGTCGATCTTGCGAAGCTGACGGGCACCGGCGCGAAGGGGCGCATCAGCAAGGAGGACGTGCTTGGCTTCCTGCGCGGCGCGGCGCCAACCGCCGCTGCCGCCGCGCAGGCCGCCGCCGGGGCGGGAATTCCCGAAATTCCAGCACAGGACTTCACCAAGTTCGGGCCGGTCGAGACCAAGCCGCTCGCACGCATCAAGCGCATCTCCGGCGCGCACCTGCACCGCGCCTGGCTCAACGTGCCGCACGTCACCCACGCCGACGAGGTGGACATCACTGAGACCGACGCCTACCGGAAAGAGCTCGACGCAGCGGTGAAGGAGAAGGGCTTCCGCGTCACCTTGCTCGCCTTCCTGCTGCGCGCGAGCGTCTCGGCGCTGAAGCAGTTCCCCGAGGTGAACAGTTCGCTCGCGCCGGAGAAGGACGCGCTCATCCTGAAGCGTTACGTCCACATCGGCGTCGCCGTCGATACGCCGGACGGCCTCGTGGTGCCGGTGATCCGCGACGTGGACCGCAAGGGTATCAACGAGATCAGCCAGGAGCTCGCCACGCTGTCAGAGAAGGCACGTGACGGCAAGCTGGCACCGACCGAAATGCAGGGCGCGAGCTTCACCATCTCGTCGCTGGGGGGCATCGGCGGCACTGCGTTCACGCCGATCGTCAATGCGCCGGAGGTAGCGATCCTCGGCGTGGTACGGTCGAAGATGGCGCCGGTGTGGGACGGACACGAGTTCCGCCCGCGGCTGATGCTGCCGGTATCGCTTTCTTACGACCACCGCGTGATCGACGGCGCGCTCGCCGCGCGCTTCACCCGCCACCTCTGCCACGTCCTCGAGGACGTGCGGCGCCTGGCGCTCTGAGGAGGCGGGAGGATGGCAACCGTCGAGATCAAGGTTCCGGATATCGGTGACTTTAGGGACGTGCCGATCGTCGAGATCCACGTGCGGCCCGGCGACACGGTTGCGGCCGAAGACCCGCTGGTGACGCTGGAGAGCGACAAGGCGACCATGGACGTGCCGGCGCCGCGGGCGGGCACCGTCGCGGAGCTGAAGGTCGCCCTCGGCGCCCGTGTCTCCGAGGGCAGCGTGATCCTGCTGCTCGAGCCGGCCGGGGCGGCGGCGACGCCGCCGAAGGAGATGGTGGTGCAGGAGGCGGCGCCCGCCACCGAAGCGGGACCGGCGAGCTACGGCTCGCGAAGCGGCGTGTATGACACGATCGACGTGCAGGTGCCCGACATCGGCGACTTCAAGGACGTGCCGATCGTCGAGGTGCACGTGGGACCGGGCAGCGTGGTCGCGCTCGACGAGCCGCTGGTCACGCTCGAGTCCGACAAGGCCAGCATGGAGATCCCATCGCCCGCCGCCGGCAGCGTGACCGAGCTGCTGGTGCGGCAGGGCGATCGCGTGTCGCAGGGCAAGCTGCTGCTGCGGCTGCGCACCAGCGCCGCCCGCCCCGCCAGCGCGACCACCCTCGACATGCCGCCGCCCGCGACCGCGGCGCGCCCGCCAAGCGCCGAGCCGGCCGACCTGCACGCCGAGGTGCTGGTGCTCGGCGCCGGGCCGGGCGGCTATTCCGCTGCGTTTCGCGCCGCGGACCTCGGCAAGAAAGTGGTGCTGGTCGAACGCTGGCCGCAGCTCGGCGGTGTGTGCCTCAATATCGGCTGCATCCCGTCGAAGGCGCTGCTGCACGCCGCCCGCGTGGTCAGCGAGACGCAGGAGATGGCGGCGCACGGGCTCAGCTTCGCCGCGCCCAATGTCGATCTAGACAAGCTGCGCGGCTGGAAGGACGGTGTGGTCGGGCGCCTCACCGGCGGCCTCGGCGGACTTGCGCGCCAGCGCAAGGTCACGGTGGTCAACGGCGAAGGCAAGTTCGCCTCGCTCAACCAGGTGAAGGTCGGCGACAAGATGATCAGCTTCGAGCAGGCGATCATCGCCGCCGGCAGCGAAGCCGTGACCCTGCCGTTCGTCCCGCACAACGACCCACGTGTGATCGACAGCACCGGCGCGCTGGAGCTGCGTGGCATCCCGCAGCGGCTGCTGGTGATCGGCGGCGGCATCATCGGGCTGGAGATGGCGACCGTGTATCACGCGCTCGGTGCGAAGGTGACGATCGTCGAGCTGATGGACCAGATCATTCCGGGCGCCGACCGCGACATCGTGATGCCGCTGATGAAGCGTATCTCGGCGCAGTACGAGGCGATCTACCTCAAGACAAAGGTAACGCGGGTCGAGGCCGAGTCGGACGGTATCGAAGTGCAGTTCGAGGGCGGCAAGGCACCGGGCAGCGACACGTTCGACCGGGTGCTGGTGGCGGTAGGCCGCCGGCCGAACGGACGCATGATCGGCGCCGAGAATGCGGGCGTGAAGGTGGACGAGCGCGGCTTCATCCCGGTCGATCGGCAGATGCGCACCAGCGTCCCGCACATCTTCGCCATCGGCGACATCGTCGGGCAGCCGATGCTGGCGCATAAGGCGACGCACGAGGGCAAGGTCGCGGCGGAAGTGGCGGCCGGGCGCAACAGTGTCTTCGATGCGCGGGTGATCCCTTCGGTCGCCTACACCGACCCGGAGGTCGCCTGGGTCGGCCTCACCGAAAACGAAGCGAGAGCGAACGGGCACAAGTTCGGCAAGGGGGTGTTTCCGTGGGCGGCGAGCGGCCGCTCGCTCTCCCTCGGGCGCGACGAGGGACTGACGAAGCTGCTGTTCGACGAGGCAACGAACCGGGTGATCGGCGGCGGCGTGGTCGGACCGAATGCGGGCGAACTGGTCGCCGAGATCGCACTCGCGATCGAGATGGGTGCGGACCCGGAAGACATCGGGCTGACCGTCCATCCGCATCCCACCCTGTCCGAGACAGTGGGCATGGCAGCCGAGGCGTTCGAGGGGACGATCACCGATCTCTATCTGCCAAGGAAAAAATGACACGGGAGGAGTGCGATGCGGATCAAAGTCATCAACCCGAACACGACGGCGGGCATGACCGGCAAGATCGGCGAGGCCGCGCGTCGCGCCGCGGCGCCGGGCACTGAGATCGTGGCCGTCAACCCGGAGGCCGGCCCGGTCTCGATCGAGTGCCACTATGATGAGGCGATCAGCGTCCTCGGCGTGCTCGAGGAGGTGCGACGGGGTGAACGCGAGGACATGGACGGCTATGTCATCGCGTGCTTCGGTGATCCCGGATTGCTTGCCGCCCGCGAGATCGCGCGCGGGCCGGTGATCGGCATCGCGGAAGCCGCCATGCACGTGGCGAGCCTGATCGCCACCGGCTTTTCGGTCGTCACCACGCTCACCCGCACCTGCGTCATCGCCGAGCACCTGGTGGAGCGTTACGGGATGACGCCGTTCTGCCGCAAGGTGCGTGGTACCGACGTTCCGGTGCTCGAACTGGAGCACACCGGGTCCACCGCACTCGCGGCTATCCTCGAGGAGTGTCGTCGCGCTGTCGAAGAGGATCGCAGCGGAGCGCTGGTGCTCGGCTGCGCCGGCATGGCTGACCTCGCAGCAATGGTCGAGCGCGAGGTCGGAGTGCCGGTGATCGACGGCGTTGCCGCGGCGGTGAAGCTGGTAGAGGCCGTCGTCGGACTCGGGCTCGGCACCAGCAAGCACGGGGATCTCGCCTGGCCGCAGGGCAAACCCTATGCCGGCGCCCTCGCCGGCTTCGCGCCGACCGGAAGCAGCCTCCGGCCGGCCAGGACGCCTCGCCATGTTTGAGACCCGCACCAGCCGCCGGCGGCTCCTGGCGTCGGCCGGCGCCGCGGGCCTGCTCGTCGGACGTCGGGCAAGAGCGCAGTCGGACAGCAGTGGGAAGGTTTGGAAAGTCGGGGTGCTCGGCGTGATGCGCGGCCCGGCCGCGTCCTGGGGACTGGTCAACAAGGACCTGCGCCGAGGTGACCGCCCAGATGTACAACGAGCAGGGCGGGTTTGAGCTTGGCGGCCGCCGCTGCAAGATCCAGATCATCACCATTGACGACCAGCTCGATCCCGAGCGCGCCGTCGCAGGAGCGGAGCAGCTCCTGCGCGAGGGCGTGCACTACATCATCGGCCCGAACATTGACACCACGGCAGCGGTGATCGTGCCGCTGTTGCGGTCCGGTAACGCAGTCAATGTTGCCTACGCCTTCGCCAAGTACCTCTACACGTCGCCGCAGCGAAACTCGGTACTCGGCATGATCGCCTCCTACCAGGACGGCCCGCTGATCTACGCATACTTGCGCGACAAGAAGGACGTGAAGGCGGTGAGCTTCGTCGCCCGCAACGAAGCCGATTCGCTGAACCAGCGCGACGAGGGGGTCGAGGGGGCCTGGCGAACCGGGCTCACGGTGGTCTCGTCGTCGGCGACCTACGCGCCGGGGACCACCGATTTTCGTCCGGTGCTCGCGCAGGCGCTGCGCGGCGGCGACCGAGGCGTGCTGACCGGGATCGCCGGCCAGCTCGGGGGCCGCGCGCAGCCGGTGGGCGGCACGCCGGATCTCGTCGTGCTGTCCGGTGTCGCCCCGGCCGACGCGCCATTGATGCTGCTGGCCCTGCGCGAGCTCGGCTACAAGGGGCTGGTCAGCACCGAGACCGCGCAGGACGCGCGCTACCTGCGTCAGGCGGGCAAGGCGGCGGAAGGCTTCATCGCCGTAGGCGGCGCGAGCCCGCCGGACAGCCGCAGCGCCTACATGCAGGACTTCGCCCGACGCTACGTCCAGCTCGCCGGCGAGTGGAACGACGAGGCCGGCACGAAGGTCTACGCGCTCGAGACGATCTTGCGGACCTTGCAGTTGGCCGGCCCGGCCGCGCTCGACGACGTAGGTTCCTTCCTGCGTGCGGTTCCGACCTTCGCGATCGACAATCCGTTTCTGAACGACCGGAAGGTGCTGCGCTACGTCGGTGATAGGACCTTCGGCCAGCAGCGGCAGATCGGTGTGCCGCTGGTCGTCGACGAGTTCAAGGACGGCAAATTCCAGACACTGTTCGTGGGCACTGCAGAGTAATCACGCGAGGGCACAGGAGAGCGCAAAATGGCTGGCGGCGCACAGAAGGGCGAGGTTTACGTTCCAACCTACGCGAGCGAGCGCCTGTACAATGCCGATTTGGCACCCCTGAAGCACCGCTTCTGGGGCTGGTACCAGGTGTTCTGCATGTGGATGTCTGACGTGCACAGCGTCGGCGGCTATCTGTTCGCGGGCAGCCTATTCGCGCTCGGCATCGCTGCCTGGCAGGTGCTGGTGTGCCTGATCGTGGGCATCGTCATCGTGATGTTCGCGACCAATTTGGTTGCTAAGCCGGGCGTGGATCTCGGGGTCCCCTATCCTGTAGTGTGCCGCCTGTCGTTCGGTGTTTTCGGCGCCAACATCGCGGCGGTGATCCGCGGCGTGATAGCGATTGCCTGGTACGGCATCCAGACCTACGTCGCCTCGCGGGCGCTGATCGTCGTGATCCTCAAATTCCTGCCGCAATTTGCAGTGTACCAGCAGAGCTCGTTCCTCGGACTCTCCTATATTGGCTGGTTCGCCTTTCTGGTCATGTGGGTCTGCCAGTTCCTGGTATTCTACCGCGGCATGAAGGCGATCACCGTGTTTATCGACTGGGCAGGGCCTGGCGTGTATGCGGTGATGTTCGCGCTCGCCGGCTGGATCGTCTACAAGGCCGGCTGGCACAATATCAGCTTTACCCTCGGGGAGGTGAAGTTCTCGGGTTGGACGGCGGTCTGGCAGATGGTCGTCGCGACCGCGCTGGTGGTGTCGTACTTTTCGGGCCCGATGGTCAACTTCAGCGATTTCTCGCGGTTCGCCACCAACATGGGCGCGGTACGGAGAGGCAATTTCTGGGGACTCCCGGTGAACTTCCTGGCATTCTCGCTGGTCACGGTCGTGACAACGTCCGGATCGTTCACGGTATTCGGCCAGTTCATCGGCGACCCGGTCGATCTGGTGGCGCGGATCGACAGCACCACGGCAGCAGTGCTCGGCGCGGCGACCTTCCTGATTGCCACCATTGGCATCAACATCGTCGCTAACTTCGTCTCACCCGCTTTCGACTTCGCCAATGTCTCGCCGAAGCACATCACCTTCATCCGCGGGGGCATGATCGCGGCCGTGGGCTCGGTGGCGGTGATGCCGTGGCACCTGTTCAACTCGCCCGAGATCATCCACTACACGCTGGACACGCTCGGCGCCGCCATCGGGCCGCTCTACGGTATCCTCGTGACGGACTACCACATCGTGCGGCACGAGCACCTGTTCGTGGACGACCTCTACAACGACCGGCCGGACGGCCACTATTGGTACCGTGGCGGGGTCAATCCCAACGCCGTCTGGGCGCTGGTCGCGGGTGCGGTGGCTGGAATGCTGTTCGTGTTCCTCCCGGCGTTGCATGGCTTCGCCGCATTCTCCTGGTTCATCGGCGTGGCCGTTGGCGGTGGCGTGTACTGGTGGCTGATGCAGCGGGCGGGTGCGGGGGCTGCACGGGCTGCACGCGCCCGGCTCAAGATGGCGCACCCGTAGAACGGAGGACAGTGCGATGAGCCAATATCCTCGTGACCTGGTCGGCTACGGGCCAAATCCGCCGAAAGCCGATTGGCCCGGTGCTGCCCGGATTGCCGTGCAGTTCGTGCTCAACTACGAGGAAGGCGGCGAGAACTGCATCTTGCATGGCGACCAGGCTTCGGAGGCGTTCCTCTCCGAGATCGTCGCCGCGCAGCCGCTGATGGGCGTGCGCCACATCAGCATGGAGCAAATCTACGAATACGGCTCCCGTGTGGGCGTATGGCGCGTGCTGCGCCTGTTCGAGCGCAAGCGCGTCCCGCTCACGATCTTCGCTGTCGCGATGGCGGCGCAACGCCACCCGGACGTGATCAAGGCGATGATCGGCGCCGGCCATGAGATCGCGAGTCACGGGCTGAAATGGATCAACTACCAGTTCGTGCCGGAGGAAATCGAACGCTCGCACATCCGGCAGGCGATGGAGATCCTAACCCACACGGCGGGCGAGCGACCGCTCGGCTGGTACACCGGCCGCACCAGCCCGAACACCCGGCGTCTGGTGGCGGAGTACCGGTGGGTTCGCGTACGATGCCGACGACTACAATGACGACCTGCCCTACTGGGCTCTCGTCGAAGGTGAGCCCCAGCTGATTGTTCCCTACACGCTGGATGCCAACGATATGCGCTTCGCCTCGCCGCAGGGCTTCAACTCGGGCGAGCAGTTCCTGTCATATCTGAAGGACAGCTTCGACGTGCTTTACGCAGAGGGCGCAGAAACCCCGCGGCTGATGTCGGTCGGCCTGCACTGCCGGCTGGTCGGCCGGCCGGGCCGGATCGCAGCACTCGAGCGGTTTCTTGACTATGTGCAGCGGCACGAAGGCGTGTGGCTCTGTCGCCGGATTGACGTCGCCCAGCACTGGCGCGAGCGGCATCCGTTCCAAGAAGCAAAGACATGACCCGGACCTAGCGCGGCTGCTTTGGGATGTTCGCCCAGCCGGCGGCCGGTATTTGAAGAAACCACTCTTCGGCTTGCCATGTTGGCAGGCGATGAGGTATCATCCCGGCCCCGAAACCAACGGGTGTCGCCATGCCGGATGCAGCAGTCCTGCCCCGCACCGCCATGCAGCAGATGCGCGAACATTGCGGTGCGGTCATTGGGCGACTACTGCCTCCCGGGCGCGGCCGCGCACCGCCCATCGACCCGAGGGTCGACACCGCTGCGGCGCTGATCGAGGAATTCAAGGCTATCCTCGAGGAAACCGAGCTTGGCGCGGCAGACCAGCCGAAGCGCCCCGGCAAGAGCGAGGACCATGCGCGGCACTGGAACGCCTCGCGCACGGCCCTATGCCTGTCGGGGGGCGGCATCCGCAGTGCCGCGTTCTCGCTCGGCGTGCTGCAGTCCTTGGCACGAGCCGGGCTGCTACTCGATTTCCACTATCTCTCGACCGTCTCGGGCGGCGGCTATATCGGCGCCTGGCTCGCAGCGGTTATGAAGCACGGCGGAGGCCTCGCGGCGGCGGCGGCGGCGCTCAAATCGGGCGACGGCCGCCTCGAAGGCCTGCGCGACTTCACCAACTTCCTGACGCCCAGCCCGGGCCTGGCCTCCGCCGACACCCGGGCGGCGGTCGTGCTGTGGCTGCGCAACGTACTGCTGAACTGGCTGGTGTTCGGCCCCGCCATGCTCGCGATTGCGCTGGTGCCAACGCTGTATGCCGCTTTCCTAGCTGCCGGCGCGCAAAAGTTGGTTGCCGAAGCCGCGGGCGGGGTCGGGCTGTTTCTGCTGCTGATCGCCACCTACAACGCTTGCCGCAACATTCCGGCACACCGCTACAGGCAGCCGCCAGGGAGCGCCGGCAGCACCTCCCGGACGGTGAAATTCGGCATCGTGGCGCCGGCGCTTTCCTGGGCCTTGCTGGCCCCGATCGCGAGCAGCGCTGCGGCGCAGCCGTTGGCGCTCCGCTTCGTGGGGCCTCAGCCACCCTGGCATCCGGGCGCTCTCTGGCTCACGGGCGGTGCTTTTGCGGCGCTGCTGATAGGCTATTTCTTCGCCTGGCTGAGCCTCGGCCGCGAGCGGAGCCGCGGCTTCGGTTGGAACTTGCCCTGGTGGGTGGCGGCCTCCTTGGCGGCCGCCGGCCTGCTGCAGTTCGGCGCTTGGCTCGGTCGCTCACTGCCACTTGAATGGCTTGCGGTGCTCGGGCCGCTGTGGGTGATCGGTGCCCATGTCCTGCAAAGCACCGTCTATGTCGGCCTGCGCTGGGTCCGCCAGTACGCCGACCTCGATCGGGAGTGGCTCGCGCGGCTGAACAGCGACAAGCTGGCGCCGGCGCTGGTGTGGTCGGCGCTTGCAGCCACCACCCTGCTGCTGCCCTTTTATCTCGGCCAGGTCACACTGGCGAAACTGGCCGCGCTGGCGAGCGGCCCGGCCGGCGCGTGGCTTGCCAGCAGCACGAAGTCGCTGTTCGGGCGCAAGACGCCGCCGGACTCCGGCCTGTCCTGGCTGATGCCCGTCCTGATCGAGACCGCGATCGGCCTTGCCACGCTGGCCTTCGCGGTGGTGCTGCTAATGCTGCTTGCCGAAGCGGGGAGGGGGCTCGCCCCCGCAATCGCCCTTGTCCTGCATCTCAGCTCGACTCAGGCTTTGCTGGCGCTCGCGATCTTCGCCGCCGCCGCGGCCCTCGCATTTGGCCGGCGCGTGAACGTCAATCGCTTCTCACTCCACGGCGTCTATCGCAACCGGCTGGTCCGCGCCTTCCTCGGCACCGCGCGCCTGACCGGTCGGCTGCCGGACGCTTACACGAAGTTCGATCCCAGCGACAATCTGCGCGTCAAGGACCTCTATTGGTCCTGACCCGGCGCGGCGTGGCCGACTGTTCCCGGTGATCAACACCACCCTGAACCTCACCGTATCCAAGCGCACCGCGTGGAGCGAGCGGAAGGCCGCTCCGTTCACGGTGACGCCGCTGCGCTCCGGCGCCGACTGCTTGCACATGCCGACCGGTGCGCAGGGCGTGTTCGTAAGCACTCCCAGCTACGGAGGCGGTGAGCCCGAAGACGAGGAGCGGAAGTCTATTGACGGCTTCTCGCTCGGCGGCGCCATGACCATCTCGGGTGCAGCGGTCAGTCCCAACATGGGCTACCACACGCGTCCCGCCACCGCCTTCCTGATGACGCTGTTCGACGTCCGGCTCGGAGCGTGGATGCCGAACCCTGCGAAAACGGGCGATTCGGACCGGCTCAACCAGGGCAAGCCAAACAACGCACTGTTCGCGCTTGGCGCCGAGATGCTCGGCCGCGCCGGCGACCAGCGCGACAACGTGTATCTCTCGGACGGCGGGCATTTCGACAATCTCGGCCTGTACGAAATGCTGCGGCGGGAGTGCCGCAAGATCGTGGTGGTCGATGCCAGCCAGGACGGCGGCTATGCTTATGCCGATCTCGGCGACAGCGTGCGGCGCGCGGCGATCGACCTCGGCGCGAACATCACCTTCTCCCCCGCGGTGCGCCGACAATCCGAGACCCTGCCGCTGGGGGGCGCCTATGCGCGCATCAACTACGGCAGCGGCGCAGTGGGCGAGCTGATCTACCTCAAGCCCTGGCTGCCACCGGACATGCCGGCCGATGTGATGGCCTACGCTGCGGGGCATCAAACTTTTCCGCACGAATCCACCGCCGACCAGTTCTTTACCGAAAGCCAGTTCGAGAGCTACCGCCATCTTGGCAGCTTCATCGGCGAAGCCGCATGCGGACACGCGCGCACTCTCGGCGAATGGTTCGCGGCGGCGTACTCGCAGCAAACGGAGGATCCCGCGCCATGAAGCTCGTGCGCATCCTGCTCCTCCTGGCGCTCGCCACCTGCGCCACGACGCCAACCGGCGCTCCGGTGCGCGACGAGGCGATGCGCGCCGGCCGTACCGCGGCCTCGCTGCGGGGCGCGGACGATAATTATTTTCGCGACATGGATGGTGGCTTGCCGCTGTCGCCCGCAGAGGTGCGCGGACGCGACGCGTGGCTGGTCTGGACTGGCGGCGATGACCGGCTGTGGGATCAGCTCACCAACTACACGTTCGGCGCCTTCGATCTGTTGAAGATCCTGTCGTCGTATCCCGGCGCGCCGTACAGCCGTGACAACCGCTTCGCCTATTTCGGCCTGATCAACGAGCCCTGCTTCAGCCGGGCGACCGGCCCCGATCCGCAGCGGTACGGGCTCTGGCTCGACCGGCGCAGCCCCGAGAGCCCCGCCTGCCCGGCCGACCCGTTCGAGAACGCGCAAAAGTATCCGGGGATCGCGATCGGCGCGCGCGGCGGCGTGCAGCCGGTCGGCTCCTATTACGGCACCGCGACCGGCATCATCGGGCTGCGGCTGTTCCCCAACCCCGAGTTCGACGCGCGCGCGGCCACCGCCTGGGATCCCGTCCGCTACTACACCGACCCCGCCTATTACGAGCGTCGCGACCTCGTGCGGCCGTACCGCGTCGGCGTCGCCTGCGGCTTTTGTCATGTCGGCCCGAACCCGCTGCACCCGCCGGTCGACCCCGAGCACCCAGTCTGGAGCGAGATCAGCTCGCTGGTCGGCGCGCAGTATTTCTGGGTCGACCGCATTTTCTCCTGGAGCGCCGATCCCGCGAACTTCATCTTCCAGATTCTGCACACCTCGCGGCCAGGCACCCTCGACACCTCGCTCGTGTCGAGCGATAACATCAATAATCCGCGCACGATGAACGCGGTCTACAATCTCGGCGACCGGCTCGCCGCAGCACGGCGCTGGGGGCGCGAGAAGCTGGCGGGCGGCGAGCTGAACAACCGGCAGTTCAACGACTTCGTCGCCACTGGGCCGTTAACGCAATTTTTCACGCCGCCGGACACGGTGTACACGCCCCACGTCCTGAAAGACGGTTCCGACAGCGTCGGGGCGCTCGGCGCGCTGAACCGCGTCTACCTCAACATCGGCCTGTTCAGCGAGGAGTGGCTGCGCCATTTCCGCCCGATCATCGGCGACGCACCGGTGACGCCGATCACCATCACCACGGCGCGCGCGAATTCGGCCTATTGGGGCGCGACCGAGCTGCAAACGCCGGACATGGCCGGCTTTCTGCTGGCGGCGTCCGCACCGCACCACCTGCGCGACGCGCCCGGCGGCGGCGCCTACTTGCAGGCCAGCGCCGGGCAGGTGCGCCGGGGCAAGATGGTGTTCGCCGAGAACTGCGCGCGCTGTCATTCCAGCAAGGCGCCGATCGCGCCCGCGGCCGCCGACGTTCAAGGCTGCGCTGGGCCCGGCTACCTGGCGTGCTTCGGCCGCTACTGGGCCTGGACGCAGACCGACGACTTCAAGCGTCAGATGACGAGCATCGTGCAGGCGAACGATTTCCTCGACGGCAACTATCTTTCGAACGACATGCGCATCCCGATCACGCTGCTCGGCACGAACGCCTGCAGCCCGGTCGCGACCAACGCGCTGCGCGGCAACATCTGGGACAATTTCTCCTCGGAATCGTACAAGTCCCTGCCTTCCGTCGGCAGCATCACCGTCTACGATCCGCTCACCGGCGCCCCGAAACAGTGGACTGTGCCGGCTGGCGGACGCGGCTACACGCGGGTGCCGTCGCTGATCAGCCTCTGGTCAACCGCACCCTACCTGCTGAACAACAGCGTCGGCCGTTTCAACCCGAGCCCTTCGGTCGCGGCGCGCATGGCCGCCTTCAACGACGGCATCGACCAAATGCTCTGGCCGGAGAGACGCGAGCAGGACCCGGTGTTCGGGACGCGCATTCCCGGCGTGATCGACCGCACCACGGCGACCAGCTATCTGCGCATCCCGAAAGGTTATCTGCCGGAGTTCGTGCAGCGGGCCGCGGGGCTGAACGCCGTGCTGTTCCCGGCGCTGTTCGACCGCGAGGGCGGCCTGCGCCTCGGCCCGATTCCGGCCGGCACGCCGGTGGACCTCCTCGCCAATCTCGAGCTGCTGGCGGAGAAGGACGATCCGGCGCCGGCAATGCACGATCAGCGGGTGCTCGAGTTGATCCTGGCGCTCGCCGGCGATCTGAAGAAGCTGCCGCCGAATGCGACGGACGAGCAGGCGCGGCGCGTCTTCGCCAATCTTGGCGAGCGCCTCTACGGATTGAGCAAGTGTCCGGATTTCGTGGTTAACAAGGGCCATTTCTTCGGCGCCAAGCTGACCGACAGCGACAAGCTCGCGCTGATTGAATTTCTGAAGACGTTCTGAATATGGCAATGTCTCTCTCCCGCCGTGCCTTCACCGCCTCCGCGCTCGCGCTGGGCGCCTGCAGCACCAAGCCGGCTTCTGAGCCGATCGCCCTGGGCCCCGATGCGGCGCTCGAGTACATCATTATCGGCTCCGGCGCCGGCGGCGGCCCGCTGGCCGCCAATCTCGCCAAGGCCGGCCACAAGGTGCTGGTGATGGAGGCGGGCAGCGATGCCGCGGGCCCCACCTACTCGGTCCCGGCGTTCAATGCGCTGGCGAGCGAAGATCCTCGGCTGCGCTGGGACTATTTCGTGCAGCACTACAGCGACCCGGCGCAGCGAGGGCGCGACAGCAAGCTGGTCGCAGCGCGCGACGGGGTGCTCTACCCGCGCGCGGGAACGCTCGGCGGCTGCACGGCGCACAACGCCATGATCACCATGTACCCCCATGCCAGCGATTGGGACGGCATCGCGGCGGCAACCGGCGATGCCTCCTGGCGCGCCGAGTCGATGCGCGTCTATTTCGAGCGGCTGGAGCGCTGCCAGTACCGCACGCGGCCGCCCGTCCCGGCGCTCAACTTTGCACGGCACGGCTTCGACGGCTGGCTGACGACCAACGAGGCCGATCCTCTGCTGCTGGCGCGTGATGAGCAACTGCAACGCATCGTGCTCGCCGCCGCCGAGGAGGTGGGGCTCGCCGGCGTCGTCGAGCCGTTCGTCGCGGGCCAGCTTGACCCCAACGACTGGCGGCTCGACCGCAACGGCTTCACCGGGCTCAGCAACGTCCCGCTGGCGACGCGCGGCGGCCGGCGCGTCGGGACGCGGGATCTCCTGGCCGACATCGCGCGTGCCCTGCCGAACAATCTGCTCATCAAGACCAACGTGCTTGTCACGCGCATCCTGTTCGACGGCAGGCGCGCGATCGGTGTCGAGTATATGGAGCAGCCAAGCCTCTATCGCGCCGACCCGCGGTCGCAACCCGGCGGGTCGGAGCCCGTTGCACGCCAGCGCGTGCTGGCCGCACGCGAGGTCGTGCTGGCGGCCGGCGCGTTCAATAGCCCGCAGCTTCTGAAGCTGTCCGGGATCGGCCCGCGCGGCGAACTCGCGCGCTTCGGCATCCCGCTTGTGGCTGACCTGCCGGGCGTGGGCGAGAACCTGCAGGACCGCTACGAGATTGGCGTCGTGACCCGGATGCGCGATCCGTTCGCACTGCTGAAGGATTGCGGCTTCACACCGCCCATTTCCGGCCAGCCGCCCGACCGCTGCTACGCGCAATGGCTACAGGGTCAGGGGGTTTACACCACCAGCGGCGCGATCCTCGGCATTTCCCGCCGCTCGGCGCCCGAACGGCCCGATCCGGATCTGTTCATCTTCGGCCTGCCGGGCTTCTTCCGCGGCTACTATCCCGGCTATTCGGAGGCGCTGGAGACGCACAAGAACCATTTCACCTGGGCGATCCTGAAGGCGCATACCCGCAACACTGCGGGGCGGGTGACGCTGCGCTCGGCCGACCCGCGCGATACGCCGGTGATCGAGTTCCACTATTTCCAGGAAGGCAACGACCTGACCGGCGAAGATCTCGCCTCGGTGGTCGCCGGCGTCGCGTTCGTGCGCCGGATGAACCGGCATCTGTACGGCGCGCCGGGCATCGCCGCGGCCGAGGTCGTGCCGGGAGCTGCGATGGGCGACACAGCATCGGTCGGCCGCTTCGTTGCCGACGAGGCCTGGGGTCACCACGCGAGCTGCAGCAACCGCATGGGCCCGGTCTCGGATCGCATGGCGGTGGTCGACAGCAATTTTCGCGTGCATGGCATGACCGGCCTCAGAGTGGTGGACGCCTCGGTGTTCCCGCGCATTCCCGGCTTCTTCATCGTGACGCCGGTCTACCTGATCAGCGAGAAGGCGAGCGACTCGATCCTGGCCGACGTCCGCCGGCCAGCCCGCGTGTGAACCAGGTGCAGGACACGGGGACGGCGGGCTACGTTATGTTGATTGACAAAACCCAAGGATTATGTTAGGAGCGATGTCCGTATCACGGCCGGCGCGGGCGGAGCCGGTGCCGGCGACGCGGGAGCTGACGCGAGTTTCGAGCTGCTGACCAAGATCAGGACCGAGATGACGGTGGAGGACGGTGCGAATGGCGAGCGAGCCGGCGGCGAGACCCCGAGCCACCCACCCGCTGCGGCGAAGAGGATTTTTCCCAGTTCTCAGGAGCGGCGAGCCTGATAAAACCCTGTTCTCAGGCCGGCGATGAGCCTGATTCGCCCCTGTTCTTGGCCCTCACGGAGCCTGATCCGGCCCTGTTCTTCGGCCTCAGCTTCGCCCCCGCCGGTGCCGACCGCCGGCCATGAGGCGGGTCCGGTCATCGCGAGCGTCATCGCGAGGCGGCCGACAGCGCACGCAGTGCGGCAGTGATTGCAGCGAAGCTGTCGGCGGCGCGACGGCTCGCGTGGCGCGCGCGCAGATAGCCGTGCACCAGCCCCGGTTCGGCCCGGTGCATCACCTGCACGCCATCGGCACGCAGGCGCGCAGCATATTCGGCGGCGTCCTCGCAGAGCGGGTCGATCGCCGCGGCGAAGATGGCGGCCGGTGGCAGCCCGCGGAAATCGGGCGCCCGCAGCGGCGCGAACTCGGGATCGCCCACGGGGATGGCGCGGCCGGGTCCGGCATAGAACTGGCGATAGCGAAGGGAGTCTTCGGCGGACAGCAGCGGCGCCTCCGAGTGCGCCGTGGCCGAGGCGCCCCCGAGGCCGGGATAGATCAGCAACTGCGCGGCGGGCTGCGGCAGGCCGAGCCGGCGCAGGCGCAGGCACAGCGCCGCCGTGAGATTCCCCCCGGCGCTGTCGCCGCCCACCACGATCCGCCGGTCGGCGGCGAGCAGGCTGCTATAGACGGCCTCGGTGTCGTCCAACGCCGCGGGATAGGGGTGCTCAGGCGCCAGGCGGTAGTCGAGCGACACCACCTCGATCGCGGCACCCAGGCACAGCTCGGCACACACATCGTCGTGGCTGTCGAGTCCGCCAAGGATGAAGCCACCGCCGTGCAAATAGAGGAGCACGCCCGCGTCGCCCGCGTCGGCGCAGCGATAGCGCCGCAACGGCAGGTCGCGCTCGGGCGCTGCGGCGCGAAGGCGCGAATCCTCGGCCGTGACCCCGGCAGGCCGCGCGGCGCGGAATGCCTCGCACATCCGGTCGTAGGCCGCGCGGTTCTCCGCCGGCGGTGCCGCGTTGGCGGCATCTGGATAGAACTGCTGGGTGCGGGCGACGAAGGCCGCCATCTCGGGATCGAGCGCCGGGTGCATCATCGGCGCGCCCGCAATCCGATCGTCCGCCCCGCCTGCTCGGGGCGCGGCAGCGCCTCCTGCGCCGCAGCCAGTGCGTGCAGCTTCGCCGCAACCGGTGCCGGCGCCGCGCCCACGCGCCCGGCGCGCGTATCGACGTGTAGCAGCATCTGTTCGGCGGTGGCGGCCAGCGCGTCCGAGGATGCCTGATGCAGCCGGTGGAAGAGGTGGATGCGCTTGTCGTCCGCGCCCAGGATCTGCGTCGTTATACGGAACGGCTCCTGCCTGGCCAGCTCGCACAGATGCACGATATGCGTCTCCGCCGTGTAGAAACTGCGGCCCGCAGCGAGATAGTCGGCATCGACGCCGATATGCCGCAGCAGCGCGTCGGTCGCATCGCCAAAGGCTTGCAGATAGCGGCTCTCGGTCATGTGGTTGTTGTAGTCCACCCAGTCCGGCCGCACGGTTCCGTGGTGCAGCGCCAGCGGCCGCGACGGGTCGGGCGCTGCCGCCGCGGCGTGTCCGTGCGCGCGCTCGTAGAGGTGCTGCTCGTATTCGCCGAGCACAGCGCCGGCACCAAGTCCCTCGGTCTTCAGCGCCTGCATGATCGCGAGCAGTCCGTCGTCGCGCTTGCGCTCCCAATCGCGCAGTCCGATGCCGCCCGCCTGCGCGTCCGATTGCGCCGCGAGGCGGTCGATGAAGGCGTCGCTCAGCTCCGGCACCTCGGTCAGCTTCGTCCAGGGCAACTGCAACGCCGGGCCGAACTGCGCCATGAAGTGCCGCATCCCGTCCTCCCCGCCGGCCAGGCGGTAAATCTGGAACGTGCCCATGATCGCCCAGCGCAGCCCGGCGCCGAAGCGAATCGCGTCGTCCACTTCCTCGACCGTCGCGACCTCGTCGTGCACCAGCCACAGCGCCTCGCGCCACAGCGCTTCCAGCAGCCGGTCGGCAATAAACCCGTCGATCTCGCGCCGCACGTGCAGCGGCCGCATCCCGAAGCCGGCATAGATGTCGCGCGCCCGGGCAATCGCCGCAGCGTCAGTCCGCTCGCCGCCGCACAACTCGACCAGCGGCAGCAGATAGACCGGGTTGAACGGATGCCCGACCAGGAAGCGGCCGGGATGGCGCATCTCGGCCTGCAACCGGCTCGGACGCAGCCCGGAGGTGGAAGAGCAGACGAGGGCCTCCGGGGCGGCGTGCGCGTCGATCTCGCGCAGCAGGCGGCACTTGAGGTCCTCACGCTCCGGCGCGCTCTCCTGCACCAGATCGGCACCGGCCACCGCCTCGGCGATCGATCCGGCGAAGCGCAGGCGCCCGGGCGAGGGGAGCGGTGCCAGGGTGAGCCGCGCGAACACGCGCGCGGCATTGTCCAGCATCGCGCGGGTGCGGCGCTCGGCATCCGGATGCGGGTCGAACACGGCGACATCGCAGCCGTTGAGCGCGAAGCGCGCCGCCCAGCCGCCGCCGATCACTCCGGCGCCGATGACCGCGCAGGTCGAGATGGCGCAGTTGGAGATGGCACGCATCACGCGTGCCCCCGCCGCAGCCGCAGCCGGTCGCGGACCTCGCGCGGCGTCAGAACGCGGGCGCCCATGCCCTGAAGGATCGCGACGGCGCGCTCGACGAGCTGGCCGTTGGTGGCCTTGACCCCGCGGCCGAGATAGACGTTGTCCTCCAGCCCCACCCGCACATTGCCGCCGGCCAGGGCCGCCATCGCAACATAGGGAAGCTGCATCCGGCCGATCGAGAAGGCCGAGAACACCGCGCCGGGCGGCAGGTTCTGCACCATTGCAAGCAGGGTCGTGGGATCGTCCGGCGCGCCGTACGGGATGCCCATGCAGAGCTGTATCATCACCGGGTCGTCAATCAGCCCCTCGCGCACCAACTGGCGGGCGAGCACCAGATGGCCGGTGTCGAACACCTCGATTTCCGGGCGCACGCCGAGCTGCTGCACGCGAGCGGCCATCGCCCGCAGCATGGCGGGCGTGTTGGTCATCACGTAGTCGCCCTCGGCGAAGTTCATGCTGCCGCAGTCGAGCGTGCAGATCTCCGGCAGCAACTCGGCCACGTGCGCGAGCCGCTCCTCCGCTCCCGCCATGTCGGTGCCCTGGGCGAGCGGCAGCGGCCGCTCGGTGCCGCCCAGTACCAGGTCGCCACCCATGCCCGCGGTCAGGTTCAGCACCACATCGACATCGGCGGCGCGCACCCGCTCGACCACCTCGCGATACAGCGCCGGATCGCGGGCACCGGCGCCGGTCTCCGGGTTGCGGACATGAATGTGGGCGACCGCGGCGCCGGCACGGGCCGCCTCGATCGCGGCGGCGGCGATCTGCGCGGGCGTAACCGGGACGTGCTCACTCTTGTCGGTGGTGGCGCCGGCGCCGGTCACCGCGCAGGTGATGAAGACGTCCCAGTTCATGCCGCGTCCTTCCGGTGCCCAGGTTCTCGGGTGCGCCAGAGCTACGCCCGCTCGGGTCGCGCGGGTATGCGAAAGGCGAACGGCCTGATACGCTGTGCGCAACGATGCCGAGCTCGCCCTCCGCGCTGTTCGCCCCGGCCACGGGCGGCCCGTGCCGCATCGATGTGCTAGTATTGCCCGAGTTCTCGCTGATGTCGCTCGCGGCGACGGTCGAGCCGCTGCGCGCCGCCAATCGCGCCGCGGCCCAGGCGCTCTATTGCTGGCGGCTGCTTTCGTCCGACGGGACGCCGCCCGCCAGCAGCTCCGGCATTCCGGTGGTGATGCACGACCGGTTCGAGCCGGATGCGCCGCGCGATGCGCTGTTCGTCGTCGCGGCTTTCCACGCCCAGCGCCACGCGGCGACGGTGCTGCCTGGACTGCGACGCGTGGCGCGGCGCGGCGTGCCGCTGGCCGGGGTCGAATCCGGCGGCTGGGCGCTGGCAATGGCGGGGCTGCTGGACGGCTATCGTGCCACCACGCACTGGGAGGATCTGGAGGAGTTCGCGCGCGCGTTTCCCAGGGTGGAGGTGGTCTCGGACCGCTACGTGGTCGATCGCGGCCGCTGCACCGCCGGGGGCGCCGCGCCGGCGCTGGACATGGTGCTGAACATGGTGCGCGCGCAGCATGGGCTGGCGCTTGCGTTGAATGCCGCCAGCCTGTTCATCTACGATCAGAAGGCGGCGGCCGAGGATCCGCAGCCGATCGTCTCAGTCGGGCGGCTGACGACGATCGACCCCGAACTGGCCCGTGCGATCCGCGCCATGCAGGCGCATCTCGAAGCACCGCTGCCCACGGCCGCCATCGCGCGCAAGGTGGGCGTCTCGGTGCGCACCCTGCAACTGCGCTTTCGCGCCCGGCTCGGCCTGTCACCGCATGAATACTATCTCGAATTGCGGCTGGCTGCGGCACGGCGGATGCTGCAGCAGACGCGCAACAGCGGCGCCGAGGTGGCCGCCGCCTACGGCTTCGGCTCGGGCTCCGCCTTCGCGCGCGCGTTCCGCCAGCACTACGGCATCAGTCCCAGCGCCGCGCGGCGACAATCCGCGGACCCGACGCCGTCCGCGGGCCGCCCGCGACCCTGACAGTGCGACGCTGGGGACTCCCGTACCGGCTCGACGGTCGCGGGGGTGAGTGCCTCGTTGCCCGGCGTGTTGGCGAGCAGCTCGCGCGTGTACTCGGCGCGCGGCGTTTCGAACACCGCATCGGCCGCACCGAGTTCGACGATCCGGCCGCCGCTCATCACCGCCACGCGGTCGGCGATGGTGCGGATCAGCGCCAGGTTGTGGGTGACGAACAGCAGGCTCAGCCCCATCTCGCGCCGCAGCCCGACCAGCAGCTCCATGATCGCGGCCTGCACGGAGACGTCGAGCGCCGACGTGATCTCGTCGCAGACCAGCAGCTCGGGCCTGGCGGCGAGTGCACGCGCGACCGCCACCCGCTGGCGCTCGCCGCCGCTGAGCTCGTCCGGGCTGCGGGAGGCCAGCGCCGCGCTGAGTGACACCCGCTCAAGCTGCTCCGCGACGCGGCGCGCGATCTCGCGGCGGGAGAGGCCGAAGAACACCGCCAAGGGGCGCGCGATGATCTCGCCCACCGTCTTGCGCGGGTTGAGCGAGGCATACGGGTTTTGGAACACGTACTGCACCGCGCGTCGCGCGTCCCGGCTGCGGGAGCGGACGCTGGCGGCAAGCACCGCGCCGCGCAGCCGCACCTCGCCGGTGTACTGGTCGTGCAGCCCGGCAACGGCGCGAGCAAGCGTGGTCTTGCCGCTGCCGGATTCGCCGACCAGCGCCAGGCACTCGCGGGCGCCGATCTCGAAGTCGATCTCGCGCACGATCGTCGCCCGGCCGTAGCCCGCTTGCAGCGCGCGCACCGACAGCACCTCCTCGCCGCCGGCGCGCGCTTCGCGCAGGCTGGGCGTGGGTAGCGATGGTGCTTCCGGCTCCGGGTGCCAGCAGCGCGCGGCCTGGTCGTCGCCAAGCGGCATCCAGGGCGGGAACTCGCGGCGACACTGCGCATCGGCGCGTTCGCAACGCGGCGCGAAGGTGCAGCCGGCGGGTCGCCCGGAGGGCGCCGGAGCATGGCCGGGAATGCCGCGCGCGGCATGGCGGCCGGCGGGATCCGGCACCGCTTGCAGCAGCCGTTGCGTGTACGGATGGCGCGGCGCGCGGAACACCGCCGCACCCGCGCCCGCCTCCACCACGCGCCCGGCATACATCACCACCACCCGGTCCGCGAGCGAGGCGACCACCGCGAGATCGTGACTGACGTAGAGCGCCGCAACGCCGTGCCCGGCGCACAGTCCGCGCACCGTCTGCAACACGTGCGCCTGGGTGGTAACGTCAAGCCCGGTGGTCGGCTCGTCCAGCACAATGAGTCGCGGCCGGCAGGCGAAGGCCATCGCCAGCGCGATCCGCTGCTGCTGGCCGCCGGAGAACTGGTGCGGGAACCGGTGCAGCGTTTCGGCCGCCGGCGGCAGCCGCACCTCGGCCAGCATTTCCTCGAGCCGTGCTCGCCGCTGCCCGGCATCGGGCCGGGGCAGGTGCGCCCGCAGCATCTCCTCGAGCTGCACGCCGACCCGCAGCGCCGGGTTGAGGGCGGTGCCGGGGTCCTGCGGGATGTAGGCGACGATGCGGCCCCGCGCGGCACGCAGGGCGGAGGCGTCGGCGGCGAGGATATCCTGCCCGCCGATGCGGACGGCGCCGCGGGCAATGCGCGCGCCACGACGGCAATGGCCGAGCAGGGCCAGCCCGACCGTGGTCTTGCCCGACCCCGATTCGCCCACCAGGCCGAGCACCTCGCCGGCGCCGATGGACAGGCTCACCTCGTCCACGATGTCCTGTCGCGAGCCGGCCAGCTCGACCCGAAGGCCCGTCACCTCGACCGCCGGGGCGTTCATGGCGCGGCGCGTCCGCCAAGGCCGATCGCGGCGCGCGCGATACCGTCCGTGACGAGGTTCATGCCCACCGTCAGCAGCCCGATCGCCGCAACCGGCAGCACCACCGCCCAGGGCTGCAAGGTGAGGCCGATACGGTTCTCGTTGATCATGAGGCCCCAGTCGGCCGCCGGCGGCTGCAGCCCGAAGCCCAGGAAGCTCACCGCCGCGATCAGGCCGATGGAATAGGTGAGCCGCAGCCCGAATTCCACCAGCAGCGGCGAGGATATGTTGGGCAGCACCTCGGCCGCGAGAATGCGCCACCGCGACTCGCCGAGCGCCTCCGCCGAGCGGACGAAGTCACGCACCACCACCTCCACCGCGGCACCGCGCGCCACCCGGGCGACACGCGGCATGTGGGTCAGGCCCACGGCGAGCACGATCAGCCACAGTTGCGGCCCGAAACCGGCGACCAGCAGCAGCACGAACACGATCTGCGGGAAGGCGAGCAGCACGTCCATCGCGCGCATCAGCACCTCGTCCGGCCACGCGCCGCGCCGGTACGCCGCGACCAGACCGACCGCGATACCGAAGCCGAGGCCGATGACCGTCGCCGCGACCGACAGGGCGAGAATCGAGCGGCCGCCCCAGAGGAAGCGGCTCAGCACGTCGCGGCCGAGATTGTCGGCGCCGAATAGCGCCGCGCGCGAGGCCGGCGCGTACGGCGCTGCGACGAAGACGGTCGGCCCGTGCGGCGCCAGCAGCGGGCCGGCCAGCGCCACCGCAACTACCACCAGCACGAGCGCGAGGCCGATGCGCGTGCGCGCGATCCGGCTCGCCCGCGCCAGCAGCGCGAGCACCGGGCTACGCGCCGCCGCAACCGTGGCTGGGAGTGCGACCGCATGGCTCATCGCAGCCCGGTCCGCAGCCTGGGGGTGAGCAGGATGGTGGCGATGTCGGCGGCCACGTTCAGCCCGACGTAGACTGCGCCCACCAGCAGGGTCAGCGCCTGCACCACCGGCAGGTCGCGGTTGCCGACCGCGTCCACCAGCGCCTGGCCGATGCCGGGATAGCGGAACACGAACTCCACCACCACCACGCCGCCGGCGAGCCAGGCGAGTTGCAGCGCGGTCACCTGCACGAACGGCACCACCGCGTTGGGCAGCGCGTGGCGCAGGATGACCCGGCGCGGGGCCAGGCCCTTCAGCCGCGCCATCTGCACATATTCGCTCTCCAGCACCTCGATCATCGAGGCGCGCATGATGCGGCTCATGTAGGGGACAACCGCAAGGTCGAGCGTCAGCGCCGGCAGGATCACCTGCTGCGGCGCGCGCCAGATCGGCACCCCCTCGTCCAGCATGGTCACAGCCGGCAGCACGTGGAACACGTTGGTCGCGAACAGCACGACCAGCGCGATGCCGATGACGAACTCCGGAAGGGCCGCGAGCACCAGGGAGCCGACCGTCATCGCGTGGTCCAGCACGCCGTCGCGGCGGATCGCGCTCAGCACGCCGACCGCGAGCGAGACCGGGATCGCGACCGCCGCGGACACCAGCACCAGGAACGCCGAGTTGGCGATGCGCCCCGCGAGCAGGGCAGCGACCGGCTGTTCAGTCGCCAGCGAGTTGCCGAGGTGGCCGGTGACGATGCCGCCGAGCCAGCCTAGATACTGCTGCCACAGCGGGTCGCCGAGGTGCAGCCGCTCGCGCAGTGCCGCCAGCCGCTCGGGGGTGGCGCTCTTGCCCAGGATCGCCATTGCGGCGTCGCCCGGCAACGCCTGCGTGGTCGCGAACACCAGCACCGACACCAGGAACAGCGTCAGCAGACCAAGGCCAAGGCGGCGGAGCAGCATCCGACTCATGGCGCTAGCGGTCCATCCCGCTCAGATGAAATGCACGGCGGCGAAGCCGTAATTGCCGAGCGGCGTGCCGGTCTTGGCCGGCACCCAGCCGGCGGTCTTCGCCGAGTAGGCGTCGATCTGGTTGCGGAAGCCCCAGATGATATAGCCGCCGGTGTCGTACTCCATCTTCTGCGTATCGTGCAGGATCGCGCAGCGCTTGTTGGGATCGAGCGTCCGGCGCGCCTCCCCGATCAGCGCCTGGAACTTCGGGTCGTTCCAGTGGGTCTCGTTGTAGGGCGAGCCGGGCATGGCGCAGGTGGAGACCTGGGCGAGATAGTCGCGGGTGAACCAGAAATCCTGCGCGAATGTCCATTTGAGGTAGTTGGTGCCGTAGAACACGCCGGAATCGACCTTGCGGATCTTCACCCGGATACCGGCCCCGCGCGCCTGTTCGGCAAACACCTGCGCCGCCTCCACGAGCCCGGCGGCGACGTCGGCGGTGACCAGCTCCACCTCCAGCCCCTCGCGTCCGGCCGCCTTCAGCAGCGATTTTGCCTGGGCGTAGTCCTGGTGCCGCTGCGGCAGGTCGGTGGCGTAGCAGGGGTCGAAGGGCGAGTAGAGGTCGTTGGCGATGCTGCCCTCGCCGGCCAGCCCCTGCTGCACCATCTGCGGCCGATCGACCACCAGCCGCATCGCCTGGCGCACGCGCACATCGTCGAACGGCGCTTGATCGACGCGCATCGTGAACGGCAGCCAGGCGCCGGTCTTGGCCACCAGCGGCTTCACCCCGGGGGTCACGCCCATCACCCGGCCCTGTGCGAACGGCACGTTATCGATCGCGTGAACCTGTCCACCCAGCAGCGCGTTGATGCGCGCCGTGTCGTCGGGGAAGTCGATGATCACCAGTTCGGCGACATAGGGCAGGCCGTGCCGCCAATAATTCTTGTGGGCGGGGAAGATGCTGCGCTCGCCGGGCGTGAACGAGCCGAAGCGAAACGGCCCGGTGCCGACCGGCTTCTTCGGGTCGTACCCGACCGGGACGATGCCGTTGGCGTAGCCGCCGAGCTCGGTGTCGAAGGTTGCGAACGGCGATTTCAGTCGGATCTCGAAGGTGCGCTCGTCGCGCTTGCGCAATCCCTGCGGGTCGATGTCGGAGAGGCCGGCGGCGCCCGCGCCCGGATTCTTGGGGTTGATGATGCGCTGGATCGAGAAGATCGCGTCGTCGGCGGTCAGGGCCTTGCCGTTGTGGAACTCGATCCCCGGCTTGAGGCGCACCGTCCACAGATCGGCCGTCTTATTGGGCGAGAACTCTTCCGCCAGCACCAGCTCGAATTTGTAGTCGGCGTTGCGCATCGCGAGCGGCTCATAGAGCGCGAAGACGCGGGCGATGTCGGGATAGGAGATCGGGTTGTGCGCGTCGATCCGGTCCTTGGCGCCGCCACCGGCGCAGCCCACCAGCAGGCGCCCGCCCATCTTCGGGCTGGCCGTCGCGGCCCGCGCCGGACCGGTGAGCAGGGCGCCGGCCGCCCCCGTCCCGGCGGTGTGCAGCAGTTGCCGGCGGGTGATCCCATGAGCACGCGACATCGCCGCTGTTCCTCCCTCGACGCCAACCATTCCTGGCAGCCTAGGCGGCCGTGCGGCAGGCCAGTCCGACAAAATGCGAAATCACTGGCGCGGATTGCGCAAGCCCGACGATCTGTTCCGATGTCAACCGAGGGTTCAGATGACCGCGAAGCCGATCACTCGGTTGATCACCGCAGCCGCCGCGGTCAGCACGGCATTGACGGCCTGCTGCACGCGTTCCAGCGTTGCTTCGACGAACCCGACGATCCAGGCCTCGGCGGCATTCTGCGCCATCTGAAGCTCAATGCCGGCCCGGCTTTGCGAGATCTCGCCGGCAGCCAAATCCTCGCCGATCGCGACGATTGCTTTGGCAATCGCGGCGAGCGCCGGGAAAACCTGCTTCTCCAGGTCGGCGGAGATTCCCCCGAATGCCGCCGCCGCGTTGCCCTCCAACGCACCCATGACCTCCTGGAACGGCGACATTCTCCGATCCTCCCTCTCAGGTCAGCTCTTGTCGGACTTCTTGACGTCCAGCACATATATCAGCGCCCGTACCGCCGAGAGCACAAAGAACACCGGCCGGCCGCTGCGTCGCGCCGGGTCGCGGCTCTCTGGATCGAGCGACAGGATTTGAAAGGTGTAGGACGGCCCCCAGATCGACCGGCAGAACCGCACGGCACTGCCGGGCGCGCAGTCACTCGTCTGGATCTGGTGCAGCAACAGGAGCTGGCGCTCGATAAGAACGATCAGGCGCGTCTGGCACGAGGCCGAATTATCCGCGGCGGCCTCGCCGGCACCCCCTCGCGAGCACAGTCACGATCTGCGGAAAAGACGTCCTCACGCTATTGCCGACGCGCTCGGCAATCTTCCTGCAATCGATGGGCGCCTGCGTCAGCTCAGAGAGCGACTGCATCGCCGTCAGCTTGGCCATCAGCGCGTTGTACGTCGCCTCGTTCGCCTCCACTGTTCCCGCCGGTGTGCCGGCCTTGCCGGCCATATCCGCCACGAAGGTCAGGAACTGCTCTTGGAAGGCACCGGCATCGGTGGCGAGCTGCGCCTCGTACGGCGATACGAGCTGAACGCTGCAGGCCGCGAGCATCGCGCCGCCGGCGAGCAGGCTCATGAGCCAGCCGCGACGCGATGCGGTTCTGCTCAACTGCTGCTCCCTCCTCGGCACCGGGTTATCCTTGGAGACCATCGCGTTCTCCGTTCCGGACACGGCGATCTGCTGAGCGTTACGATTCGGACGTATCGCCTAGCACCCCACCGCATCTTTCACGATCCGGTCGCGAAACACAACCACTATTGCGTGTGCGCGATGTGCGTGCCGCATCGGCCGCGCCGCACTTCGCTTGGCCTACGCTGCCCCGACCATCAGCCGCACGATCTCGTCGCCGTCCGTTTCTCCGGCGAGGCGTTCGCCCGCCTTCTGGCCCCGGCGCAGCACCAGGATGCGATCGGCGACGGCGAAGATGTCGCCGAAGTTGTGCGAGATGAACATCACGGCCTTGCCCGCTGCCTTCAGGCTCTTGACCAGTGCGACCACCTTGCGCTGCTCGGGGACGCCAAGGGCCGCCGTGGGCTCGTCCATGATCAGCACTTCCGCGTTCCAGAAGATCGCGCGCCCGATCGCAACCGCCTGGCGCTGCCCGCCGGAGAGGGCGCGCACCGGCACGCGGAGGTCGGGGATCGCGATATCCAGCGACTCGATCACGCCGCGCGCTTCAGCGAGCATGCGCGCGCGATCGATCGCGGGCAGAACGGCGAAGAGCTTTCGCATCGGCTCGCGCCCGAGAAACACGTTGGCGCCGACGTCGAGATTGTCAGCCAGCGCAAGGTCCTGGTAGATCGTCTCGATTCCCGCCTCGCGCGCCGCGCGCGGGTTGGGGAAGCTCACCGGCCCGCCGCGCAAGATGATCTCGCCCTCCGCTCGACGCGTGCACGCCCGAGATCGTCTTGATCAGCGTCGACTTGCCCGCACCGTTGTCGCCCGCGATCGCCAGCACCTCGCCGCGATAGAGGTCGAAGCTCACGTCCTCGAGCGCATGCACGCCCCCGAAGCGCTTGGAGAGGTGGCGCACCGAGAGGATCGGCTCACTCATCCTCGCGCGCTCCCGAAATCAGCCGGGCCTGACTCTGATCGACGAGAACGGAGAGGATAATCACGACACCGACCGCGATGAATTGCCAGAACGGCGCGACATTGATGAAGACGAGGCCGTATTGGATCACGGCGATGATCAGCGCGCCGATCACCGTGCCGACGATCGTGCCCGAGCCCCCGAACAGGCTCGCGCCACCGATGACGACCGCGGCGATGGAATCGAGCAGCAGCGGCTCGCCCGCCTGCGCCGCGCCGGCCGAGAAGCGCGCGGTATAGATCCACCCGCCCACGCCCGCGGTAAGGGCCGCGAGCACGTAGAGCCACAGGGTATGGCGGCCGACATCGATGCCCGCGCGCACGGCGGCCTGGCGGTTCCCGCCGATCGCATAGGTGTACTGGCCGAAGCGCGTCTTGGCGAGCACGTAGTGCAGGACCAGCACCACGACGAGCGCCACGATCACCGGTGCAGGCACGCCGAGGACCGAGCCGTTACCGAGGAAGAAGAGAATTCTGTTGGAGACCGGCACCGTGGTGCCGCCGGCGGCCAGATAGCCCGCGCCGCGGGCGACGCCGTACATCCCGAGCGTGCCGATGAATGGCGGCACCTTGAGCCTGGAGATGAGGACCCCGTTGATCGTTCCCGGGATCGCCGCGGCGACCAGCGCCGCCGCCGCCCCGATGAGGAAGGCCGCCCAGGGCCCCAGCGCGGGCTGCAGGAAGCGGGTCCCCTCGGCGATCACGACGGCCGCGAAGCCCATGATGAAACCGACCGAGAGATCGATGCCGGCGGCGATGATGACGAAGGTCTGGCCAAGCCCAAGCAGCAGCGGCGTGACCGTGAAGACCGCAATGCTCCTGAGGTTATCCGCATTCAGCACGAACGTGGCGTCGAACGCGGCACGCGCCCAGGCTTCAAAGAATGCCAGAAGCAGGATCAGGAAAAGCCACGACCAGGCACGGGCAAGCAGCGCGATCAGCCGCTGGCCGGGGCGCGCGGCTTCCTCGGCTGGCGCCGCGGCGGCGCCGGCGCTATCGCGCCAAGATCATGCGGGCCGGCGCCGGCGCGCGTGGTCTCGCTCCGGAGAGGGTAGCGGTCAGTCGTGGTAGATGAACTTCTTGATCGCGGGATCGTCGACATTCGTCTTGGTGATGACCGTGAACCCGGTGCCGATCCGGACCGGGATGCTCTGGCCGGTGAGTGCCGCGAAGGCGGCGGCGACGCCGAACCAGCCGATCTCCGCCGGATGCTGGGCGATCGCGATGTTGACGAGGCCGGACTTGAGGTCATCGACGATCGCGGGCGGAGCATCGAAGGCCACGACCTGGACCTTGCCGGTCTTGCCCGCGGCCTTCACACCTGTGGCGGCGCCGAGCGCCGAGAAGAGATTGGCGCCGAAGACGCCCTTGAGATCGGCGTTGCGCGCGAGCACCGCCTGCAGTTGCGAGGCTGCGGTGTTCGCGTCGTCGTTGTTGAACTGGGTGGTCAGCACGGTGATGCCGGGGAAGTCGTGCTTCATCTCCTGCTTGAAGCCTTCCTCGCGCTGATCGGTGGTGGAGATCCCGGGCTTTACGTTAGAGACATAGACCTTGCCCTTGTCTCCGATCGCCTTGGCCAAAGCGCGGGCCGCGATCTCGCCGCCAAGTACGTTGTCCGAGGCGATATAGGAGAGCGGATAAGTCGGCGGGGCCGGCGCCGTCTGGTAGTTGCCGGTGCCGATGTAGGTATCGACGGTGATCACCTTGATTCCGGCTTTGGCGGCCTTGCGCAAGGGCTCGACCAGCTCGGTCTTGTCCGTGGGAGCGATGAGGATCGCGTCCGGGTGGCGCGCGATCACCGCGTCCAGGACCGGCACCTGCTGGACCGGATTGAATTCGGGCGCCCCCTGAAACATCAGATTCACCCCGAGCGCCTTCGCGGCCGCCACGGCGCCTTGGTGCATCGTGATGTAGAATGGATCGGTCGTGAGGCCGGGGATCAGAGCGATGGTCGAGCTCTTCGCCTCGGCTGCCCTGGTTAGCGCAAGAATGGTCAAGGCGACAGCGACAAGGCCGTAAAGGCGGCGCCACATGGTCATTTGCCCCTTCTTCCCGTTGGTTCATCTTGTGCCCGGCCGCTGATACGGACGTGCGCGGGCGCATCGTGCACCGGGAGCAGGGGTTCGTGAAGGCCAATGACGCCGATGGCCACCCGCCACAATACCTTGATCACCGCGCCGGAGTGCCGGCGCGGATCGTCAGCCGAATCGCACCCTCAAGACGCCGCGCGGGCCGGCAGCGCCAGAGTGGGCGTCGCGTGGTATTCCTCGGGGAACAGTCGCTTCAGGGCCTCGACTTTTGGCATGTCGTTATAGGCGATGTACGGGTTCTCGGGATTACGGACCATGAAATCCTGATGCCACGGTTCTGCTGGATAAAATCCCGTCAGCCTGTCCACTTGGGTCGCGATCGGCTGGGCGAAGACGTGCGCCTGGTTCAATTGCGCAATATAGGCTGTCGCCACGTGCTCCTGTTCCGGATCGGCATAGAAGATCTCGGAACGGTACTGCGTGCCGACATCTGGCCCCTGCCGATTGCGTTCGGTCGGGTTCAGCGCGACGGAGAAGAAGATGCGCAGGATCTGGCCATAGGAGATTTGCTGCGGGTCGTAGGTGATCTTCACCGACTCGGCGTGCCCGGTGGTGCCGGCGCTCACGGTCTCGTAATTGGCCGTGGCCTTGCTGCCGCCGGAATAGCCCGCCAGCACCTTTTCCACGCCTCGCACGTGCTCGAATACGCCTTGCACGCCCCAGAAGCACCCGCCCGCCAGCACCGCGGTCTGCGGCGTGGCGGAGGTGGCGCGGGGCGCCGGCATGGACGGCGCCGGCAGCAGCCGCGCCGCGTTGTCCGCCGCGCTGGCGGATGGCCCGGGCAGGGTGGCCAGCAGGGTCAGCGCCAGCGCGCCGCCGCCTGCGAGCGCGATGGCAGTCCTGGAAAGCCCGGAAAGGCGAAGCATGTCTCCGACCTCCGTCATGGGTGGGATGGTACGGGTCAGCCCGACGCGGGAATGGGCGGCGCGTCACGCCTTGTCTCCGCTCATTCGCTCGCGGCGGTGCTCTGCCGGTAGGTTTCGCCGCAAGCCTCTCCAAGGTTACCCGGCGGCCGTTCCACATCACCGGCCGCAGCGCTATTCCAGCACGATCGGCAAGTCCGTGCCCACCGCCGCGGCGATCTTGCCCGAGGCGACCAGTGCTGCGGCGGTAGCGAGGTCGGGCGCCATATAGCGATCACCATCGAGCGCCGGCACCGCGCCACGCAGGACGGATCGGGCCTGTTCGAGCCTTGGGCTTGACCGCAGCGGCGTGCGGAAGTCGCAACCCTGCGCGGCCGCGAGCAATTCGATGCCCAGGACGGCGGCGGCGTTCTCCGCCATCGGCAGCAGCCGCCGGGCACCATGCGCCGCCATCGACACGTGATCTTCCTGGTTGGCCGAGGTCGGAATGGAATCGACGCTGGCCGGCATTGCCCGCTGCTTGTTCTCGGCGACCAGCGCGGCGGCCGTGACTTGTGCGATCATGAAGCCGGAGTGGAGACCCGGCCGTGCCGTGAGGAAGGCGGGCAGCCCCGACAGAGCGGGATCGATCAGCAGGGCGACCCGACGCTCGGCGATCGAGCCGATCTCGCACAAGGCGAGCGCGATCATGTCCGCCGCGAAGGCCACCGGCTCGGCATGGAAGTTCCCTCCCGACAGCGCAATCGCCTCGCTCGCCACGATCAGCGGGTTGTCGGTTACTCCATTGGCTTCGATCCGAAGCGTGGCTGCTGCCTGGCGCAGCAAGTCGAGGCACGCGCCCATGACTTGCGGTTGGCACCGCAGGCAATACGGGTCCTGAATCCGGTCATCTCCGGTCAGGTGGGACGCCCGGATCTCGCTTCCCGCCATCAGCGCCCGGAGGGCGGCGGCGACATCGCTTTGGCCGCGATGCCCGCGCAAGGCGTGGATGCGCGGGTCGAATGGTGTATCGGAGCCGCGCGCGGCATCGGTGGAGAGCGCACCCGTAATCAGCGCCGCGTGCAGCAGGCGCTCAGCCGCAAACAGCGCGGCCAGCGCATAGGAAGTCGAGAACTGCGTGCCATTCAGCAGCGCCAGCCCTTCCTTCGGCCCAAGCCTCACCGGCTCCAGCCCAGCTCGCGACAGAGCGAGCCCGGCTGGCAGGCGCCCGCCATCGAAAAATACCTCGCCCACGCCGATCATCGCCGCCGACATGTGCGCGAGTGGCGCCAGGTCGCCGCTCGCGCCCACCGAGCCCTGCACGGGGATCATCGGGATGATGTCGGCGCGCAGCATCGCCTCCAGCAGCGCGACCGTGCCGGGCTGCACGCCGGATGCGCCCTGTGCCAGGCTCGCGAGCTTCAGCGCCATCATCAGCCGCACGACCGGGGCGGCCATCGCTTCGCCCACGCCCGCCGCGTGCGAAAGCACGAGGTTGCGTTGGAGCGCCTCAAGATCCGCGCTGTCGATCCGGATGCTGGCCAGCTTGCCGAATCCCGTATTGACGCCATAGACCGGCTCGCCGCGGTCGAGGATGACTTGGACAGCCCGCGCGCCGGCCTCGATCGCTGCGCCGCAGCTAGGGTCGAGCGCTGCCGCTGCGCCGTCGTAGATCGCGCGCCACTCGGCCAGCGTCACCCGACCGGGGTGAAGCACGACTGAGCTCATCGGCTGACCTGCATCACGCACTCCGGCTCGATCGAAGCGCCCAGTCTAGCTCCAAGCGGTGTCCGACAGAATGCGGACGTAACTGCCTCGCCGCCCGCCGCCTCGCCCGCTTTCGCGCTCAGCTTGTCGCGCTCCGCGAACCTCGCTCTAATCGCGCTTTCCCAACCACCGCTACATCGACGCCGCGACCAAGTCTTCGACTGCCATGCCGCCCATCTACATCACCTACCTGAACCGCCTCGACATCGAGGCGCTCGCGCATCACCGATGACGAGATCCTCGGCGCCGATCGAGACGAGCCTCGCCGCGCAGGGCCGCGGCGAGACCGTGATCGAGCCGCGCATGCACCTCGAGCCCGACCTCGCCGCGCGGCCACTTCAACGTGCTGCGCGGCGCGATCGGCGCGCCGGTCGACGCGGCCGGCGTGAAGATCGTCGGCGACTACGTCGACAACTTCAAGCACGGCCTGCCCTCCGAACTGGCCATCCTGCTGCTGTTCGACCCGCGCGACCGGCGCGCCGCGCGCCATCCTCGACGCCACCGGCATCACCGACATGCGCACCGGCGCCGTCACCGCGATCGGCGCCAAGTACCTCGCCCGCACAGGCGCGCAGGTGCTCGGCCATATCGGCGCCCGCGGCACCGCCTACTGGAACGTGCGCCTCCTCGACCGCCTGTTCGAGTTCGACGAAATCCGCGTCCACTCGCGCCGCCCGGAGAGCCGCGACGCTTTCGCCGCCCGCCTCTCGCGCCGATCTCGGCAAGCCGGTGCACGCGTCACGCCAGTTGGCAGAGCCTGCATCGAGGGCGCCGACATCGTCGTCGAAGCCTCGCGCCTCGATCGCGCCCGAGCCGCTGCTGCGCACCGAATGGATCAAGCCCGGCGCCCTCGTGATGCCCTACGGCACGATGAGCGCGGTCGAGCTGTCGCTCACCGACATCATGGCCAAGCTCGTCGTGGACGACTGGGGCCAGTGCACGCGCGGCAAGCTTGGCGCGCTCCGCGCCCACGTGGACGCCGGCAAGCTCTGTCCGAGCCACGCTGCACGCCGAGATGGGCCAGATCGTCGCCGGCCTGAAGCCCGGGCCGCGAGCGCGACGACGAAACGATCCTGTTCTGGCACCGCGGGCTTTCGCTCTCCGACATCGCGCTCGGCCACGCGATGCTGGAGAAGAGCGAAGCGCCTCGGGCATCGGCCAGCGCCTCCGCTTCGCCTGACGCATGAGCAGTTCGCCATGCCCGACCCCCGCCGCAATGCCCGCATCGTCCGCGCCCCGCGTGGCTCCGAGCGAAGCTGCCCCACCTGGGGCGCCGAAGCCGCCCTTCGCATGCTCATGAACAATCTCGATCCCGAGGTCGCCGAGCGCCCGGAGGAGCTGGTCGTCTATGGCGGCATCGGCCGTGCCGCGCGCGACTGGGAGAGCTTCGACCGCATCGTTGCCTCACTGCGCCGGCTCGGCCACGAGGAGACGCTGCTCGTCCAATCGGGCAAGCCCGTCGGCATCTTTCGCACGCACGCCGACGCGCCCCGCGTGCTCATTGCCAACTCGAACCTGGTCCCGCACTGGGCGACCTGGGAGCATTTCAACGAGCTCGATCGCCGTGGCCTGATGATGTACGGCCAGATGACTGCCGGCTCCTGGATCTACATCGGCAGCCAGGGCATCGTGCAGGGCACCTACGAGACCTTTGCCGAGGCCGCCCGGCAGCACTACGGCGGCAGCCTTGCCGGGCGCTGGATCCTGACCGGCGGCCTCGGCGGCATGGGCGGCGCGCAACCGCTCGCCGCGACGATGGCGGGCGCCTCCTGCCTCGCGGTCGAGTGCGACCCGACCCGCATCGAGAAGCGGCTCGCAACGGGCTACCTCGACCGCAGCGCCGAGACGCTGGACGAAGCCTCTGGCGCTGCTAGGCGCGCGCCACCGGCGCCGCTCTCGATCGGCCTCCTCGGCAACGCGGCCGAACTTTTCCCGAGATTGTCGCGCCGCGGCGATCCGCGCCCGACCTTGTCACCGACCAGACCTCGGCCCACGACCCGCTGAACGGCTATCTTCCGGCCGGCTGGACGCGCGACCAGGCCGAGCGCGCCCGCCTCGCGACCCAAGCGCCGTCGAGCGTCGCCGCCCGCACGTCCATGGCCGCCGCAGGTGCGCGCGATGCTCGCCTTCCATCGCATGGGCATCCCCACGGTCGATTACGGCAACAACATCCGCCAGATGGCGCAGGAGGCGGGCGTCGCCGACGCGTTCGACTTTCCGGGCTTTGTGCCCGCCTATATCCGCCCGCTCTTCTGCCGCGGGATCGGCCCGTTCCGCTGGGTCGCCCTCTCCGGCGACCCCGAGGACATCTACCGCACCGATGAATGCGTCAAAGCCTCATCCCCGATGACGCGAACCTCCATCGCTGGCTCGACATGGCGCGCGCGCGCATCCGCTTCCAAGGCCTGCCCGCCCGCATCTGCTGGGTCGGCCTCGGCCAGCGCCACCGCCTCGGCCTCGCCTTCAACGCGATGGTCGCGAGCGGCGAGCTGCGCGCGCCCATCGTGATCGGCCGCGACCACCTCGACAGCGGCTCGGTCGCGAGCCCCAACCGCGAGACCGAGGCCATGCGCGACGGCTCGGATGCCGTCGTCCGACTGGCCGCTGCTCAATGCGCTGCTCAACACCGCCTCCGGCGCCACCTGGGTTTCGTTCCACCACGGCGGCGGCGTCGGCATGGGGTTCTCGCAGCACGCGGGCATGGTGATCGTGGCCGACGGCACGGACGAAGCCGCGCGCCGCCTCGCGCGCGTGCTCTGGAACGACCCGGCCAGCGGCGTGATGCGGCACGCCGATGCCGGCTACGAGACGGCCCTCGCCTGCGCCGCCGAGCGGGGCCTCGACCTCCCCTCTCTCCAGCCATGACCCGCATCGCGTGCGCCCTTCACTCGCGCCCGCGCCGCCCGCTTGCTGCCCTTTTGACCACCTCGCCGAAACGCCGGCGTCGCTCTCGAGATCATCGAGCACGCCTATCCAGCTCCGCTCGCAACGCTGGGGCTCGCGACGACCTTGCCTGCGCCTTCATGTGCGGCTGGCCGTTTGCCAAGGCCGGCGCCCGGCATCCCTTGCTCGCCGCTCCTGTCCCGGACACGGCCTGGTCCACCGGCCCCGAATACCGCTCCGAGTTCGTCGTCGCCGCGAGCGGCCCGTCCGGACCCTTCCCGACACATTCGGCCGGCGCTTCGCTACAATCCGCCGGCTCTCACTCCGGCTGGAACATGCCCCGCGCTCACCTCGCCGCTTATGGGGGTGCGCTCTTCGCCGAAATGGTCGGCCCTCTCACCACCCCTCGGCGTTGCATCGAAGCCGTCGCAGCCGGCCGCGCGGAACTCACCGCGGTCGACAGCTACGCCCTGCTGTTGCTCCGCCGCCACGACCCGGAGCTCACCGCCGCTCTTCGCACGATCGCCGTGACCGGCCCGAGCCCAATTCCACCGCTCGTCGCCGCATCAAGCCTGCACCCGAACGACCTCGCCGCGCTTCGCGCGAGCCTCCTCGCCCTCTCCGAGACAATCCGCGGCCGCGCACTTCTCACCCCGCTTTGCCTGCGTCGGTTTCACGCTGGTCGATCCCGGCATCTACCGAGCGACACTTGCCATTGGGACCGTCGCACCCGGCGATTGCCCGTGGCCGCACGACGCTGCACAAGCGTGACCAGACGCCGGGGAACGCTCCTCATGACGCGCCCCGCGAGGCACGGCGGCGCAGCAGCTCCATGCTGGTCAGCAGCACCACCGCGAATGCGATCAGCATGGTCGCGAGCGCAAGGATCGAGGGATCAATGCTCTCGCGAATGCCGTCGAAGATCTGGCGCGGCAAGGTGCGCTGCGCCGGGCCGGCGACGAACAGCGTCAGCACCACCTCGTCAAACGACGTTGCGAAGGCGAGCAGCGCGCCGGAGACGATGCCCGGCAGCGCGAGCGGCAGGGTGACGGTGAAGAATGTCCGGCCTCGGCCCCGAGCCCAGCATCGCGGCGGCGCGCTCGAGGTTACGATCCAGGTTTTTGAGCGCAGCCGCGACGGTGATGAACACGAATGGCGTGGCCAGCAGCGTGTGGCCGAGGATCAGGCCCGGATAGGTCGCGGTGAGGCCGAGCGCAGCGAGAAACAAATAGACGCCGAGCGCGGTAATGATCACCGGCACCACCATCGGCGCGATCAGCATGCCGCTGACCAGCGGCGCCCAACGCGCTCGGGTGCGATCGAGGCCCACTGCCGCGAGCGTGCCGAGCACGGTCGCGATCGCGGTCGCCGCACCGCCGACGATCAGGCTGTTGGCCAGCGCATGTCCCCACTGGGGCGAGGACAGCACGGTGCGATACCACCGCAGCGAGACGCCTTGCAGCGGATAGTGCAGGAAGATGCCGCCATTGAAGGACAGCGGCATGATGGCGATGATCGGCGCCACCAGGAAGATCAGGACCACAGCGCACGCGATCCGCTCGGCGATACGCCAGGCCCGGCCAGGATCAGCCGCACGGGATGACATCTCAGCCGAACCGCGGGCCCTCAACCCCGGCCAGCCGCTGGTACACCGCATAGAGCAGCGCGGTCGCCACCAGCAGCACCACGGCCAGCGCTGACGCCATGCCCCAGTTCACCGTCTGGTTGGTAAAGAAGGCAATGAAGTAGCTGATCATCTGGTCGCGCGGGCCACCGATGAGCGCCGGCGTGATGTAGTAGCCGATGGCGATGATGAACACGAGGGTACAGCCGGCGCCTACCCCCGGCAGCGCCTGCGGCAGATAGGCGGTGACGAAGGCGCGCGCCGGCGGTGCCCCAAGTGAGGCCGCAGCCCGCATGTAAGTGGGGGCGATGCCCTGCATCACGCTGTAGAGCGGCAGGATCATGAACGGCAGCAGCACATGCACCATCGCGACATAGACGCCGGTGCGATTGAAGACGAGCTGAAGCGGCTGCTCGATCAGGCGAAGCGAGAGCAGGGCATTGTTGACGATGCCCTCCTTCTGCAGCAGCACGATCCAGGCGCAGACCCGCACCAGCAGCGAGGTCCAGAATGGCAGCAGCACCGGAATCATCAAGAGGTTGCGCCAGCGCGGGGAGACCGTGGCCAGCAGGTGCGCCACCGGAAAGCCGAGCGCGAGCGTGATCGCGGTGACAACGCTTGCCATCCAAAACGTACGCAGCAGCACGGCACGGAAGATGGCGTGGTCGCGATCGGCCGCCAGGATGCGCCCGTCCGGTGTCCAGCGCAGATCGAGTGCCGCGAGCAGGTAGAACGGCGTCAGCGGAGGCGCCACGCTACGGATGAATTGCCATGTCTTCGCCTGGCCCCAGCGCGGGTCAAGCGCGGTGAGTGCCGCCCGCGCATCGGCGGCCGCGGGCGCGGACGGCATCCGCGCCAGCCGCTCCGCCGATCGCATCAGCAGACTGCGCGTGCCCACCTCGCGGTCGTTCAGCCGCGCCGCCAGTCCGGCGACGTCATGCGCACGGCCCGCCGCCCGCAGATCCCGCGCGGCCGCCGCGAACACCGCGTCGGGGGGCAGGCCGTTACCGTTCCAGCCGAGGATTTCGCGCTGCAAGTCCGGCAGCACCTCGGCCATCTCCGGACTGGCGACGCTGCGCCAGACCATGCGCGCCAGCGGATAGCCGAACAGCAGCAGCGTGAACGCCAGCATGGGTGCGACCAGCAGCAGCCCACGCCTGCTCTGCCGCCGCCGCTCGCGGGCAACGGCGGCGCGCAGCCGGGGCGAGGATGCTGCCGCCGGCGCCAGCGCGCCGGCGGACAGCGTCGCCTCGGTCACCCCGGCAGCCGGCGGATCAGCGCGCGAGCCAGGCATTGAAGCGCTCGTTGAGGTCGTCCTCGTGCTCCAGCCAGAACTCGTTGTCGCTGGAAAGCGCGTTCACCAGGTGCGCAGGCGCCGTCGGCAGTTGGTCGGCCAGCTCGGGCGCAAGCATCGAGATCACCTGCTTCTGCGGCGGTCCGTAGGGAATGTATGTCGGCAGGTTTTTCAGCACGCCGGGCTGGCTCATGAACGCGATCAACTTCATGCCTTGCTGCTTGTAGGGCGAGCCCTTCACCACCGCCCAGTAGTCCAGCGAGTAGATCTGACCGTTCCAGACGATGCCGAGATGCTTGCCCGCTTTGTTGGCGGCGGCGATGCGTCCGTTATAGGCCGAGGTCATCACCACGTCGCCGGAGGTCAGCCACTCGGGCGGCTGCGCGCCCGCCTCCCACCACTGGATGCTGGACTTGATCGTGTCGAGCTTCTTGAACGCGCGGTCCACTCCCGCCGGCGTGGCAAGCACCTTATAGACGTCGGCCGGCGCCACGCCGTCCGCGATCAGGGCGATCTCCATGGTAAACTTTGCGCCGCGCCGCAGACCGCGTTTGCCAGGAAAGCGCTTGGTGTCGAAGAAGTCGGCCCAGCTCTGCGGCTTGTCATGGAGCTGGTCGGCGTTGAAGGCGAGCACCGTCGCCCAAACGAACTGGCCGATGCCGCAATCGGAGAAGGTGGCCGCAGGCAGCCATTGCGACTTGTCGCCCATCAACTTCCAATCGAGCGGTTCGAAATACCCGGCTTCGCAGCCACGCGCGAGGTCGGAGCCCTTCGAGGTCCACGACATCCCAGATGACCGAGTTGCTGTCGATCATCGCCTTGATCTTGGCGAGTCCGCCGTCGTAGGTGTCCTCCGCGATCTTGACGCCGGTCGCCTTGGTGAACGGCTCGAAGAACGCCTTGCGCTGAGCATCCTGCGCGGCGCCTCCAAATCCGGACATGGTCAGCTCGCGCGCCTGCGCGCCCGCCGCGAATGCGACCGTCGCGGCCAGCATCGCGGTGGCGATCGTCCAGTGTCGTCTGCTCATCGGCTTTCCCTCCCTGTCAATTGTCCCGCGCGAGCGCGCGGCAGTGCTCCGCCTGCCAGCCGATCGCGAGCCGCCCGCCCGGCCCCGGCAGCGTGCCGAGGCGCTCGACCGGAACCTTCAACACGAACTCGTCGCTGCCGAGCGCGCGCAGCCGCACGCGGCTGTGGTCGCCGAGGTAGATCACCTCCAGCAACTCCGCTTCCGCCTCATTCTCGCACTCTCCCGGCGCGCCCCCGATGCGCACGCGCTCCGGCCGGATTGAAAGGCCCACCTCCATCCCCGGCGCGCAGGGGCCGACCACGCACGCCAGCACGTGCGCACCGCCCGCCAGCGCCACCTGGCAGAACTCGCCGTCCACCTGCACCACTCGGCCGGGCAGGAAGTTGTTCTCGCCGATGAAGCGGGCGACGAAGGGGGTGCGCGGCCGCTCGTACAGCGTCGACGGCGTGTCCACCTGCTCGATGCCGCCGGCGTTGAACACCGCCACGCGATCCGACATCGTCAGTGCCTCCGACTGGTCGTGCGTGACGTAGATGACGGTAACGCCGAGCTGCTCCTGGATGTGCTTGATCTCGATCTGCATGTGCTCGCGCAACTGCTTGTCGAGCGCGCCGAGCGGCTCGTCCATCAGCACCAGCTCGGGCTCGAACACCAGTGCGCGGGCCAGCGCCACGCGCTGCTGCTGGCCGCCCGAGAGTTCGGCAGGCCGGCGTTGCCGGAACGCCTCCAGGCGCACCATCGCGAGCGCGCGCGCGACCCGTGGTTCGATCTGGGCCCGGCGCATCCGCCGCATTCGCAGGGGATAGGCGAGGTTGCCCTCCACCGTCAGATGCGGGAACAGCGCATAGCTCTGGAATACCATGCCGATATTGCGCCGGTGCGGCGGCACCGCCGCGAGCGAGCGGCCACCGAGCAGGATCTCGCCGGCGGTCGGCGCCTCGAAGCCGGCGAGCATCATCAGGCTGGTGGTCTTGCCGGAACCCGACGGCCCGAGTAGTGTCAGGAACTCGCCGCGCGCCACGTCCAGATTCAGGTCGCGTACAACAAGACTCACCCCGTCGTAGCTCTTCTCCACGCCGCGGAGACTCACCAGCGCCTGCTCGGATACGGGCGTTGCAGACGGCGCGAGGCGCGCCCCGACGCTCGCCGGCCGCCCGAACCTTGGCTGCCCGAAGCTTGGTTGTGGGTCAACGATCTCGCGCCGCTTAAGCATCATCGCAATGGCTTTGCCTCGATCCAGCCACGCAATCAGCATAGAGCAGCAACCCGGCCGCGGCTGCTTCGTAAAACCGGAAGCTGGGCCACGCCCGCGCCGAGGCACGTCATGCTTACACCGTGCCCGGGATATGGTCGTCGCGGATCAGCTCGCGGCATAGCGCCACGAACGCCTTCGTCGTCTGGGTCGGCCGTAGCCCGGGCGCCATCGCCAGGCCCAGCGTCAGGGCGCGCAGCTCCGCGGGAAGCTGTAGATAGGCGAGCGGGTGGCCGTCGAGCGAGGCACGGTTGCGCGGTTGCACGTTTGCCAGCCCGAACCCCTCGCCGCGCGCCACCAGGCTGCGGATCACGTCGAGGTGCTCGAAGCGGCCGCCGATCCGCGGCGAGACGCCGGCCTGCCGGAACAGTGCCAGGAAGTAGTCGCGGCTCGCCGGTATGTTGAGCAGCAGGTAGGGGTCCGACGCGAGCTCCTCGATCGACACGGTGCGCCGCCGTGCCAGCGGATGGTCGGCGGCCACGAAGGCATAGGGCGGCACGCGCGCAAGGCCGATGAACTCCAGATCGGGCGGCAGGTCGAGGTCGTAGGTGAGTGCCACCGCGATCTCGCCGCGGCGCAGCTTCTCCATCAGCTCGGCCTGATGCCCGGCAATCGCGTGCACACCGGCGCCTTCGTGGCGGGTGCGCAGGATCTGCACCAGTTCCGGGACGAGCAGCGGGAACACGGTGGAGAGGCAGCCCAGCTCGAGCAGCCCGCCGACCTTGCTCGTCAGCTCCAGCGCCGTCGCCTCCACCTCGCCCGCCTGCAACAACAGCGCTTTCGCCTGGCTCAGGAAGTCCTGGCCCTGGCGCGTCAGGGACAACCCTTGCGCGTGATGCCGGATGAAAAGCTGGATGCCGTAATCGGTTTCGAGGCCCGAGATCGCGGCCGAGATGGAGGCCTGCGAGATATGGATCTGCTCGGAGGCACGCACGATGCTGCCGGTTTCCGCCGCGGCGACGAAGTACCGGATCTGCCGGAGAGTGAAGCGCAAGTGCCCGCATGCCCCATCCGTCCTTGCGCAGGTACTAACGGAAGGGCGGCCGAGCGCAAGGCGGGGGCTACTGGTCGCCCGGCACGCCGTAGGAAGGGGCGGCGGAAGGGTCGAGGGCGCGCTGGACGTAGCTTTCAAGCTGCGGCTTATAGATATTCCAGGCGCCCGCCAACGTGCCGATCGGGTCGTGGTCGTGCCAATCGATGCGCAGATCGACGATCGGCCAGGCGACCTCCCGCACCACCATCATTCCCGCCGAATGGACCGTGCCCTCCTCCCCGCCGGCCAGCAGGCCCGCTTGCAGCGCGGCGAGCAACCGATCGGCGAGGTCGTCGTCGCGACGGCGGTCGAGAAAGGCGGCAAGCATCCGCTCGGGCACGGCGGCGTCGGCGAGCAGGTTGCCGGCGGCGGCCGCGTCCGGTGCGGCGACTGCATTGTGCCGTCCGAGCGTTCGCGCACCGGAAAAGACAGCACTGCCGCCCCCGCGATCGACCAGTGCCAACTGCCGGTACTCGATATGCGGCGCGGCGGCGCGCAGCCGCTCCAGCGCGACCTGGGCGGAGGCGCCGGCGCCCATCAGATCGAGCCCCTGCGGGCCCAGGCGGGGATCGGTGATGTTCTGCGTCGCGACCACCCCGACGCCGGCGCGGGCATGGGCACCGCGCGCGGCCACCGCCGGGCTCGAGGAGGAGATCGCGATCCCGAATGCGCCGGTGCGGGAGCAGCGGGCGGCGATGGAGAAGGTCATCGCCTCACTCCGTGTCGGGGATCACGGCGGTGGCGTCGATCTCCACCAGCCATTCCGGCCGTGCCAGCGCCACCACGACCAGGCCGGTGCAGACCGGATGCACGCCGCGGATGAATTCGCCCATCTTCCGGTAGACGCCCTCGCGGTGACGGATGTCGGTGAGATAGACGACGAGCTTGGTCAGGTGCTCCATGCGTCCGCCGGCTTCCTCGATGAGCTGCCGGATATTCGACATCACGCGCTCGGTCTGTGCTGCCGGATCTCCGGCGCCGACGTTCTCGGCGGTGTCCAAATCCTGCGGGCACTGCCCGCGCAAAAATACGGTGCGTCCCCGGGCCGCGACCGCCTGGCAGAGATCATTGTCGAGCCGCTGTTCGGGATAGGTATCGCGCGTGTTGAACGGGCGGATTTGCTGATGCACCATGCCGGTTCCCCGATCATCCTTGGGCGAGCGCGCGGCGGCACTCGGTCATGAACGCCGCGGCGGCCTCGCCGGGCGTCGTGCCGTCGCGCCACGCGACCGCGATATAGCTGGGCGGGAACGCGCCCCGCAACGGCCGGGTGGTGAGCGCGCGGCCGTCATAACTCATCGCAGAGGCCGGCTTGGTCGCCAGCACGCTGTAGCCGAGCCCGTGGCCGACGAGACCGCGCACCATCTCGAACGAGCGGCAGCGCGCGCGGATGGTCGGCGCGACACCTGCGCTCGCGAACAGCGAGAGGAAATACTCGCCGCTGGGCGGCGCATCGAGCAAGATCAGCGGCTCGCCCGCCAGTTCCGCGAGGCCGAGCGCGCCCGCGGCCGCCAGGGGGTGGCCCTCGGGCAGCAGGACGTGCGGCGGCAGCGGCGCCAGCCGCTCCCGCGCGATCCCGCCGTCCAGGCCGAGATCGTAGAGCAGCGCCAGCTCGATCTCGCCCGCGTGCAGCGCCTCGACGAGATGACGATGGTCGCCTTCCAGCAGGCGCAGATCGACCGCCATTCCCGCGCGCGCCATGCGCTCCAGCACCTCGGGGACGATATAGGGCCCGAACGTGTGGAACGCCCCCAGGCGCAGCCTCCTCCTCCCCTCCGACGTCAATCCACCAACATCGAGCCGGGTGGGCGTCCCGTAAGCGCGGTTGGCGTAGATCAGCGGCGTCCCGCCATGAGCGACGAAGATCTCCTCGACCGCGCCGACGAATACGTGGTGCGTCCCGACGCGCTCGCCGCTGAGCAGGCGGCAGTCGAAGGCGACGAGCGGATCGACCACCCGGGGCGCGCCGGTCTTCTGCGCGGTCCAGGCCGCGCAAGCGAACCTCTCGGCCGTGCCGATGCCGGTGCGGCCGGCGAAATGCTCCGAGATGTAGGACTGGTCATCGCGCAGCACGTTCACGCAAAACACGCCGTTCGCCAGGATCGCCGGCGCGGCGGCGCTGCGGTAGTGGACGCAGACGAGCAGAGTGGGCTGCGGCGTGTCGGCCGAAACCGACGTCATGGCCGAGACCGTGACTCCCGCCCGTCCGGCGGGGCCGTCGGTCGTCACCACGCTGACGGTGCTGGCGGCATGGCTCATCGCCGCCAGGAACTCCTGGCGCAAGTCGGGGAGCAAGTCGGGCGCGAGGACCCCGTCCATCGCCCTACTCGGCCGCGTGCCGCGCCGGCAGCGTCGCCTCGGCGAAATGCTGGTTCGTTGCGCTGTCGCCGGGGCTCGTGCGAACCCCTTGCATCACCCGCTCGGAGAGACCCGCCGCTTTGCGGACGAACGTGAGCGGGCCGTCCCACCCGAAATTGCGGTACACCGCTGCGAGGTGCGCGAACGGCGGGGATTGTGCGAACAATTGAAACGTGAGCCGGTGGCCGGCATAGTCGGAATTCAGCAGGTCACGCGCCAATGCCAGCAGCTTGCGCCGGTCCTCGGCGACCCAGTCCTCGTTGACGGTATAGAACTTCTCCATCCACGCCTGGGTCTCAGGCGATTCGAAGCACGCGCGGTCAGGGGTGACGCAGATCTGCCCGCCGCAGAGCTCGCGCGCGATGTGCATCATGTGATGCAACTGCGAGCAGGCCAGCACCCGGCCGGTGTAGAGCAGCGACTGGTTGGGCATCATCAGCCCGGCCGGACTCCGCTCCGCAAGCGCGATCGCGGCGGTGAGATGCGCGTTGATGCCCTCGCGATAAACCGCGAGTTCGGCCAGCTTCTCCTGCACCGCCTGCTGCTTGTCGAGCCCGGTCTGGCGCACGTTGAACAGCGCGGTGCCGATCATCATGTCGGCGAGCTTGAGGTTGCGCTGCACGAAGGCAAAGGCGGAGTAGCGGTGCAGCGTGGCACGGATGAAGGCGGCTGCCTTGGTGTGGCGGTAGAACAGCACGTTCTCCCAGGGGATCAGCACGTCATCGAACACGACCAACGTATCCACCTCGTCGAAGCGGCTGGCGAGCGGGTAATCCTGGGCATCTGCGCGCCCGGCGAAGCCGGTGCGGCAGATGAATTTCAGGTTCGGCGACCCGAGATCGCAGATGAACCCGAGTGCGTAGTCGGAGTAGGCGCTGTTGCCCCAATTGGCGATGGTAGGCTTGGTAAAGGCCTGGTTGGCGTACGCCGCGGCGGTCTCGTACTTGGCGCCGCGCACGACGATGCCGGCGTCGGTCTCGCGCACCAGGTGGAGCAGCATGTCCGGATCCTGCTCCTGCGGCGGCTTGGAGCGGTCGCCCTTCGGGTCGGTGTTCGCGGAGACGTGGAACGGATCGCCGACCAGCACGCGCTCGATGTGGGTCTCGATGTTGCGGGCGAATTGCGGGTCCACCTCGTTCAGCACGTCCCGGCCGTCATAGAGCGACCACATCTCCCCCACCGTCTCGTCGCCCACCCGGGTGACGACGCCGCCGATCTCTTCCAGCACGGTGTCGGTGGCGCGGCGCTTGTCCCACCAATCCTGCTGTGTAAGCGGCAGCTTGTTGCCGACCGCGTTGCGGTCGCCGTCGGTGACGTAGGACATCACGTCTCGGGTCGCCGGCTCGTGGGCCATGTCGTAGATGCGGGCCCGGATGTCCACGACCGGCTTGAACATCGGATGGGTCGTGACATCGCGGACCCGCTCGCCATTGATGTGCACCTGCCGGCCATCGCGGAGCGATTCCAGGTATTGACGCCCCGTGCGGATCATCCTGCTTTCCTTCCTGCCAGTTGCCGCGCCAGATAGCGGGCAAAGTCGTAATTCGGGCGCTCCAGGTGGCTGAGTTGCCCGGGGCGAGCCAACGGCGCCCGCACGCCTCGGAACACCGCCTCGACGCCGCGCCGGTCCTCGGCGTTCACCTCGTCCAGCAACGACTTCAGGGAAGCCAGGTGCTCGGCTCCCCTCGGGTCATGGATGAACTCGGGCGAAAGCCCGCCGCCGAACACGATATGCACCTGCCCGATCCCACGCGGGTGCACGATCAGGTACCAGAAATAGCCTGGCGTCAGGGTCACGAGATGCGTGGGATAGATCGCGAGCAGCGCGGTGGTACGGCGCCAGTGGCCCTCGAGCCGCAAATTGTCCGGATGCGCGTTACCGATCGGCAGCGTCGATTCCTTGGTAATCCAGTGATAGTTGAACGCGTCCAGCCCCGGCGGGCATTCCATCTCCTCGACCTTGGAATGCGGTCCCACCGTGCGGCGGTGAAGCATCGGCAGATGGTAGCTCTCCATGAAGTTTTCCGCCAGGATCTTCCAGTTGGTGTCCCAGACATGCTCCTCGCGAAACGTCTCGACATAATCCTCCATCCCGTATTGACCGACGAGGTCGGCCAGCGGCGCGAGACGGGTGCGGACGGAGGGGATCGACGCATCGAGTGTCACGTAGATCCAGCCGAGCCAGGTCTCGACGCGCAGCTCGGGCAGGCGGTACCGATCCTTGCGGAATCCGGCAGTGCGCTCCATATGCGGTGCGCCGCGCAGCGTGCCGTCGAGGTCGTAGGTCCAGGCATGGTAGGGGCAGATGATGCTGCGGGTGCGCCCGCGTCCCTCCAGCAGGACCGACATCCTGTGCAGGCACACATTCGAGAAGGCGCGCACTGCCCCCTCGCGGTCACGCAACACCACGACAGGTTGGCCGGCGATATCGGCGGTGATGTAATCGCCCGGTTCGATGATCGAGCTGACCCGGCCGACGCACAGCCATTCGCGACGAAACACCCGGTCGAGCTCTAGCGCGAGCACGTCGGGAGACGAGTAGACGCCCGGCGGCATGGCGCGCGCATCACCGAACTCGGTCGCAGCCGATCGCGTCAGCTCCGCTACCGGATCACCGGTTCGTTCGCCTGCCTCGGCGGCGATTGCTCCCTCCATCATCCCTCCTCCGCCGCTCGCTCGGCGTGAGCGGGCCGCCATTCAGCATGACGGGACGTGCCCGGGAAAGCGGCGGGTTCCGTGCCGTTGCTTCGGCAGAGCCGATGCAGTCGCGGCGCGGAGCGGGGTCTCGCGATCCCGCAGTTCAAAAAACATCCAGAACGCTTCGCTCAAGCCGGCGGACCGAACCTGGCGCCGATCTGCTCCCGCGCGCGTGCAACCGCGGCGGAATTCAGACGATGTCGCTCCGGAAAGTCCGCCGAAGGACAAGTCGCGTCGATAATCATCTTTGCCGTCAACCCGTCCCGGTTCGACGGATCGAGGACAGCACCCATCCCGTTGCGCATGATGTCGATGTCCTGATCCGCCTGCATCCGTGTTGCGATGGCCCAAATCACGTCGCTTTCGTTGTGCACGTCCACGTCGTCATCGACCACAACGACAAGCTTCACGCTCAAATCATCGCCAAATGCAGCGGCGGCAACCAGCCTCGCCTGCCCGGGCGCCGGACGGTGAAGCGAGATATACGCGTGCAGGCGGCAAGTGCCCGATTTCGGATATGCAACCTCGGTTACGTTCGGGTAATGCGTGTGCAGCATTCGTAGCAGCCGGGCTTCCTGCGGAACCGCCAGCAGGCTGGTATGTTCGTCCGACATCCCCGGGATGATGTCGTGATACAGTGCATCATGGCGATGCAGGATAGCGGTGACCTCGATCACATGCTCGGTCGACCGCTTCGATGCGTATCCGGTGAATTCGGCGAATGGCCCCTCGGGCTCGCGCAGGTCGGGGAGGATCCGGCCCTCGACGACGATCTCGGCATGTACCGGCGCCTCGATGGGAACCGTAACACCCGGAGCGATCTCCAGCGGTACGCCCATCATTCCGCCGATAACCTCGTATTCGTCCGTCGTGATCGGACCCTTCCACAGGCCACCGAACGCAAGGGTCGGATGACCGCCGATGACGACCGTCACAGGCATCCCCTCGCCCCGCTCCTCAGCCCGACGCATGTAGGTCCAGAGATGGCGCCGGCTGTGCAGGCTGGTGCCGAGTCGATTTGGTCCCTTTACCTGCATGCGGTGGAAGCTCGCATTGCGAATTCCGGTGTCCGGGTCCTTGGCAATGACAATCCCGTTCGTGATGTACCGCCCGGCATCGCAATCGAAGTGCTGCATGATCGGCAGCTTGGCAAGATCGACGTCTTTGCCGATCGCGACCACATCGTGGATCGGCCCACGATCGCGCATCACCGGTGCTATACGTCGGTCTCCCAGCTCGCCCCATTTGCGGATCAGCTCGGCGGTCGGCACGCCCAGACCGAGCGCGTAACGACGGCGATTGCCAAACAGGTTGGCAATCACCGGAAACGGATAGCCGGCAACATCATCGAACCACAGCACCGGTGACCGCCCCACACGCTCAAGCTCCATTGCCCACGCTGTAACGTCGTGGTCGAGATTGACCCGATCCGTGATCCGGCACAGGGCGTCGTCGTCGTCGGCCTCCACCTGCTCGATAAAGCTCCGTAGCGTGAAGTCGGCGTTCGTCTTGGACATGTCATCTCCGTTTGACGGTTGCCGCGGCGCGTCCGCCGCGCCGCACTGCTTGAGCAGCGCCGCCGCCGCGGCTACGTTGCTTTTGGCCCTATCATAGGTTCGGATCGATGCCGAGCATTCATATTCGCTTTCTGGATCGTAGCCAGGTCGAGGCGCTCAGCCCAGAGCCGGATGAGCTCCTGCGGGTGGTCGAGCAAGGCTTGTCGGCGCATGGCCGGCGCGATGTCGTCATGCCGCCAAAATCACATCTGCACCTCGATGCTCTTTTCAACGGCCATTTCAATATCCTATCTGGGTATGTCGCGCCGGTTGGCCGTGCAGGCATCAAGGTAGTGGGAGACTATGTCGACAACTGGCGGCGCGATCTCCCGTCCGAGATCGCGATGCTCACGCTGTACGATCCCGCCACCGGCGTGCCGTGCTGCATCATGGACGCCACCAGCCTGACCTGGCAGCGCACCGGCGCGGTCACTTGCCTCGGTGCGATGCATCTTGGCAACCGTAAGCCCGTGATTGTCGGGCATATCGGCGCACGCGGCACCGCATTCAGCAACCTGCGCCTGCTGGCCAGCCGGTTCCAGCTTGCGGAGGTCCGGATCAGCAGCAAGCGCCCGGAGAGCCGCGAGCGTCTTGCCGCGCGCGTGCGAGATGAGCTCGGCGTCGCCGCGCGGGCGGTCGGCAGCCCGGCCGAGGCCGCCGCCGGGGCGGACATCGTTATCGAGGCGACTCGCCTTGCCACGCCTGAACCCCTTCTGCACGAGCAGGATCTCGCTCCGGGCGCGCTGCTGGTGACCTACGGCTGGGTCCGCGCCCTCGATGCGAGGCTGCCCTTCGCGGTGGATAAGCTCGTGGTTGATGATTGGGAGCAGTGCACAAAAGGGGGCCAGCTGCATGATCTCATCGACGCCGGGGACCTGCAGCGCTGTCATGTCTATGGCGAGATCGGCGAGATCATCTGCGGGAAATTGCCCGGCCGTGAAAGCCCGGCAGAACGCATTCTGTTCTGGCACCGCGGATTGCCGTCAGCGATATCGTGCTCGGCGACTGGATCTATCGCCGCGCTGAGCGGCAGTCGGTCGGCACCCTCCTCAAGCTTTTGGACGCACGGGACGAGTGAATGCGGTGCGGCCGGCGATGTGGCTATTCCGCCTGCGCCGGACATTTCGGCGTGTCGATCGGGCCGGTCGTGATCTTGTAGGGCGGCGGCAAGGTGCAGTGGTGATACGCCTGGAATAGCTTGTCGAATGTGCCATCCGCTTTCATCGCGTCCAACGCATCCGCGACCCGTTTCGCGACCTCGCGATCCTTGAACGCCAGCGCTTCGGTGTGCGGATAGAGGCCGACGGCCGCAACGCGAAAAAAGGCGGCGCCCTTTCTGCGATAGAAATAGGCCTGCTCCGTTCCGACGAACCCGCCATCGACCTGTCCCGCGCCCAGCGTCTGCAGAACGTCCGAATAGTTGGGGAAGGACCGGACGTCGATCGGGCGCTTCCCGGACGCGACCAGTGCCGCGCTGGCTTCGCGCGCGTCCTTCTCGTCCACTGACCCAAGTTGGACGGCGAACCGCCTGCCGGAGAAGTAGGAAAGGTCCTTCACCTCATCCTTGTTCGCTGCGGGAACCACGATGGCCAGCGTCGCCGCCCCGTAGGGGATCATAATCACTTGCGATGCACGCTCGGGAGTATAATACATGAAGGTGTCGATCATGTCGAAACGCCCGCCCTTCAGGCCGGGAATCATCGTTGCGAACTGCGTACTCACGAAGTTCATCTTCAGGCAGAGACGCTGGGCGATCATATTGCCGAACTCCACGTCCAGACCGGCTAAATTACCCTGATCGTCGATGTACTGGATGGGTGCAACGGTCGGGTTGATCGCCGCGATCAGGACGCCGGCATGTACCAGAGGCGGCTGGCCGAGTTGCGGTTTACAACTGCTCTGTGCGAAAGCCGTGATCGGCAATGCTGCGAAGAGGCCCAAAATCCAGGCGTTCCGAACCAGAAGGGCGATTCGCGGCATGCCTTGAGTACCTCCAAGCGATACGGTCCAGGTGCTCGGAAGCTTAACCGGTGCGGTTCTGGAAGGTCTTAGCAAAATCCGAAGCATTGCGACGCAACCTCCGAGGCAGCAGGATATCGTGGTCCCACACTGGGGCACCGGAGGAGCCGAATGTCGGGAGTAGGCGAGACATTGGGCCGACTGCGGCCGAGCTGGCATCGCGCGGTGTTCGGCCGGCCCGGCAGTGTGCGGCGGCCGCTGGCCTTCCTGATCATCATCTGCGTGCTGGCAGCGCTGTCGTCGCGCTCCTTCCTGTCGTTGCGCAACGTCGAGGCGGTGCTGACCAGCTCCAGCTTCCTGGTGGTGGTGACGGTGGGCGAGGCTTTCGTCGTCCTGGTCGGCATGATCGACCTGGGCGTGGAAAGTCTGCTGGCAGCATCCGGGTTGCTGGTTGCCTGGCTTACGGTCTTCCACGGCATACCCACCGGGCCGGCGCTGCTGCTCACGCTGCTGGCCGGGCTCGGCGTCGGCGCGCTGGTCGGGCTGCTGGTGGCGCGCGGACGCATTCCTTCCTTCATCGTCACGCTGGGAACCTATTGGGGGCTCCGCGGCGTGGCACTGCTGTTCAACGGCGGCAACTACATCAGCCCCGACCAGGCGAACCCGCCGCGGCCGTTCGGCTTCGCCTGGATGGCGGGCAGCGTCGGCAGTGTGTCGATTCTGATCGTGATCGGCGCCGTGGTGGTGGCGGCAGGCCAACTGGTGCTGTCGATCACGCCGGCCGGCGGTTGGATCAAGGCGGTGGGATCGAACGAGAATGCAGCGCGCGCGGTCGGCCTTCGCACCGGATTGATCAAGATCGGTGTGCTCGCCGTCTCCGGCCTGCTCGCCGCACTCGCCGGCATCATGATCACGGCGTGGCAGGACTCCGTCTATCCGCTGACCGGCGAGGGCTACTCGCTGGAGGCAATTGCCGCCGTCATCCTGGGCGGCGTGCCGTTCACCGGCGGCCGGGGCAGCGTGGTCGGCGCGGCGCTCGGCGCGCTCACGATCGGCGTGATCAACGACGTCATCGTGCTGGTCGGACTGCCGGCGCTTGTACCAGTACATTTTCGTCGCCTGCATCCTGGTGCTGGCGGGCTTGCAGGCGCGTGCCGCGCACGCCGCCAAATAGCATCGCGCCGGCTGATGATAGGCCACCGGCATCAGAACATCGCATGGACCAGATCGCCGACGCCGATCCCTTGGTTCTCCATGATGTGCCGGATGCGACCGTGGAAGAACACCACGATCCGGTCGCAGACCGCCAGCAGATCCTCCAGCCGGTGGCTCACCAGCAGGATCGCCTTGCCGGCGGTGCGCAGCCGGCGAATCAGGTGCAGAACGTCCTCGACCTTCTGGAGGGAAATCGCGGCGGTCGGCTCGTCCATGATGACGATCTCGCGGTCGAACAGCAATGCCCGGCCTATCGCCACCGCCTGCTGCTCGCCGCCTGAGAGTTCGCCCAGCACGTCGTAGGGCGAGATCTGCGTGTTCAGCTCACGCAACACCTCGGCGGCACGACGCTGCATCCGGCGGCGAGCGGAGAACACGTAGAGGTGGCGCAGCTCCTCGCCGAGGAACAGGTTCTCCCAGACCTGCAGATCGGGCGCCAGCTCCAGCTTTTGATAGATCATCTCCATCTTCAGCCGGGTCCGCGCGACATAGGGCGAACTGACAGTGACCGGCCGCCCGCGGTACAGCAGCCGGCCGGCATCCGGCTGGTGGAACCCGGTCAGCAGCGACAGGAAGGTGGACTTCCCCGCGCCGTTGTCGCCGATGATGCCGATAACCTCATGCGCGCGGATCTCCAGGCTGACGCCATCCACCGCCCGCACCGGGCCGAAGGTCTTCACCAGGTCGCAGGCGGACAGCAGCGGCGGCCCGGCCGGCTCCGCCAACTCACTTTCCTCCCGTGACAGTGAAGGTTTGCGAGCGGCCATAGGGCAGCGGCGGAATGCTCTCCGGCGTACCCCAGCCGGCGATCTGACCGACGTTCTGCTGTGTCACCAGCGTCATCGGAATGATGATATCCCCGTGCGGAAACTTATCCGCTGGGGGTTTCGTCCCATTCGCCAGCACGTTGTCCATCGCTTCCACCGCCCAGTACGCTTCGACGAAGGGCGAGTGCGTCACGGTGTCGAGCTGCGTGCCGGCCCTGATCGCGTCCATGCTCTGCGGCTGCGCGTCGGCGCCGACCACCAGCGTCTGCTTGCCGGATGCAATGCCGTGCGTCTTCAGCGCGTTGATCGCACCCAGCGCCATCGCATCGTTGGCGCAATCGATCAGCTGGATGTCGGCGGTCTTCGCCAGCTCGGCGGAGATGGTCGCCTGGGCCGTGTCGGTGGCGAAATTCGCCGATTGGTTCAGAACGATCTGCATCGAGCCGCTCTTCACCAGCGGATCGAGCACGTCCATCGTGCCCTTCAGCCGGCCGATGCTGACGCTGGCACCCAGCGTCCCTTGCAGCACCACGACGTGCCAAGGCTTCGTCGTGCCCTGCTTCTGCAAAGTATCGATGGCGTACTGCGTCTCCTCGCGGCCGAGCGTCTCGTCGTTGTCGCCGATGAAGGCGACGCGGGCGGCGGGCTCGCTGACGTCGCGATCGACAGTGATCACGGGCACCCCCTGCTGCATCGCCTGCCGCGCGGCACCCGTCACCGATTCCTGCACGGTGTTCAGGATGATGCCCTTGGCACCCGCGGCCACCGCCTCCTTGATGTCGGTGATCTCCTGCGAGGCCGAGTTGTTGGCATTGACGATCTTGATCGACAAATGCGGGTAGTGCGTCGCGGCCTGCCGGACGGCCTGCGCCATTGGCGCGAAATACGGATAGGCGTAGCCGGTGAAGATGAAATAGACGAGCTGTGTCTCCTGCGCCGCCGCCAGCGCCGGCGCCACGCCCGGCGCGGCGATCGCGAGCGATGCGAGGCCGGCGAATGCCATCGAACGCGTCAGTGATGTCATCTTGTCTCCCCTTTCGAATGCCGGTGGATGCCGGCGGGTTGCGCGTTGCGGCCGGTGCGCGTGGGCACGATCCTAGGATTGCGGCTCGGTCACCGCCAGCGGCGCCGCCCGTCAGTATCCGAGCGCCGCGCCGGCCGGGCGGCGGTCGTCATTGGCGCCGTACAGCAGCCCCGGCCGCGTGCCGCCCGACAGCGCGGCGTCGTTGCCCGATGACGTCGTGCTGCCTGGCGCCCGAAGCGGCCGGCCCACCTCGACCAGCTCGGCGGCACCCCACGGCGTCTCGGTCTTCACCGTGTAGCCCATGCCCTGCAGCAGTCTCAGCGTGTCGGGGGAGATGGCATAGGGCTCGGCATCCACCACGTCGGGCAGCCATTGGTGGTGGATGCGCGGCGCATCCACCGCTGCCTCGGGCGCCATGCCGTAATCGATGACGTTCATCGCGGTCTCCAGCGTGATCGTGATGATGCGCGACCCGCCCGGCGAGCCGAGCACCAGGAACACGCGGCCAGCTCGCAACACGATCGTCGGCGCCATCGACGACAGCGGGCGCTTGCCTGGGGCGATGGCGTTAGCGGAACCCTGCACCAGGCCGAACATGTTTGGCACGCCGGGCTTGGACGTGAAATCATCCATCTCGTCGTTCAAAAGAAAGCCGGTGCCGGGCGCGATCACGCCCGCGCCGAACAGCCCATTGATGGTGTACGTGACCGCGACCGCGTTGCCGTCCTTGTCCACGATCGAATATTGCGTCGTCTCGGTCTTCTCGTGCGGTGCCACCCCCGGCGCCAGCTCCTTCGAAGGCGTCGCGCGGTCGGGCAGGATCGTGGCGCGGATCGCGGCGGCGTAGTCCTTGGACAGCAGCCGTTGCAGCGGGTTGTCCACGAAAGCCGGGTCGCCGAGATAGGTGTTGCGGTCCAGATAGGCGTGACGCATCGCCTCCACCATCACGTGGATCGCCTGCGCCGAGTGGAAGCCCAGCGCGCGCATGTCGTAGCCCTCGACGATGTTGAGGATCTCGCACAGCGTGGTGCCGCCCGACGATGGCGGCGGCGACGACAGGAAAGTGTAGCCGCGATAGGTGCAGGTCAGCGGCGCCGATTCCGTGATTCGGTAGTTCGCCAGATCGGCCGCGGTGAGGATACCACCGCCGGCCTGCGACGCGTTCGATACCGCCGCCGCGACGCGGCCCTGATAGAAGGCGTCGGGACCATTCGTGGCGATTGCGGCCAGGGTTTCGGCAAGATCGGTTTGCACCAGCCGGTCGCCCGGCTGCAGCGCCGTGCCATCCGCGCGCAGGAATATTTTGGCCGTCGCCGGATCCGCCCGAAAGCGTCCGGCCTTGGCGTCCAGAATGTCGGTATCGGCGCGGGTCAGCACGAAACCCTCCCGCGCCAGCCGGATCGCGGGCGCCATCACCACCTGGCGCGACAGCGTGCCGTATTCGCGCAGTGCCGTGTCCAGCCCCAGCACCGTGCCCGGCACGCCGGCCGCCTTCCAGCCGTCCAGGCTGGCGCGCGGGATCACGTTGCCGGCCGCGTCCAGGTACATGCCGGCGGTCGCCGCGGCGGGCGCCGTTTCGCGGAAGTTGATGAAGCGGCTGCGTCCGTCGCGCATCCGCAGCACCATGAAGCCGCCGCCGCCAATGTTGCCGCAGCATGGGTTCACCACCGCTTCCGCGTAGCCCACCGCCACCGCAGCATCGATCGCGTTGCCGCCCTGGCGCAGCATCGCCAGCCCCGCCTCGGTGGCCAGGCGCTGCGAGGTGACGACCATGCCGTGCGCCGCCTCCACCGCCGGTGGCACGGCCGCGCCCGCCACTCCCGGTCGCGCGACGCCACTCAGCACCAGCGCCGTCGCCGACACCACGGCGGGCAGAAACTTCGCTCGCATCATTGCCGTTCCCTCTTTGTGTCTGGCCCGACCTCGCCGGCGCGCAGCGCCAGAGTCCCCCGCTGCGCGCGCCGAGCGCCCGGCCCCTTGATGTCCCATAGCGCCGGATCGCCCGGCTCGGCGAACGTCCGGCTCGCGGCGAAGGTCTGGCTCGGCGAGGTCTAGACTACAGCGTGGACTCGGCGCAGCCAATCCTTCTATCCTCACCGTTATTGGCGATTTGCGCTGCCCTGGAGCTGTTCCTGCGACGCTTGCCTGCATCGAGTCAGCGTGGCGTTGTGTGGCCCGACCAAAGAGAGGGAGAACGTCGATGATTTGCATCACCACGAAGCTGCGCGGCGCCGCCGCGGCGGCGCTCGGCCTTGCGATGTTTGCCAGGCGTGCCCACGGCACTCGCAGCCGGCGCTGCTACCGGCAGCACCGCGTCCGACGGTATTGCGCTCAGCAATTCCTATGCGGGCAACACCTGGCGTCAACAGATGCTGAAGACCTGGGATGCGGCGAGCAAGCAGGCCATCGACAAGCACATTATCGCCAAGGCGAAGGTGGTCAATTCGAACAACTCGGCGCCGGAGCAGGCCAGCCAGATCCAGAACCTGATTCTGGAGAGGTGGAATGCGATCGTGATCGACGCTGCGTCGCCGACCGCATTGAATGGCGTCATCCAGCAGGCGTGCCAGGCGCACATCACGGTGGTGGTGTTCGACAGCCTGGCGACTGCGCCCTGCGCCTACAAGGTGGCGTACGACTACGCAGCGATGGGTCGGCAGGAGGTCGACTACGTCGCGAAGCACCTTGGGATAAAGGGCAACCTCCTCGAGGTCCGCGGCATCGCCGGCACCTCAGTGGACACCGACATCGATAAGGGCATGCACGAGGAGATCAAGAAATACCCCGGCCTGAAGATCGTCGGGTCGGTACATGGTAACTGGACGCAGAGCATCGCGCAGAAAGAGGTCGCCGGGATACTGCCAACTCTGCCGGCCATCAACGCCGTGGTTACGCAAGGCGGCGACGGCTACGGCGTTTATGAGGCGTTCAAGGAAGCCGGGCGCAAGACGCCGCTGGTCATCATGGGCAACCGCCAGGACGAACTGGCGCTCTGGAAGCAGCTTGAGGAGCAGCCCGGCGGCTATCAGACTTTTTCCTTGTCCTCCGCACCCGGCTGCGCGTCGATCGCCTTCTGGGTGGCGCAGCAGGTGCTGGCCGGCAAGCCTGTACCGAAAATGGTGCAGGTGCCGCTGCTGGTTATCCAACCCGATCAGCTCGGCGCGTGGCTGAAGGCGGTACCGCAGGGCGGGGTGGCCACGCCCGTCTATTCGCAGGCGTGGACCGCGAAGCTGATCGACGCCAATGCCGAGCACTCTGCGCTGCCAGCATCGCCGGAGCCGGGTAGCGGGGCCTGAGCTTGCCGGAGCCGGGGCCGGCATTCGTCGAACTCACCGGCCTGTCGCGCAGTTTCGGCGCGGTGCGGGCGCTGGCCGGGGTGGATCTGACGATCCACGCCGGCCGGATGCTCAGCGTCGTCGGCCATAACGGCGCCGGCAAATCCACCTTGATGCAGGTTCTGGCTGGCACGTTGCACGCAGATGCCGGGATCATCACGGTGGCGGGGCAAGACGTCACCGGCCGATACGACGTCCGTCGGGCGCATGCGCTCGGCATTCGTTGCGTGTTTCAGGAACTGTCGCTGTGCCCCAACCTGCGCGTGTTCGAGAACGTGCGCATCATGCACCATGCGCTGCGTGGCTTCGGCTGGCGGCATCGTGCTCGACGGCTGATCCGCGACATGCTGGACGAGATCTTTCCTGGCCACGCCATTGACCCCGATCGCCCGGTCGGCGAGCTGCCGATCGGCGAGCGGCAGATGGTGGAGACAGCGCGGGCCTTCACCAGCACGGACGTGGCACCGCGCCTCGTGATCCTGGACGAGCCCACCTCTTCGCTCGACGCCCGCGCGGCGGAGCAGTTGCTGCACTACACGCGCAGCGCCTGCGCGCGTGGCGTCGCCTGCGTCTTCATTTCCCACCGCCTAGCCGAGGTTCTGACGCACACTGACGAGGTGGCGGTCATGCGCGATGGACAGGTCGTCGGTCGCGGCGCGGCCGAGGGATTGTCAGAGCGGGATCTCGTCGAGATGATGGGAATGGTGCGGGCAGAGACTCCAGCCACGGCCGCCACGGGCGGCCGGGCCGGCGAAGATGCACCGGTTCGCGTGCGCGACACCACCCGCTCGACACCGCTCACCCTCCGCGCGGGAGAGGTGGTCGGCCTGGCTGGCCTGGCAGGGCACGGTCAGCGTGATCTGCTGCTGAGCGTTTTCGCATCGTCCCGACAGCACGTGTCCGGAATATCGGTGCGCGGCTCGGTGGCCTATGTGAGTGGTGACCGGCAGTCGGAGGGCGTGTTCCCGCTCTGGTCGGTCGCGGAGAACGTGGTCGCTGGTTCCCTGTCACGGCTCGGGCGCTTCGGGCTGATCGGTCTTGATGCCGAGGTGCGGCTTGCCACAGACTGGCAGGAGCGGCTTTCCATTCGCACACCGGATATGAACAGCCCGATCACCGATCTGTCCGGCGGCAACCAGCAGAAGGCGCTGGTTGCCAGGGCGTTTGCGGCCGGTGCCGACATCGTGCTGTTCGACGACCCGTTGCGCGGCGTCGATATCGGCACCAAAGGTGAGTTCTATGCGCATGTGCGACACCAGGCCGAGGTTGGCCGGGCCTTCCTGTGGTACACCACCGAGAATTCCGAGCTGGCGAATTGCGATCGTATCTACGTGTTCTACCAGGGCGGCATCACCGACGTGATCGCACGCGCCGATCTGACCGAGGAGCGGGTGATCCGATCCTCGTTCCGCGAGGGTGTGCCGGTTGGCGAATGAGGCGGCTGCTGGCCTGACCGGCCGCCGCATCCGTACGGCCGCTGCCGGACAGATGGGAGTGGTGCTGCCGGCGATTGCGCTGGCGGCGATAATGATTCTGATCTTCCTGCTCCAGCCGCGCACGCTGAGCTATTTCGGCGTGTCGCTGCTGCTGGGCTTCGCGCTGCCGCTATCCTTCGCCTCGCTGGCACAACTCTGCGTCATCGTGCTCGGTGACATCGATCTCGGAATCGGCCCGTTCATCTCGCTCGTGAACTGCATCGCGGCCACACTGCTGAGCGATACGCCGCTGCTCGGCATCGGCGCCTTGGCGTTGTGCGTGCTGGCCTATGCCGGGATGGGAGCACTGGTGCATCTGCGGCAGTTGCCGTCGATCGTCGTTACCCTCGGCGCGGCGTTCATCTGGCTCGGCCTGGCGCTGCTGCTGCTGCCCTCGCCGGGCGGGACGGCGCCGGCATGGCTGTCTGCCGTCATCGGCTGGCAACCGCCGCTGGTGCCGTTGCCGGTGCTGGTGCTGCTGGTGCTCGGCACTGCGGGCGAGGTATGGCTGATGCGCGGCTCGTACGGTGCGGTGCTGCGCGCCATGGGCGGCAACCCGCGCGCGGTGCAGCGCGCGGGGTGGTCGCTGCTGTCGGGCCGCGCAGCGCTGTACGGCGTGGCCGGCATCCTGGGCATCCTGGCTGGGCTGGCGTTGACCGGCATGAACACCAGCGGCGACGCAAATGTCGGCACGCAGTACACGCTGACCTCCATCGCGGCGGTGATCGTCGGCGGGGGAGAGTTCTTTGGCGGTGTCGTCTCGCCTGCGGGGGCGATGATCGGCGCCGCAATCATGTTGCTGACCGGCTCGCTCCTCTCGTTCCTGAACGTCTCGACCGATTGGCAGCTCAGCGTGCAGGGCGGGCTGCTGATCGTCGTGCTTGGCCTGCGCGTGCTGACGCGAAGCAGCCGCCGATGACGGCGCGGAATGGCCGCGCCTGGCTGGACCGCAATCCCTGGATCTGGTCGTTCGTCGGCGCTGCCGTGGTTTGGCTGCTCACGTCGGCAACCGTTCACGGACGCGGCGCGCTGGCGACCCTGTCGGTCGCCCTGCAGTTCGCCACCTTCTTCGTCATTGTCGGGCTTGGCCAAACGCTGGTGATCAGCGCCGGGCCGGGGAACATCGATCTGTCGATCCCTGCCGTGATGACGCTGGCCGGTTATCTTGGCATGGGCCTGATGCACGGCTCCGATGCCGGGCTGCTGGCCGGGGTCGCCGCTGCGATCGGCATCGGGCTGCTCGCCGGCGTCGTCAATGTCGTACTGATCCAAGGCCTGCTGATCCCCCCGATGATCGGCACCTTGGCGGCTGGGTTCGTGATCCAGTCGGTCGCGATTGCCTATTCCAGCGGCTCCACGGCGAAGCCGGCGCCGACATTGGTGCAGTTCACGGCCGCGCGCGTACTCGGCCTGCCGGTCATTGCTCTTGTTTTCATCGTGATCGCAATGCTGGTCGCCGCAGGACTCCGACGTTCCGTGTTCGGCCGCTCGGTGCTGGCGGTGGGCCAGAACCCGCGCGCCGCCTATTTGGCGGGCCTCGCCGTCAAGCGCACTCTGGCCGGCGTCTATCTTCTGTGTGCGCTGTTGGCGGGGATCGCCGGGCTGCTGCTCGCGAGCTATTCCGGCGGCGCGTCGCTGAACATGGGCGAAGACTATCTTCTGATGTCGATTGCCGTCGTCGTGCTGGGTGGCACCAGCATCGCCGGAGGCCAGGCGGCAATAGCCGGCGTTTGGGGTGCGGCGGTGCTGCTCGATCTGGTCGTTACCATGTTGAACGTCATGCGCATGGCTGCCGGCTGGCGTTACGTGGTGACCGGCGTGATCATCATCGGCGTGCTGGCGGTGGCGCGGCGGCGTAGCCCAGCCTGAGCCGCCTGCTGCGGCTCAGGGGGGCAGCGCGCGCCAGCGTCGCCTCGGCGACCGGCGCCGCCGAGGCGTCGGTCCGCTCCTGCTGCCCGACCCGGGCTGCCAACCTGACATGTGCCAACCCGAGGTAGAAAACTGCTGGATCGCATCCGCCTTGTGTGGTTATCATCGTGTGCGTTCCGAACCGGACCGGGGGAATCTGGGTGGCCGATCGCCGTCGTCGCAAGACTGCCGCGTTCCGGGCCGCGCGTGGAGCCACGCCGGCGGCGCCCGGCGCGCTCGATCCGATCCGGCTGGCCGGCCTGCGCGGCAGCGGTCTGTTCGACGCCGAGTGGTACTGTCTCGCTTATCGGAGTTGCATCCCGAAAGACGCCGATGCGCTGCTGCATTTCTGCGAGCAAGGCTGGCGCGAGCAGCGGCGGCCAAATTTCTACTTCGATACGGAATGGTATCTAGACCGCAACGACGACGTGCACGGGTCCGGCGACAACCCGCTCGCCCACTACTTCTTTTTTGGTGAGCGGGAGGGCCGGGCACCCGGCCCATGCTTCGACCCGGTGTGGTATCGGCAGATGCATGGTCTGGGGCCGGAGGCCTCGCCGCTGGCCGACTTCCTCGCCCGCCGCCGCTGCGAGGCGGTCAGCCCGATTCCCGAATTCGACGCCGCCTTCTACCTCGAGACCTACCCGGACGTGGCGCAGGCCGGGATCGATCCGTTCGAGCATTACCTGCTGCAAGGCCATCGTGAGGGCCGCAACCCGGCGCCGGGCTTCGAGACGGGCTGCTACCGCGAGCGGCATCTGGGCGGCGACCCCGAGATCAATCCGCTGATCCACTGGCGCGCCCATCGCGGGCGGTTCGGCCCGCTCCCGACCGCGGCACCGGCGGCCGGCATTGCCTCCGAGCTGCGCCGCCGTGCGGCCCCGGGGCCGGAGTTCGAGGAGCGGCGGCCACTGCCTGATTCGGCACCGCGGCGGGCCAAGCTGCTCGCCTACTACCTGCCGCAATTCCACCCCATCGCCGAGAACGACGCCTGGTGGGGGCGCGGCTTCACCGAGTGGGCCAACGTCGCACGCGGCCTGCCGCGTTTCGCCGGCCACTACCAGCCGCGTATTCCCCGCGACCTCGGCCCCTACAGCCTCGACGACCCCTCGGTGCTGCCGCGCCAGGCGGCGATGGCGCAGGAGGCGGGCATCTTCGGCTTCGTGTTCTACTTCTACTGGTTCAACGGACGCCGCCTGTTGGAGCGGCCGATCGAGGCATTCCTCGCTGACCGGTCGATCGAAATGCCGTTCTGCCTGATGTGGGCAAACGAGAACTGGAGCCGCCGCTGGGACGGCTCGGATGAGGCGGTGCTGATCTCGCAGGACTACCGCGACGCCGACGAGCCGGCGCTGATCGCGACCTTCGCCCGCCACTTCGCCGACTGGCGCTACATCCGGGTGGGCGGCCGGCCGCTGCTGATGGTCTACCGCCCGCGCCTCATCCCCGAGACGGCCGCGACGATCGCGCGCTGGCGGCAGGCGTTTCGGGCGCGGCATGACGTGGACCCGCTGTTCGTCATGGCGCAGAGCTTCGGCGACACCGACCCGCGCCCCTTCGGCATGGAGGGCGCGATCGAGTTCCCGCCGCACAAGCTGACGACACCGCTGGCGCTGAAGAACGCGGATTTGCAACTGCTCGACCCGGAGTTCACGGCGCAGGTGTTCGACTACGCCGATGTCGCCGCCGCCTCGCTCGCCGAGCCGATTCCGCCGTATCCGCTGATCAAGACCGTCGTGCCCGGCTGGGACAACGACGCGCGGCGCCAGGGTGCCGGCATGGTGCTGCACGGTGCCTCGCCCGTGCGCTATCAGGAATGGCTCGCGGAACTGGTGCGCCGTGCCGCCCAGTCGCCGTTCCTGGGCGAGAAATTCGTCTGCATCAATGCCTGGAACGAGTGGGCGGAAGGGGCCTATCTCGAGCCCGACGTGCATTTCGGCGCGGCGTTCCTCAACGCGACCGGCCGCGCCGTCTCGGGGGTCGGCGAGGCGGCGGCGGCCGGGCGGCTGCTGCTGGTCGGGCACGACGCCTTCCCCGCCGGCGCGCAGCACCTGCTGCTCGCCCTCGGCCGCCGCCTGCGCCGTGCGCACGGTGTCGATGTCGCGTTCCTGCTGCTCGATGGCGGCGCCATGGAAGCCGAGTACGCGGCCCTCGCCCCGCTCGCGGTCGCGCGTGACGCGGCGAGCCTCGCCGCGCGGATCGCGGAGTTCGCCGGGCGGGGATTCATGGCCGCCCTGGTCAACAGCGCCGCTGCTGCGCGCGCGGTCCCGGCGCTGTGCCGCGCGGGGGTGGCCGCGACGCTGTTGGTGCACGAGCTGCCGCGCCTGCTGCGCGCGCGCGGCCTGATCGCGGCGGCGCGCGAGGCGGCGGACGCGGCGGACGCGGTCGTGTTCCCGCATCCGATGGTGCGCGACGCCTTCCTCGCCGCGACCGGCGCGGCGCCGGCGCGTAGCGTCGTCCGTCCGCAGGGGCTCTATTGCCCGGCGCCGTTCTTGCCCGAGGCGCGTGCCCGGTTACGTGCCTCGCTCGGCGTGACCCACGCGGCGCGGCTCGCGCTCGGCATCGGTTTCGGCGACCTTCGCAAAGGGTTCGACCTCTTCCTTCAGGCCTGGCGCAGCGCCCAAGGCGCCAATTTTGGGGGCGCCAATTTGGGTGGCGCGGGGGAGGCGATGCACTTCGCCTGGGCGGGCGCGATCGACGCGACATTGCGCGAGGCGCTCGGCGCGGAGCTGGCGGCGGCGGCGGCGAGCGGCACCTTCCATTTGCCCGGCTTCTGCAACGATGCGCGGCATTGGTTCTCGGCCGCCGACGTCCATGTCCTGGCCTCCCGCGAAGACCCCTATCCGAGCGTGGTGCTGGAGGCGATGTCGGCTGGGCTGCCCACCGTGGCCTTCGCCGGCAGCGGCGGCATCCCCGACCTGCTCGCCGAGTACGATGCGGGCGAGGCGGTGCCGCTCGGCGATGCGGCGGCCCTGGCCGCCGCCGCGCGCCGCCTTGGCGCCGCGTCGTGCGCGAACCGCGCCCGTATCGCCCGGGCCGCCGAAGGGGCGTTCGATTTCGGCGCCTACGCGGCCGAGATCATGGCGCTTGCACGGCCCGGCAGCCTCGATGTTTCCGTGGTGGTGCCGAGCCGCAACTATGCCCGCTACCTGCGCGAAAGACTGGCCAGCATCTTCGCCCAGACCTGGCCGGTGCGCGAGGTGATCCTGCTCGACGACGCTTCGGCCGACGAAAGCGTGGCGGTGGCCGAGGCGGTGGCGGCGGAGTGGGGGCGGGAGCTGTGCGTGATCGCCTCCGAGGCGCCGTCTGGCGCGGTGTTCCGGCAGTGGCGGCGCGCTGCGGAGCTGGCGCAGGGCCGGTTGCTATGGATCGCCGAGGCCGACGACGCGGCCGAGTCCGGATTGCTGGCGGCGCTCGTCGGCGCGATGGCGGCGGCGCCGCGCGCGGTGATGGCGTTCGCCGACAGCCGCAGCATCGACGGAGCGGGCGCGCCCATCGGCGATAGCTACAATTTGTACTACCGTCAGTGCGGCGCGGCGATGCTGGTCGCCGACGGCCTCTTCGAGGGGCGCGACTTCGCCGCCCGCCACCTCGCCGAGCGCAACCTGATCCTGAACGCGAGCGCCGTCCTGTGGGACCGCGCCGCCCTGCTCGCCGCCTTCGACCGCTGCGGGGCGGAGCTGGGGACCTTCCGCATGGCCGGCGACTGGCGGCTCTACCTGGAGCTGCTCGACCAGCCGGACGCGGCGATCGCCTACGTCGCCGAGCCACTGAACGTGCATCGCCGCCACCCGGAGAGCGTCACCCACCGGCTCGACGCCGAGCGGCACGTCGCCGAGGTCGCGCGGATGCAGCGGCTCGCCGCCGACCGGCTGGTCGCCGACATGGGTCTGCGGGCGCGGCAGGCGCGCGTGCTGGATGACGTGGCGGCGACACTCGGCGCCGTGCTGCCGTCCCCGCCCGTGGCCCCGCGGCCGCGCCTGCGCTCGGTCGGGTGAGCACCGGGCCGCCCCGCGACCGCCGACCCGACGCGGCCCGGCTCGGGCTGCATCGTGGACTTGAGCGCCTTGCGGCGGGCGATCCGACGGCGGCGCGACGGTTGCTCGAATATGCGCATCGCTGCGATCCCGACGACCACGCGGCGGCGATGGCCCGCGCACAACTGATGCTGCGCCAGGGCGATCCGGCCGCCGTACCGGCGTTCCGCGCGCTCGCCGAGAGTTCCGACCTGCGGGAAGCGTGGTTCGGGCTGGCGGCGGCGCTGCTCGACGCGGGCCGGGCGGAGCCGGCGCAGGCGGCGCTGGCTGCGGCCCTCGCCCGTCACGCGCCCAGCCACGACGAGGCGGTGCTCGCCTGCTGCGATCGCATCGCCGCCGCTTGCTCCAATGCTGCTTGCGCCGGTGCGGCGGGCTGGTGCGGGCTGACCGGCGACGGGATGCTGGTGATGACGCCCGCACGCTCCGGACTGCTCGCGGCCACCCTCGACGGCATACCGATCGCGCTGCCGCCCGCCGCGGTGCCCGGCCAGCGCATTGCAGTGCGCCTGCCGGAAGGATGGCGCGGTGTGGCTGCCCTGGATGTCCGTCTGGCTGGGACCGCGCTGCTCGGCAGCCCGCTCCACCCCGCCACGATCGGCCGGTCGGAGGGATTCGTTGCTGCCCGCGAGGGGGGCATCGAGGGCTGGGCGCGGCTGCCGGCCGATGCCGATGTCGAGGTCGCGCTGACGCTGGAATCCGCCGAGTTGGTGCCGCGTGTACTGCGGGTCGGCTCGGCGGGGTTCCGTTTGGAGGCCGCCTCACTGCCTGCCGGTCTGATTGCGCTGCGCGGCCCCGATGGCCGCGAGCTGCTCGGCAGTCCGCTCGATCCCGCGGCGGAGGCGCGGGCGGCGGCGGCGGTCGCGCGGGCGGCGGCGGCGGCCCGCGGCGGCCGCCGCCCGGTCGAGGCGGTGGCGGTCGCCGAGGCCGCCCCCGCCTGGGCCGATCTGCGCGCGCCCGCTCCTGCGGTCGGCACCGGCGCGCCGCCGGCCGACGTGGTGATCGCGGTGCATGACGGCGGCGTGGCGGTGCTCGCCTGCCTCGCGAGCGTGCTGCCCAGCCTGCCCGCCGGCAGCCGCGCGATCGTGGTCGATGACGCGAGCACCGACCCTGTCCTCACCGGGCACCTGCGCGACCTCGCGGCGGCGGGCCGCATCCGGCTGCTCCGGCGCGGCCAGCAGGGCGGCTTCCCGGCGGCGGCAAATGCCGGGCTGCGGGCGGCGCGCAATCGTGACGTGGTGCTGCTGAACAGCGACACGCTGGTCGCCCCCGGCTGGCTCGAGGGGCTGCGCGCCGCCGCCTACGCCGCCCCGGACATCGGCAGTGCGACGCCGTTCTCCAACGACGCCACCATCCTGAGCTTCCCTGTTCTGAGGGCGAGTGCCAACCCGGTGCCGGATCAGGAGACGGTGCGGCGGCTGGCGCGGCTGGCGGCGGCGGCGAACGGCGCGGGGGTGGTGGAGATCCCGACCGGGGTCGGCTTCTGCCTCTATCTGAGGCGCGACTGCCTGGCCGAAGTGGGGTTCTTGCGGGAGGACAGCTTCGCCCAGGGCTACGGCGAGGAGAACGATTTCTGCCTGCGCGCGCGGCATTTGGGCTGGCGGCACGTGGCGGCCACCGGGGTCTATGTCGGGCATGTCGGGGCGGCCTCGTTCGGGGCCGCATTCGGGGGGCCGCGGCGGGCGCTGCTGGCGCGCAACCTTAGGGTGCTGAACCGGCTGCATCCGGGCTACGACGCGCTAATCGCGGCGCACGTTGCGGCCGACCCGCTGGCGCCGGCGCGGCGGCGGATCGCGGCGCTGCGCTGGCGGCAGGAGGAGCTGGGGACGGCGGGATCGGTGGTGCTGGTCAGCCATGACCAGGGCGGCGGGGTGGCGCGGCGGGTGGCCGAGCGCTGCGCCGCGATCCGCGCCGGCGGCAAGCGGCCGATCGTGCTGCGCCCGGCGGTCGATGCCGCGGGGGCGCGGATCGCGGGCGGGGTCGCGGTCAGCGACGGGGCGGCGTCGGACCATGCCGCCCCCGACTATCACGATCTGGTCTATCGGCTGCCCGACGAGGTCGAGGAACTGGCCGCCCTGCTCGGCCCCGACCGGCCACACGCGGTGGAACTGCACCATCTGCTCGGCCACCATCCGACGGTTGCGGGGCTGGCGGCGCGGCTCGGCGTGCCGCTCGACGTGCATGTGCATGACTATCACTGGTTCTGTCCGCGGATCGCGCTGGTCGGGCGGGAGCGGCGGTATTGCGGCGAGCCGGAGCTTTCGGTCTGCGCGGAGTGCGTGGCGGATGCAGGCAGCAACCTTGAGGAGGCGATCGCGGTCGGCGATCTGGTGGCGCGCTCGGCGGCGTTGCTCGGCGGCGCGCGGCGGGTGGTGGCGCCCTCGGCCGACTGCGCCGCGCGGCTGCGCCGTCATTTCCCCGGCCTGCGCCCCACCGTCGAGCCGTGGGAGGACGATGCCGCCCTGCCCGAGCCGGCGGCGATACGCCTTGCCGCCGGCCCCGCGCTCCGCGTGCTGGTCGCGGGCGCGATCGGGATCGAGGAGGGCTACGACCTGTTGCTCGATTGTGCCCGCGACGCGGCACGGCGGCGACTCGCGCTTTCTTTCGTCGTGGTCGGCGAGACGATCGACGATACGCGGTTGTGGGACACTGGCGCCGCCGCCGTCACCGGCCCGTACGGCGAAGCCGAGGCCGAGGCGCTGATCCTGGCGCAAGGCGCCGATCTCGGCTTCCTGCCCTCGCTCTGGCCGGAGACCTGGAGCTACGCGCTCTCGGCGATGTGGCGCGCCGGCCTCGATGTCGCGGTGTTCGATCTCGGCACCCCAGCCGAGCGGGTGCGCGCGACCGGCCGCGGCTGGGTGCTGCCGCTCGGGCTTGCCGCCGGGGCGGTGAACAACGCGTTGCTCGCGGGCGCCGCCAGCCGCGAGGCGTGGCGACGCGCCGGCGCCCCGGCTTCGGCCAGGCATGCGATCCCGCGCCGGCGCACGGATCGGTCCAGGGCCAGCGCTGCGACCTGATCTACCGTCCCACGAACCGGGGCGGGCGGCGCTCGGCGAAGGCACGCACCGCCTCGCGGAAATCCTCGGTCTGCACGAAACCGGCTGCCTCCGCCTGCGCTTCCGCCGAGACCGGCAGCGATCCGCGCAGCGCCCGAATTGCCGCCTTGTGAAAGCGGGCCGCGAGCGGGGCACCCGCGGCGATGCGGCCGGCGAGCGCCATCGCCTCGGCCTCCACGTCATCGTCCGGCACGACGCGTGAGAGCAGCCCCTTCTCGTACGCCTCGCGGCCGGAGAAGATACGACCCTCGATCAGCATCTCCGCGAGGACGCCGCTGCCGGCCAGCGCCAGGATCGGTTCGATCTCGGCGTGCGGATACCACAGCCCCATCCGGTTGGCGGTGATGCCGAAGTGGATGCCCTCGCCGCCCACCCGGAAGTCGCACATCGTCGCAATGCCGGCGCCGCCGCCCAGGCAATGGCCCGTGATCATCGCCACCACTGGGTGCCGGCAGAGGCGGATCGCCTGCATTGCGGCGTGGAAGATCGCCGCGTAGCGCGCCTCCTGTTCCGGCGTGCCGCGCTCGGTCGCGAAGGCGTGGATGTCGGCACCGGCCGAGAAGGCGGCGGTGCCGGCGCCGCGCAGGACCACGCAGCGCAGCCTCTCCTCCGCCGAGAGCGCGTCCATCGCCACGTGCAGCGCCGACCACATCGCAAGGTCGAAGGCGTTGCGCACCTCCGCGCGGTCGAAGGTGACGGTCGCGATCGGGCCGTCACGCGAGATGCGGATGCGAGGGTCGGGCATGGCGTCACTCCTGCGCGGCGGGAGCCGCGGCGGATGGGGACCCGCACACTCCATCTTATCGCCGCGAGCACCGCTCCCGCCACGCTCCGCCCCACCCTGTGCTATGGTCCGCCGCATGGAGTTCCCGCCGCATATCCTGGTGGTCGATGACGACCGGGACATCCGCGACCTGCTCGCCCGGTTCCTCGAGCGGCACGGGTTTCGCGTCAGCACCGCCCGTGACGCGCGCGAGGCGCGGCGGGCGCTCGGGACCGGCCACCACCAGCTCGTCGTGCTCGACCTGATGCTGCCCGGCGAATCGGGACTCGACTTCGCGCGCTGGCTACGCCAACAGGGCAGCCTGCCGATCGTCATGCTCACCGCCATGGGCGAGGAGACCGACCGCATCATCGGTCTCGAACTTGGCGCCGACGACTACCTCGCCAAGCCGTTCAACCCGCGCGAACTGCTCGCGCGCGTTCGCGCCGTGCTGCGCCGCGCCGGAGATGCCGGGCACGGCGACGCGCACGCCGAGACGGGGCCGCGCGTGATCCGCTTCGCCGGCTGGCGGCTCGAACCGGCGCGGCGACGGCTGCTCAATCCGGAGGGCGTGGAGGTGCCGCTGACCGGCGGCGAATACGATTTGCTGCTGGCGTTGCTCGAGCGCGCGAACCGGGTGCTGACCCGCGACATGCTGCTCGACCTGCTGCGGGGGCGGCAGGCAGGGCCGTTTGATCGCGCGATCGACGTCGCGATCAGCCGGCTGCGGCGCAAGCTCGACGACGACGGCCGCCATGCGCAGCTCATCAAGACCGTGCGCGGCGGCGGCTACGTGCTGGCGAGCGACGTCGAGCGGGCATGACCAGCCCCTCGCCCCGGCTGCCGCGACACGATGGCGCGGTCGCGCCTCGCCGTCCCTGGTTCTCCTATCTCTGGCCCCGCAGCCTCGCCGCCCGCACCGCGCTCACCCTGCTGCTGGCGCTGATGGTGGTGCAGGCGGCCGGGCTGACCATCCATGCTTTCGACCGCATGGGGTTGCAGCGCTTGGCAACCATGGGCGACCTCGGCCTGCGCATCATGAGCACCTACCGGGCCGTGGTGACCACGCCGGCGAAGCAGCGCACGGCCCTGATGAGGGAGCTGTCGAAGACGCGCGGGATGCGGGCGGACCTGACCGAGACGCTGCCGGGCGATGCGATCGCCGGGATGCCGGCGCCGATGCAGCGGGTCATCCGCTTGAACATGGCACTGGTGCCGCTGCCGCCTTCGCTGCAGCCACACGCGGTGGTGATGCAGGAGCAACCGGCCAAGCAGCGCCTGCTGGTCGCGATGCGCCTGCCCGACACGAGCTGGCTGGTGCTGCGGTTGCACTTGCCCGAGCCGCGCCCGTGGCACTCCCCCACTTTCCTTGTCGCCTTCGGGCTGATGACGCTGGCGGCGGCCGGGCTGATCCTGTGGGCGGTGCGGCGGCTGACCGAGCCGGTGCGCACACTGGCCGCCGCTGCCGAGCGGCTGGGGCGCGACGTGAACGCCCCGCCGCTCTCCGAGGAGGGGCCGAGCGAGATCGCGATCGCCGCCGCTGCGTTCAACACGATGGCGGCCCGTATCCGCCGCTTCGTCCAGGATCGCACTTTCCTGCTGACCGCGATCGGCCACGACCTGCGCACCCCGATCACGCGGCTAAAGCTGCGCGCCGAATTCATCGAGGACGACGAGCAGCGCTCGCGCATCCTGGCCGATCTCGACGAGCTGGAGGCGATGGTGACGGCGACGCTGCAATTTGGCCGCGAGGCCGCGAGTGGCGAGCCCGTGCGCCCGGTCGATCTCTCGGCACTGCTGCGCACCGTGCTCGACGAGGCGGCCGACGCACGGCCGGAGGCGGCAGAGCGGCTCGACCTGGACGGACCGGAGCACCTGACCGTGCGGGCGCGTCCGATCGCGCTCAAGCGCGCCTTCGGCAACCTGATCGGCAACGCACTCGCCTATGGCGAGGCGGCGCACGTGCGGTTGCAGCCGCCGCGCGAGGGCGTCGCGGTTGTCGAGATCGAAGACGAGGGGCCAGGCATCCCGCCGGCGGAAATCGAGCGGGTGTTCGAGCCGTTCCACCGCGTCGAGGTGAGCCGCAACCGCGAGACCGGCGGCACCGGGCTTGGCTTGCCGATCGCGCGCAACATCCTGCGCGCGCACGGCGGCGACGTGACGCTCGGCAACCGCGCCGGCGGCGGGGCGCGCGCGGTGGTGACGCTGCCAGTATAAGTCCTAGACACGGTTCCAAGTCCGTCGCCGACGATGCTAAGCGCTTGTTCCGTGTTCGCGGCTCTGACATAGTTGCCGGGGACGTGCTTGCTGCTGCGGCCCGGGACACTTGCTGATCCGTTTCCGTCGGCGCAATCCGACCCCAAGTGGGGGGAACCAGGCCATGTTGCTTCGGAGATCGATCGTCATTTCAGCTCTGGCGGTTGGGTTTGCGGCGACGGTCCCTTTCCGGCCGCACGGCATAGCGCACGCACAGACCAGCCAAACTCTGGCTAACGTCCAGAAGACGGGCGTGCTGCGGATAGCAACGGTCGCTGGCAACCCGCCGTACAGCGCAATCAAGCCAGACGGCCAGCCGGAAGGTTACGATATCGAGATCGGCCAAATGTTGGCCGCGGCGCTGAAGGCGAAGCCGCAATGGATCGTCGTCGACTTGCCGGGCCGCATCACCGCGTTGCAGACTGGCAAGGCCGATGTATCGATCGCGGACTTCACGGCGACCATTGAGCGCTCGACCGCAATCGCTTTCACGCGGCCGTACCTGATCGTCGGCAGCAACTACCTCGTCAAGAAAGCATCACCTCTAAGGGATGTCGCCCAGGTGAACAAGGCCGGCGTGAAGATCGGCGTTCCACGTGGAGGCACGTCGGAAGGCATTGCGGCGCGGGTGACGCCAAACGCCACCGTGGTGCGATTCAACACAGTCGATGACGCGTTCCTGGCGCTGCGCTCCGGCCAGGTCGACACGCAGATCGTGGACAGCCTGCAGGACGCCGCCTTCCTCAATCAAGCTGGCGCCGACTTCCGCAATCTGCCGGGCAACTGGTCGTACGAGGAGATTTGCATCGGGGTGCCGGCCGGCGACGCAGACTGGCTGCGGATCGTGGATACATTCGTGCGCGAGTTGGTCGGATCTGGCGAGGATGCGCGGCTGTTCAAGAAGTATTTCGGCTACAACATGCCGCCGCTGTGAGCTGACGCAGCTACTCTGCTCGGAGCGGGCAACCCGGGTTGTATCAGTTCCGGCTCCATGCGATCGCCAGCTACTTCGCCCTGCTGCCGATCTCGATCGGCACCACGCTGGAGATCACCGCCCTCGCATTAGTGCTGAGCACGGCGCTCGGCCTGCTGCTCGTCAAGGCACGCATGTCGCGGGCATGGCCGCTGGCAATTTTCGCGCGTGCCTATGTCGAACTGTTTCGCAACATCCCGTTGCTGGTGCTGCTCTACGTCTTCTTCTTCGGCTTCGCGCAGGCCGGTCTGCACTTGTCGAATTTCTGGGCGACGATCGCCGCGTTGACCACCAACGCCGCGGCGTACTGCACCGAGATTTTCCGTTCCGGATACACGACCATCCCCAAGGGTCAGCGTGAGGCCGCCCGCTCACTTGGCTTGCGCGGCTTTCACATTGAGCTGTACGTCGTGCTGCCGCAGGTGGTGCGGGTCATCATTCCTGCCTACGCCAACCAGTGCATCGGTGTGCTGATCGGCTCCTCAATCGCTGCCGTGATCGGGGTGCCGGAGCTCAGCGATTGGATGCTGGCGACCGGCTCAGAGTTGTTTCGCTACATGGAAGCCTTCCTGGTGGCCGCGGTTGTGTACATCGTTCTGTGCCAGGCGGTGGCCGCCGCAATGGCGGCGCTCGATCATCGGCAGCGGCGCCTCTACGCAGGCTGACGGAAGATGTTCACGCACGGGAATGTGTGGGAATACTGGCGGGTCTTTCTCGACGGCGCGCTGATGACGCTGGAACTGAGCGCCATCGCGCTGCTCGCCGGGCTGGTGGTCGGCATGGCCGTCGGTCTCGCGCGCACCTACGGTCCGACACCGGTACAGGCGATCTGCCTGGCGTTCACCGAGGCATTCCGATCGATCCCGCCCCTGCTGCTGTTTTTCGGTTCTTATTACGGACTTTCCTACGCGACCGGGGTGAAGCTGTCCCCGTTCGAGGCGTCGGTGATCGCCATGGTGCTGGAGGCATCCGCGTTCATTTCCGAAGTGGTCCGCGCCGCCTTCCGCAGCATCGGACGCGGACAGTGGGACGCGGCTCTCGCCCTCGGGTTGGGGTTCTGGAAGGCGTTGCTGACGGTCGTCGCGCCGCAGGCGGTGCGCGTGCTGATACCACCCACCATTGGGGTCTACGTGGCAGTCCTGAAGGACTCTTCATTCGCGTCCATCGTCGGTCTGATAGAGCTGACTCGTGCGGGGCTTCTGGTGCGTGAGACCGTGGGCGACAGCCTGCGCGTGTTCCTGCTGCTCTCCTTGGTCTATTTCGCGATCAACTTCTCGATCTCCAGCCTTGGCCTGGCAGTGGAGAGACGGTTTCGCTTCGCGTCCTGACCCAAGACCATCTATGGGCGACCGCCCAGCGGCTGGGGCAGGCGCGGTGGTGATACTGCCAGTGTGATGGCAGCGGGCGGCTCGTCAGAAGGTGCTAAGAACCGGCGCAGTGCCGCCCGTCTGCGATCGTGGCATCCCACTCGGCCATCTCGGTTGTCAGCCGTTCGTCGCGCCCGACCGCCACCGCGGCCTGGTAGAGCGGATCATCCTCTCCCTCGTCCGGCGGCAGCGCCTGCTCGAGCAGACGCTGGACGAACTCGCTGCGTTTGCGCGGCGGGACCCGGCGCCGGAGCCGCCTGACCAACTCGTCCGGCAATCGCACGAGCAACTGTTGCATTGCTCCTCCCCTTCGTCGCTATTTTATATCGACATCTATAGCACCGGTCCCAGGCCCCGAGCTTGCCGCGGCCGGATGGAACCGGAACTCGGCACCTGGCGTTGTCGCGCGCGCGGACTTGATCGCCCACTTGCACGAAATTCAGCGCTGGCGAGGGTGGCGCGCAACCCTGATGCGCCCTCGTCTGGCTCCGGGCGGGCGCGCCGCATAGCGTGAAGCCTGCCTCTGCGGCTACGCTCGGGGGCGGCCGCCAGCGCTGGAGAGGATTGTGCAACTGAAACGCGAACACCATTTTTCGCTCTGGTACTTCATCCTGGCATTCCTCGCGATCATCTGGATCCAGGGCTGGCTGGCGAGCCAGAGCGCCGTCAAGTCGATTCCCGTACAGCGAGTTCCAGCAGCTTCTCGCCAAGGGCAAGCTCTCCGACGTGGTGGTCGGGCCACAGCAGATCACCGGCAAGCTCAAGGACACACCCGCCAAGCAGCCCAACCGCTTCGTCACCCAACAGGTGCCGCCCGGACTCGCCAAGACGCTCACCGACGCCAAGGTGACATTCACCGGCCAGCCCGCGCCGGGCCTGCTGGCGCGCGCGCTCGAGTGGCTCCTACCCACGGTCGGCTTCTTCCTGATCTGGTTTCTGATGATGCGGCGGATGGCGGGGGGCGCGGGCGGCGGCCTCGGCGGCGGGCTGATGGGGATCGGGCGCAGCCGGGCCAAGATTTACGTCGAAAGCGACGTCCGCGTCACCTTCGACGACGTGGCCGGCGTCGACGAGGCGAAGGACGAACTCCGCGAGATCGTCGCCTTCCTCAAGGATCCGAAGGATTACGGCCGGCTCGGCGCGCATATCCCCAAGGGCATCCTGCTGGTGGGACCTCCGGGCACCGGCAAGACGCTCCTGGCGCGCGCCGTCGCCGGGGAGGCCGGGGTGACGTTCTTCTCGATCTCCGGCTCGGAGTTCGTGGAGATGTTCGTGGGCGTGGGCGCCGCGCGGGTGCGCGACCTGTTCAAGCAGGCGCGCGAGAAGGCCCCGGCGATCATCTTCATCGACGAGATCGACGCGCTCGGCCGCTCGCGCGCGGCGTCTCTGGGCGGCGGCGGGCACGACGAGAAGGAGCAGACGCTCAACCAGCTCCTCGCCGAGCTCGACGGCTTCGATACCTCGGTCGGCGTGGTGCTGCTGGGGGCGACCAACCGGCCGGAGGTGCTCGACCCGGCGCTGCTGCGCGCCGGCCGCTTCGATCGCCAGGTGCTGGTGGACCGGCCCGACAAGAAGGGGCGCGTTGATATCCTGAAGCTGCATCTGGGCAAGCTGCGGCTCGCCGCCGACGTCTCGCCCGAGGAGATCGCGGCGATGACCCCCGGCTTCACCGGCGCCGACCTCGCCAATCTGTGCAACGAAGCGGCGCTGCTCGCCACCCGTCGCGGCGCCGAGCAGGTGGCAGAGGACGATTTCACCCAGGCCGTGGAGCGGATCGTCGCCGGGCTCGAGAAGCGCAACCGGCTGATGAACGTGCATGAGCGCGAAGTCGTGGCCCACCACGAGATGGGACACGCGATCGTCGCGATGGCGCTGCCGGGCACCGACCCGGTGCAGAAGATCTCGATCATTCCGCGCGGCATCGCCGCCCTCGGCTACACCATGCAGCGCCCGACCGAGGACCGCTTCCTGATGGATCGGTCCGAGCTCGCCAATCGGCTGGCGGTGCTGCTCGGCGGTCGCGCGGCCGAGAGCTTGGTCTTCCCCGAGATCTCGACCGGGGCCGCCGACGATTTGGTACGCGCGACCGACATCGCGCGCAGCATGGTGACGCGCTTCGGCATGGACCCCGAGCTCGGCCAGGTCGCGTACGAGCCGCAGCAGCCGCGGATGCTGGCAACCCCGGAGGGGATGAACTTCGAACCGCGCCGCTACGCGGAGAGCACGGCGGCAGCGATCGACCGGGCGGTGCGGACCCTGGTGGAGCAGGCCTTCGAGCGCGCCCGCGCGATCCTGCGGGACAATCTCGACCTGCTGCGCAGCACAGCGGCGCGGCTGCTCGGGCAGGAAAGCCTGACCGGCGGGGACCTCGCCGCGATTGCGACCGAGGTGCGCCGCCCGGCGCTGCCGCTGCCGCGGGCGGCGGCGGAGTAGCGGCCGTACGCGGAAAGGGCCGGCGCGAGGCCGGCCCTTTCGGTCCCGCCCTCAGGCGTTATCCCTGCTCCCCAGGGCGCCCGTTCGAGTGATCGTTGAGCTCGCCGCCACCATTGGCTTCCGCCAGCATCAGTCGCGGCGCGGCCGGGTCGGCGAACGCGAGCGGCTGTGTCTGATCGCGGTGCATGACCGAACCGTCCTCCACCGCGGCGAGCGTGGCGCCGTGCTGCGGCCCGGCACTCCCCTGCGCGCCACCCTCGAATGCGAATGCCGGGGCTGCGGCAAGCAGGCCCAGCGCCGCGAGCGGAATCAGGAACTTCTTCATCGTGGTCTCCATATCGAAATGCCCCGAGGGACATCTCAGTGATCGGGGCGGCAGGCGGGTTATTCCCAGCCGCCAGGCCCCAACATCGTTCACGTGCCCAATAACCAAACCAGCCAGATATTGCTATGATTGATGCCCAAGAGTATGAGATCAATCAGGATCAGATGAAGCGCGGCAGCAGCCAGACCACGACCCAGGCGAGCACGACCGCCAGCATGAGGATCGCGAGCGCTAGCAGGGAACTCGCCATGCGCGGTGGGCGCGTCCTGCCCGGCAGGCGCTTGCGGCCGGTGATCATCGGGCGAACCAGATCGCGGCGCCGGAAGGCGGCAAGCGCCACGATCGTCAGCAGGTGCACCGCGATTGCGGCCAGCAGCGCATCCCACAGCCAGCCATGCCAGGCGGTGAGACGGTCGCTGGTGTCCCGGCTCACGGCGGCGGCGAACGGCCCCTGGTGCATCATCGTGTCGCGGACGAAGAGGCCGGTCGCGGTTTGTGCCGCGAGCAGCAGCAGCAGCACCAGCACCAGCCAGCCATTGGCGGCGCTGTATCCCACCTGGTTGTCTGGCCCGCTCTCACAGCGCCAGCGCGCCAGGTCGCGCAGGCCGGCGAGCGGGCCACTCACGAATTGCCGGAAGCGGGAGGTTTCGCTGCCGACGAGGCCCCACATCATGCGGAAGATCAGCAGCGCCAGCACCGCGTAGCCGGCGAGGAAATGGGTCTCCATCCAGCCGAGCCGCCAGGAGCCGTACGCCAGCGCGATCAGGACCACGATCGCCCAGTGGAACAGCCGCGTCGGCGCGTCCCACACCCGCATCGACAGACGGACCTCGCGCGCCATTCCCCACCCGGCTTCGGTGCAGGCGCACCCTGCCGCGACCGCCGCCGCCGCACCAGGGCGTGAATGCGCGGGATTGCGGTGACAGCGCGAAAAATCTAGGGTCAGCAAGTCATCATCTTCCGGGCGTTCGGCCGCTGCCATGCGTCTCGTGCCCGCTCTGCTGTCCGGCCTGGTGCCGCTTGCCGTGGCGGCTGCGGGGACAGTGTGGCTGCGGCACTCGCCCTCGCCACCTCCCGCCCCCGCGCCCGTGGCAAGGGTGGCCGCCACCACGCCCTTGCCACCCGCGAAACCACCCCCGGCCGCCGTCTCCCCAGCGCAGCCGGTGTTGGTGAAGCCGGCGTTCGACGTGGTGCGGGTGGCACCGGACGGTAGCGCGGTGCTGGCTGGCCGAGCCGCGCCCGGTGCGCAGGTGATGGTGCGTGACCACGGCCGCGCGCTCGGCGTGGTCGAGGCCGACCAGCATGGCGAATGGGTGCTGGTCCCGGACCGCCCACTGCCTCCGGGCGGCCAGCAGCTGACGCTCTCGGCAACGCTCGCTGACCGGCCGGCGGTTGTGGGCGAGGCACCGGTCGTGCTGGCGATGCCGGCCGGCAGGCCGGGGCCGCACGAGCAGACCGCCGCCGCGACCGCGCCGCTCGCCGTGCTGGCGCCCGCGGGCGTGGCGCCAAGGGTACTGCAGACGCCACCGAGCACGGCGCCCGCCCCCGGCAAGCTTGGCCTCGACGCGCTCGATTACGACTCGAAGGGCGGGGTGCACTTCGCCGGCACCGCACGGCCCGGCGCTACGGTGCGCCTCTATGTGGACAACCGGAGGGCGGGGGACGCGCGCGCAGACGCGGACGGGCGCTGGACGCTGACGCCGGATCGGCCGATCGCGGTGGGCGCGCACGACATCCGCGCCGACCAGCTCGATGCCGGCGGGCGCGTGGTGGCACGGCTCGCGCTGCCGTTCCGGCGCGTCATCTTGCCCGCGTCGCAGCTCGGCGCCGGCGAGGTGATCGTGCAGCCCGGCCAGAACCTCTGGCTCATCGCGACGCATGCCTACGGGCGGGGCATCCGATACACCGTGATCTACGCCGCCAACCGTGGTGCCATCCGCGACCCCAACCTGATCTATCCCGGCCAGGTATTCGCGATGCCGGCCTTGGGCGACGGATCGCAGTAGCACGGACCGCGTGCTTGTCCCGACCCGGCGATGACGCCATAACCGCGCCCGGCATGGCCGCCCCCCTGTTTGCCTCGCTGCGCATGGTGCTGGCGCCGCCGCACCCGGCGGGGCACCCGTTCCTGATCGGCGGCCTGCTGCTGCTGCTGGTGGGGCTCATCTTCGCCGACTGGCTCGCCTGGCTGGCGCTCATTTTCACGCTCTTCTGTCTTTATTTCTTCCGCGACCCCGAGCGCGTGCCGCCAGGCGATCCCGACCTGCTGCTTGCCCCGGCCGACGGGCGCGTGGTCTCCGTCGCCCCCGCCGTGCCGCCCGCCGAACTGGCCTTGGGTGCCATACCCCGCTGGCGGGTCGGCATCTTCCTCTCGGTGCTGGACGTTCACGTCAACCGCATTCCCGCCGACGGCACGGTCACACGCATCGCCTATCGCCACGGCGGCTTCGTCAACGCGAGCCTCGATGCGGCGTCGGAGGGCAACGAGCGCAATGCGCTGGCGCTGCGCCTGCCCGACGGGCGCGAGATCGCGGTGGTGCAGATTGCCGGCCTGATCGCGCGGCGCATCGTCTGCGCCGTGCGCGAGGGCGACGCGGTGCGCGCCGGCGAGCGCTTCGGCATCATCCGTTTCGGCAGCCGAACCGACCTCTATCTTCCCGCGGGGGTGCGGCCGCTGGTAGCGGAGGGTCAGACGATGATCGGCGGCGAGACGGTGATCGCGCGGCTCGCACGATGAACGAGCTGTTTCCCGGCACCGGTGGCCGGGTGCCGCGGCGGCGGCTGCGCCGGCTTCGCACCCGCACGAGGCCGCGCTTCAAGGGCCCCTCGTTCAACCGCGTGATCCCCAACATCATGACGCTGCTCGGCCTGTGCGCCGGGCTGACCGCGATCCGGTTCGGCATCGAGGCGCGGTTCGGCGCAGCCGCGGTCTCGATCCTGGTCGCCGGCTGCATCGACGGGCTGGACGGGCGGCTGGCGCGGCTGCTGAAGGCGACCAGCCGCTTCGGCGCCGAGTTCGACAGTCTGACCGACTTTCTCTGCTTTGGGGTGGCGCCGGCAATCGTGCTCTATCTCTGGTCGCTGGAGAGCTGGCGCGGCTTCGGCTTCATCCCCTGCCTGATGTTCGCGGTGTGCATGGCGTTGCGGCTGGCGCGGTTCAACGCGGCGCTCGAATTGGGACCGGCGCCGGCCTACACTTACAATTTCTTCGCCGGGGTGCCGGCCCCGGCCGGCGCGGGGCTGGCCCTGTTCCCGCTGTTCCTCGGGCTTGAGGCGCAATCGATGGGCTGGCCGCGGCTGCTCGCGGCGGTGCAGTTCCCGCTGTTCTCGTTGCTGGTGCTGGTCGGCACCGCGGTGCTGCTGGTCTCCACCCTGCCGGTGTGGAGCTTCAAGAACTTCAAGGTGCCGGCGGAATATGTGCTGCCGATGCTGCTCGGCGTCGGCGGGTTCGCGGCCGTGCTGGTGGCCGATCCCTGGCTCGCACTGGCGGTCGGGGGGCTGATTTATCTGGGGATGCTGCCGTTCTCGGTGCGCAGCTTCCGGCGGCTGAAGGCGGAGGCCGAGGGCGAAGCCGCCGAGGACGGATAGTGACGGGGAAACGTCGCAGTCCAGGCCCCCGAGCGTGTTCATCATGAGGGAAATGCACGATGCCGGTCATCGACGTCCACACCCACATGTTCACCCGCGGGTTCATGGAGTTGCTGCGCTCGAAGGGCGGCATCTACAACCTGCAGACGCGGCCGGACGGGCAGGTGGAGATCTTCCGCCACGACACCCCGGTCGCGATCCCGCAGCGCGGCCATTTCGACTACGAATTGCGCTTGCGGGACATGGACGCGGCGCATATCGACCTGGCAATCGTCTCGCTGACATGCCCCAATGTCTATTGGGGAACCGAGGATGTCAGTTGCGAGGCGGCACGCTCATCCAACGACAGCATGGCGACGGCGCAGAAGACCTGGCCCGACCGCATCCGCTGGCTCGCGTCGCTGCCCTGGGAATATCCGGGGCGTGCCACAGACGAGCTGAAGCGGAGCGGAGCCGCGATGCCGGCGCGGTCGGGGTGATGGTGCTCGCCAACATCGGCGGCCGCAGCCTCACGGACCCCTTCTTCGCCCCGGTCTGGGAAGAGATCGACCGGCGCGCCCTGCCGGTGCTGGTGCATCCGACCGATCTGCCCGGCATCGACCAGATGGACATGAAGAAATTCGACCTCAGTTGGTCGGTCGGCTTCATCGCCGACACCACGCTCGCCTTCACCCGCATCATCTTCGACGGCTTCCTTGACCGCTATCCCAACCTGAAGCTGATCGCCTCGCATGGCGGCGGCGCGCTGCCGTATCTGGTCGGTCGCTTCGATAGGGGCGACGAGGTGGAAATCCCGTCGCGGCGCCGGGTCAAGGCACGGCCGTCGGAATACCTCAAGCGTATCTGGTACGACTGCCTGACCTACCATCCTGCGGCGTTGCAGTTCCTGATTTCGATCGTCGGCAGCGACCGCGTGCTGTTCGGCGCCGATTATCCGCACCAGGTGCATGACCTGACAGGCTCGATGGCGAACACCGCAGCCCTGCCGGCTGACGATTGCCACGCCATCCGTGAAGGCAACGCACGCGCAATTTTCCGGCTCTGAGACGACCGAGCTGCGGCGGTCAGATCATCTCACGACCAGCGTTCTCCTCCGCCACCGCGGACGATGCTCCCGCAATATCCAAAGAGGGGCCGTACCCCGGGGTACGGCCCGTTGCTTCAGTTGAAAGGCTGCAGCTCAGTGATTGCTGCTTCCAGCCGCGTCTTGGATCTGCCGGAGCACAGCATCCAAGTTGAATGCGGCCGGCCTTTGGCGTGGCGGGAATTGCATGAAGGCCTGGATCTGCTGGGCCACGAGCGCCTGCATGCCATAGAGCAGGTACGCGTGGGAGATGACCCAGTCCCAGTAGGTGTTGGAGTTTTCATCCGCCCGTTCGAACGGATCGCGGCGCAGGTTGAACATCTTCGGGGCCCGCAGCTTCACGAACGGCTCGAACCAGCACATCAGTTGCTTCGCCCGCTGCTCCATGAGCACCATTTTCCAGTCGTTCATGCGAATGCCCAATATGTCGCCATCATCACTGATATAGAAAAAGGACTTCCGTGGGCTCTCCTTCGCCTCGCCGGTCAGATAGGGCAACAAGTTGTATCCGTCGATGTGCACCTTGCAGGTCTTGTCGCCGATCTTATGGCCTTTGAGGAGCTTCTCGTTGATGTCCGATTCGCCCGCGGCAGCGAGGAGCGTCGGCAGCCAGTCCTGGTGGGAAGCAATGTCGTTGAAGACCTGACCTGCCTTGATCTTGCCTGGCCAGCGCACGAAGATCGGGACCCGCCAGCCGCCCTCCCAGTTGGTGTTCTTCTCGCTGCGATACGGGGTAATCCCGCCATCCGGCCAGCTATTATAGTGCGGGCCGTTGTCCGTCGAGTACATCACAATGGTGTCGTCAGTGATGCCCAGTTCGTCGAGCTTGGCCAGCATTCTGCCGATGTTCTCGTCGTGCGCGACCATGACGTCATTATAGTCCCCCTGGCCACTCTTGCCCTTGTGTTTCTCGGCACAGTGGGTCCGAAAGTGCATGGCCGTGGTATTGTACCACACGAAGAAAGGCTTCCCTTCCTTGTGATTCTTGTCAACGAAGGCAAGAGCATGTTCGGTCGTCTCTTCGTCGATGGTTTCCATACGCTTCTTGGTCAGGGGACCCGTGTCCTCGATCTTCTGTCCGCCCTTGCCATCAGACCAGCAGTGCAACACGCCTCTGGGTCCGAACCGCTGCTTGAACGCCGGGTCCTTTGGATAGTCTGACTGCTCCGGCTCTTCCTCCGCATTCAGGTGATACAGATTGCCGAAGAACTCGTCGAAGCCGTGTACTGTGGGGAGGAATACGTCTTTGTCCCCGAGATGGTTCTTGCCGAACTGGCCGGTGGCGTAACCCAGCGGCTTCAGCAGCTCGGCAATGGTCGGGTCTTCCGCCCGGATGCCGATATCGGACCCTGGCATCCCGACCTTGGTCAGGCCGGTGCGGATCGGGTTCTGGCCGGTGATAAACGCGGCCCGGCCCGCGGTGCAGCTTTGCTGGCCGTAGTAGTCGGTGAAGGTCGCACCTTCGTTGCCGATGCGGTCTATATTGGGGGTCCGATAGCCCATCTGGCCACGGTTGTTGTAGCTAATGTTCCACCAGCCGATGTCGTCACCCCACAGGATAAGGATGTTCGGCTTACCCGTTTTGGCCATCTCGATCTCCTTCGATTGAGTCAGTCAAGTACTCGTCACGCGCAGTTGCTCAGTCGAGCGGCTACACGAGGCGCAATAGCACGGCAAAAAAGGCGAACAGGCCGATGCAAATGAGGAGGACGGCGACCGCGAGAACCGGCGATTGCCGCCCCTCCATTTTCATTCCGGCGATTGAGGCGAACGATTCGCCCCAAAGGTAACGAACCGTCCACCAGGTACCTGCCAAATCGAGACAAGAAGTGCCAGGATGCCGCAGGCGATCAGTGCAAGCCCTAGATACTGCGGCGCATTTGGAATATAGCCAGGGCGGACGCCAGGCGTTTGTTGCAAGCGTTCGAAGAACTGGACGATCGCGAAGCCGAAGCCGATCAGCGAGACTGCGGTACGCACCCACGACATCATCGTGCGTTCGAGGCTGAGCCGGGTGCGGATCCAGCCAAAATGGCTGTCTGCCGTTACCCTGACTTCAAACCTGTCCGCGCGTCGAGTGCTGTTTGTATCTGCCACACCTGGCGCCCTTTTGCTGACGGCTCATGTCGCCGCTCTCACCCCACCCCGGTTGCGGATGCGCGACGACGCCACGCACGTAACACCAGTCCGCGAAGGACCAGGTACGGCACAAATCCAAGCAGCAGCGCGATGATGACCGCTTGGTTTGGATAGAACGTCTTGAGCACGAGAACCTGGTAGATCACGTCCATCGCGAGCCCAAGAAGGATGATCCGGGCGGTCGCGTTCGCTCCCTCGCGTAGCCGCCCGACGCGCTCCCGCGGCTTGCGCAGGAGCGTCCAAAAATACGGGCCGCGGCCGGCCCGCGCGTCCCTGAGACCATCGTGGATCGCGGCGATCGCAGCCATCGACGGCTGCAGAACGAAGCGAAACTTCATCGGCCCGCTCGGCCGATCGACCAGGTCGTGCCAAAGGCGTTCTAGGGTTCCCAATGTAACGCCGTGCCATAGCGCGCCCGCGACGATCAACACCACGGCGAACACGATAACCAGTCTGGCGAGGGAACCCAGTTCCTGCGGCTCGGCATCCGCCATCGCGCTACCCCCGCCTGCCATCAAGTCCTGACCACGTACCGGAAGCCGATATGACTCATGCTCGAGTCAATTGGCTGTGCATGGCGCGCGGCCGGGCGGTAGCGGCGACAGTAGTTCGACGCGCAGAGATGCGAGCCACCCATGACGGCCTTGCGCGGAATTCGCCCCGACTTGTCGCATTGGTCATAACTGTCCGCCTCCCACCCACCGCGGGAATTTTCCGGGATGCGGCACGCGTTCGCATGCGCACCGTGCTGGGAGGACGCGGGCGTATCAGGTGCTCTCGCGTCCAAGCAACAATCCTGGTCGCACATTGACCCGAGCTTCCTATGATCAAGCAACGTGACCTCTTGATCCGACGCGCTTTTTCGTAAAGCGGCGGCCACGTTACTGGGTACGGGCTATCTCGGCGATGTGCCTAGCGTTCTTACCAGCTTTGTTCTTGCCGTCAACTAGCGCGGCCGGAGCCTGCCGTTTTCCGACACAAAAGAACGATATACCAATGACTTGACGCAGTGGCGTAGAGGGAAGCTCGGTCGGGCCGGTCAGCTCAGCGCAACCGCGAACCCGCGCCGCACCGCCGGGCGCGCCATCATCGCCTCGTACCAGCGCCGCACGTTGGGGAAGTCCGCCAGCTCGACCTGGTGGCGCTCGTGCCGCCACGCCCAGCCGAGGATCGCGAAGTCCGCAACCGAGAGCGCGCCCGCGAAGAACTCGACCTGTGCCAGGCGGCGGTCGGCGACGCCATAGAGGCGCCGGGTCTCCTTCATGTAGCGCTGCAGGCCGTAGCGGCGGTCGGCCTCGTTCTCGACTTGCAGGAAGTGGTGCACCTGGCCGGGCATCGGGCCGAAGCCGCCCATCTGCCACATCAGCCACTCCAGCACCGGCACGCGGTCGCGCAAGGGGCGCGGCAGGAAGCGCCCGGTCTTCTCGCCGAGATAGAGCAGGATGGCGCCGGATTCGAACACGCTGATCGGCAGCCCATCCGGTCCCTCCGGATCGACGATCGCCGGGATGCGGTTGTTCGGGCTGATCGCCAGAAAGGGGGGTTCGTGCTGCTGACCCTTGGTGATGTCCACGATATGCACCGTGTAAGGCAGGTCCATCTCCTCCAGCGCCACGCTGATCTTGCGGCCGTTGGGCGTGTTGAAGGCGTGTAGCTCGATCGGCATGATGTGGCCCTGTGCGCAGGAGTGCGGTCTCGCTCGCGGACGCTAACGCCCTTCCCAAACCGGGGCGCGCTTGGCGATGAAGGCGTCGATCCCCTCGGCCGCGTCACGCGCGAGCATGTTCGTCGTCATCACCTCGGCGGTGTGGCGATAGGCGGCGTCGAGGTCCATTTCCGCTTGGGCGTAGAACGCCTCCTTGCCGATCGCAAGCACGAGCGGACTCTTCGCGGCGATCGTGCCGGCGAGCGAGGCGACCGCCGCATCGAGCGCCGTCTCCGGCACGACGCGGTTGACCAGTCCGATCGCGCGCGCCTGCTCGGCGCTCACCATCTCCCCGGTCAGCAGCATCTCCATCGCCGCCTTGCGCCCGACCGCGCGGCTGAGGGCGACCATCGGGGTCGAGCAGAACAGGCCGATATTCACCCCCGGCGTCGCGAACCGCGCCCCCTCCGCCGCGACCGAAAGATCGCAGGTTGCGACAAGCTGGCAGCCGGCGGCGGTAGCGATGCCGTGGACGCGCGCGATCACCGGCTGCCGCAGCCGCACGATGCGCAGCATCAGCCGCGAGCACTGCGCGAAGATCGCCTCGTAGGTCGCCCGCCGCGGGTCGGCGCGCAGCTCGCGCAGGTCGTGCCCGGAACAGAAGGCCGGCCCGGCGCCGCCGATGATGACGATCTTCACCGCCGGATCGGCGCCGATCGCCTCCAGGGCCGCTTCGAGCGCACCCATCAGAGCGACCGACAGCGCGTTCCGCGCCGCGGGACGGTTGAGCGTCAGGAAGGCGACGCCATTCTCGTCGCGGCGCAGCAGCACCGGTTCGGCGGGATCGTTGGCAGTCATGGCACGGCCTCCGGCAGTCTAGGACGCCGCATTGTCTGCCGGGCCGCCCGGCGCGACAATCCCAGCGGGGGGCCAGGCATGGGCGGGACGCTGTTCTTCGAGGATTTCGCGCCGGGGCAGAGCTTCCGCACCGGCGCGCGGCAGGTGACCGCGCGCGAGATCACCGACTTCGCGGCCCAATTCGACCCGCAGCCGTTCCATCTCGACGACGCGGCCGCGCGCGGCACGCTGTTCGGCGGCCTCGTCGGGAGCGGCTGGCACACTGCGGCGCTGACCATGCGCCTGCTGGTGGACGGGTTTCCGGTTGCGGGCGGCATCCTGGGTCTGGGCGTGGACGAGCTGCGCTGGCCCGCGCCGCTGCGCCCCGACGATGTGCTGCATGCCGAGATCGAGGTGCTGGAGGCGCGGCCATCGCGCTCGCGGCCGAACTCGGGGCTGGTCAAGCTGCGCGTCACCACGCGCCGGCAGGACGGGCAGGCGGTGCAAGTGATCGTGCCCAACCTGATCGTACCGCGCCGCGTGGCGTGACCGCGCTGCCGGCGCTGCTGCATCGCTGGGCGATAGCCCGGCGCCGCTATACCGATCCGTATAGGTCGCGCAACGCCGCCCGAACCTGCGTTCGCCCACATCTCCGCGGTCGGATCGCCGAGGAGAATTGCCGTGACGTCACTGCAAGCCAGACCTGCCGTGAACATGCTGAACAAGGTTCCGCAGGTCACGATCGCCTTCTGGATCGTCAAGATCATGTCCACGACCGTCGGCGAGACCGCGGCCGACTTCCTGTCCACCACGCTGCATCTCGGCCTGAGCCTCACCTCGATCGTCATGGCCGTGCTGCTGGTGGTGGCGCTCGCCGCTCAGATCCGCCTGCCGCAATACGTGCCGGCGGCCTACTGGACCAGCGTCGTGCTGATCAGCGTCGTGGGCACGCTGATCTCGGACAATCTGGTGGACAATCTCGGTGTCGCGCTCGCCACGAGCTCGATCCTGTTCGCCGTGATTCTGGCTATCGTGTTGCTGGTCTGGTTCGCGAAGGAGCGGACGCTCTCCATCCACACTATCGTCACGCGGCGGCGCGAACTGTTCTACTGGGCGGCCATCCTGTTCACCTTCGCGCTCGGCACCTCGTTCGGCGATCTGGTAGCGGAGAAGCTGGCCCTCGGCTACGCGACCTCCGCGGTGATCTTCGCCGCGTGCATCGGCCTGGTGACGACGGCCTATTTCGGGCTGGGTCTGAATGCGATCGCGGCGTTCTGGATCGCCTACATCCTCACCCGCCCGCTCGGCGCGTCGATGGGCGATTTGCTCTCGCAGCCCGTGCACGCGGGAGGGCTCGGCCTCGGCACGACCGGGACCAGCGCTGTTTTCCTCGTGACCATCGTTTGTCTGGTGATCGGCATGACCGTCAGTCAGAACCGGCAGCCCGCGGTGGCGCTTGGCGATGACTGAGCGCGGCGTCGGGGGGCGGCCGCGAGTCGCGTTATTATGCTTGACAGCACCTAGGAGGCGATGTTAGCAGAAGTGTTGGACGCACGGCCGGCGCGGGGCGGAGCCGGTGCCGGCGACGCGGGAGCTGACGCGAGGTTCGGATACCGAGCTGCTGACCATGATCGCCACGGAGGCCGAGATGACGGAGGATGACAGTGCAATGGCGAGCGAGCCGCCGGCGAGACCCGGAGCCACCCCACCCGCCGCGGCGAACAGAATTTTTCCCAGTTCTCAGGCGCGGCGAGCCTGATCCAGCCCTGTTCTCAGGCGGGCAGCGAGCCTGATTCGGCCCTGTTCTTCCACCTCAGCTTCGCCACAGCGGGCGCCGACCCGTTGAATTGTCATCTACTCCCGCCCTGCCGTCCCGCGCTTGCCCCGCCCCGGCGACCACACTTCATCGGGCGTCTGCCACAACACCTCATCGCGGATCGCCTTCGCGACACCTTCGGCCAGCCGGTCCAGAATGCGCTCGCCTTTCGCCTCCGTCGCCGGTCGCGGGTCGCCCACCGTGCCGGTGACCGGCGCGCGTTCGGAGAAGCTGCGGAAGCGGGTGAAGCCGGGCGGGTTGTGGATCGCCGCCGGCGCCTGCCGCACCGCATCGTCCAACTTGTCGCGCCGCACCTCGCCCGGCATCATCGCCATCATCACCGAGGTTTCCGCCTCGCAGGCGTGCTGCGCGGTCTCGGCGGTCTCGATGATCTCTCCGAGCTTCAGCCCCGGGATGTACCAGGGCGTGGTCGCGACCACCGGGAAGCCGAATTCATGCGCGAGTTCGCGGCACGCGACCGCCAGCGGATCGACGTTGCCGCCATGTCCGTTCACCACCAGCAGGCGCGAAAACCCCACCGCCCGCAGGCTGCGCGCGACGCCACGCAGCACGCCCGCGAACTCGGCGTAATTCAGGCTGATCGTGCCGCCGAACGGCAGATGGTGCTCGGAAAGCCCGGTCCACATGCCCGGCAGCACCAGGCAGCGAGGCTCGTCGCCGCAGAGGCGCGCGGCACGGATCGCGATCTCGGAGGCCGTGCGGGTATCGGTGATCGTCGGCAAATGCGGCCCGTGCTGCTCCAGTGAGCCGACCGGCAGCAGCACCATCGCCGCCGGCCGAGCCGCAATCTCGCGGATCACCGGCGCGGTGAGTTTCGCCCATTCCACCTCGTCGGCCATCGAGTCATCCCTTTTGCCTGGTTGAGCAAGCAAGGTTGGGGCTCCGCCCCAAACCCCGCCAAGGGCACAGCCCTTGGAACCTTCACTTGAAGAAATGGGGTCTGGGGCCGCCGGCCCCAACAGGGGTGTGAGGGGCGGAGCGGCCCAAGGTTCCAATTGGCCCCTTTGGGCCAATTGGAATGGCCGCGGAGGGGGAGCCCCGACCTTCCTTTTCAATACATGTGCTGTCCGCCATTGATCGAGAGCGTCGAGCCGGTGATGAAGTCCGCGTCGTCGGCAGTAAGGAACAGCACCCCGCGCGCGATGTCATCCACCCGTCCGAGCCTTCCGACCGGGATGCGCGCGATGATCTTGGGCAGCACGTCGGCGGGCACCGCGCGCACCATCTCGGTATCGACGTAGCCGGGCGCCACCGCGTTCACGGTGATGCCGAACCGCGCGCCCTCCTGCGCGAGCGCCTTGGTGAAGCCGTGGATACCCGACTTGGCGGCGGCGTAGTTGACCTGGCCGTACTGGCCGGCCTGACCGTTGACGCTGCCGATGTTTACGATGCGGCCGAACTTCTGCGACCGCATCCCATCGAGGGTCAGCTTGCAGAGGTTGAAGCAGGAGCCGAGATTGGTGTCGAGCACCGCGTCCCACATATCGCGCGACATCTTCGCCATCGTGCCGTCGCGGGTGATGCCGGCGTTGTTGACCAGGATTTCGACCGGGCCGTGCCGGCTCGCGATCTCGGCCACCGCCGCCTCGCACGCGGAAAAGTCGCCGGCGTCGAAGCGCATCACGGCGATGCCGGTTTCTTCGTGGAAGGCGTGAGCGGCGGCGTCGTTGCCGGCGTAGCTCGCGACGACGCTGCGGCCGACATCCTTCAACGCGCGGCTGATCGCGGCGCCGATGCCGCGCGTGCCGCCGGTGACCAGTGCAACACGTGCCATGCTGGTTGCCTCCCCTGATTGGCGTCCCCTGATTGGCGTCAGTGCTCCGATGCCGGCCCATCCTGCGCAAGTGCCGCGCCTAATGCCAGCGCGTCGCGGCGACTTGACCCGCTGCGGCGCACCGGCAGAGTGGCGCGCGGCCGCGCGCCGTATGGGGGGCCGCCCGATGCAACGCAGCACCAAGCTTCGGCCGCCCCAACCCTGGCCGTCCCAGCCCTGGCCGCCCCAGCCCTGGCCACTCCGGCCGCGGCCGGCCGGCTAGAAGCCGTGTCCACCTGGCGCGAGCTCGCGCGCACCGGACGGCTGGGGCAGTTCACCATCCTTTGCCTCGGCGTCTGGCTACACGCCGCCGACAGCTTCCTGGCTGCCACCACGATGCCGAGTGCGGTGGAGCAGATCGGCGGGGTCGCGTTCATCAACTGGGCGATCGCCCTCTATCAACTGGGCGGCATCGTCTCGGGTGCCTGCTCGGCGCTGGCGGCGCGGCGCTTCGGGATGCGCGACGTGATCATCGGGGCCGCGTTCTGCTACGCGGTCGGCTGTGTCGCGAGCGCGCTCGCCCCCGACATCGGCATCATGCTGGGCGGGCGGGTGCTGCAGGGCGTGGGCGGCGGGGCGATGGTCGCGATCACCTATGTCGCGACCCAGGCTATGTTCCCCGATCGGTTCTGGACCCGGCTGATGGCGGTCGTCTCGGCGATCTGGGGCGTCTCGGCGCTGTGCGGGCCGCTGGTGGGCGGGCTGTTCGCGACAGCGGGGCTGTGGCGCGGCGCGTTCTGGGCGTTCGCGGGGCAGGCGGGCCTGCTCGCCGCCACCGCCGCGATTTTCCTCCGCGGGCTGCCGCGCACCTCGGTGGGGCCGCGGACCATCCCGCTGCGTCCGCTGGCGATGCTCTGTGCCGCCACACTCGCGATCGCAACCGCCGGGGTAGCGCCGGGCGACGCGCTGCCGGCTGCTCTCGGCGCGCTCGGGCTCGGGCTGCTGTGGCTGGCGGCACGGCTCGATGCGCAGGCGCGGGCGCGGCTGATGCCGCGCGAGCTGCTCCGAGTGACCCATCCAGTGGGCGCCGGGCTGCTGATGATCGTGGCGATGGCGGTGGGGTCGAGCTCGTTCACCAGCTACGGCCCACTATTGCTCGAAGTGCTGTACCGTGCGACTCCGCTCGCCGCCGGCAGCGTGGTCGCGGCGGGGTCCGTGACCTGGACGGTCGCCACGCTGCTGATCGCAAACGTCGCCGAGCGCTGGGACCGGGTGCTGATCCGCGGCGGACTGGCGATGGTGCTGCTTTCCTGCGTGGGCTTCGCGGCCTTCGTGCCGCGCGGGCCGGAGCTGGCGATCATCGCCTGCGTGCTGCTGCAAGGGGCGGGGTTCGGCATCGCCTGGCCGTTCGTGGTGCGGCGGATCGTGATCAGTGCGCCTGCGGACGAGCGCGACGTCGCCGCCTCGGCCACGTCCACGATGCAGCGGATCGGCTACGCGGTCGGCGCCTCGGCAGCGGGGATCGCGGCCAACGCCGCGGGCTTGCGCGAGGGCGCGAGTGTGGCGGCGGCGCACGCGGCGGCGTTCTGGGTGTTCGCGAGCTTCGTCCCGGTGCTGGCGCTCGGTCTCGCGGCGGCGGTGCGGCTGACCAGCGGGGCGGTCGCCCCGGTGCCCCACGTTGCAGAGGAACTGCGCGCGTTCGAGGCGGGTGAACCGTAGCGGGACGCATCAACCCCCCGCTTGGGCATGGATCCTGACCGGCCGGCCGATTTCTCAGCATCGCGTGCCGTATGCGCATGTGAGTTGAGCCAAGCCGATCAATCCCACGTGGCGGCCGGCAACTCCCTCGATCGGCCTGAAGTTGCCGCTCAAAGTCGAAACCGAGAGGTGGGACATGGCAACTTCTCTGCGGCACCCGGGGACGACAACTCCGCAACCGGTGCGCGGCGATAAAGGTGCGGACGATCCCGGGCCGCGCGACGCGATGCGTGACCGCGAAGCGCCGGACATGCTGGCGCCGCCGGAGACCGACCACGGCACGATGCCAAACCTCAAATTCTCCTTCGCCGACGCGCACAACCGCCTCGAACCCGGCGGCTGGGCGCGCGAAGTCACCAAGCGCGAGTTGCCGATCGCGACCACGCTGGCCGGCGTGAACATGCGCCTCAAGGCGGGTGCCGTGCGCGAGCTGCACTGGCACAAGCCGGGCGAGTGGTCCTACATGCTCTACGGCCGCGCCCGCATCACGGCCGTGGACCAGGAGGGGCGCCAGTTCGTGGACGACGTGGGCGTGGGCGACCTCTGGTTCTTCCCGTCCGGCATCCCGCATTCCATCCAGGGCCTCGATCCGGACGGCTGCGAGTTCCTGCTCGTCTTCGACAATGGCGGCTTCTCCGAGGGCAGCACCTTCCTCATCACCGACTGGGTCGCGCACACGCCGAAGAGTGTGCTGGCCAAAAATTTCGGGTGGGCCGAGAGCGCGTTCGCCGACATCCCGAGAGAGGAACTCTACATCTTCCAATCCCACGTGCCCGGCCCGCTCGAGGCCGAGCGGTCAGGGCCGCCGGTCCCGCTGAGCTTCAGCCATCGCCTGCTCGCCCAGGAACCGCGGCGCGGGCCGGGCGGCACGGTGCGGATCGCCGACTCCACGAACTTTCCGGTATCCAAATCGATCGCCGCGGCGCTGGTGGACATCGAGCCGGGCGGGATGCGCGAGTTGCACTGGCACCCGAACAATGACGAATGGCAATACTACATCGACGGGCAGGCGCGCATGACCGTGTTCGCCTCCGGCGGCCGCGCGCGCACCTTTGACTACCGAGCCGGCGACGTGGGCTACGTGCCATTCGCGATGGGCCACTATGTCGAGAACACCGGCAGCGCGACGGTGCGCTATCTGGAGATGTTCAAGAGCGACCGCTTCCAGGATCTCTCGCTCAAGCAGTGGATGGCGCTCAGCCCGCATGAGCTGGTGCAGTCGCACCTGCGCGTTGACCGCGCGCTGCTGGATTCGCTGCCGCAGCAGAAAACCTTGGTCATGCCGGGAACCCCGACCGACGGCAGTGAGGGCGGCCAATGAGCGGGCGGCTGACGCGAGGCCGCCTCCTCCCTACAACTCCCCGCGCCGGGCCATCTGCCTGATCCGGTCTGCCGTTCGGCAGGCGAGCGCCTGGATCGTCTCCGATGGGTTCACGCCACCGACGGTCGGGAACACCGAGCCGTCGCAGACCCACAAATTGGGGATGTCCCAACTGCGGCAGTCCGCATTGACCACGCTGGCGCGGGGATCGGCGCCCATCCGGGCGGTTCCGTGCAGGTGGTTGGTGTCGTCCTCCTGGCGGAATATCTCCTTGGCTCCGGCAGCCCGCATGTGCTGCTCCATCTGATCGAGCCCGTGCCGGATCAGCCGCTTGTCGTTGTCGCTATAGCTGTAGGTGATGCGCGGGATCTTCAGACCGTGCTGGTCCTCGTCATCGGCAAGCGTCACCCGGTTGCTTTCATAGGGAAGCAGCTCACCGACCATCTTGAGCCCGGCCTGATGGTTGTACTTCTCCATCTCTGTGCGCAGCTTCTCCCCCCACAGCCCGCGCGCGCCGGTCTGCACCACGGTCCATTCCAGCGGCAGCGGCCCCTGGCTGTACCAGAGATAGTAGCCGTCGAAATCCTTGGTCGGGTGCTCGTCGACGTAGTTCCAATGCTCGTTGATCGTGAGCGAAGGCGGCCCCTTGTACCAACGGACCTCCTCGTCCATCACGCCCCAGACCGCCTGGTTGGACTGGGTCATCAGGTTCTTGCCGACCAGGCCCGAACTGTTGGCAAGACCGTCGGGGAAGCGATTGCTTGCCGAGAGCAGCAGCAGCCGCGGCGTCTCGATCGCGTAGCCTGCCACTACGACGTTTCGCGCCTTCTGGAAGCGCCATTCGCCGCCGCGGCGGTAGTGCACGCCCGTCGCACGACCCGCATCGTCGGTCTCGACCCGGCCGACCATCGCGAGGTCGCGGATCTCGGCGCCCGCCGCGATCGCGCGCGGAATCCAGGTGGTCAGCACGCTCTGCTTGGCATTCGTCGAGCAGCCGATCCGACAGAAGCCGCGATAAGTGCAGGGCGGCGAGAGGCCGCGCGGGGCGGAGACGGTGGCGAGCGGGCATGGCGCCCATGCGGTTCCCATCGCCTCTGCGCCGCGTGCCAGCACCAGCCCGGCGGCGTTGACCTCGTGCGCACGGTAGGGGTAGCGCCGCCGCTTCGGTCCCCAGGGGTAGTTGAGCGGCCCCGAGATTTTCAGCGCCTCCTCGACCTCGTCGTAGTAGTGCCACATCTCCCGCCAATCGAGCGGCCAGTCGGCGCCGTAGCCCAGCTTGCTGCGCGCCTTGAACCACTCTGGCCGGAAGCGCAGCGAGACCATCTGGAAGTGAACGGTGCTGCCGCCCACCGACTTGCCGCTGTTGTTGGTGCCCATCTTGATCGGGTTGTCGCCGTCGATGAGTCGATCGTCGGACCAGAACACCTTGTTCTGCTCGACCTCATCGGAGGCGAAATCCTCCAGCGGGCGCCAGAACGGGCCGGCATCGAGCGCCACTACGGAGAAGCCATACTCGGCCAACTTGCAGGCGAGAGTGCCACCGCCCGCGCCGGTCCCGACGATCGCGAAATCCACCGCCTCGCTCTCCGGATACTCCCGCATCGGGACCCAGGAACCGGGGCGGAACACGTCCGGCGCCCGTCCGTTGGTCGCGCGGGGTCGGTCGAAGGGATCGCTCGCGGCGGTGACGTAGCCTTCGTACTCAGCCGACATGCTCGTTCTCGCGCCGCGCCTTCTCCTCCTCTCCGGGCTTGGCCTCGGCGGCTTCCCAAGGATCGCGCCGGTCGAAGCCCATGCGCACATAGCCGCGCGGGCCGGCCGGGCCACCCCACCCGATTTCGCTCCAGGCCGTCGGATGCCCGTAATAGCTCTTGGTGATGTCCGGGATGACGCGCTCCGAGAAGAAGAGCTTGCTCGGCATGTCGCCCCAGGCCGGCCGCGTCAGCGCGCCGTCCTGCATCTGCCGCAGCAGCGCGTCCTGCTCCACCGCGCCGATCGTGACGAAGCGGTCGCCGTGCATCCGCCTCGCATGCTCGTCGAGTGCCGCGAGGCCGCGCTTCCACGCCTCGCCCTGCCGTGGCATTTTCGCGTGGCGGTAGCCGTCCTTGTGATCCTTGGAGATCTTGTCATCCACGTACGCGGCGAGCGGGACAGGCGGCCGATCTTTTGGCTGCGGTACGATCCGGTCGCACACCGCCTGGAGCGTCTGCCACTCGGCTACGGTGAAGAAGCGCGGATCGCGCGGCACGGCGAGGCGTCGATTAATCGCGAGCCGCGTCTGCTCGTTCCACGACAGCGTGTGCCGCTTGGAGAGTACGTCGTAGCCTGGGTAGCGCCCATCACTCATCGAGCTGCTCCTCCAAGAGGCCGAGTGCGGCGAGTCCGGCGAGTGCGAGGCCGGTGAAGCTGGGCGGAGCCGGGAGCGGCGGTCCGTTCGGCACGTTCTGGCTCCAGTTGCGCCAGCCCCCCATCCCCCGGCCCACGCCGTAGATATGAAATCCAACCCCTGCGAAGCCGAGCGCGGCGGTTGCGCGCAGCCACCACCGTGTGGTGCGCCGGCGTTGGGGCGGCGGGCAGCGCAGTGCGGCGTTCACCATCAGGCCCGAAGCCACCGGCGGCACGATGACCGGCAGGAACATGAACGGATCGTGGAAGGCGCCGCGGAAGTGCAGCAGCCCGACCTCGCTCACGGTCCCGGCGATCCCGGCGCCGGCGACCGCGGCCACAGCGCGGCCGGCGGGCAGCCCGAGCAACCGGGGTGCTGCGCCCGGCGGGTTGCCGCGCACGCGCTCGGCGGCAAAGCCGAGCAGCCCGGAGAGCGAGAGCGCCGCCGGCGCGCCGACCGGCGCCGCGTAGAACAGGTTCAGCCAGGAGAAGCCGCCTTCCCGCTTGCCGATGTTGTAGAGGTGGAACCCGGTGCCGATCAGGCCGACCGCAGCCGCGATCGCGTAGATCGCGTCCCGCGCGACGTGCGCCCTGCTGCGCCGGTCGGCCACCCCGTGGGCGCTGGCTGCCAGGCTGAGCGCCGAGGAGGCTAGAGCCGCATACATGGCCTGGTTGTGGAAGGAGCCGCGATAGTGCTCGACCGCGCTGTCAGCGAGCACGGAAAACGCGAGCGTGCCGGCTGCGCGGTTTAGCCGGCGGGCCGCCCTTACCGCCGTGCGCTCGGGACTGCGCCTGGACAGTGGCGATACTCCGTTTGCGAACTCGGCCCGCCGCTTCCGCCGCTTGGACCCCGATACCTCGCGTTCCCCGAGCCGACACCCGTGCCTCCTTGCCACTCCATCGGATCACACACGTGCGCCAGCCGACACCGCCCGTCCCGCCATCGCTTCACTCCGGTCCCGATAGTGATGACCAACGGGCTGCGCGTGTGCTCGGCGACGCAATACTCTCGAACGTGTACCCGACAGACCCGTGTCGCTGACCGTCCGCATGGACGTATGATATGGTCCAGAACATGCGCACCGGAATGAGCGTTCCGATCACTTGAGAGAGACTCGGGCCGAGACGTATCGTAGGCGGCTCGATCATGCCGATTATGGCTCAATCACGCCTCTGTGTGCTCCATAGCCGGCTTAAACCGGTTTATCTTTTCCTGAGTGTGTGCTGCCTTTTGACGCGCCGCATCGACGGGGCTTGGGGAGGACGATGGCGGCGATTTTCAGGCCGACCGCGAACTTGGCTGCGAAATTGGCGCTGCTGACGCTGGCGGCAGGTTTTATTGGAGGCATAGGCTGGTGGTGGCTATGGCCGCGCACGGACTATGTGCGCCACGTGCGCTGGACCATCGAGCAGCCGGTGCCGTTCAGCCATAAACACCACGTCGCCGGGCTCAGCATCGATTGCCAATTCTGCCACACTTCGGTCGAGGTGTCGTCGAGCGCCGGGCTACCGCCGACCTATACTTGCATGACCTGCCATTCGCAAATCTGGACCAATGCTGCAATCCTAGCGCCGGTACGCGAAAGTCTGGCCGACGACAAACCGATCGTTTGGAACCGCGTGACCAACCTTCCCGACTACGTCTATTTCAATCACAGCATCCACATCGCCAAGGGAGTCGGCTGCCAGAGCTGCCACGGCGAGGTCGCGAGTATGGCGCTGACCTACAAGGCGGAGACTCTGACCATGCAGTTCTGCCTGAACTGCCATCGCAATCCGGGGCCGCAACTGCGGCCGAAAGCCGCCCTCTATGATACGGAGTGGCACCGCACGGCGGACACACCGTCGCCGCAGGCATTGATGGCGGAATATCATGTCCCCGATCGCAATCTGACGGATTGTTCGCTGTGCCACCGATGAGCCGCCCGCGCAGCACGCTGTGGCGCAGCCTCGAGCAGGCGGCCGACGATCCGGTCTTTCTGGCGCGCGCAGCAGACGAGTTTCCGGGCCTGGCCCGGGCGTTGGCCGAGCCACGAGACCGGCGGCAGATGCTCAGGCTGATGGCGGCGGCATTCGCGCTGGGCGGCCTCGGTGGTTGCGATCCCGGCCGGCCGTACGGCCACCTGATCCCGGCGGTCAGGATTCCGGCCAACATCATCCCGGCGATCCCGAACTTCTACGCCACCGCCCATGTGCTGGACGGTTATGCCAGCGGCATCGTCGTCAAACATAACATGGGGCGACCGATCAAGGTGGACGGCAACCCCAATCATCCGGCGAGCCTCGGGGCGACCGGCGTGTTCGCGCAGGCCGAGGTGCTGGACTTCTACGATCCCGATCGCGCCGCGCAGATCACCGCGCACGGCGAGCCGTCCGATCGTCAGACCCTGGAAACCGCCTTGGCCGCGCAACGCGCGGCACTCGCCCGCAGCCGCGGCGCCGGGCTGCGGATTCTGACCGGCACAGTCACCTCGCCGACGCTGGCGGCACAACTCGATGCGTTGCTGCGACAATATCCCGAAGCGCACTGGCATCAGTGGGATCCCGTCTCTCGCGATGCCGTCCTGCGCGGCGCGACAGAAGGCTATGGCCGTCCCCTCGATATGGTCGCGCATCTGGAGCAGGCCGACATCGTGCTGGCGATCGACAGCGACCTGCTGAGCAGTGCACCGGGTCATCTGCGCTACGCGCGCGATTTCGCCGCCCGCCGCAATCCATCGCGCACGCCGAGAATGAGCCGGGTATATGCGATCGAGCCGACGCCAACATTGATCGGCTCGGTGGCCGACCACCGCTTCATTGCGGGACCGAACGAGCTGCGCGAGATCGTCGCGGCGCTCGCTGCCGGCATCTTGAGCGATGCACCGGCCGGTTCCGCGCCCGATTGGCTGGACACCGTCATCGCCGACCTGAAGGCGGCGCAGGGACGCGCACTGGTGCATGTGGGGCCGGATCAGCCGGCCGAGATGCACACCTTGGCGCTGGCGATGAACGAGGCGCTGGGCGCCCGCGGCGTCACCTTCGAACTGGTCGAGCCGGCGGCCCACAATCCTGTCGATCAGGCGGCATCACTGCGCGCGCTGATCGCGGCAATGCAGGCAGGGCAGGTCACGAGCCTGCTGATCGTGGACAGCAATCCGGCGTTCGCAGCACCCGGCAATTGGGGTTTCACGAAGGCGCTGCAGCGGGTGCCGTTCAGCCTGACGCTCGCCCGACGTGAAGACGAGACCGCGCTGGCGACAAGCTGGTTCGTGCCGATGACCCATCCGTGGGAGGCTTGGAGCGACACGCGCGCTTACGATGGAACCGCAACGATTCTGCAACCGCAGGCGCTGCCGCTATACGATGGCGTCAGCGCGCACGAGATTCTGGGCCTCTACATGGGACCGGCCCCGCTATCAGCCGAGCACGCCGTGAAGGCGAGCTGGAAGGATCGCCTGGGCAGAGATTTCGCGACCGGCTGGTTCGATGCGCTGGCCAAGGGCGTGGTCCCCCGGACGGCCAGCGCAAAGAGCGGTGTCGGCCTTCGCTCCACGGCCCGGAACGCGGCACTGCCGCCGGCGAAAAGCCGGGCGCTCAACGTTCTGTTCCGCCCGGACCCGAGCCTATGGGACGGGCGCTTCGCCAACAATCCGTGGCTGCAGGAATTGCCGCGGCCGCTCACCAAGCTGGTTTGGGACAACCCGCTGCTGATCGCGCCCGCCCAGGCCGCGCGGATGCGGCTCGAGAACGGCGACCGCGTCCGGCTGTCGATTGGCACGGCAAGTGTCGTCGCTCCGGTCTGGATCATGCCGGGACAGGCGCCCGATTGCATTACCGCGCTGCTCGGCTCTGGTCGCCGCGCGGCCGGGAGCATCGGTGATGGCAGCGGGTTCGACTATTATCCGCTGACCGGCCTCGACGCGCCGGCCGTGTTGCACAAGGAGAGCGGGCGGGAGGAACTCGCCAGCACCGTGCATCACAATTTGCTGCTGGAGACGCCGCCGGAGATCCTGCGGCGCGGCACCTTGGCCGAATTCGTCGCCAATCCTCGCTTCGCGGCCAACGAACATCCCGAGGCGCACATCTATCGCACGATCCCCCCGGGGCCGGCCGCCTGGGCGATGAGTGTCGATCTCAACGCGTGCATCGGCTGCAACGCGTGCGTCATCGCCTGCCAGGCGGAAAACAATATCGCCGTCGTCGGCAAGCCGCAGGTGCTTCAGGAACGCGAGATGCAGTGGCTGCGCATTGATCGCTATTTCGAGGGAAGCGCCGACGCGCCCGAAAGCTTTTTCGAGCCCGTCCTTTGCATGCATTGCGAGCAGGCACCCTGCGAAATCGTCTGTCCGGTGGGGGCGACGCTGCACGATTCCGAGGGCCTGAACCTGATGGTCTATAACCGCTGCATCGGCACCCGGTTCTGCTCGAACAACTGCCCTTATAAAGTGCGGCGGTTCAACTATTTCGGCTACGGATACGAGCAGCACCGCCCGCCGGTGTCGTGGAATCCGGACGTGACGGTGCGCGGGCGCGGCGTGATGGAGAAGTGCACCTACTGCATCCAGCGAATCGCCGAGGCCCGCATTGCCGCCGACCGCGACAGCCGGCCGGTCGGCGAGGTCAGGACCGCTTGTCAGGCGGCCTGCCCGACCCGGGCCTTCACATTCGGCAATCTGGCCGACCCGGAAAGTGCCGTATCTAAGCGCAAGCAGAGCCCGCTCGACTTCGCCATGCTGGAGCAGCAGAACACCCACCCACGCACGACCTACGAGGCGCTGGTCCGCAATCCCAACCCTGCCATCAAGACGGGCCGCGCATGAGCGACATCCCGGCCTCGCACGCCTCTGCGGTCGGTGCCGAGCTGTCGGCACCGGTGCCCGGCGAGCGGCACCCGCTCCACCCCGACGATCCGGTGATCTACCCCGGCGTTACCATCGCCTCGATGACCGACCGCATCTGCGCGATCGCGCTGCGCGAACGGGCTTTCCTCTGGTGGTGGATCGCCTTCGTGCCGTGCAGCGCGCTGACTCTCCTGCTGGTGCTCTCGATCCTGTGGCTGTTCTACGAGGGGATTGGGATCTGGGGCGTCAGTTGGCCGGTGGCGTGGGGTTTCGCCATTCTGAGCTACGTGTGGTGGATCGCCATCGCCTCCGGCGGCACCATTATCTCGGCGCTGTTCTACCTTGCGCGCGTGGAATGGCGCACCTCGATCAATCGCATTGCCGAGTCGATGATGCTGTTCGGTGCCGCGGCGGCCGGCGTGTATCCGATCCTGCATCTCGGCCGGCCCTGGTTCGCCTACTGGCTGTTCTTCTACCCGAATACGATGACCCTGTGGGCGCAGTTCCGCAGCCCGCTGCTGTGGGATTTCTGGGCGCTCTACACTTACGTCCTGACCTCCGTGCTGTTTTGGTATTTTGGTCTCGTGCCGGACCTCGCCACCGTGCGTGACCGCGCGAATTCACGCATCAAGCAGGTGATCTACGGTTTTTTCGCGCTCGGCTTCCGCGGGACGAGCCGGCAATGGAAGCGCCTGAAAGCGACCTACGCCGTCATGGCGGCGATCATGGCGCCGGTGGTGGTCTCGATCCACAGCATCGTGGGCCTGGACTTTGCCGGCGGTGCCACGGTCGGCTGGCACTCCACCGAGTTCCCGCCCTTTTTCGTCTTCGGCGCCCTGCTGTCCGGGTTTGCGATCGTGATCCTGCTGATTGTCCCGCTGCGCCGGCTGCTGCGGCTGGAGGATATGATCACCGGGCGCCATTTCGACGTGCTGTGTAAGCTGCTGCTCACCAGCAGCCTGTGTCTGGCCTACGGTTACCTGATGGACGTGTTCACCACCTACTATGGCGGCGACCGCGCCGAGCGGGTGATGTTCACCGAACGGATCTTTGGATATTACTGGCCGGTTTACTGGGGGACGATCCTGTTCAACGTCTCGCTGCCGCAACTGATGTGGTTCCGGCGGCTGCGCATGAGCCAGATACTGGTCGCATTGATCTGCCTCGGCGTGGTGGTCGGGATGTGGCTGGAGCGTTATGAGATCGTCGTGACCAGCCTGCACCGCCCGCATTTGCCATCGTCATGGGGTGTGTTCCACGGCACGGTCTGGGATTGGGCGACGCTGCTCGGCACCGTGGGGATGTTCCTCAGCGGCATCCTGCTGGCGGTGCGTTACGTACCGATCATCTCGATGCACGAGATGCGCTCGCTGATCGGACGCAGCCAGGCGCGTGCGGCCCCCCGGGAGCGCCGCCGATGAGCGGCGTGCTCGCGGGCTTCGAGACCGAGGCAGCGCTGCGTACGGCACTGCACCAGCTAGCGTCGAAAAATATGGGCGGCGTCGAGACCTACACGCCAACGGCGCTGGACGAACACCCGACCGGCTCGCCGCTGCCGCTTATGATGTTTGTGGCGGGGCTGCTGGGTTTCCTGGGCTTTTTCCTGCTGATGACGAATGCCGACGTTTGGGCGTTTCCGCTGAACATCGGCGGGCGGCCGAAACTTGCCTGGCCATCGTTCGTGCCGATCGCCTTTGAGCTCGGCATACTCTGCGCGATGGGGATCGGGTTCTTCGGTTATTTCGTGATCTGCCGGATGCCCCGCCTCTATGAGCCGATCGATGAGTGCGACAGCTTCCGGCTTGCCTCGCGGGACCGCTGGTTCGTGGCGGTCCGCTCCACCGACAAGCAGCATGTGGCGCGCGCGCGGGCAGTCCTCGCCGCACTTCGGCCGGCCAGCCTCGAGGAGTTCTCGTCGTGAGCCGCCGTCTCGCATTCCTGATCGTGTTGGGCGTGGCCCTGCTGTCCGGCTGCGACTACATGATCGAGCAGCCGAAGCAGAAGGTCTATTCACCAAGCGTCGGGCCGGCGGAGGTGCCGAGCGATACGGTCGAGTTCCAGCAGCAGCCGGTGCCGGCCCCGCCCGTCACGCTGGCGCTGCTGGAACGGGGCCAGGGGCGGTTCCGCATCTATTGCACGCCGTGCCATTCGGAGTTGGGCGACGGACACGGAATGGTCGTGCAGCGGGGGTTCCCGCCGCCGCCCTCGTACCACATCGCCCGGCTGCGCGACGCGCCCGTGCAGCATTTCTATGATGTCATCACGCACGGGCACGGGGCGATGTACTCCTACGCCAACCGGGTGCAACCGCGCGACCGCTGGGCCATCGCGGCCTATATTCGCGCCCTGCAGCGCAGTCAGAACGCGACCCTGGCCGATGTCGCCCCCGACCAGCGCAGCGCATTGCGATGACCCGTGTGGACCGGGAGCGGGTTGCCTGGATCGTCGGCGGCATCGGCGTGCTCGGCTCGGCGGTCGGCTGGATCATCGCACCGGCGCAGTTCCCGCACGCCTGGCTCGCGGCCTTGACGGGATGGATCGGCTGGCCGCTGGGCAGCATCGCGCTGATCCTGATCCACGCCTTGACCGGCGGCCGCTGGGGCTGGGCGATCCGGCCGCAGCTTGTCGCGGGCGTCGTGACGCTGCCGCTTGTGCTACCCGCACTCGTGCCGATCCTGTTCGTGCTGCACGCGCTGTATCCGTGGATGCATCCCGACGTGGCGGCCGGTCTCGACAACCGGTTCTATCTTAACCCGGCATTCTTTTACGGGCGCGGGGTCATCTATCTGGTCGTATGGCTCGGACTCGGCGCTCTGGTTTTGTGGGCGCTGCGGCATGAGGACCCCGAGCCATTGCTGTACCGCATCGCGCCGCCGGGGCTGATCCTGCTGGCGCTCTCGATCACCTTCGCCGCGTTCGACTACACGCTGTCGATGGAGCCGCATTTCAAGTCCAGCGTCTATGGCCTGCTGGTGGGCACGGAAGGCGTGTTGCTCGCGCTGTCGGTCGCGGTGCTGGGAGCGGCGCTGGTGCAGCCGGCGGATCGCAGCCAGGCGATGGAGGATCTGGGCAAGCTAATGCTGGGGCTGCTCGTGTTCTGGGCGTACCTCGATTTCATGCAGCTCTTGATCATCTGGCAGTCCGACCTGCCGCATGAAGCCGATTGGTACGTGCGCCGAATCACCGGTGGCTGGGGGATCGTCGCGGCGGCGATCGCGGGCCTGCACTTCGCGCTGCCGTTCTTTGCGTTGCTATGGCCGCAGGTTCAGCGCTCGCGGCGCGCGATGGCGTGGCTGGCGGCGTTACTGGCCGGCATCGAAATCCCGCGTGCGTGGTGGATCGTGATTCCCTCCTCGGGTCGCGGCCTGTCGCTGGTGGCGGTGGCGGCGATGCTGGCGCTGCTCGGCCTGGCCGCGGCGATCGCCTTGCGGGCACCCCGGCTGGCACGGCTTGCGGGCCGGGCGGCCAGCCATGGCTGAGACCGAGAGGGCCATCCCCGATGCACGCCACGAAGCGAGCGATGTCGGCGAGCGCTTCATCTGGGGCGCCCTCGCACTGCTGCTGTTTTCTCTGACCGCGATTGGCCTGTTCATCTGGTGGCTGTTTCCGCAATCGGTGCCGGACCGCACTCTTCGACCGCCGCTGCCGGTGTATCCGGCGCCGCGGCTGCAACCAAGCCCGAGTGCGGACATGCGGCAATTCTACGCGGCCGAGATGCAACGCCTGAACAGCGTCGGCTGGGTCGATAAGGCGCACGGAATCGTGCATATCCCGATTGCCGACGCAATGCGCAAGGTCGCGCAGGAAGGCATCCCGGGCTGGCCGGCGGCGCCTGAGCGACGCAGCCCATGAGATTCTTCCTTCCTGCCGCATCCGCCAATGCATCGGAAGCGGATCACATGCTGCTGGCGCTGCTGTTGCTCTCGCTCGCGGTGTTGGCACTCGTGTTCGGTCTGATGCTGCTCTACGCGGTAAAGTATCGCGCTGGCAGCGGCATCGATCGCGGCGCGATCGCGGAGAAGACATGGCGGCTGGAAACCGGCTGGACCGTCGCCACGATGCTGGTCTTTTTCGGGCTGTTCCTCTGGGGTGCCGACTTGTACGTGCGGGAGTTCCAGCCGCCGCCCGGCGCACTCAAGATCTACATCACCGGCAAGCAGTGGATGTGGAAGGTCGAACATGCGGGTGGACAGCGCGAGATCAACGCGGTGCATCTGCCGGTAGGCCGCTCGGTCGAGTTCGTGATGACCTCCGAGGACGTAATTCACGATTTTTCGGTGCCCGCCTTCCGCATCAAGCATGACGTGCTGCCGGACCGATACGAAACCTTGTGGGTCACGGCCGACCGGCCCGGCACCTACCACCTGTTCTGCACCCAGCTCTGCGGCACCGGCCACTCCACGATGGTGGGCGAGATCGTGGCGATGCCGGCGCCGGCGTACCAGAAATGGCTGGAGCAGACCGGCGCGGCGGAGACGCTGGCGCTCGCCGGGAAGACCTTGTTCATGCGGTTTGGCTGCAGCGGGTGCCACGGCGGCAACGGCGAGGGCGGCAGGCAAGCCGGCGGCACGGTCCGCGCGCCGCCGCTGGTCGGCTTGTACGGCAGTCCGGTGCCGCTGTCGGATGGCACGGTGGTGACTGCCGACGATCGCTATATCCGTGATTCCATCCTGATGCCGAAACAGCAGGTGGTGGCGAGCTACGTCCCGGTGATGCCGTCCTTTGCCGGACAGATCAGTGAGGAGGAACTCTTGAAGCTGATCGCCTATATCAAGTCGCTGGCGCCGGAGCAGCGGTCATGAGTGCGACGGTGGCGGTCAGGGCCGGTGAGATCGAGGGGTCGTATCTGACCGATGGCACCACCATCCGAAGCTGGCTGCTGACTACCGACCACAAACGCATCGCACTGCTGTATCTCGGCAGCATCACCGTCTTCTTCTTCGTCGGCGGCATCGCGGCCGCAATGGTCCGGCTCAACCTCTTGGTGCCGGAGGGACTGCTTGGTTCGGCCGAGACCTACAACCGGCTGTTTACCATGCACGGCGTGATCATGGTCTGGTTCTTCCTGGTGCCCGCGGTGCCGGTGACACTCGGCAATTTCGTCATCCCGCTGATGCTGGGGGCACGGGATCTCGCATTTCCGCGGCTCAATCTGGCGAGCTGGTATCTGTTCATCGCGGCCGGCGGGATCGCCCTCTGGGCGCTGTTCGTCGGCGGGGTCGATGTCGGCTGGACTTTCTATACCCCGCTCTCCACTCTGTACTCCAAGAGCCATGTCGGGCTGGCGGCGTCCGCCGTTTTCCTCTCCGGCTTTTCCTCGATCGCGACCGGCCTCAATTTCATCGTCAGCATCCATCGCCTGCGGGCGCCGGGGATGACCTGGTACCGGATGCCGGTGTTCCTGTGGTCGCTCTATTCGCTCAGCGTGCTGATGGTCCTGGCGACGCCGATCCTGGCGATCACGCTGCTGCTGGTGATACTGGAGCGGATCTTCCACGTGGGGCTGTTCGACCCCTCGATCGGCGGCGACCCGCTGCTGTTCCAGCACATGTTTTGGTTCTACTCCCACCCAGCGGTTTACATGATGATCTTGCCGGGCTTCGGCGTGGTCAGCGAGATCATCCCGACATTCTCGCGCAAGCGCATATTCGGCTACAAGTTCATCGTATGGGCCAGCGTCTCGATCGCGGTGATCAGCTTCTTCGTGTGGGGACACCATATGTTCGTGGCCGGGATTTCGTTGTATTCGGCCGTGGTGTTCTCGATCCTGAGCTACATGGTGGCCGTGCCGTCTGCGATCAAAGTGTTCAACTGGCTTGGCACCATGCACAAGGGGTTCATCCACTTCGATGCGCCCATGCTCTACGCGCTGGGCTTCATCGGACTGTTCACGATCGGGGGCCTGACCGGATTGTGGCTGGCCGCCCTCGGTGCGGATGTCGATCTGACGCAGACCTATTTCGTGGTCGCCCATTTTCACTACGTCATGGTCGGCGGCATGGTCTCGGCGTTCTTCGGCGGCCTGCACTACTGGTGGCCCAAGATCACCGGCCGCATGTATCCCGAGATGTGGGCCCGCGTCGCCGCCCTCATCATGTTCATCGGCTTTAACCTGACGTTCTTCCCGCAATTCATCCTGGGCTATCTCGGGATGCCGCGGCGCTACTACTCCTATCCGCCGGACTTCCAGGTGCTGAACGTGCTGTCGTCGGCAGGTGCCACGATTCTCGCCGCCGCCTATCTTCTGCCGCTGGCCTATCTCGTATGGTCGTTGTTGCGCGGCGAGCGCGCCCCCGCCAATCCGTGGCACGCCACCGGGCTGGAATGGCAGACGCCCTCGCCGCCGCCGACGGTGAACTTCATCCAGACGCCGGTCGTGACGCAGGGACCGTACGCGTATCCGCCGGAAGCCGTGCAGCAGCATGTCTGAGACCGCCGCCCCGCACGAATTCCAATACGCGAGCCCGCGGCATCAGGCTGATACCGCGATTGCGGGCATGTGGCTGTTCCTGGCCACCGAGGTGCTGTTCTTCGGCGGCCTGATCCTGGGCTGGATCTACTGCCGGCACTGGAATCAGGCCGGCTTCGATGCCGGCGCGCGCGAGACCGAACTCTGGATCGGCACGCTCAATCTCGCCATTCTCGTGACCAGCAGCTTCGTCTACGCGACCGGGCTCGCGTTCATCCGGGTGGGCAGCACCAGCGGGCTGATCTGGTGCTGTGCCGTGGCGATTGCGCTCGGCGTGCTATTCCTGGGACTGAAGTTCGGGCTGGAGTATCACGACGATTTCTCCAACCACGTGTTTCCGACCGGGGCCGACTTCAAGATCAAAGGGGCGGAGGCGGGCGGAGCGCGGCTGTTCTTCGTCTTCTACTTCGTCAGCACCGCCCTGCATGGCGTGCATCTGACGGGCGGCATCGGGCTCGTCACCTGGATCATCCTGCGGGCGCGGCGCGGCGAATTCGGCCGCCGGTATTATACGCCGGTTCATGTGGTCGGGCTCTACTGGAGCTTCGTCGATATCGTCTGGCTCACGCTCTATCCTCTGATCTACCTGATCGGGAGAGGATGATGCTGCGACGATTCCTGCGAATTCTGCTGTCGTGGATGCTGCTGACGGTGCTGGAGGCGGTCGGCCTGTTGCGTCCTGGCCAATCCGTCGATCCCGCCGTCGAGGACATCGGCCTGCACGGGGGTATGCCGCCGGGTTTCGCGCGACTTCTGCTCGCGTGGCTCCTGCTGCTGTTCCTCGGCGGCCTTGAGTTCGCCGCAAGCTTTCTGCCCTTGGGCCGGTCGTTGCGCCCGCTCGTGATCATCCCGGGCGTGCTGATGGTGGCGGTGGTCGCGATCATGTTCATGGAGGTGGGCAAAGGCCCGGTGATCGTTCGCGGCTTCGCCGTCGCGGCGATGTTCTGGCTGATCGTGCTGCTGGGCTTGGGCAGCGCGGACCCGATCACCCGCACCGACTATCACGTGCCGCACGCGCACGTGGATTGAGCCGGCTCGCCCCGCGCCAGCTCAGCCGGGTGCGGCGCCCTGGATATTGACGCGGAGCATGTAGATCGACTGGCTCGCCGCCATGAACAGGAAATCGCGCTTCGGCCCGGCGAAGCAGAGATTGGCGCACACCTCCGGCAGGCGGATGCGCCCGATCAGCTTGCCGCTCGCGTTCCAGACCGTGACGCCCGCATAGCCGAGCGGCGCGTTGGAGCCGACCCAGAGATTGCCGGCACGGTCCGCGCGCAGTCCGTCCGGCCCGCAATGCACGCCGTCCACCATGCAGTCGGTGAACAGCCGCTTGTTGGAGAGCGTCTTGCCCTGCACGTCGAAGGCAAGGATCGTGCCCTTGCCGCCCTTGCCGTTATCGCCCGGTCCCGGCCCGGTGTTGACGAGATAGAGCGTCTTGTAGTCGGGCGAGAAGCAGATGCCGTTCGGATCCGGCACTTGGTCGCCCGGCACCACCACGTCGAGCGAGCCGCTCGGATCCCAGCGATAGGTGTTGGTGGGCAGCACGCGCTTCGTGCCGCCGACCAGTCCGACGCCGCTGTTGCCAACGTTGGGGTCATAGAGCCCGTGCGGGTTGGCGCTGCCGCCAGCCACGTCGGGATGTCCCTCGGAGATCTGATCGCCATAGGGCGGGTCGGTGAACCAGATGCTGCCGTCGGGATGCGGGGCGAGGTCGTTCGGCGAGTTGAGCGACTTGCCTTGGAAGGAGTTGGCGAGCACGGTCATCGAACCTTCCGGCTCCCAGCGCACCAGGCGGCGGAAGAAGTCTTGGGCAGAGAGCTGGCGGCCCTGGAAGTCGAATGCGTTGCCGTTGCTGTTCCAGGATGGACGGCGGAACGGCGTAACTCGTCTATTCTCCCAGATATAGCGGTACTGCGTGTTGCCCTTCACGTCGCTGAACACGACGTATTGCCCCTCCCCCGACCAGGCGGGGCCCTCGGCCCACTGAAAGCCGGTCCACAGCCGGTGGATGGCGTCCAGGCCGACGAGGTATTGGTTGAAGCTGTCGTCGATCACCAGGATGTCGGGATCGGGGTAGATCTCGGGCGGGGCGAAACGGCCCCACTGTCGCGGCGGTCGGGTGACGATGCTGGGCGGGGTGGCAAGCTGTGCCGGCGGCTGCTGTCCCCAGGCCAGGCTCGGCGCGAATGCGGTGGCTCCCACGATCATTCCGCGACGTGTCAGGTGATTGGTCATTGGCTATCTCCTCCCCGTTCGTCTGAATCGCGTTGCTGCTGTCCAATGCCTCCGCATGTGTCGATGGAGAAGCTGACCGCATATGCGTGTGCGGCGTCAACCGCGATCGCGGCGAGGTGATGGCAGGGGACGGTCGTGCCAAGAACGCCATGCCGGCGGCGCTGACCCCAATCTGACCCCGTTACACGGGGCATAGGCCGCCGACGGGTCGTGCGATCCCCGACTCAACTCGGCGGAAGAGTTCTTTATATGTTCTCGGCCTTGCCGCCAAGGGCCGTACCATGAAAAGCCGCCACGCCGGGCTGGTCGAGGATGCGACGCGCAGGGTCGTCTGCGTCTGGTTGCCGACCTGGCCCACGGATCGTCTGCGTCGGCACCGCGCTGACGCGCCGCCTCCGGACCGGCCGCTGGTGACGTCGCGGCATGACGGCCGCCGGCGGATCGTGGCGGCACCAGACCAGGCTGCCGCCGGGCTCGGCTTGCACACCGGGATGCCGCTCTCGCACGCACAGGCGATGGTCCCCGGCCTCGCCGTCGCCGAGGCCGACCCGGAAGGCGATACCGCCGCCCTTGCCGATGCGGCCGCTTGGTGCCTGCGCTATACGCCCTTGGCGGCCCCCGATCCGCCGGACGGGCTATGGCTGGACACGACCGGCTGCGCCCACCTGTTCGGGGGCGAACGGGCCATGCTGGGGGATCTGCGTGCCCGCTTCGCGCGGGCCGGAATCGCGGCCCGGGTCGCGATCGCCGACGCGCCTGGCGCTGCCTGGGCGGTCGCCCGTCATAGCGGCGCGGATGTCGCCGTCGTGCCGCCCGGTGCCAGTGATCGAGTGCTGACGCCGCTTGCCGTTTCCGCCCTTCGGCTGTCAGCGGAAACCATTGCGGCATTGCACCGTATTGGTTTCCATACGGTCGGGCAGCTTGCGGCGGCGCCGCGTGCCCCGCTCCGCCTACGCTTCGATGCGGCGGTGCTGCGCCGGCTCGATCAGGCATCCGGCCAGGTGTTCGAGCCGATCAAGCCGGTGTTTCCGGCCGCGGCGGTCAGGTGCCGGCTTGCCTTCGTCGAGCCGCTGCTGACGGCCGAGGCGTTCGCCGAAGTGATTGGACGGCTCGCTCGCGCCGTCTGCACCGAGTTGGAACGGAGCGGCCACGGCGCGCGGCAGCTCGACCTGATATTCGAGCGCGTGGACGGCACGATCCAGGCGGTGCGGGTGGGCACCGCCCGGCCGAGCCATGCGGCGCCGCATCTGGCGCGGCTGCTGGCGGAGCGTCTGGAGCAGGTCGATCCCGGCCTCGGGGTGGAGGCGATGCGCCTCGTCGTCACGCTGGCCGAGCCGCTCGGCGCCACGCAGCCGGGCGCCGGGCTGCTCGCCGACAGGACTGAGGAGCAGGACGTCTCTGCCCTGATCGATCGGCTGGCCAACCGCCTGGGCGAGCGGCGCGTCACGCGCGCCGAGCCGGTCGAGAGCGATTTGCCGGAACGCTCGGTTCGGCGCGTGCGGCCGCTTGCCCGGCCCTCGGGCTGTAACTGGCCGCCCACGCTGCCGCGACCGGTGCGCCTGTTCGACCCGCCGCAGCCGGTGCAGGCGATGGCGCTGCTGCCGGACCAGCCGCCGGTGCAGTTCGTCTGGCGGCGGGTCCGCCACCGTGTGCGCCGCTCGGACGGACCGGAGCGCGCGTTCGGCGAATGGTGGAAGCACCCGGCCGAGATCGTAAGCGTGCGCGACTATTTCGCGGTCGAGGACGAGGCCGGCGCCCGCTTCTGGCTGTTCCGTCAGGGCGACGGCGTCGATCCTTCGACCGGCGATCTGCGCTGGTTTCTGCATGGACTGTTTTGAGCGTGCCGCACGGACCCGCATGACGAAACAACCGACCTACGCGGAGCTGCAGGTCACCTCCAACTACAGTTTTTTGCGCGGCGCATCGCATCCCGAGGAGCTGTTCGCGCAGGCAGCCGTGCTCGGCATCCCGGCGCTCGGAATCGTCGATCGCAACTCGCTGGCCGGTATCGTGCGCGCATGGGAGGCGGCGAGGACGACCGGCGTTCGCCTCGTGCTCGGCTGCCGCCTCGATCTGGCGGACGGCACCGCGCTGCTGGTCTATCCGACCGATCGGGATGCCTACGGACGGCTGTGCCGCCTGCTGACGCTCGGCAAGGGGCGCGCGGGCAAGGGGGCGTGCCGTCTCGACTGGGACGATCTCGCGCGCAGCAGCGAAGGCCTGCTCGCGATCCTCGCACCCGAGCAGCCGGATGACGAACTCGCGCGCCGGCTGGCGATGCTACGGGCGGAGTTCGGCGACCGGGCCTATCTTGCCCTGACCCTGCGGCGCCGCCCGCACGATGCCGCCCGTTTGCAGCGTCTCGCCGACATGGCGGAAGCGGCCAGGATCGCCACGGTCGCGACCGGCGATGTGCTCTACCATGTGCCCGAGCGGCGCATTTTGCAGGACGTGGTCACCTGCATCCGCGAAGGCTGCACGATCGACGCGGCCGGCTTCCGCCGCGAGCGCTTCGCCGATCGCCATCTGAGGACGCCGGTGGAGATGGCCCGGCGGTTCGCGCCCCACCCGGGCGCGATCGCGCGCACGGCGGAGATCGTCGAACGCTGCCGTTTTGACCTCGCCGCGCTGCGCTATCAGTACCCCGACGAGATCGAGGATCCGGGGCTTTCGCCACAGGCGACCCTGGAGCGGCTGACCTGGGAGGGTGCGGCAAGGCGCTATCCCGAGGCGATCCCTGAGGCGGTTGCGGCCCAGCTCCGCCACGAGCTCGCGATGATCGGACAGCTCGACTACGCGCCCTATTTCCTGACCGTGAACAACATCGTCCGCTTTGCGTGCTCGCAGGACATCCTCTGCCAGGGCCGCGGCTCGGCCGCCAACTCCGCGGTCTGTTACGTGCTCGGCGTTACCTCGATCGATCCGGTGCGCTGCAATCTGCTGTTCGAGCGCTTCGTCTCCGCCGAGCGCCAGGAGCCGCCCGACATCGACGTCGATTTCGAGCACGAGCGGCGCGAGGAGGTGATCCAGTGGGTGTACGACAGCTACGGCCGCGATCGCGCCGCCCTCTGCGCCACCGTCACGCGTTTCCGCGCCCGCGGCGCCGTGCGCGAGGTGGGCAAGGTGATGGGGCTGAGCGAGGACGTGACCGGCTCGCTCGCGGGCCTGGTCTGGGGGTGGAGCAACGAGGGGGTGGCCGAGAGCGATGCGGCGGAGCTGAACCTCAATCTCGACGATCCGCGGCTCTGCATGACGCTCGCCCTCGCACGGCAGTTGATCGGATTTCCCCGCCATCTCGGCCAGCACCCCGGCGGCTTCGTGCTGACGCGCGACCGGCTGGACAACCTCGTGCCGATCGAGCCGGCGGCAATGGCGGACCGGCAGGTGATCGAGTGGGACAAGGACGACATCGACGCGCTGCGCTTCATGAAGGTCGATGTGCTCGGCCTCGGGATGCTCGGCTGTATGCGTCGCGCCTTCGCGTTGTTGGAGGAGCATCGCGGCGAGCGCCTGGATCTCGCGTCCATTCCTCCTGAGGATTCGGCGACCTACGCGATGATCCGTCGCGCCGACACCATTGGAACGTTCCAGATCGAGAGCCGCGCGCAGATGTCGATGCTGCCGCGCATGAAGCCCGCGACGTTCTATGATCTGGTCATCGAAGTCGCGATCGTCCGACCCGGTCCGATCCAGGGCGACATGGTGCATCCCTACCTGCGCCGGCGCGAGGGGCTGGAGCCGGTCAGCTATCCGACGCCGGAGCTGAAGCAGGTTCTCGGCAAGACGCTTGGTGTGCCGCTGTTCCAGGAACAGGCGATGAAGGTCGCGATCGTCTGCGCGGGCTTCACGCCGTCCGAGGCCGACCAGCTCCGCCGCTCGATGGCAACCTTCAAGTTCACCGGCGGCGTGTCGCATTTCAAGGACAAGCTGATCGAGGGGATGGTCGCACGCGGCTATACGCGCGATTTCGCCGCGCGCACTTTCAGCCAGATCGAAGGTTTCGGCTCCTACGGCTTCCCGGAGAGCCATGCCGCGAGCTTCGCGCTGATTGCCTATGCCAGCTCGTGGATGAAGTGCCACCACCCCGATGTGTTCTGTGCGGCGCTGCTGAACGCGCAGCCGATGGGCTTTTATGCCCCCGCGCAAATCGTGCGCGACGCGCGCCAGCATGGCGTCGCGGTGCGGCCGGTCTGCATCAACCGCAGCCGCTGGGACTGCACGCTGGAGGCCGATCCCGGAAGCGACATGCTGGCGGTCCGGCTAGGCCTGCGCATGGCGAAGGGACTGGCCAACGCGGACGGCGCACAGATCGTCGCCGCACGCGGGGAGCAGGACTACTTTTCGGTCGAGGATGTGTGGCGCCGCGCGCGCGTGCCACAAGCGGCGCTGGAGCGGTTGGCGGATGCCGATGCCTATCGCGGATTGGGCCTGGACCGGCGGGGAGCGCTGTGGGCGATCCGGGGGTTGCGCGACCAGGCATTGCCGCTGTTCGCCGCTTCCGACAGCGATCAGGTGCCGCAACCCGAACTGGTCGAGCCGATGGTTGCATTGCCGCCCATGACGCAGGGGCGGGAAGTCGTCGAGGACTACGCCAGCACCGGGCTGACGTTGCGCCAGCATCCCGTGGCCTTCCTGCGCGGTGAACTCCAAGCACAGGGCATGATGACCTGCGCTGAACTCGCAAAGGCGCGCGATGGCCGGCGCGTCATCGTGCCCGGTATCGTGCTGGTGCGGCAAAAACCCGGCTCGGCCAAGGGGGTGCTGTTCGTCACCATCGAGGACGAGACCGGGATCGCCAACCTCATCATCTGGCCGAGCGTGTTCGAGCGCCAGCGGCGGCTGATCCTGTCCGCCGGGATGATCGCCTGCCACGGTCAGGTGCAGCGCGAAGGTGACGTTATCCACGTCATTGCCCAGACGCTGACCGACCTCTCCGCGCTGCTGCGCAGCGTGGGGCAGCGAAACGAAGCTATCTCGCTTCGCAGCGGGCGCGGCGACCAGGTAAAGCATGGCGGCGGTCCCGACCCCAGGGAAAGTCTTGGCCGCAAGCCGCGCGACATCTTTATCCCCGACCTGCGCCTTGGAAGCGGCATCAAGATTCCCACGCGTGATTTCAGATGAATCAGGTGGCGAACTTGCCGGGCGAGGCACGGGAACGAAAGCGGATGGTGGCGGTGTGGCGCGGTTGTGAACAAGCGGGCGATATGCGAGGAACCCGAGAGGTCGGCCGCGCCGGCAGCCGCTTCAGCCACCAGGGGGACGCATGACGGACCATGTGCGAGTGGCTGTCATCGGCGGTGGTGCCGTGGGGTGCAGCTGTCTCTATCACCTGGCGCAGGCGGGCTGGACGGACGCCCTGTTGCTTGAGCAAGACGAGCTGACATCCGGATCCACCTGGCACGCGGCCGGCAATTGCCCGACCTTCTCCACAGCCCTAGGCGTCCTGAAGCTGCAGAAATATTCCACCGAGCTCTATTGTCGTTTGGGCAACGAGGTGGACTATCCCATCGGCTATCATGTCACGGGGTCCGTCCGCCTCTCCCACAGTGATGAGCGACTGGATGAATATCGCCATGTGCTCGGCATGGCGCGGGCCAACGGGCTTGCGTACGAGCTGCTCGCGCCGGAAGAGCTGAAACGTCGCTATCCGCTGGCCACACTCGACGGCCTCAACGGCGCCCTATGGGACCCGCAGGACGGTGACGTCGATCCCGCACAGTTGACGCAGGCGCTCGCCAAAGGCGCACGCCTGCTCGGCACCGAAATACGGCGCTTCACCAAGGTCACTTCCATCGCACGGTTGCCGTCCGGCGAATGGCGCCTGGGCACCGCCAAGGGCGACATCGTCGCGGAAATTGTCGTGAACGCGGCCGGCTACCGGGCCGGCGAGGTGATGCGGATGCTGGGCGAGCACCTGCCGAGTGTCGCCATGTCGCATCAGTACCTCGTCACCGAGGATGCGCGCGAGCTGACCGAACGGGCCGAGCGGCTGCCGCTGCTGCGCGATCCGGATGCTTCCTATTACCTGCGCCAGGAACGCGGCGGTTTCATTCTGGGACCCTATGAGTGGCGCGCCACGCCGATGTGGCCAGACGGCATTCCCGAGGATTTTTCCTACAAGCTGTGGAATGACGATCTGGAGCGTCTCGAATCGTATATCGTGGCCGCCTGCGCGCGCGTGCCTGTGCTCGGCACGGTTGGCGTCCGGCGGGTGGTGAACGGGCCGATTCCGTATTCGCCGGATGGCCTGCCTTATATCGGCCCGGCACACGGCCTGCGCAATTTCTTCCACTGCAACACATTCAGCTTCGGCATCGCCCAGGCCGGTGGCGCCGGCAAGGCGCTGGCCGAATGGGTGGTGGAGGGGGTGCCCGAATGGGATCTCTGGGCGCTCGATCCGCGGCGGTACACCGGCTATGCGACGCAATCCTTCGCGATCGCCAAGGCCGTCGAGGTTTATCAGAACGAATACGCGCCCGCCTTTCCCCTGGAAGAGCGACCGGCGGGCCGTCCCTTGCGCACATCGCCGCTGTACGGGCGGCTGAAGGCAAAGGGCGCCGTCTTTGGCGCACGCGGCGGCTGGGAACGTGCGACATGGTTCGCGAACGGCGCCGATGAGGCTGGACCGGCGCTGTCGTTCCGGCGCAAGCGCGTCTGGTTCGAGGCGGTCGGGAATGAGGTCCGCGCGGTCCGCGAGGCGGTCGGGCTGATCGACCTGCCGGGCTTCAGCAAATGGATCGTCTCCGGGCCAGGCGCCGAGGCCTGTCTTGATCGCCTGGTGTGCTCACGCCTGCCGCGAGAGGGGCGGATCGGGCTTGCCTATGCGCTGGACCGGCACGGCCATATCGTGAGCGAGTTCAGCATCACGCGACTGACCGGGGATCGCTTCTATCTGGTTTCGGCGGCCGCGGCGGAATGGCATGATGCCGATCTGCTAGAGACTGCCACGCCCGCGGACGGATCGGTTCGGATCGAAGAGGTTTCCGAGCGGTTCGGCACGCTGGTCGTGGCGGGACCCCGGTCACGCGACGTGCTGGCGGCGATAACGGAAGCCGATTTGTCGAATGCGGCCTTTCCCTGGCTTGCCGCGCGCGAGATCGGGTTCGGGGAAGTAACGGTGCTGGCGGTGCGCATGACCTATCTGGGCGAACTGGGGTGGGAGTTGCATTCACCCGTCGAGCACTTGCCTGCAATCTACGCGGCGGCGTGGCGTGCCGGGGCGCCACATGGTGCTCGCGACGTCGGCATTTACGCCGTTGACAGCTTGCGGTTGGACAAGTGCTACCGGGCTTGGAAGACGGATCTGGAGAGCGGCTTTTCGCCTCTCGAAGCAGGACTCGACCGCTTCGTCGATTTCGATAAGCCGGATTTTGTCGGACGCGACGCATTGTTGGCGGAACGGCGGCGCGGCGCGACGCGCCGCCTGGTGCCGCTGGTACTGGCGGAGCCCGGCGATGCAGACGCGCCTGCCTGTGCGTCCGTGCTGCGGGATCAGGATCGCGTCGGCATAGTCACGTCGGGCGGGTGGAGCTACACGCTGAATCGAAGTGTGGCGCTCGCCTACGTGCGCGCCGACCTCGCGGTGCCCGGAACCGGTCTGACCGTCGATGTCTTCGGCACACCCTGCGCGGCGACGGTCGAGGCGGAGCCGTTATTCGATCCGGCCGATGCGCGCCCACGCGCCTGAGGGAGCGGCAGAATGGCTGAACGCTACGACGCGGTCATCATCGGGGGCGGGCATAACGGCCTGACCTGCGGCGCCTATCTCGCCCGCGCCGGGCTGCACACGCTGGTCCTGGAGCGACGCGATGTGATCGGTGGCGCGGCGGTGACGGAAGAAGTCGTTCCCGGCTTCAAATTCTCGGTCTTCAGCTATCTGATGAGCCTGCTGCACCCAAAGGTGATCGCCGATCTGGAGTTGCGGCGACATGGCTTCGAGGTGCTTCCCGCCTCCGACATGTTCTCGCCGTTGCCTGGCAATGATCACATCGTCTTCAGCGACGACATCGCCAGGACGCAGGCCAGTTTCGCGCGCTTCTCGGGCAAGGACGCGGCGATCTATCCGGAATTCGACCGCTACCTGATGGACAGCGCCCGGATCGTGCGGAAGATCCTTCTGGAAACGCCACCGGACATGTCCTGCCGCACCTGGCGCGCGTTCCGGCAGACGGCGGGGTTTCTGTGGAAGTATCGCCGCATCGGCGGCAAGCTGTTCCGCCTGATCGACCTGCTGACGATGAGCGCCGACGATTATCTGTCGGAATGGTTTGAAAGCTCGCATGTCAAGGCGGTACTGGCCTACTACTCCGGCATTGGTACGTTTGCCGGCCCGCGCACGCCCGGTTCGGCCTACGTGATCATGCATCACGTCATGGGCGAACATGCCGGCGCCGGCGGCTGGGGCTTCGTGCGCGGGGGCATGGGCACCATCACCCAGGCGATCGCCAGGTCAGGGCGGGAGAAGGGGCTTGAAATCCGAACCGAAGCGGAGGTCATTGGCATCGATACCGCAGGTGGCCGCGCCACCGGCGTCAGCCTGGCGGACGGCACGAAAATCATGGCACCGGTCGTTGCGAGCAACGTCAGCGCCAAGCTGACCTTCCTGAAATTCCTGCCCGAAGCCGCGCTGCCGGCGGATTTCGTTCGCGACATCCGGAGCTACCGGACCTTCTCGACCGCGTTCAAGATCAACATCGCCTGCGAACGGCTGCCGCAGTATAGCAGCTTCGATGCGGCGGCCTGCGGCTTTGCCTATCCGACCTATACCCATATCGGCCCCACGATCGAGTATCTGGAACGCGCCTATGACGATGCGAAATGGGGCGACATTTCGCGCGAACCTTTCGTGACACCGGTCACTCCGAGCTATGTCGATGATACGATCGCGCCGCCAGGCAAGCATGTCGTGCATCTGTTCGGGGGACACGCGCCGCATACGCTGGCGAACGGCGACTGGAGCAGCCGCAAGCCGGAGCTGGTGCAACGAGTGCTGGGTGTGCTGGACCGATATGCGCCCGGTTTTTCCGACGGGATCATAGGGATGCAGGTGCTGGCGCCGCCGGATATCGAGGCGAGGATCGGCTCCCCGCACGGCCATATCTTCCATGGCGAGCTGAACGTCGATCAGCTGTTCTTCGCGCGCCCGGCGCCGCATTGGGCGGATTACCGGAGCCCGATCAAGGGGCTTTACCAATGCGGGTCGTCGGCGCATCCGGGCGGCGGCGTGGGCGGCGTTCCGGGCCATAACGCGGCGCGGGAAATTCTGCGCGACCTTCGTAGGAAAGCTAAGCCATCGCGCTGAACTGTCTCGACATGCTTCCCCGTCGTTACCTTGCGTAGGACGGATCCTTGGCGTCCAGCAGATGTTTCTGTTCGGCGAAATGCGCAAACGGGGCGTCCTTGTAATCTTCCCAGTCGCGCGCGGTGCGTTCGGCCAATTCCGGCGGCATGATATTCAACTTCTGTCCGGTCGAATAAGCCAGCACAAGGGTCTGACAGGCGCGTTCGAGGTAGTAGAGATCATCAAAGGCCTCCGCGACGGTGTCGGCGACAACAAGCACGCCATGATTGCCCATCATCATCCGGCGCCGATTGCCAAGCCGAGACGCCAAACGGTCGCCTTCTGCCGCATCGTCGGCGATCCCGCTGAAGCCGAGGTCGACGGTCACCCGATTGTAAAAACGGGCGGTGTTCTGGTCCACGGGCTTGAGCTCCGGGTCCGCCAGTGCCGCGAGCGCCGTGGCATAGGGGGGATGCAGGTGGAGGATGCAGCGGGCTTGCGGCAATGCCGCATGAAGGCGCCCGTGGATGCACCAGGCGGAAGGGTCCGGCGCGTCCGGCCGGTCCAAGGTCGCGTCGTCGGTCGCGTCCAGCAGCAGGAGATCGCTTGCTCGGATCCGGGAAAAATGGCGCCATTTCGGATTCATCAGGAAAACTCGCCCGTCCGCCGAAGCGGTCACGCTGAAATGATTCGCCACCGCCTCGTGCCATCCCATGTCGGCGGCCAGCCGGAACGCCGCCGCGAGATCCACGCGCAGGCACCATTCATCCGCCGCGACGGCTTCTGTCGCCTCCACCACGCTCATGCCAGTCATGGCCGCTTACCGATACCGTGTCAGAATATCATAGCACGTGGGGCTGAGCCTTGCACATCGGACGTCCGGTTGACAAGCGAACGTCGCATGCGCCTCACGCCACGCCGCCCCTCTTGAGCGCGATTGCCAGCCGCGGCAAGCTGCGGCGGGGTTCGGGCGGCGGTGCAGGAGCCGTTACATATTTGCCGGGTTCGCGGCGGTAGGCCCAGGGGCGTCGGGAGGCAGAATGAACACGGCAGCACTGGTGCGTGAGGATGGGGCGATGACAGCAACCGTGCCCGCAATCGCGGGGCAAGCGAAGGGGTACGGGCTCGACCGCGCCTTCTATCTGGACGCGGGAATATTTGAACGTGACATGGAACGGATCTTTCGACGGCACTGGCTGTGCGCCGGCCATGCCAGCACCGCCTCGAATCCGGGGGATTATTTCCTCGTCGAGGTTGAAGGGGAGTTGGCGATCATCGTGCGCGGCCGGGATGGCGAGCTGCGTGCGCTGCTGAATGTCTGTCGGCACCGGGGTTCGGAGCTCTGTAGCGAACCGAGCGGACGTGCCGAGTTCTTCGTCTGTCCATACCACGCATGGACCTATGCGCTGGACGGCAGCCTGCTCGCGGCGCGGCACATGGGAAAGGATTTCCCGCTCGCCGCGTATGGGCTGAAGCGGCTTCACCTGCGCGTCGCAGAGGGATTGGTGTTTATCTCGTTCGCCGAAACGCCGCTTGCCTTTCAGCATGTCGCCGACGTGCTGCGCGCGTCCTGCGGCGCCTATGGCTGGGCGGATGCCAAGGTGGCACACCGGCAGAGCTATGATATCGCCGCCAACTGGAAGCTCGCGGTCGAGAACTACGTCGAATGCTACCATTGTGCCCCGGCGCACCCTGAATATTCGAAGCTGCATGTGCTGGAGCAGCCGCTGCCCCGCATCGAGAAGCTCAATGCGCGAATGGAGGAGCGGACGGCGGCGCTTGGAATCAACGTTTGCTCCCGGACCCACTGGCAGCCTGCCGAGAGCGGCGAGGAGGCCATCGACTGCTCCCGCTACGCGCTCTATGACGGGGTGAAGAGCGGCAGTGAGGATGGCGGGCCGGTCGCACCGCTGATGGGCGCGTTCACGGAATTTGACGGCGGCGTGACGTCCCTGCATGTCGGCGGCGCCAGCTTCATGATCGCCTACCCCGACCACGGCGTGATTTATCGCTTCGTCCCCCGCACGCTGGATTCCTGCCAGATGGAGCTGATCTGGCTGGTGCGCGGCGACGCGTGCGAAGGCGTGGATTATGAACGCGGTCGGCTGACCTGGCTTTGGCGGGTCACGAGCGACGCGGACAAGCGGATCATCGAACACACCCAGCGCGGCGTGCGGTCCCGTTTCTTCCGGCCGGGCCCGCTTTCGTCGATGGAGCACAAAGAACAGCGCTTCATCACGTGGTATCTTCGCGAGATCGCCTGAGGCATCGGGAGCCGTCCGAGCTGGAGGCGGTCGCGAAGGAGGTGAAGGAGCGAGGAGGAACGCCCCTGGTCATCCCTGGCGACATCGCGAATCCGGAGGTGGTGCACCATATGATCGCGGAGACGGCCGACAGATTCGGACGCCTGGATGCACTTGTCAACAACGCCGGGACCGGGTTGCAGGGTCATTCGGTTCTCTGGCCGGCAGCGGCGTCCAGTGCGGCCTGTCGGTGCTCGGCGAGATGTTCGAAAGCCTCGACGGGCTTGCGGCCTGAGCGTCGGATGTTGGTGAGGACGGCATTGTCACCTTAACCGGCTCTGGCGGACGGGAGCGACGTGGGTAAGGATGGTTGGATGAAAAAGCCGCCAGACCCGCACCATCGTCACCGCTTCCCGGCCGAGCTCGTCAGTCACCCCATCTGGCTGTGTCATGTGTTCAGCCTGGGTCTTCGAGATGCCGAGCTGATCCTGGCCGAGCGCGGTGTGATCGTCTCCTACGAGAGCATCCGGCGGTGGTGCCTGAAGTTTGGCGCGAGCTTTGCGAGCAACCTTCGCCGACGTCGGCCCCGGCCAGGTGATAAATGGCATTTGGATGAGGTTTTCATTCGGATCAGAGGCGAACTACACTATCTCTGGCGAGCCGTGGATCAAGGCGGGATCGTGCTCGACATCCTGGTACAGCGCCGTCGCGATGGCAGGGCGGCGAAGCACTTCTTCAAGCGGCTGTTGCAGGGTCTGCAGTATGTGCCGCGCGTCCTCGTCACCGACAAACTGGGCAGCTATGGCGTGGCGAGGCGCGAGCTCCTGCCTGATGTCGAGCATCGGAAAAGTCGCTACCTGAATAATAGAGCTGAGAGCTCACATCGCCCAACCCGGCGCCGAGAGCGACAGATGCAGAGATTTAAATCGGTGCGGCAAGCACAGTGCTTTCTGTCTGCCCATGCCGTCATCTATGGACATTTCCGTCCACGACGGCACCGGACAACCGCGAGGAATTATCGGTCAATGTGTACCACAGCCCTCAGGGTCTGGACGGAGGAGACATGCGCCCGAAGGGCAACATGACAGCGCGCATGCCCCGCCCTCAGACCAGCCTCGACCGTAATCCGTTAAGTTGACAATGCCCTGTTGAGGATCCGGGAAAACCGGGTCGTGGTTCCATCACATCGGAGGTAGGCCTCGCCATCCCGAGCCGACAGCCGCCCGAGGCTTTCCGTGGTCCGGCGCCCATCGCCATAGGTGAAAAACGAGCGGCCGTCCGGGAACGGAATGAACGCCTCCGGCTCCCGGGCGCGATAGACCAAGCCGTGGCGCTGGAGATCGAGATCGGCGACGATTTGCGGGCGCAACATGCCGAGCAGCTGGGCCGCCGCGGAGACCTTGAATCCCTTTGTAATTTCCTTGGTGATGCAGGCGCCTCCGATCCGGCTGCTGCGCTCGAGGATCAGCACCGAAAGACCGCTCTTGGCGAGATACCCCGCGGCGACCAGGCCGTTATGGCCGGCCCCGATGACCACCGCATCGTACTCCGCCCGCATCACTTCCCCCTGCTCCCTGCCTGCTCCCAGAAAGCGCCTTCTTTGTCCGCGCTCATGCGAACCACGTGTCGGGCAAGGTGTAGCCGCACGGATAGGGGTCATCCGGATCGACGCCGTATTGCGTGATGTCGGTGATCCAGGCACGTCCCGAGATCGTGTTCACGATCGCCGGCAGGCTGCCGACGCTCGTGGTCTCCACGATCCGCCCGAAAAAATGCGAATCAATGATCGACACGTGATCAAAGATCTCACCAGGCTGGACCAGATTCTTCGCGTGCAGCACGGCGAGGCGCGCGGATGTGCCAGTACCGCAAGGCGAGCGATCGATGCGACCGGGCGAGACGATCACGGCGTTGCGCGCCGTCTTGCGGCCGTCCGCCTCAGTGCTGAGAGGACCGGCAAACAGCGTCTGATTGATGGTATGGATTTCCGGGTTTTCCGGGTGCACGGCAGGCAGTTGCTCGGCAGCGGCGGCCTTGATCCTCTCACCCATCGCCACCAGGTCACGCGCTTCCGATCGCGCAATCGCAAAGCCGAGTGACGGCGCATCGACGATGGCGTACATCATGCCACCGTATGCGGCGTCCACCATCAGGGTACCAAGCCCCACGACTTCGACCGGCTTCTGAAGGTGCAGGACGAAGCAGGGGACGTTACGGAAGGTAACGCGCTCGCATTTGCCGTTGCGGCAGCTGGCCACCACACGGACCAGGCCGCCCGGCGTGTCGAGCGTGAGTTCTGTCTCCGGCTCCGTCATCGGCAGCATCCCGGTCTCCAGGAGCACCGTGACCGCGCAAATCGTGTTTGACCCTGACATCGGCACGTAGTGGCGCGATTCCATCACGATCAGTCCCGCATCCGCCTTCGGATTGCAGGGGGGCAGCACCAGATTCATCGAGACGGTGACGCCGCCGCGCGGATCGAACAGCAGCATCTGTCGCAGGTCGTCTCCCTTGGTCTCCAGGTACTTCATGCGCTCGAACATCGTCGTGCCCGGCGGCGGCAAGACGCCGCCGACGATCACGCGTCCGATTTCTCCCTCCGCATGGGCGCCAACGACGCTGACGGTCCGGTTCCACCTCATTGCGCGCCGCTCCCTGCCGTCGCCTGGTGGCGTTTGAGGACGGCCCAGTCCACCTCGATCCCGAGACCTGGTCCATCCGGCAGGCGCGCGATCCCATTCTCGATTGTGATCCCGCCACCGAACGGGTCGTGCTCGCCCATCGTGAGAAATGATACGTGTCCCTCGCAGTCGACCGGATAGGCAGTGCTTATGACCGCCGCGATGTGGCAGCACGCGGTATCACCCACGAGCGTGTAGGGGTTGGTGTCCACCGAAACACCGATGCCGGCTGCCTCGCAGATTGCGATGATCTGCAGTGCCGGGAAGAAGCCGCCGACCCGATTGAGCTTCAGCACGATCCGATCGCAGGCGCGCATCCGCGCGAGTTGCATCATGGCTTCCGGCGACCAGACCGATTCGTCGAGGATCATGGGGGTCCTGGCATGGGCGGTCACGAATGCTGCGCCGTCGAGGTCGGCGTAGGGAAGCGGCTGCTCGATTGACAGATTGGGGTGGTCGTGAAATTCGCTCAGCGTGTCGATCGTCCATTTCGGGCTCAGCCAGCCCTGATTGGCGTCGGCGTCGATATAAACGTCGCTCGGCACGGCAGCCAGGGCGGCGCGAAGCTTGTCGCTCTCGCACCGCAGGTTATCGCGGCTCCAGCCTTTCGCCAGGAGTACGTCGCCAACCTTGATCTTCAGCGCTTTGAACCCGCGTTGCACAAACTGCTTCGACGCCGCTCCCATCGCCTCCGGCGTCTTGTGATACAGGTTTGTGAGCATCTGGAAGCTGGTGCGGTAGGCCCCGCCCAGCAGCGCGTGCACCGGCGTGTCCCGGGCCTTGCCGATCAGGTCATAGATCGCCATGTCAACGCCCGACCGCGCCCCCCGACTGCCGGGCATTCCACCGGAGACGCAGGACTGCATCGCCCGATGTACAAGCGAGACGTTCTCGGGATCCAAGCCTTCCAGCGCGCGCGCATAGAGGCAAATCTGGGAGTCGATTTGTTCCGCGGTCTCGCCCAGATACCACGTCTGACTGCTGACCTCGCCTACGCCGTAAACGCCATTGTCGGCCGTCACCTTTATGAGAAAGCTCGGCATCTTGCTGGGCCAGACGTACTCGTCCTCGACCCATGCCTCCTTCAATATCTTCGGATAGAGGCGGAATGCTTCCACGTCGACGATCTTCATGGCGTCATCCTTCCTGGGTTACTCCGGGGAGCGCGGCTGTCGGTGCATATCGCTGCGCGGCTCGGGGCCGATGCGGAAGCCATTCGGCAGCGGGTCTTCCGGATCGAGAACGAACTGGTGAAAGCCCGTGATGAACGCGCGCCCGGTGATCCTAGGCGTGACGTAGAGAATACCATTGCGCCGCACCGCCCTGACGGCCGTGCCGGTGAAGCAGGTTCCGAGCACTCCTTCGAAGTGCCGGTCCTGACCGAGGGGGAGCTCGCCGCGCGTGTGCATCAACGCCACGCGCGCGCTTGTCCCGGTGCCGCATGGCGAGCGGTCGATCGAGCCGGGCGGGCAGAGAACCGTCTGCTTCAGATCGCCGACGGTCGTCGCGCGAGACGTGAACAGCACCTGGTAGCAGACGTTGATGTCCGGCCGCTCCGGGTGCACCACCGCCACCTGCCCGGCAACCGCCGCGGCGATGCGACGCCACGCGTCGATCAGCCTTGACTCATTGTCCGGCGAAAGGGCAAGGCCGATCGCGTCGGCATCCACGAAGGCGTAGAAGTCGCCGCCATACGCGATGTCGATCGGCAGGCACCCCAACCCGTCCACATCGAGGGGCAGGCGCTCCTTCAGCACAAAGCTCTCAACGTTATCGAAGCTGACCGGGCCCACTGCGCCGCCCTTGGTCTCGACCTGGCAGGTCACGCGACCGGCCGGCGTGTCGAAGCGGACGGTGGTCGTCGGCTCGAAATAATCGACCATCCCGGTTGCCACCACAGTGGTTGCGGCGCCAATGATGCAGTGGCCGCACATCGGTACATACTCATCCTGCTCCATGATCACGACGGCGAAGTCCGCGTCAGGCCGTTCCGGCGGCAGCAGCAGCACCGAGCACATCATGCCATTGCCGCGCGGTTCGAAATTGAGCATGCGGCGCAGGCCGTCGCCGTGGTGCTGCAGCCAAGCCCGCTTCTCCAGCAACGTCGCCCCTGGCGGGATCGGCACGCCGCCTGTGATGACGCGTGTCGGATTGCCCTCGGTATGGGAATTGACGGTGGTCACCATGCGGCTGAGATGAATTGTCACGGTCAGACCCTCTCACCGAGTTCCGGACCCCGCACGCTCATGCGCCGTAGATCCGTCTGCGCTCCGGCAGTAGCCCCTCCGGTCGGAACATCATCACCAGTGTGATCAAGGCGCCGATCACCACCAGCCGGAGAGCTGACAGGATGTCGGGCGAGATATTGACCATTGTGGTGAGCAAGCGGGTACCGACATAGAGCGTCTGGATCACGACGGCACCGATGATCACGCCGGTCGGGTTGCCGCGGCCTCCCAGGATCACCATCGCCCAGAGCAGGAACGTCTCGACAGGCAGGCCATCATCCGGGCTGATGTACTTGTTCAGCAAAGCATAATAGGCGCCGGCCAATCCGCCGATCGCGCCGCCGATGAACATGGTCTCGAGCTTGAACGCGAATACCGGTTTGCCGAGCGAGAGCGGCAGGCGGTCCCCTTCGCGGATCAATCGGATCACGCGCCCAAACGGCGAGGCGCCTATGAGGCGCATCAGAAGGTACACGGCAACCGCGGTTCCGACCACGAGCGGGTAGAAATATTGCACCCCCGTGAGCACGGTGCTGCCGCCCGCTCCACCGCCGATCCATTGCTCGTTGAGCACGATGAGGCGGACGAGCTCGGCAAGCGCAAGCGAGAGAATACCCCAAGTAGGTACCGCTCATATTTCGCACGGTCAGCGCGAGCAGGCCACCGAACACCGCCCCGACCAACGCCGCCAGCGGCATGGCGAGCCAGGGTGACACGCCCAGCACCGGTTGCGATCGCGGTCGCGTAGCCGCCGACAAGGAGGAAGGCGACCTGGCCGAAATTCACCAGGCCGCACGAACCGAGCTGCAAGTCCAGGCTGAACGAAAGCATCGCGAAGATGCTTGTGGCAACCGTGAGGTAGGCGGCAAAGCTCAGCAGCTGGTGCATGTCGTCTCCTCTGGTCAGAATTCCCCAGCCTGGCTGGCCACTAGCTCACTCAGATGAGTTCCCGGCGCGCCAGTCCGCTTGGTCGAAGCAGCAACAGCACGATCACCACGATGTAGGCCACGGCCGGCTTGTAGGCCGCCGGCAGACTAAGATTGCTGCCTCCGTCTCCGAAACCCACCGCCGAGAGCAGCAGCGTCCAGTTGAAGTTGATGCCGATATTCTCGGCGAAGCCGATGATCAGCGCACCGACGATTGCGCCGTAGAACGAGCCGACGCCGCCGATCAGCACGACGCAGAAGACCGGGATGATCAGGTTGAAGCCAAAATAGGGATCGAGCTGTGTATCCCAAGCGATGAACATGCCGCCGAGTGCCGCGAAGCCCGTGCCAATGAACCACACTGCCCGGATTACCTTATCGATGTCGATCGAGCAGGCCTGTGCAAGTTCCGGATTTGTCGCGGTCGCCCGCATCGCCTTGCCCAGCGTCGTGAATTGGAGCAAGCCATGGAACGCGATCAGGGCCACCACGGCAGTCAACACGATGCCGATCTGCGGGATCGTGATTTGCCCGCCAAAAGCAACGATTCCCTTCTGTACTCCGTAATGATAGTTGACGAATTGCGGGCCCCAGATCGCCTGTACTGCATACTGGATCGCGAGCGCTAGGCCGAGCGAGCCAATCATCGGCGTAAGGTCGCCAGTGTTGCGCATTATTCGGAAAATGCCGGCATCTACGACCGTGCCGAACACGCCCATGAGGAGGGCGGCCAAGGGAAAGGCGAACAGGAGCGGAGCGCCGAGAGTGACGTTCAGGAAATAGGCCACATAGGCGCCGACGACGGCCATCGACGAGTGTGCGAAATTCGCGAATCGCAAGATGGCGAAAGTCATCGTCAGACCGATCGCGATCACGCCCAGCTCCGCCGCCGTGATGATGCTGCTGACGAAAACCTGCATGACGTTCATGAGGCTCCTACGGCGCCGCCGCCTCCAAGCAGGAGGATGTACGCCGGCGCCACTCGGCAAGCCGCCGCCAGCCGGTGGCGCGACAGGCGGTGGCTCAGCTGGCGGATACAGCTTTTTGAACTCGGCGGCACTCGGCGCCGCCTCGCGCACGGCCCCTTCTTCGCCGGGGTAACGGAACACCACGATGTTGGTCTTGCTTCCTTTTGGAGTGTAGGAGACCAGCTTGCCGTTCTTGAAGATCTGTCCCTCTTCCTGATCCGCTGCCTGCTTGCCGTACATGTTCAGGCCCTTGTCGCCTTGGCCGGAAATGCCGAGGTAGTGGTAGGCGGCCGGCCACATCATGTCGCGAATGCGGGTGGAGGAAAGTGAGTTTGCCATGTTCGCGGCGATCGCCGCCATCCACACCGCGTCATAGAACGGCGGCGCCCAGGCGTCCGCGGGCGAATGGCCGAACTTGGCGACAAACTTCTTCGTGAAGGCGTTGGCGCGCGGCCCGGCGGTAAGGAAGTTGAGGCCCTTGATGCCCTCGTTCAGCTTCGGATCCAGGGTCGAGTATTCGCTAAGGTTGTAGCCGTAGAAATTCGAGTAGTCGGTGACGCCCATTTCGTAGAGCTGCTTCTGCATGACCCGGGCGTCGTTGTCGTAGACGTCGGTCAAGATCGCGTCCGGCTTGGAGTTGGTCAGCTTCTGCAACTCGGCACGGAAGTCGCCGGCGCCGGTTTGGTACAGCATGGTGTAGACCCAGGAGAGGCCGAGCTGCTTCGACCTCGAGCGGCTTACCGTATTGCGATCCTGGCCGATCGGGTTGTTTTGGAACAGGCCCGCAAGCTTCAGCGTCTTGGCGCCCGGGTGATCCGCCTGGACGAAATCCACGAGGCCGGCCGCCTGGTCCGCCAGGCTCGCAACGGCGAAGACGTAGGGGCCAACCGTTTTCAGCTTGTTGGTTGTCGCGTCGGTGATCCAGACCACCTTTTTCTCGTTAAACACCTGGCCGGCCGGCAGCGCCGTGCTGCTGGAATACCCGCCAACCGCGACCGGCACCTTCTCGACGTCCGATAGCAGGTTGGCCGCGTCCACGGCGGCCTTGGGTCTTCCTTCGTCATCCTGCACGACCAGGCGAACCGGGCGGCCGAGCACCCCGCCTGCGCTGTTCACCTCTGCAACGGCGATCTGCATGCAGCGGTACGAGTCATTGCCTGCCACGGCACTCGGCCCGGTCAGGCCGATCAGAGCGCCAAACTTCACGGGCTGTCCCTGCGGCGCCTGCTGTGCGACAGCGGGTCGCGGGCGCCCGCCCAGCGCCGCCAGCGCCAGCGCTCCACCAGCAACACCCAACGTCCTTCGTTCGATCATGCGTTCCTCCCACGTGTCCGATCAGGATTTTTGATGATTGTCGGCTGCCTGAAGTCCCACGGCGGTCCGCGGATAATTTATAAACTTGGATCACCCCCGTCCAGACCTATTTCGCCTCCGGAGCCGCTTGGCAGTGTGAAGGTTTCCAAAGGCGAGCCTTTGGCGGGCCCGGGGCGGAGCCCCGCGCTTTCTGGCTTCCCCGCTCAGGGTGAACAGGTGGCCCGCCGGCCGCCAAGGTAGGCGGTATGGATCCGGTCATCCGACACGATCTCGGTGGCGGAGCCGTGGAACGCCACGCGGCCGGTGACGAGCACGTAGCCGCGCGAGGAGACGGCAAGCGCCCGCCGCACGTCTTGCTCGATCACCACCACCGCCGCGCCCAGTCCTGCGATGGTCTGCACGTAGCCGAACACTTCGTCCGCTCTCACCGGCGACAGCCCGGCCGAGGGTTCGTCGAGAAAGATCAGCTTCGGTGACACCATCATGGCTCTCGCCATGGCCAGGACCTGGCGCTCGCCCCCGCTCAAGGTTCCTGCCTCCTGCCCACTCCTTACTTTCAGCACCGGGAACAGTTCGAACAGCCTTGCGATCATCGCCTCGACCTCGCGGTGGCGCAGGCCATAGCCGCCCATTTCCAGGTTTTCGCGTACCGTGAGCGGGCGGAACACGTTGGCAAGCTGCGGCACATAGCCGATCCCGAGGCGCATCCGAGCGGTCGGCGAGAGCGAGCTGATATCGCTGCCGTTGAACCGAACCGTGCCCCGCGTCACCTTCACGTAGCCGAGCAACGATCGGATGAACGTACTCTTGCCGCAGCCGTTCGGGCCGAGGATCGTGACGATCTCGCGTGGGTCGGCAACGAAGTCGATCCCATGGATGATTTCGTTGACGCCATAGCCGGCGTGCAGGTTCGAGACGGAGATAAGGCCCATGGCTATTCGGTGGGCACGTGCGCGCGTCCGAGATAACTGTCGAGCACCCGCGCATCCGCGTGCACCACCTCGGGCGTGCCTTCGCAGATCAATTGTCCCGTGTCGAGCACGTAGACATGGTCGCAGAATTCCTGCACGACCTGCATGTTGTGCTCGACGATCAGCAGGCTGATGCCATGCTCCTGGTTCATGCGCCGTAGGGTGTCGATAATAACGGGAATCAAGCTCGGATTGACGCCTGCGGTCGGCTCGTCCAGCAGCGAAAGCTTGGGTTGCGCCATCAGGATGCGGCCGAGATCGAGCAGCTTCTTTTGGCCGCCCGAGAGGTTGCCGACATATTCGTCCGCGACCGCCGTCAGGCCCAGCAGCGCGATGATCTCCCGAGCCCGTCGCAGATTCGCCCGCTCAACCCGCAACGTTGCCGGCAGGCGCAACGCGGCCGCTAGTAGTCGGTGCTCACGCTGGCCGGGAGCGGCGGCCATGAGGTTCTCGATCGCGGTCAGCCGTAACCCGCCTTCCGACATCTGGAAGGTCCGGACCAATCCCCGACGCGCGATCTCGTCTGGGGCCAGCCTCTCGATGTGTTCGCCGAGATAGGCGATCTCGCCGCCATCGCACCGCTGGAACCCGGTGATGATGTCGAACAGCGTGCTCTTGCCCGATCCGTTTGGCCCGATCAGCCCAACGACCTGGCCTTCGGCCACCGTCACGTCCACCCCCCGCAGTGCGTGCAGGCCCCCGAAGGCCTTCCGGACGGCATTGACCTCCAGAAGCATCCTGTCCCTACCGCTCCCTAAATTCGTCGGGCCCGAGCGCTCAGATCAGACCTCCGTTCACGTGAATGACCTGTCCGGTGACGTAGTTGGCTCCAGGGGAGCACAGGAATGCAACCACCGAAGCAACCTCCTCCGGCTTGCCGATCCGTCCAAGCGGGACCTTGGCCGCGAAGGCTTGCCATTCCTCCGGCGAGAGGAACTGCTCGGTGCCCGCCTGCTTCTCGATCAAGCCCGGCACCACGCAGTTGACCAACACGTTGTGCGGGGCAAGCTGTAGGGCCAGCGAACGTGTCAGCGACTCAAGCGCCGCCTTCGCCGCCGCGGAGGCCGGATAGAACGGATAATCGGTGCGAAACACGTGGGCGTTGTGCGTGCTGATAGTCACCACACGCCCGGATCCAGACGCCTTGAGATACGGCAGTGCCGCCGTCGCCATATCGAACAGCCCGCCGGCCATCACCGCATGGATGTAGTCAAATCCGGCGCGGTCGAGCACCCCGAAGCGGCGCCGATCCGGGAATCCGGCATTGACAATCAGGACATCGAGACCGCCGAAATGCGCGACAGCGTCGCGCACCAGCTCATGCCCCGTCTCCGGCCGGGCGAGGTCCCCGAGCGTGATCTCGGCCCGTGCCCCCGCGTCGCGCAGTGCCGCAGCGACCGCCTCGCATCCCGCCCGGTTACGCGCCGCATGCACCAGGATGCCGGTGCCGGGACCGGCCAGATGCCGGCAGATCGCGGCGCCGATGCCGCTGCTGGAACCGGTCACCAGGATCGACCGCAGCTTTCCCCCGTGATTGCCCCCCCTGTGATTGCCCCCTCTGTGATTGCCTGGCTCATGGCTTGCTGGCCAGCATCGGGGCGCCGGCTTTGACCCGCCGCATCTCGCGGTGCGAGACCAGGAATTTGCGGAGCTGGTCGCCGGCGTCGAGGATATGCTTTCCGAGATAGCCGCAGGCTTCGTCGGATTTCTTCCTGCGGCACAGCTCCAGTATCCGCCGATGATCGGTCCGGGCGCGATGGGTCGCTTCGGGCAATCGCAGGTGCAGCCGGAGGTAGCGGTCCACGTTGAAGTTGAGGTTCTGCACGATCCCCATGGTGAGCGGACGATTCGCCGGCGCATAAAGGGTCGAATGGAACTTCCAGTTCATCTGCCCCCAGACACGGACGTCTTCATTGGCGAGCGCATCATCGAAGGCAGCAAGCACCTCGTCCGCCCGCTCGAACACCGCCGCGGTCATGTTGGGGATCGCGCGCCGCAGCAGGTCGCTCTCGATCAGTGCACGTGCATCGAACACTTCGCCGATCTCATCGAGGGACAAATCTGACACGATGGCTCCCCGGTGCGGGAAGAACGTCACGATCCCTTCCGCCTCAAGCTGCCGAAGCGCCTCGCGCACCGGAATGCGGCTGACGTGCAGCATCGACGCAAGCGTGTCCTGGTGGAGTTTGGAGCCTACCTCGACCTCCCCACTCAGGATCATCTCCCGCAGCTCGTTTGCGACGTGCTGTGTGAGCGTCTGCGGCTTCGCGCTCCTTCTGACCTGTTCAGGAAGCACCTTGCTCATCTTCCGTTCTTCCGATCTGCTCCGACGCAACCTCGTCGCCGCCTCCCGAGATGGCATTCGCTGCCCCGTTGCGCGATGCGGCCGTCGATCCGCTCCGCCTGTCGCCCGGCTGCCCCACCACGCCGCCCTTGTGTGCCGCCAGCGGATAAAGTATACACACAGTCCCTGTTACAGCCCGCCTTCCCGACCGTCAACCTTTTCGATCAATCACCATCGGCCGGGCATAGAGAGACATGGAGAGGAAGAGATGCGCAAAATCACGCCGAAGCTGAACGGCATCGTGACAGTGACAGTGACACCATTCTCGAAATCCGGAGAGGTCGACCTGGATGCCTATGCAAACATACTGGATTTCGTGACGGCCAATGGTGTGCATTACGTCGTTCCTTGCGGCACGACAGGCGAGTATTTCAACCTTACCACCGCCGAGCGTAAGATCGTCTTGAGGTTTGTCAAAGAGAACATCAAGGGACGTGCGCAGATCCTCGCGGGCACCAATAGTCAGCGCCCGGCGGAGATCCTGGAGCTCAGCCGCGAAGCCAAGGCGCTCGGCTACGAGGGGTTGATGCTCGCCGCACCGTTCTATTCGTTGCCGACCACGGGCGAGCTGGTCGAGCATTTCAATTGGATCGACAAGGAGGTCGGCCTGCCGATCCTGCTGTACAACTTCCCTGCCCGAACGGGCGTCGATATGTCGCCCGAGTTTCTTACAGGCGTTCGTTCCGTGCCAAATATTTTTGCCATCAAGGAGAGCAGCGGTTCCATTGCGCGACTGCACGAGCTGTTGGCCAACTTCGCCAGTCGCTACGAGATCGTCTGTGGTGCCGACGATCAGGCGCTGGAGTATTTCATGTGGGGTTCGCGGAGCTGGGTCGCCGGCGCGTCCAACTTCCTGCCGGCGCAGCATGTAGCACTCTATGAGGCGTGCGTCCTTAAGCAGGATCTTAAAGCCGGCCGCACCCTGATGGAGGCGCTGCTGCCCGTCTTCACGCTCATGGAGCAGGGAGGCAAGTACCTGCAATATTGCAAGTACGGCTGCGAGTTGGCCGGTGTACCTGTCGGCGAAACGCGCCGTCCCTTGCTGCCGCTTAACGATGAGGAGAAAGCTCGATTCCGGGACGTCTACGCACGTGCGATTGGTGTGAACATCGGTCGCGCCGCCGCGGAATGACGCCGCGACGCCATCGGGGCCGACGGCAGCCGGGCTCGGTGGAGAACGGCACCTGGCTTGGCCGCTTGCCGGCTTTTCCGCCAGCTCGTCCCGATCCCACGCGCCGCCGCTCTCCGCGGTAACTCGCATTGGTTCAGGTGGGTGACGATCGAGCGTTTCGGCTTGGAGTTGGGCGATCGAGCGAGGCGGACTTCCAGTTGCGTGATGACGGTCTCGTTGAAAAGAAGTGCAGAGGACATCGGTTCGCTACGTCCGTTTATGGACGCCGATAATTTCGGACCACAACCCAAATTGTAGGAACCGACATCAATGATCCCCCTGCTCCAAACCGCCGGGCTTTCGAAGAGCTATGGTGCCAATCGTGTTCTCGTCGATGTCGATTTCTGCCTTATCGCCGGAGAGTCGGTGGCGATCATCGGCGAGAATGGTGCCGGTAAGTCCACGTTCGCCAAGATGCTGGCCGGCGTGATCAGGCCCGATACCGGCACGATCCGATTCCGCGGCAAACCGGTCAGCTTCCACTCACCGCGAGATGCGCTGCGCCAGGGGATCGCCTTCATCCCGCAGGAACTCGCCTATGTGCCGCATCTCTCGGTTGCGGAGAACATCCTGCTGGGACACTGGCCGAGCTGGCACGGGCTCACCGCGCCGGAAAGCGCGCGACGTCATGCCCAGCGCGAATGCGAACGGTACGGTATCGAACTCGATGTCCGCCGGCGTATGGTGACGCTGAAGCTGGCCGATCGGCAGATTGTCGAAATAATTAGGGCGCTGGCGCGGCAGGTGCAGGTGATCGTCCTCGACGAGCCCACTGCCTAGCCGAGCGAGCACGAAAGCCGTGCGCTCTTCACGGTGCTCAAACGACTGACGGATACAGGCGTCGGCGTCATCTACATTTCGCACCGAATGGACGAGGTGTACCACTTCAGCGACCGCGTGGCGGTGTTCCATAATGGCGAGCTGGTCGCGTCAGTGGCGCCGGCCCGGAGCACCCCGGCGCAGCTGATCGCCTACATGCTCGGCCTGGAGAAGG